>CAKZLE010000017.1 GCA_937125225.1 uncultured Spirochaetia bacterium
ATCGCAGAGAAGGTCGGTGCAGCAACAGGTGCTATGGTTCTTCCTTGTCCTATGTATGGTTCACACCCTCACCACCATTGGGGAATGCCAGGAACCATCCCTCTGACATACGAAACACATATCGGACTTCTTATGGATATCATTCGTGGAGCGTCAATTGCTGGATACAACAAATTCATCATCATCTCAGCTCACGGACAGGTGTCCTCAACTATCGTAGCTACTCATAAACTCGGAATCGAAGGTCTCTTCACCATCTCTTCAACATGGTATGACTTCCTCAGAGATGATAAAGACGTATTAGAAGATTACATGTGGCATGCAGATGAAGCTGAGACTTCAGTTGGACTCTACCTCTATCCACAGTTCATCAAGATGGATCTTGCTGAAGCAGGTGGTGGTACACCACTCATCGATTCTAAATGGAAGATCGCTCCAGGACAGGCTGCAAAAGCGGGAATGCTCTACCACTTCGAAGGGACTTTCGGACTTCCTGAGAAAGATGACTTAGAAAATGGTGTTATCGGTGATCCAACTAAAGCAACAGTAGAGAAGGGTGAAGCTTGTATCGAACGAGTAGTTGGATATTACAGTGAACTTGTTGAAGAATTGAAAGAAAAATTCGCATTGGGTGTGAATCCTCTCGGATTCAGAAATCCAGGTGGATATAATACTGCTGCAGAAATCGTATATGACAAAGATCATGACGATAAAGGACAGTTGATATAATGAAACTCAAGAACAAAGTAGCGGTAATCACCGGCGGTACAAAAGGTATCGGATTAGGCATCGCTATCGAGTTCGCAAAAGAGGGTGCGTCTGTCGTGATTGGCGGACGTAATCCTCAGACCGGAGAAGAGGGGCTTGCTGAGCTCCTTTCTCTCGGCGGCGAAGCGATGTATGTTCCCTGTGATGTGGGGAACCTGGAGAGCCTTCAGAACATCATCGACAAGACCGTCGAGAAGTTCGGTAAGATCGACATCTATGTCTCTAACGCGGGTATCAACGATTCAGATAAGACTGCCTATCTTGATATCACACCAGAACAGTATGACCGGATCATGGATGTGAATCTGAGAGGAATGTTCTTCGGAGACCAGTATGCAGCCAGAGAGATGGTGAAGCAGGGAACCGGTGGAGCTATCATCAACATGTCATCAGTCAATGCCTATCTCGCATTGAACTCACAGATGGTCTACACCACCAGTAAGGGTGGGGTACAGCAGTTGACCAAGGTACAGGCAGTAGACCTTGCTCCCTACGGGATCAAAGTCAATGCGATGGCACCAGGTCCTATAGAGACCGACCTGATGAGGCGAGTAGGATCAGACAAGCAATTG
>CAKZLE010000018.1 GCA_937125225.1 uncultured Spirochaetia bacterium
GCTCCTGCCATACCCGCTACCATCAATACTGCTACTACTAATCCGACTTTCTTGAAACCATTTCTCTTTTTCATCTTCTTGCTCCTATGCATTCATATCATTTGTTATTAATTCTCTTGTTTGTCTTAATGACTGATTAGAATATAACCGGTGCAGATGGAGAGAGTATGGGGTGTTTGTGAAGAGTAGGTGTAGTTATATCGGGAATGTGTGAACTACGATAACCAAGAGAGCTGTGTTATTTCGGAAGACTGGAGATACAGGAACAGCTCCCGAGTGGGAGCTGTCTTATAGAGGCTAGATGGACCTTAGGGGTTATCGCTGGACCCTTCCTGAGCCATCACCTTTGAGTAGGAGCTTGACTTCATCTAATGACAAGAGAGCTATATCACCACTGATGCTGTGTTTGAGACAGGAGGTAGCAACAGCGAAGTTCAAGGCCTCCTGATCTGTATCGAGCATATTCAGACCATAGATGAGACCTGCAGAGAAGGAATCCCCTCCACCGACCCGGTCAATGATCGGGGTGATATCATATTGCTGTGATTGATAGAAACTATTGTTTGTAGCGAATACTGCTGACCATCTGTTATGGGTCGCTGAGAGAGACTCTCGCAAGGTGATCCCTATCTTCTTCACATTCGGGTATTGAGAGAGGACTTTATTCGCAAGGTCCTTGTAATGATCTACAGAGAGCTCCCCCTTGGTCACATCTGATGAAGAGGTGATACCGAGAGTCTTCTGACAATCCTCCTCATTGGCAATGATCACATCGACATGTTTCACAAGTTCACACATCACCTGTGGCGCATCCTTTCCATACTTCCAGAGTTTCTTACGAAAGTTGAGATCACAGGATACGGTTAGACCCATCGCTTGAGCTTTCTTCACTGCAAAGAGTGCAAGCTCTTCACCTGTTGCTGATAGGGCAGGGGTTATTCCCGTGATATGGAACCAGTCTTTACCTTCGAAGATCGCATCCCAATCGAATTGGTCTACCGTTGCCTCTGCGATCGCTGAGTCTGCTCTGTCATAGACCACCTTAGAGGCCCTCTGTGCGGCTCCTGCCTCTAGATAGTAGACTCCCAGACGTTTTCCCTCCCATGAGATATGGTCCGTGTTGACCCCATATTTCCTTACCTCATTACGTGCAGCATGGCCAAGTGGGGATTGCGGTAGAGCCGTCACAAAATAGGTCTCAAGTCCCAAGAGGGATAGAGCCGTTGCAACGTTAGCTTCACCACCACCGAAGGTAGCCTCTAATGAAGGAGTCTGGAACAGACGAGTATTATCTGGTGATTTCAACCGTAGCATGATCTCACCTAGAGTCACGATCTTTGTAGCATTCATGAGTTTCCTCCAATACTGTCTAGGACTTCTCTAGTCAGCCGTTCTACCTCTGCAAAATCATGAGCTTCGAGTAGGGCTGTCTTGACGATCCAGCTTCCACCACAAGCATAGACATTCGGGAGTGCGAGGTACTCTTTGATATTGTTCTTGTTCACTCCCCCTGTAGGCATAAAACTCGCCTCAGGATAGACCGGAGCAAGATTCTTCAGATAGTTCGCACCACCTGATGCCTCTGCTGGGAAGAACTTCAATCGGGTAAGGCCTCGTTCGAGAGCCCACTCGACGAGCGATGGTGAGGTGACTCCGGGAATGATCGGATACCCTTTCGAGATACAATGGTCGACAACAGTCGGGTTGAACCCCGGTGTCACGATGAACACAGCTCCGGCCTCTATGGCAGCGTCTGCCTGATCTGTTGTCGTCACGGTCCCTGCTCCGATGAGCATCTGTGGGAACTCATCCTTCATCGCCTTGATACATTCAAGTGCTACTGGTGAACGCAGGGTGATCTCTGCGATCGGTAATCCTGCTTTAGTCAATGCATTCCCAAGTCCTGTTACCTGATCGATATCAGTCAGTTTGATGACCGGTACGATCTTAGCTTTCAGGATGGGACGAAATAGTTCATTCATCTATCTTCTCTCCTCTATATCCTATGGCTGATGATATAGTCGCCGTATAGCGGCTTAAGATATCTATCAGTTCTTTCTCTTTTTTATCGTCATATACATGAGCTAGATAGGGGATACTGACAGCTCCTATGACATTCCCTAACTCATCAAGAACGGGGGAGGCGATAGCCTTGATACCAAGACTCTCCTCTTCATGATCGAATGAGATATTATCTTCTTTGATCTTGGTGAGTACCTCTCTGAGTCTTACTGGATCAGTGTAGGTATATTCGGTATAACTCTCTAAAGTCCCGTTCAGGTATTCTTCGAGTACTGTCTGCTCTTGGTTTGCCAGAAGGAGTTTTCCTGCAGCTCCGATATGAGGTGGGAAGTAGGCCCCCTGATCGACGACGATCCTCATACGTTTTGGACTCTCGATGGAATCGAGGACGAAGATCGTATCATCTCTATAGATACTGAGTTTTACCGTCTCCTCTACCTCATTAGCGAGCTCTATGAGAAAGGAATGGGCTGTGACCTTTAAGTCGATCCTGTTCTTCGCATGGTTACCCAGGGAGATGAGGATCGGACCGAGGGAGTACCGACTACTTGAGTTCTCATATTCTAGATAACCTAAAGCTGCAAGGTGGGTGAGCATCCTGAAGGCTGTAGCCTTGGAGAGTTCAAGTTCCTTGATCACCTCTGTGAGGGTGAAACCCTGATCATATCTCATGAGTAAGAGGAAGATACGGTGCATCTTATCTATTGCCGGTACTGTTGGTTCATGCATAGACCTATGATAGGGTAGCTGTTCTGATTTGTAAAGAGTTTCTTATATAAAATAAAGTTTCATATGTGGAATTGTATTTGAAAGAACAAAATGTGAAAATGATGGTCATCGTATGATAATATATACAGGACTAGTGGAGAGATTATGAAACGTGTAGTAATTGTTGAAGATGAGAAGTTGGTATTGATGGGAATAGTCTCCCTTTTCGAAGGGCAACACGATTATGCAATTATTGGTAGTTTTACCAATCCCATAAAAGCCCTACAGATCATAGGCACTGAACTTCCCGATATCGTCATCACAGATATAAAGATGCCTCAGTTAGATGGATTATCGCTGATCGGGGAGATTAAGAAACTCGATGCTGAGATCCATATTGTGGTGATTAGCTGTTATGATGATTTCAATACGGTAAGTCATGCCTTCAGATTGGGTATCAATGATTATCTGCTCAAACACGAGATCGAGAGAGCCTCTCTCTTCTCCATCTTGGATGGTATACCAGTACACCATCAGAGTATCCCTGCTCAGTCTATGAAGAACTCTCAATCTATAGTCGAGTATCTAAAGAGACCCAGACTCTCATCAGATTTCCCTGAAGGGGTCTATCTGGCAATGATCGTATTCAAGAAACTCTATAGTGAGACTTTTGAACCACTTGGCTCATCAATCAATATCTATTGGTGTCAGCAGCTTGTTCAGACGCTTCTTGATTCATCAGGACTCGGGAAGGTCTGCAGTTTTAAGAATAACGATCTTGTATGTGTCCTTGATGGTCGTGAGGCTCTTTCAGCAAAAAGAGGAGAGTTCTTTATAGAGCTCCAGAAACAGTTCTCAAACTATATCAATAGACCCGTTATCATATTGAAGAGTCCGATTGCGAATATATCAGAGATTGATGAGAGCTGGCTCGGTCTATTGAAGAAACGTAGCTGCATCTACTATATTCAGAAGTCTGGACTCTACTCGATCACCTCCTCCCAGTGCAGTATCAAGAATAGTTCGATCTCATTACCAGATCCTCTGCTGTTATTCTCCATAGATAACAAGAATGACTGGAATGAAGCGATGAAGATTGAGATCGAGAATATCAAGAGAGATCACTTAGACCCCTCAGTGCTTTGCCTGGATCTCCTCTTGTACTGGCATGAGGTAGAGAAGATCGCAACTCGACTTATAGGAGAGGTTGATCTGTCACTGTCTATCGGTGCATCGGTCTACGAGAGGATCCAGGCCTATGATAGTGTGACTATCCTCTTCAAATGGTTCGTGAGCTCTCTTGAACTCCTCCAGGAGAGACTCATCTCCTATACCGGACAACGAAGATCTGTAGTACGTATGAAGATATTCCTACATACTCATTACCAGGAGCATATATCCCTGTCTACGCTAGCTGAGAGGTTTCATCTTCATGAGAACTATGTGAGTGAGATCTTCAAGAAGGATGCGGGAGTGGGTTACCTGGAATACCTCCATGATGTGAGGGTAGAGGAGTCAAAGAGCCTTCTCCGAAAGAGTAACAAGACTGCTGAAGAGATCGCTTTGTTGGTAGGATTCACCAATGCCAGCCATTTCTCCAAAGTATTCAAGAAGACGACCGGTATGACGATAACAGAGTTCAAGAACTCTCAGATCTGTGCTGAATAATCGACATCATATCTGAAGAATTGACATCAACTACATCGGTAGCAATATCATATTCTGAAGATTACAGATGAACACCCTGACTATTGCTATGGTCTAGGAGATATTCCCCACCTACAATTAATGTAGACCTAGTTCGTAGTGACGAACTATCATGAAAAGGAGGAATTATCATGAAAAAGGTATTAACCATGTGTCTTATGCTTTGTCTGGCGACTACAATGATCTTTGCTATGGCCGAACAGGAAAAAATGGATGCAAAAGAACCTGTAGTCCTGACTATCTGGGAGCATACACCACAATTCGAACTGCCACTGAAGAATACTCTAGAAAGGTTTATGGAACTGAATCCAGACATCAAAGTAGAGTATGAGATCAAGACTCCTGATAACTATCTATCGCTACTGACAACTGCTATCCAGGCTGGTGAAGCTCCAGATCTATTCTGGCACCATGGAACAGCTACAAGTGATATGGATAATCTTACAGCACAGAATGCTCTTATGGATCTTACCTCATATCTAGCATTAGATGATTATTCCGAGATGTCTATGGATAAAGTACGAGTAGATGGGAAAGTCTATCAGACTCCTGCTGCTACTATCGATACTCGAGCGACTTTCTACAACAAAGATCTTTTTGAAGAGATGGGCTGGGAGATCCCTGCAGATTTTGCAGAATTCGAAACATTACTGGCAAAGATCAAAGCTTCTGGTTACATCCCTATAAGCTTAGCAGGAAGAGATAGTTGGAATATCTTATTTCTCTTCGAACCTATACTAGCTGCAACGAATCCAGATTGGATTCAGGAAGCTGCAACCGGTTCTGCTAAGATCAATGATCCTCGTGTCATCGATGCGATGAACAAGATGATCGAATGGGGAAAGAAAGGTTACTTCGGTGATAATTTCCTCGGAGTAAATGAAGCTGGTCAATATCTCTCCTTCTCGAAGGGACAGGCTGCGATGACTGTTGCTGGTTCATGGACCACAGATACTTTATCCAAGAACAATCCAGATATGAACATCGGTGCATTCCAGATGCCCACAAAAGATGGTAGAAAACCTATCGTACTTACCTATGCGGCAGGCTTCTCTGTCTATTCAAAGACAAAAGAGAAAGAGGCAGCTGTCAAACTGGCACAGTACCTATCTACCAAAGAATCACAGCAGATCTGGGTTGATGGTCTTGGTGCTATCGCTGGATTGAAAGGAATCAAATCAGGAAGTAGTCTCGCTGACGAGATCTCCGATGCTAACCTAGAACTAGAGAGTTTCTATAATATCATGGTTCTATACCATGCAGATGGAGAGGCTCCAACAAAGGTCTGGGAAGAAGACAATCCAAAACTTCTTTCGGGCTCACTCACTGCAAAAGAGTTAGTCGAAATGATCGATCCTTTGATGGATTATCCAAACATGTAATGTGTGAGAGTAGAGAGGGAGGGATCTCCCTCTCTGCTCTCTATTCAAATAAATCTTAAGGATTATACGTTCATGCATAGATCACGAGCTTATAGAGGGTTCATTGCTCCCGGTTTTCTTATTTATACCCTGTTTATGATCATTCCTCTTGGAGTTGCTTTCTATTACAGCTTCTTTTCCTGGTCGGGTATGGGGGATATGATCTTCATCGGATTAGATAACTTCAAGAAGATCTTCCTGGAACCCAGGATGTCTGGGATCTTTTGGAATGCCCTTGGAAACAACTTCTCCTATATGCTCATTGCTATTTTCATATTTATCCCTATTCAGATACTCTTGGCTTATCTGATCCATATTGAGATCGCTGGCCATAAAGCCTTCAAACTGATGATCTTTCTTCCCTATGTGATCAGCCCCTCGATCGTGGGGTTCTTCTCCCTATTAGTATTCGATCCTAATATCGGTATGCTGAATACCTTTTTCACAATGATAGGTTTTCAGCAATTCGCAGGAGCCTGGTTTGGTAATGTGAATCAAGCCTTTCCGCTTCTTGTCTCGGTCATAGGATGGCAGGGTATCGGAGTCGGGATGGTCATCATCCTAGCGAATATGAAGAGCATCCCAGGGGAGGTGGTAGAGGCTAGTATCATTGATGGAGCGAGTATCTGGAACCGGTTCTGGAGAGTAGAACTCCCTTTCCTGAAACCTTCTATCATCAATGTGTTCGTTCTCAGCTCAATCTTCGCTCTCACTCAATTCGATCTTCCTTTTATCATAGGTGGCTTGAATGGAGGAATAGATGGGAAGCTCGATTTCCTGAATTTGGTCTTCTTCCGATATACCTTTGGGGATTCCTATAATGGTGAGACTGCGATCGGTTTTGGTGCAGCGATAAGTGTCGTACTATTCTGCATCATCTTCTCTATTGCATTGATCCAGAACCTCGTATTGAAAAGACTGTTCTACCGTGATGAGATATAGGAGTATGGGTATACTATGAAACATAGAAGAAAAGCTGGAAGCTGGTTGGCAACTGTAGTCCTCACTCTCTACTGCCTTATCGCCGTTATCCTCATTGGGAATATGATCATATCCTCTTTCAAGACGAAACAGGACCTGCTCTTCAATACCTTTGGGCTCCCGACTGAGATTACCTTCTCAAACTATGATAAAGTCATCGTAGAAGATGGGTTCTTCAGTAACTTCATCAATAGTATACTCCTGACGGCCTCATCGATCGTATCCCTCATATTCTTCTCTTCGATGGTAGCTTATGGGATCGCAAGATACCGATTCAGAGGGAAGGCCTTCATTGAGATGTATTTTCTCATTGGATTGATGTTCCCTATTCAGATCGCGATCCTACCATTGTTCATCATCATGCGAACCTTGAATCTGACAAACTCCTTTCTCGGTATGATCATCCTCTATAGTGCTAACATGTCCTTCTCGGTATTCATCTTCAATCAGTTCTTCAAACAACTGCCTGGGGCTCTCCATGAGAGTGCTCTAATCGATGGAGCAGGGGAGTTCACCATCTTCATGCGTATCATGATGCCGATATCTAAACCGGTCATCTCTACGATGGCACTCATCAGCTTCGTACAGATCTGGAATGATTTCTATTTACCTCTTGTATTCTTGACTAAGAAATCTCTTCATACGATAACCTTAGCGATATACCAATATCTTGCTAACTTCCTTGCTTATTGGAATTATGTATTCGCAGCGGTGACATTAGCACTAATTCCCGTGATAGTGATCTTCTTCATATTCTCTGATCAGATCATTGCAGGTCTTGTTGCCGGTTCAATAAAAGAGTAGTGAGGTTCTGCTATGGAATATGAAAACGATCTGGCAATCCCTGTGAATCTTAGATGTGAACATCATGTAGAACCGATTGGTATCGATGTAACTGTTCTCAGATTTTCATGGGAGAATCCCAAGAGTATACAGACTCAGAAGAGGTATCGGATACTCATAGAATCAATTGGAGGAGAACTCCTCTGGGATTCAGGGGAGACTGCCAGAGAGGAACCCTGGGTGGTATTTGATGGTGAAAAACTATTGAAATCCTATTCTCAATACCGATGGAAGGTCGCCCTTTGGGATGAAGAGAATAGATTCACCGGATACAGTACACCTTCCTCTTTTGAGACTGCTGCGATCACTCCTGAAACACTTCCAGATTCCTGGATCACTGCACCAAAAGTCTCCTCTTATCATGCAGGAAACTGGGAAAGTGGGATACCCGAGGTGAAGAACAGTAGTGAGGAGGCCCTCCATTATCATGGAATCTATCTCAGAACGCAGTTGGTTCTAGATAAACCCGTTTCACAGGTGGTAAGATCTAGGTTCTATGGAACTGGAGTAGGTCTCTATATTTTGGAAATCAATGGTCAGAAGGTCGGGGAACACTTGCTATCCCCTGCACAGACTGACTATCACAAGAGAGTCCTCTACGATGTACTCACTCTCGATGATCATCTACAACAAGAGAATCTTGTGACCCTCATCGTTGGGAATGGAAGACATATCGCTCTCTATGGCTTCGAAAGACCAAGAGCAGTAGGTTATATCAGAATAGAATACCATGACGGTAGTATTCAGGAACTCTCTACCGATGAGAGCTGGGATTGCTTTAGGGGTCCCATCACAGAGAACAGTCTCTTCGATGGTGAGACCTATGATGCAACACTAACCCCAACATTCTTATCAAAGGCTGTCAGAGTGGAAGGGTATCCTCTCTTTAATTCAATGTTACCGCCGATTATGATCGACAGGCGAGTCGTACCTAAGAGTATGAAGAGATCAAGAAGAGGATTTATCCTCGATTTCGGTCAGAACCTATCTGGTTTTCCACAGATCAAAATCAATCAACCTCGGGGTACACGGATCACATTACGACATGCTGAGATGATCTCAAATGATGGGGAACTCAATCCTGCATCGAATAGGGCTGCGAAAGCTGAAGATATATACATCTGCAGTGGTGAAAAGGATGAACTATGGAGCCCCTCATTTACCTATCATGGCTTTCGATATATTGAAGTCTCAGGATATATAGGAGAGTTACCCGAAGAGGCGATAACTGCTCTATTCATCCATACAGAGACTGAATTCGCGGGTACCTTTTCCTGTAGTAATGAGGATCTTAATACAGTCCATGAAGCGATTCGCTGGGGACAACTATCGAATCTCATGGGTATTCCCACTGATTCTCCACAACGTGATGAACGGCATGGCTGGCTCGGAGATGCTCATCTTGCAGTCGAAGAGGCTCTACTGAACTTCATGCCGGTAGCTTTCTACCAAAAGTTCATCCAGGATATAGCAGATACGCAGAGAGAGGATGGGAGCATCACCGATGTTGCCCCCAAGTTCTGGATGGAGAAACCTGCTGATCCCGCCTGGGGTAGTGCCTTGATCTCCATCAGTTGGGCAATCTATTGGTACAGTGGGGACAGGAGTGTCTTAGAGAAGTACTTTAGTGTCTTTGAAGAGTATATCGCATTCCTACAGACCCAGACAGAAGATGGTATCATTGAGGAGTTGGGAACTTTCGGGGACTGGTGTGCACCAGGACTCGTGACTTCAAAGAAGACAGGTCTTCCCTGTATCTCGACCTGGTACTACCTTCATGATGTGAGCCTTCTTTCCCAGATTTCCTCTGAGATCGGAGAAGACGAAAAAAGTATACAATACAAGACCTTGGCCGATACGATAAAGAACTGTTTCCTCAAGAGATTCTATGAGGATGGGATTATCAAGAGCCAGGAGATGACCCCATGGGACTCTCCTGATATCACCTCACAGGTGTTAGCCTTAGAGGGAAATCTGCTCACAGGTAGAGCACATGATGAACTTGCAGATTCTCTGAATGATCTTGTCACCCGGTATGGGGGAAATCATGTGAATACAGGTATCCATGGTACGAAATATCTATTGAAGGTGCTTTGTGAGTCGGGTTTTGAGGAGAAGGCCTACCTACTTGCGAATCAGGAGAGTTATCCAGGTTGGATCTATATGATCAGAAATGGGGCGACAACACTTTGGGAACGGTGGGAACTCATCGAGTGTGAGGGGATGAACTCCCATAATCACATCATGCTTGGATCAGTCGATAGCTGGTTCTATCACTATGTTGCGGGGATACTCCCGCTAGAGGCGGGCTGGAGAAGGATCGGTCTGAATCCTGGTTTCTTTTCCGACATCTCACATGCTGAAGCTTCTGTCTCCACACCCTATGGTAAGGCATCACTCAGCTGGAAACGACAAGAGCATAACTTGAAGCTGAATATTTCGATTCCCTCTGGGACTCTTGGAGAGCTACATCTTCCAGATGGTCATAAGCTTGAACCTCATGGTGAAGGTATTAAGAGAAACCTATCCAAAATACCATGGAGAGGCTGTGATCATTATATGCTTTATACTCTGACCTCTGGTTCTTATGAACTTGTGGCTGAAAGGATCTGATCTTATGGAAAGACTGAGTTCTAAAGAACGAGTCATGGCTGCTTTGAACCATCAGGAGCCTGATCGAATTCCCATAAACTATATGGCGAACAGTGGAATCGATGCACGTCTTAAGAGACATTATGGTATAGCTTCACATGATGATGAGAGCTTATTGAATCGTCTTCATGTTGACATGAGAGAGGTCTCGATTCCCTATATCGGCCCCGTCCTGCATGCTCCTAGACCTGAAAGGGCTATTGATCCTGCCTGGGGAATTACCAAACGGTGGATAGCCCATGAGAGTGGTGGGTATTGGGATTATTGTGATTTCCCGTTAGCTTCATTAGATGAAGAGCTTATTGAGTCCTGGAAGATGCCTGATCCTGATGATTATGATTATGACTCTCTTGATGAACAACTATCGATCTGGGATGGGAAGGCAATCTGTATCGGGAACCCTGGTCTTGGGGATATCATGAATACTACCGGGATGCTCTGCGGTATGGAACAGGTCTATCTAGCTATGGCCATGATGGATGAGAACTGGCTACGATTAGTAGACAGGCGATTGGATATACAACTCGAAGTTACCAGACGAGCATTGGAGGGGGCTTCAAGTCCTATCGATTATATGTGGCTAGGTGAGGACCTTGGAGCCCAATCCGGGGCACTCATCTCACTTGACACTTATAGGACAATCATAAGACCAAGACATCAGAAATTCATCGATCTTGCTGGATCCTTCGGGATCCCTGTGATGATCCACAGTTGTGGATCATCTTCCTGGGCCTTTGAAGATTTTATTGAGATGGGAATCTCTGCTGTGGATACACTGCAGCCCGAAGCTAAAGATATGTCTCCCTCTTATCTGAAGAATAGGTTCGGTAACAGGTTGTCCTTTCATGGTGGTTTCTCAACAGCAGGAAAGGTCGTTGATGGATCGATAGAAGAGGTTCTGCAGGAACTACAGGACCTTCTATCCGTGATGATGCCCCGTGGGGGATATCTATTCTCTCCAACTCATATGTTGCAAGACAATTCTTCATTAGAGAATGTGGTAGCTGTATACGAAGAGTTACCGATTCTTGGAAGATATTGATGTGATGTCTTTAAGAGATAAACCCCAAAAGAGATCAGCTCTCATCTTGGATGACCGGCTGTCTTATCGTGATAGTACATCCCTCATCCTGTTCTGATTCGATCGAGATCGAATAGGCCTGACCATGATAGAGACGAAGTCTTCCCTGTATATTGAGTAATCCTATATGACCGGAATATTGATTGGTTACCTCATTATCTATGATCGACTGTTTAGCAAGGGCTAAACGGATCTCTGTCAATGACTGGGGTTCAATTCCAATCCCATTATCTGAGATAGTAATGATCAGATCCTGTTCGTTCTTCTCCACAGAGATGGTGATGATACCATGATCACTTTTCTCGCTGAATCCATGGATGATACTGTTCTCTACGATATTGAGGATCATGAGCTTATGAATAGAGCTGCCAAGAAGCTCTTCAGGGATCTCTTCTTGGATAGTGAAGTCTTTATACCGGTATCTTTGGATAGTCGCATATGCTTCGATAAGGGACAGTTCAGAAGCTAGTTCTATGAACTCACTCTCGATATCGGTCAGGTTTTTCAAATAGGTGATAAGAGCCTTCGTAGTCGAGGTGATGTTATCCTGTCCATTGATCTGAGCCATCCAACGGATGGTATTGAGGGTGTTATAGAGAAAATGAGGGGTCAACTGAAGTTGTAGGGTCTGAAGGTAGGCCTTTCTCTTAAATCGCTCCGTCTCTTTCACCTCATCTAGGAGGTGCTGGATCCTATGGGTCATATAGTTAAAACTGATACTGAGCTGTTTTATCTCATCTATATGATTCTCCTCGACGGTTATATCTAAGTTCCCACCACTGACCTCATTGATCGCTTCAGTGAGTTGACTCAGAGGTTTTCCCAGCTTTCTGGAAATCAGATAGGAGATATAGAAGAAGAATATAAAATAGAGGGCTATGCTTGCATAGAATATCTTTTGAATGAAGGATAACTCTTTTGATATGGATTCAGGAGACAGTGAGAGGGTGATTATCCAATCAGAGACCCTTGATTCTGAAGATAGTATGATTCGTTCTACACCATTGATATCTTCTGAAAGATACCGTAGCGAAGAGGATCGAACGTGTTCCAATATGTCCTCTGATAGCTTTTGATCGATATCTGAGTGGTTGGTAGATATGAGATTCCCTATCTGATCATAGATCGAGATGGTCTGGTTATCAGTGAAGGGTGTGTATTGGAAGAAGTCTTTGAAGAACATACTATTGAATCCAAGATAGAGGGTAGCAATAGGTTCCTGCCTCATCCTGATATGTCTGATTCCGAAGAAATAATCATCATATAACCCATAATTACTGAGAAGGGGGTAGGTCTTTGTCCAAAGTATCCTACCCTCTTGAAGATTTAGAGGCTCCTGATACTCCTGATCTATCATTTCGATGTCACGTAACCCGTGGCCACTGTATAGATACCCCTTCTCCGTGAATAAATATGCTGATGAGATGAGTCTATTAGCATTGACGAAGCTACTCAGTTGATTACCGATAGCTTCACAATCAAGGATTGGAGCCTCAGATGAGATTTCCTTCATCGCCTCATCATTAAGATAGAATTGCATAGTGAGTTGTTGGTAATGAAGGAGTTGTGTATCAAGGTTCTTTCTCATCTCATCAATAAGTTGATTGTTTGTGGTTATCTGTTTCTCAATGGAATAGTTGATGAAAAAATTACTTAGCATGAAATAGATGAGGCCGCTGGGGATGACTACGATCAGCACGAACCAGATGAATATTTTCTTTTGCATGTAAGTATTGTAAATGACGGAAGACCTCTTTGCAATTATTTGATGGATTCTCCTCAGGGTGTAGATAGTAGCTTCAAAGTTAATCTTGATCCTCTATCCAGGGATAGAAAAAGAGCCCGAATGGGTATATAACTTACAGGTAAGAATCATAAGAGGAGAAATCTGTCGTGAAATGTTCATCAAGTCCCTTCAACATAATCGTTAAACCAATAGGTTCTGTCTGTAATCTTAATTGTGAGTACTGCTATTACTTACAGAAGGCCCAGTTAGTCAACGATCCATATGAGACCTCTCAGGTCATGACTGATGAACTACTTGAGAACTTCACCAGGTCCTATATCGAGGCCCAGCCGCCTCAGGCTCAGGAGATTGTCTTCTCCTGGCAGGGTGGAGAACCTACGATGTTAGGAATTCCTTTCTTCGAGAAGGCCGTCGCCTTGCAGAAGAAGTATGAGAGAAAGGGATTGAAGATCCTGAACTCCCTGCAGACCAATGCGACCCTGGTAACCCCTGAGATGGCTCGGTTCTTCAAAGATCATGGTTTTCTCATCGGTGTCAGCCTCGATGGTCCTCAAGAGATCCATGACCATTACCGGAAGTATCCCGATGGGAGAGGAAGCTTCTCTGCGGTGATGAAAGGCTATGAGACTATGAAGAAGGTCGGGGTAGAGATCAATACTCTCACCGTCGTCCAGCATCATAATGGGAGTTACCCTAAAGAGGTCTATGACTTTCTCTGTTCGATAGATTCAGATTTCATCCAGTTCATCCCTGTCGTAGAATACTATGACGGTAAGGTCTCAGATAGGTCAGTAGATCCTCAGCAGTTCGGAAGCTTCCTCAATGGGGTCTTTGACAGGTGGATCGCAAATGGGATTGGAACCAGATTCGTTCAACAGTTCGACCTATTCCTTGGTCGTTATGTGGGGTATCCTTCGAGTCTCTGTGTCCATGCACCACAGTGTGGAAGAGCCCTAGCTCTTGAACATAACGGAAAACTCTATAGTTGTGATCACTTTGTCGAACCAGAAAATCTTCTCGGGAATATCGCAGATACCCCGATGCTAGAGATGGTAGACAGTACGTTCCAGAGACAGTTCGGGATGTCCAAAGAGACTGAGATCTCAGAGACCTGTAAGAGCTGTGAATATCTTCAGCTCTGTTTTGGTGGATGCCTGCGTAATAGGATAGTCACAGCACCAGATAACAGACAGATCAACTATCTGTGTGAAGGGTATAAAGCCTTCTTCGAGCATTCAAGACCGTATTTCACTGCTATGGGAAAGGCTCTACAGAATAGGAGACTGGCGTTGGATTTCATGGACTATTTCGATACTTCCAAGACTGGTCGGAATGATCTATGTCCTTGTGGGAGTGGAAAGAAGTTCAAGAGTTGTCACGGTAGAGGATAGAGAACTTCTAGAACATCATACTACGAGCGAACTCAGATTTTTCTTGCAGGCCCTCTAGTATTGGTCCTGAGACAGATTCGGGGAATCCCTTTGGAATATCTCTATAAACCATCTCGACTGCATCATCTGTTTTATCAATCAGTTCTGATAGGATATTGAGTGTTGTCTCTTCACTCATCCCGCATGAGCTTGCGGTCCTGACCCAGTGTCTTGGCAGAATCTTGTTCCACCGGTAATATTCACACTTCATAGCCATCTTCAAATTGTGAGAGGTGAATGAACTACCTTTTCTATCAAGATAAGGGTAGGCTGAAGCCACATCATAGAGGGGGGCTAGAGATATAGCCCCACGTACACCAATGCTGATACTGAAGTTCTTTGCATGGGCATCCGGAGCAGCAAGAAGCCAATTCAGCATCAGGGATTTCAGGAAGAGCTCTCTGTCCTGTTTTGCGTTAACGGAATATGCGAGAATATCCATGATATTCTTTATACTTGGACCTCCATCTGATTGGTATTTGAATGCTGAAGAGGTCCCTGTTGCCTGACAGAAGTCTTCATAGGGGAGACGAAGGAGTCCTTTACCTGATAAGTCCCATTTCCGGTCGAACCGTGTGACGATAAGGGTCTTCTGTTCCTCAAATCGCTCGATCCTTGTTTCAGCAATAGGAATCCCGAATCTATTGATGATCTTTGAACAGAGGTACTCATTCTCAAGTGAATCACTCAGGTCTGCGATTCCAATATCTCCGATAGGAAGCTTGAAGATATGAGTAGATGGGGTAGTCCCTGAAGGTATACGCCAATTCTCATTACTTCTGCAGAACGTAGTCTTTTCCTGAGCCCCTGCCAAAGATATTCTGAAGTCCTTCAATGACCGCAAAGAACTTCTTTGCAAAGGGGTCTCTCTCAGGATCTTTGCGATCTCAGCTTCTTTTACGATGTCTCCTGATATCATACCGACGGTATGAGTATCAAAATCACCATCTGCAGGAACGATCTGGATCGCCCCAAGGCAATCTCTACCAACTAGGGACAGCAGATCATAGGCTGATCTGCTGTCAGCTTTGAATCGTGTTTGAAGACGTTCTCTTATTGCTCTGGTATCAGGTAGGAGGTTATCAAAGAAATTCTCAACGACTTGGCCTTTATGAGACTTGGAAGAAGAGATCAATGGAAGAGAAAATGATATAGGTCTGGCTCCAGATTGAGATAACCACTCTGAGCTATAATTGAACCTGTGTACTCCGTTGGAAGCTATTGTCCATTCACCTACAAGATATGAATTCATGTAGACTGATAGGGGAGTTCTTATCTTCGATCTCATATTACCACTCTTCTTTCCACTCGGTTGTATCTGTACTTCTAGGTGTTAGAACCATATCATAACCTATAGCTGCTAATAACTTAAAAAGACTATCAATAGTAGCTTTACTTGGATCGTTCTCTAATAGTGAAATGGTCTTTTGAAGAATACCAAAATCTTTGGCTGCTGAGACTTGTGATAATCCTGCCTCCTTACGGGCATTCTTGAGAGAGATACTTAATTGGTTAGGTGATTTGATAATATAATCCATTTAGAAATTATACCCTAAGAGGTATAGTATTGTCAATATACCTCTTAGGGTATATAATAGGTTTTATACCTTTCTAGGTATATTTGGTAACAAAGAATCAAAGTCAAACTGCCGTAAGACATGGGTATTGATTTTTTAAGAACGATTGTATCGATTCAGCGATCTGTACACCCTCAAGATCAGTCATGTTCACCAGACGGTATGTACCGGGGCCCGGTATGTAGGATAATCCCGATTATCCATGGCAGAAATATATGGATCCGAGTAACAGGACTGTCGGGTAGCTGTTTCGAGAGGTTGGCTATGAAACCGACTACAAAAAGAACACATATAAAGAAGGCTCCTGCGAATGAGAGTTATTCATCAAAGTACTCTGATTTCCAGATCCCGACCTCAAATTGTCAAGCTCTTGATGAAACAGGACGTCCTGAAGCTCATAGATGATACTATTCATTAAAAGAGCAATGAAGTGGTATTATAGATGAGAAAGTTGATTCCTGGGAACGCTATAAAGACTATTACTTGAACTGTAGCAAAGATGTTGATTCTCTAATACCCCTATCCTTGAGGACCTAGACAATCTTGGCCTCTCAGAGATCACGGTAGTCGTCTATATCTCAGATCATGGGGAAGAGGATATCTAGGAAGGTCCTGGATGTCCTCATATTACCATGTCATATGGCATTGTTTGTATCGGGTGAAAGATTATAGTGATATCATAGTGGATGAACGCAGGAGATAAGAGTATGACAAACCCGAATATCATCATGATCGTAACAGATCACCAATCACATTAGCGTCACGGCTGTGATGGAGGAGCACGACCTCTGCAACCTGATTTTGACCGGTTAGCGAATGATACTGTCTCCTTTGACAGAACCTTGCAGGCTCAGAGGCACATCAATCGGTAGAGGATGAAATACGTTCTGTTCTAGAAGGTCGAATCTCCAGATGATCATCAATACCATTTGATCGTAGTGGTGAAAAAGCTCCTTGAAGAGATGTTAGAATACAATTGAATCAATTGAAGAGGTCCCCTACAAAAGGGTTGTCACAAATCCAAGATAGAAACTCAAAGAACCTGCAATGACGAACAGATGCCAGATGAAATGGCTGTAGGGTACCTTCTTCGTGATATAGAAAACTATCCCCAATGTATAGAACACAGCACCACCAATGAGTGATAGGAAGAACCCCTTCGGTGCATATTCGATCAATGGTTTCAGGAAGAAAACGACCATCCATCCCATGGGAAGATACAGAAGATCAGATAGGATATGTTTCTTCTGAATGAATACCGATTTCATGATGACACCAAGGAATGCAAGCACCCAGACAAGGACAAGCATTCGTGTCCTGTAGGGTTCAGGTAGAATGATCAGTGCTACCGGGGTGAACGTCCCTGCGATGAACAGATAGATCGCTGACTGATCGAAGACTCTTATGACTTTATGGACATCGGGTCTGTTACTGAACATATGGGTCGCTGCGGAACTGAGATAGAGCAGGATCTGTGTGGATCCATATATGAGAAACGCAATAGATCTTACCGGATCCTCTGACCTCACAAGGAGAAAGATCAACCCGGCTATCCCGAGGAAGAACCCGATTGTATGTGATAGGGTATTGAGGAATTCTTCTGAAGACTCACGTTTTAAAGCTAATTCACTATTCATGACAGTTACACCTCTATATTCTCAATATTATGCCTCATCTGAGTAGTAATCTATAGAGATGATTGACTAATCGATCTAGTCAGTTTTACCTAGAGGATTATATACGTGATAACTCCCTTGATATCATGTATAATGATCATGAGATGGTAATGAGTTGCCAGGTTCTATAAGCAATGAGAGGATGATCATGAGAAGAACATTATGGGTACTGATAGGCTTGAGTCTATTCTTGATGGGTTGTGTTCCTAAAGCAGCAGAGGAAGAGATCGGCACTGCAGAATCTCTCCCGGTAATCACTATCGGAGAAGATATGAGTATCATCGAGTTAGCGACCTCCTTCATGGAGATGTTCACTACCGGCAGGTATGAACAGATGATCTCTGATTTCAATGCGACTGAGAACATGAGAAAGGCCATCACCGCTGAGATCTATGCACATGCTTTCGATGGTATGATCAATCAGAATGGTGAATTCATATCGTATTCGGTGACAGAAGTTATTTCGACTTCAGATTTCGATGTCATCCCCATTGTAGTCACTTGTGAAAAAGATTCTTTGATCGTGAATGTGGTCTTTGACTCAGATAAGCTACTTGCAGGCTTCAACTTCGCCCTTTACACACCGCCGAAAGAGGTCCCCTCATCGCTGATCGAGAGCGATATAGAGGTCGTGACCGGTTCCTATAGGATGCCGGGTAAACTCGTCCTCCCAGAAGGAGAGGCTTCAGTTCCTCTTGTCATATTCGTCTCAGGTTCCGGGCCCAATGATATGGACTCGACCATCGGTCCGAATAAACCCCTTCGTGATATAGCCTATGGGCTTGCTGAAGAGGGAATTGGGAGTATTCGTTTTACCAAACGGACAGCTATCTATGGGAAGGTCATCGGTGAATGTGCGACAATCGATGTGGAATATATTCAGGATGTTGTTAGTGCCTATGACCTCGCACGATCGATCGAACGTGTCGACAGGCAGAGGATCTTCCTCTTAGGTCACTCCCTTGGAGGGAACCTGATTCCGATGATCTCTCAGAGGCTTCCCGCAACGGTAGGTTATATCATCGCAGCAGGGTCGGTGACTCCAGTCGAAGAGTTGATGCTCCTGCAGTATAGACACCTCCTTGGTAAGGATGGGGAGATCTCCACCGATGAGAAACAGATACTCGAGAAGATAGAGAACGGAGTGAATGCTATCGGAGCATTGACTAGTGAGAGTGAGTATACGAGTGCAGAGTTGTTGGGAGTACCGGCCGTCTATTGGCTCTCTCTCAAAGGGTATGAACCCCTAGAGGTTGCAAAGGGAATAGAAGAGCGGCTTCTGATCCTACAGGGAGAGAAGGACTATCAAGTACCGATGAGCGAGTTCTCACAGTGGAAGGAGGCCCTTCCTAAGGCTCAGTTCATCACCTATCCAGAACTGAATCATCTTTTCATGAAGTCGAATGATACCTTTGACAGTAATGAGTATATTGATGCTCAGGAGGTGGATATACAGGTGATAGAAGACATAGCCGGTTTCATCAATCATTAGCCAATCCCGAGTCTTACTATTCCCCTAGTAGGGGAGTCCCTCTTTCAGGACTCATCTCTAGGTCCATATCTTCATGAGAGTTTGTGGCTAGGATCTAGTGATTGAAGGAACTATCATCCCGTGATGAATACAAGATATACGAACCGTATGATCTATTCTATGCTAAACGATGATCAATTGATTCTTAGACTGCTCTTTTCTCAATAAGGATTTGACAGCAGGAGTCCAAGGACTTAGAATGGATATGACAGAGGTGTCATATCACATGTGATAAAGAGGGAATAGATGGCAAAACCAACCTTCTATAACTTACCTGAAGAGAAGCGGCTCAGAATCACTTCAGCCGCTCGTTGTGAGTTCGCCTCTGTGGGATATGACCTTGCGAGTATCCAGACTATCATAGGTAATGCGAATATCCCCCGCGGTAGTTTCTACCAATACTTCGAAGACAAGAGAGATCTCTTCTTGACCATCTTGAGCAGCATCAGAGATGAGAAACTCGACTATCTCGGGAGTGTCCTCTCCGAGTGGGAGAGGCTTCCTCTTTTCGATCTCCTCGGGAGGCTCATAGAAGCTGGTCTTGAATATGCAAAAGCATTTCCTGATGCACTCCAGATAGCTGCCAAACTGATGAAGAGTTCGATGATCGAGCTTGAAGAGGTCCTTACGACCCTTTCAGTAGATAATCAAGGAACTCCTGTTACGGGTACTCATGATTTCTATATGAGATTGATCGAACATGCAAAGGACGTAGGTGAGATCACCTCTGAGATCCCGACGGCGACTATAGCATTCTATCTACAGACGATGATGGAGAGTATCTCCCGACTCGTATTGAATGAAGATGGTCTACAGGGGATACCCCCTGTATATGACGATATATTTCTCATGATGAAGAATGGATTGATCAATGATCGAGATGACTAGGAGGGACCTATGGCAATGATCGAAGTGAAACAGGTGACATACTCTTATAAGAAGGATGGAGCTCCAGCAGTCAAGAATGTGAACTTCTCTATCGAAAAGGGTGAGATCTTCGGTTTTCTCGGACCGAGTGGTGCAGGGAAGTCTACGACCCAGGGGATCCTCGCAGGACTATTGGAGATCCAGCAGGGTGAGATATTCATAGATGGGGCTCTGCGCTCAGCACATCCTGGAAAGGAATTCTTCAATCGGATCGGAATGGGCTTCGAGATACCCAATGTCTATAAGAAACTATCAGGACTCGACAATCTCAACTTCCATGCAAAGCTCTATGATGGAGAGACTGAGGATGCTATGGAAGTACTTGAGATGGTCGGACTCGCAGATGATGCGAAGAAGAGGGCCGGCGCCTACTCCAAGGGGATGAAGCAACGTCTTGGGTTCGCACGGTCACTGATGAACAAACCTGATATCTGGTTCCTCGATGAACCTACGATGGGACTCGATCCCGGTACTGCCAACAGTATCAAGGGGATCATCAAGAGAAAACAGTCAGAAGCTACGACGATCTTTCTCACTACCCATAATATGTTCGTTGCCGAAGAACTCTGTGACCGAGTAGCCTTCATCGTCGATGGCTCGATCGTAGCAGTGGATACACCAAAGAATCTAAAACTCAAGTACGGGAAGATGCGGGTCGTCGTAGAGTATGAACAGAAGGGCGTCCTATTCTCGAAGGAGTTTGGATTGTCAGGAGATGAGAAGGCTGAATTTCAGAGATTCATCGGGGAACATGAGGTCAAGACCGTCCATTCCGGAGAACCCTCCTTAGAGGAGATCTTCATCAAACTCACTGGCCGTGGTCTGGAGTAGGGGGTTGTATGAATAGATTAGCCGCTATATTCAAGAAAGATGTCATCCTTGGAGTGAAAGATGTGTTCCTCCTTCTAGAGGTCAGCTTTGCGATCATATTCGTCTTGGTGCTGTTGTTCATCGTTCCTGAGGATGTCAGGACTACCGGCATGGCCTATATCTATGATACGACTCATGTCGTCGAGGATTTTGTCACCGAGTATGTTCCCGATATCGAGGATTCTGAAGGTGAATACTATGTAGAGAGTCGGGAGGCTCTCATCGAGGGGATGGTCGAGGATGTGAACTCTATCGGGCTCATCATCACCAATGGGGTAGAGGATACCTATGGAGTAGAACTCCTTACACAGCCCTATACAAAAGAGGGCGTCATAGATTTTGTTGAAGTCGATCTCGAGGATCTTCTCTCGATCATCGCTCCACCTTATGGGATCTACCCGGAAGATGTCTATGCGTCGGTCCGACTAGAGGCAAGGCAGCGTGGAACTGATGAGATCATTCCGTTCAACAAGTCGATCCTACCGACTTTCCTAATATTCAATGTGGGGTTGATCGGACTGTTCGCACTCGTCTCTATCATTGGACAGGAGCGAGTCGATATGACTATCAGAGCATTCAGACTTACCCCTACAAGCCTCAACTACTTCCTGGCAAGTAAGTATCTTCTCATGCTCTGTCTTGGTTTAGTCACCTTCACGATCATCTATATTCCGATGATGGGTTTCTCAGGCTACCTCTTATCGCTTCTGATCATGATGATCACCGTATTGGTGATGTCCTCGATCGGTATCATCTTAGCCTCCTTCTATAAAGGGCCCATGGAGGCAATGGGGTGGGTCTTCATCATCATGACCCTCCTGACCTTACCGGTCGTCTCCCAACTCAATCCGGTATTCTCACCGGCCTGGCTGAAACTCTTTCCCACCTATTATACGATATTCGCTCTCGATGCAGCGATGTTCCCGAGTGACAATGGTATGGTCATCTGGCAGGGTATAGCAGTACTTGCTCCTCTGATGGTGATCCTCATCCTCTTCTCAGGTTGGATCTTCAATCGAAAGATCAGGAAGGAGGCATAGTATGAGACAGATGATACAGATATTCCTGTTCGATCTGAGAATGAGCTTCAAGAACTTCATGGGTGGCTATATGGTCATAGTCCCGATGGTGATCCTTTTGATCCTGAGACTGTTCCTGCCCGCAGTGGACAGTACAACGATCAACTTCGCTATCGTGAATGAGGGGGAGTATGCAGTCTCCTCAGAGATGATCGAACAGCTATCGACCGTCGGTGATATATCGACGTATGATTCGATCGAGAAGATGGAGAGGCGTCTTGATGCCGTAGGTATCGCTGAAGGACTCTATTGGGATCCTGATGACAAGCAGTATGTCTCTGTAGTAGAGAAGACCTCTAAGGACAACGAGACCTTCTCCTTTGCCGCACGGTATATAAGGCAGGGCTATATGAGGGAGCACTATCCTGAAATGAAGAGGATAACCGAGTTCTCCTATGGAGTCCCACCCGAACTTGACGAGAGGACTGCTATCTCTCCCGTTGCCACTACCGGTGGAGCCATTTTCCTGATCTTCATGAGTCTGATAGCAGCTTTCCTGCTTGGTATCGGAATCGTAGAGGATAAGGATGGTGGGACGATCCTTGCCCTGAGAGTATCTCCGGTGAGCACTACTGATTATTATATCGGCCGTTGTATCTTCCCCCTTATCGTGAGTCTCCTCTATGGGGTGATCACGATCTTGGTGATGGGACTCCTCGGGGTGAATATCTGGCAGGTCTTGGTAGTAGTCCTGTTCACCTTCTCGACGACACTGGTCTTCGGACTGTTCATTGGCGCATTAGGTTCGAACGAGGTCGAGGCGATCGGTATCGGAAAGATCTCCTCGATGGCCATGCTCGTCGCGATCCTCGGAGGGACGCTCCTGCCTGAGCCTTGGCACTGGGTCGTCTGGTGGTCTCCAGTCTACTGGTCCCTTGAGGCCTATGAGGCAATATTCACTCAAACCTCGACCTGGTTCGGAGTTATCTGGATGTCATCCCTCTCCCTGGGATTATCAGCTGTATATTTTCTGGTATTGAAGAAGAAGATCATGCAAGGTCTTACATAAGAAAAACTATTGGAGGGTATTATGGGCTTATTGGTTTTAGGGATCTTTCTCCTGCTCTATGGTGGGCTATGTCTGGTAGTCGCTCTTGCGAAGTTCCCGGCTATCTGGAATATCTCAAAGATCCAGATGTTCATCAGATTCTTAGGAGAGATCGGGACTCAGCTATTTATCGGGGTATGGGGACTGATCGCTTTTGGCTTCGGTATCTGGCTAACCTTCTTCCTATAGGTGAATAGACAAGAAACTACTTCTCTTCTTATAGCTTTCGTGCATGTACAGGAATACAATAGAATCTTAGGAGGCTAGTATGAGAAACATACGATTGCTACTCCTTTTGATTCTTATCGTGTTCCCACTACCTGCAGTTACCGCTAACGAAGAGCAGGAGGAGTATGACTGGGCAATGGGACTTTCGGTGATTGCCCCAGGATTGCCGGTCGCCCTCAAGATCGTGAACCAGCCGGGAGATTGGGGTTGGCAGGCGGAGTTCAACTACTTCTATCTTCTAGGGATGGCCCGTATAGATGGCAGGCGAGTCATAAAAGGTTCGAATGGGACTGATATCTATGCTTTTGCCGGGGTCACCTTGAACCATTTTAACGGGTATGTAGCAGTTCCGAGTCTAGACTATCTTGAGTTCGTGTTATCAGCAGATCTTGGAGTCGGTGCACAGTGGAGATTCACCAAACATCTTAGTATCGGGCTCGAAGGGGGGCTGATGATACCCTTCTGGTGTAACAGAGGGCTTGATCAGTTCGATAATTCAGGACTCATGGTCGCTAATGCCTATTTGATGTATTGGTTCTAAGAGGTTAGGACTTGGCTAACTGCGCCATGAACTGAAGATAACTCTCCTTTGTCATGGGGGCTTTGAACTCATTGATGATCTCTTTTGCCCTCTTAGCCTCATCAAACAGGAGGTCTATGATACTCAACGCTAGGGCCTTTGCCGGTAGGATATAGGCTAACTGCTCATCGCTCACTCTGAAATCCTTCGTGTGCAGGGCTCCTGAGACTCCACCGATCATTGGATGTAAAGCCGGCATGAGATGCGATATATCGCCAAAATCGAACGAGCAGGTGAAATCTCCTCCATCAAGAACTCTTCCTTCGAACCCGAGTGATTCGATATTATCCTTGAAGATACTATCGAGGCTCTCAGTCCTCAGGATAGGAAGATATCCAGGTTCATCTAGAATCTCTACTTGAGCTCCCACTGCCAAAGCTCCTGCCTGTAACGCTCGATTCACCTTCTTATTGGCATCGATGAGTGCTTCTACCGTTCTTGCCCGAACACAACTTTCCATCTTCACCTCAGCGGGAACCACGTTCACGATATCCCCACCTTTTGTGATGATACTGTGGACTCTGATGCGATCAGTATCTTTGAACACCTCACGTTGTGCATGGATGTTCATCATCGCAAGGGATGCAGCATTGAGTGCATTGATCCCCTCTTCGGGAGCCGAACCTGCATGAGAGGCCTCTCCTCTGAAGGTGATCTGCTTTGCGATGAAGCCATTGCTCAGCGGCCCTACGAGAGCGACATCCTTCCCCAGTTCACCATAGGAGTGGAACATCATACTGATGTCAACATCATCGAAGAGGCCTCTTCTGATCATCTCCTGTTTTCCACTGAAGGACTCTATCTTCTGCGAATCTCTTAGTCCTTGTCGGTAATCCAACTCAATGAACTCCTCTGCTGGTGTGGTCATGATCTTTATCCGTCCCTCAAGCTGGTCGAGGATCCCGGATTCGATAAGACCCGTCACCGCTCCCAACATACCTGCGAGTTGGATATGGTGGCCACAGGCATGGACTACCCCATTCGAATCTGCCTCAGGATGGTCGGTGACTATGATGGCATCGAGTTCTCCGAGTAGGGCGATAGTAGGTCCACAGGAGTCCTCATTGAGGATAGATTGATTCCCTGTTATGGCAACAGGACCTTGATCTTCTAACCCCAAGGAGGCAAGATAGTCAGTCACCGCCTCAGTGGTCCGAAACTCCTTGAACCCCAGTTCGGCACAGTGCGAGATCTGTCTACCGAATGAGAGGATCTTCTTCTCGTGGGAATCTATAGCCTCGATCACACGTCTTTTCAATGCAGCTTTAGTCATAGGGGGCTCCTTATATCTACCGGTTCAAATCCTATACGAAAGAATGCCTACGGTCTATAAGAACCTCAAGAGGTGAGAAACGAGAAACTCTTAGGACAATAACTTCTCGTTTTTCCCATACCATGATAGGATATGATGACTGCTAAACAGGTGTTGAGGTAGATATGGAATTGAATGCTGAACAGAAAGAGGCTGTAACATATTCAGGAGAGGCTCGTAATGTATTGGTGACTGCTGGAGCTGGGTGCGGGAAGACTCGTACGATCATTGCACGAGCTGCCCACCTGTATAGCCGTGGTACCGACTCATCACGTATACTCATCATGACCTTCACTAATAGAGCGGCACGAGAGATCAAACTCCGATTGAAGAGTGAGATCGGTGTTGCCTCCGAACAGATGCAGGCGGGGACCTTCCATGCCTTCTGTCTGAAAGTGATGACGAAACTGCCCAAGAGTTTTGGGATCTCAGGATTGAGTATCATTGATAGTGATGATCAGAACAGTCTCATGGGGTTGATCAGGAAGAGTTATCTCAAACAGAGGGGTAAAGCTAGAAAAGGTTTTCCCAAGACAAAGGCGTTACTTACCTTCTACTCCTATAGCAGGAATACCTGTCAGGAACCTGAGGAGTATATGAAGTCTCAAAGTGATCTTGAACTAGATACCATCAAGAGTTGTTGTGAACTCTTCGGTCAGTATCAGGAGGCAAAAGGGGCTCGAGGTTATCTTGACTACGATGACCTGCTGGAGAGATTCTCCAAAGCCCTCGAGCAAAAGCCTAGACTGAGAGCAGCAGTCTGTAATCTCTTCGAGGAGGTACTCGTAGATGAGATGCAGGATACCAACCCTATCCAGTTCGAGATTCTCAAACACTTCAGTGAAGAGAAGGTCAGACTCTTCTGTGTAGGTGACCCTGCACAATCTATCTATAGATTCCGGGGTGCTGCCTTCAAACATGTCTATCAGTTCCAAGAGATCTTCGGGAGTTCTATCACGATCCCTTTGTCCCTGAACTACCGGAGCTATCAGGAGATCTTGGATCTCTCTAACTGGCTCCTTGATAAGTCTCCATTGGATTATAAGAACAGACTTACCGCCCACAGAGGGAGTTGTGGTCATATACCGAGACTCGAGGAGTTCGAACATCACAGTGAGGAGGCCTCCTGGATCGCCGATCTGATCGTCGAACGCAATGAGGCAGAGGTACCTCTAACTGATTTCATGATCCTCTATCGTTCGAGCTATGATGCCAAGACTTTGGAGGCAGAACTCATCAGACGTGAGATCCCCTACCGATTCATAGGAGGGACGATCCTCACGAAATCGGCACATGTCCGTGATATCATCTCATTATTGAGACTCGTGAGGAACACCCGAGATGATCTTGCCTGGTTACGATTCCTTCAGCTCTGGCCGAGGATAGGTGAGAAGACCGCGGAGAAGATCTTCGAGGCTCTCGTGCTCCTGTCGACCAATGAAATGATAAAAGTGCGACTCGAAGAGCTCCTCGGAGAGGCTCATCCTGCAGTTGCCGCCTTCGCTGCGGCCTCAGATAGATATGATTCTCCGAAGGACTGTCTGAAGGCAGTGACTAAGGCCCTCAATCCTGCTCTACGTGACCGCTATGATAACTGGCAACAACGTTCTAAGGACCTCGAACTGTTGATCAGAGTATCAGAGAACTATCAGAATACCGCAGATTTCATCGATGACTTCACCCTAGAGCCCCTCAATGATACCGATATAAGTAAGAAAGCATCTGATGATGCGGTGACGCTGATCACCGTTCACAGCGCGAAGGGTACTGAAGCACCCATCTGTATCGTAGCAGGTGCAACCCAATCGAACTATCCCCATTTCAGATCTCTCGGAGACCTCGATGCAGAGGAGGAGGAGCGAAGAGTCCTCTATGTGGCAGTCACGAGGGCTCAGAACGAACTGATCATCACCCGCTCTTCCTTCCATCGAAATGCTTTCTGGGTAAAGAGTTCTCCTGCAGTCGGGGAGAACTACTTCCTCGAGGAGGTCCCTAAAGAGCTTCTAGAGGCAACCCTCCATGGTTGGTCACCTAGTGATATGTCAGGACTCGGGGCTCTTGAGGACATCTTCTAAAGAGATCAGTTTCTTAGAGAATCTTGAAAAATATCTTGCATTATCTTTGAACCCATGTGTATAATGAAAACGTTACCGGAAACGTTTCCGAAAACAGGGAGAATAGGATTTGGCAATCACCATCCGTGATATAGCACAACATGCAAAAGTCTCAGTGACCACCGTATCTCGTGTACTCAATGATAGACCCGATGTCAAAGAGGCTACTCGAGTGAAGGTGAATGCTGCCATCGATGAGCTCGGTTACAGTCCGAACATCGTAGCGAGAGGACTTGTCCTGCAGAAATCCCATGTGATCGGTTTCATCGTCCCTGATATCACGAATCCCAGCTTTCCTGAACTTGCACGAGGTATCGTAGCCCAGGCAAGAGGGTATGGGTATTCTGTCATGTTCTATGATACGAACCATGATAGAAGAGTGGAGAAGGAGGCAATCAGACTACTTAAGAGTAAACAGGTCGATGGTATCATCCTCTCCTTCAACGAGGCGAACAAAGAGGAACTCGAGCGACTGAAGCACGAACACTTCCCGATCGTGCAGATCTATAGGAAGAGTAGCAACTCGGTCGTCTCCACGATCGCTCTCGATAATGTGAAGTCAGGATATGTCGCTACCAAGTATTTGATCTCCTTAGGTCATAAGAGGATCGCCCATATCTCAACAGGTGAACAGGTCCAATCTGGTTCAGAGAGATTGCAGGGTTATAGAGAGGCCCTGTCTGAGGCAGGGCTGCCGTATGAGGAAGATCTTGTATGTTTCGGGGTGAATAGTGCGGCCTCAGGTAAAGAGTGTATGGAGGAGCTGTTGTCTCTTGATGAGTCAGGAAGACCGACAGCGGTCTTTACCTGTCACGATATCATGGCAGCAGGCGCATATGATGCGATACTTGCTGCAAACTTGCGAATACCCGATGATATATCGATCATCGGACATGATAATAATCAGCTATCATTATTGATCCATCCGAAGCTCACAACAGTGGATACCTATAAACACCAGTTGGGTCAGAAGGGTGTTGATCTGCTCTTAGAACAGATGAACGCAGAGGAGCCTACCTATAAAGAGGTCCTATGCGAAACAGGGTTAGTCATCAGAGAATCAACAAGAAGTATAGAATGAGGGATAGGGACTAGGATCTAGTCGGTTTTGTTATATATAGTTTTGAAAACGTTACCGGAAACGTTTCCGGTTGAAATAAAGGGAGTTAAGATGCAGAACAAGAAAGTAGATGCAGAGGTGTTCACACAAAGATCGGTAGCTGCGATGGCCGCATTGGGTATCGGGGATGCTGCCGGTGATCTGGGACGAGATGATGATGTGAGACTGCGATATGGTATCCTTGTCAGTCTTCTACCTGAAGGTAAGAGTACTGATGATACTGAGTTCACCGTGCTATCGGCACGATGTCTACTTGATACAGATGGTGAGATAACCTCACAGAGCGTAGCTCAGACCTGGAGAGAGCTCGTGCTCTCTGATGGTGGAGCTAAGAAGAGGGGAGGACTTCCCTTATATGGAGCATTATGGAACCTATCTCAAGGCATCGAGCCTCCACTGACTGGTAAGGACAATGCCTTCAATATCGATGATGGGGCTGCTATGAGATCGGTGCCTTTCGGGATCGTGGCATGTGGTGATCCGAAAGAGGCTGCACGACTTGCAGCGATCGATGCATCAGTAAGCCATGATATTGATGGTATCTGGTCAGCACAGGCAATCGCTGCGAGTATTACCGTTGCATTGACCGGTGGCTCTGTTGAAGAGGTCTATAAGGCTGGGATGGATCAGATCCCTGAAGATAGTTGGCTTGGAAGAAGGATGAGACTCACCGATGAGATCCTTGCAAGTGATATGAGTGAGATGGAGAAGTTCGAAGCGTTGCATACGAAGTTATGGACCCCAAAACACTCCTCATCTCCTGAGGCTATCCCTCAAGTATATGCACTCTATAAACTCTCAAACGGTGATTTTACCAAGGGCTTCCTGCTCTCCGCTAACTTCGGAAGAGACGCTGATACCGTCTGTGCTCTGACTCTGGCTCTTTGTGCGGCAGGATCTGATGCTGGTACTATTCCACAGGCCTGGATCGATCAGGTTCGTAAACCTTCGGGGGTATGTCTCTCCTTCGCAGCACAAGAGGATATGGTGGATCTTGGACAACGATTAGCTGCATTGGGTCTTAAGAGAGCAGGTCAGAGGGCTTAAGATCTATGATGAACAAGAGGTCACTAAAGAGACGGGTATACAGAGATCGCTATCTGTATCTCATATTCCTGCCGGTATTGGCATATTTCCTCGTTTGGCACTACATCCCGATATGGGGCGCACGTATAGCTTTTCAGGATGTGAGATATATCGGCGATAATGAATGGGCAGGGTTGAAGCATTTCAAACTGTTGTTCTCCTCACCGGTATTCTTCCGTGTGTTCATGAACACCATCACTATCAGTTCGATGAAGATATTCTTCTTCTTCCCACTACCGATCATTCTTGCCTTCCTCCTCAATGAGGTGCGATCTCAGAACTTCAGGAAGGGCGTGCAGAGTATGATCTATCTGCCTCACTTCCTCTCTTGGGTAGTCATCGCAGGTATATTCATCTCCTTGCTGCAGTCTCCTGATGGTGCGGTCAACAAGGTGCTGGCATTCTTCGGGATGGAGACTATTCCCTTCATGACGAGTACCTCTCATATTAGATGGGTCTTCGTAGTATCGGAGATCTGGAGATCGATCGGATGGGATTCTATCCTCTATATCGCTGCGATCAACAATATCTCATTAGAACTCTATGATGCAGCGACCGTAGATGGTGCTACAAGATTACAGCAGGCGATGAAGATCACACTTCCCTCGATCCTGCCGACGATCATAACCGTCTTTATCCTGAACCTGGGGTTCTTCATGAATGCAGGGTTCGATCAGGTCTTCAATATGATGAATGATGCAGTCATCAATCATGTCGATATCATCGACACCTATGTCTACCGGATCGGCCTTGGGAAGGGGAACTTCTCCCTAGGAACCGCAGCCGGACTCTTCAAAGGTGTCATCGGACTGTTTCTGATCCTCTCAACAGACCGTCTGAGTAGAAAGGTTACCGGGGAGGGAGTATGGTAAGGAGTAGAAAGAGAAGATCTACTGGACAGATTGTCCTAGTCGTATGTCTAGCATTACTATCACTAGCGATGTTCTATCCGATCTATAACCAGTTGGTCATCTCTTTGACCGGTCCTGAGTATATAGCTGCAGCGAATGGGACGACAATCATTCCTCGAGGTTTTACCCTCAATACCTATATCAGTGTCCTCTCGATCCCGAAGGTCTACAGAGGTGTACTGAACAGTATGTTCATCACGGCCGTCGGACTCGTCGTGAATATCGTCCTGACTAGTATGGGTGCCTATGTCCTGACAAAGAGAGATCTTGTAGGAAGGAATTTCTTCATGACTCTGATCGTCATAACGATGATCTTCGAGGGGGGGCTCATCCCGGACTATTTCCTGATGAGAGACCTTCATCTCCTCAACAGATATGCCTCAGTGATCATGTATAAAGCGGTGAATCCCTATTACCTGATCATCTTGATGCGTTTCTTCGATAAGGTTCCCAAATCTCTCATGGAATCAGCAAGACTCGATGGTTGTAGCGATATGAGAATCCTGTTCAAGATAGTCATTCCCATAAGTATCTCTGGAATAGCTACGATCAGTCTCTTCTATGGGGTTTTCCATTGGAATGAGTACTTTAGAGCGATGATCTATCTGACCGATGAGGTGAAATATCCTCTGCAGGTAGTCTTGAGGGAGCTAATCGTATCTATGGAGAAGGCCTCATTCGTTGGAGCTAACAACTATATACAGAGTGCGACAACTGCAGCGGCATTGGATTTCAAGGCGATCAAAGCTGCCTTGATCATTATTGCGATCGTTCCGATCCTCGTATTCTATCCTTTCGTATTACGTTATTACGTAAAGGGGAGACTACAGGGAGCGATAAAAGAATAGTAAACTTGGGGGAAGATCCCCCACAAACCTAAGGAGGTTTACCATGAAGAAAGTTTTATCAGTACTTGCACTATGTGTATTGGTAACAGGAAGTCTGTTTGCCGGTGGTGGACAGGAATTACAGATGGAAGACAATGTTCCAGTGATCAGAATCGTAAGTAAAGACGTCTCAGAATCAAACCCATGGGACAAGGCTCACCTTGATAACATCACAGCAGGATTCTCTGCATATGTTGGACAGGAAGTCGTATTAGAGTTCGTTGATATGCCAGAGGGCGCCTATGCAGAGAAACTCAATCTCATGCTCCTCGGTGGCGACATCCCAGACCTGATCTATTTTCAGGGTGGAGATGAGGCAATCAGCAAACAGGGGATCTTAGAAGATCTTACTCCATTCGTTGCAGACTCTGCAGTGATGCAGGAAGTTCTGATGGATTTCAACAAGCAGAGAATGGCTAACTACCCATACCTGCTCTGGATAGCTCCTCCTCGAGCTCGAACAGCAGTCGTTAGAGAAGACTGGTTCGAAGAGGCTGGTGGAGTGATGCCTGTGACCATCGATGATTATTATGACATGATGAAGACCATCAAAATGAATCACCCAGAATCTGCAGTCGTGACAGATACCGGAAATACTGGAAGAATGGACTTCACCTTCGATCAGGCTTTTGGAAACACTGCTACTTGGGTCATGGAAGATGGTTCTTATGTTTACAAAGGTGTATCAGATGCTCAGAAAGAGAAATTGGCTTTCTATGCGAAACTCTATAGTGAAGGAATTCTCGACAATGACTATATCACCACTAAATGGGACACCATGGAAGACAAACTCTATACGGGTCAAGTCGGTATGGTATTCGGTACTGCAGGTATCGTCCTAGATATCTACAACAACAAACTCCAAGAGAATCAGGGAGTTGGACTTGTAGCGCTACCACCAGCAAAAGGTGTAGGCCAGGGATATCCTGTATCATCAGCAAAAGAGACAAGAGGCTGGGCGATCAGTGCTCTTTCAGCAAACAAAGATCTGACCTTCCAATTGCTCGAATACCTTGCAACAGATGAGGGACAGTTCATGGAGAGATACGGACTCGAAGATATCCACTACACTATGAGTGGTTCTGACGTAGTCCTCACAGATGAGGCGAATAACTGGTGGCCAAGATTCCATGAAGTCATGAGCTGGGATGCACCGACTCCTCTGATGGGACCTGCTGGAATGAAAGGTTGGGAATTCATCATGGAATACTCCGTTGGTGATCCAGACTTCCCGATCCCTGAAGAACTCTCACCTACATGGGATGCTTTGAGTAACCTTCAGAAAGAGTACACCTTCAAACTTATCACCGGTGAATATTCAATCGATATGTTCGATGAATTCGTAAAAGAGTGGTATGATCTAGGTGGAGAGAGAATAACAGAGTATGCGAACTCCGTTCTCTAAGAAATAAGACGCAACTAACGAAATAGTATACCTGCAGGCAGAGTCTCTCAGCCTGCAGGTCATATCTGTAAAGGGAAGATTGAAAGCTATGACAGCAGAACAGTATCGACAGAGAGTCTATGGTGGACTTCTTGGAAAATGTGCAGGTGTACGACTCGGTGCACCGGTCGAACCGACTATCTGGAGTTATGAGAGGATCAAACAGACTTATGGTGATATCACAGGATATGTGAAGGATTATAAGAACTTCGCAGCAGATGACGATGTGAATGGACCCATGTTCTTCATACGGGCACTGATCGATCAGAAAGATGAGATGAGTGCAGAGGCAGTAGGAAGAACCTGGCTCGATTATACCCGAGAGGGGATCGGCTTCTTCTGGTGGGGTGGTTACGGCAGATCTACCGAACACACCGCCTATCTTAATATCGCAGCTGGAATGAGACCTCCTGAGACAGGAAGTGGAGAGGTGAATGGATATGCTCTTGCTGAGCAGATCGGTGGACAGATCTTCATCGATTCCTGGGGATGGGTATCACCGGATGATCCCGATCAGGCAGCACAGTTCGCCGAAATGGCAGCGAGTGTAAGTCATGGGAGAAATGGTGTATATGGTGGGATCTTCATAGCCGTATGTATCGCTCTCGCCTTCAGTGAAGATGATATTGAGAAGATCATAGAGAAAGCTCTGACCTATATACCCGATGACTCTGAATATACCCGAGTGGTAAAAGCAGTTCGTGATCTCTATAAGAGGGATCCTCTACAGTCACATTGGCGGGATGCTAGAGATATGCTTACCAGGGACTTCGGATATGATAGGTACCCTGGAGTCTGTCATATGATCCCCAATGCTGGCGTCTGTGCCCTGGCTCTCTATTATGGCCAGGGAGATCTAGCTCGAACTATAGAGATAGCAACGATGTGTGGTTGGGATACCGATTGTAATGCCGGGAACGTGGGAGCGATCCTTGGTGTCATGAGAGGCCCTCAAGGGGTCCCTCAACGATACAGAAGACCCATCGGTGATGTGCATGTGGCAAGCTCCATCTCAGGAGCCCTAAACATCATCAATCTACCGAATGCAGCGACCGAACTCGCTATCCTCGGTGCAGGTTTGGAAGGTATAGAGATCCCTGAAACCTGGAAGGAGGGGGCTTTCAGTGATGACATCGTCCTTGATCTCTCACTTCCCGGGGGGACTGCCGGACTGAGAACCTCTTCAGATTACCTCGCACCGGTAGCACCGGGTGAAGAGTACTATCGTGAAGATGGGGTAGCCGTGATCCTTGATCGACTCATTAGAGGCAACCGTGCCCGAATCTTCTATAAACCCTACTATCGTAGAGACTCCTTCGATGATGAGCGGTATTCTCCTACCTTCACACCAACAGCCTATCCGGGACAGACCCTGAAAGTCTCTGGATACCTAGAGAAGATGAGCGGTCAGAGAATAGCATTGTCTCCCTATGTGAGAGATGCTAAAGCTAAAGAGGTCTTTGAATCCGAATATATCTTCATAGGTGACTCAGATGAGTTCTCTTTTGAGTATACCCTACCAGAGGTTCCCTTCGCTATCGATGAGGTAGGAATATTGGCAACGAACTTCGACAGCGAGAAATATCTGGGGACTCTTGTCATCACCAGCTTCACAGTCACGGGGAAGAGGTCCTTCTCTATAGAGTTCAAAGATGAGATCAAGGAGTTCAAAGGGCTGACACGGTGCTCTCTCTCTGGGGGCGCCTTTGATATCGAACAGGAATCCCTTCATATGATCACCACTGATACGAGTGAACTCTACAGTGGACCCTATTATGGGAAAGACTATAGCGTCTCTACCTCGATGATACCTGAATATGGGGATAGTCATATGCTCATATTCAGAGCCCGGGGTGCAGCTTCAGGATATTTCTTTGGTTTCAGCGGGAAAGACCGGGTCTCTCTTATCAAGAGGGATAAGGATCTTGAGATCATCAAAGAGATCGATTATTCCTGGGAACTCGCAAAGAGCTATTCCCTTACCGTCAGATGTGACGGTAATACCTTTACCTGCAGTATAGAGGGAGAGGAGCTTCTGAGTTGGACTGATCCTGATGCCTATCCCTATGGGATGGCAGGTGTGGGAAAACTGGCTGCAGGAAGGACTCGATACTTGAATCTATCTTATCAGGAGTCGTAAGAAGCTTATGGAAGTATGTAGCGGGAATAGAAAGAGGGGAGATCTTATCGTACGGCTTGATGACCGGGAGAATCCCTTGAATATGAGTATCACCTCGTCTGTGGAGTCTCTCTTTGGAGAACACCTCAAAGGGGTCGTAGAGGATACGATGAAGGCTCTTGGGATCACTACCGGGAATCTGATCATAGAAGATGATCAGGCTCTTGATTTCGTTATCAAAGCACGTGTGATCGCTGCTGTCCAACGATTGAAAATGGAGGTGCAAGTATGAGAACACTCTTATATACTCCCGCGAACACCCCTTCGATGATGATTCAGGCTCAAGTCTATGGAGCGGACGCTGTCATCTTTGACCTAGAGGATGCGATCGCCCCTGATAAGAAGCTCGAGGCTCGGATCCTCCTGGCACAGATGTTCGAAGAGTGGGATTTTGAGACAACCGAGTTGATCGTACGAATCAATGGCCTCGATACTCCCTGGTGGAAAGAAGACCTTATCGCATTGATGGGGAAGAGAGCGTTTACCGTTCGTGTCCCAATGATTGAGACCCTAGAACAGGTTACACTACTCGATCGATTCCTCAATGACCTGGAGACCGAACGAGATATGGTGGTAGGGTCGACTCGTATACATATTCTTATCGAGACTCCGAAAGGTGTGGTAAACGCCTATTCGTTGGCAGGCGCCTCAAAGCGGATCACTGCTCTGGGATTCGGCGCTGAAGATTATTGTAGGGCGACTGGTATCATACGAAAAGGACCACCATACACCCTAGATTATGTACGCAGCTCCCTTGTGAATGCGGCAGCCTCTTACGGATTGGAATGTCACGATTGTGCTTGGGGCTTTCTAGAAGACAGAACAGGTCTCGAAGAGGAGGCTAGAAGATCTAGATCTTTGGGGTTCTGTGGAAAGTCAGTTATTCATCCAGATCAGATTGAGATCGTGAATAGGGTATTCTCTCCAACAGAAGATGAGATCAACTGGGCTGAGAGGATTCTCTCCTCTCTCTCAGGCGATGTTCATACCGTATCCGGGCAGATGATAGATGCACCGGTTGAGGCTCAAGCGAGAAGGATCCTAGAGCTTCACTCGATCTATACCAAACAAGAAGAGTAATCATGATTTCACGAACAATACCAGATACCTATAAGGGGTACGGTGACGTACGTCCCACTATGAATCAAACAAAGAGCCATACAGCACAAGTAGGTGACCTCCTAGACGAGGATCCGATCATTGATTCTTTGAGAAAGAAGGGGCGTACTCCCATACGCTATGAAGAGCTTTCTCAGATCATTAGGGCATCGGGTCTTGCAGATGGGATGAGGATCAGTTTTCATCATCATCTGAGACTCGGGGATCGAGTATTACAGATGGTCCTCGAAGAGTTGATGAAGATGGGTTTCAAAGATCTTACCCTCTGCCTCTCTTCAGTCATGGGAGAGGCCTGTAAAGCCGTATTACAAGCGGTAGAGACCGGTGTGATCTCGATGATCGAGACGACTGGGATGAAACCTCCACTCTCAACGGCAGTCCAGCAGGCTACCTTGGGTATCCCTGTCGTGATACGTTCTCATGGAGGACGGGCCCGAGCTCTTATGCAGGAAGATATTTCGATCCAAGTCGCCTTCATCGCAGCTTCAGCCTGTGATAGGAGGGGTAATATAACAGGAGCTGTTGGACCGAATAGGTTCGGTTCTATCGGGTATGCTATCCCTGATGCACTAAGATCCGAGTATGTTGTAGTGATCACTGATCATGAGGAGGAATCTATACCGGTATCCATTCCCTATCAAGCCATTGATGGACTCTTACGAGTTCCCTCCATAGGAGCGAAAGAGGGGCTATCCGGGGGTTCTATTCGAAGAACCAAGAGACCTGTGGAGAAACTGATCGCAAGAAGAGCTGCTGAGGTGATCATAGCCTCAGACCTAGTAAGGGCTGAGTTCTCCTTTCAGGTAGGTAGTGGGGGTATATCATTAGAGGTATCACAGATACTCGCAGAGTATCTGAAGAAGAGGGACATCAAGTGTTCTTTTATCTCCGGTGGTATCACAGAACCTCTTGTGAAGATGCATGAAGAGGGCCTTGTAGAGCGACTGTATGATGTTCAGAGTTTTGATGATGCAGCAGCAGTCTCTCTCTCAGAGAACAAGGAGCATATTGAGATGAGTTCATCATTATATGCAGACCCAACCAATGAGTCCTGTCTAGCTCATAGACTCGATATCATGGTCCTCTCTGCTACCGAGGTCGACCTCGATTTCAATGTGAACTCCTTCACTGGAACCGATGGAAGGATCCTCGGTGCCCTCGGAGGTGCCCCGGATACAGCAGCAGGGGCACGATTGACCGTAGTCGTTCTTCCCTCCTTCAGAGGAAGGATCCCCTCGATCTGTTCTTCAGTACGAACCGTCTGTACACCAGGTGGGACCGTCGACGTGGTAGTCACTGAACGAGGTATCGCAGTGAACCCTTTAAGAGAAGATATTCTTAGCTGTCTGAAGACTGCGGGGATCCCTACTCTTACGATGGGAGAACTCTTGGAAAAGGTTCTGGGTATTACAGGAAAACCTATGAGTATAGCAAGACATGCTCAACTTCAAGGAATCGTAGAATATAGGGATGGTACGGTTATCGATACATTCTGATTGAAACAGTAAAATATTTACTCACTCTTATACTATGAGGGAGGGGGGCTCCTCCTGTTGATCTATATGAATCTCTGTGGGTTGTCAATAGTATCTAACTTGTTGATTAATAACTAGTTGAATATCATATATGAAATTCTTTAGCGCTGTTTTTTAGCTCTGATAACCTTTTTGTGTGGTTCCTCTATTCTGGCAAGTAAAAGTTTTACTAAAAAATATTTGACTTTGAGTAAAACTCATGTAAGAATAGCTTTATGGGAATGATCAATTACAACAAGAAACAACAAATATTCCACCTCAATAATAATAAGATAAGCTATGTGATCGGTGTATCGGATACAGGAAAACTGATGCACCACTACTATGGCTCCTTTATTGGGAACCAGCAGGACTTCTCCTGGTTCGTACAGGTGAGTCCACGAGCTCTTGCTGCTACTCAGAGTGGGCAGAGTATCAGTGATGAATACATCAGACATGAATATGGGACCTGGGGGACCGGTGATTATCGGGAACCCTCCTATTCAATATTCTATGGTAATGATAGGAGACGATGTCAGTTCGCCTATCATGATCATAGGATCATCAGTTCAAAGAACTCGATTCTCCCGCTTCCTGAAGTAAGAGATCCCAGAGGGGAATCCGAGACTCTTGAGATCGTACTGTTCGATTCGAATGCCGGTGTCATGCTCACATTAGTCTATACTATCTATCCTGAACTCCCGGTGATCGTCAGATCGGCTCGGGTACTCTCCCATAATGAAGAACCACTTGATATCAAGAGACTCAATAGTGCCTCTATCGATCTGTTCTCAGAAGATTATGAAGCCTATTCTCTCTGGGGCACCTGGGCTCGAGAGAGACATATACAGAAGAATCAATTATCGAAGGGGATCTTCTCCATTGGAAGTACCCGTGGGGCTAGTTCAGCTGATGCCAATCCCTTCATAGCTCTTGCTTCTTTGCATGCAACAGAACAGAGTGGGACAGTCTATGGCATGTCTCTTATCTATTCTGGGAACTTCAAAGCACAGGCAGAGGTCGACCATGATGGGATGACAAGGATGTCTATAGGGCTCCACCCTGATAACTTCAGTTGGTCTCTCTCTAAAGATGAATCCTTTCAGACTCCTGAGGCGGTTCTTGTCTATTCGGACACCGGCCTCGGTGGACTCAGTCAGGGTTTCCATGAGCTAGCGAAGGAATATATCCAATCACCTACCTGGAAAGATACCGAAAGACCGATCGTACTGAATAATTGGGAAGCTACCTACTTTGATTTCGATGAAGAGAAGATCGTAGAACTCGCAGCGTCAGCTAAAGATCTTGGTGCTGAACTCTTTGTTTTAGATGATGGTTGGTTTGGAAGACGAAATGATGACACCTCATCACTCGGGGACTGGTATGTGAATACTGAGAAACTCCCGAGTGGTATATCTGGGCTCTCGAAGAGGGTGACAGATCTTGGAATCGGTTTCGGATTATGGATTGAACCAGAGATGGTCAATAGGGACTCTGATCTCTATCGCAGCCATCCTGAATGGGTCTTGGGCGATCCTGAACGTGCGACTATCGAGGTTCGGAATCAGCTAGTATTGGATTTTGCCAACCCATCTGTCGTCGATGCGATCTATTCGCAATTGATCGATGTGATCGATGGTTCAGCTATCTCCTATATCAAATGGGATATGAACAGGAATATGACTGAGCCGTACAGTCGATATATTGGAAGTAGTAGGCAGGGAGAGGTCCCTCACCGATATATTCTTGGTGTCTATGATCTCTATCGCAGGCTCAATGAACGTTATCCTCATATTCTTTTCGAATCGTGTGCTTCAGGTGGAAACCGGTTCGATCTTGGGATGCTCTATTTTGCTCCCCAGGCTTGGACTAGTGATGATACAGATGCTGTTGAGAGGATAAAGATCCAGTATGGGACGAGTATGGTCTACCCGCTCTCCTGTATCAGTAATCATGTATCAGATATTCCCAACCACCAGGTCGGAAGAAGCTGTCCTCTGAAGTTCAGAGGTGATGTTGCCTGTTTCGGTATCTTCGGTTATGAGATGGATCCAACGAAAGCAGATGAGCAATTAAGAGCAGAGATACAAGAGCAGGTCACTGCCTACAAAGCCTTCCGGCCACTGATGATGAATGGCCACTTTTATCGGCTCCTAAGTCCTTTTGAGGGGACGGGGAATCAGGCGGCCTGGATGGTCGTATCAAAAGATAAGAGAGAGGCTCTTGCAGCTTTCTATCAGATACTCGCTGAACCGAATCCTGGTGAGAGAAGAATAAGATTCACCGGATTGGATCCGCATCTGACCTATGAGGTCACCTGTGATGGTGAGAGATCAATACTTGCTACCGGCAGGTTGTTACTATCCTTCGGATATATTCTGCCTCCGGTCTTCACCGGACATGGCGGGTGCAGTGGAAAAGCAGAAGATTTTTATTCTAGATTGATTAAGATCATGGCGGTTTGATCAAGGATCTGGATTCGATTCATAAAAGGGGAGGGGTATGGAAAAAAAGTACATGTTCATTTTATTGTGGTTTCCGTTACTGTTGTTCGTAGCAGCATTTGCGTTGCCTTTATTCTACGGTGTCCTACTATCACTCAAAGATACCAGTGGTAACTTTGTCGGAGTCACAAACTACGTAAGCGTACTTACAGATCAGAGATTCTGGGGTTCTCTCGGATTCACGTTCTTCTTTGCGTTTGTCGTCGTAGGACTCATGACGACCTTGGGACTGCTTTTCGGTGTGTTCATCAATCATCTGACGGTCGGTCAGAACCTGGTAAAATCATCGATGCTCATCCCATGGGCTATCTCTTTAACTGCATGGGGACTATTAGGACAGATCGTGTTCAGTAAGGATTACGGTATCGTGAATCATCTGTTGATGGTCATTGGTCTGATAGACAAACCGGTCGTCTGGCTTGCCGACCCGGGTAATGCGAAGTTCGCGATCATCGCATCCCGTATCTATAAGGATGTCTGGTTCGGTACACTTCTCTTCCTCGTAGCTCGACAGGGTATTTCCGGTGAGCTCTATGAAGAGGCAAAGGTCTCTGGAGCGACAGGCAGGTTCTGCCTATGGCATATAACGATCCCGCTACTTCGACCGACAATCCTCTATGTGGGGATCATCAATATGATCTTCTCCCTGCATGAGTTCGACCAGGTCTATGCACTTACTAAGGGTGGTCCGGGGTTTGCGACTGAGACAGCAGCTATGGGTATCTATAAACATGGGATGCTCTTCGGTAACTATGAGATAGCGATAGCCCAATCGATCCTATGGAGTATCTTCATTGGAACACTTGCAGTGATCATTTTTGTTCCAGGACAGTTAAGGAGTTTACGAAATGGCAATAAATAGAAAAGCATATACCATGGTGCAGCTTCGTAAAGCTGGACAGGCATTGTTGGTTCTCGCCCTTTTGATCATGATCCTCTTTCCGATCTTCTGGCTTGGGCGGATATCTCTTACGGCTGAGAAGGCGATACTCTCAGAGCATGTGACACTACTCCCTGCAAAAGGGGATGTCAGTCTAGAGGCCTATCGGATAGCTTTCACAGAACATGACACGCTGAAATACCTGTTCAACTCTCTATTCATTGTCCTCTGTGCGACGACGGTATCACTGTTCTTCAGTATATCTATCGCCTATGTGATAACGAAATATGAGTTCAAGGGAAGGACGGCAGTCATGACCGGGATCCTTTTCTCGGTGACCATCCCCTGGATCGTCTATATCTTGCCACTGTTCACGTTCGCAGCCCAGGTCAACTGGCTTGATAAGCATGGTTTCATGATCTTCCTCTATGGGGTGAGTGGGATCCCGTTGTTTACCTGGTTCGCCATGCCCTATATGCAGGAGTTTCCTACAGAGATGATAGAAGGTGCAAAGATCGATGGCGCGAATGATCTGGTGATCCTCATACGGATCATCATCCCAGCGGTGAAGAATGTGTTGTTCGCCCTGTTCTTGATCAGATTCATCTGGGCCTACAATGATCTGTTGTTCTCACTGACATTCACCTTCCACAAAGCGAAGATGATCATGCCTGCGATCCTGGAATTTGGGGGGCTCTATTCGGTACCATTCGCACGAATGGCAGCTGGTGGTGTCATTGCTATCACCCCTATCGTCCTACTTGTGATCGTTTTTCAGAAATATATCGAAACAGGTCTTACCGGCCGAACATTCAAATAGTGATTTTACCGGTTGTTAACCGGTGTGATAATAAGAAGGGAGGTTCTTATGAAAAGAACATTGGCAGTTTTAGTGGTTTTATTGATGGCTTGTACCCTGCTGTTCGCAGCAGGTCAGCAGGAAGAAGAAGTAAATGCAGATAGCGGGAAGATCGTTCTGTATTCTCCATCTTGGGGTATCGAGTTCGCAGAAGAGATGATCGCAGAGTATGCAAAAGTCAAACCTGGTGTAGAGATCGAATTGATGAGAGGACCATCAGCATGGAACGAACATGTTGGTAGAACTTCATTATGGATGAAGACCAAATTCTCAGGTGTAGACCTGGTATACATGGATGACAGTGGTATCGTCGATGGTGTTCCTAACGGGTATTGGGAAAAACTCGATGATGTATTGGCTCCAGGTTCAATCGAGAACCTCGTAGGACTACAGCAGAAATATATCGATGCACACGGTGGATTATACCGAGTCCCATGGTGGAACGGTATGGGATACCTTTTCTACCGAATAGATATGTTCGAAGAGGCTGGCATCGAAGTTCCCACAACTTGGGACGAGTTGATGGTAGCTGCTGAGAAATTGACAATCGATAAAGATAATGATGGAACGATCGACCAGTGGGGATACCTCACACAGGGTGGACCTGGTGAGATGTACAACAACTGGACAGAGTTCCTGATGCAGGCTGGTGGAGATCAGTTCAAATATGCTGAGAACGGAAAGGCAACAGACGAAGCTCTTAATGCTCTTCTGTTTATGAAAGAACTTTATAACACCGTCACTCCTCCAGATATGGTAGCGATTGACTACAACCAGAGTAGAGCGATGTTCACTCAGGGTAAAGCAGCGATCCTTAGAGATTGGGCAGACACTGGTAGACTTGCAGTCACAGAAGGTATGACCGACAAGATCGGGGTCATGGAATTCCCAGCAGGTCCTGCAGGCTCATGGGGAGTCGGCCACTCTTGGGGTATCGCAGTCAATAAGTTCGGTGATAACTACAAGAAGAACCCACAAGCGATCGTAGACTTTCTAAACTTCATGATGACTGATGAGATCCACTCGATCTCAGCTAAGGCAGAAGGTCCAGCACTCGCATCTATCATGGACGATCCTGCAAAACTCGATAAGATCATCCAGGGTTCGATCGTGATCGAACACTTCTCAGATTTTATCAATCACCGAGACGTTCGTAACTTCCCAGCCGGGAACTCCGCTGAATATATGGATATCATCGGAAAGAACATCTCAGCATTCGTTTTTGATAGAGATGCAGATCTTGCAGATGCAAATGATGTCTTAGTCACTATCCAGGAAGGATTAGATCCACTGTTCTAGAGTAGGTTGACTATCTGAATCTTAGCACAAAGCGGAGCATAAGCTCCGTTTTGTGCTATATCTAATCAAAGAAGTATTGTATAGTTTTATTATTATATACAGCATGTAACATATACACTGTAGCGTTAGGTAGGAATGCTCATGGCAACACTGAAAGATATCGCAAAAGCAGCTAAGGTCTCGATCTCCACAGTCTCTCGAGTGCTGAATTTCGACCATTCCCTCTCTGTTGGTGAAGATACGAAACAGCGTATATTCAAGATCGCCGAAGAGCTTGAATATACTAAGAAGAATCTTTCTCCTGATGTGATGCGTAAGGTGAAGTTCTGTATACTGTTCAGTGGTACCCATAATAAAGAGCTACAAGAACCCTTCTTCCTCTCTATCCATATGGGATTCGAACAGGCCTGTAAAGCTGCTGGGATCGAATCAAGCATCATATATACACAAGAGACGGCCATCGATGCTGCGCTTCTCAAAGAATATGATGGGCTGGTAGTGCTGAACCGATTCCACCTTGAGGAGATCGCTAGGATCCATGAGGCTTGTTCACATATCGTGTTAGTCAATACACTTCATAATCTTGATACCTATGACTCTATCCTGATAGACTTCAGACAGGGGGTGACAGATGTCATCAACTATTTCCTTGAATCAGGGTTGGATAGGATCGCCTTCATAGGTGGTATCGAGTATTATCCCGAAGATCATAAAGGTATCACAGATCATCGTTCGAGACTATTCAGGGAGATCATAACAGCTAAAGGTCTATTGAAAGAGGAATGGATACGAGTAGGAGAATTCTCTCCTGAGGCCGGTTATCAGATGATGAAAGAGATCTTATCTGAAGATGAACTGCCTAATGCGATCTTTGCAGCAAATGATGCGATTGCCCTTGGTGCGATAAAAGCACTCCATGAGAGTGGAATAAAGATTCCTCAAGATATTGCTCTCGTTGGCTTCGATAATATCCCGACAGCAGAATATACCTATCCCAGCTTGTCTTCTATTCGGGTACCGACCCGGTTCATGGGGCAATATGCGGTGAAACTGCTCACCGAACAGTACCTCAATCAGCGCTCTACCCCAATCACCGTGGTAGTCCCCACTCAGATCATTGAACGGGATTCCAGTAAACTATCCTCGTAATTCGAAGATCGTATCTCTATAGGCATTCAGATTATCCCAGGTAACCTCCGGCTCTACGATATGGGTAGGACAGATGACCATTCCCCCTTTATCTTTGAAATGCTCATGGATCTCCTTAGTCCTATCGATGACGTCCTGTGGTGTCCCGAAGGGTATGGTAGTCTGCGTTCCGATACCTCCCCAGAAAGAGAGTCTCTCACCGAACTGTTCATCGATAGCGAACAGATCCATGCACTCCGGTTGGACCGGATTGAGTATATCTATCCCAGCTTCGATGAGCCCTGGGATGAAGGGCGTCACATATCCACAGGAGTGATAGAATACCAGGATATCAGGGTTGATATCTTTGATGGTCTTTATGACCTTTGTGAGCCTTGGCTTCAGCCACTCCTCCCACATGGGGACGCTCATCATGGTACTATGCTGCATCCCGATATCATCACCGATCCCTATGATGTCATAGCCACTCTCTGCATAGAGTGCTGCTGATCGGCAGGAATGCTCTGTGATCCTGTCGAGGATGATGTTTGCCTTCTCGTCTCCCATAGACATATCGATCATCAGATCATTCATTCCTCTGATCAACCAGGAGCGTTCCCAGATCGTCTGTTCGAGTTGTCCGAAGGCTGCGAAACCTGTAGCCTTCGTAGTGACTGCAAAGTCTCTGATACGTTTCTGTTCTTCTGCTGTGATGATCGGGAGTCTATATGATCTTATATCTTCTTCTGTGGTATCGATTCCCTCTAGAGGTGCATGGAAGTGGCACATATGAAAGGCTGCCTCTGATCCGTAGGACATGCCGATACCGTAGGAATCAATATCAAAGCGATCGGGAATACTCATATGGGAAAAGAGTTGTCTCCCATCTCCCTCATAGGTGGGAGTCTGCTCTATCCGTGCATTCCTGTGGTAGAAACCGAAATACTCCTCTAAAGAGACCTCCGGGTGGTCCTCAACGAACTCTTTGAGCTTAGGTGGTGTCAATTCAATATCTCCTGGGATGATCCCTCCCTGTTCTCTTCTCAGGTTCGCTAGTAGTGATTCTCTTTCATTCATCTTCTATATCCTTATGGTTTTCTGTTTAATCTTTTCTCATCATACGTCTCGATGCGATCTGGGATCTTCGTGATCTGATTCTCTCTACATCGACCGGTAGGGATCCGTATTCATGTACTGTTCCATACATCGTCTCGATGTTCTTCAGGGGGACTGCTTCATGAACCTCACTTGAGGATCCAATGAATATCTTTCCATTCGATCCGATCTTTTCGATCAGTTCGAGCGTCTCATCCTCCACATCGAAGGGGTTACCGAAGGGTAGGGTCTCTTCACAACAGACATTGCCGAAGTAGATCAGCTCAGGGTACATCTGATAGATTTCGAAGATATCGTTACATCCGGCCCGTTCAATCGGATTGAGACCATCGGCTTTCAACTCTTCAGCGATGATAGGGAGTAACTGTCCATATCGCCCATCTGTATGGAACATGATGGATCCCCCAATGTCCTTGAGCGGTTGTGCCAACCTCTTCCAGTGGGGTAGGACACTTTCTCTGATGAAGTTCGGTGAGAATATCGGCCCTGTCGATCCTGCACAATCATCCCCCATAAAATGGAGAGGGACTGAATGTGGTAATGTGGTATAGAGTCTTGATGAGACTGCAGCTGCATCGGTGAAACATTGGATGAGCGATGCTACGATCTCTGGAGCATCATAGATGAGCATGGAAAAAAGCTCTAAGTCGGTATAGGTATATGCATTGCATAGAGGTGCATCGACTACTCCGATATGAACTACATCATGAGCATGGAACCCCTCAAGGACTGCTTTCATGTAGGGTAGATATCTCTCTTCGATTCTTGTAGGATCTGCTATCTCTGGAAGATGCATCTTCAATCCTTCAAGATCATGAAATGGTCGTTCTGCGATCCAACCGGTCTCACCACTCTGTTCTACTCTCCAACCGGCTGCATCAGCTCCATGGTATCGCTTGAAGTTATCGACCGTTCCATGCATCCAATGGTGTGAAGGATCATAGACTGCTCGGGTGATATCGAGTCCAACACCCTTAAGAGCTCTCGCATTGATATCTATGAGCTCTTCGAAGCTATATCGTTTATCCTCTTTGTAACCACCATAGATCTTCAAGACGTCGGTGTTGTCAAGATAGTCATAGGTCATGATCCTGTCGGCTTCACCTGAGAGAGCTGATCTTAGACGCTGTTCATTGTTCATAATGACTCCTCATCTGATATTATCTGATAATATGATAACTTCCCTTGCATCAGAATGACATTGCACTTATGATGAAAAACATGGATAATCTGATGAACGATGAACAGCTGCTTCAACAGGTGACAGGGCTTTGTATCGATGGTATTGGCTACTTGAGAACTACAATTGCTACAAGACTTTACCGGCCAAGATCGTTACAGACCTATGGATTAGTCTTTGTGTTCGAAGGTGATGGAGAATTTGCATCAGAATCTAGCGGGTACTACAAAGTTGAGCCCGGAGATTGTCTCCTTCTGTTTCCCGGGGAGAGCCATATCTATGGTCCGAGGGGCAAAAGTGGGTACTGGAGAGAGTACTGGGTACTCTTTTCTGGGAACATGATTGAGAGGCTCATCACTGAGAGGTACCTAACCAAAGAGTCTCCACTGATCAAGATCCCAAAGAGACTCAGTTTTGAGGTGAAACATATCCTCGAAGGTATGCATGAACGGTATCGGACGCAGCACTCTCTACATGACAGCGCTCTCTATGCCGATCTATTCGAACTGCTTGTAAAACTCATCCATCCAAGTACGACCGATACCTCGAGTGATCAACTCGAGGCTTCAGAGATGAGAGAGATCCTCATAAGACATATCTATTCAGAGAAGCGGATCGAGGAGTTCTTCTATACAGATAGAGAGAGTTACCATACTCTACGATTACGTTTCAAGCAGGTGACTGGACTGAGTCCGAGAGAGTTCATCACCAATCAGAGAGTAGATCGGGCTAAGGAGTTACTCATGTTCTCAGACCTCCCAATCCAGGTGATAGCTCAGAAGAGTGGTTATCAGGACCCCTTCTATTTCTCCCGTCTCTTCAAAGACCGGGAGGGGGTATCTCCTAGAAGATTCAGGGAAAGACTATTGAGTGATAGTTCACAATATTAGAAAAAGAATAATAAAATAGTTCTATACATGATATAGACCATGTGCTAAGGTATGACCATCAATAGTGCTGACTATATGTCGGCTTAAAAGGGAATTCGGTGTGAATCCGAAGCGATCCCGTCACTGTAATCCGTTAGGCATTACCGTAGCCCCCAAAGAGGGACAACCACTGAATGATGATTCATTCGGGAAGGTCGGTAATGATTCGGTAAGCCAGGAGACCTGCTTTTGAACAAATACATAATGCTCTTCGAGGAAAGAGGGTTGTCGTTCATTTATCTGATCATAATATGAATATACCCAAATTATCCGCAGAGCTCTGAAAACAGGAGTTTTAGCGTATGAAAAAAGGAACTATCTTCCTTAGTGTCTTAGCCCTAGTGGCTATTGGATTCAGTTCATGTGCCACCATGGCAACGAAACAAGTCGATAGACCGGCAATCGTCATCGCAGCCTTTGGTTCGAGTTATGAGACAGGTCTTAAGAACCTTGAAGACTTTGATTCAGCAGTTTTAGAGGCCTTCCCTGATGCGGATGTCTATTGGGCTTTCACTGCGAACTTCATCGTGAAGAAACTGCGAGCTCGAGGTCAGAATACGATCTTCGCTCGAGAAGTCGAAGTCAGATCATTAGATGAGGTCTATGAGATGTTACTAGAGAAGGGCCAGACGGTGGTGCTCGTCCAGTCACTGCATCTGATGGTAGGTGAGGAGTATCGTGAAGTCCTCACTACACCAGCTTATGGATTGAATGTGAAATACAGCCATCCGATGCTCTTCTATCCTGAGAACGTCGAAGGTTCGGTAGTTGCCCTCTCTCATGCATTCGGAACTGAAGATGATACCTTGACGATCCTCTGTGCTCATGGAAATGAGAAACATCTTGAATATAACTCAGAACTCATACAGATAGATAGCTATCTGAGAGAGAACTATGAGAATACCTACCTGACTGTGATGGAGGGGGAACCGAACTTTGATGACCTCTTTGCAGAGTTGGACCTCGAACAGTTCTCCAAGGTCAAGTTCATCACCTTTATGCTCACCTTCGGTGATCATATGTCAAATGATGTCATGGGTGATGAAGAGGATGCGCTCAAAGTCCGTCTCGGCCTCGAGGCAACCATTACCGATGGTATGGCAAGTGACTCGTATATCCAGAACTTATTCATCAGCAATATGAAAGATCTGCTGACACAGTTCTAGACTATAGATCCTAAACTCATTCACTTTTGGAACCAGTCTACCACCTGGTTCCTTTTATTTTGTCTCGAGGATAGCTCGATTCTCGCTACCACGATAAACTGAGGAGTCGTTTTGAGTTGTGAGTAAAGGGCTTATCAAAATGTGGATAAGATAGTGCCATCAGAGATATGATGAAATGATCATATCTCTGAGGCAGCAAAGCCTCTGATCACTGTTTCCAAGTGCCCGGTACGAAGAGCATGATAACAGAGAAGAGTTCTAGACGCCCAAGGAGCATGAAGAAGGAGAGTTGCCACTTTCCGATCATGTTTATATGGCCGTAGTTCTCAATGGAGCCGACCTTACCCAGTCCAGGACCGATATTTCCCAGAGTTGCTGCAACACTCGATAGACCAGTCTCTAGATCAAGTCCAGTGGTGATCATGATACTGATGGTCCCTACCACGAATATTCCCATGTAGAGGATGAAGAAAGCCGTTACAGATGAGACTGTATCATCTTTGAGAACCTTTCCATTGAAGCGTATTCTCTGTACCTGTTGTGGGTGAAGGAGACGTTTGATCTCTATGAGAATCCGTTTCCCGATGATCTGGATCCTTACCTGTTTGATACCTCCACCTGTCGAACCACTCGAACCACCGATGAACATGAGAAGTAGAAGGATGAATCGAGTAGCATGAGGCCAGATATCAAAGTTGGCAGTTCCATACCCAGTAGTAGTCAGTATACTGACTACCTGGAAGAAGCTGTCTCTTATCGCTTTACTCACTGAGGTATAGCCCCCTTGGGTGAGTAGTAATCCAGAGATGATAAACCCGAAGATCAGGGTCCCTATCAGGTAGAAACGGAACTCTTCATCTTTGAGATAGCACTTGAGTTTTCCTTTCAAGGCCATATAATGCAATACGAAATTCGCCCCTGCAAGGAACATGAAAAAGGTGATGACCCATTCGATGGCAGGGCTGTTATAGGCCCCTACACTCAAGTTCCTTGGTGAAAAACCTCCTGTTGCCATGGTCCCGAAGGTATGGGTCAGGGAATCGAACAGATCCATCCCACATAACATCAAAGCTACCGTCTCTGCAGCACTAATGATCACATAGACGATCCAGAGCAGCATCGCGGTCTGTTGGATTCTCGGAGTGAGTTTCTCAGGTATCGGACCCGGTACCTCAGCTTTGAAGAGTTGCATACCCCCGACCCCGATGAAGGGAAGGATGGCAAGACCAAGGACGATGATCCCCATACCACCGAGCCAGTGGGTGAGACTTCGCCAAAAGAGCAGTCCTCTTTGTTGTGATTCAATCTCTTGAAGGATCGTAGCACCGGTCGTGGTGAATCCTGACATAGCCTCAAAGAAGGCATCGGTATAACTCGGGACCATGCCGCTGAGATAGAAGGGCAGGGCACCGATGATGGAGGCAAGGATCCAGGAGAGGGTGACGACAGCGAAAGCTTCTCGTACCCTAAGTTCCTGATATCCTTTTTTCGTGCGTCCAAGAAAAAACAGAGCTAATCCGATGATCAGCCCGATAGTGATGCTTTCGATGAAGGCGAAGGTATCTGTTCCCTGGGAGGCGATACTCCAACCCAAGGGCCAGAGCATCGTAAGAGAGATGATTATACCAAGCAGTCCGAGGACTCTGATGACTATCTTGATCTTCATAGGGTGATGTCCATCATATCGGTGAATCTTTTCATATGAGTCTCTGAAGAGAAGATCAAGAGCTGATCTCCAGCAAAGATCTCTGTATTACCGTTTGGAAGAAGGATCTCATCATCTCGTTTGATCATCGCGAAGATCACTCCTCGAGGAATATTCAGAGCGGAGATCCTCTTGCCGGTAAGCGGGGAACCTGGGGAAACCGTGATCTCGAGGATCTCGGAATTGATACGATCGATGAGGGAGAGCGAACTCGCACTCATCGGGTATCTGATATGTCGTAGGATCACTGAAGCCAATGATTCGTTCGGGTTGACTACTGCATCCACAGGAAGTTCTCTCACGAGCCTTGTGAGTGTGTTGTTATGGACTATGGCGATACTCTTTCGTGTTTTCAGTGTCTTGGCAAGAGATGCTAGGATGAGGTTCTTCTCATCTGAGTTCGTAGCAGCGATGAAACCATCAGTATTAGCTATTCCCTCATTCTCTAGCAGAGTCTCACTGATCCCATCACCATTGATGACGGTGATCTTCGGGTACTCTATGTTGATCTGTTGGCACACTGAGATATCTTGGTCAATGATCGTGATATCGATACCAGGATGATTCTTAAGAAGTCTGTTGGAGACTGCCAAACCACTCTTACCACCACCTACGATCATGACTTTGCGAAAACGTTTAGCCTTCTTTCTGGTAAAGAGCTGTTCTACCTCTTTACTGTGATTCTTGAAGGTGATCAGATAACAGAGATCCCCGGTCTGGGCGACCCAGTCCCCTGATGGGGTGAAACCCCCATCCCCACGTTCGACATAGACGAGAACCGCACCATACTCTGGATGTCGTACGGCTATCTCTGTAAGGCTCAAGCCGAGGATCGGCGAGTCTTCGGTCACCATGAAGGCATAGGAGCCTGCCTGACCTGAGAGGAACTCTGTGGTATGGACTGCTGAATTGAGAAAGAGCATCTCTTCGATCTCTCGTGCGACTGAACGTTCTGGAGAGAGTATCTCGTCGATCTGGAGGGCCTTTGCCCATTCTGGAGAATCGGTATATTCAGCATTCATAGCTCGAGATATGACATGTTTCACACCAAGATGCTTAGCCTGCCAGCTTGCCATGATGTTCACTTCATCCTTGTTTGAACAGGCAATGAGGAAGTCAATATGGTTTTCCCCATCTATTCCCGCCTCAGCCAGGACTGAAGGACGTGATCCATTACCGATGATCACCTGGACATCGATCTCGTTCTCCAGTTGTTGTGCATACTCTTCACGACTCTCGATCATTACAATATCATGCCCTGCTCTCGAGAGGGTAGATGCTAGGGTGTACCCTACGTTTCCGGCTCCAACAATTACTATCTTCACAAACTGATCCTTTATGGTTAGAAAAATGATAACAAGTTACGTATGGGGACTATCATAGTACAGCTTCCTATTCTATTCAACTGATAAATACGATCTCACCGGTAAGCGAAGGGATTCCCCGGGTATGATCGACTTCTGAAGCTCCCTGATTCATGATAGGTCTAGTAGGAGTTACACGGTAGTCTTGTGAGCTTAGTAACGGTCTTGAATGACTCTTATACACAGGGATTGTAATAAATCGATCATTGTTACTTCTCTATTCATTCGATGATATGGTAATATCATGCTATTCTAGTAGTTGAGGTGGAGTATGAATCCAGTATTATTTGCTTTGGGTCTTACAGTCTTTGCAGGTCTTGCAACAGGGGTTGGTAGTGCCTTGGCATTCTTATCCAAGAAATTCAATCCGAAGTTCCTCGCTGGTGCCCTCGGGTTTTCAGCAGGGGTGATGATCTATGTCTCCTTTATCGAGATATTCGTGAAGGCCCGGGATTCTTTGAGTAGTTATTATGGAGATACGAAAGGGTATTGGGTCACGACTATCGCGTTCTTCTGTGGAATAGCTCTGATTGCTGTGATCGATAAGCTCATACCCTCCTTTGAGAACCCACACGAGATCAAGAATATAGATCAGGTACCCGATGAGGCCTCAGAGAAAAGATTATTACGAATGGGGATGTTCTCTGCTTTAGCAATAGCGATCCATAATTTTCCAGAAGGCCTCGCTACCTTCATGAGTGCCCTCACAGACCCTACTTTAGGTATCAGTATCGCGATTGCTATCGCTATTCACAATATTCCTGAGGGTGTAGCGGTTTCTGCTCCCATTTACTATGCGACGAAGAGCAGGAAGAAGGCTTTCTGGTTATCGTTCGCCTCAGGCCTCGCAGAACCGGTAGGAGCTCTTCTTGGGTATTTTATCTTGAGGAATGTCTTCAATGAGTCTACTTTCGGGATCATATTCGCAGGAGTAGCGGGTATCATGGTATATATATCCCTTGATGAACTACTCCCTACAGCAGAGGAGTATGGGGAACACCATATTGCCATCGGAGGACTGATTGCCGGGATGGTGGTGATGTCTATCAGCCTGTTGATGTTCGCATGATCTTATCGTGTCATAGACACCCTTTTTTCTTTTGAAAAAGCATCAATCACACAGGTGATATGCAACTCTCTTAGCTATCGATAGATAGGAAAGAGGGTACGTTCTTCGTTGATATTTATAAAAAGATTCTTGACAAAATAGTGTTGTCAAGAATCTTTTTTTTTATTGTCATAAGGTAAAAACACTCTAAAAACATTTTATTCTAACTCATAAGTATTGTATATATGGATATATAGTAAGTAATTATAAATAGATAAAACATGATCGAATATTGTTGCCAAAATGGGATTTACTCAATATTGCCAATTAAGAATTACTATGACTTTGAGAATTTGTGAAGTCGGGGGATAATGAGACAACGAAAAAGGGAGGCTATTATGGCACAAGTAAAGAAGTCTGGATCTAGTAAACTAGGTGTCCAGAAATTTGGAAAGTTTTTAAGCGGCATGGTCATGCCGAATATTGGAGCATTTATTGCTTGGGGGTTGATAACTGCACTGTTTATCCCTACCGGCTGGATACCTAATGAAAGGTTATCAGCTTTAGTAGGGCCAATGATTACCTATATGTTACCATTGTTGATCGCATATACTGGTGGTAAGATGGTTGGAGGCATTCGTGGTGGTGTCGTCGGGGCGATTGCCACCATGGGTGTCATCGTTGGAACCGATATCCCAATGTTCATCGGAGCGATGATCATGGGACCTTTCGGTGGTTTGGTGATCAAGAAGGCAGATAAAGCTGTTGAAGGTAAAGTACCAGTAGGATTCGAGATGTTGGTAGACAACTTCTCAGCAGGTATCCTTGGTATGCTTCTTGCTCTTCTGGGATTCTTTGTTATGCAGCCGATCCTTAATGTTATCATCACTGTCCTACAGGCAGGTGTTGATGGGCTCATCTCAATGAAACTGCTACCGCTCGTATCGCTCTTCATCGAACCTGGTAAGGTATTGTTCCTCAACAATGCAATCAACCATGGTATCCTGTCTCCTCTAGGAATCCAGCAGGTCGCAGAATCAGGAAAATCAATCCTGTTCCTACTTGAGACTAACCCTGGTCCTGGTCTTGGTATCCTCCTTGCATATTCACTCTTCTCAAAAGGAAATATCAAAGCATCAGCACCTAGTGCTATCATCATCCACTTCTTCGGTGGAATCCATGAGATCTATTTCCCCTATATCCTGATGAAACCTATCCTGATCTTATCAGCAATCGCTGGTGGAGCTACCGGAGTATTGGTTAACCTCATCCTAGGATCAGGAGCAGTTGCATCTCCTTCACCAGGAAGTATCTTTGCTCTGATGGCTGTTGCACCTAAGGGTGGACACGTACAGATCCTGTTAGGTGTTGCTGCAGCGACAGCTGTATCATTCCTCGTAGCAGCTCCCTTCGTAAGAAACGTTGGTGCTGATGAAGACTCTGATGAACAGCTTGAGAATGCTAAGAAGTCAATGGCTTCGATGAAAGCTGCCGGAAAGGGAAAGATCACAAGTATCGTATTCGCATGTGATGCAGGAATGGGATCAAGTGCAATGGGAGCTAACAAGCTTACCAAGATGTTGAAGGCCGCTAACCAGAATATCGTTGTAGAACACTGTTCTGTTGATGCTATTCCATCATATGCACAGGTTGTCATCTGTCACAAAGAACTGAAGGCAAGAGTAGAGAGTTCAGGTACAAAAGCAAATATCGTACCTGTCACGAACCTAGTGAATGCACCACAATACAAAGAAGTCGTAGAATTTGTGGTAAAGAGTAATTCATAAATAAAAGAGGTTAAGAGCCTGCACCTCTAGGGGTGCAGGTCTCGACCCTGATCTGTTAGGAGAGGAATATGGGTTTTTTAGAGTATATCGTAGAGAATAAAGCAGCTATCTGTAATCTAGAAGTTGATAACTGGGAAGATGCTATTATTAAAGGTGGACAGATGCTTATTGATAAACAGGCTGCAAAACCTGAATATCTGACTACCATCATCGAAAAATGCAAGGTTAATGGACCCTATATCGTAATAGCACCAGGGATCGCCATGCCTCATGCAAGACCTGAAGAGGGTGCATTAGCACTAGGTTACGGCTTAGTGACATTAAAGAATCCGGTAGTATTCGGGGATCCCGACAATGATCCGATCAGCCTGATGCTCTATATAGCAGCACCGGATGTCAAAGCACATAATGAAGAGGCCATCACTCAGATCGCAGAACTCTGCGACGATGAGCCTACGATCGAAAAGATCCTTGCAGCAGATGATGTTGAAGAGATCTATACCTTATTAGATGGATTGGAGTATGACGATGAATTCTAAAGCAGTCCTACTGTATGGAAAGATGGATATTCGAATGGAGACAATCGAATTACCACAGATTAAAGATGATGAGATTCTTGTGAAGGTAGTCGCTGACAGTCTCTGTATGAGCTCCTATAAGGCAGCTTATCTTGGAGCTGATCATAAGAGAGTACCTGATGATGTAGCAAATAATCCGATCATTCTCGGACATGAATTGTCAGGAGAGATCGTAGAAATAGGTGAGAGCTGGAAATCAAAATATACTGTAGGTGAGAAATTCACCATACAGCCAGCAATCAATTATAAGGGTTCGATGGATTCACCCGGTTATTCTTATTCCTATTGTGGTGGAGATGCGACCTATGCGATCCTTCCACCTGAGGTGATGATCCAGGATTGTCTACTTCCTTTCAAGGGAGAAGGGTACTTCACCGCAGCCCTGTCTGAACCCTATTCATGTGTGATTGGAGCTTTACGTTCACTCTATAGAACAGATAAGGTATCACACAACCACTATCTTGGTATAAAAGAGGGTGGTCGGTTGGCGATTATCGGTGGATGCGGACCAATGGGTCTTGCAGCAATCGATTATGCTATATCTGGAGAGTTCAGACCAAGACAATTAGTTGTGACCGATATTGATTCAGTCAAGTTGAAACGTGCTCAAGAGCTCTTTGGAGCAACTGCAGAACAGAGAGGAATCTCTTTAGTATGTATCAATACTGGAGAACTTGAGGATCCGAAGAGATCTATCATGGCTCTTACCGAGAATGAGGGCTTCGATGATATGTTGGTCATGGTCGCAAATACTCAAGTCCTGGAATTCTCAGAGAGTATCATGGGGGTCAATGGATGTATGAACTTCTTTGCAGGACCTACCGATGAGAATCTCAAGGCAAAAGTCAACTTCTATGAGGTCCATTACACTGATAAACATATCATCGGGACTTCAGGTGGAACCGTGGATGACATGAGAGAAGCATTAGAATTGATGGCAAAAGGTTTGATGAATCCTGCAGCGATCGTATCTCATATAGGTGGACTCGATGCCGTAGCTGAATCCACCAAGAACCTTCCAAAGATCCCTGGAGGAAAGAAGCTCATCTATACTGGGATCAAACTTCCCTTGATCTCATTAGAGGAGATCATGAAAAACGAATCTGACTCACCACTTCTGCAGGGATTAGCTCTCTTAGTTGAGAAACATAATGGGCTCTGGAGCCTAGAGGCAGAGAACTACCTGTTAAAGAATGGAGAGGCGATAGCATGAGTGAACGACCTGATATACTGACTGTAGGATTGAGTCCTGCTATTCAGAAATCGATACTCTTCTCAGAGTTCTCTCTACATGAGGTGAACAGGTCCACAAGCTATTTCACCGATGCTGCAGGAAAATGTGTCAATGTTTGTAGAGTCTTAGTCCAGGGAGGATACTCAGCTGAATGTCTGACCCTCTCAGGCGTAGACAATGCAAAAGAGTTCCAAGCACTCTGTGAACGGGATGGTATCGCATTGACTGCAGTCCCTACGGGGAAGAAAGTACGAACCTGTACTACGATCATTGAGACGGTCACAGGAAACTGTACAGAACTTGTCGTGAACGAACCTGAGGTGGTGACACCTGAGGAGGAAGAGGCTTTCAAAAAGACCTTCCTTGTCATGTTGGATCGTGGGTATAAGGCTGTAGTCATCTCTGGTAGTAAGCTAGGAGGGTATTCTGATGAGATCATTCCCTTCATAGTCAAAGAGACAAAGAGACGAGGTCTGATCTCTATCGTAGACATCAAGGGAAAAGATCTTCTAAACTCATATTTTTCTCATATGATCCGTCCTGACTATGTTAAGATAAATGGAGAGGAGTTCTTGGAGACCTTCCCTGAGTATGACGATGTGATCACAGGGATCAAGGATACTACTAAGAAGTATGGTAATGCATACATCATCTCACGAGGAAGCCAATCCTCACTGGTTGCAACCGCTACCTCTTTCGATGAGTTGCCGAGTAAGAGACTCATACCGGTCAACCCGATCGGCTGTGGTGATTCAATGACAGCAGGTTTGGCAGGTGGACTGGTATCCGGTCTCCCTCTTGTTGAAGCAGTATTGAAAGGTATTGAATTCGCTGCAAAGAATGTGAAGAGTGTCCATCCTGGATGGATCATTGGCTAAGACGATAATTACAAGGAGAGTTCCATGGTAAAAGATACATTTGTGATAACCAATCCTACAGGATTACATACACGTCCGGCAAAGAGAGTCGTAGCAGAGGCTAAGACTTTCGAATGCGATATCACTATTACTAGTATAAGTAAAGGAAAAGTAGCTAATCTGAAGAGCCTACTCAAACTCATGAAATTAGGACTTTCTCAGGATTCGGAGGTCGAACTTTCCTGCGATGGTGCTGATGAACAGGCTGCATTGGATCATATCAAATCCTATATCCAGAATCTGGAGGATTAGATCATGAAAGGTGAAGCTGTATCAGCAGGGATCGCTTTTGGTAATGTGTTCATTCTCGAGCAGGATCTTGAAGTAAAGGATTGCTCGATAAAGACTTGCGATACTGCTTTAGAGATCGAGCGATTTCAGAAGGGTAGACAATTAGCTGCAGAACATCTTGAGAGACTAGTCAAGAAAGTCTTAGCAGAGATGGGTGAAGATAAGGCAGAGATCTTTGAAGGACATCTTGAGATCCTCACTTCAGAGGATGTCGAAGAAGAGGTGACTGAGATCATTGAGAAATCTCTAGTCTGTGCTGAAGAGGCTATTAGAATATTCGCTGAGACTAATGCTCAGGAGATGGAAGAACTCGATGATGACTATTTCAAAGAGAGAGGCCAAGACTTCAGAGATATCGGAAAACAGTTGATCAAAGGGGTCACAGGAAAATTCGAAGATCTTTCCTCACTACCTCCAGATACGATCATTGTCAGCCAGGAACTCACTCCATCTCAGACCGCCGCTATGGATATGAAGAATGTGAGAGGTTTACTCGTTCATACAGGCGGAGTGAACTCCCATGCAGCTATCATAGCGAGATCCCGGGAGATTCCTGCGATCATCGTACGAGATACCAATCCAGAACAGATCATCAGAAATGGTGATAAACTCATCATCGATGGATTCACTGGAGACTTCTGGATCAATCCGAATGCTACGACAACTACCAAGTTAAAGAAGAAACAGGCTAAGAAGATAAAGGAGAGAGAGACTCTGCTTCAGGTCGTGTCACTCCCATCTGTCACTGCTGATGGCAAGAAAGTTGGTTTGTATGCGAATGTCGGAGGCCTCCATGATGTGGAGTCTGCTAATCGGTATCATGCTGATGGAATTGGATTGTTCAGATCAGAGTTCCTGTTCATGGAAAGTTCAAGTAGTCCCTCTCTAGCCCATCAGGTAGAGGTCTATAAGGCAGCTGTTACCGCTATGGGTGGTAAGAATGTCATTATTCGGCTTCTTGATACTGGTGCTGATAAACCTCTTCCCTATTGGCAATTACCGCAAGAGGACAATCCTTTCCTCGGTGTCAGGGGTATTCGTCTGCTTTTCGAGAAGGAGGATATCCTTCGGACGCAGATCCAGGCGATGCTCATAGCCAGTGAGGCAGGTCCTCTAGGTATGATGATCCCAATGGTTGCCTCCTTAAAACCGATTCAACGAATCCATGCACTGATCGATGAAGAAAAACGTGCACTAGATTGGAAGGGACCAGATAACCTGACTCTTGGTGTGATGATCGAGACTCCTGCTGCGGTTCAACTGATCGAAGAGATCCTAGAGATCGTAGACTTTGTCAGTATTGGAACGAACGACCTCACTCAGTATACCTTGGCAGCTGACAGAGGGAATCCTCTAGTAGATCTCTACTATGATGAGTTTCATCCAGCTGTTCTCCGATCGATCGCTCATGTTATCAAAAAGGCGAATAAGGCGGGAAAACTGAATGGTATCTGTGGAGAACTTGCCGGGAATCCACTAGTTCTCCCATACTTTGTTGGGTTAGGAGTTCAGGAGTTGAGTGCAACTCCGGTAAAACTACCGGATCTGAAATATATCTTACGAGAGATCAAGGCCGAAGATGCTCAGGAGCTCGTAAAAGAGGTCTTGAGAATACCTACTTCAGATGGTATTAGAGCTCGACTAAATCGATTCCTCCAGGAGCGAGACCTCTTGAGATGAAAGATAGACAGAAGCGGTTACTGCGATTCCTACTTACCTATGATGGAGTCGTTCGCATAGAAGATCTAGCATCCACATTCTCTATTGGTAAGAGAACTGTATCACGTGATCTAGATCTTCTTGAGAGTTGGCTCTCCCTACGCGGTGCACTTCTGGAAAGAAAAACGAATCATGGGATACAGGTGATCACCTTTGGTAAGACTCCTGAAGATCTTTTGGAAATTGTTAATACACCGAATTCCTATATTGAGAATCTATCCCCTGAGATAAGACAAAAACTGTGTCAACTCTATTTGATCTTCCATAATCGAGAGATTAAGATCTCGGAGTTGTCACAGACCTTTTTCGCCAGCGATACAACGATCTGGAACGATCTGAATCAGATCGATGTGGAGCTGGCAGAAAGTGGTTTCACGATCTCCCGGATGAAAGGTGTGGGAATAGCCTTAGCTGGTGATGAGTTATCCATACGTCTGCAGTTCCTGCAGGTGCTCACGAAATTGTTCTCCTCCCATACGATCATCCCCTATCTGTATAACAACATACAAGACCAGAAGAATACCCTTGAACTCAATCAGTTCCGACTACTTATGAAACGGATCCATTTTCCCGAGACCAGCGATCGTATCATGAACCAGATCTCTGATATCGAGAGATCTCTGGGATACCACTATACGATGTCTGCAGAGGCTGTACTCTATTTCTATCTGCAGATCACGCTGCACAGGATAAAATCCGGAGCCCTCTTGGAGCATGAACAGGTTGAACTCTGTCATGCAGACTATCTCTCTATTGGTGAGATACAGTTGAAGAGATTATTGGCAGGGGTCTTCAGTGGTAGGATACCGGCAGCAGAGATTCAGTTCTTTGGACTTCTCTTGCAGGTATTGGAGATTGGGGATGTTTCAGATTCACAACTACAGAGGCTCCCACTTCCTATAGACCCCAGAGTGACTGATATGGTATCTGAATTCATCAGTACCTTCAGCCTTCAGGACAATACCTACTACTATCTTGATGATTATGGATTGAGGATGTTGCATGTGACGATCACCTCTCTCATATTGAGAAAGCAGTTGAAAATTCCTATCTGGCATGGTGAGTGGGGCTCTTCCTATCCGAGACAATGGAACAGTGAGAGTAAGAATCATAAAGTCCGAGAGGATTTTATGAAGAACTTCTCAGTCGAACTCACACAGCTTGATACTGAGACGCTACTGATGCAGATCTATGCACTCGCTCAGGCTCATACTGACCCTCCAAAACATAAATTACGTTGTCTTATCTGCTGCTTCGAGGGGATAGGTCTTGCGATCTACCTTAAGACGATCATTGATAAGGAATATGATGAACTTGATGTTATCGAGGCTACAGCGGTCTATAAGATCAGGCAATCCTATATCGAGGCAAATAAGATAGATCTGATCATTACTACCTATCCCATAGAGAATACCAGTGTGCCCTCGGTACTGATCTCTCTGCCCTTGAATAGGGAGATGCTGACCCACCAGGTGTTAAGAACGGTAGAATCGATGAAGCTCACAGAAAAAGAGGAAGCTATTGAACAAAAGACTCCTGCTACACCAAAAGTCGGGATCACCAACTTCTCGACTATCTTTGGTTTCCTCGAGAGATTCAAGATCTACTCATTAGATCATTCGGAAGACATCAGGATCATCATACAGGAACTCTCAGAGGCTATTGGTTCAGATTCCGCTGCAATAGAGCTGCTGACTGAAGACTTCCTCCTCAGAGAGGAACTCAGTCCACTGTTCTTCGAAGATTATAATGTTAGGCTGCTACACTGTAAGTCAAAGGCTGTTTCAGAGCCCTATGCCGGAGTGATAGATTTTCATGATCCTACCAAGAGTAGGATGTTGTTTCTCATTGCTCCTGATCCCTGTCCAGATCCTATTAGACTTCTCCTCTCAGAGATCACTACCTCATTCCTCTCTGATGAACTCTTCAGGAAGACCGTGATAACAGGAGATCTAAGAGATATGCAAAAGCATCTGTTAGATGTCTATAAGGACTTCTTTTAGGTACAAGAGGAGCCACATCCTGTGATATAGTTAATCATGGGAGAAAAAGCGATGTTACAGGATGAAGGTTATGCTCTAGTCCTCAGTGGGGGTGGTGCAAAGGGTGCCTACCACCTAGGTGTTTGGAGAGCCCTCGATGAGTTGAATATTCCAATCAAAGCGATCATCGGAACTTCGATCGGTGCTGTCCTTGGTGCTGCCATTGCGACGGGAGATGCGAAGGTCCTTGCTAAAGCGACACAGATGTTCTCTATAGACCACGTGATCAAACTGCCAGAATCCTTTCAGAAAGATGGAGAGCTTAGACTAAGCTCCGGAGATTTCAAGGATTATCGTAAGGCTCTCCATACATTCATCGGAAAGAGAGGTCTTGATACCTCTCCATTCAGAGAGATGATCAATACTTGGATCTCAGAAGAGGCTATACGAAATAGTGGGTATGATTTCGGGATCAACACGATAAACATCACTACGAGAAAACCCCAGGAAATATTCCTTGATCAGATGCCTAAGGGGTCTCTTACCTCATATTTGCTTGCCTCATCGGCCTTTCCGGGGTTCGAACGTCCGATGATCGATGGTCATAAATACATCGACGGTGGAGTCTATGACAGTATACCCTATCAGATGGCACGAAGGCGTGGTTATCATAAGATCATCGTAGTCGATATCTCGGGTGTGGGTATCAAGCATAAGCTCAACTTCATAGGTACTCAGACAGTCTATATAAAGAATACGAGCTCTCTTGGTGGAGTCCTAGATTTCAATAAAGAGACCATCCGTGGACTCAGAGAACTTGGCTATCTTGATACACTAAGATGCTTTGGCGCTATAGAGGGGGATTCCTATTATATCAAGAAAGACTTGAGACTTGAGCGTCTTTTCACTGAACATCAAGCGGGTGATCCTGCACAAGAATCATTAGAACATAGTCTCAAAGCTTTTCACATAAAGGGTCAAAAGGGACGAACCCCTACAGTCAATGATCTGAAGCTTGAGAGGTCCTCTACTGATCGTAGAGAGCTTATGCTCTTCTCTGATTATGCTGCGACTATCCTCAAGGTAGAACGAAAACGTCTGTATGATTACAAGGAGCTCATCAAAACTCTTAATGAGGCACGCAGGAGGGAAGATATCAAGATATGTGATCATCTTGGGACCTGTGATCAGACAAGAAGACCTGAGACTGTAGCAAGTATCGAGAAGCTCGTAAAGGTCGGATTAGATGCCTCTTTACTTAAGGAGACTCCCTATTTTCTCTATCGACTAGTAACAGAGATATTGGCAAAGACTGCTCAGAGGGCTGCAGTGAACACCCTGTTGAGATTATATCCTCAGCTGCCGGGAGGTTTGTATCTGCTTGAGTTGATCCAAGATAATGAGCTATTTTTAGTAGATACAGATACCCATTAAGAGAATTTTCCACAGTATAGTGAACAAGAGGTTTGATATCTCATCTATATATCTTAATCTCAACCTAGGATCTGGTGTACCTTCATGATAAGGTCTGAAATACTGAAGGGTTTATAGATGATAGGAGAATCGATCTTTATCGTATGATTATTCGCATATCCTGTCATAAATAGGGCTGGAAGGTCCGGCTTTAGTTCATGAATAGTCAATACCATCTCTCTCCCATCCATCTTTGGCATCAGGATATCAGATATGACTAGTGATAACTCTGGTTGAGTCTCAACAAAGGTCAATGCTTGAGTTGGATCACTAAAAGTATGAACGATGCCCCCATAGCGACTCAAGATCGAGTGTAAAAGATCAAGAATCGAAGTTTCATCATCAACGACTACTATATGTTTTCCCTGGAAGGAATAATTTTTTGCTAGTTCTTCAGAGGTCAGGTTCTCTACATTCTCTAAGGAATCAACTGGGTCGACCTGAAAGTGCAACTTGAAGGAGGTTCCCTTCTCGGGTGACGAAGTCACAGTAATATTACCTTGGTGTTCTTTCATGATCCTCTTGCAGGTCGCGAGTCCAAGCCCCGTTCCTTTAGCAAACTCTTTTGTGGTGAAGAGAGGGTCGAAGATCATCGAAAGATATTCAGAAGGGATACCTCTACCCGTATCGGAGACTTCGATGACGACATACTCTGAGAGGGGTAATTCATATTCATTATGCTGTTCATAGCGCTGTACTGTGGAGCTTATGGTTATGGTACCAGAGCTTTCGATCGAATCATTGGCATTGATGATCAGGTTCAAGAGAATCTGTTCGAACTGAGTCTGATCGATCGATAGCTGAGGAAGGTCTTTATCGAGGTCTAGCTTAAGAAGTTTAGGTGGATCCACATAGAAATCAAGAGTCTTCTTAAAGTTCTTGATGATCGAATTGATATTTGTCATCTTTGGTAGGAGTGTATGATGTTTACTATATAACAGTATCTGTTTCGTGATCTGAGAGCCCTTTTGTGATATGGATAGGATCTGATTGAAATATTCCTGATTCGTTGTGGGGTCACTACTGTCAATCGTCCCTAACTCCGCAAACCCCATGATCGGAACAAGGAGATTATTAAAGTCATGGGCTATACTACCTGCTAAGGTCCCGAGAGCTTCAAGGCTCCTTGATTCTTCTATACCTTTTTGTAGGGATCGATTCTGTTCTTCGATCTTTGTCAAATAGGAGATATCCTGGACCGTCGCTTGAAATAGCGGTCGATCGGTCTCCTCATTGGAGATAGTCCGGAGATTCATCTGAACGGGTATCAATCCTGATTCATTATGATACATGAAGGCCTTAATATTGTAGACCTTCTGCTCTTTCATCAATACTTTTGAGGCTTCGATGAGTTTTCTATGGTCAGTATGATAGAAGAGGTCTAGCCAGGAATTACCGATCACTGGAAAGTTGTCTCTTGGAAGGGAGTCAATCAACTGATTATTACACCGAATGATGATCCCATTAGCATAATCTACAGAGAAATAGATATCGGGGGAATTGTTATAGAGGTCTTGATAGAGTTCTTTCACCTCTGTTATCTCTGCGGTACGTTCCTTGACCCTCTTCTCGAGGATGTTAGAATAGTTCTTCAGCTCTGCCTGATAGGCTTCATGAGCACTATGGTAGCCAAGAAGCATACTACGAATCTTCTTATAAATGAAGATCGCAATGAGGATAGCGATAACGCTGAAAAGTAGGCAGAATAGAAATACGATTCGTATACTTTTTTGCATGTCCTCAGTGAGAACAGCTTTTCTTTCAGCCACTAAGAGATCCATATCATCATAATAGACTCCAGTAGCGATGATCCAGTCAAATTCCTTAAGAAGCCTCGCATAGGTGATCTTCTCTGAGTTGATCGTAGAACCCTTTTTCTTGAACCAATAGGAGAAGAAAAGTGACCCATTCGCTTTTACTCCCTCCAATTCTATCAAATAGGGTAGGTTGCCATCAATATCGGTAAGATTAGTAGATAAGAGCATGCCTTCACTTTCTGGGATATTCGGGTGAACTCTTCTAAACGCATAGTCTTCACCCCCATCATAATCCAGGATCTCGTTGACCCAGATATACCCGTCGTTTGATAAGGAGATGGCTCGAATACGATTTGTATAATACTCTTTCAACTCTTCTATTGTGAGTTCTTCTGCAAAGCCATCAGCTTGATAAAGATCAGATTCTATCTGTTGAACGATGCTGTCAACGAGATCTTTGATAGCTATTTTCTTCTCTTCAAATAGATGGGTCTTCACCGATTCAGTCTGTTCTTGAATCTGTTTCTCCATGGATTGAATATAGATGAATAGGGTACTCGCCACTACAAGAATGGTGATAAAGATCTGTGTGAGAAGCATGACCCTTGTGATTGTTTGTATATAGGTCTTCGATAGGCCCTGTATAGATTTCTTCGTTGCATTCTCTTGCTGCATCTATAAATTATACCATAGGAATCTCTAACCTCAAATAGATAAAAAACGATGAATCCCAAAGAGATTCCATCTAGGTTTTTTTCTCAGATTCAGTATAATAAACATATACTCATTACAAAGGATAGTAAGATGATTGGTGCGAATATTGAAGAGATACGAGAGAAGAAAGCATTCATCTGTGATATGGATGGAGTCATCTATCATGGGAATCGACTACTCGATGGTGTACCTGAGTTCATAGACTGGTTACAGAATAATGATAAGCAATACCTATTCCTGACCAACTCCAGCGAGAGGTCTCCGTTAGAGCTTCAACAGAAACTCGCTCGATTGGGCGTCTCTATCGATAAGAAGCATTTCTATACCTCAGCACTCGCAACGGCGATGTTCCTTCAAAGACAGATTCCTGATGGGAGTGCCTATGTGATCGGCGAGGCAGGATTGATCAATGCGATGTATCAGGCTGGATACACGATGAATGATATGAATCCAGACTATGTGGTGGTGGGAGAGTCAAGGACCTATAATCTGGAGAGTTTGACCCGTGCGGTGAATCTTGTAGAGAAGGGTGCCCGGCTTATCGGGACGAATCCTGATCTGACCGGACCGATCGAGAAGGGAATCATGCCTGCGACTGGGGCTCTTATCTCCCCCATAGCACTCGCTACTGGAGTGACTCCCTATTTCGTAGGGAAACCAAATCCCCTTATGATGAGAAATGCCTTGAAGATTCTTGGTTGTAAGAGAGAGGAGACGGTGATCATCGGGGACCGGATGGATACCGATATGCTCTCAGGTATTGAATCTGAGATCGATACCGTACTCGTATTGACCGGGGTGTCTTCGAAAGAGACGGTGAAGCGCTTTGCCTACCGACCAGGCTTGATCCTTGATGGTGTTAAGGACATACCGGTATAGAGAACCAACTAACAAAGGAAGATGAAATCTACAATGATCTATAATTACCACACGCATACCTATAGATGTAAGCACGCCACAGGTGACATAGATGAATATGTTTCAGAGGCAAAACGAATAGGGATGAAGAGACTCGGTTTCAGCGAACATATCCCTCTCCCCCATGATAGATGGGTCCATGCACATATGGATGATGAGGCGTTCCCTGAATATATCGATAACGTCAGAGATCATCAGATAAAGGAGTCACCAGAGCTTCAGATCTCTCTTGGAGGAGAGGTCGAATATCTCAAAGAGTACCACTCCTATTTTAAGGATGAGATCCTCTCTAGTGGTAAACTCGAGTACCTCATAGGTTCTCCCCATTGGATCAAGTCCCATGGACAGTGGGTATGGCCCTCAGAACTTCAGGATGTCAAAGGTTTACTTGCCTATTCTACCTATTGTCAGGATCTCTTTTCCTCTGGACTCTTTCTCTATATGGGACATCCTGATGTGATCTTCTCTGGATATAGGAGTTGGGATGCCAATGCGATCTCATTAGCAAAAGATATCATAGAGGGGGCAGTTGCTGCCGATCTTCCTTTAGAGATCAACGCGAATGGTCTGCGAAAGAGTTCTATCTATTCACTTGATGAGATAGGCGATTCTCTGTATCCGAACTTTGATTTCTGGGAACTCGCTGCAAGTTATCCGGTGAAGGTGGTCATCGGCTCTGACTCTCATGATGCTCACCTACTCGGTGATAAACTTGATTTATGTGAAGAATTGGCTGAATCACTCAATATCTCCATCATAGACCCCTTTGATAAATAACAGATTGTTAGCAATCTGTCATGATTTTTTCATAGCCTGTGGTTTCTGAATGTAGTATCTTTAAAACTGAATGATTCGATATCATCAGGAGGTATATGTATGAGGGAAACGAATCCCGAACAATTCATAGAACAGGCAATAGATGAGATACTGCCGATCATAAAGCATGTCTTTGGCGATAATCTGAAGATGGTAGGCCTTTATGGGAGTGCTGCGACCGGAAGCTTTGTGAAAAGAGTCTCTGATGTGAATATCCTCATCATTGTTGGGAAGTCCTCAGTGGATGAGATGCTCAAACTCTCAAAAGAGGGTAAGAAAGGTTTGATCGATTTCAGGATCACTCCGCATATATTATCGCAGAAAGAACTCGAAACGAGTTCAGATGTCTTCCCTGTTGAATACCAGGAGATCCAGGCGACAATGAGATTACTGTATGGGGAGTCGATGCTCGATTCTCTCAAGATCGGGAAGTCGAATATTCGTCATCAGGTAGAGACGATGCTCAGAGGAGAGATGAACTCTCTCAAACAGATCATTCTCATGACCTCTCGAGATGAGAAGATATTCAAACGAGAGGTCCTCTCCTGGAGTGGCCGACAGATCCCTCTATTCAGGGCCGTATTACGACTCTATAATGCTCAGTCTGATGGATGTTCATCACTGGACCTCTATAAATTGATTCAATGCCTTGAGGAGCATGTGAAAGTCGATTGTTCATCCTTCAGGATCCTTCTGGATCTTAGACTGAAACAGGATACTCATGTAGAGATGAACTCTCTAATCACAGATCTGACCGAACAATATATGAAGATGGTGGAGGCTATAGATGCAGGTGAATTCACGAGTTAGACGAACACTGTTCCTGTCAATTATTCTCATCCTAGTCTCAGCCCTCTCTTTTGCGGCACTTCCTGCCCCCACCGGTTATGTCAGTGACTTCGCGCAGGTCATCACCAGTTCTCAGGAACTTGAGATCGAGGCTGTTGCAAAGGCCCTCGATGACTCCGGGAATATCGAGATCGCGATAGTGACCGTGGAGAGTATGGAGGGTAATTCCATTGAGGAGTACTCCTATGAACTTGCAGATGCCTGGGGGATCGGTGATAGTCAAGAGGATACAGGTCTGCTGTTCCTATTGGCAGTCGAAGAGAGACAGGTTCGGATAGAGGTCGGGTATGGATTAGAGGGAGATCTTCCTGATGGACTCGTCGGACGTATCCTCGATAGCTATGTTCTTCCCCCCTTCAAGAATGGTGATTTCTCAGAGGGGATGGCAGAGGGAACCAAAGCGATAGCTGCTACCCTTGCAGAAAAGAGAGACTTTACCCTTGAGATCTCAGATATCGAATCCTATGCTAGCTCAGAGAGTGATGATTCCCTAGAAGATATCATAGGATCGATCTTCACGGTGATCTTCGTCATCTTCATGATCTTTGGTCGGATGAGGCTATGGCCTCTCCTGTTCTTAGGATCCTCTCGAAGAGGTCGTTCTTATGGTGGAGGCTTCGGCTCTTCCGGTAGGGGCGGTGGCTTCGGTGGCGGTGGCTTCGGTGGATTCAGCGGTGGAGGTTTTGGAGGCGGTGGAGCCTCTCGAGGATTTTAACAAGAGGAGTTAGATAACGTATGAAAAAAGGAACAATTATTGGATTGATCGTATTGGCTGTGATCATATTGATACTGGTGATCAGTGTGTCATGGTTCGTCTCGACAAGGAATTCACTTGTACGAATGGAGCAGGAGATCGAAGGTCAGTGGGCCCAAGTAGAGAATCAGCTGCAAAGAAGATATGATCTTATCCCGAATCTGGTGAATACTGTCAAAGGATATGCAAGTCATGAAGAAGAGGTGTTCACAGCCATCGCTGATGCAAGAAGTAAGCTAGGTGGTTCAAATAGTGTCTCAGAGACTGCTGCAGCCTCATCAGAGCTTGATTCAGCATTATCTAGGTTACTCGTGGTCGTTGAGGCCTATCCTGATCTGAAGGCCGATACTGGCTTCTTGAACTTGCAGGATGAGCTTGCGGGAACTGAGAACCGTCTTGCTGTTGCACGAAAGAACTATAATGATTCTGTAAAGATCTTCAACACGGAGATCCGCATGTTCCCTGCAAATATAGTTGCGGGAACTCTCGGTCTAGAGAAACAGGACTACTTCGAGATCGCAGATGAGGTGAGAGATGCACCTGTGGTGAATTTCGAATAGGTTTTTTAGTTTGTAAAAAGAGAGGCCGATACGTCAGGGTATCGGCCTTCTGTATATCGGAGGGGGCTACCGCTCTTCAATGAGAGGAAGTAGATACCCCTTTAGGGCCTCCATGGAATAGAACTCTTTCCCGATCTTGAAATTCTTCTCGACGGCAGTCTCTCTCATCTTTTCATCTGTAAGATAGGAGATCGCCAGGTCTGCAGCTACCTCAAGTAACTCTGCTGAGATACGTATCAAACCATTCTTATCATCTTTTTTGTGAGTGGATCCCAGAGATATATAGTCGAAACCACGTTCTTTGATATCAGAGATGAAAATAGGGTATTCATAGACTACCATAGGTCTCTTTGCGAAGAGCCCCTCGAGAAACTGGTTTCCCCAACCCTCCCAATAGGAGGGATAGGTTATGAGATCTGCATGGACATAGGAGTCCCAAAGGCTGTAGATCTTCTTATCCTCTATGATCGCTCTTTCATGGCCAATAGAATCACTGATGAACTTGAGCGGCACCTTTTTCTCTTTTGCATGCTCTAGGAGCCTTTTTTGATAGGTACCTGTCGCATCATCACTTGCATAGCCTGCGAGGACGAGCACTATTACTGAATCTTCTTTGAAGGTCCGACCATCCCAGAGGGTAGTGCCTACTAACTGATCCCTTTTAGCATTGATCCTGGCAATCAGATCAATAGCAAGTTCGATCCCTTTTCTCTCAACGATCCTTGTTGCCTGAAGGATCATGATATCTTCTGGAGCCAATCCTATAGCGGATCTAAGATCTCTATTATACTCATCGATGACCCAAGTGGGTCTTTCAAAATCAAATACATTTGGAATGATCGTCGACTCTAACGAACGCCTGTTCAGCATCTGAGACTGACCCATGGTATTGATTACCACATGTCTATAATCTGGGTTTAGGGGAGGTAAGTATCGCTGTACTAACTCCTTTGCAGTAGGAGAGGATATCTTGGCACCACCAAGACGTTCCCAGTAAAAGTCATGATGTTGTGCTACTACGGGAAGAGAGAATCGTTTGGCGACTCTCTCCATAGCTATAGCGACTGCAGGATTCATGGCCACCGACCAGATGTTCTGGGGGATGAGAAGATCGATCTTATGCTCTTCGATGAATCGTGTTAAGACTTCTTCAGCTTTACCTGCCTCCTCATAGAGAACCTCTCGATACTCCTCTTCATCATTGAATCCTACAGGTTCTACAAATGAGTAATGATAGAGTCTCTTGGCAATAATACTGGTATGGTGGAGAGCGGGATGGATGAGTTTCGCATCATCACCCACCTCTGCTCCGAGAAGATGGACGGTATGACCTGCATCCTCGAGGACTTTCTTCCACTTGTTCATCTCTAGGGATACCCCATCGGTTCCCATGATCTTGTAATGTATCATTCCTATAGTACATCGTCTTTTCATCAGTCAAATAGTTCCTTTTATCCATATCACACCATAGGGTTCGATCTCCGAGGGGATCTCTTCACAAGTGAGAGCCTCAAGGGTCGCACCTGCGAGTAGTCGTTCGAATAACACTCCGATCTGAATCGATCCGATTGTCTTACCTGAGACGTTCGTGATACTCAGGATTGCCTCTTGGCAGTCTCCTGTGATCCTTCCTACGATGAACAGGGATGGATCGGGACTTATGAGGATCACCTGTTGGGCATGTGGTGAGAATGCCCGTTGCTCATTTCGTATCCTCAAGAGATTGCAGTATCGCGATAGTATCTGATGCTGCTCACTTTGATAGTCGGTCAACTCCGTAGTGATCGAATCAAGAGAGAGTTTTTCTCTATTGATAGATCTTGGCATCCCGGTCATACTAGGCCCCTCTTTCCAATTTCTCGATCCGATAAGGCTATGAAAATAGATTCCCGGTACTCCCCGAAGTGCTAACATGATCGATTGAGAGGCTATGAATCGTCTCGATTCATAGGGGGTCTCCCCTGCGATCGAGAGGGCATCGAAATAGTTCATATTCATTTCGTAGGGACTCTTTGAACCATCAGAATTGTTCTTATAGGAGACATACCCACCATTCTCAATGATCAATCGGGCCATAAGGGTTATATCGTCACCGGGAAGAATACCACTTGCGGGCATGAGTCCCACACCATCATGAGAGGCGAGGAAATTGAAATAGGTCGTCTCATCAGATGGGAACTCAAGCGTACGAGCCCATTGTGAAAGGATCGTCGCATCACCTTTCATGAAAGCATGTAGGGTGAGTGGTGGTAGGGGGAAATTATAGACCATGGCAGCCTCGTCCAAACCATTCCCGAAATATGAGATATTCTCTTCATGAGGTACATTCGTCTCGGTGATCAATCGTACTCCAGAACCTGAGGCATCGAGCATCTTTCTGATCAGTTTGATTATCCTATGGGTCTTTGGATGGTGAATACAGCTTGTTCCGAGCTCTTTCCAGATGAAAGCGATCGCATCGAGTCTGATCAGGTCTGCACCATTCCCAATATACTCATTCAGGATATCCATGATCTCAAGGAGTACGGCTGGGTTGCTATAGTTGAGATCTATCTGATCATCACTGAAAGTAGTCCATACATGTCTTTCCCCAAGAGAATGCTCGATCTCTGTCAAGAGAGGTAGTGCTCTCGGTCTGAATACCGAGGAGAGATCCTCCTTCGGGTCTACCTCGATGAAGAACGCATCATAGGGAGGTCTTCCCTTGAGGTAGTCATTGAACCAGTTGCTCTTTCTCGAGACATGGTTGGCCACGAGATCGAACATCAGACGGTGCTCTGAACCTAGCTTTCTGATATCCTCCCATGTTCCGAGGGCTTTATCGACCTCTCGATAATCGATCACTGAAAAGCCATCATCTGAGGAATAGGGACAGAAGGGGAGGATATGAATAGTATTCACCGAATCCTTTATGAATTGATGTATAAAATGGAAGAGTCCCTGAAGGGGGGTCTTCTCATCATCAGGACGGATGATATCCCCATAGGTGATGAGGATGGCATCTCTTTGGTCGAGTTCATGTGGGATGATCTTACGCTCTGCAGCTATCTGCTGCAGAGCGGTAAGTCTCTTCATGAAATCCGGTAAGAACTGCTTTGCTGTCTGACTGCCATAGATGAATCTTAGATCATCGTAAAGGGCAGATTCATGTGTTTTACCCATGGTAAATCCTTATCTTATGATATTATTCTTTTACTCCACCGGAGGACATATTTCCAGCTAGATACTTCTGAACGAGCATGAACAGGATGACTACCGGAATAGCTGTCAGCATCGATGCTGCCATGATTCTGTCCCAGATAGCATTCTTTGAGACAAAGAGAGCCTTCAGAGCTATTGGTAAGGTGAAGAGATCTTTGAAAGACTTCAAGAATACCGAAGCGAAAAGATACTCGTTCCAAGCGATCATAAAGGAGTAAACGAATACTGTGGCAAGAGCTCCAAGCGATAGAGGAATGATGATCTTCCAGATAGTCTGGATCCTAGTATATCCCTCTACAAAAGCGGCTTCTTCAATAGAGAAGGGGATGCTTCTGAAGGTATTTCCCAGCATATAGAGTGATACTGGTAGCGTCTGGACCATATAGATGATCAGTAACGATACGACAGTTCCCTGTTCAGTACCTGCAAGCCCGATAGCAACAGATATCTTATATAGGGGAATCAGAAGTAATATACCCCCGACCATATAGACGAACAGGACTCCTCTCTGAATGAGCTTCTGACCACGATACTTCATCCGACTGATAGAGTAGGCCCCAAAGATCGCAATGATCAAAGATATGAAGGCAGCCGTAGTCGCAAATGCAAGGGAGTTCCTGAAATACTTCATGAAGGGGAAGATGTCCCCGGAATCTTTGAATTTGGCTATGATGGATTCCTTCTGAGCCTCCGTAAGGTCTGGAGTCTCCTCTAGTAGTATCCTGACTGATTCAGGAAGGTCCTTCTCATCCTGTCCAATATTCAGGAGTTCCTTATAGGCACTTGTGTTCACTTGTGCCGGTATGAGAGAGGGGTTACCCCAGTCCCAGGAATGTTTAAGCGATGTGGAGAGCATCTGAAGGAAGGGGAAGAGACTGAAGAGGACTATGAACATGACCAGAAGGAAGAATCCGATAGATTTAAAGATATTCTTATGTATTACCATTTTAGCACCTTCTTTACATACAATAGTATAAGTCCGATCAAAAGGCCGAACTGGATGACTACCAGTGCAGAACCTTGCCCTAGATCCATATTACCGGTGAAGGCTTTGAAATAGGTGTAGATCGATAGGACTTTGACATTATCAGTGAGAAGATAGATATCTTCAAACTTATTGAAGTTCCAGATGAAACGTAAGAGTACGATGGATCCCATAACGAAGTAGAGCTCAGGTAATGTGATACTGAAGAATTTTCTCACAGGTCCGCATCCATCGATCTCAGCCGCCTCATAGAGGTTCTTGTCGATCGTCTGAAGTCTGGAGAGCAACATGAGATAGGTAAAGGGGAAACTCTTCCAGATACTGAAGATGATAGCTACCCAGATGGCATACGAGGGGGAACCTATGAGGTTGAATCTCTGATCATATATTCCAAGAACATCGACCATGAAGTGCATGAAGATCCCATTAACAGGATCAAAGAAGAACTGCCAAGCGAAGACTACTGATATTACTGGAGCTACATAGGGTAGTAGTATGATTGAACGTACTAGCCACCGCAGCGGGAATTTCTTATTCATTACCATAGCGACGATAAGACCGAAGAGCGTCGTTCCAAACGTACTGAAGATGACATAGGTGAAGGTGGTCGCTACTGATTTCCAGAAAGTAGGATCGGATAATACCGATGTATAGTTTTCTAATGCGATGTAGGTACTTTGTCCGGTCATAGTCACATCGAAGAAACTCAGATATATATTATACCCGACCGGATAGAGTATTAAGAGGAGTATGATCGATAGGGCCGGAAGTACGAGCTTCACGCCTAGACGAGCATCTTTCTGTTCTAATGTTAAGTGCTTTTGCATAACATCTCCTGATCACAGATATTGTGAAGTTCACAGTGTTTGTGATAATGTCTAGAGAACTAATAGACAAAGCCTGCGGTCTGCAAAATCGGCAGGCTTTGCCTGATACTTGTGGTTTACCTAGAGCATGTTCCCATGTCTTTAGGTAAACCCTTTTCGTTTACCGTGGATCAGTCAAGAAGAGCTTTCATCTCTTTCTCTGCCCAAGCCATTGCTGCGTCTACATCCATACCCTCTTGGGTGATCTTATAGAGCATCTGAGGAATGATTTGCTGTGTTGTCACTTCAGTTGCAGCATTGATCTTCTTTCCATCAACAATACTGAAAGATACGATATCATTCATACCTTCACTGATCTCAGCCATCTTCTCTGGTCCATAATGTTTGAAGATTCCCTTAGGATCGTTCTGGTATCTTGCATTTGAAGCAATACCTTTGATGACAGGGTTCATTCCACCAGGAGCCATATGCAGGAAGGTGATATAGGCATTAGGAGTATAGAGGTATCTGAGGAAATCAGCTGCAGCTTGTGTCTTTGCTTCATCTGGCTGATTGATCAATCCCATAGTTACTACAACACCATAACCAGCTGTCTCAGTATTTGTGATTAGTGGCTGCATCTTGGTATGATCGACTAACTCAGGATCGAAATCCTTTCCTGCTAGATCTGAGAAGTTCTCTGCTGTCAGAGATCCTGCTGCTACTTCTGCAAGAGAGAGGTCGTCCATGATATAGGTTGAATAGAAGAACATCGCCATCTTACCCTGAAGGTAGTAATCTCTTGCTCTCCATGTCTGTGGTCCTGGAGGATTATATTTTGCAAGTTCTGCATAGAACTCTACAGCCTCTTTCATCTCAGGAGAGTTGAATATGAGGTTACCATCACTGTCGAACAATCTTGCACCATTAGACATAGCAAATGGAGTGAAACACTGTTCCGCATAGTTCTCAGGTTTTGTTCCTACAAGGATACCATACTGATTCTCAGCTGGTTTGTAGAAATATTCTGCAGCTTTCTGAATATTCTCCCAGGTGTCAGGAGCCTCTAGACCAGCCTCTTCGAACCAGTCAGATCGGTACCAGATACCCTGTACCCAACCATGATAGGGAAGTGCATAGGGTTCACCATCTTCACTCTCAACGAGTTTCATAGCACCTTCATAGAATGAATCAGCACCGACTCTATCGATCAGAGCTTGAGTAGCATCAACATTCATAAGTCCATCAACACCAAAGGCAACAGCATTCTCAGCACCGATCTCGATCATGGCTGGTAGGGTTCCTGCTGAAGATGCGGTCTGCAGTTGCGCAGCCATATCATTCTCATCCACGGGGATGAGTTTGATTGAAACATCTGGATTGAGTGCTTCATACGTATCGATCAATACCTGAATGGTAGCCTGACGGTCGGACTGAGTCTCTGTTGACCAGAATTCGAACGCTACAGGTCCTGTTGTCTCTTCAGTGACCATCTCTGTATCACCTTGAGCGAATACTGCGAAAGGTACGAGTAACATAGTGATGAGCACTACTGTCATGATTCTTGACAGTCTTTTCATGATAAACCTCCTTATGGTTTAACTATCAGTTGTAAGAAATGAGTGTATTATGTTATATGCCTTAATGTTTCCTTCCAACCAATCCATAATTCATACGGGAATAGGGAAATTTCCCCGTATATCTTCTATTCTTCGATCATCTTACAGATGATCTTTCAACCAATTTCGGGGTGATGCTTATCTCATCATCCTCAACTGAGGTGAGTTTGCCAGATAAACGATCAAGGAGATAATTGACAGCCATCTCGCTCTTCTTCGTGACGAACTGTTTCATGGTGGTGAGTCCAAGTGTCTCTGCGATAGAGAGATCATCGAAGCCCATCACGCCAACATCCTGAGGTACGCGGAGGTCCCTCTCTCGTAAATAACGGTAGCCTCCAGCTGCCATATCATCACAACCATAGAAGATGACCTCTGGTCTATTCTTTAGTGACATGAGCCTCTCAGTCGCTTCATAACCGCCACTCGAAGATAGGGGAGCTCTTTGGTAATATTGTTCTTGAAGGGGCCTGCCTGCCTGTATTAGCGCAGAAGTGAAGCCCATATATCTGTCATGGATATGTTCATCATCAGGTTCCCATCCTACAAAGGCTATATCCTTGTAGCCTCGAGAGACTAGGAATCTTGCAGCATCCTGTCCTCCGATGAAGTTGTTCGTACTTATCGATTTCTCATTCTCACAACGAGACTGCATGAGAACGACGGGTATATCAAGGTTCTTGAAGAACTGAGAACCCTCGTTATCAAGAAGTGAAGCACTGAAGATCAGGCCATCGACCTTATTAAGATAATCAAGGTGATTCGCAAAGTAGTGATGAACGTTCTGTCTCTTCTCAAGATTGAAGAGTAACAGTTGATAGGGAGTGCCCTGTAACTGTTTCTCTATAGCACTCATGAGGGTACAGGTGAAGAGTGATTGAGCATCAGAGAAGGTGAGACCAATGATCTGCTTGTTACGTTTGTGATGCTTCTTCAGAGTGAAATCACTTTTTTCGAGATGTTCTAATATAGCTTTTCTTGTTTCGGGATTGACTAACTCCGGATGGTTGATGACCCTAGAAATAGTGCTTGCACTGAAACCTGTACGTTTTGAAAGTTCTTTTACTGTGGGATTCCCTTGTTCACTCATACAGGAACGATACCATCGAAAATGGAGGAAGTCAATAAAAAGTATGAAAGATTCATACAAAAAACAGTATAAAAGAATAGGAAGTTTCATTATAATAAATGAAACATTTCATAAGATTGCATGATAATCTCTCTGGTATTGTAATATGGAATCTTATAAGTATATGTGTATGAACGATTAATTATAGTCTTATGGTCTTTAACCATTGAGTCATCTTAGCTTCAGTAGTCACCTTCAGGGTAGTATCTTGAAGTTTCTCTTCCCAGGTTCTTCGATATCGTTCATATGAGGTTTTCATCCCGATAGCTTTGCGATGTATCTCATCGATGATTCTCACTGCTTCGGTTCTTGCCATCTTATCCTGAGTGGAATTCAAAAGTGTGTCGATACAGTACTCCTTCAGGGTCTCTGTATCTTTCAGGAATGGTCCGGGATAGGGTTCGAGGTCTAGACTCCCAAGAGGCTCGATCTTTTCGCAGGAATAGAGGAATCTACTGAAATCTGCGAGTAGGCGGTCTATTTGATCTTTATGAGTCTTTCCCAGTTTCTTAGGAGGTAGGTGCACGATGGGAATATCTGAACAGAAGTACCAGTCTATATCGCGTGATATCGCATTCAAGACATAATCGAAATCTTCTCCACGACAGATGAACTCATCATGACAGATCTTAGCGATAAGGTCTCTCGTGAAGATCATGTTACCCCCGAATGCGATATGAGATCTATGCGGTTGTAGAGGTTCATTCATCGCCTTCGTGACTGCAAGATTGATCAGATGACCCTTTTTCAGGAAGGGGTTATGTTGTGCGACTGAATCAGCTGTTGTATCGAGCAGGTAGCCCCCTGCTTCATTGAGATAGGGCCCAGAGAGTCCCTTCATCAGGGGGACTGAGATCATATGGTCGTTGATCTTCTTGAGATAATGTCTATCCTCTATGATCTCATCGTCATCGATAGCTACCACATATTCGCAATCGGCAAGGTAGGGGATGATGAGTTGTACATTCCTGATGCTACCATAGGAGAATAATGAAAGTACAGGAAGGTCGAACTCTCTTTGGAGATGCTCTACCTCATCACTAGTCACCAGATAGATAGCCTGCCTTTGAGCATAGGGAAGTAGAAGATCCCTAACGATCTTTTTTGCGTTGCTTCTCAGTTCCCTATGTGTCACTGCAAGGATAACGAGGATCGAGAACTCCTGCGGTAGTTCACAGAGACTGTTGATGGTCCTCTCCAATGTCTGAGGCCCTTCGAGTGGTGTAGGGTGGTCGAACGATCCGGTATCTGCCGGGTTCTCAGCAGTTCCATTGTCTCCCCAGTAGGTGGGTACGGTAATCCAGGTAGTTGTTCTCATAAGTGGTCTCCATTAAGTGTCTCTTACCATTCATCCTACACCGGTGTACCCGTATCTCATAGGTATATGTATGGAAAGATGTGGAAAATCTGTTTAGCCAGGTAGCTCTTTAGAATCCTTCTTACAGATCATTTCAGGTCTGAACTCAGGGACTGGTCCTCTATAGGGGATGCCTCTGCTCTCTATATGTGGTCTCTTATAGTATACGATCGCCTGAACCGGACAGTAGTTATAGCAGCGAAGACAGAGCATACAGTTTCCTTGCGCAGTGATCTTCTCATCAATATCTAAGAGGTTGCCAGCAGAACAGATCTTCACACAGCGCATACACCTCGTACACTTGTCATGATCGATCGTTATGTCGTTCTGAAGCCTCTTGTAGCCTAATCTAAAGGGGCCTCTTTGGATGATCCCAAGCATGAAGGATCCGAGGGTATGCCCCTGTCTTTTTGGAGTTGCTGAAAAGAGCCTCTTGGTAAAACGAGCGATCTTCTTCTCTGCCCGAAGTAGCTTCTTATCGATCTTTTTCCGATCATTGGTAGAGGATATCGGGAAGACGGTGACACTGATGTTATTCGGCATGATCAGATGGACGGCTGAGAAGATGGGCCAACCCTTAGCCTTCAACTCTTTTTTATAGACATAGCCACCATCTCCTGAGTAGATGAGTTGTGTGCAGAATGTGAACAATCTGATACGTACTGAATCAGTCTCGGGAAGGACCTCATCGATGAAGATCTTCATGGGTTCCGGGAGATCTGATCCATAGATCGGGTATCCGATCCCGATGATATCTACCGCTGCAATGATCCTTTCGACCTCTGCTCTAGTAACCTGTTCGATACTCGAGCAGGAGACCTCATTCCCGGTAGCGATCAATCTTTCTTCTATTTTTTTAGTACACCACCAGGTGTTACCGGTTCCTGAGAAGTAGAAGATGTGGATTCTATGGGTGATCTTCATGTAGGAATTGTACTCCCGTTTGGTGATGATAAGCAATGATCTACCGAGTAAACAGTTTTTTCAATTACTATTTGACATATGGCTAGTTTGATTCAATAATGGTGAGTGCAACAATTTAAACTTATGCAAATTAAATCATCTTGATGATTTTACTAACAACATACTTGAGCTTTGATACATCCCTGTGTGTCCTAGCTCATTTTTTTCGTCCTACCCAAACCGTATCAATAGCCTTGTAGAATACTCTCTGTCCATCATTCCGCTCTTCATAACCTCTCTGTCTGAGTCTTCTGATCTGCATCTTCGTCAAATCATCAATATCATCATATTGCCTATCAATCACTTCGAAACAACTCCAGCTATAGTCTTTGAGGATAGAAGTGATACGCTTTGGAGGTGTTGAGAGTCTTCTTGATTCGGGGACTGGATCAAAATAACTCGTCTTGATATACCCAGCTCTTTCGACCTTGGCACAGACTATCTCTGATAGTCCCATATAGGAGTCAAAGATCCAGAGTTGCAGGTCTGTGTGTCCTGAATACTGGTGCCTCTTCTCATCCCAACTAGTATAGATCCTGTCGAGACCCTGAAGGATCTCCTTTCGATAGTGACGAGGGATGAACTTCTCTGGATTGCTGACCCAGGGATGGATCGTCATCTTTGCTGAGATATCACCATAGGTATCGAGTAGCTCGAGGGGAGGTTCACTACTGGACTCGTACCAGTCTCTTATCCTGATAGCTATCTCTTCTGTGGTCGGTAGATTCAACGATCTCAGAAGGGCTGTAGAACAGATGATGATATGGGGAAGACTGATGAGAAGTAGGACCAGCTCCTTTTCCGTCTGGTAGGTGATCATCGTATGGTAGATGATCACTAGAAGGGTGGTGATACTGATCAATCGAAGGGTCACACGATTGGTAAGAGGATAGGATATCATCAGAACTGAAGTGATGAGTGGTAAGATCCTGAACCAGATGAAATCAGGTCCATACCAAGCATCAATGGAGAACATGGCAACGAACCCGAGTACGATCATCAATAGGTTCGTGACCTTGAAAGTGATCCCACTCTTCTGATTGTCCCCTTCGAAGATCTCATAACACAAGCCTAAGAGGATGATCAAAAAGAGTATCGTATCGATGATGAAGATCCTTTGATGGTAATAGCTGTTGATCCCAATCAGTGTGATGATCACTAATGCGCTTGTGAGGGCATAGAGGCGATATCCGAAGAAGGGCAAGAATATGAGAATGGTAGAACTCATGAGGATGATCAGCGGGATCACTGCGGCTCTGTTCGCTGCTTCGATCTCTGGAATTGGCTCGATCAAGGTTCCTAAGACAAGACCTAGTAACACCGCGTACAGGAGCCAGCGATCAAGCAGTTTCTCGAACAACCTCATGGTCCTCCTTTCAATAGATATAAATTATGCCTATCATACAGGCAAGAGAAGTCCAGTTCTCCGTTTCATTGGACCAGGAGAAGGTGTCATCTGAGTCTCCTGCCTGTCCTATGAGATATCCTAGTAGTGAGAAGCCCTGAAAGACATTCCAACTTCCTCCTGCCGTGATCTGTGCAGAACCGTCGATAGGTGAGATGATGGATCTCACAGAGATCGATGTCGTATCAGAGGGGGTGAAGCTGATCTCCGGATAGAGGAGTATCCCATATTGTGCATCAGCGGTAGAACTCTCAGACCAGTTCTCGAAAGGTTGGATCAGACTCTCCAATCTCAAAGAGAGGGTCCTCACCGAGTCGAACTGGGTAAGATAGAACAGTCCTGCGGTGATATCGAAGGAATCTTGGAGGGTCTCGGTAACACTCGACCCATCTGCAGGTAGCTGTAGTGCTCCGGTAATATACCAGTCTGCCTCGATATTACCCTGTAGCCCCGCATAGAACTGGTGGTAGGCAGCATCTCCTCCCTTATACATATACCCTGTCTCTAATTTCAACGAATCCAAGGTAGTATATATTCTCCCACCAGCTGAGGTATGGGTTAGCTCTTCGAGTAGTTCATCAGTAGGAGGGAGAACGATCGCCTCGAAGAAGGAGAATCGTCCTAATGGGATATTCACAGCGGCAAGCCATGCTGTATCAGTCCTGATCTCTGAGGAGGTCAGGTCCACTGCAGCACTCACACTATCGAAGAGGATATCTCCGGCATTGAATACGAAGCCATCACCCCAACTGAGTCTTGTCTTTCCCGCTGTGAGTCTGAACTCAGGGAATCGGGCCTTGATATAGGCCTTATCGAGTGAGAGCAGAGGGTAGATATATTCCTGGCCGGTTCCTGCGAACAGGGGGTTAGGGTAGTTAAGACCTAAAGAGATCTCGCTCTTCACATTCTTGTTCCCTGAGGATTTGTAGGCGAGTTGAGCTGTCCCACTCACAGCAGCAGCCCACTTGAGTTCATTGGCTGCATCACGTGTTCTCAATACGGAATTGAACAGTGAATAGTCCATAGTGAGAGTTCCCTCGGCAAAGAGCGCAGAGGAAATGGAGATCAGTAGTACTAAAAGAAGCAGACTCTTTTTCACTTTTTCGCTCCTACCAGGATAGTTCATCGAGAGAGAATAGATCATCATCGATCCTGATGTTCACCTCGAGTTCATCAAGGATCATGATCGTCTCTGTGTCTGTCTTCATCTTATCTGAGATCCGAGTCTCTGTGGCGACTTCAATACCTGAGAGGGTCCCAACAGAAAGGGTCTCCATCTCTTTGAGCAGTCTTCCCGATTTCGTATAGTATTCAGCTCTCATCACGATGAAGTTCTCTTTATCTATCCAAACGATCTCTTTTGGATAGGGGACTGATCTCGTCTTAGCCGTGAGGGTCAGGACATGGCAATCACGCCCGAAGACCAGCTCACTGTCCTCTTCGAGTACGATATCATATTGTGATAGACGATCCTTACCACCGGTCATATCCTCATAGGATATATCAGAACCGAGCATCCCTTGTCTCAAGGCAGAGCCCTGCATCCTGATGAGTTCTTCTGCATCAGGGTAGTAGAGATAGATAGAATCTTCTGTCCTCAATACCTTCTGGCCCCTCTCTGCGACGCTGGTGAACTCTATGAGAGACTCATCAGCCCCTTTTGACCAGGCATCGAAGGTGCTGACCTTCGTGCCGAACCGGTCCTTGATCTTGAACTGTCCTGATGATCTCGAAGAATCATAGGTCTGCCGTTCATCGGCTTCTCTCATGATCTGCTCCGCTGTCATCGCACTGAGGGTGGTAGCGATGCAGAGCATCACGATCATTATCATTAGTGGTCTTCTCTTTATTTTCATGCTGTACCTCTTAAATATACCGAAGAGCTTCTACGGGCTCTATCTTTGCTGCTTTCTTCGATGGGATCATCGATGCCAATGATGCGATGAGGACCGAATAGAAGAATACGAAGATCGATAGGGGAATATTCACCTCAGGATAGAGGATCGAGGAGATCTCAAAATCCATACCGGACATGGCATCGGTAAAATCTATTCCGACCCTACCGAGTATCTCGGTGATCACCACCCCGAAGGTCACCCCTATGAATGATCCGATCGTAGCGATGACTACCCCTTCTAAGAAGAAGAGTCTGACGAGTTCCTTTCCATGCATCCCCAATGCTGAAAGGGTCCCGATCTCACGCATCCTCTCGAAGATCACCATCATCGTGGTGTTTATGATGACAGTCGATCCTAGCAGGAAGAAGAATATTCCGACGAAGTAGTAGACGTTCTGGGCAAGCTTGAGCAGGCTGAACATCATATTGATGTCCTTCCAAGAGTCTACTGCAAAGGTTGTCCCAGTCTCTTTGAGGAGAGCCTCCTCGATGATCGGGATCAAACGTTTCTCCTTCACATCCTCATCTGTCTTGATTAGGACACTCTGTACACCGGTATCCATTCTCAGGAAGTACTGGGCCCTATCGAGAGGTATCCAGAATACTGCGGAGTTCATATTGGTCACCGGAAAAGAGGCGATACCGACTATCTCCATGGTGATGGCGTTAGTCCCTCGAGATGCAGTGGTCGAGAGCATCGTGACTCTGTCACCGATCTCAAGTTTCAGATCATGAGCAAGGGTCCCACCCATGATGATCTCATTCTTTCCATCCTCCGGGAGTCTCCCCTCATAGACGATATTCTCTACATCATGGTATGCCGCCTCATCTGCGAAGTCCACCCCGACACCAATGGCGCCGTGGTTTGTCTCATCAATATAGAGGCTTACAGGGAATTGGGTTCGTGCGACAACCGCAGAGATTCCTTCGATATCTTCCAAGGCTGGCTTCACATCTTCCCAGTCGACCATGAGATGGATCGGATTGAACCTCTCAAATTCTGCATAGTCCTCATGCTGGATCTGAATATTACCCGTATAGTAGTTCTTCAGGTTATAGGCCATATCATTGGTCATACCGGTGATGAGGGCAAATAACATGACGATACTCATGGCAGCGACAGCGATAGCGGTGGCTGAGAGTATGGTCCTTCTCTTGTTTCGTGAAATATTACGTAATGCTGTATGTAGCAGTCTCTTGTTCATCATTCCCTCCCTACTGGTGTCTCAGACACGATGGGATATCCATCTTGAGTGCCCGGTTCGTAGGCAGATAGGCTACGAGTGTCGATATGAGGATCCCTGCGAAGAAGGCGATCACGATCGTTCCTGGATTCCAGGCACCTCTGAAGATACCCTGGATCCTGTAGCCGATATCCATATCACGCATGATGAAGGAGAAGTCGATCCCTACATTGATGATGAAGAAATCGGCAACGATCCCAAGGATCACTCCCATGATCGATCCCAAGAGACCGATACCGGCAGCTTCGAGCATGAAGGCGATTCTGATCTTCGCATCTGACATGCCGAGGGATCTCATCATCCCGAGCTCTCGTACCCGCTCGAATATCGCCATGAGCATCGTATTCGATATTCCCACTGCGGCAATGATGAAGATCAGGAATAGGATCATCCCGGTTCCCCCACGTTTTGCCTCAGCAAGGGCAAGATAGTCCCTAGCCATGGCAGTCCAGCTCATAACGGTGAGATCATCGCCATTGAGAAGTTCTTGTATAGCTGGTAACTCGGCATCGACATCTGCGAGGTCCGAGAGCTTGATATTGATCTCAGTCGCAGCTCCATCCATCGCGAGATAGTAGTCTGCCGTATCGAAGGGGATCATGAGAAGCGTTCTATTCACATTCGGGTTGGGGCAGTTGAGGATCCCTACGATCTCAAGATCTATGGCCTCATAGAATCCCCCGTTCCCTCTTGCGAGTACGGTGACCCAGCTACCGATCTTCGCTCCGATATCCTCTGCGAACCAGGAGCCGATCAGAGCCGCATCCTCATCCTGTTCCAAGAATCTTCCTTCGATGAGCGTATCTGCGTAATGGAAGACCTCATTGTCTGTGCTCGGATCGATTGCCGTCACGGTGACGGGAAGGTTCCCATCCTCACCGAACTCCTGAGAGCTGAGGATCAGATCCCCACCTATACTGATCCTTTTCGTTGCAATGATCCCATTCTCATCCAACCTGTCAATGATCTTATCAGGGTCTGATATACTCAGATCCAAGGGTAACTGTTGGCGGTTCTCCCAATACTCATCATTGAGTATCCTTGCTGATGCGGTCTCATACCACTTGAGATTTCTCACTGATTCATATTCAGCACCCATGAGCATAGCATCGATGAAGATATACATCATGATACCGACTGCTATAGCTCCTGCTGTTATAAGAGTCCTTCTTTTATACCTCGTGAGGTTCTTGAATGCGAAAGTGATGAGGAATTTCATCATGCCCTCCTTTCATCACTCATGATCTGTCCATCATGCAGCAAGACTAGCCGATCTGCGTAATCCATGACCATCTTGTCATGTGTAGAGAATACAAAAGTCGTATTATGTTTCTTGTTCATCTGCTTCATCAGTTTAAGGATGTCTTCTCCAGTCTTTGAATCTAGATTGGCTGTAGGTTCATCGGCTAATACAATATCGGGGTTCTTGATGAGTGCCCGTGCGATCGCAACTCTCTGTTGCTGGCCACCTGACAGGCGTGAAGGTCTTCTATGTTCCATCCCTTCGAGTCCCACCTCTTTGAGCAGGTCCATGGTCCTCTTCTTCACCTCATCCTCTGGTATGTCGAGAAGGGACAAAACGAATGAGACGTTCTCATAGGCGGTCAATACCGGTATGAGGTTATAGGTCTGAAATATGAACCCGAGGTTGATCCTTCTGAAGTTCGTCTTGTCCTTCTTTCCCATGGTAGAGACCTTCTCTCCCTTGATCTCGATCTCTCCTCCATCGAGTGCATCTATGCAGCCTATCAGATTCAACAAGGTGGTCTTCCCAGAGCCTGAAGGACCTGCGATGGAGATGAACTCTCCCTGATCTATATCCAGTGAGACACCTCTCAATGCATGTACTACTGTTTCTCCTGCGTGGTAATCTCTGATGACATTCTCAATCTTTATCATGGTGGTTCCTCCCTCTTAATCCTTCTCTGTAGTCTTTTTCTTGGTTGTCGTACTCTTTAGCTGCTGTGTCTGTTGCAGCGCTGCCGTGCCTAGGGCACCTCCCATATTCATCTGATCCAAGGCAGAGGAGGGCAGCATCATCAGGGTGCTGTTATTCTGTCTGATCCCCTCATACACCATGTTCATCGAACGCAATTGAAGAGCGGTGGGATTATGCTCGTAGACCTTTGCAGCCTCTTCGAACTTCTGTGCTATCTCTACCTCTGCAGTACTCAAGATCACTCGAGACTGTCTCTCTCGCTCGGCCTGAGCCTGTTTACTCATCGCATCTTCCAATTCTTTGGGGATGATGATCTCAGTGATCTCTATAGAGAGTATTGTGACTCCCCAGGGATTGGTCTTCTTATCGAGTTTCTGTTGAATCTTCTTACCGAGTTCATCTCGCTCTGAGAGTAGGGAACTCAGATCATGCTGTCCGATTCCATCCCGAAGGGCTGTCTGCGCTGAGAGGATGACGGCATCGACATAGTTCTCGACCTCAAGTACAGCCTGTTTGGCATCCCAGATCATCCAGAAGGCTAGGGCATCAACATGCACCGGTACAGTATCCTTGGTCAGGGTCTTCTCTGCACTGAAGTCGGTAGCTCTGATTCGAGTATCTACGAATGCAGCTATCCTATCGACAAAAGGGATGAGAAAGAATAGTCCTGGTCCATGGACCTTCTTAAAACGTCCCATTCTCAGGATGACGACCTTGTCCCATTGATAGATGAGTTGGATAGAAGATGAGAGTAGGAACCCAAAAGACCCTGCTAGTGCCATAGCGGTGAATGAGAGATCAAAATTTGCTAGGATAGAGAACCATAGGCTTATCGTGAGTAATACCGTAACCACCCAAAGCGGCAAGAGTGCCATAATGATCCCCCCGAAGAGGATCCCTACTGAGAGCTCAACGATGATCTGGACATCACTATCAGGATAGATAGCGAATTGGATGACGATGCCCAACAGAATGAAGACCGCTAATACCAGCAAAGATAGTGCATGGTATGAATAGTCCTTATTCAGTTTCTTCGTTTGAATATTCTTTATTCGTTTATTCTTCTCTTCAAAGATATTTATCAATTTCTTCCTCCTATTGGCCGCCGTCACGACCAAGCTCCTCTAGATAGTCGATGAGTTCTTCAATGGTGAAACCATACGAATAGGCCTTTGAGATGAAACTCTTCGACATCTCTGCAAGGACCTCTTCTCTCTGTACTGCAGTGAGTTCGATCTGCTTGTCACTGATGAACGTGCCAGTTCCCTGTTGGGTCGTCACGATCCCTCGTATCTCCAACTCATTATATGCCCGGGCAACCGTGTTCGGATTGATTCGAAGGTCCACTGCAAGGCTCCGAACGGTCGGAAGCTGATCACCCTGGGTCAGCCGTTGGTCAGCAATGGCCATCTCTACCTGCAGGATCACCTGTTTGTAGAAAGGGACTCCGCTTTTAGGGTCGAGACTGAATTCTAATCTTTGTAAACTTATTTCAGTCAAAACAGCAATGGCTCCTTCTTTGTATTATTGTACTAAAGGTTTAGTACAATAATACTATAGTACAACTTTTTTTTGCCGTCAAGGTTCAGCACTTGATTTTTTTTGATGAGAGATCTTTCTGCTGAGGGAGTTTCTCGAGTTATCACGCTGTGATATAATCTGGATGATCTTAAGACTCTTTATGAGATCAATAGAACTTGATGGGGAATACATATGATAGACATTGCATATAACGAATTGATGGAACAGGTGAGAAGAGGGGCTTTTTTGACGATTGCCTCTAAGACGGGGGTGAATACCATGACCATAGGATGGTTCCAGGTTGGCTTCTTCTGGGGAAGAGAGGTGATGACTGTTGGGGTGAGACCTTCCCGTCACACCTTCTCCTTCATAGAGGAGAATCCCTTCTTCTCCGTGACGATCCCTGAAAGTCGACAGTTCAAGAAGGAGTTGGCCTTCTGTGGTACGAAGTCGGGGAGAGACTATGACAAGTTCGATATCTGTAATCTCCCAGTCCAGTACTATGGTGAGGAGCATATCCCCTATGTGGCTATCCCCGGGGAGCATCTGTTCGGAATGACGGTGAACACCTCAGTGATGGACAGTTCCCAGACTGACAGTTCGCTCGATAAGTATTATAAGGATGGAGACTATCATACTCTCTATATGGCTGAGACTATTGGACATCTGAAGGTGTGAACTCCCTCTCCCAGACCTCCTCGAGCTGTTCAGATACCTGCTGAAGCAGGTACTGAGAAGAATCGGTGATATAATCTAGCCGCTGTCTCCTAGTGAGATCGGTGCCTTCAAGTAGTGTTGATAGGTTCATCGGTTCTCCGATATACAGGGCAGCCTCTTTGCCCTTGGGGGTATAGCGGGTATTGATATTGCCGCCTTTCATCCTGTTTATGATATCGAGAAGGTCAAGGACATATTCACAACACCTTCCAAGAGAGCATCCCGGGTAGATATAGGAGGGATCAAGATACTCTAGTACGTCGACTATCTGCGAGTGGCGGAGATAGATATGGGCCTGCATGGCATCAAGATCCTCGATAGACCTACCAAGAGGGGGAAGTGCTTCAGGATCATGATCATCAGGTCTTATGGCATAGGCTCCGGTATACCTCACACGAAATAGTCGGTCAAGCCAGCTACCCTCGGCCTCCAGTCCTGCCATCTTCTCTGCTGTCTGTAATGATACCTCACAGATCGATGTGATCCTATCCTCTGCTCGAAGCTGTGTTTCGATCTGATAGAACTCTTCAAGAATGGTAAGAGTCTTGTCAGTGAGTTCTTCTAGTAGCTGTATGATCGGAGAGAACTCCTTCCCGAGAACCCGTATGCCGGTCTCCTCTTCCCAACGAGTGATCACCTCCCTGATGAACTGTTCTTTATGGTCACTGTGATGATAACCGATGGCGATCGGGATGATGGTGACATCCTTGTTGCTTTCCTCACCCCAGGTTGCGAGAGAGGAGACTCCTGAGGAGATATCTGCACAATGATACATATGGTAGGAGACCTGAGACTCGGGAGCAAGCGCGATAGGGAAGGTCCCTTCTCGCATCTCCCTTCTTAAGATATCGAGACCCTTCCTGTTCGATCCACGATTCTGGACCGGTACGCATCCTATTCTCGGAAAGAGCCATACGGCTGCTTTTCCTGCCCAGTTGAGGACATCCTTACCATAGAGGAAACGTGCATGAGGAATGATCTTCTCCTCATGGGCTCTTGATCTGTTGAGTCGTCTGATAGATCTGTTGAGTCTGCGTGAGAGGACATACATCATCACTGGAGCATCTTCTTTGGCAACGTGCCTGAAGGTGAGGATCAAACGGTGGTCATCATCGTAGAAGCGTCGCAACTGTTCGATCAGTCGCTGCTCTTCTATGATCTCGACCCTCTTTACTCGTTCGAAGAGTCTTAGATAGACTCCTCCGATAAGGATCATGAATCGTCTTGTACCAGCAGAGTATCGTGGTTCTACGAAGCCTCTTCCTCTAGATGCTCTCGGGATCGATAGGATCTGTTCACGCCTCTTACTCATCTTGCCTCCTCGATGATGACAGGTTCTAGACGAGCTGCGATCATCTTGTCATAGAACTCCTTATTGATCGGGTAGCTTGCCAGGATGATGATACCGATCACATAGAAGATGACTGGGATCGGACCACAGAGAAGTTTGATACCGGTGATCGTAGAATCGGTTGCGACCGTACCAGCCTGATACCCGACGATCGAAAGGATCCAACCATTGAGCGCGAGTGCCAGAGCTTGACCTATCTTGCTCATGAAGGTCCAGAGACTCGAGAACACTCCCTCTCTCCTGACTCCATCATAGTTCATACTGTCATGTTCGATGACATCGGGAAGGATAGAGTGGGGCATCACATAATGGGTCGAGAGTCCGACCCCTGCAAGAGCCATGACTCCACAAGATATAAGAGCTCCGAGCTGTTCTCCTCCCAGAGAGAAAACGAGAATCCCGACGGCCATGATCCCCATCCCTATGGTATAACTATTCTTCTTCCCGATCCTCTGAGAGATCTTCACCCAGATCGGGATGAACAGGAGACTCATGGCTAGCAGTGCCATCAGAGCGATCTGAAAGAGTCCCTCATCTCCAAACACATTGGCGAAGTAGTACACTAGAGCGCCTTGGACCATAGTGGTTCCGGTGATGAACAATGCCCAGGGGATGAGTGCTTTGAGAAAGACCTTGTTCTTCAAGGCCTCTTTATAGGTCTGAAAGAACCCAGCCTGTTTCGAATCCTGGACATGATCGGGTTCCTTGACCGTGAAGATGGTGATCATCATCGTGATCAACATGATCGCCCCCATGATATATCCCATGACAGTCCAGCCTAGTTCAGGATTCTCGAAGAGCCCGATGATTGGGAATACTGCTCCAGCTCCGAGGAACGTCCCGACCACTGCGAAGCTCATCCGATACCCGGTGAGGATGGTCCTCTCGTTAAAGTCCTGAGTGATCTCAGGGAGCAGGGCGGCATAGGGGATGTTCATCAGTGTATAGGCAGTATTGAGAAGGCAGAAGACCCCAGTCATGTAGAAGAACATTGGCATCTGTCCATTGATATCAGGAATGGTGAACATCAACCCCATGGAGAACATGCCAATGATCGCTCCTACGAACATGTAGGGGCGTCGTCTCCCCCAACGAGACCGTGTCCTATCAGATACGAATCCTGTTACCGGATCGGTGACAGCATCCCAGATCTTACCGATCATCAGTACTGTTCCAGCAAGAGCGGCAGAGAGTCCGACGACATCGGTGAGAAAGTAGAGAAGATAGAAACCTATGATGGTGAAAAAGAGATTCCCCCCCAAGTCACCTATGCCGAAACCGATCTTGGTCTTCCGTGTTACCTGACTCATGTTATGCCTACCTTTTTCATTTTTGTCATTATATACAGAAATAACCGGTTTGTGGGGGTAATTTTTCACAACCTATAGGCTATTTGCATCATCGAGTCCCCCTATGATAAGATGGCCTAGGAGGAGATGATGAGTGATAGAGGTGACCTATGGGCACACAGGGTCTTACGACTTGCATTTGTAATACTCTGTATACGTATCTTTCCCCATGCCGGGACACTCCTAGCAGACTATCTGCCGGTAGATAGATGGAGCCCTCTCTGGGATGTGATACACCACGGGGTACAACTCCTACTGACGCTCGGTGTGATGATGTTCCTTTCAAGGAGTCTCAGCCTCAGGGATATCGGGTTCAACCTCAATCATGCCTCCTGGAGTCTCAAGTGCTCTGGAGTTTTCGCAATCATCTGGATAGCAGGTGTCGTAGTCTGGGTCCTCTTCATAGGGACAGACCTGAATCCTCATATCGGTGAGATCCTATACTCCTTCACTCTTGAGGGACTCTCAGAAGAGCTCCTGTTCAGGGCTTTTGTCATTGGGATGCTCCATCCTGTGTTCGCCCATACCTTTCCGTTGTTGAGAAAGGGGATATCAGTAGCGGGTATTATCTCGATAGTCCTGTTTGCTCTTGCACCTCTTGCGATAGTCTTCGATCCCTTCTCGATCAGCTATGTCGATCCCCTCGTTCAATTATTGACCATCTGTTTCGCACTCATGTATGCGATCATGTTCGAATACTCCCATTCTCTCTTGGGCCCAGTCCTCGTCCATAACCTCTCAAACGGTATTCTACTTCTCGTCATATATCTCTTCAGGTTATTCGGTGCTTGATTATCTCATTTTGAGATAGTATATTGGTCCTAGTAAGATCTAGCGGTGATGGTCTCCACACCGACTTTTAGAATATCTTATGAGAACGATAACCTTTAAAGAAGGACTTGATCTATGATGGACAGGTACCACAGTAGAAAATACCTCACAATCTTTTCACATATAGATGAATTCCTTCTTGTCCCAGACAAGGAGTATGCCTGTGAACACACAAGACTTCCAGAAACGAAAGATAGATAATATACCGATCACGATGGTCACCTCCTATGATAGTTGGAGTGCTGCCCTCATTGAGAGATCCTCTATAGATACGATACTCGTAGGTGATAGCCTTGCTATGGTCATGCATGGTGATACCACCACGCTCTTAGCAGACTCTCAGATGATGGCTATGCATGTCAGGGCCGTCAGACGAGGTGCCCCCAACAGTTTCATCATCGGGGACATGCCCTTCTTGAGCTATAGGAAGGGGTTGCTTCCCGCCATGGAGACCGTCGAACTATTGATGCGTTCCGGTGCGAATGCGGTGAAACTCGAGGGAGTCGATGGTCATGAAGATATCATAGAACATATCATCAGATCGGGAGTCCCAGTCATGGGGCATCTTGGTTTGACTCCACAATCGGTACACCAGTTCGGAGGTTACCGGGTCCAGGGGAAGGGTGATGAAGATCAGAGCAGGATCATCGAACAGGCAAAGCGGCTCGAAGAGCTTGGCTGTTTCTCCATAGTCCTCGAGTGCATCCCCTCAGACCTCGGCAGGAGGATCACCGAAGAGCTCACCATTCCGACTATCGGTATCGGAGCGGGTAATCAGGTTGATGGACAGGTACTCGTACTGCAGGATCTCCTCGGTCTCTCAGGAGAGAGGCCTCCTAAGTTCGTCAAACAGTACCTTGATGGCTCCTCTTTGATCATTGATGCCCTCAATCAATATGACCATGAATCGAAGGACCGTACTTTCCCGACTGCCAAGGAGAGTTATAGATGAGGATCATACGAGACCCAAGAGCATGGAAAGAGACTCTGAGAGATCAGAGAAAGAAAACAGTGAGCATCGGCTTCGTTCCGACTATGGGAGCTCTTCATAGGGGGCATATGAGCCTGATCGAGAGATCGATCGAAGAGAATGATGTCACAGCAGTGAGCATCTTTCTCAACCCAACACAGTTCAACAATGCTGATGATCTGAAGAACTATCCTTCGACCTTCGAAGAGGACTGTAGGCTCCTCGAGGCTATAGGAGTCGAACTCCTGTTCACACCGACCTATGATGATATCTATGCCGATGGATTTACCTATCAGGTCAATGAGACAGAACTCACCGGTCGTTTCTGCGGGGCAGCAAGACCCGGACATTTTACCGGGGTATTGACGATCGTCCTGAAACTATTGATCCTCACCGCTGCAGATCGAGCCTATTTCGGGGAGAAGGACTGGCAACAATACCGCCTTATCGACGGTATGGCAAAGAGTCTCTTTCTCGACACACAGATCATCCCCTGTGAACTCATCAGAGAGGAGAGCGGTCTTGCCTTGAGTTCGAGAAATGCACTGCTGAGTCTCGCTCAGAGAAAGATCGCGCCCTATTTCCATCAGATCATATCCTCCGGGATAACGATCGATCAGATGGAGCAGTTATTAGTAGAGCACGGGTTCCGTGTTGATTATATAGAAGAATGGGAAGATCGGCTGCTAGCAGCAGTCTTCCTAGGTGAAGTGAGGTTGATCGATAATGTCAGAATCAGTTAAACGGATGATCATAGCAGTATCAGGTTCCATAGCCGCCTATAAATCGGCGACTCTTGCCTCGTTGTTGATGAAAGCAGGATATGAGGTCCAGTGCGTCCTGACAGAGACAGCTTACGAATTCATCGGAATATCTGCCCTTGAGGGAATCACGAGAAGAGCGGTCAAGAGGTCTCTTTTCGAGACTCCTCATACGATCGATCATATATCACTTGCAGAATGGGCAGACCTGATCATTTTGTACCCGGCTTCGGCGACAACGATCGCACGACTTGCTGCAGGAAGTGCTGAGGATCTGGTCTCTGCACTGTTTCTCGCGAATAATTTCAGAGTTCCCTATCTGATCGCGCCGGCTATGAACAGCAATATGCTCACTCATCCGGCCGTGGTGAAGAATCTTACACAATTAGGCTCCTGGGGAGCGAAGATCCTCCCGACAGAAGAGGGTACCCTCGCCTGTGGTGCGTTAGGGAGTGGGAAACTCCTCTCACCTGAGCGAACCTTCGAGATCATCAGGAGTGCCCTGTGAGAATATTGATAACCTCTGGTGGGACGAGTGAACCTATAGACGGGGTGAGAGTAGTGACGAATCTCTCTACCGGTTCTACTGGAGCAGCACTTGCACAGAGTTTTCTCGATGCAGGTCATGAAGTCCATATGGTGATCGGTAGATTCGCGACCTATCCTGAGGGACTCACCTCTATAAGACGCTATACCAGCTTCAAGAGCCTTGAGGAGATACTCGAAGAGAGTCTGCAGAACATACCGATCGATGTAGTGGTCCATCTAGCGGCAGTGAGTGATTTCTCACCTGAAGAGATCATCTATTCCGATGGGAGGAGGGCGAGAGCCTCCTCAAGTGGCAAACTCTCATCGACAGAAGAGTTCTCCATCAGTTTCAAGAAGAATCATAAGATCATCGACAAGATACGATCCTTCTGTGATACAGAGATCGTTCTCATAGGCTTCAAGCTGACCGATACGAGCTCTGAGGAAGAGCGGCTTGAAGCTATAGAGGGGCTCCTCTCGAGGGGCTGTTGTGACTTGGTAGTCCATAATGATCTTCATGGGATCGAGGCTGAGCGACATGAGGCAGGTTTTTACCAGGAGAGAGGCTGTATCGGACGGTGCAGCACTAAAGCAGAGATGGCAGCATGGCTGCTAGATTATCTAGGAGATAGAAGATGATATTATGCATAGATGCCGGTAACACACAACTGTATGGGGGCCTTTTCTCTGAAGGGAAGGTAGTACTTCGATTCAGGAAAGTGACCGATATGGGGATCAGTTCTGATGAGTTGGGCTTCTTCCTCAAGGGAGTGATCAGAGAGAACGGTTTCGACCCTGATGAGATCAGAAGGATCGCCTGTTGCTCTGTTGTACCCGATCTGAACCATGCCCTAGTCAACAGTTGTAGAAGGTATTTCAAGAAGGAGCCCTTTATGCTCAAGAGCGGGGTGAAGACCGGATTGAAGATCAGATATAAGAATCCAGGAGCTGTAGGAGCTGACAGGATCGCTAATGCGATTGCTGCAGCTAAACGGTATCCGAATCAGAATATGATCATTGCCGACTTCGGGACTGCGACGACCTTCGATGTACTGACGAGTGAGAAGGAGTATCTTGGTGGGGTCATCGTACCCGGTATGAGACTCTCTATGAGGGCTCTTGAAGAGAATACGGCCAAACTCCCAAAAGTCGAGATCACCACCCCCTCACGAGTCTGTGGACAGACGACAGAGACGAGTATACAGTCGGGACTCTATTATGGGGCTCTTGGGACTGCAAGAGAGGTGATCACTCGTCTTCAGAGAGAGGTGTTCTCAGGTACAGAATCGAAGGTGATAGGGACTGGAGGCTTCTCTGGTCTCTTCAGTGGGGCTGGACTCTTTGATGAGATCCTGCCGGATCTGGTATTAGAAGGAATATATGACGCACAGGAGATGAACCCATGATGATAGAGATGTTAAAAGGAAAGATACATCAGGCAACGGTGACACGGGCAGACTTGAACTATGTGGGATCAGTTTCGATCGATCCTACCCTCTATAAGGCTGCGAATATGAGAGAGTATGAGAAGGTCGATGTACTTGATATAACCAATGGTTCACGTCTGACCACCTATGTGATCAATGGTGAACCAGGTGAGATCTGTCTCAATGGAGCGGCGGCACGCTTGGTCCAACCGGGCGATAAGGTGATCATCGTAGCCTATGCGACGATGACTGAGGAGGAGGCCGATACCTTCACTCCCTCTGTGATCATAGTAGGTGAGGATAATGCTATTACGACAGAGCTCTAATCGAAAGAGGTGATCTTCTGTTGTGTCTCGTAGAGAAGGTCTGCAAGATCCTCATCGGTCTTGCGGAGCCTTCTGCTGATCTCCCTGGCCAGATTCATGATGATCATTGCATAGACCTTGATATGGGTCTTAGAAAGACGGTATAGATCATAGTTGGTGAAGGTGAGGACCCTGACCTTTCCGGTAGCACGTGCAGAGGCCGCACAAGGTTGGATGTCTATGAGTTCCATCTCTCCGAACGTATCCCCTGCAATGAGTACTGAGAGAAGACGGTCAGTCTCATCGATTCCTTTCCGGTGTTTCAGGATCTCTACCTCTCCTTCGAGAATGAAGAAGACCTTGTTGTTCGGCTCCCCCTGCTGCAGTATGAAATCTCCCTCGGCATAGAGTTCCTCATGGAAGCCCTCTTTGATAGTTTCGATCTCAGGTGCTGAGAGCCCTCCGAAGAGACTATGAGAGAAGAGGAAAGAATCTGCGCACATATAATTTTCCATATCTTATGATAAGCTTCCACATAGCTGCATGCAAGGAATAGTTAAAGATGTTTCCGGAAATCGTTCTCCTATCCCAGGAGCAGGATCACTGTACCGGTGATGGCAATAAGGGTTCCTGCGATTGTCGATAACCCGATCTTTTTCTTGAAGATATATTTCTCGATGGGAAGGAGAAGGATAGGACTGACCTGAGAGATCGCTGTGATAACACCGACTGGGGCAAGGGTGATCGCATAGAGTGTCAATGCTATCCCGATGATCGGTCCGGCAAGTGCCGCTGAGGTTATCAACAGAATCAATCTTATCGATCTTACCTTTCTGAAATCACTGAGGAACTCTTTTTTCAGTGACACGAATATCACCAGCCCTATGAATCCTGCACCGATTCTCAAGAGATTCGCAGATACCGGATGAATCCCCTCTGCCATCCCGGCTTTTGAGAGGATCATGGCGATCGACTGAGTGAGAGAGCCTGAGAATCCTATGATGAGACCTTTGAGCGTATGTGAACGTTCTCTCTTCTCCGATTCTGAGTAGATAACCCACATGACCCCTGCGACCGTAACGATGATCCCAATGAACTGTAAGAGGTAGATTTGCTCATCAAGAAAGATCGTAGAGAGGATAACGATGAAGATCGGTGAACTTGTCAGAATGACCAAAGTCTCTCTCGGTCCTAACAGGACGTAGGACTGGAAGATGAGAAGATCAGCTATGAAGAACCCTATGACTCCCGATAGAGCGAGTAGTAAATAGGTCATAGTGGAGAAACCGGTAGGGAACCAACTTCCCAAAAAGATCTGATGTGCGATGAAGATCAGCGGTAGAGCGATCCATAGACGGATATGGGCTACGGTCCTCGAACCGATAGCTCTCCCGGTGAAGGAGTAGATCAATGAGTTCTGTGCCCAGCATAAAGCGATGAGGAGGGCGAGTAGTTGACCGAGTATGTGTTCCATGCACTGTGATTATACTCTTTTAGCTGAATAGTGCAATGTGTATTCAAGCTAGGTGAGTCAGAGTGGGAATCTTTTATACCCTCAAGTAAAGAGTCTTTAGGTGCTGTAAGGAAAATCCGACCAACCGAATCTGAAATGAGGTACGTAGATATGATTAATAGTTGTTTGCTTGAATTCTAGGGGTGAAAAAGGCTAACTCTCGATATCATCCCCATAGAGATAGTCATCATCGAAATCATAATCTTCAAAGAGATCGTCTTCGTCTTCTTCTAACTCATCAAAATCATCATCGAAATCATCTTCATCTGAATCGATCTCAGTTATCTCATCTTCCACATCGGTATAATAAGAATAGAGATCTTCTTCAGACATGAAAAGTTGCCTATGGTGTTCTCGAGACATATCCCCTCCATTCAATGCCTTGATCGCCATCATGCGGTCTCTTACGATTTCTCAGTCAGCGGGTCTCCCCGTATGACTGCCAACACAGATCCTTCTGATCCAAGTATCTCTTGAAATTCATTCTCTGTAGTCTGTAACTAATTTCACTATAATCCATCTACATTGAAAGTCAATAGATATTCTTCAACATCCTGTGCTTATCAGATTGTCAGTTGCATCTGACAGATTACTGCTGTACTATTGGTATAGTAAAGTATGAAGATTAGGAAACTGTTATGGCAAGATATTGTGTGATCGGCAGTCTGAATATGGATCTTTTTGCGACCTGTGACCGATTCCCAGAACGTGGTGAGAATGTCTTTGGTAAGGACTTCAAGACCTCACCAGGTGGTAAGGGTGGTAATCAGGCTGTTGCCTTGGCGTTCCTCGAGCAGGAGGTCTATATGATCGGCTGCCTCGGTGATGATATGTATGGGAAAAGATATATGACCCATCTCGATAATGCCGGGGTAGAGACCTCGGGGATCGAGATGATAGAGGGGATCAGCTCAGGTGTCGCTCTCATCGAACTCGAGATCAATGGTGCCTATAGGGTCATCGTCATGCCGGGCAGTAATGCTGAGGTGACTGTGAACTATGTGAAGAGCCAACAGAGTATCCTTGACTATTGCGACTATGTGATGCTTCAGGGCGAGATTCCCTATGAGACGATATTCTATAGTGCAAGAAAGGCCTTTGAGAAGGGGAAGATCACCATCTTCGATCCTGACCCGGTCGAGCAATACCCTGATGAACTGTATCAATACATATCGATTCTCACTCCGAACAAACGAGAACTGTTCAAATTGACTGGAATCTATCCCAACGATGATCATGCGATCTTTACCGCCGCACAATCTTTGAGAGATAGGGGAGTAGGTGAGGTGATCCTTACCTGTGGTGCAGAGGGTGCCTACTATATCGGGGAACAGGGGTTCTTCCAGATCGATACGATACGAGATACTTACGTCGTCGATACCACGGCCACAGGAGATGCCTTCAATTCAGGCCTCGTCTATGCGTTAGGTGACGGCTACTCGATTGGAAATGCCATCAGGTTCGCCAACAGTGTCGCATCTATGTCGGTGGAACGATTAGGTGCCCATACTGCCATGCCGATCCTCTCAGAGGCTCAAGACCGGTATCTCAGCTCGGTCCTGCGTAAACGTGTCATCCATCTTGATCAGTGATCAGAGCATCTATGGTCAACTGACCAAGCATCAATCCAAAGATCCCGGTGATCGTGGGAAGGGAACCAAGAACCATCCGCTCTCTCCCTCGTTTCAAAACCTGCTCATTGAACTCACTATATTCCTCTTCCTCTGGATCGAGATAGGTGTAGTGAATCTGTTCACTCGAATAGATGACCTCGATACCCTTTCCGACTCCTCTTCTCTTGAGCTTACGTCTGATCTGTTTTGCAAGAGGACAGGTATGAGTCTTCATCAGGTCGCTATGAGTGATAGCGAAAGGGTCTGTCCTAAGAGCTGCTCCCATCGAGGAGAAGGTCCTGATATCCCGTTCATATGCAGATTCGAGTAACGAGAGCTTAGGGCTCATCGAATCGATACAATCGATGAGAATATCGATAGGCTCTTTCAACACCTGATCCATTGACTCGTCATGTGCGAAGATATCGAGAGCCTCAACCTGACAATCCGGGTTGATATCTTTGATACGATTCATCGCTACTTCGACCTTCTTCTTTCCGAGGTTCGACTCTGTCGCAAGAAGTTGTCTGTTTATGTTCGTCATGCCGATCGTATCAAAATCAACGATCCTGATATGGCCTATTCCCGATCGTGCGAGAGCTTCGATGGCGTAGCCTCCGACTGCTCCAATCCCAACGACCGTGACATGAGCTTCAGTGAGTCTTTTAAATGATTGATCGCCTATCAAGCGGCGTGTTCGTAAGAATCTTTCCATTACTCTGAACTATATCAAGAAGTGCATGAATGTCAATCACTCTAGCCTTTGCGATGGTCTCATACCAAGTATAAAGAACCTCTGCATAAGAGTAATCTTCCCATTCAGCTGGAATGTAGGTATAGGGATAGTCAGTCTCTACAAGTAGTCTGTCATTTGGGATATAGGAGACAAGTTGACTGAATTTCTCTTTGGATCTTAGGAGGTTAGGGGAGATCGAGAGAAAACCACCAAGATCCAATATACGTTTAGCTGTCTGTTTAGATCCATAGAAGCCATGGAGCATGAAGCGCGTCGTTAGTCGTTCATTCTTCAGGCTAGAGATTATCATCTCTGCCGCATGGACATGATGAAGAGTAATGGGTAGAGAATACCTCTCTGCGAGCCTCAACTGCTGTTGCAACAGTTGGTGTTGTTCGAATTTCGTGAAGGATTGGTAATAACGATTATCTATCCCACATTCTCCGATCCCTATCGGCTGAGACTTCGCAAACCCTTCAAGTTCCTTCAGATGTACTTCCCAACCGATATCATCAATCGGTCCTGAACCGCATTCAGGATGGATCCCCAGAAAGGAGAAGACTTGATTGTTATCGATTGCAAGGATCGAACTCCATCCATCTGGTGATGCTGAGTTTGTGAAGTAGTGGAAGTGGTCGGGATACATCCCATCAGTATCATGGGTCAGGTGGATATGCGAATCTAAGAGAGGAGGAAGTTCTCGGTATTTAGAGAAAGAGACCAATAGAGACTCCTTTGATTTGACCTTTGGGTATTCACTTAGTAGAAAAGGTTATTACCTAGTATAGCAGAAATGTGGTAGAGAAACAAAAGAATCTTTATGTGGTGAGAGGTAACTCCTTTTCTAAGCTTAAAAGTAGAGTCCTTTGGCCAACTGTGGCGCGACTGAATACACAAGAACACCCCCTTGTGGAGGTGTTCTGTATGGGATGAGAGGCTCTTCTATCTAAAGGCCCCCAAGGGTCTTCTAATAGAAGGAGTAGAGATTGTAAGAATATGTAGGTAGGAAGTAATATTGAATGATCCCTATGAGATATTTAGCTATTTACATACTTTTCAAGAATGTAATCAATTAGTGGTTGGTAAGAATTTTGGTTGTTTTAGGATTGCTGAAGTGGCTGGAGAAATAAAATCCTAGTAGAGTGACAGGTTGTTACTCTACTAGGATTCACTAGTTAAATCAATTATCAATCAGAAACACTTGGTGCAAAATAGTAGGAGTAGAGATTAGTATCAATAACGTTCTCTACTTCTGGGGTGTACCAGTCTGCTTTTTCAGAACCTTTTGTCACTGCCCACTCGGCAAAATTCTTATAGGCATCGATGATCTCAGTCTTCTCAATGGGGTAATTCCAGTCCATTGGGATATGAAGAGCCCAGGGGAGATTGTTTGCAGTTATATAGAATTTCCCATTTGATGGATCAGAGGCATCATGGACATCTGGATCATCTGATGGGATGTTTACCTGTGTAGTCAAACCTGAAGGTGGTACATCAGGAAGATGGATCTCAACTTGTTCATTCCCCTTCTTCAATAAGAACAGATCCAATGGAAGTTCTCCAAGATCAGATTGTTCTAGTTGTGCAGAGGCATCAAAATAGAGGGACCCAGTGAATGTAACTGGATCAGTACGATGACTAGCATCTTCAAACGGTTGGGTATTTAAAATGGTTGTTCCCTCTCCAGGATCTTGAGTCCCGTTGGTATGGGGGTATACTTCATTATAAATATGTTGGAAAAGCTTGATGACAATCGAATCCTCATTTTCTACCGTATCCACTGCTGGAATGGCCACTAACTTCTCAGAGGGTACTTGATCAAAGTCTAACAGTTCGTCTTCATCTGATAAGAGTCTGATGTCGTCAGATGGATTCGTGAGAACACTGCTGATCGGAGCATTCATCTTCAGATATAACCCATTATTATTACCTGCACCTATTGCCCGAACCTCGATTTCATATTGAAAGGAGCGTACGTAGTTGTTACTGTCAGTACGAATCTTATAGGAATAAGAGGCTACTAGGTCATTGAAATCATAGTCCCCCTTATAGGGCCACTGATCCTCAAAGGCTACGATCCCAAAATAGTTCTGTTCTGCCGAGAGTTCTGCATTTTCTGGGAAAGCATCATTAGAATCTGTGATCCCATCTTCATCTGAATCCTCAGTACCAACAGTCCTTTCAAATTCTTCTTCTGTATAGCCGGCAACAGCAGTAATAGGATCGACAGTTACGATGAAAACTAGATCATTGAAGTCATCATCAGAGTTTCCTGATCGATTGAGGTCTTCAAAACCTACTACAAAACGGGTATTATCTCCTGTTCCATTTTGAAGAAGGACGGAGTGAAAGCTATTATCCTTAGTCTTATCATAATCCACAAAACCAGGAGTATAGGCGATGTCGTATTCCGGATTCCATACATTGTTCGAGAAATAGGTGTTATTACCATCTCTATTCTTCGCTGTTCTGGAATACCACCCATTTGCGATCAGTGCCCAATAGATAGTCGTTCCTGGATCGAACTGCCCTATATAAACCGTATCACCAGATTGCAGCATGCCACCAGAATACTTCAAAGAGGCATTGGGGAAAATGATGGTCAAGTCTTCAATTTCTGAAGCTTTATTACCTGGGTCTGGATAGTTTTCATCATTAGTAGCAATAAACCCTAGAGAATTTAGATATCCAGCACCCTCATTGACGAAGGTTACCCAGACATTCGCAGGATCATCTCCGGTGATTGCAAGATTGGCATTATTTAGGAAATCAGGATTCTTCTCCTGTACGGTAAAATACTCAGGTAAGGATGCATTGATATTGTTCAAGAGTGATTCTGTAAGGGATATATCTTTTTCAGAGAGAACGGTAGGAACTCCATAATTGTTATACTTTGATATATAGTTGTAACCATTCTTGGTATAATCCCCAAGAGCTGGTTCATCTTCGGCACCAGCTACTTTGGAACGACTACTCTTTGAAGTAAAACCCTCTTCTGCAGTACCCTCATCGATTGTAGCTACATAGGTGAAACTTGCCTGATCTCCATTGATATCCACACTGATTCCTTTCGGAAGTCCTTGAGCTTTAAAATCAATAATGATCTGATCGTAGATCATTGGTATCGATAGGCTTTTAGAGAATGTGAGATCATTACCTAAGAAATAGGACCCGAGAGGATAGATTTCGCCCTCTTCAGCAGCCTCTTCGATCTCTAGGTTATTTCCCAGATTCTCAAGTAGCTCAGTATTTGTTGAATCAACAGCAAGAATACTAAACGCTGGTGTGACATAGTCCTTAAATGTATCAATACTCCTACTGCTTGTTGCAAGCAAAGGATGTTGATCCATATCAATATCGATCGTGATCTTTTGTATTGTTCTATATGAGAAATCATCAGATACTTCTATCTCATCCATAGACTCGTATTCATAGCTGACAGGTTCTGGATCTGGACAACCAGTCAACAGGATAATAATAACAAAAAACAGTAATCCTAAAGTAATCTTCTTCATGTTTCTCTCCCTTGGCTAAGGCCCACACCTTAGACACTATTAATTATAAGTTGATTAGTCATTTATTCGCAAGAGAAGAAGTGCATATTGATGAAAAAGTTCTAACATTTTATACTTTATTCTATGAAAACTCTTAAACGAAAAACTTTTTATCTTCTTATACTGCTGTTTTTTGGAACTTGTATGGTCTGTTATGCGAACCCATTAACGGTGAAAGCCGTACAATGGGAGATGGGAGAACAGTATATCACAGACCAGCAACAGTTCTGGGATGATGTAGAGATCATCCTTGATGATAGCACAGAGGGGGCACTAGTCGTCTTCCCTGAATATACGAGTGTCTTCCTTGCCCTTGATAGTTACGGTCACATCATCGAGAGACATGATGATTTTCTCTCGGCCTGGAATGAGATCTCTTCAGTCTATGGACATGCGTCGATACGAGAGCTGTTCATCAAGGAGTCACTCTATATACACCAGATGCTCTACAGGTGGCAGCAATTAGCTCGAGAGTATAGGTGTTATATCATCCCAGGCTCCTTTTTTACCTATGACTTCGATCAAAAGGCTCTAGTGAACAGGACCGTCGTGATCGACCCCTCGGGGACTACGATCTATTCGCAGGACAAGGTCTTCTGTACCCCCTTTGAGGAATACTATTGTGGAATTGAAGGGGCAGCGGTAGAAGATGCAGCTCCCTTTATGATCAATGGTCAAAAGATAGCCCTGACTCTCTGCAGGGATACCTTCTTCAAGCAATGGGATCCTCAGATGGGTCGTGTCGATCTCTGGATCGATATCAAGGCTAATGGTGCAGCCTATGATCTGACAGAACAACAACGGTTCGAGCGAGGTGTGCCGGTACGGATCAAGAACACCGGGAGCCGGTATGGTCTGACCCTCTGTCTTACCGGATCTCTTTTTGACCTCTTCTGGGAGGGGGAGAGTTCCTTGAAAGAGACTTCTGGGCTAAAGGTGATAGCTTCAGAGACGACTCGTGAGTATGACCACTTTTCCTTTGTTATTGACTAGTAATATAGTATAATCAGGGGGACTACAGATCAGAGATCGGTTTTACATGAAGATGATTGCTACGATTCCTCTGTGAGCAAGGAGTCCTTTATGAAAAGAAGATATCTTATATTTTTTATGATGCTCGTGTTGATTCCCTCGTTCCTCTTTGCTTCTGGCAAGGCTGAGAGCGAACCTCAGGCAGTCACCTCAGCCTCTCTTCCCTACAAGACGGTAGATATTGCCGGAGTGGTTATCGATTGGGAGCGTAAAGGTTATGAGATCCTCTTCACGATCACAGCCCCAACAACGGGGTGGGTCGCGCTCGGTATAGATCCTACTCAGAAGATGAGAGATGCTCAATTCATGATCGGTTATGTCACCGATTCTGGTGAAGTAGTCATCAGAGATGATTTTGGAGTATCCCCCTTTGCCCATAAGTCTGACCTTTCAATGGGTGGAGATGATGATATAAGAGTCATAGAGGGCTACGAGAAGGATGGTTCAGTGACCTTGTCCTTCGCATTCCCAGCCAGCTCTTCTGATCTGTATGATGTGATCCTGACTGCAGAGGAGGTTCATACCTTCTTAGTAGCCTATGGAGCAGATGGAGCAGATGATTTCACCTCAAGACATCGAAAGATCGGAAAGGTAGACGTTCAGTTCTAACCGGTGGTTATCCTATTACGTCCATTCTGCTTGCTCTGATACATAAGGTCATCAGCTCTGTTGACAATAGACTCGATGGTGTCCTCTGTCCTGATCATGGTGAGACCTGCTGAGATCGTAACCTGAACCTTACTATTCTCATGCTCGATAAAGGATTTTTGGATAAGGATCCTGAGGCGATCAGCGAGGTCTATAAGGTCCTCCTCAGAAATATTCCTGATGATACCTATGAACTCTTCTCCACCCCAACGTCCAAAGAGGTCAAAGGTTCTGGCATTTGTCATAAGAGTCTTAGAAACTAGCGTAAGAACCTGATCCCCCACAGGATGTCCATAGGTGTCATTCACCTTCTTGAAATGGTCGATATCGAAGAATAGGATTCCAAAAGGAACTTTATAACGTCTGAATTCATCTAATCTCTGAGACAGGTCTTCCTGTATGTAGGTACGATTGGCAAGCTGCGTGAGGGGGTCGAGTAGGGCAAGCTTCTCAAGTTCTTTGATGCGTAATTGTGCAGCCTCTTTTGTGGAGATATCAGAGAAGATCTCAATACCCTGTATGACCTCACCCTCGGTATTCTTGATGACAGAGGTTCGAACAGATACCGGGACTCGATGTCCACTCTTATGGTGGAGGAACACCTCCTGCATTCGATTCTTTGAATCTTTGATCGTCGCATGAAGAGGACAACCGTGCAGACAGAGGTTTACTCCGTCCTTGTCCACATGAACGAGTATATTATCAGAACATTTCTTACCCAAGACCTCTTCACTCGTATACCCGGTAATCCGTTCAGCACCTGAACTCCAGAACACGATCCGCTTTGAGGTGTCAGTGATGTATATCCCATCAGTGATGATCTCAAGTATTGGTTCTATTTTAGAATTAAAATCGTTTAACATATATTACCCCTTACCAGTATAGGAAGAGTATAACACATGTTGGAAAAAAATGCGGTATTGTATGATTATGCAAAACATAACCAGTGTGTAGACACTGAAATATATTACATCTCCTTAGTAGGGCTGCATTTTTAAGGACATGTCACTTTAAAACGAGTGACAAATAGGGTATTATCAATGAATAAGAAGAGGTGCTCGTATGTTCACTCCACAGTCTCTACTCATTACCGGTGGTGCCGGATTCATCGGTTCGCATCTAGTCTTGGATCTCATCAGGCGCTATCACTATGGGGGGCGCCTCGTCATCGTGGATCTAGAGACCTATGCAGCCGACCCGCATCGTCTCGATCCTGTACGGGAGGATATCATCTATATCAACGCCGACATAACTGATACCTCGAAGATGGGTTGTATCATCGCTGAATATGGGATAGATACGATCATCAATCTAGCAGCAGAGAGCCATGTCGATCGTTCGATCAGCACCCCTCGTTCTTTTATCCAGACCAACATCATCGGGACCTTCTCACTCCTCGAGGCTGCAAGAGTCTCCTGGAAGGGTAGGAGCGATGTCCGCTTCTATCAGATGAGTACCGATGAGGTGTTCGGAGAGCTAGATGAGAGGGGGCTGCCCTTCACAGAATCCTCCGCCTATGCCCCAAGGAGTCCCTATTCCTCTTCAAAGGCCTCCGCAGATCATCTTGTGAGATCCTATGGTCATACCTATGGTCTTCCTATCCTCATCTCACATTGTTCGAACAACTATGGACCCTACCAGCATGAAGAGAAGTTCATCCCCAAGGCTATCTTGAATCTAGCAGCGGGAAAGAACGTACCTCTCTACGGTGATGGCTCACATAGAAGAGATTGGATCTATGTTTCTGATCATATACACGGGATCTATCAGGTGCTCACTACAGGTAGACCCGGCGAATCTTATGCGATCGGGTCTGGGACCATGATCGAGAATCGCATCCTTCTACGTTATATCATAGGACTTCTTGCTCCAAGACTCTCAAAGAGTATTGAGGAGTTAACGACATTGATCACCTATGTCAATGATCGTGCCGGCCATGATAGAGGGTACTGTATCGATAGTACTAAGATCCAGGATGAGCTAGGTTGGGATATGATGACACCCCTTCAGATGGGGATGAGTTTAACTATTGATTCCTACCTTTAACCTGTATACTTATGTGAAATACTGGTTAACAAATATTTATAATGTGAAATCTATCACATAAATAGAAAAAAGATGTAAATAACCCCTTAAATCTAAGATATATTGATAAATACTTGAATATTATATTGACTACTTCATTCAGCTTTATTATCCTAAAAATGAAAAGTATGAAAAATCATACTTGTATGAATACGGAGGAAGCATGTTAGAGTTCAAAGATGGTACTTGTGTATGTGGGACAGTGAAAGTCGGTGAACGAGGACAAGTCGTGATCCCTAAGAAGGCTCGAGATCACTTCAATATCAAGCCAGGAGATTCACTTGTGGTCCTTGGAGATAAGGATAAGGGTATCACCCTTTTTAAAGCTGAGAATCTTCAGGATTTTGCAGCATTTCTGATGAACAATGCGCAGGAGGAAGTATGAAAGTCATAATTATCGGCGGAGTAGCAGGTGGTGCGAGTGCCGCAGCACGATTGAGAAGATTAGGTGAAGAGCATGAGATCGTCATGTTCGAACGTGGAAAATATATTAGCTTTGCAAATTGTGGGTTACCCTATCACATCGGTGGATCCATCAAAGAACGTGATAATCTGCTTGTACAGACTGTCGAGGGTATGACAGAACGATTCAATATCGATATCAGGATCCAGAATGAGGTCCTTTCCATAGATCCAGAGAAGAAGACTGTTCTTGCCAAGAATCTTCTCACGGGTAATGAATATACAGAGAACTATGACAAACTGCTTCTCTCCCCCGGTGCAGAACCTTCAAGACCACCGATCCCCGGAATCGATTCAGACAGAATCCTCACTTTGAGGAATATGACCGATATGGATCGAATCATCGAGAAGATCGAATCTAGTGATGCCCAGAGAGCTGTTGTCATCGGAGCCGGCTTCATCGGTATGGAGATCGCAGAGAACCTCCATGAGAGAGGGATCTCTGCTATCGTCGTAGAGAAGATGGACCAGGTCCTAGCTCCTGTCGATATAGAGATCGCAGCACCCGTTCACCAGCACTTCAAAGAGAACCATATCGGTCTCTATCTTGGAGATGGGGTGACCAAGTTCACCGAAAGTAGAGATACGATCGACGTATCCCTCGAAAGTGGTGCGGAGTTGAAAGCCGATATCGTGATCTTGGCGATCGGGGTACGTCCTGAGACTTCACTAGCTGTAGGAGCTGGACTCGAGACGGGAAAGACCCGTGGGATAAAAGTGAATGAATATCTTCAGACTTCGAATGAGGACATCTACGCGGTAGGTGATGCGATCGAAGTGAAGAACTACATAAATGGTAATGAAGCTTTGATACCTCTAGCATGGCCTGCAAACCGACAGGGTCGAATCGTCGCAGATAATATGCTCGGTGTGAACAAGAAGAGTTACACCGGTTCATTAGGAACCGCGATCCTTAAGGTGTTCGACCTGACGGTATCTGCAACCGGTGTAAACGAGAAGGTCCTGAAAGCTTCAGGAATGGAGTATGGTAAGGATTATCATGTAGTGACAGTGAACAGGAATAACCATGCCGGTTACTATCCGGGAGCTGTTCCCTTTACCCTTAAACTGATCTTCTCACCTGAAGGTAAGATATTCGGGGCACAGGGAGTAGGGTATGATGGAGTCGATAAGCGAATCGATGTCATAGCCACGGCGATCAAGGGTAATATGGATATCTATGATCTCCAGGAGCTTGAATTGGCCTATGCACCTCCCTACAACTCAGCGAAGGACCCGGTGAATATCGCAGGGTATGCTGCTGAGAACCTTCTCAGAGGTATGGTCAAGAGCTTCAGATGGTATGAACTCGAAGCACTTGCTCAGAGAGAAGATACCGTCCTCCTCGATATCAGGACCAAAGATGAGAATGAACTGGGAGTCATCCCGGGATCAGTGAATATCCCGGTAGATGAATTGAGATCTCATCTGAAAGAGCTCGATAACACAAAGACCTATCTCGTCTACTGCCAGGTCGGTCAGAGAGGGTATGTTGCTGCAAAGATCCTTGATCATGCAGGTTTCAAGACTATGAACCTCGATGGTGGGTACAAGTTGTGGCAGCCTCTATTCCTTCCACAGGACAACAGAAAGGACTTCGCACAGCTTATAGATGCTGCAGGTGGACCTCGAAAGAGTTCGGCACCGGTCAAGAAAGCTGACAGTAAGAGTATTGAGCTCGATGCCTGTGGCCTTCAGTGTCCAGGACCGATCATCAAGACCAAACAGGCTATGGATGGGCTGTCTGAGGGGGATGTTCTCATCATCAAGGCTACAGACCCCGGTTTCAAGAAGGATATCGGTGTTTGGGCTGAGAAGACAGGAAACTCCATGATCTCTGTCGATAGTAAGGGAGGCCTCATCGAGGCACAGATCCTCAAAGGTAAGGAGCAGGCCCATAACCGACCAGCTCTCGAGAAGGACAGACAGACTATCGTTGGTTTCAGTGGTGATATGGATAAGGCGATCGCGACACTGATCATTGCCAATGGTGCACTAGCCATGGGAAAAGAGGTCTCGATCTTCTATACCTTCTGGGGACTGAATATATTAAGAAAGAGTAATAAGGTGAAGGTCAAGAAGACCTTTATCGATAGACTCTTTGGAGCCATGATGCCTAGAGGTGCCGATGAACTGACGCTCTCCAAGATGAATATGGGTGGCATGGGAACGAAGATGATGAAGTTCGTCATGAAGAAGAAACGGGTAGATTCTGTACAGGATATGCTGGAATCCTTCATCGAGAATGGTGGCAAGATCATTGCCTGTACCATGTCGATGGACATCATGGGAATCAAGGAAGAGGAACTCCTCGATGGTATCGAGTATGGTGGTGTAGCCTCCTATCTCGGAGATGCTCAAGAGGCTTACAGTAACCTGTTCATCTAAAAGAACTATTGATCATCTATAGGAGGGCTGGACTTGAGTGTTCAGCCCTCTTTGACGTTCAGACCTTCTCTGTCTTGATTCCCAGATAGAGGAGACCCGATAGGATCAAGAGGATTCCTGTGATAGTCCAGGTGGTAGGAATACCATAATACTCAGCGATCAACCCTCCTGCCAAAGATCCAAGAACACCTCCGAGTTGAAGAGCGAAAGAGGAGAGTGATAGTATCGTCGATCGGCGTTCTGAGGGGACCTGGTCGTTCAGTAATGTGTCATGAGGGGAGGAAGAAGCTCCGTTGAAGCTGAACAGGAGGATATACCAGAAGGCGAATCCCGGTATTCCCTGCTGTCTGGCCAAGAAGATATAGCCTAGACCGAATAGGGCCATATTCACCGCAAGTAGTAGCGGGAACCTTCCAGAGGCCTTTCTTGCGATAGGGATCATCAAAGCTGATCCTACGGCTGCTGAAATGAAATAACCAGCTGAGAGTGCACCGAATATCCAGGAGTCCATCGACTCTGAACCTATCTGTGCCACTCGCGGTTGCCAGAGATTCTCTAGTGTGGAGAGACCGATACCTAAGGAGAAGGTGGCTATCAGAAGCAGGAGGATCGTACGGTGCGAGAACCCGAATCTCATAGAGGAGATCAATTGCTGAGAAAGACTCTTCTTCTCTGAGAGTCCCACGCGATCCTCATGAATGAAGAACACCGTATAGATCATCAGTAATACGAGAATTATCATGATAGCTATCAGATTCGCACTATACTCATCAAGAAATCTCATTGGCTCTAAGAGGATTCCTATGGTGTCGGGAAGAATCCCTCCGATGATAGAACCAAGCCCGAGAGCGATGAGGATGATGATCTCATTGATTGCTAGCGCTTTCTGCAGATTACCTTCTGGTTCGGCTCTATGGAACTCATCTACGAACCATGCTGCCATCGAGCCTGAGTTTAGAGCCTTCGAGACTGCATAGACTATGAGGACCGCCACCACGGTGATGAAGGAGGAGGCGAAGATGAGGAGAATCATCGAAAGGAGATAGATTGCAGTGGCGATGAGATAGATCCTCTTCCTCCCATGGATATCGGCAAGAGAGCCTGTAGGGATCTCAAGGACGATGATCGTAGTTCCGAAGGCTGCCATAGCGGTCCCGATCTGCAGGAGATCGAGGCCTTTACTCTGTTGGATCAGGATGAAGACGGGGATGATGATCCCCAGACAGAGCCAGTGCAGTGTTTGGTGGATCCCATAGCGGATCATCAGTGATCTCTTTGTCATATTTCGTATCCTTACCGGAGGAGTAAAACCTTTCTCAGTCTATCATAGAGAGATATTTTCTGCTACGATGGTTTTACCTGTTCCCATGTTGTAAAAGTATGGGATTTTGGGTATAACCTATAGCTATAACCAATAACAGAATCATGGTATCCCGCATCCATGGGGATCTCATGAAATACATGATAATGAAAGGACTTAATATGAGTGTACGTGTGCGATATGCACCATCTCCAACAGGCCTGCAGCATATCGGAGGAGTGAGAACTGCGGTATTCAACTATTTCTTCGCAAGAGCGAATGGTGGGTCATTTATTTTACGAATAGAAGATACTGACCAGGAACGATTCCATCAGGAGGCATTGGATGACCTCTATGAGACATTGGAATGGCTCGGGATCGACTGGGACGAGGGCCCCCAAAAGGGTGGCAATCACGGTCCTTATGTTCAGTCAGAGAGATTTCATCTCTATAAGGAATATGCACAGAAACTCGTCGATGATGGAAAGGCCTATTACTGCTATTGTACCTCACAACGTCTTGCAGACCTCAGAGAGGAGCAGCAGAAGAGTAAGAGTAAATACCAGGGGTATGACAGACATTGTCAGCACCTCTCAGTAGATGAGATAGCTGAGTATGAGAGACAGGGGATAAAACCGGTGATCAGACTCAAAGTACCTCTTGAGGGAAAGACCACTTTCCATGATGAACTCATGGGTGATATCACACGAAAGAACAAGGATGTGAGTCCTGACCCGGTACTGTTGAAATCTGATGGTTTCCCTACCTATCATCTTGCCAATGTTATCGACGACCATTTTATGGAGATCACCCATATCATGAGAGCACAGGAGTGGATCCCCTCAGGACCCCTTCATATTCTGCTCTATGAAGCCTTTGGTTGGGAACCTCCAAAGTATTGTCATCTCCCCATGGTCATGGGAAAAGATGGACAGAAACTTTCGAAGAGACATGGCTCAACAGCGGTTCATGACTTCAAGGCTGCAGGATATCTTCCTGAAGCGATCCTGAACTATATCAGCCTGCTTGGTTGGTCCTTCGATGATAAGACCGAGTTCTTCACAAAAGAGGAGCTAGAGAAGGTCTTCACTCTTGAGAAGATAAACAAGGCACCAGGTGTCTTCGATTATAAGAAGCTCCTCTGGTTCAATGGACAGTATATCAGACAGATGAGCCAAGAAGCGTTACGTGATGCTGTACTTCCCTTTCTTATCAGCGATGAGGTGGTAGCAGATCCACCGACAGCTGAGCAGGAGAAGATCATCGGGAAGATGATCCCGATCATCCAGGAACGGTTGAAGCTTCTCAGTGATGTCAGTGCTATGACACGATTCCTCTTTCAGGATATCGAAGCTCCAACGAGTGACTCACTCATCCCTAAGAAGCTCGATCTTGCAAAGACGCTTGCCATCCTTGTCGAGGGACGGATCCTCGTAGAGCAGATGGGCGATAAGGATGATGAGGTTCTTGAAGCTGAGTATCGTGATGCAGCACAGAGATTGGAAGTCAAACTAGGAGCGATACTGATGCCACTGCGAGTAGCAGTCACCGGAAGCGCTATCTCCCCACCACTGTTCGAGTCGATCAGATTGTTGGGGATAGAGAAGACACTTGCTCGATTGGATCGGGTAATCACACAGATCAAAGTAGAGGTGGAATAAAGATGGGAAATGTGACAATGGAAAAATTAGTCTCTCTCTGTAAGAGAAGAGGGTTCGTATATCAGTCAAGTGAGATCTATGGTGGCCTTTCAGGTGCATGGGACTATGGTCCTTTGGGTGTTGAACTCAAGAACCGAGTAAGAGACTTCTGGTGGAAGGAGATGACACAACTCCACGACAACATCGTCGGGCTCGATGCGGCTATCATGATGCATCCGAAAGTCTGGGAGGCCTCAGGTCATATTGCCAACTTCACCGACCCTATGGTCGATTGTAAACAGTGTAAGAGTAGATTCCGTGCGGATCATATCGATCTGGAAGCTGCTTGTCCTGTTTGTGGGAACAAAGGAACCTTCACGGAACCCCGTGAGTTCAATCTGATGTTCTCTACCCACCTCGGACCGGTCAAAGATGATGCTAGTACCGTGTACCTCAGACCTGAGACAGCACAGGGGATCTTCGTCAACTTCAAGAACGTCGTTCAGACCTCCCGAGTCAAAGTCCCTTTCGGTATCGCACAGGTCGGAAAAGCCTTCAGGAATGAGGTCACTACCAAGAACTTCATCTTCAGGACCTGTGAATTCGAACAGATGGAGATGCAGTTCTTCGTTCGTCCTGGAGAGGATGATACCTGGTTCAACTACTGGAAGAACTCTCGAATCAACTATTATGACAAGCTGGGAATCAGAAAAGACAAACTCAAATTCCACCAGCATGGTGAGAATGAACTTGCTCATTATGCAAAAGATGCCTTCGATATCGAGTTCGAATTCCCTATGGGATGGCAGGAACTCGAAGGTATCCACTCGAGAACAGACTTCGACCTGGGAAAGCATCAGGAGTTCTCCGGGAAAGATATGCAGTATCTTGATCCTACCGATAACAAACGTTATATCCCCTATGTCATCGAGACCTCCGCAGGGCTGACACGTTCAGTACTCATGGTCCTCTCTGATGCATATGAGGAGCAGGAGCTCGAGAACGGCGATACCCGTGTGGTCATGCACTTCCATCCAGAGGTTGCCCCCGTATCTGTAGCGGTCCTTCCCCTCGTGAAGAAAGATGGTATCGCAGATCTAGCCAAAGATATCGAGAAATCCTTGAGAGAGGATTTTACCACCTTCTATGACCAATCCGGCGCGATCGGTAGACGTTATCGAAGGATGGATGAGATCGGGACACCGTTCTGTATCACTGTGGATTATCAGAGTAAGGATGATCAGACTGTGACCTTGAGATTCAGAGATTCTATGGAACAGATCCGTGTCCCTATCGCTGAGATCGGCGAAACGATGAGAAGATCGATCAAAGAATACAAACGATCCTAATAGTGGAGTAGGTAGAGATATGAACAAAGCATTACAGGTCCTCAAGGACCGAGGATTCATAAAACAGTGTACCGACCTAGAGGCCCTCGATGCCCTCATGGAAAAAGGTCCGGTTAAATTCTACGTAGGGGTGGATCCTACGGGAAGTAGTCTTCATGTCGGTCATATGGTCCCATTCTTCGCGATGCACCATATGCAGGAGGCAGGACACAATCCCATAGCCTTAGTCGGTGGTGGTACCTCCATGATCGGGGATCCCTCCGGTAAGACTGAGATGAGGAAGATGTTGACCATCGATCAGATCAATGAGAACGCCTCCTCGATCAGAGGTCAGCTTGGGACAGTCATCGACTTCGATGAGAATCGGGAGTCAGGAAAGGCAGTCATGCTCAATAACTATGACTGGCTAGGTGGCCTCAACTACCTCGAGTTCCTTCGTGATATAGGAAAGCACTTCTCAGTGAACAGGATGCTCACTTTTGAATCATACAAACAGAGGCTCGAACGGGGTCTGTCCTTTATAGAGTTCAACTACCAGTTGCTGCAGTCCTATGACTTCCTGACACTATTTCGGGATGAGGGTTGTCGTCTACAGATGGGTGGAGATGATCAATGGGGGAATATCGTAGCGGGAGTCGAACTCGTTAGACGTTGTGAGCGAGATGAGTGTTATGGACTGACTTTCCCATTGGTATCAAGAGCTGATGGAAAGAAGATGGGTAAGACAGAGAAGGGAGCGGTTTTCCTCTCTCCTGAGCTGTTCTCCCCCTATGAGTTCTTCCAGTACTGGAGAAATGTAGCAGATGCCGATGTGGTCAAGTTCCTCAAGATGTTCACCTTCCTCCCCCTAGAGGAGATCGATGAACTCGCAAAACTTGAAGATCAGGAGATCAATAGAGCCAAAGAGATCCTTGCCTATGAACAGACGAAGATCATTCATGGGAAGGAAGAGGCCGATAAGGCTAGGGAGGCGGCAAAAGCTGCATTCTCTAACCAAGGTAGCGGAGTTGCTATCGACAGAGAGGCTATCCCTTCGGTAGAGATCCCTATGAGTGAACTTGCTGCTGGAATCAATGTCATGGACCTCTATGCCAGGACTGAACTCTGTAAGACCAAGAGTGATGCGAGACGTCTTGTCGTTCAAGGTGGAGCGACCATCGAGAACAAGAAGGTCTCAGGTATCGATGTCACGATCGATGATTCTTGGGTAAATGATGGAGAATTATTGCTTCGAGCTGGGAAAAAGCGTTATTTTAGAGTTGTACTTACCGATTAGTAGGTATAAGGAGTTGAAATTATGAAATGTAAGAATATATCTCTCATAGTACTTGTCCTACTGCTTGCGGTAGCACCGGTATTGTTTGCAGCTGGAGCCCAAGAAGAGGCCCCAGAACCAGAGCCGGTAGCACCTGTTGTAGAAGAACCTGCAGGACCGGAAGCTGCCCCAGTAGCAGAACAGACACCAAAAGCAACAGTATCAGGTGAGACTGTTGCAGTGAACATGGCCGTATTCAAAGGGCCCTCTGGGTTCGGTTTCGTGAAACTCATCGAAGAGGGTGCAGATCTCGTTGACGGTATCACCGTCGATACTCAGGTACTGCCTTCCCCAACAGAGGCGATCGCAAGACTTGCTTCGAATGAACTCGATGTGGTAGCTATGCCGATCAATGCAGCAGCATCGATCTACAATAAGGGGATCGATGTACGTCTAGCTGCAGTGACAGGAGAGGGTATGCTCTACCTGCTCAGTAATTCAGATACTATCACAACGGCTGTCAGCAGTGCTGCAGGAGCTGTGATCAATGTCCCAGGAGCGGGTTCAACACCTGAATATGTCCCAAAATATGTATTCGGTGAGAATGGTCTTGCAGTCGGAGATGGAGTCGAATTCGATTTCTCCCTGAATGTAGCACCACAACTTGCTCAGATGCTCATCGCCGGAAAGGTCGAGAGTGCGGTACTTCCTGAACCCTTCGCCACCATGGCAGAGACGAAAGGTGCCAATGTGAATAGGACTATCGATTTTCAGAGTGAATGGGCTAAGATCACCGGTAATGCGAATTATCCGATGACGGCGCTACTCATCAGAGGTGAGTTCATGAAAGAGAATCCTGATGCTGTCAGAGTCATCCGACTTGCAGTTGAGGACTCTATCGACTGGGTGAATGCTAACCCCTCAGATGCAGCTGTGCTCATCGAGAAGCATGGTATTCTGACCGCAGCCCTCGCAGAGCCTGCGATCCCCAACTGTAATCTGATCTATATCGATGCCATGGATGCAAAAGACTCGATCGAAGCATATTTGACAGTATTAAAAGACTACGATGCTTCATCAATAGGAGGGGCCCTCCCTGATGAGGCCTTCTACCTGGCGAAATAGTGTAATCACAACCATCACCGTGGTGCTCCTGCTCATAATCTGGCAGGTAGCATCGGTCGTGATGGATATTCAGATCATACTTCCTCGGCCCCTCTCGGTAGCCGGGGAGTTCCTCTCATTCTTCACAGACTCCAACTCATGGCTTGCAATAGCTGCGACTATCATACGTGCATTACGAAGTTTTCTCTTGATCTGTCTAGCAGGGATCATTCTTGGTCTCGCTGGAGGTCAGAGTAGCATCATCCATGCAGCGATGAGACCCTTTCTCACCGTGATCAAGGCAACTCCAGTCCTCGCGATCATTCTCCTTGCCTTCATCTGGTTCAAGACCGGTACCGTTCCTGTCTTCTCGGCCTTTCTCATGGGCTTCCCCGTCCTGTATCAGAACATGATCATCGGGATGGAAAAACGTGATGAAGGCCTTATGGCCATGGGTAGATCCTATGGTCTCAACAGCAGACAGATCCTCTTCAATATAACTATTCCCTCGATGCTTCCATTCATTCTTGCAGGGGCAAAAGCAGCCTTGGGTATGACTTGGAAGGTTGTGATCGCAGCCGAAGTCCTTACCGTCCCGAGGCAGGGGGTAGGTTCGAGTATGCAGTTCGCCCAGATAAACCTTGATACGGCAAAGGTCATGGGGTGGACTATCGTTGCAATACTCCTCAATGCCTGTGGGGATCTTATCTTCGATGCACTTGTCTCAGGGATGAGAAGAAGAAGGGGAGGCCTACTTTGATCAAGATAGATGCTATCTCCAAGAGTTATGAGAGTGGTCAGGGAGCACTGACGGTATTCTCTGACTTTTCACTGACCCTCGAAGAGAGGCAGATCGTTGCTCTGATAGGACCTTCAGGTTGTGGGAAGACGACACTGCTTCATATGCTTGCAGGAATGGAGAAAGTCGATTCAGGTTGCATAGAAGGTGTTCCGATAAGCTCTACGACGAATGTCGCAAGCCTCAGCTACCTTTTTCAGGAGCCGAGACTTCTTCCCTGGAAGACCTTGCATGAGAATATCGAGTTAGTCCTTGAGAATCATATAGAGAAAAAGAGGGAGCGGGAAGTTCTCGTTAAGGAGTTCATCGATATCGTAGGTCTCGGTGGATTCGAACATATGTATCCAAGAGAACTCTCAGGAGGAATGAGGCAAAGGGTTGCGATAGCACGAGCCTTTGCCTATCCTTCTCAGTTGATCCTGATGGATGAACCCTTTCAATCCCTTGATGCCGATCTCAAGTTCAATCTGATAGAGGCCTATCAGAACCTTTGGGCTCATACACCGAGGACTACACTGCTTGTGACCCATGATATCCAGGAGGCTCTACTGCTTGCTGATAAGGTTGTGGTACTCTCCCCGAGACCTGCACAGATCAGAGGCATCATCGATGTCGATGTGAGGCCGGAGGATAGAGTGGCAGGAAATAGGCGCATATGGGAGCTTGAGATGCATTATTATGAGAAATTCTCCCATAGGGGTTGACAATTCTCGCCTCAAATTATATACATTTCCTTGTCGTTAAGACAAGCCGCTGTAGCTCAGTCGGTAGAGCAGTGGACTGAAAATCCACGTGTCAAGGGTTCAATTCCCCTCGGCGGCATAACCCACCTTTTAGGTGGGTTTTATTATGCCCGAATCGCAATGAAGACAGAAGCCGAAAGTTCAGGAAGGGAAGAAGTCTCTTACAAGAATCTGTTAAACCAAGGTTGTAGTAAGGTCACCTAGAAGAGGACTTGAGTTTGAGAGAGGGCCTTCCGTAGGTACATGTCTCATTCACTAGATATTAAGAAAAGAACTAGATTCAACACCATTATCACTTTGATAGGTATGCTATCTACTCACTGAGCCTTAAAAAGGACTGGAAGTAGTTTTCCAGTCCTTTAATCTATAGGAACTTGTTCCTAGTCCTCAATGTATGAGAATTTGAAAAGGTCTATGAGTTGATGTCTGTCATCAACCCCAGCCTTATCGAAGATGTTCTTGATGTGTGATTTCACGGTGAAGATCTTGATACCTAATTTATCTGCGATCTCCTGATTCGAACTATGAGTCTTGCAGAGGATCTCTAAGATCTCAGCCTCTCTTGGTGTGAAAGGATAGTCTTTAGGATTCAGGGTATTCTTATCATATTTCTTCATCCGTTCTTTGATCTGAACTAATTTCTCTTTGGAATCTATCGCCATCTTGAAATAACGGTTAAGTTCATTTGTATAGAGGATAACGACCGAACCAAAACAGAAGCCGGAGAAGATCAGAGCAAACAGGCCACCTAGAGGATCTCCTACGAGATAAGAAGAGTACTGCATTGCTATAACGAAGATCGATGTGAGAATGATCAGACCTCTTCTTCCGAACAGTCGATATTTTAAACCCATGAGTGCAGAAACGAAGATCAACTGCATTCCCCACTGACTTTTAGGTGTGGATAGTGTTGTTATAATAGCAAAAGATGTAGGACAGATGAACTGGGCGATCTTATTGATCTTTTCGAAATTGAAGGTGAATGAGGTGTTGAAGACAGTGATGACCCCAGAGTTCTTCTTACTCAATGACAGGATGATCAGTAGGAGTGCCAAGAAGAGGATGAGCCAATTCCACCAGGCGAACACATGGTCCCCTGCGTCATCTATGCCTGTTGAAGTAGTGATGAAATTGAGAACGAATACGACAAGGCCGATTATTCCGTACATCAGCCCGACGATCTTATAGTACTTTCTTTCCATTTTGTGATTCTCCCATATGTATATTCTTCCAGGGGGTATCTTCGATCTCAGCCCTGGGAATGAATTGAGCATAGAGTGGCTCATACGGATAATATTGATCGTTCATACTCTCTATGAGGGTATTAGGGTCCCACAACCCTGATACTATCGGATTATATTTACCTGTGATAACATCACGCTCTCTATCTCTTATATAACCATGTATCATATTCATGACAATAAGTGCAATACCAGCTCTTTGAATTTCTTTAGAACCATGAGAGTAGGTCATGAGATTCATCAGTCGTTGAAAGGGGTCTCTGTCATCTGCTAGGTCATGTGAATAGAGATGTTTGGTCTCTGGTGATACTGAAAGGAGGTAGATGCTCAGAGAGCTGCAGGCATCTCTCTCTGGAGTGTCAGTCTCTGAGATGAAGGGGATCAATGTGATATGTTTAGCGATCATATTGTTTCTAAGTAGGAATCTGCGTTCTGGTATGAGTCTTAAAGCAGAACTGACCTGTTCAGTGATCTTATTCCAATGAACCTCGAAAAGTTCGGGTGTTACGGTTTCTCGCATGTCGAATCCTTTGATATGGCAAGTATTGTACCTAACTGTAAAGGGAAACTTGTGGTATTGCAAGTAATGAAGAATATAATATGAGCAAATCAGTCAATCAAAGGGAATCCACTTGGAAGAAGCATGCACTATTTCACTCTTGGTGAAGATGTTCTTCTTGTGAAAGGGCAATTCCACATAGTCTATAGATTCATGATCGATCCTTGAGGAACTCTTGAGTTCTGCCTATACTGTCATACATGAGAAGAGACGACAAAGAGATCACAGATAGAGTCCAGATCGACAGGATCATAACCAGATCAGAAGTCGTGAGGTTGGCGATGGTCAAAGGATCCATCCCCTATATCATCCCTATGAACTTCGGGTATGATGGTCGATCGATCTTTCTTCATAGTGCTAGAGAGGGGCGAAAGATCGCCTTTCTTACCTCTGGGAATAGTGTATGCTTCGAGATGGAAACAGAAGTCTCACTCCTGTCGAATACAACTCGTGCCTGTTCTTGGAGTGCCCAGTTCAAGAGTGTCATCGGCTATGGAAGCATCACAGAGCTCACTGCCCCTGAGGAGATGACCCACGGGCTTGATCAGATCATGGCTCATTACAGCTCTGAGGCCTGGGAATATCCTCAAGGAGCCTTGTCGACACTCAGAGTATGGAAACTGACAATCGATTCCGTGACAGGAAAACAGTCTTAACTGACATTAACCGACAAATATGTATTTTCAAATTTACAAAATAACCCTTTTAATATGATAAAAACCGTGCTAAAGTGACACATGCCGACAAATAACCGTCAAAAGATAACAGAAGATACCGGTTTGCAGCGCAGTTCCAAGTTGACCCTTCAGGAGCAGTTGATAGCCATACTCAAAGATGCAATAGCTCAGGGAGTCTATCGCAAGGGAGACAGACTTCCCTCCGTACGAACTTTAGCTCAACAGTACAAAGTGAGTCGAGAGACTGCAAAACTTGCTATTGGAACCCTGCAGGAGTCAGGTCTTATTGAGATCCTACCAAGTCGAGGGGCTTTCGTACTTGAAGATGGTATCGGGGATCCTAAGCAAACAGATTCAGGTATGGTCGGTGTACTCCTTCATATCGGAGATGAGGAGAATGCTGTCCATGATGTGCAGCTCATCTATGAGAAGCTCTTACAGAATCTTGATAACGAGGCAGATCAGTATGATCAGCATCTCCTTACCGCCTATATCAATCCATCGAGTCTAGAGGGGATCGAACGACTTGATAGGATGCTACAGAAGGTAGATGGACTCATCGTGATAGGACTCTATACAGAGGAGTTTCTTAAGCGTCTTGAGACGTTGAGTGTCCCTGTCATCTCGATACTCTCGAATATCGACGTCGAAAGTATCGATGAGATCGGTTGTGAGAATCATAGGAGTTATCAGAAGGCGGCAGAGTATCTGATTGAAGAGGGCTGTAAAGAACTCATCTATATTGATGGACCTGAGGATTATTATCAGGGAAGTAGAAGATTCGAGGGGTGCAGGAGTGCTGTGAACAGTGGTGGTTCCACGGTAGTAGGTCTCACAAGACTTCATTCACCAGGATGGAACATGGAGGATGCTAAAGAGGTCTTTACAGATCTCCTGAAACAGCGTAGACCCGATGGTGTCCTTGCAGTCAATGACATCATGGCCGCAGGAATCCTTCAGGCCTGTAGAGAATCGGGATTGTCGGTCCCCTCTGACATAGCGGTGATTGGAGCGAAGAATACGATACTCGCACAAAGTGTGGATCCCCCACTAGCGAGTATCGAGTGTTATTTCGATGAGATAGCAAAAGTGGCTATCGAACGTATGAAGAAGAGAATAACCGGTATCAGTTATAGGCCGGCGAAAATAGAGATCACAGGCTCTCTACAAGTGAGAGGGTCCTGTATGAAGAGAGGTATGACCAAATGAGTCTAATAGGACTAGATGGTGTCAGCGAACGGGCGAAAAAGCTCCACGAAGAGTCGGTCGTAGTCGATATTCATAACCATATGATGTTCGAATATGCGATTCATGAAGCTCTCGGGACTCCCGATATATTCGACACCTATTATGCACCTGCCCTGAAAGCAGGTGGAATCGATGTCATTGCGACATCTGTGGGGGGAAACTCTCCTTGTGTATGTAATCTTACCGATGATCTAGTACATGGCTCCTTAGAACAGATCGATATGCTCAGAAGAGCAGAAGAGAAGGGTTCTTCCTTCGCAATCTGTGAATCAGCACAAGAGATCGAGGTAGCTGTAGCTGCAGGTAAGATAGCGATCCTTCTTGCTTTCGAGGGGGCAAGAGCTGCAGAGGGAATCGAGAACGAGGAATCCCTGGTGATGCTTCGTTCCTTTTACAGGTTGGGGTTGAGAACGATCTGTATCGTCGGGGGAGCTAGAACGAGATTCGCCGATGGGATGGGTGAAGCCCGTGCTGAGGCGGGGATGACTACCTTCGGGCTTAGATTCATCGAGGAGATGAACAGACTCGGTATGCTCGTCGATCTGACCCATATGACTGAGAGATCCTTCATGGATTCGATAGAAGCCTCAAGTAAACCAGTCGTAGTATCTCATATCGGAGTACAGGCTGCCTGTCCGAACCCCAATAATCTCAGCGATGAGAGGATCAAGGCTATCGGACGTAATGGTGGAGTCATCGGAATGGAGATGGTAAAGACTGAGATCTTGTGGGAGTACGAGAAATACAAACGACCGATCACCTGGGAGCATGTGATCAGACATATCGATCACATCGCAGAACTCATCGGGACAGAACATATAGGATTGGGACTCGACTTCGATCATTTCAAGATGATCGATAATATTCATCGGGCCATGTGTCCGGCTCCTGGTACGATCGAGGGGTTCTATACGGGTATCCCGAAAGAGAACCATATGCTCGATGAACCTAATGATTTATGGGAGGCTCCCTTGATCACCGAATACATGCTTCGTCACGGGTATAGTGACTACGAAGTTAAAATGATACTGGGCGGGAACATGATGAGACTGCTGAAGGAGACAATATGGTAGACAGAAGAGACTATATGCTTTTTGATGCACATCAGGAGATGTTTGATGCCTACGTGTATCAGTTCATCGTCAATGAAGAGGACGTGCTCTATAAAGGACGTCACATCTTCGATGAGTACTACAGACCCGTACTTGATGCACAAGGTGTCAAGTTCGTGAATATGTCAGTAGGAGGGGATCATGTAGCTCAGATACTCTATAGTGCTGCTGAGGATAGATTCTGGGACGCTCATAAGAAGCTCGACATCCTCAATACCGACCTTGAGGCAGGAAGTGATTCCTTCATCATCTGCAGGAATGCAGCTGATATCGATAGAGTGCTAGCCTCTGATGCGATAGGGATCTTTGTGAAGATCTCAGGAGGAAGGCCTCTTCAAGGAAAGAAGAACTTGAATATTCTTGCGAATCTGAGATCCTTATACCGATCAGGACTTCGATCTGTACAGCTGACCGGTAATGGTAGAAACAGGTTGGGGGACGGAGTCGCTCAAGAGAGAAGCCGAGGTAAGCTGACCAACTTTGGTTCAGAGGTGGTCAAAGAGGCTGATAGACTAGGGATACTCCTAGACTCCTCACAGCTTTCAGATCATGGTTTCTATGATCTTGTAGAACTCACTGACTCACCGATCATTGATTCTCATACCGGAGCAAAGGCGCTCTGTGATCATCCGAGAAACATAGATGATAAGAGGATCAAACGGATCGCAGAGAGTGGTGGACTGGTAGGAGTGAGCTTTTTAGCAGCATTGATCGCAGGCGAGAAGGAGTCTCCTTCTCTCGATGATCTCATCGGTCAGATCGATCATATAGTTGAGATAGCGGGGATCGATCATGTCGCTTTAGGTCCAGACTATTGTGCCTATCAGACTCCTAAGAATAGAGAGGTCATCAAAGGGTATGCGAATCGTGGCCCCTATTTCTGTGAGTTCGATCGACTCACTCCTATGCAGAGTGAGAAATATCCTGGGATCGTAGAAGGGATTGACTATGGGATCAGGAAGAGTGACTACATCAGTGGTCCTGATCACCATGAGAAGTTTCCTCAAGTCATCCCCGCTCTAGAGGCTAGGGGATATTCGTCAGAGGATATCGCGAAGATCGGTGGGCAGAATATGTTACGGGTCTATAAAGAAGTACTGAGATAATACGAGGAGAGATCACAAATGGCAGATGTACATAATAAGAACAAAGAACTCATAGCACAACTGAGAGGTTGTCTCTATGATATCGAACCAGAAAGATTGAAAGGACAGTTGGAGGATATCTTCGCAGCCGATTGTGATATTCACCTCTCATCTCCTTTCGAAGATATAGCAGGACCTGCAGAGTTCTATGAACGGGTATATGCTCCTCTTTTAGTGGCGATCCCTGATCTCGAAAGAAGAGATTTCATCATGATGGCTGGAGACGCTGTCGAAGATACGAACTGGGTCGGTTGTGCCGGTAACTATGTAGGGGTATTCGAGAAGCACTGGCTTGATATTCCCCCTACCTATGGGATGGTAGCTATGCGCTTCCATGAGTTCTATCGAATAGTAGATGGCAAGATCGTCGAGATGCAGGCTATCTGGGATATCCCACATCTGATGATGCAGGCAGATGCATGGCCCATGATGCCCTCTTTAGGGGTCAACTGGGTCGCACCAGCACCTGCGGTACAGAATGGACTGTCACTGCCAGAGAGAGATCCCGAGGCATCTGCTGCAAGTCAGCAGTTGATCATCGATATGCTCGACGGGCTACAGAGACATGCTGAGTTCGGACCTGAGGGGATGGGACTCGATAAGTTCTGGCATCCTAAGATGACCTGGTATGGTCCTGCAGGGATCGGGATGAACAGGAGGATCTCTGGCTTCAGGAACTGGCATCAGATACCCTTCCTCAAAGGTATGCCCGATCGTGATATGAACCATGAGGTGAACAACTACTTCTTCGGAGATGGAGACTATGTAGGAGTCACTGCCTGGTCAGGGATGAGACTCACCATCAGTGAAGATGGATGGCTCGGTATACCCCCAGTAGGAAAGGAGATCCTCATGCGTTCTCTCGACTTCTGGAGATGTGAGAAGGGCCTTATTCGTGAGAACTGGGTCCTTGTAGATATCTTACATGTCTATGATCAGATCGGAGTAGATGTATTTTCCCGTATGAGAGAATTGACGGTCGCTCGACAGCCGAACAGACCTGAGAACCTTACCTGGGGTGGTAAGTTCCAATAGAAAAAAGGAAAGGATCCAATTTCCTCTAGATATTGTGTTTATCCAATTTCAGGCCGGTATGCGTTGCATATCGGCCTGTCTCGTTTGATTAATAGGGTAAGTCTCATGAGTTTTTATCTCTATACCTGTACAGGTGAGGGATTATCGTTCACACTGAACCATAGATCAGTGAAAGTCAGGAGGCGATATGATAGTCATCGAAGAGAGGGGATCAGAAGAGTTGAATGAGATCCTTCGTGTAGAGAGAGAGGCCTTTGGAGAGGATAGTGAGGCAGAACTCACTGATGCCTTGATGCATGATGAGAGTGCCACTCCCTGGTTGTCTCTAGTCGCCTATGCTGATGGTGTAGCAGTCGGCCATATTCTGTTCACCCATTGCAGTCTTTCTGATGATGATCATTCACTGATGCTCCTAGCTCCTTTAGCAGTAGTTCCTGATCATCAGAAGATGGGTATCGGGGAGGCTCTGATCCGAAAGGGTTTCAAAATCTTGAAAGATAGGGGAGTCGAGGTGGTATTCGTACTTGGCCATCCCCGCTATTATCCCCGACATGGTTTTATCCCGGCGATCGGATTGGGACTCAAGCCACCATTCTACGATCCGCTTCAGGATGAGGCCTGGATGGTGCGAACCATCAGTGACTCACCGGTAGATCTCTCTGAGGGAATCGTAAAGGTCGCAGATGTCCTTATGCATGAAGAGATGTGGAGGGAGTAGGATGGTAGAATTTGCGATAACCGCTCAAGGGCTTACTAAGAGCTTCAAGGATCTTGTCGCAGTCGATGATCTTGATCTTAAGATCAAGAAAGGTGAACTATTCTCATTACTTGGACCGAATGGTGCCGGAAAGACGACCACGATCAAGATGTTATCAACGTTGATCTCTCCTACACGAGGAGATGCTCGGCTCCTCGGCTATGATATCAAAGAGCAACGGGAATCGGTGAGGAGAGTGACCAATGTCTCACCACAGGAGAATGCAGTAGCTCCGCATCTGAGTGTACGGGAGAACCTTGTTCTCATTGGTGGCTCCTATGGTCTAGAAAGATCGGTTATCAACAGGCGCTGTGAAGAGTATATGGAAATGATGAATATAGCAGATAGAGCAAAGAGCCAGGCAAAGACCCTATCTGGTGGGCTGCAACGTCGGCTGAGTATCGCTATGGCTCTGATAACAGATCCCGAGATCCTCTTTTTGGATGAACCGACCCTAGGTCTCGATCCTGAAGCAAGAAGGGAGTTATGGAAGTTGATCCTTGGGCTGAAGGGAGAGAAGACGATCCTTCTTACCACCCACTATCTCGAAGAGGCAGATCAACTCTCAGACCGGTTATCGATCATGTCAGGGGGAAGGATCATTGCCTCAGGGACTCCTGATGAGATCAAAGCTCAGTTCGAGGGGAAGAAGGAACTGACTCTTATCGGAAGAGATTTTCCTGCAGAGTTCAAGAGTGCTCTACCGTATGAGATCTCTCAAGTCGGTGAACGATTGACCCTATCTGGGGCAAAGATCGATGTAGATAGGGTGATCGAACTGATCGGTCTTCATGGAGTCTCTCTTGAGGGTATCTCCATGAAAGAACCCTCGTTAGAAGATGTCTACCTTCATCTGATAGGGAAGGAGGGAGAAAGATGAGGTTCAAATATCTTGCAGGACGGACGATGAAGGAGATCTACCGTGATCCTATCACGGTGATACTTGGGGTACTCATGCCGGTCCTCCTATTGTTACTCTTCTCAACCCTCATGGGTGATAATGAACTAGATCAATTCTCCCCTGATAATCTATTACCGGGTATCGTCGTCTTCAGTTATGCCTTTCTCACGATGTTCTCGGCTCTTCTTCTGGCAAAAGATAAAGAACAGTCCTTCCTCACTCGATTGAGGACCTCTCCCTTGAGACCAACAGACTATGTGCTAGCCTATACACTTCCCTATATACCCATCGCGATCGTACAGACTTTTCTCTGTATGGCAGCAGCTCTTCTCATCGGGGTCACCATCTCTTTACACATGCTGACGGTGTTCGTCATCTTGATCCCGACCATGCTCGTCTCCATAGGGTTGGGGTTGGTGTTCGGGGTGCTTCTCACCGAGAATCAGGTATCTGCTGCCGGTTCGTTCGTCCTGGTCATAGCTTCACTGTTCAGCGGTGCCTGGATGGATCTCCGTATGATCGGAGGGGTCTTTGAGACCGTCGGTTATGCCCTACCGTTTGCCCATGGGGTGGATGCAGCTAGGGCTATCCTTGCAGGTAGGGGGATAGCTGGATCAGTCATCGATCTCGTTTGGGTCCTCGGGTATGCAGTGGTGCTGTTCCTTGTGGGTACGGTGTCTTTCAGGAGGCTGTTAAGGAGTTGATGTGATGCTATGGGGTATTCATTCTACGTAAGTTGCAATAAATAGGGTTTTAGTATAACATAAAGTGGTTAATACCACATAGATTTTGAAGGAGAATCAGATGATCGCTCGTACGAATATACCACTTCATGAACAGATCAGAGATGATATACAGAGTAAGATCAATGACTCTATCTATAAGCAGGATGAGAAGATTCCAAGTGAGCGGGTACTAGCTGAACAGTATGGAGTCAGTAGAGTCACGATCAGGAACACGATCAATGATCTTGTCCATTTAGGGGTATTGTATCGGAGACATGGTTCAGGGACCTTCGTAAAGAAACCGGATGATATCAAATCTCACCTAAATAGAATGACTAGTGTCTTTGAACAGTTAGAGAATCTTGGTATGGATGTGAGAATCGAACTTATCAGTGAAGAGTATGTCGAAGCAAGCGAAGCAGTCCAGAAAGCTCTCCAATTGAAACCAGGTGATAAGGTCTACAGGATCCTACGTAAGGTCTATGCTAGTGAAGAACCCCTTCTGATATCTTATGTCCATACTCATGTCGAGGTGGGCAAGAAACTTGAGAATATCAATATGAACAAAGCAGTATTCCTCACCTCCTTAGAGGATTTTGGGTATCAGATCCAATATGCTGAAGAGAAGATCAGAGCTATAAGAGCCAGTGAGTTAGAAAGGGAAGTCCTCAAGATCCATTCTGATACACCTCTCTTGAGTATCGAGAGGACTGTTTTCACCGCCAATGAAAAACCGCTATATATCGTGAAGGATCGAATTATCGGTGATCGATATTCACTTCATGTAATACTTCAGAGAAACCTCTAACAGCAGAATCTTCTAATGACAGAGATAATTAAAACTTTTCCTTGCTAAATTTAGAATTCCATTATAACATATAAGTGGTATTAACCAGTATACCAATCATGTAAGGAGGATTTAACATGAGTAAGAGAGGAAGATTTTTTAGAGTATTGATGTTTACCGCTATTGTAAGTCTTGTAGGGATGCCTGCACTTTTCGCACAGGGGCAGGAAGAGGAAGCCTATCCTGAAAAGGCAGTGACCGTCATCTGTGCTTTCCCTGCTGGTGGTCTTGCAGATATTATTGCAAGGACAACAGCTCAAGCCTATGAAGAAGAGTTGGGTGTACCTTTTCAGGTGATCAACAAGCCTGGGGGAGCATTCATCCCAGGAGTCATGTCTGTAATCGAAGCACCCGCAGATGGATATACCATGCTGATGGTTGCCACACCAACGATCCTGACTGCTCCCTATATAAACAATGCACCATATACACATGAGGAGTTAGAGTATCTTTTCCTCAATTCAGTACAGAAGAACGTTTTGTATGTACCTGCAAACAGCGATATACAGGATATGGAAGACTTCGTAGAGGCTGCAAGATCAAAGAAACTGATTGTAGGGATCAATGCGGTAGGAGCTCCACCACACCTTTCAATGGAACAGTTCGTTCAGTCTGCAGATCTTGAAGTAGAGTACCTTACTGCAGGAACGGTACCGGCAGCTGTCGTTGCAGGGATCGGAGGACATTCAGATGCTTTCGTAGGACAACTGACTCAACTCGATCAGTATCCTGGTGAGATCAGAGCACTTGCTGTTCTTGATGAAAGTGGTAGTGATATCCTTCCAGGAGTACCTACAGTTGCAGAGGCTCTTCCGGGAACTGGCTATTATGCGACTTCATGGGTTCGTGCAGGTTTTGCAGTTAAGAAGGGGACTCCTCAGGAATATATCGATATTCTAGTTGCGACTGCAGAGAAAGTCATAAACACCGAAGAGTTCAGGACGGTATTCGAAGATGCTGGTAACCCCTATGAATATATCGGATATGGTGATGCTACATCAGTCGTTGAGGACGGAGCAGATTTCTACTTCCCAATGATTGACGATCTTGGACTGAAAAAGAAATAAGAGTCTACTAGAATCACTAGTATCGAAGCCAGCTAACCCAAAAATCAATGATCATCAGCGCTTCGATATGACTAAGAGACATGAGGAGATCAAAATATGAATTCTGCAGAGCGAGTGGCGACAGCGATATCACATAAAGAATCTGACAAATTGCCGGTTGACTTTGGCGCGACCATCGTCTCGAGTATGCATATTCAGGCCTATAAGAACTATCTAGATCATCTAGGTGTCAAGAAAGATGACTTTGAGGTCATGTTCGATAGAGACCAATCGGCGATCGTACATGAGGATCTAGCCCATCTGTTCCATACTGATATCAGGGGAGTTTATCCTGATTCTATGAGACCGGGTACCTGGGGTAAACAGCAGTGGATAGATGGAGAGTATGAGTATGCCATCGATGAGTGGAGCACGAAGTGGAGAAAAGAGGTCGATGGAGGTCTCTATTTCGATATCGTTGAGAATCCCTTGAGAAGTATGGATATCTCAGTCAAAGATATCAAGAACTTTCCTTGGCCCGATCCCTGCAGTAATGAAGACTTCGATAAGATGAGAGTCCGTGCAGAGCATCTGTATAACACCTATGGGTGTATGGTCTTCTTGGAAAATCCATTGGCAACGATCTTCGATGCACCTTGTAGACTTCGAGGCCATGATCATTTCTATATGGACTTCCTGCTCTGGCCGGAAGTTGCAGAGGCTCTGATGGATGGAATGCTGGAGATCCAGCTTGATTACTACCAGAGGGCCTTGAAGGTTTTGAAGGGTTTACCAGTGATCGTAAGAACCAGTGATGACCTGGCTACTCAGAGTTCTCTTACCATTTCACCTGAGACCTACAGGACTCTCATCAAACCGAGGCATAAGGCGCTCTTTGATGGGATCAAAGCAGCAGGAGATGAGAATGTGAAGATCTTCTTCCACTGTGATGGAGCCTGTAGACCCTTGATTCCTGATTTTATCGAAATGGGAGTCGATTGTCTCAACCCTATCGAAGATACCTGTGTTGATATGAATCTCGTCGAACTCAAGAAAGAGTTCGGTAAGGATATCACCTTCTGGGGGGCAGGTACTGATACCCCTGGAATCCTGAGAACAGGAACACCTCAAGAGGTGGCTGATGATGTCAAGAAGAGGATCGAAACATTAGCACCTGGTGGAGGCTACATCTTTGCTGCAGTTCACAATCTGCAACCAGATATTCCTCCTGAGAATATTGAGATGCTTTGGAAGACAGTCGGGGAATACCGATAGGCTAAAGCAATCATGGATTACAGGATTCTCATCTAGAAGATGAGTGTTCTGTTATGCATTCAAATCGATTAACTGTGGGGACGATCATGATCATCTCTGCATAGAATACCTAATGTCCCGGAGGTTCACACTATGTCGAAACGCAAGCTGCTTATTGGGTTCTGTATTATTATGATCCTGTTGGCAACCGTCATGTTCATTACTGCAACGGGCTTTGATAAGAAGACGATAGATTCCAGCACAATGCCAGGATCCCAATTCTTTCCAATGCTCACCCTTGGTCTGATCGTATGTTTCAGTCTCGGACTCATGATAAAGAGTCTGTTACAGAAAGATGAGGATATCGAGGAGAGTCTCCGCTTTCTGATTATCACCAAAGCTGAGATTCTGAGGGTTATTATTATCGCAGCAGCGATGTTCATCGCCTATTTTCTGTGGGACCTTCTAGGATTCCTACCGGTCGCTGCCTTTTTAATCATCGTTATCGGAGTCACTTTGAGGGTCAAGTCTGTATGGGGATATGTACTCCTAGCAGCAATTGCCACAGCCCTCTTCTTTACGCTTAATTCTTTAGGCGTTCCCCTCAACTAATAAAGGAGTTGTATATGATGTCAGAAGCTTTCCTATCTGCAATATTGCAGCTTATTGAACCATTGAATCTATTATTACTCGTGGGTGGAGTCTCTCTTGGCTGTATCATAGGAATCATGCCAGGACTCGGAGCTCCTATAGCGATTACAATCTGTCTTCCCTTCACCTTTCATTTGACTGCTATCCAGTCATTCTCACTTCTGTTAGGTGTCTATTCCGCAGCAGTCTTCGGCGGATCTATATCAGCTATAACGATAGGGATACCCGGAACGGGGGCCGCCTTGGCGACCTTAGCCGACGGTAATACGATGGCAAAGCAGGGACGGGCCGGTGAGGCGTTGGGTCTCGCGCTTGTGGGCTCTGTTTTTGGCGGGATCGTCAGTGCTGTCATTCTTGCTTTTACTGCACCGTTTCTTGCGGGTTTCGCAGTGAAGTTCGGACCGAGAGAGTATCTTGCGATCTCTATCTTCGGAGTGATGCTTGTTGGAAGAGTAGCGCATGGTAGTCTTCTAAAGGGTATGTTGATGGCTTCAGTGGGCATGTTCCTAACCACTTTCGGAGTGGATTACATCAACGGTAACACTCGATATATGTTCGGTAGATATGAGTTGTATTCAGGTCTTCCTCTTGTTGCAGTCCTTTCCGGAATCTTTGCGATCTCAGAGATCCTTATTCTGAGTGAGAAGACCTTCAAGAAGAAGCTCGTCAAAGATGAGTTGGTTAAGACTAATATGCCCTCTTTCAAGTTTCTCCTGAAGAAGAAAATGACGTTACTCAGATCCTCGTTGATCGGGACACTTGTAGGTATCATTCCTGGTGAGGGCGCAGCAATTGGTGCTTTTCTCAGTTACAGTGAGGCGAAACGGGCTTCTGATCATCCCGAGACGTTCGGTTATGGTGAACCTGAAGGAATACTGGCTCCTGAAACAGCGAACAATGCTACAGTCGGTGGAGCACTGGTTCCGACCTTGACACTAGGGGTTCCCGGTTCTCCTGCAGCCGCTGTATTGTTAGGGGCCTTCTATATCCAGGGTCTGAATGTTGGGCCTAGGCTCATGAAAGAGGCTCCAGAGTTGATGTATAGTATCTTCATCGGGCTCTTCCTAATTAATATTGCTATGATCTTCATCGGTCGGATAGCTGTTAGGTACTCTGCGAAAGTAAGTAATGTACCGACCCCCTATGTAGTGACAGTGGTGAGTCTCATGTGTTTTATCGGAGCATATGCGATCGGGAACAACAGTTTTGCTGTTCTAGTCATGTTAATCTCTGGACTCTTCGGGTATGTGATCAGAAAACTTGACTTCCCAATAGCCCCTCTTGCGATCGGTTTCGTGCTCGGACCTCTGTTAGAGAAGTCTTTCAGACAGTCGATACAGATCAGTCAGGGTAGTGTGGGAGAGTTCTTTAACAGTCCTATCGCTATAGTGATCTATATCATCCTGCTCTTCGTCTTTCTCTGGCAACCGATAAAAGATAAGCTCTTCCATAAAAGAGCCTGAGACCTCAAGAAACTACAGATGAACACAGATGAGATTCCTAAGATCAAGAATGAGGTGAATCAATGATTCCAGAATCAAGACCGAATATTGTATATATATATCCTGACCAGATGCGCTATGATGCAATGGGTAATGCAGGAAATAGGGTAGTAAAGACTCCTACTTTCGATCGTATGGCAGCTGAGGGGGCAACCTTTAGGGGAGCCTATACCTCATACCCCCTCTGTTGTCCTTTCAGGGCATCTGTGATGACAGGTAAATATGCCCATAATCATGGATTGACTGCCAACCATTACCCTATTCCATTAGGGCAGGAGTATCTTCCTGAGATCCTTAATAGGCATGGTTATAGTACCGGATGGATCGGGAAATGGCATCTTAATGGTGGAAAGAAGCAGGATTTCGTTCCTGCAGAATACCGTTGTGGTTATCAGCACTTCGTAGGCTTCAGTCGTGGTCATGAATATGAGAAAAGTGTCTATTATGTGAATGATGATGAAACTCCAAGGAAGTCCAAGCGATTCGAACCTGAATATCAGACGACACAACTTATAGATTTCATGCGGGAATCCCTTGAATCTGGTAATCCCTTTATGGCCTCGATCTGCTATGGCCCACCTCATCATCCACATGAGGCTCCCGAGCATTATCTGAATATGTATTCACCTGATGAGATCGAGATATCTGATAGAGTACCTGCAGGTGAAGAGCAGAGGGCTAAAGAGTTCCTCGCTACATATTATGGATTGGTCACCTGGGTAGATTATGAGATCAGTAAGGTGTTGAGTTGGATCGATGAACAGGGAATCACTGATAATACGATGGTCATCGTGGTCAGTGATCATGGAGATATGGCTGGAGATTACGGAAAGTACCAGAAGAAGAATCTCTGTTTTGAAGGTTCGATGCATGTACCGTTTCTTATGAGATATCCTAATAAGATCAGGAAAGGACTGGTGATCGATCAACTTGTCGATCCTTCCGTCGATATCTTCTCAACCATCCTCGATATATGTGGTATAGAGATACCCGAATATGCTCAAGGACTGAGTCTAAAAGGACAGTTATTTGAGGAGGAGAATCCTCTCAAGAAAGATTATGTCTATTACCAGGCTATTCGAGCTATTCAGCAACCGAGTGAATCATATGCTGAATCTAATTCTGCGATTCGAGGTATCAGAACCGAAGAGTATCTGTATGTTAGTGAAGAGAATACTCCGACAGCTCTATATGATCTCAAGGAAGATCCTCAGGAGCTGAATAATCTTATTGATGACATAGTACATACAGATAGAATCAGAAGGTTCGATAAGATGTTAACGCAGAAGATGCAGGAACTTGGTGACTCCTGGGATGTTGGGAATCCTGATCCCATCCCTGATTATCAGACGCATGCTGATGGTATGATCTATGGTCGATCCGTTTATAAGAAGGCTTTACTCTGCAATTGAAAAAAGTATCTGATAATAGAGAGAGAAATGGGAGATAGAATGTTCATAAGAGACCTGTTACATGAGTGACCTCCCGTTGATAATAGCCTTCTTCGGAATAGGTTTTATCTTTCAGAGCCTCTTTGGCTTTGGGGCAGCTTTCATTATCGTGCTCGGCCTCTCCTTGTTCATGCCGATCCAACCGGTGATTGGATTGATGGCTGTCGGGATTTTACTTTCGAATTTTACGACTGTCGTAGGGGATCATAGGAAGGTCAGGTGGCGACTCATCCTCCTGACTTTCATGTGGTCGGTCCCAGGTCTTTTTCTGGGGTCGATCATTCTCGATCGATTACCTGCGAGAGTGATCGTAATAGCGATCTGTGTAATAATCCTGATTTACAGTGTCTATTCAATACTCATCAAGACCGTCGCTGTTCCTAAGCGGTGGATCACTCCCTTGACGATAGTCTCTGGCTTCATCACAGGGGGGACGGGCCTTGGAGTAAGTTTTGTCCCGATCATGATCGGACAGTTCGAGGATCCTGTAGAGTTTAGAGTTTCTCTGAACCTTCTTTGGGTCTTGATCGGGGTCTTTAGAATCCCGATATATATGGTGCAGGGGATAGTTGTACCTGAGCACTTCCTTATAGGACTTACTCTGATACCGGTAATGATCGTATCAAAGTCTGTCGGAAGGATGCTATACAACCGAATGGAGCTAGGCCAGTTTCAACGTTGGGTCCAGATATTTCTTGGACTCGTGGTACTAGTCAGGTTGATAACAGAAATCTTATAGAGGTGGCGAAGCATGGAATTACCGGAACTGAAACAGATCGTCTATGAAGCGAACCTAGAGCTAGTCAGACGAGGACTGGTGATCTATACCTGGGGAAACGTGAGTGCGATCGATCGAGAGAAGCA
>CAKZLE010000019.1 GCA_937125225.1 uncultured Spirochaetia bacterium
GTCTTGCCCAATTTCATTCTTTTCTACTTTTTTAGTTATTTCATATCACACAGATTTTATTCTAGAGCCATAAAAAAAGACCTTAGATCAATGATCAAGGTCTTTTTTTACGTTGATGTAGTTATTACATCAGGTCTTTTGCTTTTCTCGCAGTGTTTCCAGTCTTTTCACAATAAGCAACATGTTTCATCTTGCCTTTTTCGAATACTGATTTCATTTTGATAGTTCCGCCCCATCGACTAGTCAGTGTCTGAGCACCTTCTCGACGAGCATTCTTGGATATTGGTCCAGCCATATTAATAATCCTCCACTAAATCTCACAGGTTTTTCTAATATATAGAAACATCTCTTTTTGGTCAAAGGTTTTTGTTGCATTCCCTTTGATTTTTCTCTATTTTTACTATATGCGAATTACAGAAATTGTCAAGAAGGTAATAAGGATGATTTTCATCCTTCCTATACAGATCTATCGTCATCTCATCTCTCCGCTGATCCCAAACAGGTGTATCTACTCCCCTAGCTGCTCTTCCTATACCATATCTGCTATAAACAGACATGGAGTGATCAAGGGTATACTTCTTGGAATATTTCGCCTCGGACGTTGCCATTCGATGTTCTTAGGTGGTGAAGATGAGGTTCCTGACGAAGTCTCGTGGAAACAGATCAAAGTAGATTATAGGAACTTCAGAGATAGGTAGTTAGGATATCTCCTTGATGAACGGCATCAATGCATTGAGAGCATTCTCATTATAACCCCCCTCAGGTATGATAAGGTCCGCATACATCTTCATGGGTTCTATAAATTCGAAATGACCGGGTCTCACCACCTCGAGATACTGTTTTACCACAGAGTCTACTGTTCTTCCCCTCTCCTGGACATCTCTGTTCATCCTTCTGATGAATCTTATATCATCTGGAGTATCCACATAGAGTTTCAGATCAAGCATCTTACGAATCTGTGGGTCATAAAGGACCATGAGTCCTTCGATGATCACCAGATTCTGTGGAGCTACCTTTATAGTCTCATCCATCCTTCTATGGTGGACGAAATCATATTGAGGCATCTCAATGGCTTTTTTCTCTTTCAGTTCCATGAGTTGTTGAAACATCAAGGTGGTATCAAAGGCCTCAGGATGGTCAAAGTTATAGGCCGTTATATTGGTATTGCTGATGTACTCAGCTGATTTATAGTAGTTGTCCTGTGGAATGAACACAAAATCTGAAACGATCTCAGAGATCTTTCTTACAATAGTCGATTTTCCGGAACCTGACCCACCGGTAATCCCAATGATCTTGACACCCTTACTCATGTTGACCTCCACCTGTTAACTAGTTGAATATCTCATAGTACTTGGTAGGTATCATAAATATCAAGTGAAATATATTGCTTTTCCAAAACAAATTCTTTACTTTTTTACTATGAAATATGAAGCAGAAACTGTAGAAGACTATTTGAATGCTGTTCCTGAAGAGCGAAAAGAGGCTTTGTCTAAACTCCGCAAGACCCTGCTCGATAATCTTCCTAAGGGTTTTGAAGAGTTAATCTCCTATGGCATGCCCTCCTATTCAGTACCATTCTCTCTCTATCCTCAGGGCTATCACTGTAATCCAACCATTCCACTACCCTTTATCTCCTTTGCCTCTCAGAAGAATTTCATCGGATTCTATCATCTAGGAATCTATTCTGATGAAGAGATCCTCTTCTGGTTCACAGAGGCCTACCAAAAACTTAATATTGGAAGACTCGATATGGGGAAGAGCTGTATCCGATTTAAGAAGATAGACAGAATTCCTTATGAACTGCTAGGAGAACTCGTATCTAAGATCACAGTTGAACAATGGATCGCTATCTATGAGAAACATCTGAAAAGATAATAGAACTCATAAGGTTTTTTTAATCTATTACCTTAAAATCTTTACCTGAATTGTATAAAAACAGGTATACTTAACCTAAGGTGTTAGGTATATGCTAAAGAAAAGACTCATCCCAATAATTGTAATCGTTATACTCATGTGCTCATCTCTCTATGCAGATGATATCCTCCTTGCAAGCTGGAACGTTCGAATCCTCTCAGATAAGAGTAGAGACGACTCTGAACTACAGATGATCGCACAGATCATTGACAGATATGATCTCGTTGCTATCCAAGAGGTTCGGGATACCCGTGTTCTCAATCGATTACGAGTGATGTTACCAGGTTGGGATTATATCGCCTCTGAATCAGTCGGGAGAGGAGTCACTGAACTCTATGCCTTCTTTTATCGAGTATCTGACGTCAAACCGATCTCTGACGCAAAAACGATCGAGGACCCCTATGATGTTTTCATCAGAGAGCCAGCAGTCGCCTCGTTCAAGGCAGCTAACTTTGACTTCACCCTCGTATCGAACCATATACTTTATGGAGATTCCAAAAATGATCGCAGGGCAGAGATTCGGCATTTAGATGACCTTATAAATTATATTGATGAGATAAACAATGCAGAGAATGATGTCATACTTCTTGGAGACTTCAATATGCCGGCATCCGATCAGAGTTGGGAGATGGAAGGATTCATACCGGTGATCGACCCATCCTGGAAGACAACGATCACCGATACGAGTTCCTATGATAACATCTGGTTATCTGATACAGATACGTATTCCAGTGAATTCATGGGACTCTATGAGATCTATCATTTTGATGAGATACTCTACGATGATGACAATACGGCAAAACTCGAGGTCTCTGATCATAGACCTATCGCCATTCGTCTCTCTACCGATTCAGATGATGATCTTGAAGGCTCCATGCCATTTGAGATCAGTTATACCCCAACAGGAGTCGCTCCAGTCGTGCTAGAGAGTACACCTGATCATATCTACGTCTCTGAGGTAGTGACCGCTCCTACGACCTCAGAGAGTGTGACTCTCTATAATCCAACCAATACCGCTATTCAATTATCAGGATGGACTCTAGGAGACAAGAATAATCAGAGAGCTTATAGATTCCCCAAGACTACTATATTTCCAACTTCCCACCTGATCATACCTCATTCGAGTCTAACCTTTCAGATCAATAATAGGGATGAGATAATCTATCTTTTTGATGATTCAGGGAATATGGTAGATATATGGGAAGATTGATTGCTTTATATTTGAGGAGAAAGAAATGATTAAAAATAACAGAATAAGACTCTTAGCCGTCATAAACGATCTGATGTTAGTAGGTACACTCTTAGTGAATGCCTTGGCGAATACCATACCCATAGCAGGAAGAACTACAGGAGAGGTTTCCGATTCATATCTGAATCTCTTCACTCCAATTGGTTTCACCTTCGCAATTTGGGCAATCATCTATTTCCTACTCATTCTGTTTGCAGGATTCCAAACTTACCTTGCCTTCAAGAAAGTACATCCTGATAAGGATAGTATCCAGAGGATAGGTCCATGGTTCGCCATATCATCTTTAGCGAATATAATATGGATATTTCTCTGGCATAATGGGATGATCTATCTGAGTATGCTCTTCATGATCCTCATCCTCATTTCTCTACTCAAAGTCTATACGGCCTCTGGAATCGGTGAATTAGTCATCCACCCCTTGGTTAAATACCTCATTCATGTCCCATTCAGTATCTATACCGGGTGGATCACTGTAGCAACCATTGCCAATGCATCAGCTTTATTAACTGATACAGGATGGACAGGAAGCCCCCTTCAACCACAAAGCTGGGCAAGCATCATGTTAATCATAGCAACATTGATCACGATCATATTCCTGAATAAGAAGCACGATATATGGTTTTCCCTTGTTGTCGATTGGGCCATTTTCGGGATTCTCATGAAACACCTGTCTGGATACCAGTTCGAATATCCTCTAGTGGTAATCACTGCAATTATCGGGATGTTGCTGATCTCTGTATACTGTATCTATCTGATCGTGATCGGAAAGGTATACCGGTAGGTCATGTCTATCATCATCAAAAGACTTCATCACGAACAGATCTCCTATAAAGTATTCTCCCAGTTTAGACGATACCAGGTTGTCACACATTGTTGGAACAGGGCTGAAGGCTGTTGGATCCTGAAAGATCATTCAGTAATCAGAGATTGGACCGAACAGGAACTGAAGTATGTCTTACTGGATCTTCATAGGACAGTTGGCTTCAAAGGGATTGTCTCTGGTTTGTTCAAAGATGAAAAGTTAATCGGTTTCAGTGCCGTTGAATCAAGGATCTTTGGAAAACTCAAGGAGTATGTACAACTATCACATCTTCATATTTCCTATGAATCACGAAAAAACGGTTATGGGAGACGTCTCTTTGATCATGCTTGTGATCGTGCAAGGGACCTTGGGGCGATCAAACTCTATATATCAGCCCTCTGCTCTAAAGAGACCATCACATTCTATTCAAATATGGGATGTGTCGAAGCAATAGAATATAATGGGACTCTTGCAGCCCTAGAACCGGATGATATACAGCTGGAATTCACTCTATAAATCATAAAAAAAGGTATCTTCACTTTTGGAAGATACCTCATATTTTCGGGCTGGGCGGATTTGAACCGCCGACTTCTTGGTCCCGAACCAAGCGCGCTAGCCCCTGCGCTACAGCCCGGTTCGACAGGTACGGGAGCGACGGGGATTGAACCCGCGATCTCCGGCTTGACAGGCCGGCGCGATAACCAGCTTCGCCACGCCCCCATTGGTTTACGCGTTTCACACTATAATGAAAGAGAGTTTCTCTGTCAACTACTCTTTTAATTGAGGCTCTTGCAAAAATAGGAGATGAGTCGAATTAGTTCGAGGGAAGGAGAGAAAAGGGACGGAAAAAAGAAAT
>CAKZLE010000020.1 GCA_937125225.1 uncultured Spirochaetia bacterium
AAACGTACTTGTCATGATGCTGCTATCCACGTCCCCTTGATAGTTGGTGGAGGTGCAACAAAATCAAAAACCGTTATTTATGATTTGACAAGCCTGATTGATATCCCTCCAACATTATTCTCAATTGCCAATATCCCAATACCTGATAAATTCTCAGGCCAAACTTTAATCCCATATTTAAAGGGAATAGAGAATTTAGACAGACGAGAAAGTGTTTTTATTCAAATAAGTGAATCCCAGGTAGGAAGAGCAATAAGAACAAAGGATTGGTGTTATTGTGTTGCCTCGCTAGACAAGAATGGTTGGGATAATATGGATAGCGATACTTACACAGATAAGTATTTATATGATTTACAAGCAGATCCATTTCAATTAACTAATCTAGTTTCTGATCCAAAATATAATAAAGTGAAGATGAAATTACGAAAACACCTGATTAAAGAAATAATAAAGTATGAAAGGTATCGACCCTCAATAAATGAAGCTAGAATGAGTCAAGATTAGTAAATATCCAAGAGCGTTTAGGATCCAAGAAAATGAAATAAACTGTGAAGAAGGAGAGTCCTAATCTAAAACAAATCGATCAGTTCCACTTTGACCAGGTCCAGAGGTTGAACATAGAGCGTTCCAACATGAACGTGGATGCTGCTGGAAACAAGACGAGAAAGTCTACTCATTACAGCATGAAGCACCCCAAGAAAGTAGCAAAGATCACCGACATCCAGCTAAAAAAAAGAAATCAAACCATTCAACGAATAGCCATATAATTTAACGAAAATAACGTTAAATTATGCCCTCGAATATGAGCACTTTTTAACGAAATTAAGTAGTCTAAATGGGTAAAAATTGAAAATTAGGATAAAATATTCAACTGTGTAAGTCTTTGTTGTGTAAAGACATAAAACATAGTGATTTAATCGTAATTGTGTATCATTACCAATTCTCCTGGATTATTTATAGCCAAAATAAATGTTTATTGTGTAAAGAAATAGAAATATCTAATTTCTAATCAGGTGTTTTATGTAGAGTTTATCGACTTTCTTTTTTAGGTTATTTTAAACAAAGATGAAACGATTAGATGCAAATAATAAATATCTTCCAATAATCATTCAGCAGTAGTTCCCATAATTGATATAGTCGTAAATGGTCCATTACCAGCATAATTTATTGCTCTCAGTTTATAATAATAAATAGTATTAGGGGCAAGGTCAGTATGGGTAAAAGTGGTTGAGGTGCTATTGGCTACATATTCAAATACTCCATTTTCAGAATTCGCTACAAAGATATCATAACTGTTTGCTCCGAGAGAATATTCCCATTGTAGTTCTAAAACACTTCCAGGTGGATTCCCATTAATAACTTTTATAGATTTTGGACAGCTAGATTTCGTATAAATAGTTTTTTCTGTTGATGGGATGCTATCACTGTCATTATTGGTAGCATGTAAAGCAGTTACTCGAATTTGTTTTTTAGTACCTGGTACTAAAGAAATACGAGCATAGTTACTATTTGAAAAGATACCAAGTTGCTCCCACATGAAATCTTCCATAGACCACCACTCAAGTAAGTAGCTATTTGCCTCACTTACGCTATCCCAAGAAATCTCAACAAAGGTCTCTGTACTATCAATAATATATATTTTTTGTGGTGTTGGTATGGGCTGATATCGAGTTCTGGCTGCTATAGGTTCCGATAAGGTACTTGAACCAACATGATTAATACTACTAATTTTATAATAATATGTAGTAGCTGCATCAAGTCCGCTATCGGTGAATTCAGATACAAAAGTGGTACCAATTATCGAAGAGAAGTCTCCTTCGATGCTAGTAGCACGGTATATATAGTAGTTCATAGCATTGAATTCATCGTTCCAATCGATTGTGACCGAATCGGTATCTCTTGAAGTGATTCTAAGTCGTGTTGGAGGGTCGGGGGGAAAGAAACTCATTGTACAAGTTGTCGGTGATGAATAGTGACCATTACCATAAATATTCACCCCTCTTACTTTATACCGATACGTACTCCCTTGAGAAACACTAATATCGGAATATTCTGTAACCGTTCCACTAAACACCGTTGATGATTGTGTGACTATTCCATTTTCAAGACGTTCTCTGTAAACCTCATATGATGAGGCATCAGGAACAGACTCCCAATTAACATGGAGAGAGAATGCATTAATCTCTGAAAGTATTGGGGCATTTGGGATAGAAGGAGTTCCTTTACTTGTTTCTATCAACAACATATCTGAAGGCTCGCTGTTTCTAGTATGGTCAGCAGCATCAATAGCTGTTATCCTTATTAATCTTGACAAACCTGGAAATAATCCATCTCTTGAAAATGATGTAGATGAAACAGTTGACAATTCATTCCATTCTCCATAATCTGAAAGACTTTCTTCAATTAGATAATTGGCAGCTCCAGATACAGGATTCCACTCAAACTGTACAGAGATGTTTGTAATATCTGTAATATGAAGGTTAGTTGGTGAATGTAGCCTTGCTAGACCAGTCCGTCCGGAAAAAACTCCAGATGAGAGGTCACTTTCTCCTGAAATGTTCAGACTTTTAATTTTATAATAATAAATTGTATCATCTTCCAGATCTGTATCAATATATTCGGAACCAATACCTATGTAGACAAGACGAGTGAAAGCTCCAACGGGACTTATGTCACGATATAATTCGTATTTAGTAACATTAGCCACATCTTCCCAATCAATTTTCAATGAATATGGTCCATTAGTTGTAATCACACATGAATTGGGTGGGAGTGGGAGTATCTCAAGTGTTGATCCTTGAGCCGTATTAGAAAATGCGCTAACTTCAAGGGAGTTAACTGCACAGACTTTATAGTAATAGGTTCGATTATGTGATAATGCATTGTCCTCATAAGAATCACTCTCACCTTCATAAATAAGATTGAAGGCAGAGCCTAAAGATGATACGTCTCTATAAAGCCTATAGGAAGATGCAAAGGGAACTGACTCCCAAGATATGTTTAATGAGTTACTGGTGGGATTTGAAACTATTGGTACATTGGGTTTTTCAAGTGTTCCAAGAACATGAACTGTAGAAGTTGATTCAGCGCAAACATTGTTATAACTAACGGTGAGGCTTATTGTATAGTCTCCAGGATCCTCTGGAATAAACCTATAGGAATCCATATTTTCTTGTTGGACGTCTATAGTATAAGGTTCATTGGAATCAGGAACTGTAATAACTGACCATTTGTATTGTAATGACGGAGTCCCCCAAAGGACATAACTTTCTGATCCATTTAAAATGACTATGTCGTCTGTTTTTACATACTCACTATTGATTTTAATGATCACTATAGGTGGGTCATTAAAGAACATTTCACATCCACTTATTGTGATTAGAATAAAAAATAATAAAAAAAATCCAAGTGATAAACGCATATGGTCCCCACAATTACAAAATCAGAATCTGAAGAGATATCCAGCTGTCACATTATGACTCTCAATATCAGGGAATACCCAGAGCGGAGAATAATCAAGATACAATGAATCATAATATATTCCCACAGAAGGAAAAAACCCCAAGTTTAAAGACAAGTTTAAATTGTCATTAATCCTGTAAATGGCCTTTATTCCCCCTTGTCCAAAAACATCTCCGTTTTTCTTAAAAAGAATCCCTCCCCAAATACCTGAACCCAAGCGATTTTCTTGTTTCAGTATGCCAAGACTCATCCCTGCAGCATAATATGAATTATTGGCGATAGTTATATTACCAGAAATCTCAATTCCCCAATCCTTTATCAATTTCCCGCCCAGTTCTGATATCGAAGTTAGCTCTATTGCTAGCTTGTCCATCTCTTTATTCAGTTTTTCTAGATTTTTTGCTGATACAGATCCGGCAAATTCAATCAAGCCAGTATTGATGTCAACCAAACGTATTACTACATAATATTGGGGACCAAGCATTGTTAGAGAGCCTAATACAACCCCTCTGGTTGAAAGAAGACGACCAATTTTGATTACTTTACTGTTGTCAACAAAAGCAGAAACTGCAAACTTCTGTTCATCTAGTAGTTGATTAACCCTCGATCGTTCAAGCACATTAAATGTGTTGGTTCTACTTACTTTTGTGGTGAACAACTCATATACAGTATTAGCATCCTTCTGTAGCGACTCATCTGTGCTAAAAGGTAAAATGGCCAAAGAGGGATTTTCTGAATAAAGTAATGTGGTACTAGTAACACAAAAAATGAAAACTATGATGATCAATTTGCCATATTTCATTAAAAATTCCTTGATTACAATAAAATGTCTTATCTGGATTTCCAGAGAATTCATATAAAATTGTTTTGATGATGTCCAATCAAGTTAGATTACCACACAGGGTATCTTGTGAATCTATTCAGCAATTATAACGTGGAACTCATTAATTAAGACTTGAACATCTTTGAAACCTCTAGGAAAGTAGCTAGTCTTTACTCTCCTACATGTATTTGTTCTTGATCTGTAGATTCTAATATATACCATCATGGTGGTATTGATGTGTTCTATGTATAAAAGAACATAGAATAATAATAAACTAATATTTTCTAGAACACAAGCATAATAAATTGGCTCATTGACAGTCGTTGATCAATGTCAATATTGGTATAAAACTACAGGAAAGGGGCAGATGTTTTCTTGGACTCATTATACTGCCTCACCAAGACTAGTTCTATATTCTTTTGGGCTTTTAAACTCCAAGAGAGATCTTTATTTTTTTCCATTATACCAGACTAAATATTCATCAATTATTCTTCCAAATTCACCAATGCTAATTTCCTTCAAAATAAATCATAGAACATTCTATTTTTTAATTCTCCCAAATAACCCTTCATAAGCTGCATTGTTAGGGGACAATCTTTTTTGGACATTGATTGCTTCAATTTACTCTCTTGGATTTTAGTGATCCAACTAGTCCATCAATAAAGAATACTTCAACTACCCTTAAATTGTATTCGGTATAGTATTGATAATGGAGCTGTCATTACTCACTTATATAATATAGTATGCTAATAATTCGGACAAGGTTATGCCCATGAGAAATATTTTTCTATCATTCATCCATTATCCCATGGTATAAATAACTATGTCAGACCACGATCAGCCTACCGAGAGAAAACCTGAAATCCGTGTCATACCAGCAAATCCCAATCTCAAATGGCGCAAACGTGTAGCCTTGTATTGTAGAGTGAGTACTGACCTAGAACTGCAGCAGAATAGTCTCTCAGCACAGATGGACTTTCAGAAGCAGGATATTATGGAGATTCGTGAATGGGAGTATGTTGCTACCTACACTGATACCAAATCAGGCCGGAGTATTAATGCTCGACCTGGATTTAAGAAGATGCTAGAAGCCTGTGAAGCAGGGGAGATCGATCTGATCTATACCAAATCGGTAAGTAGGTTCGGTCGTAACTGTGTGGATTTCCTGGTAACCCTCAGACGTTTGAAAGAGCTTAATGTAGATGTCTACTTCCAGAATGAGCATATGCATCTTGGCAGTAACCAAGGAGAATTGCTTCTTACCTTGCATTCAGTATGGGCTGAGTCTGAGAGTGTGAACAAGAGTGAAAATATCAAATGGGGAATTCGACGAAGCACCATGAATCCAAACTCTCCTGCCTTTTCAAGAAAATGTTTTGGATATGATAAGGATGGTGAGGGAAATCTTGTTATTAATCCTGATGAAGCAAAAGTTGTCAATTTAATTTATGACCTGTATGGAAAGGGTTATAGCATTATCAAAATCAAGAAAGAACTTGAAACTCAAAAAATCTCGACACCAACTGGGAAGAGAAGGTGGGCAGTAAAGACTATTGATAATATCCTTACCAATGAAAAGTATACTGGCACTTCTGTTTATGGAACAACCGTTGGTTCTGATTATCCCAGTATGAAACGAGCCCCACGCAACACGGAAGATATCCACAGATCCGAAAATCATCACCCCGTGATCATAGATCAGTACCGATTTGACCAGGTCCAAAAGATGAAGAAAAAACGTTCCAACGTGAGTATTGATGCAGCTGGAAACAAGGTGAGAAAGTCCTCTCATTACAGTATGAAGCATCCCAAAAAAGTCGCAAAACTCATCAAGAAACCCTTTAACGAATAGCCCTACTATCTAACGTAAATAACGTGAAAAAGTGCCATCGAATATGAGCACTTTTTAACGAAATTAAGTAGTCTAAATGTGTGAAAATTGAAAATTAGGCTAAAATATTCAATTGTGTAAGTCTTTGTTGTGTAAAGATATAAAGCATAGTGATTTAATCGTAATTGTGTATCATTACCAATTCTCCTGGATTATTTGTAGTCTATATAAATGTATATATTGAAAAGAAATAAATATTTCACAACATGTGATTGTAATAAATCAACTTGGAATACCATGGTTAATCATTGAACAGAATCAAATATTACACGTTCAATAAAAGCAACCTCACTTAAATTGTAAGATCAGAGTAGTATAAACGTATACGTAAACGATTAACAGAATATAAGATGTTTTTTAATAAATAATAAATAATTAATATATAAGCAATAAAAAGATTGACAACAAGTAAAAACCAGAATAATATAATACATAGGTAATCGATTACGTATACGTTTGAGAGGTTTTTATGGCTAGTGTGTCAATGAAGGATGTTGCTTCCGTAGCAGGAGTTTCTACTGCAACTGTATCTCACGTTCTCAATGGAACAAGGAATGTGAATGATGAAACTCGGGAGAAAGTAGAGTTAGCTATTAAGTTATTGAATTATCGTGTTAATTCAGTTGGAAGAACATTAAGATCTGGAAGTTCCAAAATTATCGGGTATGTAGCATCGAATTTATCTATCAATTTCTACATGTATATTGGACGCGCTATAACACATGTATTAAGTGAAGCAGGATATAACATAATTTATGCGGATTCCCAAGAAGATCCTAGAATAGAGAAACGGAACATTCAAAATATGATTCAACAGAATGTGGATGGTTTGATAATCGTACCCGTGAATCAAGATTGTAGTTATCTCGAGCAAATGATTGGAGATCTCTGCCCTTGTGTCTTTCTTGCGAGAAACCCAATTGGATATGAAAGTGATGCAGTACTGGCAAGTAACTTTGAGGCAGTCTATGAATCTATAAATCTACTTATTGAGAAGGGACATAAAAATATAGGGTATATGGCTGCAATCTCTAATACGACTGCTATAGAACGTTTAAATGGTTATAAAGCTGCTCTAAGTGATCATAATCTACCAATTCTGGACAATATAATAAAGTTTGGCTCTGGAGAATTAGAAAGCTATAAGGCTCAGAAACTCGGAAATAGCTACAAGTTGACCGGAGAACTGATGAAGAATAAAGATATCACTGCGCTATTTATATCTGATGGTCTTTCTACCGTGGGAGCTGTGAACTATCTTTTTACACATCATTATCACATTCCTAGAGATTTAGCTGTTATTACATTTGATGATGCTTTCTGGCTATCTATGACAAACCCCTCTTTTACTGTTACAGAACAGGATACTGAAGGATTAGGAAGGAAATCTGCAGAAGTGTTGTTAAATAGGATACATAATTCTGAGAATCCATATCAGGTGTATCGGATCCCAAATAAGCTAATTATTAGAGAGTCATGTTGATTCAATGATTAGGTAAATAAATGTGCTGATTCACATATCAGTAATAAAAAAAGGAGAAATTTTATGAAGAGGTTTTGGGTTGCATTAATGCTAATGATCGTGGGAGTGTCTCTGTTTGCGGGGGGACAACAGGAAATTGAGAAATCAACGGATCCATGGAAACAGTTTGCGGGTGAAGAACTTAATGTAGTATCAATGAATATTACGTTTGCACAGGGACTTGAGAAATATCTACCTGAATTTGAAGAGAAGACAGGGCTAAAAGTTAACCTTGATCTTTTTAGTGAAGATATGGCTCATCAGAAAATAAAAACTGAACTTGCATCTGGTTCAGGAGCATATGATGTTGTATGGGTCCAAAGTGGCTATTCTATCCCTTATGCTTCTGCTGGTTGGTTGGAATCTCTTGATCCCTATATTTCTAGTTCAGAGAAGAGCATGCAAGATGTTCTTGAATTTGATGATATTATTCCAAGTCTTGTCGAAATGATGAAATATGATGGTTCTACGTATGGTATTCCTTTCTTTGCTGCAACAATCATTACCTATTACAGAAGTGATATTTTAAGAGAAAAAGGTATTGATCCCTCTATGCTTGACACTATTGATGGATTTTATGAAGCAGTAAAACTGTTAAACTCAGCTGATATGGCTGGGGTTGCTATGCGGGGTGATACAATGAATACCTCTTGGCACAGTACTGTTTTTATGAAAGGGCTAGGTGGAACATATGTGAAGGATATTAAAAATGAAGATTATACACCTACATTGAACTCAGAGGCAGTAATTGAATCAACCAAATTATATGCAGATATGATGGCAAATTATGGTATCGATGGTGCTGCAACAGCAAAGTATGATGATGTAGTTCTTGCAATACAACAAGGGAATGCTGCTATAGCGATTGAAGGGGCCCCTCTTGCTGGACGTATTCTTGATCCTGAATTATCTAAAGTCGTGGGGAAGATTGGGTTTAGAGTTGTTCCTGCTGGTCCTGGGGGGCAATACCCAGCCTTTACTGGTCATGGTCTAGGAATCACTTCAGCCTCAAAAAACAAGGATGCTGCATGGCTATTCTTACAGTGGGCTAACAGTTTTGACATTGTTAAAAAAATTGCACTGAATACAAATCATCTTGCAGTTCAAAGATCATCTGTTTGGAATGATTCAGAATTTAGAGAACGATGGAATTTAGAAGGAGAAGGAGATTTTTTGAAAACCTTTGAAGATAGCTTGGCAAAAGCAGATCCTGATTACAGACCTCGATTTGCTGGATTCAATGAAATAAACCAGGCATATGGTGAAGCAGTGAACAAAGTTATTATTGGAAAAAGTTCAGCTGAAGATGCATGTGAAGTCCTTCAGGAGAAGGCTTTGGAGGTTGTAAGAAGATTCGGTTACATAGATTAATCGATATAATTAGTGAAAGGCTCTAGTATTGCTAGAGCCTTATTTTTTAGAGTAGGAGTAATATGAAAATCAACGAATCTAATTCTATGTTCCTAATACCTGCATATTTTACTATAGGTGTTTTGTTAGTTATCCCCCTAGTTTTGCTAGTAATATTCAGCCTAACATCATGGAACTTGATGCAGCCTGGATCATTTAAGTTTTTTGGTTTTGGAAACTTTAGGAGAATGATTTCTGAACCAAGATTCTTTAATTCTGTTAAAGTGAGTATTTATTATATATTTATAAACACAGGTGTTCAAGTTATTATTGGTACAGTAATTGCGCTATTATTATTTCAAGAAAATCTTGGTACTCGTATTCTTCGACCTGTATTTCTGTTCCCTATGTTATTACCACCAGTCTGTGTTGGAGTTGCTTGGAAAATCTTATTTGTACCAAGTCTTGGAGGTGTCAATTATTTCCTAAATACACTATTTGGGATTCTTGGGCCAGATTGGCTCAACGGAGCAACTTCTGCATTGATTGCAGTTACCATCGCATCTGTCTGGGAATGGACCCCTTTTGTTATGCTCTTGATTCTTGCAGGGCTTGAGGCACTTCCTAAAAGTCCCTTTGAATCTGCACAAATTGATGGAGCGAACTTTTTTCAAGTACTAGTCTTAATTACACTGCCTCTATTAAAGCCTGTTTTTATGACTGTAATCTTATTACGAATTATTGAGAGTCTTGCAATTCTACCACTAATTTTTATGATGACGGGAGGAGGGCCTGCTAATGCCACAGAACCGATTAATGTTTATGCATACTACTCAGGTCTTGACTTCCTAGATATTTCATACTCTTCTTCGTTGATGATCACTTTTATATTTATTTTAGCAATTTGTTCTTTTGTGTTTATCAAACCTGCGTTGAAAAGTTCAGGAGAGTAACCATGAAAAAACAAAATTTAATAACGAAAATACTTGTATATGTGATACTTGGGTTATTCTTTATTTTTACAATATTCCCTTTGCTATGGTTATTAAGTCTATCTCTGAAGACGCAGATTCAGGCATTTTCTAATCCCCCTATTCTGATTTTTAAACCAACTTCGGAAAATTATATTAATTTGATATTTGCTTCCGGATTTCTTAAGAATTTTCTAAATAGTCTCATAATAGCAATAAGCAGTACTGTTGTTGCTCTTGTGATTGGTGCTCCGGCGGCTTATGGGATGTTACATCTGAAAAGGAAAAACCGAAGTCGACTATTTGTTTTAACTCTTCTTACTAGAATGGCACCTTCAATGACGTATATAATACCATTTTTCATAGTTTTCTCAAAATTTGGACTAATCGATACTCGGTTTGCTTTAGTAGTTGCTTACCAGACATTTGCCTTACCTATGGTCATCATCATAATGCGTTCTTTTTTTCTTGAAATACCGAGGTCCTTGGAAGAGGCTGCAAGAATAGATGGTGCAACGAAAAGGGAAACCTTTATTAAAGTTATTCTTCCTGTTAGTGCACAAGGACTGGTATCTACAGCGATCCTGACCTTTATCCTCTGTTGGAATGAGTTTATTTTTGCGTTGGTTCTTACTCGAAGGCATGCAGCAACAGCTCCGATTGGTATCACTAATCTTATGCAATATGAAGGAACCCTCTGGGGACAGATGGGAGCAGGAGCAATAATACTTATGATTCCATCAATACTTATATCAGTATTGGTAGGTAAATATATAGCAAAAGGCCTTATGGCTGGAGCTATTAAGGGATAGTTAAAAAGGAGAAAAGAATCATGCAAGGTCAACCAAACATCCTCTGGGTCTGCACAGATCAACAGCGTGGTGATACGATAGAAGCTTGGGGGAATTCTCATATCAGAACCCCTGTTTTAAATAGACTTGTTGAGGGGGGGGTAAGTTTTAAACGTGCCTATTGCCAAAGCCCTATTTGTACTCCTAGTAGGGGGTCTTTTCTGACCGGGCAATATCCAGCCAGTACCCTAATACATCGAAATGGCCAAGGCGGGTTTGCTAAGGATATTACTTTGGTGACAAAGCAGTTATCAGATGAAGGATATACTTGTGGGTTGATAGGGAAATTACATTTGACAGCTTCAGAATTGGGAATGGAAGAGAGAACTGATGATGGATATAGTTATATGCAATGGAGTCACCACCCTTACCCACAAGCACCTGAATACAATGATTATGTGACTTGGTTGAGAGAAAAGGGTATAGACCCTGCAGAAATTTTCCCAGTCACCCAAAAAGCTTATGGTGCTGGCGTTCCAGAAGAATATCATCAGACACATTGGTGTGCTTTAAAAGCAATGGAATTTATTGAGGAACATAAAGGGGACCCATGGTTGTTAAGTATGAATATGTTTGATCCTCATCCCCCAATGGATCCCCCTGAAAGTTTTCTTAATAGATATGATCCGGAATTAATCCCCTATCCCATATTCTCTGAAAGCGATATAGAACATCAAAAACTATTCAGTAAACTAGACCAGCAAAGTACTACCGCAACAGATCCTAGAAAATTTCATGAGAGCTTAGTAGAAGAATCTATTACTGATTTGCCTAGTGAACTTGCAGCATGTTTGCCCCCAGATGATATAGACTCACGAAAGATGATTGCTGCATATTATGCACAGATTGAGTTTATTGACCATGAATTAGGTAGAGTAATTGATTATCTTGAGAAAGTAGGGGAGCTAGAGAATACGGTAATTATTTTCCACAGTGATCATGGTGAACTGCTAGGGGATCATGGGCTATACTTTAAAGGAGCAAGATTCTTTGAATCTCTGGTTCGTATACCACTTATTGTATCTTATCCTAAAAAGCTTGCTAGCAATGTTTCCGCTGAGGCTCTTGTAGAGCTTGTTGATATTGTTCCTACAATATTAGATATCTGTGGAATGGAAATTGATGATGAAATACAAGGGGAATCATTGTTACCGATCCTTACTGGTGAAAAGGCACCTTATTCTCATAAAGAGATTGTATTATGTGAGTTTAATGATTGCTTAGGTCCGAAAACTGTAAGTAATGCACACCAGCGGACTCATGGTCTTATGTGTTTTGATGGACGGTATAAGATATGTGTGTATGATACAGGGGAAATTGGAGAGCTGTATGATCTTAAAAATGACCCACATGAATTTATTGATCTTTGGAAATCTGAAGAACATATGCAAATTAAGTATAAAATGCTTGAAAAATTGCTTTTCAAATATATGGCTACGTCAAGTAAAGGATCTACACGAATTGCTGAATACTAGATAATAAACTTAAAATATAGTCATCTTAGGTAACTGGCTATTTACAAAGATTTTCCAAAACATTGGTCCTGTAGCAGGAACAACTAGAATACTCTTATGTCAAACTTCATGAAGGGTTGGTTAATCATCTTTATTTTAGTTAGTAATGAAGTCTTGAAAATCATTATAAACATCCAAAATAGGATTCATTAAATAAGAGACTTATCCTTTGGGGTATGATCCAATAGCTAAAGAACGACATTCTGGGGATTCACGATGGACTGGAGTCCTACAGAATATACTCAGAGTTGAATATTTCATCATAGAAGAGGGGCTTAATATGCTGAGCCCATTTGACTAGACCAGCATGTAAAATGATATTGATTCAGTCTTATAAAGATCATTTTTTAAGGAGCAAAATACCAAAACTACAGATTTTAGAAAAGTAGCTATTACCTAGAAATTACTCAAATCCCATGATATAAATAACTATGTCAGACAACGATCAGCCTACCGAGAGAAAACCTAAAATCCGTGTCATCCCAGCAAATCCCAATCTCAAATGGCGCAAACGTGTAGCCTTGTATTGTAGAGTGAGTACTGATTTAGAACTACAGCAGAATAGTCTCTCAGCACAGATGGACTTTCAGAAGCAGGATATTATGGAGATTCGTGAATGGGAGTATGTTGCTACCTACACTGATACCAAATCAGGCCGGAGTATTAATGCTCGACCTGGATTTAAGAAGATGCTAGAAGCCTGTGAAGCAGGGGAGATCGATCTGATCTATACCAAATCGGTAAGTAGGTTCGGTCGTAACTGTGTGGATTTCCTGGTAACCCTCAGACGTTTGAAAGAGCTTAATGTAGATGTCTACTTCCAGAATGAGCATATGCATCTTGGCAGTAACCAAGGAGAATTGCTTCTTACCTTGCATTCAGTATGGGCTGAGTCTGAGAGTGTGAACAAGAGTGAAAATATCAAATGGGGAATTCGACGAAGCACCATGAATCCAAACTCTCCTGCCTTTTCAAGAAAATGTTTTGGATATGATAAGGATGGTGAGGGAAATCTTGTTATTAATCCTGATGAAGCAAAAGTTGTCAATTTAATTTATGACCTGTATGGAAAGGGTTATAGCATTATCAAAATCAAGAAAGAACTTGAAACTCAAAAAATCTCGACACCAACTGGGAAGAGAAGGTGGGCAGTAAAGACTATTGATAATATCCTTACCAATGAAAAGTATACTGGCACTTCTGTTTATGGAACAACCGTTGGTTCTGATTATCCCAGTATGAAACGAGCCCCACGCAACACGGAAGATATCCACAGATCCGAAAATCATCACCCCGTGATCATAGATCAGTACCGATTTGACCAGGTCCAAAAGATGAAGAAAAAACGTTCCAACGTGAGTATTGATGCAGCTGGAAACAAGGTGAGAAAGTCCTCTCATTACAGTATGAAGCATCCCAAAAAAGTCGCAAAACTCATCAAGAAACCCTTTAACGAATAGCCCTACTATCTAACGTAAATAACGTGAAAAAGTGCCATCGAATATGAGCACTTTTTAACGAAATTAAGTAGTCTAAATGTGTGAAAATTGAAAATTAGGCTAAAATATTCAATTGTGTAAGTCTTTGTTGTGTAAAGATATAAAGCATAGTGATTTAATCGTAATTGTGTATCATTACCAATTCTCCTGGAAGGAAACCTGGTACGAGACCCTGAAAGTAAGACAACGCAAAGTGGGAGCAATGTCTGCAGGATGCAAATAGCAACCAATAGATATTACCGTAAGGGTGAAGAGAAGATGAAAGAGGTTATGTATATCTATCTAGAATCATGGGGAAACACCGCACTAGTCTGTGAAGAGTATCTAAAGAAGGGGAGCTGGGTAAGGGCGGTAGGAAGACTACGCCAAGATAGATGGAAGAATCAAGAGGGGCAGAATAGAGAGCGTTATGTTCTTGTTGCTGAACATGTAGAGTTTCGCTCCCCATTGAAGAAGAGTGAAGATTCATCAGAATCTTCAGAGAGTGTAGCAGCAGAGGCTCATAAAAAACTTGAGACAGATGTTTCTGCTTAATTCGTAAAAAAGGATCCAAGCATCCTCTCTCTAGGGTTTTGTACCATCTTCAAACACGTATTAAAGAATATTTAATACTGTTCAAGGTGTATACAAAACCTTTCTTTTTTTTATAATTGTCACTATATTAGAGGAAGTTAGTAAACAATCATGCATGATACATGCATTTGGAGGAAATAATGGGTAAAGAATTAACCATCACAACAGCAAATTTCGAACAGGAAGTCTTGAAATCAAGCAAACCGGTTTTGGTAGATTTCTGGGCAGAGTGGTGTATGCCTTGTAAGATGCTCGGACCAGTGGTCGCAGAGATCGCAGAAGCACACAGTGATAAGATCACCGTTGGAAAAGTAGATGTCGATTCTGCAGGCGAGATCGCTCAGCAGTTCAATATCGTAAGTATCCCTACTTTGATCCTTTTCAAAGATGGTGAGCCCGTGAACCAGCGAATCGGAGCAGGATCAAGACAGGCTCTAGAAGATTTCATCAAAGACTATATCTAAGATAGGAACTTCATCAATGATGTATGAGTGAGTTATAAAAATAGCTTGCTCTTTTTTTATGCATTTATGATAGAATATTGGTTATTATCAGGAGGGGACTATGGGAAGATATCTACTTGCACATGATCTTGGGACGAGTGGTAACAAAGCTACTTTATTTACCGTTGATGGACTTCTGGTAAAGAGTGTCACTGAATCCTATGAGACCTACTATTCTCAGGGTAACTGGGCAGAACAGGATCCCCAGGATTGGTGGAACGCCGTATGTGTCTCCTCAAAGAGACTTCTTCTCGATATAGACCCTGCTGAGATAGCCTGTGTTGCCTTCAGTGGTCAGATGATGGGGTGCCTCTGTGTTGATGCTCAAGGTAGACCTCTTCGAAATCATATGCTCTATTGCGATCTCCGAGCAGAAATGGAGACACAAACGCTTGTCGAAAAAGTTGGTGAAGATGAACTGTTCTCCATAACTGGCAATCGTCCGAGTGCTGCCTATACGATAGAGAAACTGATGTGGGTGAAGGCTCATCAACCGGAGATCTATGTCAAGACAGCTAAGATGCTGAATGCTAAAGACTATATGAACTTCAAGCTCACAGGGCGAATGGTCACCGATTATAATGATGCCTCTGGATCAAATGCTTTTGATCTCAAGAGCCTTTCCTGGTCTCAGATGATCTTGGATGCTGCAAGGATCGATCTTGATAAACTTCCCGAGGCAGTTCCCTCTACGGAGATCATAGGGTCGATAACACCTGAAGCATATGAGTCAACAGGGATCCCTGTCGGGACACCTGTTGCCGCAGGTGCAGGTGATGGTGGCTGTGCGACAGTCGGAGCAGGTTCTGTTGCACCAGGTCACACCTATTGCTATCTTGGGTCTTCCTCTTGGATCTCAACGACAAGTACCAGCGTCTTACCTGATCCAGATAAGAAGATATTCACCTTCGCGCATCCGGTCCCCGGTTATTACCAACCCTGTGGTACTATGCAGACAGCTGGAAGTGCCTATGCATGGTTACGATCACAATTGGCTTCAGGGATGGAGTTCGAGGATATCAACTCTATTATAGAAGAGTCTCCAGCAGGATCTAATGGGGTGATCTTCCTTCCTTATCTGTTGGGAGAACGATCTCCTCGCTGGAATCCTGATACCAAGGGTGCCTTCATGGGTTTGGGGCTTGAGACGAAACAGAGTGATATCTTCAGATCCGTTCTCGAAGGGGTCTCCATGAATCTCGATATCATCCTGAAGGTGATGCAGTCCGGTATGGATATCTCGAAGATCCTTCTTATCGGTGGTGGGGCACAGGGTGTTCTATGGAGACAGATGCTCGCCGATATCTTTGGTATCCCTGTGACTGTTCCTGATTACCTTGAAGAAGCCACGAGTATGGGAGCTGCGATCATCGGTGGAGTAGGCTGTGGAGCCTTCGGGTTTTCTGCAGCAGACCGCTTTTGCAGGATCACCGATACGACCTATCCGAAACCCGAGAACTCAGCAGTCTATGATCGAATCAAGCCAATCTTCGATGACTGCTACCATGCATTGGATACTGGTAATATCTTCACAAGGCTCTCAGAACTCTAGTTCATTTCAGGTAGATCTCATTGCCGTTATTCTCCCCAAATGATGCACCCGAGGTCGGGACGGTATGCCAGTCCTCAGCGGAGTCGGTATCTGAGTAGGGATCATTCCTGCAGGAGGACCGTGTCGCTGTCATTGATCCTGTAGAGATAGCACCTTCGGGAATGAGGGAGTCCCATGCTCCGAACTTATAGAGCTGACCTACCTTGTAAAGTAACGAACTGCTACCGAATCCCTGATAATCAGAGTCAGAGGAGGAACTTCGATTTGAATAGACAACGGCATCTATCACATCTCCTTGAGCTGATGAGTATAATGATATAGCACCATTGTTCCCTGATAGCCCCATGGGGTCTATCATATGAAATTGATGCTCATCTGGGATTCCTTCGAACTCTTCTGGGATGTCGCTGCAGTGGATGACAAGATAATCTCCCTTGACGACCTCAACAGATGGTAGTATACATCGTTGCCGATAGTCATCACTGATCCCATCATATAACGTTATTCCTGCAGTGTTTCCTCCTTCGACTACAAGGAGTTCAATCGCATCTGGGTGTCGTTTTGACCCTTTTGTGGTGAACTCGTTGATAATAAGCACCGGTGGGTCGGGGTTCCATCCATAGATGGTCATAGTCAAGAGTACAGAATTCCCTGAAAGGTCCGTAAGTATGCCCTCAAGTGTATATTGTCTACCAGGGATAAGCGCATCGGTTGTCCAGATCTCAACTGAGTTACCAAGCGCTATGAACTCAGTGATCCCCACCTCTTCAGAAAGATTGAATGAGGATTCTGTGATCGTAATTTCTTCATTACAGATGATCCTGATACACCTCTGTTCTGTAGCACCTCCTCCAGTGACCATGGGAGGAGTCATATCTGATGAGATGATTGCCTGATAGGCCTCTATAGGAGTACAACCTGTAGTTGCAAGAATCAAGAATGTGATGATCAGGATGTTGCAAAAAGATCTCATAATACACCTTCTCAATAGTATAAACTTGAGTATCTACTTTTTGATTCAGAGGAAGAGTTGCAAAAAGCGAGTTTTATTGAAATAATGGTAGCAGGTTTGGATCAATCTGATAGAATCGAGTGTAGTATCTAATAAAAAAAGATTTCGGGGAGTTTTTATGTGTGGAATAGTAGGCTATTGTGGCCCAAGAGTTATCAGTGATATTCTCATAGAGGGATTACGGCGATTAGAGTATCGAGGTTACGATTCTGCAGGTATCAGTATTACTGATGGTGATGAGTTCACTACGGTGAAGAAGAAGGGTAAGATCAAAGATCTTGCAAGTGCGGTACCACAAGAGATCGATGGGCTAGCAGGTATAGGGCACACTCGTTGGGCAACTCATGGGGAGGTGACCGATACCAATGCGCACCCCCACACAGATAACTCCGGTAAGGTCGTTATCGTCCATAATGGTATCATCGAGAACTATGAGGCATTGAAAAGCCGGTTGAAACAGAATGGTCATAGATTCATGACACAGACAGACTCTGAGGTCATTGCACATCTGATCGCTGAACTCTATGCTGGAGATCTTGAAAAGGCTCTCCTAGAGGTCCTTCCTCTCCTGAAAGGTACCTATGGTCTTGCAGTCATGCATCAAGATGAACCAGGTAAGATCGTAGGAGTCAGAAATGGATCCCCTCTTGTATTGGGTGTTGGTGAGGATGAGATGTTCTTAGCTTCCGATGTCACGGCGATACTGCAATATACCAGAGATGCTATCTATCTGAATGATGGTGATCTCGTATCTGTCACTAAAGATGGCTATAAGACCTTCGATGTACATCATAATGAGGTCTCAAAGAATATAGAACAGATCAATTGGGAGATAAACCAGATCGAGAAAGATGGGTTTCCCCATTTTATGGAGAAAGAGATCTTCGAACAGGTAGAATCGATCAAACGTGCCTTCACTGGTCGATTGAATCGTGATAGTGCTACAGGTCATCTTGGTGGACTTGATATGGAACCACGTGATCTTCTTACGGTTCAGCGAGTGAAGATCATAGCAGCTGGAACCTCCTACTATGCCAGTATCATCGGTGCCTATCTCATAGAGCGTATCGCAAGGATACCCGCGCAAGCGGAATTATCCTCTGAGGTGAGATATAAGAATCCTATCGTCGAACCGAATACGCTCTATTTTGCCGTATCACAATCGGGAGAGACAGCAGATACCCTCTATGCGATGAGAGAGCTTCAAAGAAAGGGTGCAAGGGTGCTCGGTCTCTGTAATGTGGTTGGTTCTACGATAGCAAGGGAGTCTGATGGAGGGGTATATCTCCATTCTGGTCCTGAGATCGCAGTAGCCTCGACTAAGGCGTTCACTTCACAGCTTACGATCTTCTATGTCTTCACCTTGATCCTAGCTAGAATACGGCATATGGGGGTAGAGGATGGGCTGGATTTCATCAATGCTCTAGAGAAGGTGCCTTCACAGATTGGTGAACTTCTCAAGAAGACTGAAGAACTCAAGACTCTGGCAAAGAAGTATTATACCTATGAGAACTTTCTCTTCTTAGGGCGAGGCCTCAACTATGCTGTAGCACTCGAAGGAGCCCTCAAATTGAAAGAGGTCTCATACATTCATGCAGAGGGGTATAGTGCTGCAGAGATCAAACACGGTCCGATCGCTCTTATCAATGAGAGCACACCTAGTCTCTTTATCGTCCCTGATGATGCTTTGAGAGAGAAAGTCATATCCAATATGAAAGAGGTCAAAGCGAGGAAAGGTAGATTGATAGCTTTCGCAGTAGAGGGAGATGATGAGGTGGCAAATATCGCAGATGATGTATTCTTCGTTCCCAAATCCCATGAATTGATGTATCCGTTCCTCATGGTCCTCCCTGCACAGGTCTTCGCATATTATTGTGCAATAGAGTTAGGTCGGAATGTGGATCAACCGAGAAACCTGGCAAAGAGCGTTACAGTGGAATAAAAGGCTTTTAAAAGACCCTCAAGATACCGTGCTTCATTGATGTGAACACGGTTTTTTTTGATTTGGTCTTTACGCTCTGATGAATATGATGAGAATTGTTCTCAACTAGAATCTAATTGTGATATAATCAGGTATACCATAAGATGGAGGAAATGCTCATGAAAAAAGAGAAAACGCTCTCACCAGTCTTCAGTAATCTGGCGAAAGCTGCCACTAAGCAACAAAGATATGAGGAGGCTGGTTTATTCAGTCAACTTGCTGAGCAGATGTATGTCGAGGTCCCTAAGAAGGGAAATCTCGATTCATTGAAAGATAGTATGATAAAAGATATAGATATTCACTATCCGGAAATTCGGAAAGCAGCTCAGGCCGTAGGAGATCGTGGAGCTCTTAGAGCGGTGACTTGGGGTGAGAAGGTGACAAAGATCCATAAGAGCCTCATTGCACGCTATGCATCCAAAGGAGATGCTATCATGGATGGTAATGAGATCTTTATCTGTGAAGCTTGTGGATTCATAGCTATTGCTCCCTCTCCACCGAATAGATGTCCCATCTGCAAAGTAGACTCATCTCGATTCTCAAAAGTCAAATAGGAGGTATATGATATGTATGCATCAAGAAATGGTAATCTCTGTACAAAAGATTGTCTGTGCCTCTTCGTGTGCCCTACAGGGGCTACAGATACCGAAGATGGTCAGATCGATAAGAGTAGATGTCTCGATGGTTGTAGGCTTTGTGTAGATGCCTGCCCATCTCATGCGATCTATCTGGTATTCGAGAAATACCCTGAGCCGGCTCCCAAGGATCCAGAGGTGACAACAGCCTTGATGAACCTTTGTGAGGCGAAGTTCGGAGAAGAGGATACCTCTCTTTCTATAGCAGAATATACAGAGAATAGTATTGAAGCCCGAATCGCCCGAGCCCTGCAGAGATCAACTAGGATACTAGCGGAGGATTGTGCTCGTGAGGGTGGATATATGACTCCTGATTGTAAGCCGACAAAAGAGCTTCTCGCTCAATTCCCAGACTCCCAAGCTGCGCGTAAACTTCTCGAACTGCTGAGATAGATTCATCTCTTTTATGATGTGCTGCATGACCCTTCTGGGGTCATGCAGGATCATTATCCCCCAATACTTATAAGATCCCATAGCAATTCCTGATTTATTTCTACATCCAAGAATTATCTAGGTAAACTTGACTGGGAATAGTTTTATGATTAATATAAACCAAAAGTCTAGACCAGAAGTCTATTTGGAGGGACTCATGAGAAAACGTGTCTGTATCATTACTGGGGCAAATTCAGGGATTGGGAAAGCTGCGGCAGCTCAGATTATGGATGAAGGTGTTCATGTGATCATGGCTTGTAGGAATAAAGAGCGGGGAAGTTCTGCCCTTCAGGAGCTTCTCACGGTTCACACCGAGAGATCTGGAGAACTCATGCTCGTAGATATGGGTGAACAGAACTCTATAAGGACCTTTGCAGAGAAAGTCAAAGATTCGTATCCCATTATTGATGTGATCATCCATAACGCAGCCTCTTTCGATATATCCCAAAAGAGCCCGATAAAGACATCTGATGGGATAGAGAGTATCTGGGCTACAGATCATATCGGCCCTGTGCTTCTGACTGAATTACTCTTGCAAAATATCAAGGCATCTGATGATGGGAGGATCATTACTGTAGCATCTAAGGGTTTGATCATCAAACCCCGTCTGAAGATAGACCTAGAAGACCCCGAGTTCAAGAATAGACGTTTCTCTGTATCGAATGCCTATTACCAGGCAAAGAGAGCACAGATTATCTATACCTATTATCTCTCAGAACAATTGAAGGGTACTCATGTCACGACACATTGCATCCGTGTGACCAATGTGAAGATTGATATCTCCCGGTATCCTGATGTGAGTGGCTTTATGAGATGGCTCTATAGCATGAAATCAAAGAAATCCATCACACCGGAAGCGATGGCTAAGGTCTATACCCATGCTGCGATCTCCCCTGAAATGAAGGGGTGTACTGGATCATATATCGATGAACAAAAACGTGAGGTCCGATCGGTACCTTATACGTATGATACAGATGTACAGAAGCAGGTCATGCAGTTGACCTCAACCTATGCTCCAGAGTTGAAGAAGTTGATAGGATGAGTAGACGAGTCTCCATAGATGAGAAGAGGCTACTAGAGATAGCTCTTGGTGAGTTCGCTTCAAAATCATTCGATGAGGTGTCGGTTAACAGGATCATTGAAAGGGCTCAGATCAGTAAAGGGTCCTTCTATTATCGATTCTCAGATAAATATGAGCTATATGTGACCCTTCTTAAATTGGCTGCAGATGCCAAATGGGAGTATATATCACAGAATGTCACCATCCCCGATGATCGAGATCTCTTTTCACTCTTCTCGATTCAGGCTGAGGCAGGTTTCGCATTTGCTCAAGAGTATCCTGAATATGCTGACTTAGCCATTCGCTTCAACTTGGAGAGAGGGTCTCAACAGTATGAGAAGGCAAAGACTGAACTCTATTCAGCTGATAATTCTGGACTAGAGAAGATGATAGATACTGCTTATGAAGCTGGTGAATTCTCTAATCAGTATTCAAAGCCCTTCGTAAAATCTCTGATCTCATTTCTGTTCTCATCTTTTGACCAAATGTTTCAGGATTCAAAAGAGGACCCTCAAGTACTTATAGAACAACTGATCAGATGTATGAAGTATGGCCTATCAAAGGATAGGCCATAGATCTTACTTTATCGTTATAAGTTACTCTTTATGAGGATTAAGGGAGCCTGTCGGTATGTTCAGTGTGAAGATAGAACCTTCACCTAAAACTGATTCGATGGAGATAGTACCTCCTAGATCCTTTGCGTTCTCTCTTGCTATATAGAGTCCTATACCCTCACCCGAGATGTTCTTAGTCTTCTCTGCCCGATAATATGCCTGAAAGATCTTCTCGAGATCCTCTTCTGAGATGCCTACACCAGTATCCTTGATAGATATACTTATCTGATTCTCATCTACAGTATAGGAGATAGAGACTCTCCCATCTCTCTGAGTATACTTATAGGCATTAGTCAAGAGATTGTAGAGGATCTGATTGAGCTTATGTTTATCTGTATGGAGTTCTACTTTCTGATTCAGTTCCAGCTCTAGCTGTATGTTCTTCTTTTTGAATTGAAATGTGAGTCCGTTATGGATCTGTCTGATGAAGTGGGTGAAATCGAATTCCTCAATGACTAGTTCCTGAACCTCTTTCTCCTCATCGATCATTTCACTCATATTTGAGATGACCGCTGTCACCTGTTCTATCTGATTGATCAGGGTTTTCATCTCTTCAGGTGTCGCCTCCATCAATCCCTCTTCTATACCTTCGAGATGAATCTGAAGCACGGTTAGCGGCGTCCTGCTCTGATGTACGAGTTCATCGAGTAGAGCCTTCCTGCTCTGCTGTTTCATCTTGAGTCTGGAATTATAGTCATACAGGATATCTCTGATCATATTGATTTCAAGAATATTGGTATTAGCAGGTATCGAAGAGTCTCCAACCTGAAGTTCATTAGCTAGTTCCGCTGTTTTTCTTAAAGCTGTTGTCATCTTGGTACTTACCATATATCCGATAATGAGGGTGATCAGGAGGGCCACACCGATGGCGATCAGAGCGTTTGTCATGAGTTCGCTGTCAAAGAATCTGTTGATAGATAGGGCTTCTGGTGGCCCTGCCTTAGTAATCCTAATAGTCCCGAGAAGAGTGTTCCCATCATAAATAGAGATCTCTTGTATCTCAGGTTTCCCATCGAATCCCTTTTGAAGTTCAGGGAGCTGTTTTTCCTCGATATTCTGGATCTCTCCCTCAGCTGAGAGAATCTCCAACCTGAATATAGGATCCTGAAGGTGAGCATGTAGGACCCGCTGAATTTCTGAATACTGAGAATCAGGCTGGCTCAGGAGCTGCTCAATGGAGTTTGTCATTTCAATGATATTGTTATCATATCTATCATTGATCACATCTTTATAGGACTTTCTCGTAAGTCCAGTAAACAGGATAGAGCTGATAAGGACCGACATCACGACGATGCAGGACAGAGCGATCAGCCAGTGTTTTCTAATAGTCATTGTTTCTCTCCAGAGACGTTATCCTTAAAAAAAGCATATGGGAATATACCATAGGAAGTGGTAAGAATCATCATCAGAGCAGGTGAATTTACCTACTATTTACATGTAACTGAATTGTTTACAAAGCCTCAGATTTATAGAAGGCAGTTATCAGGCAATTAGATGGCTCTTATCAGATAGGCAATAGTTGCATTGCTTTCCTAAAGTAGGTACAATCACTCATCTTCAACTTTCGGAGGGGAGTATGGCAAAGCTCTGGCAAAAAGACTATTCACTCGATTCACTGATCGAATCATATACGGTAGGAAATGATTATCTACTAGATGTAGAACTCGTAGCGGCTGACTGCTTCGCAAGTGCAGCACATGCGACGATGCTCGAATCGATCGACATCCTCAAACCGGAAGAGCTTAAGACGTTGAAAGCAGGTCTTCAGGCTGTCTTGACAGATGTATCCTTTGAGATCCGGAAAGAAGATGAAGACTGTCATACGGCTATCGAACAATATCTGACAGAGTATGCCGGGGAGTCTGGAAAGAAGATCCATACCGGGAGAAGTCGAAACGATCAGGTTCAGACAGCTTTGCGTATCTGGATGAGAGACTTTCTCATATCTATGATCGGAGCAAGTACCGCTCTCGTGAAGGTCATGTCTGATTTTGCAGAGACCCATTCACAGGTTCCCATGCCGGGAAGGACTCATATGCAAGTAGCTATGCCCTCCTCAATAGGGTTGTGGGCTGCAAGTTATGCAGAAGAACTCTTTGATGAATCAGAACATCTTGCCAATGTCCTCAATCTTATCGACCAGTCTCCACTAGGTGCTGCAGCAAGCTACGGCGTACCTCTCCCCCTAGATAGAGAGATGACTGCTGAGCTCATGGGCTTTTACAAAGTCCAGAATAATGTTCTGTATGCGAACAACTCGAGAGGGAAGTTCGAAGCGATCATAGTGGATGCCCTTGATTATATAACCCTCACCCTTAGTAAGATCGCTCAGGACCTCATACTCTATTCAATGCCAGAGTTTGGCTATTTTAGTCTTCCTGCTAGACTCTGTACTGGGTCGAGTATCATGCCTCAGAAAAAGAACCCCGATGGTCTCGAGTTGACAAGGTCTAAGTCGGCGATCGTCTCAGCTTGCTCTGTACAGATCAAGAATATCATACGATCATTACCTTCTGGGTATAACAGAGACTTCCAAGATACCAAGGACCCTCTCATGAGAGCCGCTCACGCTGCTTTCGAGTCTGTTCAGGTGATGAAGCTCACCTTCACAGAACTTGTGGTGAACAGGGAGATTCTGATGAACTCCTATATCCCTGAGATATATGCGACCGATAAGGCTCTTGACCTTGTTGCTTCAGGTATGAGCTTCAGGAATGCCTACCGTGAGGTCGGGTTGAATCTTGAGGATGTTGCTCAGATGGATCCTCTTGAGACTTTGAAGAACAGGACTTCCACCGGCACCCCCGGGAATCTAAGGTTAGATAAACTCGATCGGGAGATCTCCCTCATGAATGAACTTATCGAGCAAAAGAAAAGCCATGTACAGCAAGCTGTACATGACCTGTTCCCTGAGCTCGATGAACTCCGGTTCTTCCTCGTAGAGTAGTGTTTCTCTAGGTAGGTTCTATCATATAGAGTGATTCAGCGATATTAATACAGTAGTCTCCGATATGCTCGAGATGTCTTACCTTGTCGAGCAGGAGAAGTTCCGTCTTGACATGTGCTCCACCCTTGAGGTCATTCTGAGCCAATACTCTCATGCTGTTTCGCATCGCATTGACTTTAGCTTCGAACTCATTGGCTACCTGTAGGTCTGTATTGGTGATCCTCTGATCAAGATGATCTCTGGTGAAATCAATGAAATCCTGTACAAGTTGCTGATATTCTTCGAGTTTCAGATGAGCAGCCTCTGTGAAATGATAACCATGTTCATATCTTCTCTCTGAGAGGATGATCAGGTTGTAACAACTATCTCCGATACTCTCAAGCTCATTGATGATTCGTACAAAGCAATTGATCTCTTTCGCACTATGTGGATTAAGATTCTCCTTTGCAATATCAACGAGGAATTGAGAAAGTTGTTCCTGCATCTGGTCGGTATATTCCTCAAGTTGTTTGAGTTTCTTGACCTCTTTGCTCATCTCCACATCCGGGTTCCTAAAGACTTCTCGGAAGGTAGAGAACATATCTGAAGCGACCTCTGCCATTCTCACGACCTCTTCACGGACCGTGATCAGATAGAGTTCTGGAGTATCCTGGATACCTGATTGGAGATATTTGAACTGATACACTTCTCCCTCTTCGAGTTCGTCTCCCTTCTTTGGGACGACCTTCTCAACGAATGCAGCGAACTGATTGATGATCGGTATGAATAGTAATGTATTGATCACATTGAAGACTGTATGGAACATCGCAAGATGTGCAGGGAGGTTCTCAGCATTCGCAACACCATAGACCTCTCCAGGAACAAGGAAGTCTGTGAGTCTCAGGAATGGGGTGAATAGGATCATGACCCATATAGTACCGAGAACATTGAATAGGATATGGGCTCGTGATGCCCGTTTTGCTACCGTACTCGTCCCGATCGATGCGAGGAATGCAGTGACCGTCGTTCCGATGTTCTGTCCTAAGACAAGTGCTGCTGCTGCAGGGAAGTCGATCCAACCTGAGTAGGCCATAGTGAGTGTGATGGCCATTGCTGCAGAAGATGACTGGACGATGATCGTTATGATGACACCGATAGCAACGAAGAGGAACATGCTGACAACACCGCTCTGACTGAACTGCTGGATGAATTCTAGGATCTGAGGATGCTGATTGATATCAGGTACAGCATCTTTTAAGAATCCAAGTCCCAAAAAGAGTAGGCCGAAACCGATAAGGACCTCGCCTATATCTTTGTGTTTGAGCTTCTTAATGAAGAGGAAGGGAAATCCAAAAGCGATAGCTGGAATGGCTAATGCTGTCACTTTGATCTTGAATCCCAGTAGTGCGACGATCCAACCAGTGATGGTGGTACCGATATTCGCTCCGAGTATGACTCCGATAGCCTGAGTCAGATTCATCAGCCCTGCATTCACAAAACTTACGATCATGACCGTAGTGGCCGAAGATGATTGAATGATAGCTGTGATAGCTAATCCCGTGAAGACTGCCGCAAATCGATTTCCAGTCATGAACTTGAGAATCGATTTCATTCTATCTCCGGCAGATTTCTGTATACCCTCACTCATGACCTTCATCCCATAGAGGAAGAGGCCGAGGCTGCCGACGATCTGTAGTATTTGTCCTAATATATTCATGTTCGAATGTTAGCAACTGATAAGGATTATGTAAATATGGTTAAGGGATTATAAGAAGAGTATGATGAAAATTAACACAATTCTCATAATCCTCTATCGAGCAGTCAGCTCCTTCTCGTCCTATCGATCATTCCTCTGATGATAAGTCCAATGAAAGTAACAAGATAGGGGAATCCTACAAAGAGAGAAGATGGAAGGTCGAATGTACCCTGTGCCAGATTAGCCAGAACTTCTGCGATCGCAAAGAACAGGACCGCATAAATAAGTCCAGTAGCCTTCTGATTTCCTAGATATATGGCAGCTAGTGCAAGCCAGCCTTTTCCCGATGAGATATTCGGGACATAGGCATGAACTGTCAGCGTGAGCATCGCTCCAGAGAGACCACACATAAACCCTGAGAAGAGGAAGGTAAGCACCTGTACCCGTGAGGGGTTGCCCCCACGTACCTCCAATGCTCGCCTGTTTAGTCCAGTAGCCCTTACGAGGAGTCCCGCTTGAGTGTTTTTGAGGAGATAGATCGATATGAGATAGATCATACATGAGAGGAAGAGAAAACCCAAGACGAGAGTCTCTGTGGTTACGATCGTACTCGTGATCTGTAATACACCCCCTGTCAGGAATACTCGCTTCGAGATCAGAGTGATGACTCCGGGGATCAAAAGATTCATTGCGAGACCTGTGATGAAGATATTCCCTTTGAACCTCATGGTGAGGCCAGCAAAGCCTGCACTGAGCAGGCCTGTGAGCACGGCCGCCATTATAACGGCGATGAATATCGAATCCAGGAAGTAGATGAAGATGAAAGTGATGAAGGCACCACAGAGGATGAGTCCCTCGATCGCTATATTCAGTATACCAGCCTTATCGGTAAGATACCCACCAAGTGCTGCAAGAAAGATGGGAAGACTGTAGATCATCAGTGACTGTATCATGACCGAGACCTCCTATTCTTGAAGAATCTAAGTGTTATCATGAGGAGTATCATACCTCTTATCACTTCACTCATCTCAAGACTCACTGAACTTCCTGCCATCGCGGTCCTTGTTCCAGTCTCTACCCAGGCCAGGAGAAATGCGGCCGGAATGGTCATGATAGGATTGTTCGCAGCGATGAGGGCGATGACAATACCATTCCATCCGTAACCTGCAGAGAACCCTACGATCGCTGCATGTTGAGTCGAGAGGATCATCAGTGCTCCTGCTAGTCCGAAACAGGCTCCATTGATCATCAAAGGGAGAATGGTATATCTCCTTGATGATATGTTCCCGAACTCTGCGAAGTCTTTGTTCAGGCCGAAGACTCTCATCTCATAGCCCCCTGCCATCTTATAGAGCCAGAACCAGAGGATACATGCAACGGTACAGGCTATCAGGATCGTGATCGTCAGATTCGATGGGGGAAGTATCGAAGGCAGATAGAAGGATTCTGGTAGCTTCGAGGTCGTCTGAAGAAAACTCTTTGAATCCCTGAATGTGTTCGATATGAGAAAATCTGTGAGTGACAGGAGGCCTCCGGATAACAGGAAGGATGAGATGAGTTCATGGATATGGTAGCGATAACGCAGAAAACCGGAGATCGTAGCTATAGCTGCTCCGGTAATCATGCTGATGATGATCACTACTAATATACCAAAAAATCCTGAACCTTCCGGGAGTGCAAGTCCTACTAGGGTCCCCACGAGGGCAGAACTATAGATCTGAGCCTCACCCCCTAGATTGAAGAGCCCTGCCTGGAATGAGATAGATACTCCGGTACCGCAGATGATCAGGATAGCCGCAATCGCGAAAAGATTACCTGTGTTGTATATATTGGAAAAAGGACCCGTGACGAAATCTTCGAAGGCCATGACCGGCTCTGGTGATATGAGCAGGAGAATCGTGAATATGATCACGATGAATAAGACGATCAGATAGAGGCTGTGTAGTAGTCTACTCATAACATCATCTCTCCTATACTCTGAGCTGTTACCTTCTCCGTGTTCTTGATGATGCTCACGAGTCTCCCCCGTCTCAATATGGCAATCCTGTCGGCCTCATCGATGGCCGTATTCACTTCAGAGGTGAAGAAGAGGACTGCCATTCCCCGGCTCTTCAACACTTCGATCGCATTGAAGAGAGCCTCTCGTGTCTTTATATCGAGTCCCCATGATATATCTGCACAAATAAGGACTTGTGGTTCATGATGAAGGGCTCTTGCGGTGATGAGTTTCTGGATGTTTCCTCCCGAAAGGCTGAGCAGGCTATCTTGGGTACTTCCTTTGATGGAAAAGTCTCTGATGACATCTTTGGCCACTTTGTTTAGTCGCTTTGATGAGTATATCGGGATCCGAGAAGATCTGAAGAGGGCTCTATCCCTACGCCAGGGCATGATAAGATTCTCAATCACAGACATGGAGACAGCTCCTCCTGTGGAAAGTCTCTCAGATGGTATATAACCGACCTCATCATATGAGGACTCTCGTGCTCGTTTGCCGAGGATCCTGATTCGTCCTGAGGTCTGTCGATAGGTGGACTGCTTGTAGCCGGCAACTAATGATTCGAGAGCTTTGAGACCGTTATCTCTGATTCCTACGACAGCAAGAGTCTCTCCTTGACCAACCTCAAGTGAGATATCCTCGACCTGATCCTGTGAATCAAGATCTCCTCCAGAGACATGCTCAAGTATTACTAGTGGGTTGCCGATAAGGTCTCTACTGTCGCTTTGGTGAGAGAGTCGTTTCTTTCCTCCACTGAGTAGCATCTGAGAGTCATGATCTCCCATGATCCTATTGGCAAGAAATTCTCTTGTGATGGTGGAGGTCTCATAGCTCCCCTGAAGGGTTCCCCCTCTAAGAACGGTCACCTCATCTCCAAATGAGATCGCATCATTGATATTGTGAGTGATCACTATGATCGTCTTTCCCTCTTCGTTGAGTCTCTGAGCTATCATCAGGACCTCCTGAGGAGGTTCGTCGAGGATGAATACCTCGACATTCCTGCTGATGAGAGCAAGAAGAGCAGTGAGCTGTCTTGAGACTGCATCAAGATGCTCTACCTTCTCATCAGGAGAAAAGGAGATATTATATGTTTTGCATATTTGAGCGATATGAGCATCTATAGATTCAGAATCGATCTTTTTTAGAGGTTTTAGATCTTTCATCCCGAGGATCAGATGTTCTCTCACCGTAAGCTCAGGAAAGAAGTGCAGGACTTGGTGGATCATCCCGATTCCCAGATTCAGAGCATCCTCAGGATGGGTGAGAGATACCGGGGCTCCCCTATAGAAGATCTTTCCTGAATCGGGACGGATGTCACCAGAGAGGATCTTCATGATGGTAGACTTCCCTGCACCATTCTCACCCACGATAATATGCTTCAGTCCGAGTTCCAACGATAGTGATATATCATCACATGCATGGACCTGATTTGAGGCATAGGTCTTATGGATATGCTGCAGCTGAATGCCCTCATGGTTTTTCATATGAGTCTATTTGAGTCCCTCTAAATATTCATTCTGGGCGGTTCTAACTTTTTCTGGGACATAAGAGGTATACAGTTCATCATCTTCGATGAAGGTGATGAATCCTGATTCCAATCCTAAGGTGACTGCCTCTCCATAGGGAAGGGTCCCCTCAATCGCTTTGACGAGTGTATCATAGGTTGCAGTGTCCTGCTGAATGGAGGTAGAACCAACGACGGTACCCGGTTGTTGGGCATAACCGTTCGCATCGAACCAGAGGACGTAGATTCCTGCCTCGTGTGCTGCAGTGACCACTCCCTGATTGGCTCCCCCTGCGATCGGTAGGATGACATCGACTCCTGCAGAGATCATAGCTCTTGCTAGTTCAGCCCCCTTTGCCGCATCGTACCAATTGCCGACGGCCCTGAAATCCAATTCGATCGCATCATCGACAGCTTTTGCACCTGCCAAGAATCCTGGAGCGATGAGATCGAGCATATCGGGATATTCCTGACCAGCGATCAATCCGATCGTCAATTGATCGTTTGCCCCCTCCATTTCACTTGAGGTGACAAGCCCTGCAAGATGTCCATTTAACATTGCCTGCTGTTCCTGATCGTATCTGAGTGTATAGATATGATCGTTATCTTCTAGGTATCCATCCATGACGATGAAGTACTGGGAGGGGAACTTCTTTGAGACTGCTGCACAGATTCCCGGCATTGCAGGATTCGAGGTTATGATGACATCCTGTTTTCCTGTGGCTGCGAGACTCGAGATCTTCTCTTCCCATTCTCCCTGATTGCTACCACCTTCGATGATATTGAGGTTCACATGCTCATATTCAGCAGCGGCACTTTGTGCACCTGCTGCAAGCATCTCATAGATCGGACTACCTGATACCACACCAGGTACAAAGACTGCGATATTGAAACTGTCCTGAGGTTCTTCCTGTTTTGAACAGGAACTGAAGAAAACTCCTAAGAGTATGAGACCTAGAAAGGTCAGTGTTCGGAATGCGGTGATCTTATGAGATCTCTCAGCATTTCCGGAAAACAAAAAAAACATATGTATCCTCCATACATGGTTGTGTTTTCCGGGAGGTTTTTGGTCATGTCTTGTTTGACATCATGTATTGTGGGCATGATGTTTTAGGATATGACGTTCTTCTCCCATCCAGACTTTCACTGTCGGTCTCGGAATCTCACCGTGTCACCTATGGTTCCCATAGATTGCGGACTATAACCGCCGGTCGGGACAATGTCCCTCCCTCGAAGTACGTAACTTGATTCTCATCAAGTTCCTACTCATAGAATAAGAATAGATGAGGGACCTGTCAAGATATGGAGGTTGTTTTATCCTAGATGTTGGGTTTTACTTGGTTTTGTCTGAGGTGGTTCTCATTATGGGGAGCCCCTTGGAGACTCGTCGGTTTTACTTCACAACCCTTAGACATCGTAATATCCCTCGGATTACAAGACAGGAAGAGCTCCTGTACTCTTTTTAGACATATTAAAGAAACCTGTCCATAAAAAGATTCCAGATCGAAGAATGCAAAAAAGAGTTTGAAAAGGTAATAGACTCTTTGCCCGAGTCATTGACCTTAAAAATAGAGGTGTGATATTCTCTGCCTATGAGTATTGTCAAACCGAATAAACTAGGGGTCATCGCCGGCCCAGGCGCCGATCCTTTTACTGGAAAAGTCTTACGACATCTTCGCCAGTTATATACCAAAAGATATAAGAAACTTTCTACAGCATTGGTGAAACGTCACGATATGACTGAGGAGGAGATCCTTAAGTTCGTCACCCTCTATGAGGATGTCAACAATAGGAAGATCCCCCATTATAAACCCTCTAAGACCTATCATGCACCTAAACTTGATATCCCTGCGAAGTTTACCAAGTTCGCTAATGGTGAGGTAAAGGCAGAGATCCTTCAATCGGTTAGAGGTTTGAGGATCTTCCTCATATTCGATATGGCTAATCAGTATCCTGTTGAGATCAATGGTTCTGATGAACCGGTAGTTCTTAGTGTGAATGATTATATGATGTTCCTCTTCACTACGATCAATGCAGTGAAGGTCGCAGGGGCTGAGAGTGTGCATCTCGTACTTCCCTCGTATCCTTATGCGAGACAGCATAAGAAGAGTGGGAGAGAGGGACTTACTGCTAGCTGGTTCGGTAGGACCTGTGAGTTCATGGGTGTCGATCGTATCATCACCTTGGATATCCACTCGAGAGAGATCGAGAACAGCTTCAGTGATCTGAAACTAGAAAACCTCCATGCATCTTATCAGGTGTTGCTTCAGTTGAAGAGACTGGTGAAATTCGATGATCCTGATCTTGTAGTCGTATCTCCTGATACTGGAGCGGTAGGGCGTAATAAGTTCTATGCAGAGGCATTACATAAACCTCTGGCTATCCTCTATAAAGAAAGAGACTACTCTAAGGTCAGTACTAATGCGAAGAATTCCAACATAAACTCGATCAGACTGCTTGGGGATGTCAAAGGAAAGACTGTACTCATGGCTGATGATATGATCGGTACCGGTGGTACTCTTCTTATTGCTATGAAGGAGCTGAAAGCACTAGGTGCAAAGAAGATCATCTGTGCTATCAGTCTCCCATTCTTCAATGGAACGGCTATCGATGATTTTAATAAAGCCTACGAAGCTGGTGATTTTTTCCGGATCATCGGTACGAATGCAGTCTATCATGATGAGAAGCTTGCGAATATGCCATGGTTCATCTATACCGATGTCACAGACCTTTTCGCACGGATCATCTCAAGACTCCACCATGGGCGAACATTGAGTCCTCTATTGGATAACAGGATGTTCATCACACGTTTGATCAATGGTGAATAGAGCGACTCTAGCAATAGATATAGGTACCTCTTCAGTAAAAATTGCAGTGATCTCAGACTCCGGTGATATGCTCTCATACTCACGAGTCACGCTTGACTCCTTCTATGGAGAAACGGATCCTGCGCTCTCTTGGGAGATCGCATTGAAAGAGGGGCTTTCTCTCCTTGATTACGTTCAAGATATCAGTGCCGTGTGTGTTGCTGGTAACGGACCCACACTTGTGCCCTTAGGAGTTGCTAAGAGACCAATTGGTCCAACGATCTCCTGGATAGATAGAAAGGCAAAACCTCTTGGTGATTGCAGTTCTCTCTATCTGCCAAGACTCATGCAGGCAATCGAAGATGATCCTTCTCTCTATGATAAGAGCACTCTTTTCATAGGCTGTCCAGAATATATGACTATGCTCCTGACAGATGAGGCGGTGACCTTCCTTCCTTCAGAACAGTTCAGGCCCTTCATCTGGGATGATAGACAACTCTCTATCTGTGGTATCTCCTCAGAACGTCTGCCCCCTATGGTGAACATAGGGGATCGAGTAGGCTACGTGAGTGCACGTGCGGCAGAAGATTTTGGGCTTCCCTCTCATATTCCGGTTTTCGCTGGCCTGATAGACTTTCATGCAGCCCTTCTTGGTTGTGGAGTCGTGAGGCCTGGAATGACCTTGGATAGGGCTGGAACCTCTGAAGGTATAAACTATATAGCTGAGACCCCTCTCTCCTTAACCCAGATAAGAACCCTTCCTAGTCTCATAGCTGACACCTGGACGGTAGCTGGTCTTCTCCCTGCAACAGGGGAGGTCTTCGAGTGGTTCAAGAAGAGTTCAGGGCTCACCGCTAGGAGTTATCATGATGTGACGAGACTCATCACTAAGAGTATCCCACAACAGGACTACGTCTTCTATCCTGTACGTGATACCTCTAGGACCCTTGGAGATCAGTTCTTTGGTGGGCGCTTCTCCGATGGTGGGAGCATCACTGATGATCTTGGTCAACGCGGTCGTGCAGTGATCGAGGGAATAGGATTCTCAGTAAGAAAGACACTTGAACTTCTACAGGACCAAGGATGTAAGATCAATTCTCTCAGACACTGTGGTGGTCAGGCAAGATCATTTCATTGGAACTATATAAAATCACAGATTCTACGAATACCCGTAGAGGTTCCGAAGATCATCGATGCTGAGTTGTTAGGTTGTGCTATTACCTGTTTTACTGGTATGGGTGACTATGCTCACATGATTGAGGCTGCAGATGATCTCGTTGAGATAGAGCATGTCTATTCTCCGATACAGAGGACTTCATTGCATTATGAATCTCATTATCAGCAGTGGCTTGAATCCTATGATTCTGGTTCGCAGTTGTCTAGATAGATCTTGTTGAATTCATCCTGGTATTGTACGAACACCTCTACGAGCTTAGGGTCGAACTCTTCACCAGCCTTTTCCATAAGATAGGATACTGTCTTCTCTTGTCCCCATGACCGTTTATAATCACGAATCGATCTCAGAGCATCATAAACATCTACGATAGTGACGATTCTCGCCTCTATAGGGATATCTTCTCCTGAAAGACCATCTGGATAACCGGTCCCATCCCATCTTTCATGATGAGAACGGGCTATCTTCGCAGCAGTCTGAAGGGTCGGTACCTCTGAAAGAATCTCATAACCTATAAAGGTATGAGTCCTCATGATCGATCTTTCGTGGGATGTGAAATGGTCTTTACTGAGCAAGATCGTATCGGCGATACCTACCTTCCCGATATCATGGAATCTGCTTGCCATGGCGATATCTTCACTCTGTTTCTTGGGCATCCCGAGCTTGTCGGCCAAGAGACCGGAATAGATGCTTATCCGCTTCATGTGGTAACCAGTCTTGTTATGACGAAGTTCAGCCAAGTCTGCAAGAGCTGTATAGCATTGTAGACGAATCTCTTTCTCCTGTGTCAGGAGACTGTCCTCAGCATTGATGAGTCGTTCTCCTACAGCGATATGACTTCTCAGAACACCTGGAGATACCGGTTTCGTCTGAAAACAGTGAGCTCCACTTTTGATTGCCTCTACAAGATCCTGCTCTGATGTCTTAGCGGTGAGGAGTATGATATAGATCAACGGGGCCTTGTCATTAAGAATCGAACAGATCTCGATCCCTGTATAACCTTCCATCATCCAGTCGAGTATGGCAATACGTGGCGGGTCATCGCTCGTGAGATGTTCTAGAGCTTCAGTACCATTCTCACAGATGATGACATCATAACCCCAGTTAGTCAGCTGTGCTTTGAGTATAAAGCGTACAGAATTGTCGTCGTCTGCGATCAATATTTTCATGTGCTCAATGATCCTTGGTATTTTTTCAATTCTTCAAAGAACTTTAGGATATCCTGCTCGAATTGAGGGAATAGTTCACTACAACTTGTGAAGTCCTCTTCTTTTGCTGCATCATGTATCTTCTTGGCACTGTCACTAGTCTTATCCCCACCGACATTGGCTACAGAGCCTTTTAGGGTGTGGGACAGGTGTGTGATGGCTGTGATATCTTTCTCTGAGATAGCAGCTTCTAGTTTTTTCACAGATATCGGAAAATCGGTGAGAACGATCTCAACGATCTCATCAACCATGGACTTATCTCTTCCAAACAACATATCAAGGCGGTCAGTATCAAAATCTTTTAACGTACTCATAAGAAAAACACCCCATGGTGATATACTATCACACACTTTATTCTAGTTACAACAAAAAAGCTCTCCAATCTATTCATGTCCCTTTTGAATCAGCTCTCTATCCAAGGGATATCCCCAATAGGCAGCATTGAGCAGATAGAGGATATCATCATAATCGATCTGTTCTGGATTGTAGAAATGGGATCCGTCTCCTAGAGCCTCGACAGCAATGATCGGTAGATGATCAGGTCGGACCGCACTTCTTTTGTCCCTGTCTAATACATCATGGAGTCTAGTGACATGTCGACCTGCTGTAGCTTTCTTGAGTCTATCATTCAGACTTCTGATCGCAGCGATGGTGCCGATAGCCTCCTTCTGCTCTCCGCAGAGATAGAGGGATAACTCCTTGAGTTCTTTTTCGATCTTATGCAGGTTGTATTCCAACCCATAGGGAAGTAGGATGCTCATACACAGACCATGATGGACTCCACAGATCGACCCCACCGTATGACCAACAGTATGGATGATCCCGACCATCGAGTTCGAGAAGGCCTGACCAGCAAGATTAGCTCCTATCGCAAGGGCAAGCCTGCTTGATCTGTCTTCTGGATGAGCGACAGAGTATTCAAGATTATCAATGATCATTCTGATGGCCTGTAATGACATCCCATCACTCAGGGGATTCTTCCCTAGACAGGTATAGGCTTCGATCGCATGGGTAAGTGCATCCATTCCCACAGCGGCTGTGAGAAAGGGAGGGAGGGTCAAGGTGAGGTCAGGGTCCAATATAGTTGCGGTAGGTTGAAGGAAATTTGAGGTGAAGAGCATCTTTCGATTGTTCTCATGGTCCTTTATGACCGCTACGATGGTAGCTTCACTTCCTGTGCCCGCTGTAGTTGGCAGGACGATAAGGGGAAGGAGTCTCTGGGTTATGACATCAGCTCCTGAGAAATCTCTCAGATCTAACACCTGAGCATCCGGCTCTGCACAAGATACTACGATATTCACAGCCTTTGCTGTATCAATGACCGATCCACCACCTAGTGCGATGATTGAATCACATCCCTTCTCTCGGTAGAGATGGGCAATCTCATTGACTGTCTGTAGATCAGAATCAGGTGGTATATCGGTGAAGATCAGCGGGGCAGGGAGTTTCCCTTTCTCGATATGGTCGATCACAAGTCTCAGTAACCCTGCAGCCTCTAACCCCTTGTCGGTTAGGAGTAGAGGGTTCTTGACACTCATCGAAGAAAGAAGTCCTGGGAGCCTCTCTAGAGCATGCTCTCCTGATATGATACGTGTCCTAGAACAGAACTGGGAAAAAGGTGGTAGTCTCATAGTTCTCCTCCCATGACCGTCTGTGAAGTAGTATGTGAAACTAGATCAGTGATCAGAGTATGGATCTCTGTATTGTTACTATGCTGCATGAGTCGATGGGTCTGCCTGATCAGCGAGGTTATGATACCACTTGTCTTACTACAATGGATATATCGCTCATAATTCTTAAGAAGCTCTGAGATCATCTGCTGGATATCGTTCCAAGGTACATCTGAGCAGATCATAGCAATCTCATCAAAACTCTCATCGAGGGGTGAGCCCTTATCGAAAGTGAGTTGACTGAGGAAATGCGGTAGCAGGGTAGCCATTGCCTGTGCTTCAGAACAGAAACCTGAGATAGCAAGCATCTCTGAGATGGTAGTGACCGGACCTGGTGGTATATTACTATGAGCTATCTGTGTCGCAACCGCAGCATTGATCAGAGCTATCTTTGCCTGCTTCGTTGACATGGACTGGTACTCCCCGAGGAAATGAAGTGAACTCTTTGTCCAGCTAGCGATCACAGGGGTCAGGAGATAGTCTCTATAGGCCTCACAGGTCTGTGTCAATGATATGATAGCAGAGGCTGCTGACTCTTTGTCTCTTCCGGATGCCATCATTCTCTCATCGATCACGATATACTCCGGGTAGAGGGAATCATGATGTAGACGATACTCATCAAGGAGCAGTCTGTTAGTAGCCTCTCTCCCATCGATCCTCTCATCAAGGACAGCGATATGGGGAAGTGGTGTGAATGAGTCACAGGGAAGCGATTCTATCTCTTCTAACGCAAAGTCACAGCAGTAGAGGGAGTTCACCAGTTTTGCTACTGATTGGATGGTCCCACTTCCCATCGCGATGATAGAATCTACAGAACTCTCCTTCATGGTATCTACGATCGTGGAGATATCATCTTTCGAGAGGTTCTCAGGGATGCGACATATCGGTCCCAATACGATCTGTGAGGTGCAGCATGCTGCTTTCAGTTGACGCTCTAGGCGTGAAGGATCCTTCTGATATTTGAGGATCAATGGATTGGATGCCTGAAAGGAGAGGAGTTCTCTTGGGATGGTATCAAGAGCCTTCAATCCAGAACAGATATTGGGATAGGCATAAAAATCATAATCTAAGATGCTGCTCATAACTGTACCTCTAATACCCAATGAGCGTTCGAACGTAGAGTCTTGTTCTCATCGCCCCTATACGGTCTGGTGTGCTATACCTTTTCACTGCTCTTTTCGCGATACATTTGGGAAGGAGCAGGATCTCCAATTGGTCAAGGATCCTCACTATGGTACACCCGTGTGCGACATTGCCAACGATGCTGATCCTGCCGTGGGATGCAGAGATAGCGGTACTCTCTCTGAAGGTGAGAAGCAGCATAGCTCCTTCTATATCATGGATCTTGATTTCCAGATCAGCCGGTGTCTTCCTAGAGGCTCTCCCGAGATAGGAGACTCCCGTCTGTGTACTCTTTCTGATGACCATGCGGGGACCCTGAGGTTCGACCCCAAGACTGAAAGTCATATCATCAGGAAGATTGAAGAACTCCTGGCGTATCTTCGGATCGATATGAACAGCTGCCTGAATACTTCGCCCAAGAAACCAGAGTATTATGTGTAAATAGAGAGATTTGAATGGTTTCCGTCCGGGAGAGAGTCTCCATCTGATCTTCATACATGCTCCTACTTGCAATATTCTAATACAGTAAGCTCGATATGTACACCTATTCTAAGAGCTATATACAGTTCCGGGGGTAGCCCTAACAGATTCTCTTTAGCGGTTCTGATTGACATGAGACCTTAGCTGGTAGTAGAGTGGTTTAGAAGAGGTACAGTCGAATGGCATTTTCTATCTACGACTCCTGTATCGGGTGCGGTGCATGTAAGAAGGTCTGCCCTGTTGGTGCGATTACCGGTAAGGCGAAGGGAATACATCTCATAGATGAGAGGCTCTGCATTGAATGTGGTGCCTGTGGTAGAGTCTGCCCCTCATCGGCCGTACATGATTTTGGTGGTAATATCATAAAGAGGATCCCCCGATCCGAATGGTTGGTCCCCCATATCGATATCTCATCATGTGTCTCCTGTGAGAACTGTGTTCTAGTCTGTCCTGCAAAGGTCTTGGTGATGGTCGATGATGAATATCATGGACGACTCATTCCTGCCTTGGCATTACCGAAGTCATGTGTCAGCTGTCGCTGGTGTGTGGAGAACTGTCAGTTCGATGCAATCACCATGCATAAACTGGTATTATAATAAAGGTTTTATATGATCATTGAGAAAGGCTTCAGCAATCATTATCTCTATATAGACCTAACGAGTCGTACCTGGTCAGTCAAGAGGTTGACTGAGAAGGAGTTGACCGACTATATCGGAGGGAAGGGTGTCGGTTTGAAACTCTTCAATGATCATTTCAGCGATCTCGCTGCTATTGACCCACTAGGTCCTGAGAATCTTCTGGGTTTCATCATGAGTCCTATTCTGGCAACCGGAGCTCCCTGTAGTGCCCGATTTGATGGGGTCACTAAATCTCCTTTGACCGGTATCATGGTGACTGCCTCCTGTGGTGGTCCCTTCGGTTATGCCTGTAAGACCTCCGGTTGGGATGGTGTTCTCATAGAGGGACGTTCAGAAGAGCCTGTGACCCTTTCTATCCATTATGAGGGTGTCGATTTTCTCGATGCCAAAGACCTTTGGGGTCTCACCACCTCAAAAGTCCAGGAAGAGCTAGGTCTGGGAGTCAAGGACGGAGCAGTTGTCATCGGTCCTGCAGGTGAGAACCTGGTTCCCTATGCAAATATCTGTTCTGGCCACCGGTTCCTCGGGCGTGGGGGGATGGGTGCTGTCATGGGTTCGAAGAATCTCAAGGCAGTCGTGGCTCGAGGGCGTGCCTATCGGGTGATTCCCGTGAAACAAAGAAAATTCAAGAGTGTCGTAAGACGATCGAAGAGATATATAGAGCGAAATGATTTCCTGAAGAAATACAGGGCCTACGGTACGAATGCGAATGTACGACTGAGCATGACTGAGAAGTTCGCTCCTGTGGAGAACTTCCAGAGACAGACCGATAAGCAGATCGAACATATCACCGGGGAGAGACACAAGGAACGATATCGGCAACGGTTCTCTACCTGTAAACACTGTTCGATCCTCTGCGGTCATAAAGGCTACTATCCCGATGGAAAGTTACGACAGATCCCTGAATATGAGACCACCGGTATGTTCGGACCGAATATCGGGAACTATAATCCAGATATCATCGGACAATGGAATGACCAACTCAATGAACTCGGGCTCGATACGATCTCTACCGGAGGTACTCTTGCCTGGGCAATGGAAGCTACTAAAGAGGGCATCTTCACGAGTGATCTTAGATTCGGCCATCCTGAGAATATCACCGAGACTATCGATGCTATAGCTACCCGCAGTGGTATCGGGGAGGAACTTTCCAAAGGTTCAAGAGTCCTGAGTAAGACCTATGGAGGAGAGGAGTTTGCCTGCCATGTGAAGGGGCTTGAGATGGCAGCCTACGATCCTCGAGGGTCCTGGGGACAGGGGCTCTCCTATGCGGTCAACAACCGGGGTGGTTGCCACCTGGGTTCCTATCTAGTAGGTCCCGAAGCGATGTTCCATTTTCTTAAACCACATACTACGAAATCAAAGGCGCAATGGGCCTGTTTCTTCGAGAATATCTTTACGGGCATAAATTCACTGCAGACCTGTCAGTTCATCGCATTCTCCGTTCTGCTTGAACCTCCGATACCAAGATTGACACCGCTTCCTATTCTTGGTTTCGTCATGTCTCATCTTCCCAAACTTGCGATCGGTCTATTGGACTGGAGTCTCTTGAGTGGTCTCTTCGAGGCTGTTACAGGGCTCAAGATGAGCCAGAAGGACTTTTATGTGGCAGGGGAGAGGATCCAGGTCCTCGAGCGTTGGATGAACATCAGGATGGGTATCACCTCAGCTGATGATACACTGCCTAAGAGGTTCTTGAGGGATACGGAGCATGAAGAAGAGAAGACCCCTGGTGTAGATCTGCAGCCGATGGTGCAGGAATACTACGAACTCAGGGGTTATGATGAAGAGGGAATCCCGAAAGCTTCCACTCTTGAACGTCTCGGGCTCTCCTGATCAACAGTCTTTCAGAACAGAATCAAGAATAGCCATCGCCTTATCTATATCCACTTTCTCGACGATAAGAGGTGGTACGAATCGTATCACATGAGCTCCTGCTCCGACGAGGAGAAGACCTCCATCAAAACAGCCCTCGATGACCGGTCCTATCGCAATAGATAGCTCTATTCCCATCATCAATCCCATTCCTCGCACCTCATTGATCAGGTTAGGGTAGGTTGTGGCGAGTTGTAAGAGAGCTGACTTCAGGTAATCTGCTGACTCATTGATATGTGCAAGGAAATCACTTTCCTGTAGTTTAGAAGTCATATAGGCGGCAGCTGCTCCGGCAAGGTAGTTCCCTCCGAAGGTAGAGGCATGGTCTCCTGGAGCGAAGGTCTGTGCTGCCTTATTACCGATGACAAGGGCTCCTACTGGTACTCCTGCTCCAAGGCCCTTCGCCAAGGAAACTGCATCGGGTCTCACATCGAACTGCTGGAAGGCGAACGGGGTACCGATCCTACCCATCCCGCACTGGACCTCATCAAAGATCAAGAGAATATCATGTTGATCGCAGAGGTCTCTGACCCCTTTGAGAAAGGAGAGTTCAGCCGGTTTGATGCCACCCTCTCCCTGAACTGGTTCGATGAGTATGGCACAGGTCCTCTTATCGATCTTAGCTGCGACACTCTCAAGGTCATTAAAATCAGCATAGGTGATGTCGGGCATCATGGGAGCGAAGTTCTTATGATACTTCTGCTGACCGGTCGCAGTGACGGCCCCATAGGTCCTTCCATGGAAGGAGTTCTTCATGGAGATGATCTTATTGGCATCAGCTCCTTTCTTCGCATGTCCATACTTTCTCGCCAATTTTAAAGCTGCCTCATTGGCCTCAGCACCACTATTACAGAAGAAGACCTTCTCGAGACCACTCAACTTTGTGAGGTTCTTCGCAGCTTCTATCGCATAGGTATTCCAATAGAGGTTTGAAGTGTGAGTGACTCCAGTCTCAAGAACCTCACTGAGAGCACTCTTAAGACCCTCATGCCCATATCCAAGGGCATTCACCGCAATTCCTGCTACGAAGTCAAGATAGGAGTTTCCCTCTGTGTCTGTGACCTGACAACCCTCTCCCTTCGCTATGATGAGTGGGAGCTGTGCATAGGTCGGAGCGAAGTGGTTTTTACCGGTAGCTATATATTCTGATGTGTTCATCATTCATTCTCCTCTGATGTGATCATGGTCCCGATACCCTTGTTAGTGAAGACCTCAAGTAACATACTGTGTTCGATCCTCCCATCGAGGATATGGACACTCTTCACGCCCTTCTCGATCCCGTCGATGCAACAGAGTGTCTTAGGGATCATACCCCCGGCGATAGTCCCATCCTCGATGAGAGCTGTGGCACTCTTGGCTCCGATGCGACGGATGATGGAGTCCTTATCGTTTATATCCTTCATGATACCCTCTACATCAGTGAGGAATACCAGCTTCTCGGCAGAGAGAGCTCCTGCTACCGCAGAGGCTGCGAAATCTGCATTGATGTTATAGGTGTGTCCCGCCTCATCAGTACCGATCGGTGCGATGACAGGGATAAAATCATTCTCTATCAGTGAGGTGACAAGGGAAGGATTCACTTTCTTGATATAACCGACGAACCCGACATCCTCCCCATTTACGAGGTGTTTCTCCGCCTGAAGGGTATTCGCATCCTTTCCATTGATGCCTACAGCATTGATGCCATGGCTCTGGAGCGTATGTACGATCTGTTTGTTGATACTCCCTGAGAGGACCATCTCCGCGATCTCAGCGGTCTCTTTATCGGTGACTCGCATCCCGTGTTTGAACTCAGTCGTCTTCCCGAGTTTCGCAAGCATGGCGGTGATCTTCTTTCCCCCTCCATGAACGATGACCGGCTTCATACCAACGAGTTTCATCAGAACGATATCTTCGATGACCTTCTCCTTGATATATTCATCGGTCATAGCACTGCCGCCGTATTTTACGACGACGATCTTTCCGTAGAATCTTTTGATATAGGGGAGTGCTTCGATGAGCACATTAGCTTTTTCAATATATTTTTCCATGAGTGACTACTCCTTATGTCCTGTATTCTCCGTTGATCTTCACATATTCATAGCTGAGGTCACACCCCCATGCTGCTGCCTGAGCGGAACCCTCTTCGAGGACCATGGAGATGATGATCTCCTGCTCTTTGAGAATCGAGAGAGCATATTCTTCATCAAAACTGACAGGGGTCCCCTCTGTGAGAAGGGTGACACTCCCCGCTTTGCTACTGATCTTGAGAGATACCTTCAAAGGATCGAAGGACACTCCGGAATAGCCTGCTGCACAGAGGATTCTTCCCCAGTTAGCATCTTCACCAAAGAAGGCCGTCTTCACGAGATTCGAGGTAATGATCGATTTGGCGATGATCCGTGCATCCTCTTTAGAGGCGGTTCCCATCACTGAGGCCTCTAGAAACTTTCCTGCACCCTCTCCATCACGAACGATCGACTTCGCGAGATAGAGGTGGACGGCATCGAAGGCCTCCTTGAAATCCTCGAACCAGATAGAGTCTTCTGTGAGTTCTTGTGTATCTGAAGCACCATTGGCCATCACGAGGACGGTATCATTGGTACTAGTATCCCCATCGACGGAGATCATATTATAGCTGTCAGCTATGGAGTAACCGACCATCTTCTGTAGCAGTTCACTCGATATCGAGGCATCTGTCACGATGAAAGAGAGCATGGTCGCCATATCGGGGTGGATCATACCAGAGCCCTTAGCGATCCCCGAGATCGTTACAGGTCTCCCAGCGATCTCAACTTCTATGGCAATCTCTTTCTTGAAGGTATCGGTAGTGAGGATAGCATGAGCAGCATCATCTGCATGATCGGCATCCTCTGCCAACTCCGGTACGATAGCGGTGATTCCTTTCTCTATGGTCTCCATGGGAAGAGGGACGCCGATGACACCTGTAGAACAGACACATACTTGATCAGCTTGTATATCTCCACCGAGAGTCTTCGCCGTCAAAGCTGCCATCTGAGCGCAATCTGCTTCACCTTTCTCACCGGTACAGGCGTTGGCGTTACCACTGTTGATGAGTATCGCGTGAGCCGAATTACCTCTCTGTACGATCTTCTCATCCCAGAGTACTGGTGCTGCTCTTACGACATTCTGGGTGAAGGCTCCAGCGATCGATGCAGGCCTCTCACTATAGATGAGAGCTAAGTCCTTCTTAGCTTTTTTGATCCCTACATGTATTCCTGCAGCGGTATATCCTTTAGGGGAGGTTATTCCTCCATCAATGATCTTCATATGTTTCATTCCTCTACATGGGGAAGCCGGGCATGAGATCAAGCCCTGCATCTTCAGGTAGGTCACAGATGATGTTCATATTCTGAATCGCCTGTCCTGAAGCTCCCTTTACTAGATTATCAATAGCACCACCAACGATGATACGTCCTGTCCTTGTATCGATCTTGAAACCGATATCACAGTTGTTCGATCCCTTGACCCATCGGGTCTCTGGGAATGTCCCCGGGGGAAGTAGCCGGACGAACCTCTCATTACCATAATGGGACTGATAGGATGCGATGACTGCCTCTTCTGTAACCCCTTCTTTCAGGGATGCATAGGCTGTGATGAGGATCCCTCTGTTCATAGGAACGAGGTGAGGGGTGAAACTCAAGGTTATATCTTTTTGAGCAGCTCGCGAAAGCTGTTCCTCGATCTCCGGTGTATGTCTATGTGAAGCTACCCCGTAGGCCTTGATCGATTCGTTGACCTCTCCATACACTGTACCGGTCACCGCTTTTCTTCCTGCTCCAGATACTCCGGATTTAGCATCGATGATGATGGTGTCAGGGTCGATGAGTCCATCTTCTACGAGAGGTGTGAGACTCAAGATGGAGCAGGTAGTATAGCAACCTGGATTGGCGATGAGTCGCGATCCCTTGATCTCCTCTCTGAAGAGTTCACATAGACCGTAGACAGCCTGGGGAAGAAGTTCCGGAGAACCGTGTTCAGTCTTATACCAGGTCTTGTAGACCTTCTCATCTTTGAGTCGATAGTCAGCACCGAGATCGACGACTTTGCATGAGGAGAGAAGCTCCTCAGTCACTTGATGTGAAGCGATCCCATGAGGTAGTGCTACAAAGATCACATCACATCTCTTAGCTGCCTCTTCGATCGTGAGATCGATGCAGATATCATCAAGATAGTTCAGTGCATTACCATAGATCGAGCTGAAGGGTTTCCCATCATATGACTGGGAGGTGATCACTGCCAACTCTACACCTGGATGATTATGGAGCAGTCGTATGAGTTCCTGCCCTGTATATCCTGTAGCTCCGATTATACCAACCTGTAACATAATAACCTCTTTATGTATAAATATACAAAAAATCCGTTTTTGTTGGATAATTATACAAAATAGAGAGGTTTTGTATAGTGTTATTGTATAAATATCTAAAAACTTTTCTATTTCTTGAAGGAAATATGGTGGAGGAGCCTACTATGGTAAAGATCTCGTACCTCAAGCCCCTTTTCAGTGATGATTCCATAGGAGGGGGGATTGTCTCCTCTCGGGAAGGCGATCGATCCGGGATTGAGTAGATACAGATGGGGATCGGGTAGAAATGATACATCAGGACGGTGAGTATGTCCGGAGACGAAGATCGAGCCAGGGGGGAGAACAGGAGGACGGGAGGGGGTCATAAGATTCCCGTGAGTCAGGAAAATGGTACGATCTGCCATCTTGAACTCTACGAAGGTAGGGATCGGGAATCTGAGAACCTGTTCCTCCCAGCTGGTGTCACAGTTCCCCTGGACCGCGGTGATATGGTTACGCATAGAGTTTAGATCTCTCGCAAGAGTCTCACTATGGCGTGCCGTGATATCACCTGCTATGAGAAGATGTGTCGCCTGTTCACGCTTATAGCGTTTCATCACAGCTTTGAATGCTGAACTGCTACCATGAATATCAGAGATGACCATATATCTAGTAAGTACTTCTTGCTTCATGTCTCAATGGTAATTATAAAATGTGATTCATGCAAGAAGTTATTCTAATACTCATGAAGAAAGAACTTGCGCAATCTAACTCTGAGTAATAGAATATATGAAGGGCCTGAATGAAGTTGCATATTAGAGATTACCTCTGGTAAGTCTTTTCTTATATATATACAGACATAATGAAATGAACAGATAAGATAAGGAGATAGTATGTCTACAAAAACTTCATTCACTGCTAGCGATGGGAAACAGATCGGTTACTACACATGGATACCTCGAGGTATCGTACGGGGTGTCGTACAGATCGTTCACGGGATGGCTGAACATGCTGCCCGTTATGACCACTTTGCCGTAAAGCTGCGATCTCAAGGGATCGCCGTATATGCCTGTGATCTCAGAGGACATGGTTCTACCATCGAGACTCCTGAGGAGACTGGTTACTTCGGTCAGGAGAATGGGTGGTCTAGAGTCACTGAGGATCTTTACGAGTTCACTCAATTGATCAAAGGTGAATATCCTGATAAGCATATCTTCCTCTTTGGCCATAGTATGGGCTCTTTCCTCTCAAGGACGCTGATGATAGATCATGGTTCAGCTTATGATGGGGTCATCTTGTCTGGCACTGCATCGAGTCCTGGGTTCATGGGGACTATCGGGAAGTTCATTGCACATATTGCGGTAGGAAAAGATGGTGGAAAGGTTCCGAATAAGATGCTCGATACTATGAGTTTCGGCTCCTATAACAAGGCCTTCAAACCCAATAGGACAAAATTCGACTGGCTCAGCAGGGATGAGAATATGGTGGATGCCTATGTTGAGGATCCCCTCTGTGGCTTCATCGCCACCTCGAAGTTCTATGAGGATCTACTCACAGGTCTTCTCTATGTAAATGACATAGAGAATGTAAAACAGATTCCTGATGATCTGTCTGTGATGCTATTGAGTGGAGCGATGGACCCTGTCGGAAAGAAAGGTTCAGGGGTGAAGATCGTCTATAAACAGTTAAAAGCAGCAGGGCTCAAAGATGTTGAGATCTATCTGATTCCAGATGCACGGCATGAGGTTCTCAATGAGACAAACAGGAATGAGATCGAAAACCTCTGTTTTGAATGGCTCATCTCTCATAGGTGATCAGATCAGGATATATCCTAGGACCGTATAGGCAAGATAGAGTAGGAACATGACCCCACCTTCTCGACGTCCGATTAGTGGTCTTCCAAGAGTAAGGAAGAGTTTGAAGACGATGAGGATCAGCAGCATGAAGGGTATGTGGAACCAGTAGAAATAGGTCGGTACGACCAATCCTTGAGGTGTCACTGCCGATGCTACTCCGATGACGAAGAGGATGTTCAGGATATCTGCACCAATCACATTTCCCACAGCGAGTTCCCCATGACCCTTTCTGGAGGCCTGGATTGCTGTGATGAGTTCCGGCAGTGATGTGCCAAAGGCTACGAGGGTGGCAGCGATGATACTTTGAGGGATTCCAATCCTGACTGCTGTCTCTTCGACAGTTGGAAGCAGTGCCTTTGATGATACAATGATAAGTGCAAGCCCTATCACGAGTTTTACGATGACATAGGGCATCGCAGCACTGTCTTGCTCACTGGTCTCCTTTTCAATATCCATCGTATCGAGGGTTCCTGATTTAGCCCTTTTGAAGGAGAGGTAGAGATAGGTTATCAGTAATGCGATGAAGAAGAAGCCTATCCATTGTGGTATTCGACCTTCGATCTTGAAGAGATCCGAGAGGTGAGAATAGGGGAGAGCTACTAGTACTAGGAGGAGCCCTGACCCGAGTTGTAACCAGCTTTGCCGGTCTGTGGTCTCTCTGTGTACCGGTAACGGTCTGATCATGCTCGCAATACCGATGATCAACGAGGAGTCACAGACTACAGAACCTATAGCATTTCCCATCGCGATATCTGGATTGCCACCTATTGCTGCCGCGACCGAGACCGTTGCCTCGGGGAGGGTGGTCCCCAAGCTTACTATCGTAGCTCCTATGACGACCTTTGGGATCCCCCAGCGTACTGATAACGTGACAGCCTCATCAACGAGCATATCTGCTCCCTTACTCAAGGTAGCTAAGGTGAATAATATGATAATGAACAATACGATGATTGGTAGCTGTGATACTATTTCAGCGATCCAGTGTTCCAAGGTGAGCCTCCCTACAAGATGTTCAACTATCTATCATAGACTCCAATCCGATCTGCTTCAATATGAAATAATGGTAAATGTGTTGAATTGCCAAGCTATTACCGATACTATAGGTACGAAGAGATACAGATAGACCTGATTTATAAGGAGTGGGTATCCCGTGAGCAATACACAACCACCGTTCTTACGGTTCTTCATATTCAGTAAGATGGTCGCCAAGAACTTCGATAGAGATAAATGTTTTATCCTCGCTTCGAGTGTTGTCTATGCGACTTTGATCTCTGCAGTACCCTTCATCGCTTTCATCATCGCTTTATTGACAGCTTTTGGAGCTTTCGACCTTGCGAGGCAGGCAGTCATAGATCTGATCTCCCAGCAGTTCGGTTCGGCTACCAGTGTAGAGCTCATGCATCTGATCGAGAGGTTTACCGGGAATGCCAGCAATCTAGGTGTCGTGGGACTCGTCTCCTTTCTGATCACCTCTATCATCCTCATCAACCGAGTATGGGTGACGATCAATCAGATCTATCATACCTCGACGAACAGGAATCAGGTGGGACGATTCGTCCAGTTCATTACCTTCCTAGTCGTAGGAACATTGCTGATCAGTGCCTATTTCAGTGTTAACACCCTTATGAGCGATCTCCTGAGTCAATTCTATGCTTTTGGAGCATTCCTGGAGATAGTCGGTCTGATCGGCCCCTTCATCATACTGTTTCTCATCTTCTTCCTGTTGATATTCATCGTCCCAAACACAAAAGTACGTGCTCAATCTGCGATGATCGGAGCTATCACAGGGGCGATCGTCTTCCAGACTCTGAACTACCTGTTCAATAGGATCATCCTAGGACTGCTCAATTATTCCATCATCTATGGATCTCTTGGATCAGTTCTCATGGTACTAGTCTGGATATATCTCTGGTGGGTCATCATCTTCTGGTCGATCGAGGTCGCCTATGTTCATCAGTATCGACCTGATGATCAGGGTCGTCATAGTCTCCCGAATCCTCCATCTGAACAGGTTGCCTGTGGCTTCGATATCCTGAATATGCTGGCAACCAATTTCAGGTTGGGGAAGGGTGCTATGAATACCAGGGACCTTGGACTCAAGATGAAAATACCTGATAGGACGCTCTTCACCTATCTCGATATCCTTGAGAGCAGTGGGTATATCATCAAGATGGATAGGACCGGAAGGCATTATATCCCTTCAAGGCCCTTAGAGGACCTAGCTATCGAAGAGATCGCAGGTGTGCTCTATGGCTATAGATCTGATGAACCTGATCTGAGCGAGGGTGAGCAGATCGCAGCTGAGCTCTACACCTCAGGGATCAAAGGAGTCTCGAGAGTGAGTCTGAAGGATTTGAAGAACGAAGAGTGATAGGAGTCCTAACGTTCTTCGTTCATGATCGCATCATAACCGGCATCATCCATAGCTTTGATGAGTGTTCGAGGAGGTGCATCGCTTGAGACTTCTACTCTCTTACGGTCGAGGTCGATCGATATATCTGTCACGACTCCTAGTTCCTCTAAAGCTGTCAGTATCCTCTGTTTGCAATGGTCGCAACTCATATCCTCTACATAAAACGTATAGTTCATAACTCTCTCCTTATTGAAGTGTATCATCTCTCATGTGAAAAATGAACGTATTCTCATTGAATTCACTATGACATTGATCGAACTGATCGTCATAGCGATCTCGGCTATTCCTGGGTGAAGTAGGGCTGCTGTAGCTATTGGGATGGCTATCAGATTATAGAGAGAGGCCCATAGCAGGTTCTCTCGAATTGTAGTGAATATCCTTTTAGAGAGTTCTATGGTATCGGATATCTTACAGAGTTCTCCTGAGACGATGATGACACCGGCACTCTCGATCGAGAGATCAGTCCCGGTCCCGAGAGCGATCCCCACATCTGCTGCCTTCAAGCTTGCAGCATCATTGATCCCATCACCCACCATCGCTACGGTGTATCCCCTCTTCTGATAGGACCTGACGATCTCAAGCTTATCATCGGGATGGAGTGCTGCGTGGACCTTGGTGATACCGACAGCTGCAGCTGTCGAGTCAGCACTAGTCTGCTGATCACCTGTCACCATGACCGGAGTGATCCCAGAGGCTATGATACGTTCAATCGCCTCTTTAGAATCTGGTTTGATCTGATCTGTGATCGCGAAATATCCAAGTTCCTCATCACCTTTCCTGCAGGCGATGACGGTAGCTCCCTCTTTCATGAAGGTTCTCATCTCATCAGTGATAGTCACCGGCCTGCCGATAGTATAGAGTTCACCCTCAAAGATTCCTACGACTCCGAGCCCTGAAATCTCTTTGATGTCTTGGACCTCGGGTTGATTCTCCTCTTTGCTCTCGAGGGATTCAAGGATAGCAAGGGCGAGAGGATGGGTGGAGTGTCTTTCTAAGGTGGTGATCAACGGATAGTATCGGGTATCGATTGTCGAATGGATCACCTTAGGTCTTCCTTCGGTGATCGTACCGGTCTTATCTAATAATAGTATTGAGATATCACGGGCAGCCTGGATAGCCTCCCCATCCTTTATGATGATCCCGCGTTTAGCAGCGGTACCGCTGCCGGTAACGAGGGCCATGGGGGTCGCAAGACCAAGAGCACAGGGACAGGCGATAACAAGGACTGCTATGAATACAGAGAGACTCGTCGATAGAGCCCCCCCACTAAGATCGATCCAGGGAGCTAACTGACTAGCTCTCTCTAAGAAGGGCAGCCACTGCGGATAGAAGAAGAACCAGAGGAGGGAAGACAGGATGGCGATAGAGAAGATGATCGGTATGAATACCTTGGTTATCCTATCTGCAAGGGCCTGAATGGGGACATGGGAGGATTGAGCTTCCTCTACGAGTTTGATCATTCTCGAAAGAAAGGTATCCTCACCGGTATGATCGATTACAATGATCAAGGAGCCTGAGGTGAGAATCGTCCCTCCGATCACCTGTGTCCCCGTCTCAATAGCTACCGGGGTCGGCTCTCCTGTCACCATTGAGGTGTCAATGTATCCGGAGCCGTCAAGGATCGTACCATCGAGAGGGATCCTTTCGCCGGTCCTGACAAACAGTCTAGCCCCCTTCTTGACAGTCTCGGTCGTTACCTCCTCGTAGCTCATCGCCTGATTCTCACTGCTTGTGATCAGATTGGCAGTAGGACTCTGAGCTGTGAGAAGAGACCTGATATCTGTAGATGCTCGGTATTTGAGCCGTGATTCGATATATCTTCCGGTGATATGGAAGGCAATCAACATGGATGAGAGTGCTCCGAAACTCAGGATCGGAAGACCGAACAATAACAAGGGGACCGTCAACCAGGAGAGTATCGCTCCCATAGATACCAATGTATCCATATTCGTATGACCATGGGTCACTGCGATAAAGGCTCCTTTGAGTACACCTCTTCCCGGAACGATCAGGACGAATAGTCCTGTGATAAGTTCAAGAAGATGAAAGCCCGGGATCATGACCCCACTCATATGGATGATCATGAGGATCATCATGGGGATCGTGACGATGAGAGCCTGGATCAATTGTCTCCTTACTTTCAGGAAACGTGATTGGATCTGATCCTCTGAGGGGACTTGATCAAGATAGGTATAACCACTTTTCTTGATAGTCTCCTCGATGAGTTCACTCTCAATGGGTTGCTCTGATATGATAAGAGCCTTCTCGGTCGCAAGATTGACAGAAACATAGGAGACCCCCTCTACTTTGGAGAGTTGTCGCTCTACGATCCTCACACAGGAGGCACAGGTCATTCCTTCGACTGAGAAGACTTTCTGGTAACTTGTCTCTTTCATAGATACAATATACAAAAATGTAGTCAAAGAATAAATAAGATTACTAAAAATGTCATGTATAAATAATAAATAGCATATGCTAGTAATTGACGAAATTGGTGATTTATCATAGGATGGGTTAAAGCAACCTTATCCGATAAGGTATCTTAGGAGAGTACGATGAATATAGCTATAGCCAGCGGGAAGGGTGGGACTGGAAAGACCACCCTCTCGACTAATCTGGCCCATTATCTAGCAGGGACAGGCAGGCAGGTGGTATTGACCGATCTTGATGTTGAAGAGCCGAATTCCAAGCTCTTTTTGACTGGTGAGGTCGTGGAGACCAGAAGAGAGGTCCGTATGGTCCCAACCTGGAACAAAGAGGCCTGTCAGTTGTGTGGAGCCTGCCAGACCACCTGTAACTTTCATGCGATCGTTAAGATCGGGACCGAGATCATGATATTCCCCGAGATGTGTCATGGGTGTTATGCCTGTTCTGAACTCTGTCGGGCGCATGCTCTGCCTATGGAAGCAGTAGAGATCGGGACGATGACAGTGATGAAGACAGAGAATTTCGATTTCATCGAGAGTCGATTGGATATTGGACAGGAACAGGCTGTCCCCCTGATCAGTAAGAGTATAGCACTCGTAGATTCGCGATATGATACAGAGGTGATCCGTCTGTTCGACTCACCTCCAGGAACGGCTTGTCCTGTCATTGAGGTCTCCAAACAGATGGATTTCATCATTCTCGTGACAGAACCCACCCCCTTTGGTCTTCATGACCTGAAGCTTGCCGTAGAGACGATGAGGCATGTGGGAACACCTTTTGCTGTGGTCATCAATAGAGATGGTATCGGTAATGCTGATGTTGAGGATTATTGTAGAGAAGAGCATATAGATATCCTTGCACGGATCCCTAATGATCGAAAGATCGCTGAAGTCTATTCGAGTGGAGGTCTTGCCTATATCGGACATGAGAGAATGACTCAAGCTTTAGAGCTTGTCAGCGAACATATAAGAGGATTGGAGGTACGAGCATGAAAGAGATCGTTGTGATTTCAGGGAAGGGTGGAACAGGTAAGACCTCCATCACTGCCTCCTTCGGAGTCCTTGGTGCAGGGAATACCGTGATAGCAGATTGTGATGTCGATGCATCAGATCTTCATATGCTGATGAACCCTCAGAACACTCGTGAAGAGGATTTTACCTCTGGGGCAGTTGCCGTGATCGATCAAGATGCCTGTGTCCATTGCGGGCGATGTTCAAGGGTCTGTAGATTCGATGCCATCCCCTATATCGATGATAGATATGAGGTGATTCCTCTAGACTGTGAGGGTTGCGGGTATTGTGCGAAGATATGTCCAGCCTTAGCGATAAAGATGGTCGATCAGGTGGTTGGTAGAGTCTTCTACTCAGATGCTAAGACAGGGGCTCCCATGGTCCATGCAAGACTTCATATCGGAGCTGAGAATTCTGGGAAACTCGTAGCGAAGGTCAAGCGAGAGGCTAAGGCGGTCGCAATGGAGAAGGGGTATGATTATGTACTCGTTGATGGATCTCCCGGAATAGGCTGTCCTGTCGTCTCCTCTTTGACCGGTGCAGATGTAGTGGTACTCGTCACTGAGCCCACCGTCTCTGGGTTACATGATCTGAAACGAGTCCATCAGTTAGTGAGACGTTTTCAGATTCCCACTGCTTGTATCATCAATAAGGCAGATCTGAATAGCGAGATGACTCAAGAGTTGAAGACCTATCTAGAAGCGAATGATATCCTTCATCTGTTTGATATTCCCTATGATGAAGATTTTACGAAATGTATGGTTGAGGGAAAGACAGTGGTGGAGATCCCTGGTAGTCGATATCATGAGATATTCGAACAGGGATGGCGGCTACTCATATGATCAAGAGAGTCTATAAGTGATTAAATCACTAATGTAGTATCGCAAGTAATAGTAACTATGATAGAATGAAACTAGCAAGATTTAGGAGTATCTGATGGTTTCAAGAGCACTTGTAAGACATATGGTTTTATGCATCTCTCTGATTTTGGTCCTGTCGACCGGATTCGTGACTGGGGAGGTCTTGAGGTCTCCTAACTTCGATTATCTTACCGGAGATGATGGTCTTTCAAGCTCCTCAGTTTCGAGTATCATACAAGACTCTTACGGCTTCATGTGGTTCGGGACCCAGAATGGACTGAACAAATATGATGGATATTCCTTCAAGGTCTTTCAGAATGAACCCTATAATGACAACTCCCTCCCCCATAATCTCATTCAGACCATGTATCTTGATGGAGAGACTCTTTGGATCGGGACCTATGGTGGGTTGGTCGAATTCGATATCCTGACTGAGGATTTCACCCGTTATAGTGCGGACCCCCATGATCCCTCATCTTTGAGCAACAATGTGGTCGTCGCCATCACTACTGATGCTACGGGCTCTCTCTGGGTCGGGACATTAGATGGTCTGAATCGGCTAGATAGTGAGACTGGCTCTTTTACCCATTATTCAACGATCGAGGGAGACGAGAGCTCTCTGAATCACCAGGTCATACGATCACTGTATTGTGATGATGAGGGACGGCTATGGATCGGTACCTATAATGGTCTAGCTCTCTATGATAGCGAACAGGATGGTTTCAGACGATTTCAACAGGATCCTGAAGATGTTACGTCTATAGGTTCTAACTATGTCATGGACATCATAGCCTCTGAAGATGGAGGTCTTTGGCTTGGGCTCTGGGGGAGTGGTATAAGCTACTTCGATCCGGAGACTTATGAAGCACAGAATATTGAGATGTCTGAGAATAGAATGTATAAGATTCTTCTTGATGGGGATACCCTGTGGGGTGCTAGCTTCGGAGGAGGCCTGATCTCCTATGATATCGATACACAGGAATATCAGGTGATCACGTCTACAGAGGATACGGCCCTCCCTCTCACAAACGACACAGTCTATTCCCTTCTCGAAGATACCTCAGGGATCATCTGGATAGGTACCAATGGTGGAGCGATCAACCGGATCATTCCCGGATGGGAAAGCTTTCAGTTATGGAATCAGAAAAGGATAGACTCAGATTCCTACACCCCGGGAAAGGTGAATACGCTATTCGAGGACTCCTTTGGTAATATTTGGGTGAGTATCTATAACTATGGAATCGATATGTTTGATAGTGAAGAGCATATATTCAAACATTTTCAGAATGACCCCGATGATAATACCTCCTTGAGTAATGATATCATCAACTTCTTCTATGAGGATTCTGATCAACAGATATGGATCGGTACTAATGAAGGTCTGAACCTCTTTGATAAAGAGACTGAGACCTTCTCAGAACCCTTTATCGGATTATTCTATGAGACGGATGTCCTCGATGCCATCGCTACAGCAATGGTCGAGGATAAAGCGGGGAATATATGGTTCGGAACCTACAGTAACGGTGCGATAAAGTTTGATATCGATACCCATAGATATACTCACTATCGAGTATCAGATGATCAAAACAGTATTAGTGATAACCTGGTAAGAACCATTCTCTGTGATTCTATAGGGCGAGTCTGGATCGGGACGAATCAAGGACTCAATAGATATGATGAGACTCTTGATGGGTTTCAGACCTTCTATCATGATTCTACAGATCTGACCTCTATCAGCTCTGCTAATATCTATGTGATGTTCGAATCTACAGATGGGTCAATTTGGATCGGTACCTCAGGGGGTGGTTTGAATCTGTATGAAGATGAGACAGAATCGTTTACCCATTACACCAGAGAGCAGGGGTTACAGGATAATAGTATCATGGGTATTGAAGAGGATGCGTTTGGTTCTATCTGGGTCAGTACCCGATTGGGCCTCTCGATCATTGATCCGGCAAGTGATCTAGTTCGAAATATCGACCAGTCCACCGGCCTTCCGGTCATGGAGATGTCTCTTGGTTCTACGGTTCGGAAGGAGTCAAATAGACTACTGTTTGGGACCACTTCTGGTGTTCTTGAGATCGATCCTGATCTTCAGGATCTCCTACCGGCGAATTCAGAGCTTGTATTGACGGCTTTCAATATCATGGGGGAACCGGCCTTAGCGACTCAACAACCATATGAACTCCAAGAGATTGTCATACCTCCCTCTCAGACCTTCTTTGATTTTGAGTTCGCAGATCTTCAGTATCTAGCACAGGGGCTGAAGAGTTATTCCTATAAACTCGAGGGCTTTGATAAGGATTGGATCTATAGTGGAGCTAGGAACTATGGTAGTTACACCAATATCTCTCCGGGCTCCTATCAATTAAGACTAAGATCCCTCAAAGCTGATGGGAGTTGGAGTACTCCAAAGGATATCTCAATCAAGATCCTGCCTCCCGCTTGGAGATCTATGACAGCCTATAGCATCTATAGTGTGATCCTATTGCTTCTATTGATCACGATAGTCTATCAAATCTATCAGAACAGTAAGAGAAAGAGCCAGAAGATCCTTCATCAGGAGATCTCTAATAGAAGATTAGAGGAGGAGATCAAAAGACGTACTGCTCAGATAGAGCAGGAAAAAGAGCAACTCTCAGTGACCCTGAAGAATATCACTGATGCTGTGATATCAACCGATGCCACAGGTAACGTAAGGTTTGTGAATAGGAATGCAGAGTTCCTCTTCGATCTGAATCTCGAGACGATCAAAGGGGAACCCCTTGAAGCTATGCTTGAGAAGTCTGGATACGCACTGCAATCCTATATTAACGGTGTCTTTGAGAGTATAGAGGTGATCGACAATACCCGAGGTAGTGAGAACCTCCTGTTAGGGGACTTCTTGACCTTACGTGCTGCTCATGCAGGAATCAAAGATGAACAGGGCTTGATCCAGGGAGTCGTCTTTGTCTTTAGAGATGTGACTGAAGAACTTGAGATGCAGAACCGGATGCAGCAGCATGATAAACTCGAATCACTAGGAGTCCTTGCAGGTGGTATAGCTCATGATTTCAATAATCTTCTTGTCGGGGTCTTTGGCTATATGGAGCTTGCCTCGATGACCTCAACGGAGCAGGAGATCAAGACCTTGTTATCACTCGCATTAGACCCCTTCGAACGGGCAAAGAGTCTGACTCAACAACTCTTGACGTTCTCAAAGGGTGGAAAACCCATAAGGTCGACTCTTAGTATCGATCAGTTAGTTGAGAGTAGTGCAAAGTTCGCTCTATCTGGTTCGAATGTAGATTACCAGCTTGCTGTTGATGAGCATCTTTGGAACTGTGATGTGGATAAGAATCAAATGAACCAGGTCTTTGATAACCTGTTCATCAATGCGAAACAGGCGATGCCCGAAGGTGGCACGATTGATGTCACAGTCTGTAACTCCACGATATCCGAGCATATGGGGATGGATCTCACCCCAGGGGATTTTGTCCAAATAACCATTCGAGATCAGGGGGCAGGTATTGATTCCGAGTTGGTACATAAGATATTCGATCCATTTTTCACTACTAAAGAGATGGGGTCAGGTCTTGGACTCACAACCTGTTATTCTATCATCACCAAGCATGATGGTAATATCTTCGTCTCTTCCAAACCTCAGAAGGGGACTACTTTTACCTTATATCTCCCAAGAAGTCTTTCTGAGATAGAACGCAAGGAAACTGAGGTTGTCTCATCCTGCTCCTTGGAACTTCAGGGACGGTTCTTGGTATTGGATGATGAACCATCTCTTATCAGTCTGACGAGCAAGGTTCTCAGGAGAGTAGGTATAGAGGTCATATCCATCTCTGATGGAAAAGAGATAGCGGGAATAGTCGAAGAGGGTATACCGCTCATTGGTGCATTACTCGACCTTACCATACCTGGAGGGGTCGGTGGTGTCGGGGTTATTGAAACCCTCCGTGCAGCTTATCCAGAAATACCTATTTTTGCATCAAGTGGGTACTCGACCGATCCGATAATCTCTGATCCTAAGAAGTATGGGTTCACAGACAGTATTCAGAAGCCCTATACCATCAGTGAATTATATGGACTGATCGAGACCTATTACTAGCAGATTCACTAGATTTATGATTAAACTCTGAGATAGTGGTAAAATAATAGTATAAATACACACTGATAACGAGTCTATGTACTGCAATATATTTATCTAGTCCTTGTATAATCTTCTGAACTATATCATAATATAAGGCAACATTTAAAACTATAATGAGGTGGAAAAGATGAAAAGATCACTAGCTTTAGTATGTCTTCTAGCACTACTCGTACCGTTTGCATTATTTGCCGGTGGAGCTCAAGAAAGTGCAACAGAAGCACCCGTTGAAGAGCCGTATAAAGTCGCTTTTGTATATATTGGACCTCCAGGAGACCTGGGTTGGACCTACATGCATGATGTTGGTAAAAAAGAGATGGAAGCTGCTTTAGGTAGTGCTGTCGAGACCACGCTGATCGAAAGTGTAGAAGAGGGACCAGATAGTGCAAGAATCATGGGGCAGTATGCTCGTAATGGTTATGATATGGTATTTGCTACATCTTTCGGATATATGGATTATGCTCTAGAGACTGCAATGGATAACCCAGACCTTCTCGTTGAGCACTGTTCCGGTTACAAGACTGCAGATAACATGTCAACCTATTTTGGTAGAATGTACCAGCCAAGATACCTTTCAGGTATCGTAGCAGGTTCTATGACAGAGACCAATATCATCGGTTATGTCGCTGCATTCCCTATCCCTGAGGTAATCAGAGGAATCAATGCTTTCACATTAGGTGCTCAATCTGTCAACCCTGATGTCGAGGTAAAAGTCGTATGGACCAACACTTGGTATGATCCAGTTAAAGAACGTGAAGCAGCGATCGCTCTTCTCGATTCAGGCGCTGATCTACTTGCTCAGCACCAGGATACAACAGAACCTCCAAAAGCTGCAAAAGAACGTGGTGCTCTTAGTATCGGTTATGATGCCGATATGGGTCAGTTCGTAGGTGAGTCAGTTCTCTGTTCACCAATGTGGAACTGGGGTCCTTATTATACAGCTACAGTGAAAGCTGGAATGGAAGGTACTTGGGAATCACACCAGTTCTGGGGTGGTCTGTCAGAAGATACGGTAAAACTCTCAGCAATGAGTGCTCTTGTTCCTGCTGATGTTCAGGCGAAAGTCACAGAAGTTCAGGCTTCGATCGTGGCTGGAGATTGGGATGTCTTTACCGGACCTCTATATGATCAATCAGGTGCTATGATTCTTGCTGATGGTGAAGTCATGAGTGATGGCGATATGCTATCAATGGGCTTCTTCGTAGAGGGTGTCGTAGGTACTGTCAACTAAATATCGGTAGGTATCTACCGATCTAATACACAGGCGGGCACTAGTCCGCCTGTGCTCGTTTATAAAAACTTCAAAAACATTGAGAGAATCATCAGATGGAAAAAAGTTCAGTTTCTACGCTCCTGAAGATGGAAGGGGTAACTAAACGGTTCCCCGGAGTCATTGCTAATGATCGAGTCGACCTTGAGTTACATAACGGCGAAGTCCTGGCACTGCTAGGGGAGAATGGCGCCGGTAAGAGTACCCTCATGAATATTCTAGCAGGACTCTATCGCCCGGATGAGGGCTTCATAACGATCAGGGGAGAAAAGGTATCAATTCATTCTCCACAGGATTCCATGCATCTTGGCATTGGAATGATTCATCAGGAATTCATGCTCGTTCAGACAATGACTGTAGCTGAGAATATAGTTCTGGGACTTCAGGACCTTCCACTCATCCCTCCTATGGCAGAGATAAAGAGGAAGATCATAGAGCTCTCAGATAGGTACAGTCTCAAAGTCGATCCCGACAGATTCATCTATGAGTTGAGTGTCGGAGAACAACAACGAGTCGAAATATTGAAATTAGTCTATCGTGGTGCAGAGGTTCTGATCCTCGATGAACCCACTGCGGTATTAACTCCTCAGGAATCCAGAGATCTTAACGGGATCATCAAGACCATGCTCTCTGAGGGGAAATCGGCGATCTTCATTACCCATAAGATGGATGAGGTACTGTCCTTCTCTCATCGAGTCCAGGTGCTTCGTCAGGGTAAGACCGTCGCTGCCTGTAAGACCGAGGGGACCACTCCTCAAGAGCTTGCGAATATGATGGTGGGAAGAGAGATTCTCTTTAAGATCAAAAAGGCTCCCTATAGACCTGGAGAACCAAAACTGATCTTAGACGGGGTGACTGTAGAAGATCCTACAGGCCGTCCAGTCCTCAAAGATATATCCCTCACGATCTATGAAGGTGAGATTCTTGGTATTGCCGGAGTCGCTGGAAATGGACAGACTGAACTCACTGAGGTCATCACTGGTCTTCAGAAGGCCGTGTCCGGTAGGATCACACTCGATTCACAGGATATGACGAACAAACAACCATTACATCTGATCAAGGCCGGGATGAGTCACATACCAGCAGATCGTGGTGCCATGGGTATCGTGGGTGATATGAGTGTCGCTGACAATCTCGTAATGAAGAGATATCGATCAGAACCGATCGCAAGTAGGCATGGAGTCATGCATGCAACCAAGATCTTCGGATTCGCAAAGAAGATGATCTCTTTCTTCAAGATTGCCACACCAAAACCTGAGACACTAGTGAAGTTCCTCTCAGGTGGGAATATTCAGAAGACGATCCTCGCTAGAGAGATCGACTCCTGCGGTGGAGTGCTCATTGCGGTATATCCCTCAAGAGGTCTCGATGTAGGTGCTACAGAATCAGTAAGGAATAATATCGTTGCTCAGAGAGATAAAAAGGCCGCAGTACTGCTCGTATCAGAGGAACTTGATGAGCTACTCTCCGTTGCCGATAAGATCGGTGTCATGTTCGAAGGCGAACTGATGGGGATCGTCGACGCAGCAACGACGAACAAAGAGGAACTCGGCATGATGATGGCTGGAATGAGAGGGGGAAATGCATGAGAATCGTACTTGAAAAACGTGAAGCTCGCTCAAAGACTGTGACAGTCCTGGTCCCGATCATCTCCTTCGTCGTATCATTGATGCTTGGGTCGATCGTTCTCGGTCTCTCGGGTGCCAACCCGTTATCGACCTATGGATTCATGTTCAAAGGTGCCTTCGGTACCTGGATCGACTTCACTGAGACTCTGGTAAAGGCTATACCTCTCCTGTTGACAGGACTTGGTGTTGCTCTAGCCTTCAAGCTTCGGTTCTGGAATATCGGGGCTGAAGGGCAATTCATATGGGGTGCTATAGGAACCTCCTGGGTCATGGTCTTTTGGAATTTCCTCCCGTTACCACTACTATTACCGATAGGTCTAGTCATGGGAATGGTCGCAGGAGCTATGTGGGCAGGGATCCCTGCTATCCTCAAGGCGAATTGGGGGGTCGATGAGACTCTTACCACCTTGATGCTCAACTATGTGGCGATACTCTTTGCAGAGTACCTCTATTACGGTCCTTGGCGAGATCCTGATGGATTTGGATTCCCTGGTACCAAGCGATTTCCTCAAGAGGGGTGGTTGCCGAGGTTTGCAGGAAGGGCTCATTACGGACTATTCTTGGCCTTGGCAATAGCTATCTTACTCTGGTTCCTTCTCTCCAAGACTCGATGGGGCTTTGAGATCAAGATGATCGGTAAGAACCAGAAGGCAGCGCGCTGTCTAGGAGTATCAATCGAGAAGAGTATCGTCGTAACACTCCTGATCTCTGGTGCATTGGCAGGACTTGCAGGGGCGACTGAAGTTGCTGGAATATCACATAGATTACAGAAAGGTATCGATATGGGATATGGCTATACTGCGATCATCATCGCCTGGATGGCCCAACTCAATCCACTAGCCTGTATTCTGGTTTCTATACTCATGGCAGGCCTGCTTGTAGGTGGTGATCAGCTACAGATGATGGTGGGATTACCCTCATCGATGGGACTAGTCATTCAGGGACTTCTCTTGTTCCCTCTGTTAGCCGGTTCAGTCTTCACTGAATACCGTCTGAAGATCGTTAGAAAGGTGGAGGCGTAATATGCAGTTGATAACAACACTTCTTGCTGTCACATTGAGTGCAGGGACATCTCTGCTCTATGCGACGATCGGTGAGATCTATACAGAGAGATCTGGTATCCTCAACCTTGGTGTCGAGGGAATGATGATGATGGGAGCGCTCTCTGCTTTTGCCGTCTCTTTCTACACTGGGAGTCTCTTCCTGTCTCTCATTGTCGCTATGCTCGTTGGTGGTTCACTCGCACTCCTACACGCCTTCCTCTCTATTTCGATGAGAGCGAATCAGGTAGTGAGTGGGTTGAGTATCACCCTGTTTGGAACCGGACTTGCTAGTTATCTCGGTCAGCGACTCGGGCCTGAATCAAATGGATTCAACCTAGCAGGTATGACTGCTTCGAACTTTCAGAAGATTCAGATTCCCTTCTTAGGAGATATACCGATACTCGCGGCCTTCTTCAATCAAGATGTTCTGACCTATATGCTGTTTCTGATCGTTCCTCTCTCTTGGTACTTCATGTACAGGACTAAACATGGACTCTCCCTACGATCTGTGGGAGAGAATCCTAGAACGGCCTCAGCAATGGGGATCAGTGTGGCGAAGGTAAGATATCTATATACGGTGATCGGTGGTATGCTCGTCGGTCTAGGTGGCGCACATCTGACTTTAGCCTATACGCCAGGTTGGTCGGAGAATGTTACCGGTGGTAGAGGTTGGATAGTCATCGCACTAGTGATCTTTGCTGGCTGGAACCCCTCTCGGGCTGTATTCGGTGCGGTCCTTTTCGGTGGTATCAATGCCATTCAGTTCAGGTTACAGGCTGCCGGTACTATGATCCCCGCCTCTTTCCTCAATATGGCTCCCTATGTAGTCACTGTGGTCGTTCTTGCCTTGATGACGATCATAGGAAAGAAGAAGAAGGGTAAATACTCCTCTCCTTCTGCCCTTGGTAATGCCTTTTCGATCGAAGACAAGTAAATCGAGCAGCTCCAGAAACAATAAAACCCCTGGTCTTCCAGGGGTTTTATCATGAGTAGCTATCTGCTCCTAGTAGTTCGCATCAGCGAACTCTACCCAGCCTCCAGCTTCGACAAGGGTCTTATCGAACTCTGAGAGTTTGAATGGGATCGTAAGAGTCGTATCTCCGGAGGTGAACGTGAAAGACTGAGCCTCAAGATCTGTTACCACCGAGCACTCTTTACCCTTGAAAGTCTCGAAGAGGCTATCGATATCCTCTTTTGGAAGTTCAACTGCCATCATCCCACAGTTATACATGTTCTGACGGTAGATTCGTGAGAATCCCTCTGCGATCACGAGATAGATCTCATTGATCTCAAGAGCCCATGGTGCATGTTCTCTTGAAGAGCCACAACCGAAGTTGTTCCTCGTAACGACGACCTGCCTATTCTCAAGACTCGTAGCAGGGTCGAAGCCCTCTAGTTTCAAGTCTTCGAGAAGGTAAGGCTTCAAGGCTGCCTTACTGTTCTCTGTCAAATATTTTGCAGGAATGATCTCATCAGTGTTTATATCATCCCGATCGAGGAACAGTATGTTTCCTTTGAATCTGTCTGTCTTATTACTCATTTGATCCCCCCTTATATGCTGGTGAATGTGCTAATGTCCCCTTGATGGCTGTAGCAGCTGCAGAGGCAGGGCTCATCAGGTGTACCATTCCACCTTTTCCCATTCTTCCGTTGAAATTCCTGTTTGTAGTAGAAGCGCAGATCTCATCGTTTGCAAGGACTCCATTACTCATACCAAGACAGGCTCCGCAGGTCGGGTTCGTCACACAGAATCCTGCATCCATGAAGATATCGATCAGTCCCTCTTTGAGTGCCTGTTTGAAGATATCAGGAGTAGCAGGGGAGAGTACCCCTCGGATTCCCGGTGCGATGGTATGTCCTTCAAGGATCTTTGCAGCCTCTCGGAGGTCTTCGATCCGTCCGTTGGTACAACTTCCAATATATACCTGGTCGACTGCTGTCTCTTCAAAATCTGCAATGGCTCTCACCTGATCAGGTTTGTATCCGAAGGTGGCTACTGGAGCTAGAGTTGTCACATCGAAGGTGATCTCATCAGCATATACTGCATCCTCATCGGCGATCCATTTACTATAATCAGCAAGGGCGGCCTCTTTGGATTCATAATCATCTTTGATGAAGTCCCAAAGATATTCTACGGTGGTCATGTCTGGATAACAGATACCGGTAGTACCTCCAGCCTCGATTGCCATATTCGAAAGTGTCATTCTCTCTTCCATCGAGAATCTATCGATGACAGGTCCTGTGAACTCGATCACTTTGTTCGTTGCCCCGTTCACTCCGATCTTACCGATGATAGCGAGTATGACATCTTTGGCGAAGACTCCCTCTTGTAGTGTTCCAGTGAACTCTATCTTGAGAGTCTCAGGGGTCTTGAAACTACAGACTCCCTTGAGGATCCCGACTTCGAGGTCTGTTGTTCCCACCCCCGCTGCAAAGGCACAGAAGGCGCCATGTGTACAGGTATGAGAATCTCCCATGATCACGGTGAAACCGGGTCTTACAAAGCCTTTCTCGGGGAAAAGCGCATGACAGACTCCATTGGCACCAATATCGAAGAAGTCCTTGATATTATGTCGTTTTGCCCAATCTCTCATGATCTTACCCTGTTCTGCAGTCTTTGAGTCTTTTGCAGGTGTGACATGATCGATCACTGCTTTGATCTTGTCGGGGTCGAATACCCGATCCTTTCCTCGTGCTACAAGATCATTGATCGCTATAGGCGTCGTGATCTCATGACAGAATACGCGGTCTAATGAGAGAATACTAATATCTGCTCCCTGTCTATCGATCAGATGTGCATCGAAAATCTTTTCTGCTACGGTCTTTCCCATATCTGCTCCTATTTTTCTGGATATTGCTATCCATGTATTACCTTTCGTTACTGAAGACTCTTGGCGGTGACACTATCCAGATTGCTTTCAATCTCGTATCACCAAGATTCTTCAAGGTGTGTGGTATATGTGATGAGAAGGAGACACTGTCATCAACTCCCAAGGTATATACCTTATTCCCGTATATCAACTCTGCAGAGCCTTCAAGGATGATTCCCATCTCTCTACCAGGATGTCCGAACTCCTCGCTCCCTCTCTGACCATTAGCCTCGATGGTGAGTTCTAGCGTCTCGAACGCAAAGTCCTCAGTTGAGTCTATTGGTGGTGATAGCTGTTCATAGCTTACCTGCTGGAGACTTAGATGATTTCGGTCCTCTTTATGGACGATCTTCACTTTCCTTGGTTTTTGGAGATCTTTGAAAAGATACTCAAGATCGATATCGAGCTCTTCTGTGATAGCTATCAAAGTATCAAGAGAGGGCGAGACTCTATTGTTCTCGATCTGAGAGAGAAGACTCGAACTTACCCCGATCGCCTCCGAAAGAGATTTCAAGGTCATCTTCTGCCGCTCACGTATCTTCTTTATCTTCTCTCCGAATCTAAAGGTCTCTTTTTTGTCTGACATAATCATCCTATATGAATGCGAGTTTACAAATACTGAATTTATATAAGTATTTATAAATCCAATTGGGGGATTTGTCAAGATATTGTAATGATTTATGGATAACTGAGTAAAATAGTGATATATTATACATATATTATTAAAAAAAGAGGAGTTACCGATGTTCGTATCACACAGAGATAAAATTGAAAAGATTGAACTTACTTCAGAAGAGGTAAAAGGTGTTACTAAACAGATTCTCATCGGACCTGACGAGGGTTGGGAGGATCACGTCATGAGAATGTTCACTCTCACAGATGGTGGTCATGCTCCTATGCATACCCATGATTGGCCTCATACCATATATGTTGTTGAAGGAGAGGGGATGCTCTACTTTGATGGAAAAGAACATAGACTTACTGCGGGTTCTACTGCCTATATTGACAGTAATATGGAACACCAGATTAGGAACTGGGGAACGAGTCACTTCGTATTTCTCTGTATTGTCCCAAGAAGAGGGGATTCAGTCTAGATAGATGTACGGCTTCTTCCGAGGAAGAAGCCGTTTTATTTTACTATTACGGAAGTAATATATCGTTGATAGCCTGCTCGAAGCTCTGCTTCGGTAGGGCACCCATGGCAGCCTGAGGTTGTCCTTCCATCGGTACGAATAGGATAGTTGGGATACTTCTGATCTCAAACATCTGTGAGAGCTGTTGCTGTTCTTCAGTATTCACTTTATAGATATCGATCTTGCCATTATATTCTTTAGCAAGTTCTTCAAGGACGGGAGCTACCATCTTACATGGACCACACCAGTCTGCATAAAAATCTATGATACAGGGCTTGTCCCCTGCGAACTTCCATTCACCACCATTCTCGAAATTGAAAACCTTCTCTTTAAATGTCTCTACTGTTAAATGTTCCATGTATATCTCCTTGATCATGCTTCTTTGTTTTCTTTACCTTATTAAAATAATAATAAATAAAAAAAAGTCAAATCAAATTATGAAGTAGTGCAAGAATGTGTTCTATAAACACTTTTTTATATGATACCATATAATCACTCATAAGAAGTAGAAGAAATATGAGAAGTAAGGAGAATCGATGATGAAGAGCTATCTTAAAATATTGATATTAGTACTAAGTGTGACAGCCTTTCCCGTAAGCGGTATCTCACTCCTCGATGGGATGGTCTCCCTCGATGAGGGAAATGCGACGATTCATGGAGTGAATGGGTATATCGTGATTCCCAGTGCAGAGCCTGCCTGGTCAGATAATGAGGCTATGGTCACTGTAGGGTATTCTGCAAATCTCGCTGGCTCTTTCAGCCATCTTCCCTATCTCCAATTGGGACTTAATAACAGTTTCGAATTCGTGCTTTCTGCCGATGTTGAGAGTGATGCGGCTATTATGCTAAATGGTAAATGGCGTATCGATAAGAAAGGATCAAGATCCCTGGCGATCGGGGTGAACAGTCAGTTACTCAACATTCCTTCAGCAATTGATTGGGCGGCTCAGATCTATGCAGTCTCAACCTTCTCAAGTACCTTTATCGATTGGCCTGCGAAGACCACTCTGATGGTAGGGTATACCTTGAGTGAGAGTCTCTCCACTGATATAGATTATGGTATGGGATTCCAGACCACGTTCATGAAGGATCTCTTCAATGAAAAGGTGGATTTCCTCTTGGATTTTGGAAATATCTCCTACTGTGCGAACCCGAATGTCTCTGATGCGACGAATAGGGGGATGGTGAATCTTGGCTTTAGGCTGCTACCACTAAAACTTGCAGATCAGGTCTATCTTTCCGGGGACCTGAGAGCTCTCGATATCCTTGACTCCTCAGATAGAGGTTTGAGTATTGGTATCGGACTCTCTTATAACCCATAACGGATATTACATGAATTAGTATTCATGTAATTAAATGCACATATATTGACAATCTCACCTTTCTTCATTACTGTTCTGATGAACTCTTTCATCGTGAGGTATAGTAGTGGGAAAGCTTAATTCTTGGCGAATATTGACAAATCATGCACGGATTCTCCTCTATCTGCTGAACAACCCGACCGCTCGGGTTCGGATCATAGCAGAAAAATTGGGAATCACAGAACGTGCAGTCCATAAGATCCTTTCAGAATTGGAACAGGAGGGGTATCTGACTCGAAGAAGAGAGGGAAGAAGGAATATCTATCATCTCAATCTTTCTTCAGCTGTCACTATCGATCATGATCATGAACTCACCGTTAGAGAATTGCTGAAGCGATTAAAGCATCAAGACGACTATAGGCCTGCGGTCTTTCTCGATCGTGATGGGACGCTTATCGAGGATGAGGGGTATATCTCTTCTCCAGATGATATCCATCTCTTTCCCGAGACTATCTCCTCCCTGCAGAAGATCGCGAATGACTATGATCTCTTTGTCGTGACGAACCAATCTGGGATCGCTAAAGGGTTGATCACAACTGAAGAGGTCGATGCAGTGAACAAAGCACTTGATTCTCAGCTCAAAGAGGCTGGTATCGAGATAAGAAGATGGTATGTCTGTCCCCATGACCGAGAAGACCATTGCGACTGTATGAAGCCGAAACCACGCTTCATGTTAGAAGCCTCGAATGAGTTCAGGATTGATCTTTCGAGATCTTTCGTGATCGGAGATCATCCCCACGATGTCCTTATGGGAAACGAGTATGGGGCGACCGGTCTCTACCTGTTGACAGGTCATGGGGCTAAACACTCCATCGAGGTCGCTTCTGATAAACTGCTATTTCATACGATCGGGGATGCCGTCGACTGGATCCTTGGACATAGAGCTGCTAAAAGTTCTCTAGATGCTGAGATTATTGAGGGTGTACGAGTTATACAGGCCGGTGGACTCACCGCCTTCCCAACTGAGACGGTATATGGTCTGGGAGCAGATGCTCTAGATGAGAGGGCTGTGAAGAAGATCTTTGAGGCTAAGCAGAGGCCATTCGAGGATCCTCTGATCTCCCACGTCTCTAGTCGAGAGATGCTGATACCGTTAGTTTCAGAGTTACCTGACCGGGCGATAGCTCTCATGGATGCTTTCTGGCCGGGACCTCTGACCTTGGTCTTCAAGAAATCAGATAAGGTACCTGCTGCAGTCACTGCGGGGAATCCTACTGTTGCCATCAGAATGCCTAGCCATCCTGTAGCATTAGAACTCATTCGACGATCAGGAAGACCGGTAGCTGCTCCTAGTGCGAACACTTTCGGAAAGACGAGCCCTACCACGGCCCAACATGTCATCGATCAACTTGAGGGTCGGTTCGATGCGATCATCGATGGAGGAGCCTGTAGAGTAGGGGTCGAGTCGACGGTACTTTCTCTTGTTGGAGATACTGCCATACTGCTTAGGCCCGGAGGGATCACGATCGAGGAGCTTGAAGGAGTGATAGGTCCCATCACTGTCAATGCTCCAAAGAAGGAGCTGGTATTTGATAGTCCGGGGATGTTCCCCTCTCACTATGCCCCAAAGACTCCGATGATCATGGTAGATGATCCAACCATCTATGCCCATGAGACTCATATTGCTGTTATGTTGTTCCAACCCTCAGAGGTAGATTATGCTGGAGAGGTCTTTCTCTTGAGTAATGATGGAGATCCCTCAGCAGCAGCCGCAAGACTTTATGAGACTATGAGAAGAATAGATCGTTTGAATTTGAGGCTTATTGTTGCCGAGAGACTTCCAGAGACTGGAATGGGTGTGGCGGTGAATGATCGGATGAGTCGCGCAGCTACCCCATAGGAGTAGCTGCTTCTGGGGGTCTTTTATTGGGAGATATCTTTCCCATCTTTGACAATGACTGCTGCCTGATCGAGGATCGAATCAGCTATCGTGATCCCAAGCTGCGCAGCTACATCGAGATTCACTCTCAATTCGATGTCACTTGGATCTGTCATGAATCCTACCGGTATCGTTGATGGGTCGGCCCCCTCAAGAACCTCTGCTGCCATGAGAGCAGTAGCCTTCCCGAGTTTGTAATAGTCGAAGCCCCAAGCGAGCATGACATCTGTTCCGACTGCGGAGGTCGTATCAGCACTCATGATCGGTACACCTGCCTGCATAGCGACATCGGCAAGGGATGGTAGGGCTGATACGACGGTATTGTCATTAGAGACATAGAATCCATCCACCCTAGAGGCTATCGCTTGAGCTGCCTGTTTTACCTCTGAACTATTTGTGACTGCTGATGGTACGAACTCTATTCCGAGCTCCTTACAGACTTTCTCAGCCATTTCGGCAAGGAGTACTGCATTGGCTTCCCCACTCGTATAGACATGTCCGAGCCTCTTGATATTGGTGACTTCGGCAAGAAGTCTGATCTGAGCCTCTACAGGAGTCAGGTCTGAAACCCCGGTTACATTACCTATCCCATGATCATAGTTCTCGACAAGCCCAGCCTCGATTGGTTCTGTGACTGCAGAGAAGAGTACCGGTGAGTCGCTGATAATATTTGCTAGTGCCTGTGCGGTGGGAGTTGCGATCCCTATCGCTAAGTCTACCTTATCGGCCTTGAACTTCTGGGCGATCGATGTCGCTGTGGTGATATCACCATTAGCGTTCTGTAGATCGAATACGATATCTTCATATCCTAACTCTGCTAGACCATCGATGATCCCCTGTTCGATCGCATCTAAAGCAGGATGCTGGATGATCTTTGAAATACCTATGGAAACCGTAGTCTCCTCTTTACTACAACCGATGGAAGCAAAGACTATAGCCACTGAGACTAATATGATCATTACTGACTTGAATATGGAACTCATGATAATACCTCTTGTTCTTATGTTTCTTCTTGTAGAAACGTTTGTTGTTTTGGAGTATATGTGTTTCTACAAGAAGAAACAATAGGGTCCGGTAAGATTTCTCAATTTTTATTATTTGCTTGAGGGAAAAATTTCTTGTGCTATAATACAGAAGTCAAGGTGTACTAATACAGTTAAAGGGTGGGATATCTTTCTTGCAGTTCAGGAAATTCTATAATATCTATTTTGAGAAACTCCTTTTCTACCATGACATCATATTACATGCCGTGATCAGTATAGTCTGTTATACCGCTGCACTTATCATCTATCATCAGATCAAGAGTACTCATCCGTTTCTGGTACTATTCGAGAAGCAGGTCTATTTTGTAATTGCTGCATCACTTCTCCTCTCTATCCTCTGGTTCATCTTCAGAAAGACTAAAATCGCTATCCTAGCATTTCTTCTGAAATTCATTTTTCTTATCGTCGTTGGGTATCCTTTTGGAGGAGATCTCTATTTCGAACTCTGTCTTACGATCCCGTTCATCTTCGATTGTCTTATATTCTTAGAGGAACCTCTTTCCTGTATCGTTGTCTTTTTCATCGCAGCAGTTGAAATGCTCTTTCAACGGGAATTCATCGCCTGGGGTAGAGTGGTAGAGGCTCCTGAGGTTATAGATCATATCTTCTTTGGTGTGATACTGATCCTAACGAGTATAACAACCTTTTCCTGGAGACACAGCTCCTTTGCCTATAACACCTGCATCACTCAGATCGAGAAGCTCGATTCTATTGTGGTACATCTCTCATCTGTGAACAAGGACTTCCAGCAGTATGCTGTCGAGGCTCGAGAAGATGCTCAGATGCTTGAACGTAAGAGGATTTCACGTGATATCCACGATACCGTAGGATATACCCTCACAAACCTGATCATGATGATGGAGGCTGCAACAGACTTCTCGAAGACAGATCCCGACAAGACTCGAGAATTACTGCAGAAGGCACGAGAGCAGGCATCACTCGGTCTTGAAGATACGAGGAAGTCTCTTCGAGCCCTGCGTCATATAGGTGATACGAAGAAATCCTGTATCGCAGCGGTCAATGAGCTAGTAAAGACCTTCCAGAAGGCTACAGGGGTCGAGACTACTGTAGAGTTCGGGAATATCCCCTGGAGTTTCAATCCTCTCTATGACAGCATCATGTACAGCATCATCCAGGAGGGACTGGTAAACTCTTTCAGGCATGGGCATGCTACAAGGATTACGATTAAGTTCTGGCAGGATCTGGATTCAATAAAACTTGCAGTCAATGATAATGGCAAGGGGAGTGAGAGTATCGTTCAGGGTATAGGTCTGGCCGGGATGAAAGAGCGTCTGAAACTCGTTGATGGCACCCTGTCGGCAGGTAACAGTCAGATGGGCTTTGATCTTCGTGTCACTCTACCAAATATATTTGAAGGATAAAAGATGGAAAACGTTATAAAGATACTTCTAGTCGATGATCAAATACTTTTTGTACAGAGTCTTCGGGATGTTCTTCAGATGAGATCAGAGGAGATAGAGGTAGTAGGGATAGCTACGAACGGTATCGAGGCCCTTTCATTCCTCGAGGAGCATGAGGTCGATATCGTCCTTATGGATGTTCGCATGCCGGTGATGGATGGGGTTAAAGCGTGTGCAGAGGTCCACTGCCTGTATCCTGATGTTCAGGTAGTGATGCTCACTACTTTCGATGATGATGAATATGTCTTTGAGGCATTGAATAAGGGGGCTGTCGGTTATCTGTTGAAGAATATTCCCCCTGAGGAGTTGATCAGGGCGATCGTAGCAGTGAAAAATAAGATCTATCAGCTATCTCCCTCTGTGATGCAGAAACTCATACATAATAAAGTTCCCAGTATATCTGAAGAGCGGGTCAAAGAACCTGAGCCGAATGAGAACTCAAAGGTCTTCGAGGATCTGAGTTCTCGAGAGAAGGATATCCTGAGACTGCTCGTTGCCGGAAAGAATAACAGGGAGATAGCTTCACAGCTCTTCATTGCCCAGCAGACCGTTAAGAACCACCTCTGTATCATATATGATAAACTCATGGTTAGAGACAGGATTCAGGCTATAAGGAAGATAGAACCCTTCTTCGGGGAGAAGTGATGCAGGTACTATAGTACCTCTTGCCGAACAGGAGTATATAACTCTATATATAAAAATAAATAAAATAAAAGTACTATAGTAACTTCCGAAAGTGTGGTGCAGGTCTTAGCATGTATATAAACAAAAAAGGAGGCACTCTATATGAAAAGAATGCTAAGTATTTTACTGTTATTGACAATGGTCGTAACCAGCCTGTTCGCTGGTGGAGCACAGGAAGAGGCTGCAGATAAGACAGTCACTCTGAACCTAATGGCTGATAATAGAAGTGAATTGGTCAAGATGCAGGAACTTCTGCCGGCTTTTGAAGCTGAGACCGGTATCAAAGTCAATTGGATGCAGTTACAGGAGACCCCTCTGCGATCGAAGACAGGTCTGGAGCTTTCTGCTCCATCAACAGACATCGATGTGATCATGGTCGACTTCCTCTTCATGAATAAATATGCCAAAGCAGGCTATCTAGCACCTCTTGATTCATATTTTGCTGATAGCAAGACCTATGATGAATCAGATTTCCAGGCACCATTCATTGATGCAGTCAGTTATGATGGAAATATGTATGCAGTCCCACTCTATCAGGATTGTAACATCCTCGTGTATAGAGCTGACCTCTATGCTAAATATGAACTGAACGTACCCAAGACCTTTGATGAATTGATGTACAACGCTAAGGTCATCTCTGAGAATGAACCAAATATGGCAGGTATCACTCTGAGAGGACAGAGAGGAATGGGTGTGAATGAATGGACATGGCCAACCTTCCTTAGAGGCTTTGGTGGAACATATTTTGATGAGAATATGATGGGTAATCTTGATACCCCAGAGGCGATCGCCTCATTGGATTATTATGCTGAGATCCTAAACAACTATGGACCTGAAGGGGTCGCGAACTTCTCATATATCGAAGTTCAGAATGGTGTCGCTCAGGGAACAGCTGCGATGTTCATAGACTCAGCAAGTCTTGCCCCACGTTGTGAAGACCCAGGATACTCAAAAGTAGCTGGTAAACTCGGATATGCTGTCGTCCCCGGTAAGGTCGAGACACAACCTGGATTCTACTCATGGACTCTCGTAGTACCTGAGAAATCAAAGAAAAAAGAGGCTGCAGCGACATTCCTGGAATGGATAATCAGTCCTGAGATCGCTAGTCAATTAGGTTGGTCAGCTCCGAATCAGGCACTCGAAAGTGTTTATGATATCCCCGCCTATGCAGGATATGATCAGTCAGAACCTCTTGTCAAGGTTATGAAAGACTCCCTTGCGTTAGCTGATCCAGATTACAGACCTCGAGTCGATCAGGCTGCAGAGGTAGGTACAAGAGTATCAATTGCAATATCTGAAGTATTGGCTGGAGAGAAGAGTGCTGAAGAGGCTCTTAAAGAGGCTGATGCAGATATCGATCAGATCATGAAAGATGCAGGTTATTAATAGATAGCTTTGTTAGATTGAGATATCTGGCGACTGCCGGATATCTCAATATGTAAGAATTTGGAAACATTTTAGGAATATACTTATGAAGCTACAACTAAAGCTGAAAGATAAGCATTACCTGATGCTTTTTCTCTTACCAGCGATAATCTGTCTGGCGGTACTCTCTGTGTACCCACTGCTTTTTAGCTTAAAGAACAGTTTTTTCAATTGGGACCTGATCAAACCCGGTTCACAAGAGAATTTTATCGGATTCAAGAATTATATAGCCATCCTAAAAGACGATGCCTTCTGGGTCGCTCTATGGATCACTCTGAAATATACTTTCTTCAGTGTTTCTGCAGCGCTTGTATTTGGTATGGCTATGGCATTCCTCTTCTTCAGGAATCTCTTCGGAACTTGGGTCGTCAGAACTATCGTGATCGCTGCCATGGTTATCTCTCCGGTAATCGTAGGTACCCTGTGGAGACTTATGTACAGTCCTGATTATGGATTGGTGAACTATATCATCGGATTAGTCGGTATACCCCCACAATCCTTCCTGGCCAACACCAATAGCGTTCTGGCTTCTCTGATCCTAGTTGATGTATGGGAATTCGCACCTCTTATCATGGTCATCATCCTTGCTGCTCTGCAGGGACTTCCCTCAGCAATCTATGAGGCAGGTCTGATAGATGGCTGTAATAAGATGCAGCTCTTTCTCCATATCACACTTCCCCTGTTAAAACCCTCCATACTCCTCTCACTACTGATCAGGACTATGGACTGTTTCAGGACCTTTGACTCTATCTATGCCATGACCGGTGGTGGTCCGGGAACCTCAAGCCAGAATCTGAACATCCTGATGTTCAATACCGGGTTTGAGTTCTTCCAGATATCCAAAGTCACAGCAATGGCTGTATTAAGTCTTGTAGTCATCACTATCATCTGTCTTCTGATGGTAAAGTCACTGAGAAAGGATTCATCACTATGGTAAAGAGAGAAAAAGCATTCACCACAACACTATTATACCTAGCTTTGATATTCGTCTTTCTATTCTATGCCTTCCCGATCTTCTGGATGGTAACTAGCTCTATGAAAATCGAATCAGAGGCTCTGCAGATGCCTCCAAGTATCATCTTCCAACCGACTCTTGAGAATTATGAGGATGCCTTCATCAATAGAGGACTGATGACTAATTTCAAGAACTCTCTGTTCATATCTATTGTCAGCAGCATCCTTGCATTGGTGATTGGTACCCCGGCTGCATATGCTATGTCCCGGTTCGAGTTCAAAGGTAAAGATGATCTGTTCTTCTGGTTCCTCTCTACGAGAATGGCTCCTCCTATACTCGCTGCCATCCCTATGTTCATCCTTGCCAGGAATATCGGTATCTATGATACCCTTGGGCTGTTGACGGTCATGAACATGTTGATGAACCTCTCCTGGGTGGTCTGGATGATGCGCTCCTTCTTCGATGAGATAAGCAAACAGATAGATGAATCATGTATGGTTGACGGCTGTACAAGACTGACTGCTCTTTTGAAGGTGATCATTCCGATGTCCAGTCCAGGTCTTATAGCTACTGTGATATTCTGTCTGGTCATGTCATGGAATGAGTATTTCTTCGCACTGGTACTTACCAGTGTCAATGCAAAGACTCTCCCTGCTGCGATCAATTCCTTCCTGACTGTCCATGGTCTGCTCTGGGGCGAGATGTGTGCTGTTGGTACTATTGTAATGATCCCGATCTTGGTCTTCGTCTTCTTTACTCAGAGGAATTTGATTCGAGGACTTACGATGGGAGCTGTCAAAGGATAACCATATGCAGGAATATCTACTTGCTTTTGATGTGGGAACCACAAGCTGTAAAGCATGTCTGTTTGATACGGAACTCAAGCTTATCGCTTCAGCCGTATCAGGCTATGAGACTGCCCATCCCTACCCCGGGTGGGCAGAACATCAATGCAGCGATTGGTTAGATGCTATCATCAGAAATATGAAGGAATTGCTTGATGTGTCTCAGATAGACCCGAAAGCTGTCATAGCTATCGGTCTAGATACCCTCGGCAGTACCCTCGTCCCAGTTGATGGAGAGGGGAATGCATTAGGCTCAGGTCTGATCTGGATGGATCGACGGAGTTCCCGTGAATGTAGTATGATCGACAGCATCATCGGTGATGATCTGTTGAGGATCAATGGGAACCATAATGATCCCTCCAATATTGCCCCCAAGATCCTCTGGATGAAGGCTAATAAACCTGAGATTTATAAGAGAACAAGTTCCTTTCTCCATGCAAATGGTTATATCGCCCAGTTCCTGACAGGTCTCCCCTCAATGGATATCACAGAGGGGGGGCTTACTCAGCTCTTTGATATTCAGAGAGGATGCTGGTCGAGAGAGCTGACTTCAGATTGCGGGATCGATCAAGAGAAACTTCCTGAGATCGTTCCCTGCCACAGGCCGCTGGGGAGATTGACCTCCAGAGCTGCAAAGTTATTGGGGCTGCCTTCAGGTATTCCCGTGATGCCTGGTGCCATGGATATGGTATCTGCTGCTCTCGGTTCCGGGGTAGTATCTGAAGGTGATACCTATGTCTCTGCCGGTACAGTCACTGCTGTCGGTGTATGCAGGAAGACACCTATCCCTCACAAGGATCTCCATCTCTATCATCACATCATACCTGATACCTGGATCTCTGCAGCCGGAGTAGATTACGGTGGGGCTGGTTTTCGCTGGTTCCAAAAACTGCTGGAGATACGTTCATTTGGTGAGATAGACAGGATGATATCAGAGGCAGATAGGGGTAGTGAGCCACTGATCTTTCTACCTTATATGGTAGGGCAAAGAGCACCTCTCTGGAATTCTCAGACTCGGGGAGTCCTACTGGGACTGCATCCCTCAACGACAGAGGTAGAACTTTTCAGGGCCTTCATGGAGGGGAATGCTCTTGGAGTCAGGAGGATCCTTGATATCATAGGATCGACAGGAGTCACTCCAGGTATGATGAAACTCACAGGAGGCTGTTCGAACAGTGAACCTTGGATCAGGATCTTCGCTGATGTTTCCAGCCTTCCCATAACCATTCCCGGTGAGATGGATGTTGCCAGTCTCGGAGGGGCCATCTCGGCTGCTATAGGAGTTGGTCTCTATCCAGATTTCTCATCCTTACCGGATCTCACGAGGGATCTTGAAGTGTTAGAACCTGATCGCTCGGCAGTTGATCTCTATCATGAGTATTTCAGGGTGTTCAACCGGGCTCTTGATCAGATGATGCCTGTCTATCAGGAGCTGGAAGATGTCAGGACTCTATTACAGGAGAAGAGGGAGAACCCATGAACTCTCGAGAACGGGTGATTCATGCGATCAATCATGAACATGTCGATAGGATCCCAATCTACTGGGGAGGGACCTCCTCATGGATGACAGATAGAGCCTATATGAATCTTGTAGATCATCTGGGGTTGGACGGTTATGGTAGGCCGTACCGTACCGGACACACTGGGAACTATATTGATAACAGGATATTGGAACTCTTCAACGTCGATGTGCGTATGCTGCAGATGCAGATATCAATTGATGAGAAGAGGATAGATAATAACACGATAGTCTCAGATTGGGGAATCCTATTGAGAACGGTCGATGGATATGGCATTCGAATTGATCCTCCCTTTGCCTCTCTGGATATAGAGAGAGCGCTTTTGAATGGTAGCCTCTCAGAGCTTATCGATGCACATAGTTGGCCGGATCCCTTTGATGCACGTAGGACTCTTGGTCTGGAAGAGGATCTGATATATCATCAGGAACGTTCAGATGCGGCTCTCGTTGCACGGTCCCCGCAATCTGCATCGTTCATAGAATATGGCTGCTGGCTTCGAGGGGATGCTCAGTTCTATATGGATCTCTACCTCTATCCTGAATTCATAAATATGCTTCTTGATAAGATCCTTGAGATCCAGAAGGGATTTTATACTTCCTTCCTTCAGGTGGTGGGAGGTTCTGTGGATATCGTAGAGACCTCTGAAGATTATGGGACTCAGGATGGTCTCCTGATCTCTCCTGAGCAGTTGAGAGAATATATCTTCCCTAGACGAAAGGAATTGAATCGACACATACGCGATTTGGCTCCCGATATAAAGATCATGCACCACTCCTGTGGTGCTGTAACTCCTATCATAGGAGATCTGTATCAAACTGGTGTTGATATACTCAATCCGATACAGCCTATAGCAGATCTTATGGATCATAGTATGCTCAAAGAGAGCTATGGAGATAAGATGGTGTTCTGCGGTGGATTGGATATGATAGGGGCCATGACAAGATCAGAAGAGTCGATAGAACAGGAGATCAGAAAGAGGGTGGATATATTCGGCCATGATGGCGGTTACCTCATATCAACCTCGAACCATCTGCAGCGTGATACTTCACCAGAACAGATAGTCTATGTATTTGAGAGATTAAAAGAGTTAGTTTGAACAAGGAGAGCAGATCATGACATCAAGAGAACGAGTATTGAGAGCATTGTCTCATAAAGAGCCGGATAGAGTACCCATAGACATTGGTGGAAAAGCATGTAATATGACGAGTAAGACACTTTTCAGGATAAAGGATCATTTCGGCATCACCTCGGATGATATCTGGAACAGACCTTTTGAATCTGCGGCCTTCTACAATGATGAGGTCGTTGAGAGGCTAGGAAGTGATTTTCGTCATATATTCCTCATGCCCTCAGATCTTGAGACTCTTCAGAAGGGAGATGACGGGATCATCAGACTCTCGGAAGATGGGACGATATCAAATGAATGGGGATTCCAGTATAAGTTCATCGACGGGATGTCTACTATCGTGAATGCACCTCTCGCTGAGGCTGAGATCTCAGATATCGCAACATATCCATGGCCCGACCCAAAGGCTCCCGGCAGGACTGCAGGGTTGGTAGAGCGGGCAAGACACCTCTTTGAGGAGACAGATTATGCAGTAGAGGCCAGAGCTGTCTCACATGGTTTCTTCGAACTCTCCCATGAGTTGAGAGGGTTTGAGAATTTTCTGATGGATCTCTATATCAATAAGGACTTCGCACATACTCTGCTCGATAAGATGCTGGAGATCCAGATGGAGATGTACTCAGTCCTATTGCAGAATACCGGCAAGTATGTACATGTTGTGCAGACAGCTGATGATTATGGGATGCAGACTGGATTGCTGATGTCTCCTGAGATCTGGAGAGAATTCATGAAACCAAGAAGGAAGGCACTCAATGAACATATACAATCTCTAGCACCTCAGGCAAAGATCTTTCATCATACCTGTGGTTCGGTATATCCGATAATCCCCGACTTCATTGAGATTGGTATAGATATCCTCAACCCCGTTCAGCCACTGGCTACAGATATGGACCCCGGAAAGTTGAAGGCTGAATTCGGTGATGAGATATGCTTTCATGGTGCGATCGACCAACAGGAGGCACTTCCCGGGACAGTTGAAAAACTTGATGAGGAGATTCAGCTAAGAATGCAGCAGTTGAAACCCGGTGGAGGTTATATTGTGGCTCCTACCAGTAATATTCAAGACGATGTTCCCCTAGAGAATATTCTTTTTTACTATGATGCGATCAAACGTTATGGACAATATGAATAAATTCAGTATGATTACCCCAAGAGATCTCTATCGAGGTAGGTATTCATGCTCAAGGAACATCAGAAGGCAACTATCAAGGCATATGACAACTCAGCAAAGAAATTCAACAATACCATAGCCCAATATGATAACTACGATGAGACCTATGATTATCTTGTCGATCACTTGAACAGTGGTGATTCAGTGTTAGATCTTGCCTGTGGACCGGGGAATATCAGTGGTTATCTCGCTGAAAGAAGAGATCTGAATGTCACAGGGTATGATCTATCTCAGAAGATGCTAGAGCTTGCTAGAGAGCGAATACCTCACGGGATGTTCAAAGAACAGTCGATAATCGACTTCACCGTAGAGGACCCAGTCGATCTTGTGATCAATGGCTTTGGTTTTCCCTATCTTCATGATCAACAGATAGATCTTTCCCTAGCATCCTCTTATCGGGCACTCAAGAGCCCAGGGCTTCTCTATATCAGTTTCATGGATGGGGACAAAGAGGGATTCGAGACCACCTCATTTCATACTGCTGATGAATTCTACCTTCTCCACCATGATAAACAGCATATCAGATCGAAGCTCGAGAGTATCGGATTCACTCTGAAAAGAGAGTGGACTCTAGGGTATGAGGAAGCTGATGGATCGATCACGGATGATATCATTATCATTGCAGAGAAATAACATTGAGAAACCAGACTTGCTAAATATGGATTTTTAGAGTTTACTAAAGATATATACATTTGAATTTATACTTCTGGAGTTAAAAATATGAAAGAATTACATGATGAAGAGAATTTTGCAGAACTTTTTGAACAAAGTATGCCTGATATGAAGCCTCTGACCCCCGGTCAGATGCTTGAGACAGAGATCGTTTCGATCTCTAGTGGCTGTGTCTTCCTGCACTTGACGGGCAAGAGTGAAGGGGTCATCGATGCAGAAGAGTTCACCGATAAAGAGGGGAACCTGACAGTCGCAGTCGGTGATACGATCAAGGCCTACTTTCATTCTGCAAAGAATGGAGAGAAACTGTTCACGACCAAGATCAGTGGAGAGAAGGCAGGAAATGCTGTCCTAGAGACAGCCTTCTTGAAAAAGGTCCCAATAGAGGGACTTATCGAGAAGGAGATCAAAGGTGGGTACCATGTCACTATCGGTGATACGAGAGCCTTCTGTCCCTATTCACAGATAACTCTTCACAGAGCAGATGCTCCTGAGGATTTCATTGGTACAAAACAGACCTTCAGGATCATCGAATACAAAGAGAATGGTCGTAATATTCTGCTTTCTCGTAGAGTCATACTTGAAGAGGAGAGAAATGTTCAGATCGAGATCCTCAAAGATACACTCAAAGAGGGAATGAAGATAACTGGAACGATCAAATCACTCCAGGACTTTGGAGCTTTTGTAGAGATCGGGGTGGTCCGAGCACTATTACCAATCTCTGAGATCAGTAGAGAACGTGTGAATGATATCAGCAAAGTATTAGAAGTAGGTCAAGAGATCGAAGCCTCCATTCTTAAGATCGATTGGAGGACTGAGCGGATTTCGGTCAGTATGAAAGCGCTACTCGCAGATCCCTGGGATACCATCCGAGATGCCTATTCGATCGGTTCAAAATACAAAGGGTCTGTAGCAAGAATCACCAACTTCGGAGCATTCGTGACATTGGAACCTGGACTTGATGGTCTGATCCATATCTCAGATATGCCTGGTAACGGACGTGATTCCGAACCTGGAGAGGCATTGAAGCAGGGACAGGAGGTCATGGTCAAGATCGTAAGTATTGATGGTGACAGAAGAAGAATGTCTCTAAAACCTGTCTCTTCTATTGAAGAGGATAATGACTATCAGCAGTATATGGATTCAGATACCGATACCTATAATCCCTTTGCGGACTTCTTCAAAGAAAAGAAGTAGTAAGTGACTAACTGGAGTAATTACTTCAACTAGTGAAAAGGATACCCGGAATGATCCTATTCCGGGTATCTTTTACGATGCGGTTTTCTCATAAAACAGCCCCAAAAACTCTTGACGATTACCTTCTTAGGCCTTACTTTAATGGTAAGTAATACAAAGTATTACTTTTTTAAAGGAGAGGTTTTCATGAAAAAAGAGAGTGTCATATCATTCAAGGCAGACCAGAAACTGTCTGAAATCCTACAGAACATACCAAATAGATCAGAATTCATTCGGAAAGCTATCTTGGATGCATTAGAATCGACCTGCCCGTTATGTAAGGGGAGTGGGATTCTCACTGCTTCACAGAAAGAACATTGGGATGAGTTCTCTCGGGACCATCATATTGGGATATGTGAACATGGCTGTGGTGAGAATATTCTTTTCTGTGATCATCAAGAGCACTCTCATGAGAAAGGGGGGCACACGTTATGAGAAGCAGCGCAATACTCCTTTTACTATTAAGCCCTTTCCTTCTCTATGCAGGTGGAGCCAAAGAGTCCCCAGAGGTCGGAGATTCCCGACTTGAGATCGTTGTCTCGATCCTCCCTCAGACCTATCTTGTCAAGTCGATCGCAGGGGAGAGAGTCTCAGTCGAGGTGATGGTCCCTCCTGGGAAGAGCCCCTCTACCTATGAACCGACACCAAAACAGGTCCTTAGATTGGGAGAGGCAGATGGTTTCATCACCATAGGGGTCGCCTTCGAACAGTCCTTCATGCCAGTCATAGAGAAGAATCTCCCTGATCTGTATATCATCGAAGGTGATAAGCATATTGAGAAGAGGTCGATCGAAGAGCATCATCATGACGATGAAGATCACGATGAAGAGGGATCTGAAGAGTCAGATCACAGTGAGGATCTTGATCCTCACATCTGGTTGGATCCTCTTCTTATGAAGGTTCAGGCAAGAACGATCACTGATGCCCTTATTCTCCTTGATAGTCAGGGAAGTGAGGTGTATGAGGCGGGTTATGAGAATACCATACGTGAGCTGGATACACTACATGTGAAGATAGTTGATGCGACGGAATCTTTTACCGGTTCCACATTGTTCACCTATCATCCTGCTTTTGGCTATTTTACCGATCGCTATGGGTTGGAGCAGGTTGCCATCGAGACCGGAGGGAAAGAGCCTACCCCAGCACAACTAGAGAAGGTCATCGAACTTGCCTACAGGGATGAGGTCAAGATCATCCTGGTTCAGCCGGAATTCCCGATCGACAGTGCTGAGGTAGTAGCAAAGGCGATCGATGGGGTCGTTATACCAGTCTCTCCACTACGACCAGACTATATCGAGAGTATGACTGAACTTGCAGAGGCTATTACCACAGGAGGCTCTTATGAGTGAGTCCACGGTAATCAGAGCTGAGCATGTCTCATTCTCTTATGGGAAGAATCAAATCTTCGATGATCTGAACTTCGAGATACGTTCTAAAGAGATGGTCACTATCGTTGGCCCGAACGGGGGAGGAAAGACTACACTCCTCGAGTTACTGCTCGGGTTCATTGAACCAGAGCAGGGATCTTTGACTATTCTCGGAAAGAGGCCAGGAGATGCCTCCTCTCTCGTTGGATATGTCCCTCAATATGCCAAATATGATGAGAAGTTCCCAATCACTGTCTTAGAGGTAGTACTCATCGGTAGAGTTCGGAACTTCTTCGGTTTCTATACGAAAGAGGATAGAGAGAAAGCCTTTGAAGTCATGGAGCGTGTCGGTATCGCCGATCTGGCAAAGAGGTCTTTCTCAGAACTCTCAGGAGGGCAGAGGCAGCGGGTGATGATCGCAAGAGCTCTAGTAGGAGCACCACAGATCCTGCTTCTCGATGAACCGACTGCTAATATCGATACTTTCATGAGTGAGAAGTTCTTCTCTCTCATTGAGAAACTGGCAAAAGAGAAGACCGTTCTATTCGTCACGCATGATACTGGGTTTGTCACCAATTTTACCAATAGAGTATTCTGTATTAACAAGGGGCTTCATGAACACCCTGCAGATGCCGTACCAGGCTCACTTATCCATCATGCCTATGGACATGAGATGCGGAGTATCAGGCATGATATAAAACTTGAACAACCGGAGGTTATCAGATGATGGATTTCTTAGCGGCGATTGCGAACCCGAATGTCCCCTTCATCAGATATGCCTTGATAGCAGGGATCCTCTCATCGATCGCCTTCGGAATGGTTGGTACCTATGTGGTCGTCCGCCGTATCACCTATATCGCAGGGGCGATAAGTCATGCGGCACTTGCAGGCCTCGGGGCCTCGGTCTATTTCAGTACCGTCTATTCGATCACCTGGCTAACTCCTTTGACTGGGGCTATGACTGCAGCGATACTCTCTTCGTGGATCATTGGATTGGTGACCCTCTATGCCTCCGAGAGAGAAGATACCGTAATCGGGACGATCTGGGCTGTAGGCATGGCCATCGGCCTCATCTTCATAGCCAAGACGCCGGGCTATATGGACCCCATGAGTTATCTTTTTGGGAATATTCTTCTGATCGGACGACAGGATCTTATTCTTATTGCGATCCTCAATATCATTGTGGTTGCGATAATCATCCTCTTCTATCCTCAATTGAAGGCTCTCAGCTTTGATGAACCCTATGCCCGTACAAGAAACATACCCACAGGCTTCTTCACTCTCCTTCTGCTGACCCTCACTGCCTGTACAGTGGTGTTGATGGTCTCTACTGTCGGTATAGTCATGGTCATAGCGATGTTGACAATCCCTGCAGCAACTGCAGGTCTTGTGGTGAACAAGTTATCCTTGATGATGGTCTTTGCCGGTATTTTCTGTGCCTTCTCAAACACGGTAGGTCTTGGAGTCAGTTATGCTCTTGATCTTCCGACCGGGGCTACCACGATCCTTATCAGTGGTTCGATGTATGTCCTCGTACTGTTATGGAAGAAGCTCTCTAAGAGGGGTTGAAAGACTATAGGATGATACCTACAGAACGTAGTTCCTCAATGAGTCCATTATCATATCTTGAGGTTTCTGACCCGGATCTCAACTTCTCTATGATCTCGACCTTCTGTTTGTCTGCATAGTAGATGGCAGGGCCCTCTCCTGTGATATAGGTGATAAGGATCACCGGCTCTTCTTCAACGAGACCATGAATATCATGGAGGTTCATGACTCCCTGTTCACAGAGGTCTATGATGACTAGTGGGTCATAGGTATAGGCATTGGTATTGATCGAAGGATTTATGATCGTATCTGGACTTTCTATGGAGTTTAGGTCGAAGTTGCGATTGTTCTCTTCCCAGAAATAGGTGATCAAGTCGATCGCGAGAGTTTCAAGATGGGAGATCTCAAGAGCGTTGAAGACAGAGGTTATCACCATTTTCTGATAGTCGATAGCACTCATCTCATCTGTAGGATCTGGTGCTGTGAGAAAGAATTCTGAGGGGGTGATCCCTGTAGTCTGCAATATGATATCGAACCAAGTGACCGCCTTCCCTTGATTATAGAACAGATCGACCTTTCTCACGAGATCAGTGGCTTGAGCCATATCATCTGTAGAGAAGGTCGGAGTGGATCTTACGAGCCAGGAATTATCCATATCATAGGATATGCCGAAAGACTCAGCAGTATCGAAGAGGACGGTTCCCGGAAGGATCGCCAAAGGGAAGATATCAAGATGGTTCGGGATCAGACCCATCGTATAATCAAGACTCTCATAGAAACCTGAGAGGGTATCACCTGGCAGACCGTAGATCAGGTCGAACCCATAGGGGACATGATTCTCATGGAGAAGATAGACATTATCGGTGAACTGTTGTGAATTGAATCTTCGGTTAATATTTCCCAGAACCTCCTGATGAATACTCTGTAGTCCTATCTGGAGTGCACAGTCGATCTGTGAGAGTAGATCACTGAGTTCCTCATCTATGAACTCAGCTCTGATCTCCATCATATAATGGATGGAAGGAGCCTTCTTGATGAGCAATCTCACAAGTTCCTTTGCGGAAGGGAGATTATAGTTAAAGGTCGGATCGAGTATGAAGATCTCCCGAACATCCTTCTCAACGAAGAGTTCGAGCTCCTTTTTGACTCTCTCTAAAGAGAACCTTCGCAAGGTAGTATCTCCACGAGATTCGAAACAGAAGGCACATTTGAAAGGACATCCTCGTGAGAGTTCCCAGAGTACTCCGCTATAGTCATCAAGCGAGATGGTCCCATCGAGATAGGGTGAAGGGAGCGTTGAGAGATCTGGATGTGCTGAAGGTTTCATCGCGATATTCTTATCGAAGATCGATAGTATCTGCTGCTCTCCCTCTCCGATGATCACCTCGTCGATAGAGGGGAGTGAACGGTAGAAGTCTCCACGTGCGGTGGGCTCGGGACCCCCGACGATGATCCGGCAAGAGGGGAGTCTTTTTCTTACCTCTTCTGCGATCTTCAGAGACTGTTCTCGGTTCCATAGATAGATAGACAGTCCTAGATAGTCAGGATCATGGGTGATCACTGCATCTACCATCTCCTGTGGTGACTGTTCACTATAACAGTCGAGCAGGGTTATCTCCACTTCTGAGGGGAGTTCTTTTCTCATGTTCGCAGCAATAGATGCGACTCCTAATGGGATCGCACGTGAGGATTCTTCAATATGAATACAGACAAATAGACATCTCATGAAGCTACCATACGCTAAAGGAGTGAAAATGTTTAGACTCCAGATGGGGATAAAATCAATAATTGACAGATAGGTGTTTGCATATTACAATGCGTTATCGATAACGCAATAAAACTTCGGTCAATAGGTGAGGTATATATCATGGATAGGATCAAAGAGGTCAAACAGTCAATAGTTAATGGTGAAGCAGTATTGGGAATAGAACTGGGGTCTACCCGGATAAAGGCGGTCCTGATCGCCCCTGATAATTCCCCTATAGCCTCTGGTGGATATGGTTGGGAGAACTCTCTGGCAGATGGGATCTGGACATATGACCTTGATCTGGTATGGGAAGGCCTTCAGACTGCATTCTCGACCCTCTCAGCTGATGTGAGACGACAGTATGGTGTCACTCTCTCAGAGGTGAAGGCCTTTGGGGTCAGTGGGATGATGCACGGGTATCTAGTATTTGATGCTCAGGGAGAATTGCTCACCCCATTTCGAACCTGGAGAAACAATATTACCGGGGAGGCTTCAACGGCTCTCACAGATCTGTTCTCGTATCCTATTCCGCAACGGTGGAGTATCGCACATCTGTATCAATCGATCATTGGAGAGGAGCCCCATATCGGGAGTATCTCCTATATGACCACGTTAGCTGGTTATATCCATTGGAGATTGACTGGAGAGAAGGTCATCGGTATCGGTGAGGCCTCAGGGATGTTCCCCATTGATATAACTGAAAAAGATTTCAACAGCTCAATGATAGTTACCTTCGATGAACATATCGCAGATAAAGGGTATGATTGGAATCTTAAAGAGCTCCTTCCTACAGTACTTGAGGCAGGAACCCCTGCCGGAGTCCTCACTGCTGAAGGAGCCCTCCTATTGGACCCGACTGGTACGTTATGTTCAGAGATCCCCATGTGTCCTCCTGAAGGAGATGCGGGAACCGGGATGGTTGCGACCAACAGTGTCTCGGTCAGAACAGGTAACGTCTCTGCTGGTACATCGGTCTTCGCTATGCTGGTATTGGAGAAAGAACTCTCCAAAGTCCATCCTGAGATCGATCTGGTAACCACACCTGATGGCTCTCTAGTAGGGATGGCCCATTCGAATAACTGTACCTCTGAATATGATCAATGGATCTCCCTCTTCGGTGAGGCGATCAAGGTTACTGGTGGAGAGATCTCTACAGGGAGACTCTATGATGACCTTTTGAGCCATGCATTGACTGGTGATTCTGACTGTGGCGGACTCCTTTCCTACGGGTATATCTCCGGAGAACATATGACTGGGTTCAGTGAAGGGCGACCCCTGTTCGTTCGAGAATCCTCAAGTAATCTTACTTTGGCCAATTTCATCCGAGCGCAACTGTTCACCGCTCTCTGTGCTTTGAGAACTGGACTCGATATCCTCACAGAGGAGGAACAGGTAGAGGTCGATGAGATCAAAGGTCATGGAGGTTTCTTCAAGACTGCAGAGGTAGGACAGAGAATCATGGCTGCAGCTACGAACACTCCCATCTCTATACTCGAGACAGCTGGAGAGGGTGGTGCCTGGGGGATCGCACTTCTCGCCTCATTCCTGAACCAAAGAACACAAGGGAAGACCCTACCTGAATTCCTAGATACCGTGTTCGGTGATGCTACCGGAGAACCGGTAGCACCGGATGCAGCCGATGTGAAGGGCTTCAATGAATTCTTCACCCGCTACCATCAGGGGCTTGTGATCGAACGAGCTGCAGTTGATAATCTTTCCTAGCGCTTAGGGAAGGACCTTTTGCCAATCTGGTATCGTGGGAATCGAACCCTGCGATACCATGAACTGTGCTAACGTGTTCAACTCTTCAAGATGTTCAATCACCGGTTCATAATTGAATTGATGAAAGTCCCTGCTTACCGCCAACACCTCTTCATCCAACCCCGTCACCGATAGTAACAGCTCTTCTGTATCTCGATCGAGGGGGCCCTCAAGAAGCTTTTCAGCTTTCTTGATCTCATCGATGAACCGTGCTATCTGCTCGGGTTTGTCTTTTAGAGTCTTTTTCGTTGTGACAAGGACGAGAGGATATATCTTATCTGGAAGTGCTAGACTAAAATCTTTCATACCTTCCAGTCTATTCATAGCAATGCTTGGGGTTGGTTCACTTGCCGCTAAAGCATCGATCTCTCCCGATTCGAGAGCTGAAAGTTGTAATGATGGTGAGAGGTCGATAAGATCCGCATCATAGGATAACCAACTTGAGAGTGCCGCATGAGTGCTCGTACCGAACTTGACCCCGATCTTCAGAGGTCTGTCACTTCTCCCTACCATTCGGTGGCGATCGATTCCACCCCCGTGGATACCTAATAATATGATGGTCTCAGGGTAACGCGCTGCGAGTGTGACCGCAACAGCATCTCCCATGGTCGCTACATCGGCATTGCCACTTATCAAGGCCTCCGCAGTCAATGAACCGGAGGAGAAGTGCTTTCCTGAGAAACTCGGGTCATCTTTCATCTGATGTGCTGCAATGATCACTGCAGCATCTCCTACTCTATCTTGATAGACAAGAGAGAAAGGATCTTCTCGCTGAGTACATGAACTCAGGATAAGCAATGATAACAGGATCATAAAGAATAGTTTGTAGCTCATGTGGTATGCTCCTTTGGTGGACAGCATAGTCCCATGGAGCCGCGTATCTTCTGAGCCAATGTATTGAAGGGGATAGAATCCACTGAAGGCTTCTCTCTGCTGAGATCCCAATCTCCAATGACCTTCCCAGGACGTACTGAGAGTAACACTACACGAGAGCCTAGGGTGAGAGCCTCCCGAATCGAATGAGTGATGAAGATGACCGTCTTCTGACTCTTCTCCCATATCGTGATCATCTCTCTATTGAGTCTTGCTCGAGTCTGCTCATCAAGACTGGAGAATGGTTCATCCATCAATAGAATAGGGGAGTTCATCACAAGAGATCTTGCGATGGAAACCTTTTGTTTCATCCCTCCACTTAGTTCATGAGGCATTGCATGATCGAAACCTCTCAGGCCGACCGTCTCAAGCGCATTGGCAACGGCCTCTTTCTGGTCATTTTTTTGACTACTGTCCATGGCAAGGAGAATATTCTCCTCTACATTGAGCCAGGGCATCAAGGTTGATTCCTGAAAGACTACCGCACGATCCCTGCCAGGACCTGTTATGGTCTTTCCTCTAAAAAGTACCTCACCAGACTCTGGTTGCAGAAGTCCTGCTGCCATGTGCAGTAGGGAGGTCTTCCCACAGCCTGAGGAGCCTACGATACAGAGGAATTCCCCTTCGGAGACTTTCAGGTCTATCCCTGATAGCGCATGGATCTCAGACTCCTTACTCCTGTATCGGTGATCTATTCCGCGAAATTCCAGTATCATAGCAGGCCTCGCTTCTGACGAATATGACAGTCTAAAGAGGAGAATATCACTCGCTCTACGATCAAACCAATGATGATGATGAGCGTGAGTGCCCCGAAGGCTGCCTGATAGTCCAATGTCCATCTTGATTGATAGAGTGCATACCCCAAGCCGAGGCTGCTACCTACGACCATCTCTGCCGAGATCAGGACACGGAACCCATTTGCTGCTCCTGTTCTCAAACCACTGATGATCGATGGAGCTGCACCTGGGAGGATGACACGAAAGAAGGTGCGCCTAGGGGACAACTCCATAGTCTGAGCTGCCTGTAGTAGGACCGTCTCTATTTGCTGTATCCCTGAACGGGTATTGATGATTATGGGTGCTATAGCTGTGACGGTGATCATGAATATAGTGGCTCCATTACCCAGTCCGAAGACGATCATCGTTATGGGTATCCATGCCAGACCCGGAATGAGTTGCAGGACCGTGACTAATGGTGAAAAGAGTCTTTCAACCACAGGACTCAAGCCCATGATGATCCCGAGTACGATACCTAGACTCGATGCGAGGATGAATCCCGAACCCCATCGAAGCAGACTTGCTCCTGCATGGAGTAACATATTCTGTGATGGGTCCAAAAGTGCTAGGATGGCTTCCCAGGGATAGGGGAAGGGCTTATCAAGGGCGATTCGCTGATAGGCTGCTAGGAGTATCCAGATCAACAAGATCATCAGGATCCCAGAGAGTTGGCCCTCTTTTTTGTTTTGAGTCTTATTTTTAATATGGTTCATGCTATCAATATAGAGTTTTATACAGAGTTGTCAAATGTAAATAGCCAAGTGAGAGCACCTGTATAAGATTCTACAGGAACTGATAATATCTTCCATATACAGGTATAAATACAGGCAATCGCAGGATTGAGCTAATTTTCACAGAATTGTGTCATTGTGTTCAATCGAGTAGCTCCTCTACAATGGATATATACAGAACATGTATAAAAGGAGTTACTATGAAAAAAATCTTATGTGCGTTGGCTATTGTAGCCTTGATCGCAGTCTCTCCTGTCTTCGCTGGAGGCCAGCAGGAGAAGGAAGATGGACCAATCACCATTACGTTCTGGACTCATGAGGATCCGAATAGAACAGAGATCGAAGAGCGGTATATCGCTGAATTCGAAGCATCACATCCTAATATCACCGTTGAACGAGTAACACAGTCTTCAACCAAGATTCAGGAACTTGTGCTTACAGCATTCGCAGCGAACCAGGGACCAGATATCTTCAATATGTCAATCGAAGATGAGTATGCCTACATCGTGAATGGACGTGTAGCACCGGTCGATGCAGAAGCGGCAGGTTATAGTTCTACGAGTTCACTCGTTGGATCATATCTTGAAGGTTCACTAGATCCTGTCACTTTGGATGGAAAGGTCTATGGTCTTCCTCTCGAATTGACAAACTGGAGTCTCTATATCAACAAGAAAGTATTCAAAGATGCTGGACTGAATCCTGATACCGACTACCCTAAGACTTGGGAAGAGGTTGCAGAAGTATCAGAGAAACTGGTCATCCGAGATGGTGATATCGTTACAAGACGAGGGTTTGACTTCAGATATCCATACTATTTGGTATCAATGGTACCAATGGTCGAACAGCTTGGTGGACAGTTGATCAGCGATGATGGCAAGAAAGCTATCGTTGGTGATGAAGCTTGGCTCTCATTCCTCGAATACATGCAGATGTGGGGACCAAATGGAAACAACCTTGGATCACCAACCTATAAGAATGCTCGAAAACTCTTCAACAAAGACAATAATGATATAGCCATGGCAATGACAGGTCTCTATCAGCAGGGAAGGATCAGAGCAGACAACCAGGAATTCTATGACAGCGGCGAATGGATGGTCGTACCATTCCCAGTATTCGAGAACGCTGTGAATGATACCGCTGCCTGTTACTATGGTCACTACTATATGGTCAATGGTCAGAAGAGTGCTGCTCAGCAGAAAGCTTCATGGGAATTCATCGGATACATGTTAAGCCATGGTGAAGAATACCTGAAGACCGTGAATATCATCCAGCCTACAACTGAACTTCTTGAATCTGAGACCTACAAGAACATGCCTTATTCAGACGTGTTCAGTGCAGATATGGAGAGAGGCCATGTTGTATACTTCGGTGAAGAGAGTGCAAAGCTACAGGAACTTATCAAAGGTGCTGTAGAATCAGTGATGCTTTCGGGTGTTGCCCCCCAAAAGGCTCTAGCTACATTGAGAGCTGAAGCACAGGAACTGCTTGACGATATGTAGACACATATGAATCATTTGAAACGGATGCAGGAGACTGCATCCGTTCATCATATGTAGTATGTGCAAGGATTAATATGAGACAAAAAACAAAAACCAAGAGTATAGAGAAGCATCTCTCCCATTGGGGAATCACATTCGTTCTTCCCTCGATAGTATTCTTCTCTCTGTTTAATTTCTATCCTATCTTGAATGCGCTCTATACCAGCTTCTTCAAGAAGAAGGTGCTCTCGCTAGCAGCACCAGAATTCGTCGGATTGAAAAATTATATCTATCTTCTGACTTCAGCAAACTTCTGGAACTCTATCAGAGCAACAGCGGTATTCACCATCGGGACATTCCTCCCTCTACTATTGGCGAGTCTCATCTTTGCTGTGTTCATCACCTCGATCAAGAGGGGTAACAAGTTCTACCAGATGGCGTTCTATTCACCTGCAGTACTCTCTTCTGTAGTATCTGCTGCTATCTGGCTTCTTATCTTCGATCCGAGAGGACTGGGGAACCAATGGGTCAACAACCTTCTGGGGACTCACGGAACAGACCATAACTGGCTTGCAGATGCTATGATGGTCCAACTTTCGACAATGATCGTCTATTTCTGGAAATATATTGGCTATTTCATCATCATTTTCATTGCTGGGCTAGCATCTATCCCGAAGAGCCTCTATGAAGCTGCCCGTATAGACGGGACGAGTGGTTGGCAGGAGTTCTGGAGAATCACTCTACCACTTCTAAAACCTACGATCGTATTAGTCTCCATCATGTCTATGCTGCAATGTTTGAAGACCTTCGGTATACAGTATCTGTTCACACAGTCGGGTGCCCCACAGGATCCGATCAATGTCATTACGATGAATATCTATAACACCGGTATTCGTGACCATCGAATCGGTCGTGCAAGTGCTATGAGTATCATCCTCTTCATCATCATGCTGGTATTCACCTGGATCCAGTTCAAGAGCTCAAAGAGCGATGAAGTCGAGTATTAGGGAGGATATGAACATATGCAGTTAGTACAAAGCTTGAAGACCCCGATACGGTCTCTGAAAACAGCACAAATCACTTGGCAGAAGGCTCTGATCTGGTTTCTTCTGATCTTGCTCACCATATTCACCTTGACCCCGATCCTCTACATGTTCACCGCTTCTGCGATGCCGGCAAAGGATATCATGAAGATGCCTTATCGCTGGGTACCGAAGGGCTTCGAATATGAGAATTTCGTGAAGGCTATTAAAGGTAATGATGGCTCCTTCATATTCTTGAGGAACATCCTTAACTCTTTGATCGTTGCAGTTACCTGTGCGGTGACCACTGTATTACTTTCAGCGATCACCGGGTACGGATTGGCAAAGTTCAGATTCAAAGGAAGGAATCTGTTGTTCATGATGATCATGGCAACGATGATGATTCCCTTTGAAGCTATCATGATCCCGCTATATATGGTCGTGACCAAACTGGGGATCCAGAACTCCTATACAGGGTTGATCCTGCCCTTCCTCGTCAATGCCTTCGGGATATTCATGATGCGTCAGTATCTTGTGACCTTTCCGACTGAGTTCCTCGATGCTGCAAGAGTGGATGGAATGTCAGAGCCCGGGATCTTCACAAAGATCGTCTTCCCAAACTGTAAACCAGCTATCGCAACTTTAGCGATACTTGCATTCAGGGCTCAATGGGATAATCTCCTATGGCCTCTTCTTGTGGCACAGAGTGAGAATATGAAAACAGTCCCTCTCTATATCGTGAAGTTCACCACAGAGATGAATACCGATGAGGGTGCTATGATGGCTGTCGCAGCGATCGCTAGTATCCCGATGTTCGTCCTGTTCTTCTCTCTTTCGAATTATTTCATCAGTGGGACCGCAGTGTTCTCCTCAAGAAAAGGATAGTAGGGTTATGGGAAATAGACAGTTATATATCTTCGATCTTGGTAATGTCGTTTTACAGCAGGTGGATGTCACTCCTGCGATAGTCTCGATCCTTGCTGATGCTGCTGAGCACTATCTCTACCGGTATGAGTTTCATCTTGATGAACTGATGACCGGTCGCATGAGTGCTGCTGATTTCTGGGCGACCGTGGGGAAGGATGCTAAGACCCCTATTGCTGTCGATTACCTGGCTGAATGTTTCTCTCCTGTCCCTGACCCTGCTGTGATAAAGATTCTCGATGAGCTGAGAGCTTCCGGGAAGAGGGTTGTCTGCGGGACCAATACCTATGAGAGCCACTATCAGATCTTTAAGGATCTTGAGGCTCTGACCCACTTCGATGAGGTCTATGCCTCACAGATCATGGGTTGTGCAAAACCTGAGGGTGCCTTCTATACCTATATCATGGAGAGGGAAGGATTCTCTCCTGAGGATGTCTTCTTCATAGATGATAAACTCGAGAATGTGATAGGAGCAAAAGCTCTTGGAATCACTGCGATCCAATTCTTCGATGCAGTCGAGTTGCGGATAGCTCTTGATCTTCCCCCTACTGAGTAGGGGACCCCTTTCGGTACTCTCTTGGTGAGATTCCCGTATAGCGTTTGAAGAGTTTTGAGAAGTAACTTCCCGATAGAAAACCACATCGTTGATAGATCTCTGTTATCTGCAGGGAGGTCTCTCTGAGAAGCCTCATAGCTTCACGGATCCTTCTGTTCTGAAGATACCCCAGTACGGTATAACCAGAGTGTTCTTTGAACAGGTGGCTGATGTGACTTTCAGAGAGTTGAAGGTGGGATCCTACACTATAGATACTGATATCGCGGTGATAGTTCTCATCAATAAAATCCATAGCCATCTTGACGATCGCAGGCTGACCGGCGCCCCTCAAGGGGTTCGATACACGGTCCTTGAGCGACTGGGCATCAAGTTTCTTACAAAGCGTTGAGACGCAGGAGAGCAACTGATCATGTTCAAGGGGTTTCAGCAGGTAGTCATGGACTCCTAACCTGATAGCCTCCTGTGCAAGAGCGAATTCCCCATATCCAGTGAATATCACCGATGCTCGAGGTTTCGTCTTGTTGAGCATCTGTAATCCACTTTGCCCCGGCAGTCTAATATCGGTGAGTACGATATCCGGCTGGAGCGCTTTGATCATCTGCTCTCCGGAGACCCCATCTGCAGCATCTCCTATGATCCTGCAACCGATCGATTCCCAATCGATAGTTATGAGCAACTCTTGCCTGATAAGAGTCTCGTCTTCCACTAATATGATGGTATACATATTCTTTTCCTCTTTGCTCAGCTTTTCGGCAGGAGAATACGGACTACAGTCCCTATCCCTATTCTGCTAGTGATCGTAATTTCTGCTCTTCCCTGGTAATAGAGTTCAATACGTTTCTTCACATTCTGAATACCGATATGGGTATGATCTTCCTTTTCATCCATGCCTTTCGCAGGATCGAAGCCTATGCCATTATCGATGATTGATATTGCAAAATATCCCCGCCATTCGTAGACTTCGATCCGAAGTCTCCACACTCCCAGTTTTGGTTCAAGACCATGGGATATGGCATTTTCGACAAATGGTTGGATGATGAACTTTGGAGTGATGAGTTTCTCACAGGAGGCAACGGCTGAGATCGAATAGTCAAGCTTCTCGGGGAAACGAATCTGAACGATAGTGAGATAACTACGTACGAGATCCAGGCTCTCAGATAGGGGTAGGGTATCGGTACTGCTACTGATAGAATTCCTGAGCAGTCTGCTCAAAGAGGTAGAGATCTGAAGGATCTGGTTCTCTCCATGTAACGAGGCCAAGGCTTTGATCGTATAGAGCGTATTATAGAGGAAGTGAGGATTGATCTGCGCTTGAAGGGCCTTTCTTTCAGCCTCTCTGAGTTGGTGCTCCTCCTCCTTGGTCAGGTCAATCAGCCGTCTGATCTCTACGACCATATCATTGAATCCCTCAGTCAATGACTTGATCTCATCAGTTCCGCTGCGCTGTTCTACCTGTACGGTGAGATTACGTTGCTCTACCTGTTTCATTGCTGAGACGAGCTTGCTAATGGGTCCTGTGATATGGTTTGCCGTGACATAGGCTAGGATGAGTGCTCCAAGGATACTGATCGCCATGATGATCATACTTATTAGTGATATTCGGTCGAGAACTATCGTATAGGGAGCAGTCTCGATGATCCCGACAAGTGAGAGCATGGTATCAGCGATCGGTTTCTCTGCTATGATATAGTCTGCTGATATCCTCACTGATTCCAGTGCAGAGGAAGAACTCGGCACTGTCAGTGCAGGGAATCTGCTGTAGTCGCCGTAGGTGTCGGTATGGATGAGAGAAGAGGTGTTCAACGTCGTTCTATCGATGAGAATGATATCGCTGAACAGATGTTCATCACAAAGTGCTGAGAGTGTCGTAGAGAAGAGGTCTACGATCACATACCCGATCAGTGACTCATCAGTATCTTTGACTGACCTGATCATATTCATCATGACGATATCGTTTCGGTTGTTCACATATCTTTCGGTAAGTAGGAGAGTGGGCTCTGTGAGCCTCGATAATACCGATGCGATACTGTCATCATTACTATGGTATCTGATGTCATACAGTGGGGGGAACTCATGGGTCGAATATTTCCTCTTTCCCTCTGCGCTGACAAGATGGGCTGATGCATCATAGATCGTACCTTTCATTGCCTGGTACAACTGTTTGTAGATCTCTGGAGATTCGATCATCTCTCTATTTCTCAAGGCGGCTCTGACTACCTCATCTGTGGCGATCTCATAGCTTCTGTGGCGATAATCATCAAGACAGAGGGTGAAGTTCTCTATGATCCTATCGAGTGCAAGATCTGACTGTAATGCGAGATTCTCTCTGACCGTCCTCGAGACTGATGTGTAATAATAGATACTCAAGCAGAGTATCGGGACGAGAGCGATGAGGAGAAAATAGGACATGAGTCGATAGGTCAAGGATCTTCTGATCATAGAACTCATGGTAACACAGGTTCATCAAGTTTTGTATAGGTATCTTAAGGTGTTCGGAGCCTGATCTGTCATAGACAGTCTCAAGTCGCTTCTGGTATTCTTGATGGACTAAGCAAAGAGGGGTAAGGGATCAACGTGCAAAGATTAAGACTAGTGGGTGGAAATAAGACGAACTGCTTTTTCATCACTGCTGAACAGGATTGTCTCATCATCGATCCCGGCTATGAGAAAGATAAGATCATAGAATATGTGAGAAAGAACGATCTAGTTGTCCAAGGGATTCTCTTGACCCATGGTCATATCGATCATATAGGTGCTGCTGACTGTTTCAACGTACCAGTGTATCTTCATCCTGCCGACTGGGATATCCTAGCAAAGAACTTCTCAGGTGGCTTTGCGAAATATGATCAACCAAACCCTTATGAACTTGATCACCTTGACCTTCACCCGATTTGCGATGGGGAAGTGGTTCCCTGTGGAAACAGAAATGTCGAGGTGATCCATACTCCCGGACATTCTCCTGGCGGGGTCTGTTTCAAAGTAGGGGATGAACTGTATACAGGAGATACCCTATTCTACCATACGGTAGGAAAATGGATCTATACAGATGGGGATCAGCAGCAGATGAGGGAATCGATCATCAGACTACTTGAGACCAACCATGAGAGACTAGCCGTTCATCCCGCTCATGGGAGGCCAACCACCATCGGAGAAGAGAGAGCCCATAACAGGTTCTATCTTACCTGGTCCTCTACAGATGAGCTGTTAGCTGATGATATCCATGATACTCTCTAAACAAAGAGGCTCTGATGCTCATCCTACATGGCTGAAGAGTTCAGGGGGTCGGTCTACCTGTGGGAGTCATTCTGAAAGGAAGGATATCCCGGTCAATTCCTCAGATAACTCCCATAGTCTTCTTGCATCCTCAAGATCATGAGAGGCCGCATTCGAGTTGACAAGAATAGGATGCCCTTTGAGTTCCCCTCTTCCTGAAGGTCCATAGTAGGAGGCTCCAGTGACCTGAGGGTCAACCGCAGCCCGAACCTCAGGTAAGGTCCCCTGTTTCGGATCCTGAGCGAACAGACCTACCAGAGGTCTCAATAACTTGTAGAGCACCTTATGTTTCAGATGTCTACCCAGGTCAGTATCTGAAACACCTGGGTGAGCTGCAACGGCCATGGGAGTCTTCCCTGACTTCTCGATCCTTCTTTGTAGTTCATAGGTGAACAACAGGTTGGCCAATTTTGATCTACCATAGGCTCCCAATGGGGTATATCCCTGGTCTCCGTCGAATTGGAGATGGTTGAAGTCAAAAGTACCTGACTTGTGTGCAAGACTGCTCACGTTGACGATACGAGATCCATGAGTCCTCGAGAGAATATCCCATAGGATACCGGTCAATGCGAAGTGTCCGAGATGGTTCGTCCCTAACTGGCCTTCGAAGCCATCTAGAGTCAGGTGATAGGGGGTCGTCATGATCCCTGCATTATTGAGAAGGATATCGAGCTTAGCATAGTTAGTGCTGAAACTGCTACAGAATCGATGTACCGAGCCAAGATCAGAAAGATCTAGCTCCATCACCACAATCTTCCCGGGAGGGCTGAGCTGCAAGATCTTCTCTTTTGCCTGTTCACCTCTTTCTAATGACCTACTTGCGAGAATGACCTCTGCCCCATTCTCTGTGAAGAGTCTTACCGCCTCATATCCTAATCCACTGTTCCCACCGGTGACTATGATCACTTTTCCTGTGAGATCAGGTATATCATTCTTTGTCCATGGTTGTCTCATGTTGTGTTCCTTACGTAAGATGTCTTCATAAAAATAGTTATTTTTCTTAGATAAAGCAATTTTTTTATTTACTAACATGGTACTTCTTTTATTTGCTGATGGGCCCTATAATCCTAGATTATGAGAACTATAAAGATACAAGAGATGACCTGGCTTGAGATTACCGCTGCGATGCGAGATGGCTTTGATACGCTACTGTTCTCCTTGGGTTCTACTGAGCAGCATGGTCCGGCGCTCCCGGAGCATACCGATACGCTAGAAGCGGAGTATATTGCAAATCGCCTGTCAGTAAGATTGGGAAAGACCTTGCAGGGGCCGACGGTGAATCTTGGCTGTTCATCCCATCATCTCTCCTTCGCAGGGACGATCTCTTTGAGAAAGGAGACTCTCCAGGCTCTATTGATTGATTATGTCTCATCACTGGTTCACCATGGGTTCAAGCGGATCATCATCATCCCCTTCCATGGAGGAAACTTTGCCCCCACTGAGGAAATCCTACCGGAATTGAGGATACTGTTTCCCGGTACAGAGATTCTTGCCTATACAGACCTTCTGGAGGTTGAGCGATGTCTTGGACGGTCTGGCACCTCCCTTGGTTATTCGGTCGAGGAGATTGGAGGTCATGCTGATGCCTGGGAATCCTCCGCTATGCTCTATCTCGATGAGGAGCATGTACATAGAGACCTATTTACTCTAGGTTATACAGGTGTGGTCGGAGCAGAAGAGCTAGAGATCCTCTTCTCTCAGGGTATGGACTCCCTTACCGAGAATGGGGTCCTAGGTGATTCAAGAAGATCGAAGAGAGCAGATGGGAAACTCCTTCTCGATATGTTCGTGGATTTTCTCTATGAGAAATTACAGCTGCTTATCTGAGGAGCTCTCGAGAAGTACTAAAGGCCTTCAGACTAATGATTTCTCTTCTCTTTAAGAGCAATATCCCTTGACTATTCGGGCTACTTCCTCAATGATGCGGCTATGGGATATAAAGAGTTCGATTTAACAGTACCTCCTGGATTCACAGGGGAAGATCTAAAGAAGATATTACAGAAAAGAAGTGGGTTAGAGGACTTCACCTACAGCATTCAGAAGAAGAGCCTTGATGCACGAAAAAAGAAAGAGATCATCTGGAAGATGCGTGTCGCAGTCTGTTCAGATGCATATACAGATGAGTTACCGGGTGTACCCACCTTAGAGATACCAAAAGGAAAGCATGATGAGAAGATCCTTGTGACCGGAAGCGGTCCTGCAGGTTTCTTCGCTGCCTTCGTCCTTCAGAAAGCCGGTTTTCAGGTTACCCTGATCGAACGAGGCTCAGATGTCGAGAGCAGGAGTCGTGGGATCAAGGCCTTTGAGGCTGGTGGCGAGTTCAACCCGAAGGCGAACTATGCCTTCGGAGAGGGTGGAGCTGGAACTTTCAGTGATGGAAAACTCACTAGTAGGTCCAAGCATATAAAGCCCGAGAGGAACTTCATCATCGAGTCTTATATCGCTGCTGGGGCACCTGAGGAGATCAGGTATCTCGCACATCCTCATCTTGGGACAGATAACCTCAAGAAGATCGTAAAGAGACTGCGGAGACAGTTCACTGAACTTGGTGGTACGATGCTCTTCGAGACACAGTTACTCGATATCGAGGTGAAAGATGGAAAGATCGCATCGGTTGAGACGACCAACGGTACACTCGATGTAGACTACCTCTACATCGCAACAGGTCATTCCTCCTATGATACCTATCGGATGTTGATGAGAAAGGGCGTTCCCTTTCAGCATAAGAACTTCGCACTCGGATACCGAGTCGAACATGCTCAGAAGTGGATCAACCAAGCTCAATGGGGGCGTGAGACTCTTCCAGGAGTCAAAGCCGCTGAATATAGACTCACCACACAGAACGATCCAAACCATCCGGTATATACCTTCTGCATGTGTCCAGGAGGAACTATCGTCCCTGCTGCAGCATACCCAGGACAGAATATCGTGAACGGTATGAGTATGTATGACCGTGGTGGTGAATTCGCCAATGCTGCATGTGTCGCAGGGGTTCAGATAGAAAAGCTACTCGGGAAAGAGGTCTCTCCTCTTGAAGCCTTGGATTGGCTTGAGAGCCTTGAACAGAAGTTCTTTGCGGTATCCTCTGACTATAAGGCGCCTGCAGTCTCAATAAGAAGTTTTCTCAACAAGAAACTTCATGGGGTGACTCCCAAGAGTAGTTATGCTCTAGGACTCGAGGAGTTCCCTATCTGGACACTTCTTCCACCGAGTGTGGTCACGGCTCTCCAGACCGGATTACAGAACTTCTCACGTAAGGTGAAGGGGTATGAATATGGTACGCTTATGGGACTTGAGAATAAATCAAGCGCTCCTATCCAGGTCCTTCGAGAGAAGAACGGACAGGTCGAGGGTTTTGAGAATCTCTTTGTCATAGGTGAGGGTTCCGGGTATGCCGGAGGAATCATCTCAAGTGCGGCAGATGGAGTGAGATCAGCGATCTCTCTTGTCTCGAAACTTTCCTGATAACCAACAACTAGGATCGATTCAGACTTAGACGATAGTCAATGTGATATCGCTGAGTCTGAAGAAGTCTATCCACCTATCATCAGGTCTCTCATCTGTGATGACCTGATCGATCTGATCGAAACCACATATATGAAACAACTCAGAACAGTCGAATTTTGTTCGGTCCACGAGCAGGATCCTCTGTTTACATCTCTTGAGCATATTCATCCGAATCTGCGCGATCTCCTGATTATCATCACTAAGTCCCTGCTCCATAGAGAGTTTCGTCGGACTGATGATCGAATAGTCAGCATGATAGTTCGAGAGTGTCTGGACCGGTACGGGTCCTATGAAGGACTGCAGGGTAGCATTAAAGTTACCCCCTAATGTGATGACCTTCACATGGGTATGTGAAGAAAGAAGGTTAGTGATCGGTAGAGAGTTCGTGATGACCACGACCCTGAGCTTTCTATCAATGATCCTCTTTGCCACGAACATAGCCGATGAACTAGTATCGAGGATGACCGAATCACCATCTGTAAAGAGATCACAGGCAACAGTTGCCATCCTGTTCTTTTCCTCTATCATGATGTTCTCTCTGAGCATCATGGGGATGAGTCGTTCGGAGTTCTCAGAGAGATAGGCCCCACCATGGACCTTGATGATCTCAGAGTCCTCTTTACAGAGATAGTCAAGATCATTCCTGATCGTCTCCATCGTCACCTGGAAATCCTGTGCCAATCTTTTGACTGTCACATTCCCCTGTAGGGAGAGTCTTTCTTTTATCTTGGTTCTTCGCTCTTTAGGTAACATCTTAGTTCTCTCCGTTTTATTGATTCTCAAGTTGTCTCTTTATCGGTAATCAATAGTGTCTCTCTTCTATAATAAACGAAAAAAGCCAAATGTAAACAAAATAAAGCCAAGGTTTTCTTGACTTTTACTCATCCATAGTTTTAAATGAAGCATACTAAAACAAAAAAACCAAAATTGAAAAGGGAGAGACACATGAGATCATTTGACGACGGCTTGGCCTTCATCCTTCAAGCTAAGAATATCGCCTGGTATGAGAATGGTAAGGTCCGAATACTCGATCGGAGGATATATCCTATCGAAGTCAGATTCGTCGAGTGCTCTACCCATAAAGAGGTAGCACAGGCTATCACCGATATGGTCACCCAGAGCTGGGGCCCCTATTTTGCTGCAGGTATGGGTATGGCTCTTGCCTGTCATGAGGCAAGGTCTCTTGGTGTCCTGGGATTCAAGGATTTCATCCAACAGGCAGGGAAGACTCTTTATACTGCCCGTCCGACGACCTCTGCACATATGAAAGAGATCGTAGAGAGATGTGAAGTGGCGGCCCTCTTCGCTAAAGAGGCGGGAAAAGATCCGGTCGTCGCAGCTTTTGATACCTGTATCACCTATTATGGTGAGATATACGCCTCCTGTGATGTGATGGGTAAGTACCTCGTCGAGAAGTTTCCGACCTCAGGGACGGTCATGACCCAGTGCTGGGCTGAGACTGTTGTCGGTATGATGCTCAAGCATTGTAGGCAGGAGAACAAGGATATCAAGTATATCTGTCCTGAGACCCGACCCTATTTTCAGGGAGCAAGACTCACTGCGAGTTGTATCTGTGATATGGGCTTTGATGTAACAGTCATCACCGATAATATGCCCGGGTATGTACTTGAAAAGAAGAAAGTCGATGTATTCACCTCAGCTGCAGATCTGATCTGTATGGATGGGACGGTCGTCAACAAGGTAGGTACCTTTCAGATCGCGCTATGTTGCGATTACCTCTCGATTCCCTATTATGTGAATGGTAAACCGAACCTGGCACATCCCGATAGAGACTCCGTGGTGATAGAGGAGCGAGATCCTGAGTTCGTTCTGCAGGCCCTTGGACAGCGAAGCGTCATGGAGGGAGTGAAGGGGTATTACCCGGCTTTCGATTTTACCCCACCAAAACTCGTCACAGGTGTTGTGACTGATAAAGGATGTCTCGATACGTCCGAACTCTATGATTACTATGGAAGTGAAAGATGATTGATTTTTACAAAGAACGGAAAGAGGTCGCCGATATCATGGCACGCCTCTATCAAAGAGGGCTCACCACAGTCTCTGGAGGGAATATAAGCTTCAGATTGAATGAGGAACTCTTTTGTATCACCCCTTCAAGCCTCGATAAGAGCTGTCTCGAACCTGAGATGATCGCTGTCGTAGGATTTGATGGGACCAACTATAACCCTGAATTGAAACTGAGTATCGAATCTGAGATGCATCGGAGACTCCTTATCGCAAGACCTGATGTGAATGCTGTCGTTCACTCCCATCCGATCTACTGCTCTGTCTTCAGTGCCAGTGAGGCTACGTGTGCTATCAATACGAGACTGACAGCTGAGAGCTATTTCTTCATGCAGGAGGCGGTCATCGTCCCCTATGCCCTGATGGGTACAGATTCACTAGCAGACCTCGTAGAGGAGTGCGGAAAGACTCATGATGTGATGCTTCTCCAGAATCATGGGGCTCTTGCTCTTGGTAAGTCCCTCTTGACCGCCTTCGATAAGATGGACCTATTAGAGAGAGCAGCCCAGATGACTCTAGCCTATGAGCAACTCAAGAGTCAGGGTGCACCGATGGTGGAGTTGAATGATCAGCAAATGGCTGAGATCAACGGGATGAAATAGGAGATATAAAGATGAAGAAAGATATTGATGTATTCAAGAAAGAGTTAGCCGAAACGGTAGATTTCCTAAAAGGGAGATTGAACCGTAAGGCAGATATTGGGATCATTCTCGGTAGTGGGCTTGGAGAGCTTGCCGGGGAACTTGAGAACAGGGTGACTATCCCCTATGCTGAGATCCCCAACTTTCCAGCCTCCACTGCACCGGGGCATGAGGGCCAGTTGGTCATCGGGGATCTCGGTGGGAAGACCCTGTTCTGTATGCAGGGAAGATTCCACTACTATGAAGGCTATGATATGGAGACTATCGTCTACCCGATCTATGTCATGAAATCGATGGGTATCGATAACCTGATCGTGACCAATGCGGCAGGATGTGTGAATGCTGATTGGAATGTCGGGGATCTGATGTTGATCAAGGATCATATCAAGCTGCTTCCGGACAGCCCCGTAAGAGGCCCAAATTGTGAGGACTTCGGGATGCGATTCTTCGATATGTCAGATGTCTATACCAAAGAACTCAGAGATATCGCAAAGAAGACTGCAGCAGAGCAGGGCTTGGAGATCAGAGAGGGCGTCTACTATCTTTATCCGGGGCCAAACTTCGAGACTCCTGCAGAGATCAGAATGATCAGGACCCTTGGTGGTGATGCCGTAGGTATGTCGACAGTCCCAGAGGCGATCGCGGCTGCCTATCTTTCTATGAGACTCCTTGGTATCACCTGCCTTACGAACATGGCATCAGGAATCCTCGATGAGAAGCTGACTACAGAAGAGGTGATCGAGACCGGCATGAAGGTAAAAGATACATTTATTAGATTACTCAAGGGGGTCATCAGCTCTTGGGAGATAGGGAGTGACGACTAAACAGGGGTTCTTGTTTGAGTATCTTCTTTCGTATTCACCGTATGAGGCTCAAACCGTATTGCTCTTCTCGATTTCTGAGTTGATCATCTTATAGATGATAAATATCCTGACCATTTGGTCAGGAACGTTTTTGAGGGATTCACTTTTTCTCAGATCCTCTATACCCTAGGTATTTCCTACTCTTCACTACAAGGAAGCATATATGTCTTTTAAGACTTTGGGATTATCGAATGCATTACTCCCTGAACTGGCAGCACAGGAATTCTTAGAACCCTATCCGATTCAGTCAGAGGCAATCCCAGCGATCCTTGAGATGCGAGATGTCCTCGGTATCGCAGGGACAGGTTCAGGAAAGACTGCGAGTTATGTCCTTCCTATTCTGACGAACCTTCAGAAGATTCAGACAAAACGAGATAGACATATTCATGTTCTGGTACTAGTACCGACACGGGAACTAGCAGGACAGGTCAATGAGGTCTTCGCCACCTTTGCAGGGAGCTTCAAGAAGAAGATACGATCGAGAGCAGTATTCGGAGGAGTATCGATCAATCCTCAGATGATGGGTATGCAGCATACAGATATACTTGTCGCAACTCCTGGTAGACTGCTACAACTCGTAGAGTCAAAAGCGGTACATTTCTCAGATCTGAAGACTCTCGTCCTCGATGAGGCCGATAAGATGCTCAATACTGCCTTCACTGAAGAGATGAATCAGATCATAGCGATGCTTCCTGCAAAGAGACAGAACCTGCTCTACTCAGCAACCCTCAATGACAATGTGAAACAGATTCATCAGATCCTCCTGCACGATCCCCTTGTGATCAAGGTAGAAGCAGAAGAGACCGATATAGATCTTATCGAACAGGCTGCCTATATGGTGGCTGAGAGCGAGAAGGGCCCTATGCTGCGATATCTGATCCATACCTGCGAGATGAAACAGGTCCTTGTCTTCACCTCCTCTGTCACGAGAGCAGACAGGGTAGCGGAGAAACTCAGGAAGAATGGGATCGAGGCACGTGCGATCCACAGGAAGAAGTCTCAGGGAGCACGAACTGATCTTCTGACGAAGTTCAAGAATGGTAAACTACCGGTATTGGTCTCAACTGATATCCTCGCCCGTGGTATCGACATCGAGTATCTTCCCTATGTGGTCAATTACGAGTTGCCTCGTTCTCCTAAGATGTTCATTCATAGGATTGGACGAACGGGAAGGGCTCAAAGACATGGTAAGGCTATATCTTTGATATCACCGGAAGAGGAACACCACTTCTGGATCATAGAGAAGAAGATGAACAAGTTCGTCGACAGAATCAAGACTGATGATCTCGATCTCTCACGAGTTTGATTCGACATACGCACAGAAACCCCGTATACTTCTTTTTAGATGAACCTGTTATGTAAAAGGAGCTCTCTTGCCTGAACCACCGGTCACTGAATATCTTTATGTCATCAACTACCCGACCTTCGAGCGGGAGCTTGCGCTTCTTGAGATGCGTACACTCTTTGGTATAGAGGCTGAGAAGAAATATATCCTCTCTGATATTCATATTCCTCCCTCCCGAAGTGCCTTCATCAAATGCTGTATCACAGTCATCTATAAGACAGACTCCCTTGAGTCTCTCAAAGAGCTTCTGAGAGAGCTTCCTCTGAGCTTCGAAGAGTTCAAATTCGCCCGGTTCTCAGTCCCAGGCGGTGGGCTCGGTTACCATGATTGGTTGCAGATTGCTGCTGAACTCGGTGCCCTCATCAACGGTGAGGTCGAAATGTACACCCCAGAGCATCTTCTTGGTATCACCTGTCTCGAGGGACAGTGGATCTTCGGGGTCTACGAGAACAGCGATACCTCCTGGAATAACCATGATCTGAAACCTCATACCTATAGTAACGCTCTTACCGTCAGGACCGCACGATCCCTCGTGAATATTGCAGTCGGACCGACGACTGATATCTCCTTGGTAGATCCCTGCTGTGGCATTGGTACGGTGGTCATCGAAGCAGCCTCCATGGGAATAGATGTCAAAGGGTATGAACTCAATTGGCCTATTGCTGATAAGGCCAATAAGAACCTTAACTATTTCGGCTTTGATAGACTTGTGACAAAGCAGGACATGCATAAGATCACCGAGACTTTTCAAGCGGCGATCCTTGATCTTCCCTATGGTATCTTCACCCATACGACACCTGAGAAACAGCAGGCTCTGATCAAGAGTCTTCGACATATCTCAAAACGCTGTGTGATCATCACTTTTGAAGATATGGATGAGATCATAGAGACTGCAGGGTTTACCATCGTAGATCGAGCTACGGTCAATAAGGGACAGTTCAAGCGGATCATCACTGTAGGTGAATGACCTAAACTATATCTTTACTAGTAATCTTAGTAAGTGATATTCCCGCAAACAGTATGATGAGTAGCGGAGTCACCACAAAGCTATAACCGGCAACAGGATCTCCTCTCAGGATAGTGATAGCAGAGAAATATTCGAACGGGGTGATATATTTCAGAAAACCGAAAGACTCATGGATCCCTACGAGAAAGGTGAGTACATAGAGCAGTAGGGTGATCCCTGCTGCTATCGCACCAGTACGCTTTTGGTTCTTTGAGAGGACAGAGAGGCACAGCCCACCAGAGAGGAAGAGGACCATCACGACGAAGACGAAGAGGAAGTAGAGTGGGAGTCTTGTGAAGAACTCTTGGGTGGGCTCGAATCTCATGAAAGAGAAAAGGGTTCCGACATAGAGGACTCCGGTAAAGATCAAAGAGTTTATCAGGGTTGCGACGAACTTCATCCTGATGATATGACTCCGAGTGACCGGCATCGTGAAGAGTGACTCTGAAGTCTTCTTACGCAGTTCCTTCGAGAGGATGTTCACTCCTGCAAGGACTGCATAGAGAGCTGCGAGCATCGTCAGATACTCCCCTATATAACTGAAATAGCCTTCAGGTGTATTGAAATTGATCAGATCGAAGGAGAGTGCCTCATACATGGACTCAGGGAACATCTTCATGACCTCTGCGATATCGAACGACTCATTTTGCAGTGTTCCCAATTCAGTACTAGCCCCACTGACAAGGGCAATGATCCCTATACACCAGATGATCAATCCTTTCAGGTTCGCTCTCAACTCTCGTAGAATGATATTCATAGGTTCTATTCCTTTAGGTAGCAGATGCTATATTGCGTCTTTCGTATAACAGATAACTTGCCGCAATACTGAAAACAATCACGATAAGGCTGATCACCAGTCCGTAGGACCTCATGCTACCGGTCTCTGCTATGTAGGTGAACTTCACATAGGAGAAGGGTACGATGTATCCTAAGAACGTCTCATCGAGGATGGTATTGAAGGTGGCCAGAATATAACAACCGACTGAGAGTCCTACTGAGACTGACAAGGGAGAGTCTAGCTGTTTCACCAACATCGATATCAACAGACCTAGGGAGAAGAAGAGCCCCTCCATGAGAAAGATACCGAAGATCATGATCAGATAGGAGTGAATCTCAAAAGCTAGCCCTCCGGTATAGAGCCTGATGAATAGATAGTTCGATAGACCGATGGTCGTTGCGAAGAGTATCAGGTGAATGAGATCAGCGAGGATCTTCTGTGTCAGAAGCTTGCTTCTGATGATAGGCTTAGTCAGCAGGAAGTCAGCGGTTCTCTCCATCTCCTCTGGTAATACGGCATGCAAACCCAGGTTTGCTGCAAATATCGCACCGAAGAGGACTAGATAGAGTCCCAGCATGGAGAAATATCCCAAGACCGTGGTGAAATCAGTATCCATACCGAAGGCCTTCAGGAACTCTTCGGGAAAATCGGCAAGGATATGTACGAGCATATCGCTGCTGAGTGTCTCGAACATCGTGAAATAGACCCAGGTAAAGGCTGTTATCGTAGTGAGCCAGATGATTGTGGTAAGCACACCTCTTTTTAGTTCCAACAGGAATGTCTTCATATTCACCTACCGATAATAGTTCATGAAGATCTCTTCAAGAGTAGGTTCTGCTATCTTCATATCGATGATCCGATGGTCTGCGACTAACGTCAATACCTTGTTTATATCACCACTATGGAGAAAAGACATCTCATTTCCCTTCTGGATGAACTCTGAGAAACCACCATCTGAGAAATCTGAGGCTTTCAGGGTATCACAGACGATGGAGTACTTGCGGTATGCCTCTCTATTGATCGAAGCTACGTCATCGATACGGATGATCTTACCCTCTTTGATGATGGCCAGCCGGTCACAGAGTTTCTGGACCTCACTGAGGATGTGAGAGGAGAACAGGACGGTAGATCCCTTCTGCTGTTCCTCTTTGATGATATCGAAGAATGTCTGCTGCATGAGTGGGTCAAGCCCTATCGTTGGTTCATCGAGAATGATGAGACTAGGGGAATGGAGAAGTCCCAAGACGATCCCGACTTTCTTCCTGTTTCCGAAGGATAGGGAGTCGAGTCTCCTCGAGGTGTCGATCTCTAATCGTTCAACGAGTTCGTTCATACGTTTGGTGCAGTCTTTCTTATAGAAACTCGCTGAGTAGGAGAGCATCTGTCCTACTCGCATCTTCTCATAGAAGAAGACCTCTCCTGGAAGATAGCCTATATCCTCACGAATAGAACTGCCGTCGGTGATGCAGTCTTTACCGAAGATGGTAGCACTCCCGCTCGTCGGAAAGATGAGCCCTACCAGTATTCTGAGAGTCGTTGTCTTTCCTGCCCCATTAGGACCGATGAAACCGAAGATCTCACCCTTCTCAACAGAGAAGGAGACCCCATCGATCCCCCGGTTCTTCCCATACATCTTTGTCAGATCGTTGATCTCAATACTATGTGTTCCCATCTATTCCTCACTCTTCTCTTTACAGTGTAGGGGATAGCCGGGTAGGTGTAAATAACATTTGCATTTTTACCGATTTATAAGATAAAAGTGAATGGCTCTCTATGCATTTTCTATTCAGTCCCTTATGATTTGTCTCAAGGAGCGAACATGGATGAGATCAGACTGTCAGTCAGGCGTTTTGTCGAGGTTACCAACGTCGGTGGAGATATAGATTCTTCTCGTGTCCCCTCCTTGAAAGCTGAAGCCATGCTCCTTGGGACAAGAGCTCATCAACGTATCCAGAAGAGTCATGGGGATGAGTATGAGAGTGAAGTCTCCCTGAGTCATCGCTCAGCGGGTGAAGCTTATGATATTGTGATCTCCGGCCGTGCTGATGGACTCTTCTATGAGGAGATGATACCGGTCATCGAAGAGATCAAAGGTGTCATGAAGCGGATAGAGAACCTTGAAGTCCCATACCCTGAACATCTTGCCCAGGCAAAATGCTATGCCTTCATTCTCTCAGATAAGAACAAGGTCTCTGAGGTCAAGGTGAAGATGACCTATATCAGTCTCAAGAATGGCCATATCAGATATTTCGACTATTCATTTACTCATGAGGAACTTGAAGTCTGGTTCCATAACCTTATCACCTCCTACCGAGCATGGAGGGATAAGGAGAACGCCTGGCTCGAGGTCTATAGAGAGTCCTCCTCAACACTTGAGTTCCCTTTTTCCTATAGGGCAAGTCAACTCGATCTGATGAGGCGGATCTATACTGGGATCAAACAGGAGAAGCAGATGTTCCTCCAGGCCCCTACAGGGACAGGGAAGACTCTCTCTACACTCTTCCCTGCACTTAAGGCGGTTGGGGAGGGGCTTGCAGGAAAGATATTCTATCTAACTGCGAAGACTGTCACCCGGAATGCTGCAAAAGGTGGTATCGCGACCTTGAGAGAACAGGGGCTCAAGGTCCGTTCCTTAGAGCTAGTCGCCAAGGGAAAGGCCTGTTTCTGTGAGTATGTGGATTGCAGACCGGAGGTCTGCCCTTATGCTAAAGGTTATTATGATCGAGCTCCAGAGGTGATCTTCGAGCTTCTCTCACACGAAGAGGAGTTCTACTTTCCCCTTATAGAGAGGGTCTCAAAAGAACATTTCCTGTGCCCCTTTGAACTCTCTCTGGACCTTTCGATCTGGTGTGACATCCTTCTGCTGGACTACAACTATGCCTTCGACCCACATGTGAGACTACAGCGTTTCTTTCCTCCAGATGAGGAGGCAAACTATCTGTTTCTTGTAGATGAGGCCCATAACATGGTAGAGAGAGCAAGAGAGATGTACAGTACAGAGCTCTCCTCCAAGGATATTTTGAAGATCAGGAAGGGGCTCGGACGAAAGGGACGGGGAATCAAGAAACTCTTGGATGAGATTCTTCTTGCTATGACTATCTATGATGAAAAGCTTGTTCTGTTAGAGGAACTCGATGCTATAGCTGAACTGATTGAAAAGACGATCGATAAGATCAATACCTTCATGCAGGAACATGTCGAATTCTCGCTTGAGATCGCCCTGCCTGATCTCTTTCACGATCTTCGACACTTCAGAGCCATGTATGAACGGGAACATGAGGATTATCGCTTCTATCTAGAGAATAGGGAGGAGGAGGTCCTCCTCGTTCTGTACTGTATCGATACCAGACCGATCATGGAGGAGCGGTTGCAGGACTGCAGGTCCTCGATCTTCTTCTCTGCAACACTGCTTCCTCTCCCCTACTATGTTGAGCTTCTCAAAGAGTGTGATGACATCTATGCCTTCATCTCTGAGAGTGCCTTCAGAAAAGAGCAGAGAAGACTCCTTGTTGGTCTTGATGTCACAAGTCGTTTCTCGAGAAGAGGTAGATCAGAGTATGAGAGAATTGCCTCCTATCTCATCTCCATGGTATCTGCTAGATGCGGGAACTATATGGCCTTCTTTCCCTCCTATAGTTTTCTTGTATCGGTGAGAGAGGTCCTTGAGGAGCAGGAAATGGACTTCTTCCTCTCTGAACAGACCAAGTACATGAGTGAAGATGATCGAGATAGTTTTCTCTCCTCCTTCGATGAGGAGAGGGATCATGCTATGTTATCTCTCTGTGTACTTGGTGGGCTTTTTTCTGAAGGAATAGATCTTGTCGGGGACTCTCTGCTCGGAGTTGCTATCATCGGTACTGGGCTTCCCGGTCTCTCTACCCGTGGGAATATTTTGAAACAGTACTTCGAAGATCATGATAAGGACGGCTTTGATTATGCTAACCGTTATCCCGGTCTCAACAAGGTCCTTCAAGCAGCAGGCCGTGTGATCAGGTCTACCGATGACAGAGGAGTCATCCTCTTGTTGGATGGCAGATTTCAGAGTCCAGTCTACAAGGCTCTGTTACCAGAAGAGTATGATGATGCTTGGTATGTCAGGTGTGAAGAGGTAAGCTCTGTTCTTGCAGAGTTCTGGGATAGTTGAGTCTCATAATCACAGAGGAGCTGTATTTTCTCAACGACTTCATAACAGTCCCCCCTCTCGTAGGTGTTCATACAAGATGGTTGAAAGACCGCTATACCAGAGTCATCTCATTGACGGTGAAATCAACGATCGAGCCTTCAGTTGCCACCGAATATGCAGCAAGATCGTCATTCTTCATATGGTCCTGCCACAGCTCTCTGGTGCTCCAGTTCTCAAAGAAGAGGAAGATTGCTGGATTATCATTATCCTGATGAAGGTCGTACTGAAGACATCCCTCTTCTGCCCTTGTAGGTTCGATCAACTTTAATAATTCTTTCTTGACGAGTTCGACTCGATCTGGTTTTGTCTCTATTCTTGCTACGATAGTAAGGTTACTCATGTTTCACTCCTTTGTGACAATGATGGTATGAGAGTACTATGTCATGAATCAGTTTTTTTGTAAAACGATACGGGTTTATAGATTTTTCTGGAATGAGATAAAAAACATAATTCATACATATTTCCTGTGTAGGATAGGGTATCAAAAAGATTATAAGGAAGAATCCATTATGAAGAAGATCATCAGGAATCTATTACTGCTTTCACTTGCACTCATATCTGCGGTCATGGTCATGAGTTGCAACAGTACAAAGAATCTCCCGTCAGCTGATGAGGGTATCAGTAAAGACCAGGGACAATTCTGGACTAGCAATGTTTATGTAGTGACCGAAGAGGGTTCAGCAGCAAATACGACTAATATTGCTTTTGGCGTCAACCATGCAACAGGTCATATCAAAGCCTACCCCAGTGATGAGTCGGGACCTATGGCAAAGCATGTCCGTGCGGTAAGCGGAAGTGTCTATGGTACCGATTATACCTTCGAGGGTAGCTATGAGGATGGAGAACTGAGAAACGAGAGTGTTACCAGTACCAGTACTGATTCCTACCTTGATAATGGTGATGGTACGATCACCGATACTTCGACCGGTCTGATGTGGATGGCCACAGATAGCAGTGATGCCATGGATTGGAAAGATGCTCTAGCCTATTGTGAGAATCTTGATTATGCAGGTTACACAGACTGGAAACTACCTGATGTGAAAGAACTTCAGAGTCTCCTCGATTATAGTGGAACCTATCCGGCAATAGATGCTGATTACTTCACCTGTATCGAGTTTAGTGAAGATAATCCCTATTACTACTACTGGACAAGTACTAGTGCCTATTTCAGTTTCCAGGATCCGACCTACTACTATGCATGGTATGTTGCCTTCGGTTATGCGGTAGGAAATGATGGTGAAGATTCCCATGGCGCTGGTGGTGTAAGATTCTCACCTAAATATACTGAGAGTAGCGCATTCCTTGAGGGTGGCGATAATATGATCAACAGTGTTCGTGCTGTAAGGATAGACTCACGATATTATGATGCTGCTGAGAGTAAAGTTGTCTCTACAGGACAGGACTCCAGTTATGATGGTGATGGACAGGTCATAGCACCTGAAGTTGGTGAAGACTATTATGGTCAGGATGCCACCTACAGCACGGTAGATTTCGATTTCACCGATAATGGTGATGGTACGGTCACCGATAATAATACTGGATTGATCTGGGAAGTAGTTCCAAGTGATGAACATATGAGTATTAGCGAAGCTGAGGAATATTGTGAGAATCTGGAACTCGCTGGTATTACCGATTGGAGAGTACCAACTGCAGAAGAGCTATTCTCTATCAGTGATTTCTCTTCAGGTTGGCCATATCTTGATGAAGACTACTTCGAATTCCCTGCGGCAAGTGAATTTGCACCCCCTCAAGGTGGTGGCCCTCAGGGTTGATGAGAGAAGCCAGTTTATAACAAAACCCCAATTGTTGGATCGATCCAATGATTGGGGTCTTATTCGTCTTAGAAAAGTCTTATCACATCAGGTGTTGACTGATCTTCTCTGTTGCTCTTCAAGGATCAACTCAACCGTCCAGGCTGCAGCTTTCGCCACCACAGAAGTGCACTTATCACGATGAGCACCATCCTCGTTGAATTGGAGTTTCTCCTCCGGGATCCTTATATCGTAGTTTCTTCCGAAGATTTTCTGATGGATTTCTCCACAGATCACAGTCCCATAGGTGTCGATGAACCTTTGGTGGAGTTCCCGGGTCAATCGATGGGAGGTAATCTTCATCTCATCATCACCCTCGAAGAACTCTTTTCGTCGACCGTAGAGGTGACTGATCATCATCGCTCCTCCGCTGACCCCACCACAGGCGCCTGCACAGGTGAGACCTCCACCCATAGCGAGGCTGCTCGCTGCTCTAAAGATTTCATCATTCTTAATATCTAATGTATCCTGTATGGCGGCTATCGTGCACTGTGCACAACCTTTGAATTGCTTCTCATATGAGAAGCCCAACTCATAGGCCTTCTCGATTCTTTTATCTTTCATGAACGATACTATACGATACGTCTGATTGAGCGTCTAGTAGTAGATGATTGTTAACTGAAAAGAGGCGTTTCATAAAATAGCCTAGCCATATCATGGACTTTCTTAGAGGTTTTCACTACGTTATTGCTGAGAGGAAGATAAATCCATGCCAAAAGAGAAAATAGACTTGGGAAAGAGTCCAGTCGTAAAGACTTTCATCAACTATGCTATACCCTCAGTGTTGGGAATGGTCACTCTCTCGCTTGCTGGTATTGTTGATGGACTGTTCATTGGGCGTTATGTGGGAACTGATGCCTTAGCAGGTGTGAGTATCGTTTACCCCATTACCTCTTTAGCGATCGGTTTTGCTATCATGATCGGGACTGGAGGGACCACTACCGCCTCAGCTGAGATCGGCGCAGGTAATATTGCTGCAGCAAGAAACACCTTTACGGTCACCTCAATACTCGTAACCGTGGCTGCAACTCTATTCATGATTCTCGGAATCATCTTTGCAGCTCCTCTCTCAGAGTTCTTCGGGATCAAAGGGGGACTCGAAGATGAGATCAGAACCTATATGACTCCACTGTTACTCTTCTTCATCCCCTTCATGCATGCATGGATCCTAGATGTATTCATCAGGAATGATGGAAGGCCGGTCTTCCCATCGATAACCCTAGTGATATCATCGGTGATTAACATCATCCTCGATTACCTGTTCATCGTCAGATTCGGATGGGGACTTCGAGGAGCAGCTTTTGCAACTGGGTTGTCACAGATAGTCCCCATGGTAGTCTTCTGGATCTATATCTGCCGGGGCAATACCTCCTATAAGCTGGTAAGACCGGTATTCAAATCGAGGAAGATCGCTCATATGCTCTATAACGGTGTATCCGAATTCATCAATGAGTTCTCAGTCGGTCTCAGTACGATCCTCTTTAATATGGCACTTATCACTAGGATCGGGAGTATTGGGGTTGCCTCATATAGTATCATTCAGTATATGACGATGATCACGTTGATGGTCTTCTTCGGTATCGCACAAGCTGTCCAACCAGGATTGAGTTATAATCTCGGGGTCGGTGATCGTGATAGGATCAGAGCCTTCAAACGGATAGCTTTGCAAACGAATATCGTAATCTCTGTACTATCACTCTCAATCTTGGTGTTATTCAGTGAGTCTATCGCTTCTTTATTCACTCGAGGTGATGCTGATGTCATAGCATTGACCTCGCAGATCACCAAATATTACAGCTGGTCCTTCCTCCCTATGGGTATGAATATAACTATCTCTATGTATTTCACCAGTATTCATTATGCGAGGGAGTCAGCGATCACTGCATTATCAAGGTCTTTTGTGCTCTTTGTCTTCTTTCTCTATACCTTACCTCTGATATTCGGAGATATAGGGTTGTGGTTGACTGTCCCCTTGGCTGAGCTTGTCACACTTGGGATCGTTGCAGTCTTGTCATTGAGAAGACCCTTAGATGATGCCTATCTGAAGAAGACTATCAATAGGCTACAAGAGTCTCATGAGTAGGAGAGATCTCTTACAAAGGCTTTTCAGAATTGCATGTGTTATCGAAGAGCTAGCATAACCGTGTCTGATAATGAGGAACGACTCCTGCGACTCTACTATAGTTCTATCCCTTTAAAAGATTCATCAATATTCAAGTATTCGACCTTTGATTGATCCATCTCTCCGGTATGCTGTACGATCTCTGGATAGAATGGGATCACCGTTCCAGCTTTAACGAAGACTGGAAGGGTCTCTAGAGGGTGCTTGAGTCCTTTGAGCCATCTACTGCCGTCATGTCTTTCTCCTGTCCACAGGTCGACCCAGTTCCCTTCTGGGAGATATACGTCTCGGACCCCTTCATCATTCATGATAGGGGCAATGAGAAGATCCTCACCACAGTAGTACTGATCATCTATATGCCAACAGGTTGGATCTTCATGATCCCTAAAGACCATAGCCCTGAAGATAGGGTAACCAGTCGATGCAGTGATCTTTGCCTGTTCAAGAAAGTAGGGGATCAACTTGTATCTGAGGTTCAACCATTTTCTGATCAATGGAGCTATATGCGGGTAGTACCAGGGTTCCCTAGGAGAGGTCCCATGATACCTAAGATGAGAAGAGAAGACTCCGAGTTGGGTCCATCTCATATAGAGGTTATCGGTAGGAAGGGTATTCATGAATTCAGGAATACCATGGAAACCCGGAACATCATGGCTCCAGAATCCGAAGCCTGATAGTCCCAGATGAAGTCCTCCTCTGATTGTCGAGGCCATTCCGTCCCAGGTCGCTGCAGCATCACCACCCCAATGGAGGGGATATCTTTGTGAACCTGCCCAACCTGCACGAGCCCAGATGATCCCTTCCCCAGTTCTTTTTTGAGTCTCAGCGAAGGCTGCTCGTTGGTAGAGTAGCCCATAGATATTATGAAGCTCTTCAGCACTCATATTGAGGTAATCAGCATTCTTCTGGATCTTCTCACCAAAATCAGTCTTGATCACTGCAGCTCCCATATCCAGCAGTCTTCCGATCTTATTCCGGTACCATGTTTCAGCCTCAGGATTGGTGAAATCGATCTGCCCACCAAAGTCCTGTCCCGAGAAATCAGAACCAAAACTACTACTAGTAACTTCCTTTTGTGGTGCAAGGTACCGTCTTTCGAGGGCCTCTTCTAACAGTTCATTTCCCTGCCCGATATTTGGGGTCTGCCAGAGAGAGACTCTGAAACCATCATCCTTCAGATCTTTTAGGAACCCTTCAGGATCGGGAAAGTTCTTCTCACTGAATTTCCACTCACATACCCAGTCTTTCGCAAACCATCCTGTATCGATATGAATCATATCACAGGGGTATTTCTCTCTTCTCAGCCTTGTAGTGATCTCCTTGATCTCCTGTGCACTGAAATAGGTCATCCTGCTCATCCACATCCCATAGCTCCAGGTGGGAAGGGTTGGGGGAAATCCTGTGAGCTCCCGATAATGGAAGAGTATCTTCTCTGGATTCTTACCACCAAAGAGAAAGAGGTCAAGTTCTGCCTCTTCGGAAGAACCTTGGACTGCTCGTGATGAGACATCAGCAAAGGAGAGCCTCACGTGGTGTGTAGTATGGATGAATAGACCATACCCCCTACTTGAGATATAGAGAGGTACATTCTTATAGGCTCTTCTACTATTGACTCCCAACCCGTCGGTATTCTCTAAAACGATGCTTTTTCCCGCAAGATCCATTCTTGAGAAGCGTTCACCAGTACCGACGAAATGTTCGTTGATATCTGCGGTGAGACTGAAGAGGCTCGTACAGTTCTCATTTTCATCAGGATCATTCCAGGTTAGGAAGGCGATCGGTAAGGATTCAACTTTGCCTGGGAAGAACTGATCATAGGATGAGAAAGGAATAGAACATCCTAGTTCTAAGGTCCCTGAGAGGGAATCATTCGATTCTGGGATCTGTTCGCTCCATCCCTTGATCGGCTCTTGGTATTTGAGGAAGGTCGCATAGACATGCTTTCTGTCATCAGTTATCACCCAACGTAGAGGTTCTTCTATTACCGATAATATTCCGTTGATTGGACCGTTTCCTCGGACTATCATAGGGCTCTCAGTGAGTTGAGGTCTAGTCGTGAGCCGGATCGTCTCATCTCCCCATAGTTCTAGAGTGAGAGAGATATTCCTCTGATCGAGTCCTGGGATCATGACTAACCCTTGAGAGAGACCGAAGGGTCTGAAGGGGATAACTAATCGGATTCCCGTCTCTGATGGGGTTACCTGTTCTGGAGAACCTGCTCTCCAGAGTATCGCATCAGGGTGCTGATCAAAGTCAGCCATCACGGTTAAAAAATCTGTTCCTGGTTTCATACGAGTTTATTCCTAGCCTTTTACCGCACCTGCGGTAGATCCCTGATGTATCGATCTCTGGAAGAAAAGATAGAGTATGACAGGGATGATGATCGATAAGATGATAGCTGCAGATAGTGTCGGTACAGGTATCCCGTGTTCACCCTTCATGATCGCTATTCCCAATGATAGGGGGCGTAACTCCGGCTTCTGGATAAGCAACAGTGAGAAGGGCAGTTCTGTCCACATTGCTAGTGATCCTACGATTCCGATGGTCCCGATCATCGGCTTTGCCATAGGGATCATGATATGGAAGAGTTGCTGGAAGATATGAGCTCCATCGATCCTTGCAGATTCCAGCAGAGATCTCGGCATAGTCGCATAGTAGGTTGCCATGATATAGGTCCCGAATGGCCCAAAGTAGGTGATCCATACCAGGATGAGTCCTAATCTGGTATTGATGAGACCCAATTGAGAACAGATTCGATAGACCTGAGATGCGATCACCATCTGAGGGAAGATCTGAAAGAAGAGTAGAAATGAGAAGATCGGGAGTTTCATCTTGAATCTCAGCATACCCAAGGCAAATCCCGTAGCATTACAGATATACAGATATCCGATAAGTCCAAAACTGACTGTAATGATGGAATTGGTAAGATATCTGAGGATCCCGAGATTCCTGAAGACATAGTCATATCCATCGAGGACCCAGACTGAGGGTAGGGTGTTCTTGCTGTAGGTGAACTCCTGGACCCCCTTGAAGCTTGAGATGAATGAGAAATAGATCGGATAGAGGCTGATGAAGGTCACGAGGATCAGGAAGAGGTATACCCCCGTCCGGGCTAAGAATTGGTTTCTCTTATAGCTAGAAGATGTCATATCAGGTCTCCTTTTTTGATCAAATGGATCTGGAATGCTGCAATCACTGCACAAAGGAGAAAGAGGATGACCGCCCAGCTCGAGGCATACCCCATCTTGAAGACCTGAAAACCTTGTCGATAGATACCGAACTCAAGGGTATAGGTCGCAAAACCCGGACCTCCATAGGTGAGGGTGTAGATGAAACTGTACATCCTGGCAAAGACCTCGATGAATTGAAGGACCAAAAAGAACTGTATGGAGAAGGAGATGCTTGGAACGGTGATGGTGAAGAACACACGCCACCAGCCTGCACCATCGATCTTCGCTGCATCAAACATGCTTGAGTCGATGCCGCTCATGGCTGCGAGGAAGAATATGGTCCCGAAACCGATCTTCGTGAATATGACGAACAGTACTGCCACGATATGTATCGCACTCTTCGAACTGCCAAGCAGGTTGATCGCAGCTGCATTCTCAACCCCTATGGCCGACAGGAATTCGATGATAGGGCCTGTCTGACTGAAGATGATACTGAAGATCGTTCCTAAGACTACATATCCTAAGATCGTTGGAAGATAGATGATGCTCCTGAAGAATGTCCATCCCTTCAACCCTTCCCTGAGGATTGCGGCAAGGAGTAGAGGGATGAATACTCCAAATGGTATATAGAGCACAAGGGTACCGAGATTCTTCAATGAGTGCCAGAACTTATCATCCTGGATTGCCTTGGCATAGTTCTTCAATCCTACCCATTCTGCGGTACCGAAGCCCTTCCATTCGGTGAAACTGTAATAAAAATTGGAGATGACCGGATAGACGGTGAATACCAGCATGAGTAAGAGAAGGGGGGTTACCAGTATGAAGGCGTCCCGCTGTTCCTGTCGTTGTATGGAAAAGTTGCGTTTCATATGTTGTTCCTGTCAAAGATATAATCAGCAGGGGCCTATCTGAAGACCCCTGCTGAAAAGGAGGGAGGTCCTATAGATTGAGTTCGTAAGCTTTCTGTAGTTTCTCAATATATTCGTTGAGAGTGATCTCTTCAGTTAGGAAGAAGAGTTGGATGTAGTTATACATCTCTGAACCGAAGGCTGCATCTAGCTGTACATAGAAATCTGGTACACCATTGTTACTCATGTAATCGACTACCGTTGCAAGAGATTCGTTCTCGATAGGGAGTGCCTTATTAGGGACGATAGCTCCCGTCCTCGAGAGGAACAGGCTTGCTGATTCACCATGAACCAAGGCGTACAGATAGTCGGCAGCCTCTTGAGCATGTTCAGAGTCATTGACGATACCAAAAGCGATACCTGCACCCTGATTGGACTGTCTGTCGCTGTATTTAGCTTCAGAAGAGTTGATTGATGGCATATATCCTAGATTCTCATATCCGAATGCTTCACCGAAATCTTTCCAGTGTGCGATATCTGATGTGAGCCCAAAGAAGAATCCACCTTCACCGGCTTTGAATCGTTCGATAGCATCCATGAAGTAGGGCATAGTCGCATTCTCTACATTGACATAACCTTTTGAAAACAGAGTCTTGAGCATTCGTGTAGCTGCGATGAACTCTTCATCTGTGAAATTTGCTGTTCCGTCACTGAAGCCGGTCAGATCTTTACCATAGAAGTTTGCAAGGATGGTTCTATAGGCGAAGTCGATTCCAAATGGCATTCCACCATTACCAGAGATGATAGGAGTGATCCCTGCCTGCTTCAGCTGTTCACAGGTGTCGAGGAAAGTGTCCCAGTCGCTTGGTACGGTAGATGTATCAACACCAGCGAGTTCGAAATTAGCCTTATTGTAGTATATTCCCAGTCCCTGAGCAGTCAGAGGGATCAATTTGATATTCTTATCTGCCTCTTTTGTCGAGGAACAGGCTTCCCATGCTGAATCTGCCATATCATCTTTCCAGTCTCCGATATATCCATCGAGATCGAGAAGGAACTCTTCCAGATTCCAGATTCTCTGGTCTGTATGTGCCATGATGACATCTGGACCTTCTCCTGAACTGAGTGCAGCAGCGAGGATCTCATAGTAGTTATCATGTGGCTGTGCAACATGGTTGATGATGACATCTGGATTATTCTCCATGAAAAGAGCATCCATATCTTTCAAGGCGCCACCGACGACCTCTTCACTATATTTGAAGTCCCATACGGTCAACTCTACCGGGCCCTCTTCTTTTTCCTGTGTACCAGCGGCAAATAGGAAGGTGCTGCTTATAAGCATCACAGCCATGAGAAGAGCAGATGTCATTCTCGATTTTTTTGAAAATTTGTTCATTACGAACCTCCTGTTTTTATTGAATCCAGTATGGGTCCGGTCTTGAGATAAAAAAAGTTTCAGTAGTTGGGATAGCTGCTAGAAATGTGGATGAGTGAGTCTCAAATCCTGTGAAATGAGCCAAAATATGCTTTAGAATAGGCTGGAATAGTTGTATAAGCGTTGAATATAAACTTCTAACGGAATCTCACAGGTATTGATCAGCAGCTTGTCATACCGATAGAACTCATTCCTGATGGAGATAGTCGGGGTGAATCCTTCGAGATCATGACCCCGGTAATCCAAGGATTCTGTGATCTGAGAAAGCACTGGATACTCATCGATTGGAAGCTTTTGGTTTTCGAGGGGCATCAACAGTCCGAGTTGGCTGATCAGAAGTTTCTGAGTCTGTTCTGAGTAGAGAGTCCTCAGATACTCATATACGATATCCTTTTTCTCTGGTGAGAGAGAATCCTGGTTCACGGCCCAAACGAGACCTGCACTCTGTAGCAGTTGGATACCAGGGAAACTCATATCGGGATTCTGAAGATTCGCGAAATACCCTACAGAATCAGTTCCGAGAGTGTCAGAGAACTCTTTCCAGTTCGCTATATCTGAGAGAAGTCCCGGTATCATAGCACTCTTCCCTGCAGCAAAATGATCTTTCGCATAGTTGAAGTAGGGCATGAAGATTCCCTCACTATCGAGCCATCCCTCTTTTCGTAACTTGAGGATGAATCCCATGATCTTTTCGAAGTCAGGGGATGCGAATCCCTGTCCCTGTCTGTAGAAGGTCTCTATCTCCTTATCGCTGTAGTAGGTAGGTATGAGCATCCTTCTGATGAAGTCTGTGGTTAGGGGGCGGTTGTTCCCGGTTGCTATGGGAATGATCCCAGCATCATCGAGTTCTCTGCAGACATGATAGAAGTCATCGAAGGATCTCGGATAATCATCAGGGGAGAGTCCTGCCGCTTCGAATAGCTCCCTATTATAGTACCAGCCCATTCCCTGGATAGTGAAGGGAAGTGCCCTGACGATCCCTTCATCGTCTGTAGTCGTCTGGAGGACTCCCGGGAGGAAGTCTATCGTGGTTTCCATGAGAAAATCATCTAGAGATGAGAGATATGATTCGAACTCTATGTACTCAGCACCTGGATGCAGCATGAAGATATCAGGAGCGGTACCTGCGATCATGGCACTTTTCATCGTGTAGGTGAAATCCTCATCATTGAATCCAAGATGCTCTATGGTCACCTCTGGATGTAGTTTCATGAACTCTTTGTCAATCTTACTGAAGACTCTCTTTGTCGTAGGGTCGGTATATTTGAAGTCCCAGATGGTTAGGACCTGCTGTTCCTGAGAAGTGACCTCAGAATTCCCTGAGGCAATGATCCCAAAAGGGATCATGAGTAATATCATCAGAGAGATTGTGGAGATCATACTGAACCTGCTTCGTATCTTCAATCTACTGTCCTCTCTATTGGAAATGCAAACCACTCGCCATGGGAATGCTTCCATGATATACTGAACCAGTGAAAAAAATCCATAATTATTTTACGCTATTTCTCATTAGCTTCATGCTTCTCTGTCTCTTTATTATCGTGAACATGTTCTACCAAGGGCAGAGCAATCGGGTAAACTCCCTTGCGATGGAGTCTGTGGAGGTGCTTGCTGAATGGAATGACCTTGGAAACAGGAACTATGGGTTACTTGTTGATAGATTCACACAGTATGGCGACACCCCCGCTGAGGCCTTCACAGAATGGGAAGAGGCCTTCCTCTCATTCGAGAAGGATCTTGATCAGTTCATCGGAAACCCCTCATTCAGTCGTCAACCGGAGATGCAAAGACGACTTGATGGTGCTTATCGAGTCTGGAGATACACACGTGTCAGATTGAACACGGCGAATGAATACCTCACTGAGATCATTGAATCAGGACTTGGGGAGACGGTCTTCGTCAATGGGATGCTTCATACGATGTACCAGTTGAGAATGGAAGATCAACTATCTATCGAGGAGTTGCTTCTCCTAGAGGATGCCATCAATGCATTGGATAATCTTGAGAAGGCCTCGGATGATTTTGATCTCCTGTTCAAGGTCATTATCGAAGATATGAAGGCTGATGGTCAACGCTATCTACAGAGGATGAGATTGCTGATCATTGCAATCTTTTCTGCAGCGGCCCTAGTACTCTTCCTCTCATACTACCTGCAACGATCAGTGAGTAGGAATCAGGAATCTAGAAGTGCTATCAATCGGGAGAGAAGAAAGACTCTGTATAGGAATCTTCTTGAGAATAGTACTCAGGAGACGATTCAAGCTATCATTTCAGAGAAAGAGGAGATCTCAATTCCCCTTGAGCCAAAGGATCCCATTCTGTTGGTTCTTCTTCAGATCGATGATTTCAGGAAGTTCTCTCATGCGTTCAATATTGCAGAGCAGCAAGAGCTGATCAGTAATCTCTGTTCACGTTTTCTCGCATTTCTGAATATCCGAGAATGTCGAGCTGATCATCTCGAATATCATGATGATATGGTGGTATTCTTGATCAATGGAGAGACTGAAGAGGCTCTAGATGCCTTGAATCGAGAACTCATGGAGTGGTCCTCGATGAATTTCTGGGACCAGGAGTTCTCTTGCTCGATGACCATCGGAGAGGTCTATCTGGAACCCGAAGATATCGATCAGGAGTTCAGTGATCTCCTGAAGTTCTCTGAGTATCGTTATACCATGGGCAAACAGGCCCTGATTAAGATCGAAGAGATTAAATCTCTCATACATGACCAGGAGTTCAAGTATCCGCAAGAGAAGGAACGCCAATTCTTGGAGGCCTGCAAAGCCCTTGATATCGCAGCAGTGAAGCGTATCAGTCATGAGATGCTCTCTTATGGGAGAGAGTTTGGTCCAGAATGTGCAAAACGGTTAGTCTTACGACTCTCTGCTGCTCAGAGCAATGTCATAGAGCAACTGATACGCAGTTTCAATATAGAACGCGAGGCTTCGGGGTCGACTACCAGGATCCTAGAGATTCAGGGGAGGGAGACTCTTGTAGAGGCTGAAGAGCTACTCTGTTCTGTGATAGAGAATATTATCGAGGTCTGTGATGACAAGCGTCATAACAAACAGGATCAGGTGATCATCAAGATCAAAGAGTTGATCAAAGAGAACCTCACCGATTTCAACCTGTCTGCAGATATGATCGGAGATGAGTTCAAGCTCTCTGCATCCTATATCAATAGGGTATTCAAGCAGCAGACTTCGATGAGTATTGCCGGATTCATCAATGACCAACGACTCGTTCGAGCTGATGAGTTGATCCTTGAAGGACATATTACCATCGCGGATGCAGCTGCAGCTGCTGGTTTTGCCAGTACAGGGACCTTCTTCCGTCTCTATAAGAAGAGATTCGGTCAGACTCCCGGAGAACGAGTCTCCGGAATCTTCTCCTAGGAATAGTAGCTCTCAACCTCCCTTTCAAGTCTCTCAGCCTGCTTGAGTGTATCAATGAAGACCATGAGATACATTCCCTGTGGTCCTACAGCATCAAGTAAGGGAACGACTTCCTCAGGTCTTATCCAGACAGCCTGTACACTTTTCCCTGCCTTTTTGATCTTCTGATACATCTCATACCAGTAAGGGTCTCCTCCCGGTGGAATCTGTGGCCCCGGGGTGAATTCTAAAGCTGTGAGTGATTCGATCTCGAGTAAGGGGTCTATCGATCTTATCGCATCAGGGCCATCGACATGGTAGATGGAGTAATCTAGGTAATCACACTGTTCTCTGAGGTAGGGAACGACGAAATCATTGAACATCTGTGTCCCGATCATCGCTGCAGTATCGCAATGGGTGAGAGCGATCTTTCCCGGCCCTCTGACCATGAAGTATCCTTGGGATGTCCACCCTTTCTCATCAATAAGAAGGGGTTGGAACTCCTCATAGACTTCGAAGAAGACTTGGTTGAGTTCCTTAAGCTTCTCATGTACCCATCCAGGATCAAGGATCATGTCCATCAAAAGATCCTGTACTCCCCGGAGTTCAGCAAGAACATCAAGGTTTGGAACTAAGGCAGGGAGTCCCACTTGATACCTTCCTCCTGAGATCTGCATCATCTTCTTATAGATCTCCATATGGCTTCTGAACCATCTGTTGTCCTTATCGAAGCATAAAGGATAGTCATTCTCCGGAGAGAGGTCACTATGGTCGTACCAGATATTCGAAGATGTGAATGTTGGTTTAGCTCCCAAGTATAGAGCCAAGGGGAGGGTGTTGATATCAGGGATGGCTATCGATTGGATATCGAGAGGGAAACTCTTTGCCATGATACGATCATGTTCTCTTCTTACCACCGTATTCGGGTCTGAATAGTATCTCTCAAGATTCACCCCTTCAGGTGCCTCTTTCCCGAAATCATCGATAAGGCCGGTACCCCAGTGACCGATGACCATGTCAGTACCTTGCCACCATCCTAGCATATGTCTATCAGATATCACAGTGTTTTTCTTGATCAGATTCATCGAGCCTGCTCCTCATGTTGTTATTGCTCAATTGTCAGATGATAGGTATGAGATGTATAGCTACAAATGAGGTTATATGTTCTAGATAAGTGATAAGTGATGTATCAAATCTGAGGATTACTGTTAAAAGCTGTTATGAGAGGATAGTGTTTAATACATAACGTTACTCGACGGAGGATCGTTATACAGAGGGGACTAGGTCCACCTTTTCTCTAGAACTAAAAAGTGATATTCAGAATTATTATCGGGATAATCAATATAATCATCATAGATGATATTCCACTCGAATCTTGATTTTTCTATGATGTCTTTAAGTATCATCTCTCTTCTTTTACCTTTTAACAGGCAGTTGCAGAAAAACCCTCCATTCTTTAATTGATCTAGAAGTGAGTTTACTAATTCTGTCTCTTTCTGGATATTATTCTTATAGAAATGAAGCATGGAATCCATCAGAATTATATCAACTCCTGGAGGAATGATATAATTATATATATCTGCCACTTCAAGAGAAATATGTAACTTGAGTTGATTGGCTCTCCTCTTAACCTGTTCAATCCCAACTGTTGAAAGATCTACTCCTATCATGTTAAAACCCAATTTTGCTAGGAATAATAGATCTCGTCCTTGTCCACATCCTAAATCTAAGATGGTCTGGTCCCTATCTAATCTTTTAAAAAAATCAACAAGTTCTGGGTATGGTTTGCCAAAATAATCTAGAGATTGATAATGTTGATCATATATGGTTGTGCTCATTTATTATCCTTCGTTGCAATTTGAAATTGCATTTCATAGATATTTGTATTCCCATCATAGATTATCGATAATTCTGGGTGTTCCATCTCAATTACATTTGATCCGATTCTTTGTAAGTGATTTTCAGTAAGGTATTTTTCAATTTCATTGTAGAGGGAAATGAGATCATTTCTTTTAGTATCTGTGTATAAATAGAGGATGGATAAATACATCCCTTTTGGAAAAATCTCTACAGATTTGATTCCCTCATTCCTAGGTTTCTTGAGTTCAAGGCATTGAACACCGTTTATCTGTAAGGGGGATAAGAGGTCGGAATAAGGGTAAATCATGAGGAATGATCGTTCAGTATATATTTCTTTTTCAATGAAATCTGCAAATAGATCATAATACGACTTAGAGTCGAAAGATCTATCTAATTGAGGAGTATTCAGGATCATGTATGACCTCTCCTCCATCATTTGCGCGGTAAAGATTCTGTTGATTGCCTTTCTTCTTAACAGGGAGATGAGTTTACTGGTCTTTTTTAAATTTTCTTTTTGCAGTTCAACCTTTTCTTTCAAGTTCTTATAGTGGTAATCCAAAAGCTCAAGGTATGTATCCTGAGATCCTTGCTCAGAGTTCAGCTCTTTGATCTTCTCTAGTGGGATTTCTATCTCTCTTAGATAGAATATCTGCCTGAGTTTTCTCAGGTCATTATGGTCGTAATAGCGATAATTCTTTACGCCAATCTCTGGCTGGATCAGTCCAAGGTTTTCATAGTGGCGGAGAGTCTCTTTAGTTGTATTGAATATCTTCAAAACCTCACTTTTGATTAATTTTTTCCTTTTCATTTGTTCTCCCTTGTTTCTGAAAAATATAATAATCAGCAGATTTAGAATACTTGGGACCTTTCATTGTATTTTTGACGGTGTCTAGATCTACGGCCATGTTTCTATACCTCCTAAAGTATCTTTCATTTTCTCCTTTTTGGAAACAATACTGTCCCTCACATTCTTTGAGAACTCCCAGAAAGAGGAAATCGGGATCTGAGTTTGCCAGAGTCGCATCTCCATGGCTGTCTCCAGCCAATAAGATTCCCCCGTTTCTAAGATATTCTTTTGTATGAATCGAGACGAATCCCGCATACTCGGAAATGAGTAGGTCTATTGAATTCAGGGGAATGTTCATCTCACTTTGGTAATCTCCTGATATAAACTGGAATAGATGCTCTTCTTCATTCTCTTTGAACTGGTTGATATGATCCCAGATTTCTTCTCTACATGAAAAGAACCTTTTAGCCCTTATATCAGAATCTACAAAAATCACTTCTGGGAAAATCAGGGATGGTGTTAGATGTACATAAGAGCCTGGATAGAGCACTCTTTTGCTCCTAAATTCCCTTCTCACTTCTCTGAAAACTTCAATTCTGCTTCCAGCTCTTTCAACATATTCCTTATATAATCTCATAGTTTCTTTACTCATAAATTTTAACCTTTGATAAATCCTGGTTTCTCATAAATATAAAAAGGGCGATGATCAGTAGTATATCAGCTATGATACCCCCTACAGCTATTCCAGGAGCCTGAACCATTTTTATAGCAATAAAGGTAATACCTGGAATTAAAAATAATGTTCTAGTAATTGATATTGCTGCCGATTCCATGGGGCGATTGATAGCCGTATAGAACATGCTGACCTGCAATGGGTAGTTGGAAAACATCGTTGCGATACCTATTGTGAGATAGAATGATCTCCCCATTTGAATAGTAGTCGGGTCTTTAATGAAGAGAAGGAGAATATAGTTGATTGCTGGTATTAACACCAAGTAAACAGTGAGAGCATATAGCATGGTCTTTTTTACAGAGTAGTACAGGATCTTCTTTAATTCGGTATACTCTTTTCGGCCCATCATTTGTGAAAGTATAGGTTGTAAGCCCATTGATGCACCCATATGTATACTATAGAAAATAGTAATAATGATACTAACTGCTGCATAGGCTTCAAAATGTTTGGGAGTGAGAAACCTGATAAATGCCATGTTGATCACAAATACCATGACGGCTTCAACGAGCATCATTGTGAAATCGCTTAGTCCGTTATAGAGAATCCTCAGGATTATGCTAATCTTGAAACGAGGATACAGCAGATGAATGGTCTTGGATCTTAATAGAAAGTACATCGTACCTCCCAATAATTCGATTGCCGAACTGATAACTGTTGCCCATGCTAAGCCTTCTATTCCCCAACCGAGTATTGCAACGACAATCAGGTTCAGTATCAAGTTTGTTATTGCAACTATCATATTCAAGTTAAAGCTGTACCTAGGACTCCCATCATTTAAGATTAATACATCCATTCCTTTTCCCAAAAGTAATAGAGGAAAAGAAAGTGCACATATCTTAAGATATGATTCGGCTAATTGAAAGAATTCTCCTCTGGCACCTAGAAAATAGGTGACTTTCTCTGAGAACAATATTGAGGGGACTGCCATTAGTAATCCCAATAGCCCCATTAGGATAATTATCCCACTAGATATTCGGTTTGCTTTGTCTGATTCTTCTCTACCGATTAATAACCCGACATAGGCTCCCATCCCACTAATGAAGAGAGAAGAAAAAGCGGCAATCAAGAACATTAATGGACTAATCAATGTTGTTGCAACTAAGGCACTAGCACCTATGAATAGGGCGGCAATCAAGCGGTCTGCTGTATACATAATGGTACTAAAGATTGATCTTATAATCATGGGCTTTGCATACTCAGCAAAATGATGTTTGTAGTCAACGTTTTTTTGTATCATCACAACTCCTTGATTCTAACATAAAGGGTGTTGTGACAACAGAGTCAAGGCTGACTTGGTGAAATTGTTAAACTGAGAAGTCCAACTTGGAATCTGATAGTAGAATACATAGATCCTAAAACTTGGATCCCAATATCTTGAGTATTTCAGAATGATTCTTTAGGGAGGTTGTCATAAGAAAGTAGAACTTCCAATGATTTAACGTCTATTAATCAATAGACGTTATTCAAGTGATTGTGAGGATACCCTGCTGCCCCTGAAATAATTTTCAATGTATGTGGTAGACCAATTATATACAAACTAGTACATAAGAAGCTGAGTATTCTTGGATAGAGTGATCTGTATTTTAATGATACACCTTCATACATTTCTGTAAAAATCTCAGTGACAGGCTATCCTAATATAGTCACGAGAGATCCAATGTCTCTTTTTTCTAGTCTGGGTGTAATGAGTATATTTAGCATTGAATCTTCCTACTCCTATAGTATCAGGTCACCCCAAGTACATTTCGCATACAATTCTTCTTTCAGATTTGTAATGATTGCTGTCACGTTTGTATCAAAAGTCTCTTCCCTATACCAGCCCACAAATGAGTAGTCATCTTTAATGGGATTTGAAAGTATAATTGTATTATCATCTCTTGAGAAAGACGTAGGATTGTTATTCTTAGATCCTCCATTAAGATGATAGGTGATGGTGTAATGGGTTATTAACCAGTTTGCGATTAAAATGATATCTCCTGTGAAACCTGAAGAAATAGTCGAGACTTCAGGATTAAATCCTCTAGTTAAGATCACTTTGCTCCATCCTTTGAACTCATAACCAACTCTTGTCGGTGACCCCAATGTGATGGTATCACTTTCTACGGTATAGGATGTTGGGTTCGCAGTATCATTAGTTCCCCCATTAAGATAGTAGGTAATCGGATACGTGATAATTGACCATCTAGCAGTAAGTGTTACATCCGAAGTGGTCCCCATAGGAATCGAGGAGACCTGTGAATCGGTATCATCATACTCCCCCTCAAAGGTGTATCCACTTCTAGATGGACCCCAGAGCAGGTATTCAGAGGAGTCTTTGTTGAATCCTGAAGAGTTATTCGTATGATTGACTCCTCCATACAAGGTATAAGTGACTATGTAATCCTTTGCTACCCATTTTGCATAGAGGTCTACTAAACCAGAAGACCCTGTTGTGATCGATGTGATGGTGGTGGTCAATGCTTCATCACTATACCAACCATGGAAATTATAACCTATTTGGGAGGGTACTAAAATGTGATTTCAGTAGATTCAACCGTATAGGAATATGGGTTTGAGGTATCATTAGTTCCACCGTTCAAGTGGTATAGGACCTCCTACTGATCAATTGACCATTTTGCTTCAAAGGTCATGTCAGAGGGGACAGGGTTGTTAAAGGCCCAGGGTAGAGAGGTTCCCTTCTGCTGCCAGCCATCAAAACAGTATCCTGAACATGTAGGATCTTTCGGCTCTATCATAGAGTTTCCTTCAGAGACCCTCTGCATAATGAGAGGAGAATCATTCCCATCTTCAAACATGATGGTGTAGGAGGTAGGGATAAGCATATCACAGGATGTGGAGAGGACTAGGAGGCCCAATAGGACTGCAAGAACATATTTTTCATCATACCCTCACTGGTAATAGGTTTATTGACTCACTAAAGTTAGTAGAGCTTGATCCATATCAGACTGTTGTTATGTAAGTGATTACTAATTAATATATAAGATGTATTAAAAATACTATTGAGATTCTCTTTAGAATGTAAGATACTGGTAAGTTCTTTGAAGATATATTCTGGAGCCATAAAAAACGCTACTCGAATGAGTAGCGTTCCACGGATGGGCCCACCAGGACTTGAACCTGGGACCCACGGATTATGAGTCCGTTGCTCTAACCAACTGAGCTATAGGCCCGTGAGATGTATAGTATTGAAAAAGGGTACTTCATGTCAAGATAGTCTGTTATAACTATGACAAATAGCAGGTAAAAAATCAGATTCATTCTGTGGTCTGAGCATCCAATTGATAGCATGCGAATCTGTTTGATTTACCCTTATAAGGCAGATTACTGAAGAATTCATGAAAAAATCCTTTAAATCGAAGATTTCATCAGGTATACTTATTACACAGTTTTGGTCAATGATGCTTATATATGATAATGGGAGGAATCTGATGGGGAAACGTTTTATAATAGTTCTTTTGATTTGTTTGGTGAGTGTCTCAACACTATTTGCAGGGGGAACAGGTTTTGTACTGGATTCCTTCGATACGAATGGTGATGTTCTTATAGGTTTCTTTCCAACCTATATAACTTCAGGATCGAGGTTCTCGATGCCTTCACTCATAGATGGGAATTCCACAGACCTACTTCTGATAACAGGTGGAGGATATACTCAGAGGCAGCTATGGAGAGATGAGACAGGTGCCGTACTGAATAGCTATGCAGATATTGCAGCAGTCGATGCTGATGAAGACAATAGAAAGTTCAATGTCATAACTGGTGAATGGAAAGTCCTCTTCGAACAAGGGCTGTTCTGGAGCGAGGCAACAGATCATGATCTGCTTACCATCCAATTAGGATATAAGGGACGCTATGAACAGTATCAAGAGAATGTTGGAGCAGCACCTAATTCAGCCTATTTCCTAGATGGAACATCTACAGCCTATACTGAAGCTGAGGATCAATTGATCTCAAATACTCTAACTGGTGAAATTCGATTAGAGACAGTAGTGAGCGAGAAAGTCACTGCTCGTGGTATCGATATCAGTATCGGTGCAGACTATGCTCCGTTATGGATGCTCAATGAGCTTCTAGGTGATGGAGTAGACTATCTTGCTGCACAGGCAACGATCGAAGGATATCTTCCATTGATGCAGATCAAGAACGATTCAGAGACAAAGAGTCTCTTCGCTCTCTATGTTGCAGACAGAATCAGAGCAGATTATCTACAGGGTGATTCTGTTCCTGTCTATGCTCAGAAAACCTCATCCCTTGGACATAAGATGCGAGGGTTCGAATCCTTCAGTTATGCGACTAGCATGAATGCTGTGAACAACTTCGACTTAAGGATCACCGGTCCAGAGATCATCTCAGGTCTCTTCCCAAGAGCTGCGATCTTCTGTGACGTCGGATACTATATGGGCCATTACAACAATACTCCAGGAAACACTGCAGAGGGATTACTTCTTTCAGCCGGTGGAGAGTTCGCTGTATCCATCATGGATTTCCTCAATGCAGGAATCAGAGCTAACTATGCGATCCAAGGTGATACTCTGACTACAGAGCCCTTCAGTACAGACATCTTCTTAGTATTACATTATTAGGATAAACCTATCAGATATCTCACAGGTCCTTCATCAAGAAGGGCCTGTTTTATGATAGGTCAGTCACATCCGGAAAAGCGATTGTTCCGGTGAATCCGGCCTCTTCAAGGATTATTCTCACCTGAGAAGCCTCTTCCTGAGTGATCCATCTTGCATAGATGCGGATCAATCTGTTTTCGGTGACCTCTGCATAGGCTTTGAGTTCTAATGCCTGTAACTGTTCGTATACCTTCAGGGCTGATACTACAGTAGAGAAGGCCCCTACCTGGATCTTGATATACTCTGCATCTTCGGCCCGATCATAGGCAGACTCAGGAATCTCTGGGAGATAGATGATCTCTAGCGTCACGTTTGAGATACCTCTTTTGACCATGTCAATCTTAGCTGCGGCAGCTTTTGAGAGGTCTATGATCCTCTCTCCCACGTAGGGACCTCTATCATTGATCCTTACATCGACCTGCAGATCATTGGTGAGGTTGGTCACTCTGACGATCGTGCCGAAAGGAAGTACTTTATGGGCCGCTGAGATCTTATTCGTATCGAAGATCTCTCCATTAGCGGTGAGTCTTCCCTGAAACTCTCCTGCATACCAGGAGGCTATTCCCTGCTGGTAGATGATAGGTGCTTCTGCACTGAGAGTGAAGATTGGGAGGAGCGTGATCAGGAGGATCATCATAGTAGGTAATCTGTATGTTCTCATAGCACCATAGTATCTGGAGAAGATAAGAAAATCAAATGAAACGATGAGGGGATGTTGCGTAAATCATTACAGGTTAGTATAATCCGGCAGTATGAGTGAAAACAAAAAAGTCAAATCAGTACACTGGGCGGATATAAACGCCGATAAGATCATGAGAGAAAAGGGAAAGAAGGATCACTACACCTGTGCATCAGGAGTAACACCTTCAGGAACCGTTCATATAGGGAACTTCAGAGAGATCATCTCTGTGGAGTTGGTCGCTCGAGCCCTCAAACAGAAGGGTGAGAATGTCAGATTCATCTTCTCCTGGGATGACTATGATGTGTTTAGGAAGGTCCCAAAGAACATGCCTGAACCGGAGCTTCTTGAGACCTTCTTAAGAAAACCCATCACCATGGTACCAGATACTCGTGGGAATAATGAGAGCTATGCTCAATTCAATGAGAAAGAGCTTGAAGGACTTCTTCATGTGGTAGGAGTCTCTCCTGAATATATCTATCAGGCACCACGTTACCAGTCATCAGAGTATGCAAAGGGTATCAGGACTGCACTGGAGAAGAAAGCTGAGATCAAGGCCTACCTTGATGAGCATCGAACGACCCCTCTCGCAGATGACTGGTGGCCTGTTTCCGTGTTCAGTTCCTTTACGCAGAAGGATACCACAACCGTGCTTGGTTGGGATGGTGAATGGGGATTGACCTACAGATGTGATGAGACCGGGAACGAAGAGACTGTGGACCTCAGAGAGACCTCTATCGTAAAACTCCCCTGGAGGGTTGATTGGCCGATGAGATGGGCATTAGAAGATGTTGATTTCGAACCTGCGGGTAAGGATCACCACTCAGAGGGTGGTTCTTTCGATACCTCTCGGAATGTCGTCAAGGTCTTCGGTAGTGAAGCTCCCGTGACCTTCCAATATGATTTTATCAGGATAAAGGGCAGGGGTGGTAAGATCTCTTCTTCGACAGGTGAGGTTATCAGTCTCAGAGATGTTCTTGAGATCTATCAACCAGAGATCATCAGATACCTGTTCGTAGGTACGAGACCGAATACAGAGTTCGCGATATCCTTCGATCTTGATGTGCTCAAGATCTATGAGGATTATGATAAATGTGAGAGGATCTATTTTGGACAGCAGCCGATCAATGAGAAGAAGAAGGCTAAAGAGCTCAGGAACTATGAACTTTCTCAGGTAGGTGAAGTCCCCACAGAGATGCCTTATCAGATTCAGATCAGACACCTGTGCAATATTCTCCAGAGTAATGGTGGAGATATCGACGCAGTTATAACCTCTCTGCCTGATGTGAAAGCAGACCAGATCCCAAGGCTTCGAAACAGATGCGAATGTGCATGGAACTGGGTGAAGAACTTCGCTCCTGAAGATTTCAGGTTCGCACTCAATACTCCAGGAACTGCTACTATAGAGATGACAGAGGCAGAGCTGGCAGCAATAAAGGGATTGACCGAAGAGGTAAGGAAGATGGACTCTCATACTGAGAAGAGTATGGCAGAGGCTATCTATGTGGTCGCTCATGATCATGAGGTTGAACCAACAGAGCTATTCAGACTCGTCTATCAGATCCTGATCAGCAAAGAGAAGGGACCCCGACTTGCCGGTTTCATCATGCTTTGTGGAAAAGATAAAATACTTCCCATATTGGAAGCTGCATTGTAAAATAAATACTCATGACAGGATATGTTGTGTGTATGTGTGTATATTCGGGTAGGGATGGGCTGTTAGCTCTCTCTACCTGTTTTTTTGTGTAATTTGAACCTAAAGACACTCAGTCAATCATGAAACTGTGATGAACTATCTCACATGATGAATAGAGTCGTTACTAGAAAGAGATGATATTCGGTCATATACCTTTTGCACAAGCTATATCCGAGAAAGGCATAGAGGTCATATCTGTAGAAACGAACAGGAAGGGTCGATAAGTATCAACTCTTCCTGTCTGTTTTGCATAGATAAAAGAGACAATATCGTGGGTCACTGCTTCTGTGTTGCCAGCTTCATAGGTTTGATCTCCCCTGATTTGGTGAGACCGATCTTCGTGAGGACAGGACCTATTATCTCAAAGAAGATACAGGTTGCGGTCACGGTCGTGATGACCGAGCTCCCGATACTCGCTCCATGAGCACTGATCTCTACGAACTCCTGTTTCACTACAAGAGCCAAGCCAATAGCAACTCCGGCTTGAGAGAGGATACCCATACCAAGATACCTCTTGATATTGTCATCAAGTTTACCGAGGATAGAGCCGAAGAAGGCTCCTCCCATCAGACCTGCGGTTCTGCAAAGTACATATACGATACCGAGAACTCCTAGAGCAGGAAGTGCCGCTACATGAAGATTAGCACCTGCAAGGACGAAGAAGATGACGAATACCATAGGCATGAATGATTCCAATAGTGATTTGAGCGTATGGATGAGTTTAGAACTTTGGGTATTGACGATGATGATTCCGAAGATCATATTCGTCAGGATCTCTGAGAGACCGAGCAGAGAACAGAGTCCTGCAGTAAGAAGGACCATTGAGATAGTCAGGATGAGGATATCGGTTCGCTGTTTGAGCATTCTGACAAGGAGACTGAAGAGAAAACCGATAGCCGCTCCGACTAGGATCGATAGGCCGACCTCTTTCAGCGGTTCCCCCAATACTACTAACATGTTCATTTGAGCACCTGCTTCTGATCTGAGGAGACTCTGAGCGATAGCGGAAGCGAATCCGAAGATGATGATCCCGAGTCCGTCATCAAAGCCGACGACAGCATAGAGTGCGTCGGTGAGTTTTCCTTTTGCCTTATACTCCTGGATAACTGCAACAGTTCCTGCAGGAGCACTCGCTGGAGCTATAGCTCCAAAGATGAGAGATAATGGAAGGTCCTTAGTCAGCAGGTAGATACCTCCGGTCACGATGACAAACGCAAGTAGTGATTCAGAGAAGATGACGGTGATGATACCTTTACCCTGTCTCTTCAGTGAAGTGAAGCTCAATTCCAATCCGATACTGATCGCTACAAGACTCAGAGCGATATCTGTTATGAAGGAGAAACTCTCCTGGACTGGTTCTGCTAATATATTAAACAGAGATGGTCCGAGCAGTACTCCTGTGATCATATAGCCGATGATAGACGGTAGGGAGATGAACTTCATCGTCTTCCCGATATAGAAGGCTATGAGCATCATAACTCCTACGATAAGCAGGTATGGTATATTCTGTATTAGTTCCATAAGGTTCCCTCTAGAAGTCTATTGCGCCAAGAGCAAATGAGAGATCCTGTACTGTTACGAGTACTCCTCTATTCTGTTCTAAGTCTGGTGCGATCGTCTGTACTCTTCTGAGTACACTGTTTACGGCATCTCTATCTACTACTGCGATGACCTGTCTACTGAACAGGTTCCTCCGGTCATTCCAGAGAGCTGCGAATATCGGCATGCGGTAGAGGTAGTTGTTTGCATTCTCTGTCTCAATGACGGTGACTGAACCATCTGCCTCAGAACTGACGGCCTCAAGGATATCATTGAAGTAGTTCTCGTTCTGGATGTATAGGGTGATCTGTGACTTTCCCTGTCCACTGACTGAGGGTTCTGAATAGCTGATAGATGTTCTAAAGATCGCTCTGATCGTATCTGCTGATTGAGCATCGATGAGAGCCTCTCGAACCTGTTTCTGTTTTACCGATTTCGAGATAGAGGAGAGTAGTCTCACATGAGTGTTCCGGTCATCGGTAGGACCGATGAGGAAGATGAATATCTGAGAAGGCTTCTCATCAAGTGCATCGAAATCGAGTGGTTTCTCTGTGATGATCGCACCAACGACGAAAGCATCGAGTGAATCGAAACTACAGTGCGGGATGGCTACACCATCTGCGAGACCTGTTGAGCTGAGTTTTTCCCGCCTTTGCAATGCTTTGAATATCTCATCTTCACCGATTGCTTTCAGTGAAGGGGATTGGGCTGCAAGAGATGCGATCTTTCGTAATAGATCGGTCTTTGAATCGATCTGCTGTTTAGCGGCTATGCACTCATTGTGCAGATTGTGCCATAGATTCATAATCTTCCTCCAAGAGTATTTTAGTTATGTCTTGCGGGGTATGAGCCCGTAAAAGTTTTTTACGTGTTGTCTCTTTTCTGGTGAACTTGGCTAGTCTCGCCAGTAATCTCAGGTGTGTAGTCTCTTCATGAGCCAATAACAGAAAGAACAGATGAGTCTTTGACCCATCGAGGCATCCATAATCGACTCCGCTCTGGCTGATACCCATGATGAGAGGGGGAAGGTTTCTGCTATTCTCTCGGACGTTCCTGATATGAGGGAAGGCGGTCCCGAATCCGATAGCAGTAGTCACCATCTGCTCTCTAGCCTGCAGTCCTGATACGAGTGAGGCGGTCTGTTCCATATACCCCTGGCTTTTCAAAGGTGCCGTCAACTCCAACAGTATGTCTTCCATGCTTTGAGCTTTCAGATTCATAAGAATGAGGTTCTCAGGGATCAGACGTGATAATTGAATGATCTGGCTGTCCACATCCATGATGGATGCTATGTTGTGCTCTTCTGTGAAGGTCATCTTATTATTGAGCCAGGCATCGATAACAGTCTTTCTGAATCTCCACTGTCCGGCGATCTTCATACAGGGGATCTCTCCACGCTGGATCATCCTCGATACAGTCTTTGATGCTATTTTTAGGTAGTCAGCTACCTCTTGTAAGGTTAAAATGTCGTTAATGTCCATAATAGTCCTCTAAAGTCTTTATAAAAACGTTATAGGCCTTAAGAGGGCAATTGTCAATAGTAAAAATGAAACATAGTGTAATCTTTTTTATTAGTATTGCATATATCTCTATATGTAGTATGATACTGAGCATGAAAGATGAAAGTATGCACATCATGTTTAAAAGCTTCAGAATACAACTTGCAATCCTTATAGCTCTAGAGATCCTCTATTACCTCATCTACAAGGTGAGCCAATTCGCTATGATCCCTCATTTTCCAGCTATGCTCATCTGTATGGGGTCTTTCTGCTATACCATGATCGTCTTCTGGAACTCACCAGCTGATCGATCGAATCGAGATCACTCCAGGGTCCTTTTTGGAGATGAGCAAGAGAGTACTCCATCTCAGAAGAAATATATGAAGAGGTATTCGCGGGGCCTAGCAGCATTCCTGATAGGACTGATCGCGATGGCTTATGTGATGGGTTCCTACTATTTCGGGTTCTGGTACTAGTAGATCAGTTTATTGAGAATATTGGATTTTTTCTTCCACTTAGCCTGAGATTTTACTCGCACATCAAGATGGATATCATAGGGGAAGAGGTGTTTTAACTCTTTCTGAGCCTCTTTTCTTATTGCCTGGATCCCTGATCCCTTCTTTCCGACGACAATACCTACCTGTGACTCCCTTTCAACGATGATGAATGCACGTATCCAGAGTTTACCAGTCTTCTCATCTATCTCCATGTCTGCGATATCGACATAGAGCGCATGAGGAAGTTCCTGGCTGACTCGGTTCACTACCTTCTCTCGAATGATCTCTGCAGCTCTGAATTCTGGAGGTTGGTCGGTATAGAACTCCTCAGGATAGAGTTGTTCCCCTTCTGGTGCGGTCTTGAAGAGTAGGGTAAGCAGTTCGGTCACTCCATCTCTCGATGCAGCTGAAAGTGGTAGAATCCCCTTGATAGATGGATCATAGGAGAGAAACTCCTCCACATCGGAGACAGAACTCTCTTTCATATCGGTCTTGTTCGCTGCTACGATGATGGGTACATTGATTGTCCTGAGAATCGAGAGGATCTTCTCTTCTTCGGCTCCCGGAGGTCTTGTCGTATCGACAACATAGAGTATGATATCTGATTCGGAGAGGGAGGCTTGAGCCACCTCGACCAATCGTTGATTGAAACTCTTATCTGAGAGGTGGTATCCGGGGGTGTCGATGAATATAAGCTGTCCCCGATCTTCTGTGAAGATACCACGAATGGCATTCCTCGTCGTCTGAGGGGAGGGAGCGGTGATAGACACCTTTTCCTTACAGATAGTATTGAGTAATGTTGATTTACCTGCAGATGGTCTGCCTATGATTGATACGATTGCACATTTCATAGCTGCATTGTACCGATATTCCTTATGAAGTTATACCCCTGAAAAAACATATCTTTTCTTTTCCTCTGATAATGAGTATACTTCATTAGAAGAACGAGACGGAGTGATATATGGCCGAAGAAAAAGAGACTAAGAAGGGTACAGAAAACCCAATAACTGAAAAATTACTAGCAACAAGATCTATCCTCATTTCAGGCGAGATCAATAAGGAACTCTCTGAGCGCGTAGTGAAACAGATGCTTCTCCTTGAGGCAGATAATGACGAACCTATCAAGATATTCATCGACTCCCCCGGAGGAGATGCTGATGCAGGTTATGCCATATTCGATATGGTACGATTCGTGAAACCTCGAGTGATCATGATCGGTATGGGCCTCGTTGCATCTGCAGCGGCTCTTATCCTCCTTGCATCACCGAAAGAGGACAGGATCGGACTACCGAATTCGAACTATCTGATTCACCAGCCCCTGAGTACTATACGGGGTGTTGCGACCGAGATCGAGATTCATGCAAAACAGATCGAGAAGTTGCGATTGAAGATCAATCTCCTGATCAGTGAAGAGACCGGGACTGCTCTCGAGCAGGTAGGAAAGGATACTGATAGAGACTGCTGGTTAGATGCTAAAGAATCTATCAGCTATGGTCTTATCTCGAAGATCGTTACCTCACGTGATGATCTATAACTCCTGATAGGAGTTTTTCATACAGAGTAAAAGTCTCATTGTCACATATGACACGATATGGTATTATCGTGTCATATGTTATTTATTGAAGAAGAAGATGACCGAGAACTCCTCAAGGAGATTTCTCGACTCTATTATAGTGAAGGCCGTTCTCAGGCCGAGATAGCAAGAAGATTCTCCATCTCAAGATCACTCATTTCGAAACTCCTCAAGCGTTCTCGAGAGGAGGGCATCGTCAGGATATCGATAGATACCCCAAAGAACTCTGCCCTCTCCTATGAGACTAGGCTGTTAGATCGATTCACTCTTGAACATTGTTGTGTCGTTGCCTCTCAGGCTGCAGGTGATGAGATCAGCAGCATCGTCGGTGCTCGTGCTGCAGCTTACCTGAAGACTCAGATCAAAGAGGAGAGCCATATCGGACTTGATTGGGGGACCTCTCTCTATCAGATGATTAAGCAGTTCTCCTCGAATGACCTTCATGAGGGGGTTGAGATCGTTCAGCTACACGGTGTGATCGAATCGGCCTCTCTCGATATCGAGGGATTCTCACTGGCCAAGGCGCTCGGTCAAAAACTGGATGCGAGAATTCGGCTATTACAGGCTCCCATGATCGTTGGTGATGTAAAACTCAAAGAACGGCTAGTCTCGGAGCAGAAGATATCAGAGGTCTTGGAGGCTGCCTCCTCTCTTGATATCGCCTGTATCGGTATCGGGACGAACCTCTCTGGCAGTAATGTCCTCACAAGGGCAGGATACCTCTCTGATGAGGAATCTCTAAAGGTGATGAGATCAGGTGGTACTGCTATGATCAGTGGCTGGTTCATCGATTCTGAAGGAGAACTGATCCCCTCATCGGTGAATGACCGGATCATTGGTCTGAATCCTGAGAGCTATAAAGATATCCCCTTGGTCATTGCAGTGGCCCATGGCCGAGAGAAGGGTGCTGCGATCCATGCAGCTCTTATCGGGGGATATATCGATGCACTTATCACCGATTCAGATGCTGCAAGAGAGATCCTTCGAGTCGATGCACAGAGAAAAGCTCAATTGAGACATCCCTCACTAGAGAGGGGAACTGTCCTGAACATCTATTCACAGATGATCATGACACGTCTTACAGAACAGCGGATCGATGAACTGTTTCAGGAGGGAGCCCTCTATGGGACGACTCATCTGTGTGTAGGCCAGGAGGCCTCCTCTACGATATCTGCCTATGCGTTAGAGAAAGGGGACCTGATCTTCGGTACTCATCGTGGGCACGGTCAGGCTCTTGGGAAGGGGCTTTCTGTCGAATCATTGTTTGCAGAGATGTTCGGAAAGGAAACTGGCTGTTCAAAGGGGCTCGGGGGAAGTATGCATCTCTATGATGCTGACCATGGGATCATGGGTATGAATGGTATTGTCGCCGGAGCTGTACCTATAGCAGTGGGGGCGGCACTCTCTTTGAAGAGAAGGGGCTCTGATCTCATATCTGCAGTCTATTTCGGAGATGGGGCGATCCACGAGGGAGCCTTTCATGAAGCTGCGAACATCGCAGCACTCTGGGATCTCCCGGTTTTGTTTCTCTGTGAGAACAATCAATATGGCTTCTCTAAGAGACCTGTCGAGGTGATGGGCCATGACGATATCGCATCGAAGATTCGTTCCTATGGGATAGAGACAGAGGTGATCGATGGGAATGATGCCCTAGCAGTCTATACGAAAGTCAAGAGTATGAGAGAACGCGTCTCTCAGGGGGGGGCGAAATGTCTCGTTCTTGAGACCTATCGAGTCTCCGGACACTCTAAGAGTGATAAGAATCGCTATCGATGCGATGAGGAGATATCGGTGTGGCAGTCCCGCTGTCCTATCGCGACACTTGGGCGGTTGTTGATCGAAGAGTATCGCGTAACAGAGGACGAGTTAGAAGGTCTTGAGATAGCATGCAGGAGGGGCATCGAGATCTCTGAAGAGAGAGCCCGATCAGCTGCTGATGCAGACTATGAGCTTAGTGACTCACTTGTCTATAAAGGAGTCAGCCATGAGTGATATGAGAGAGATTACCTATGCCCAGGCTATCAGAGAGGCAATAGCCTCTGAGATGAGAAGAGATGAGTCAGTGATCCTTCTAGGAGAGGATATCGGAGTCTATGGGGGGAGTTTTCATGTTCTTGAGGGACTCTTCGATGAGTTCGGTTGTGAGAGGATGTTAGAGACTCCGATCGCTGAAGAGGGCTTCACCGGTGTTGCTATCGGTGCTGCATTGACCGGTTCTCGACCTATAGTCGAATTCATGTTCAGTGACTTTCTTGCAGTGGCAATGGATCAGATCGTCAATCAAGCGGCGAAGTATCGGTTCATGTTCGGAGGAGTAGGTTCTGTACCTCTCGTGATTCGTACACCGGGAGGTTCCGGTACGGGTGCTGCTGCTCAGCACTCCCAGTCTCTTGAGGCTTGGTTCACTCATATCCCGGGATTGAAGGTGGTGGCTCCTTCGAATGGGTATGATGCCAAAGGGCTGCTTATCTCTGCCATTCGTGATCCCAATCCGGTACTGTTCTTCGAGCAGAAGACACTCTATCCGAGTAAATCGGTCGTCCCTGAGGAGTCCTATGCGATACCTTTAGGAGAGGCCCATATACTCAGTGAAGGGGATGAACTTACGATCGTCTCCTATGGTCGGATGGTAGGGATGGTCCTTGAGTGCCTCAGTTTCTTTCCTAGAAAGATCGAACTCATAGATCTAAGGACCCTCTCTCCCCTTGATATGGCTACCGTTCATGCGAGTGTCCGTAAGACCGGAGGTCTGTTGATCGTACATGAGGCTGTCAAGAATGGTGGTATTGGGGCGGAGGTCTCGGCACGGGTTGCCGAGGATCAGGAGACTTTCAATTCACTGAAGAGCCCAATAAGGCGAGTCTGTGGTAAAGATGTTCCCATCCCCTTCGCGAAAAAGCTCGAGGCTGCTGCGGTACCGAATGAAGAAGATATCAGAAAAGCCATTGCGGAGTTCTTGCAATAGGGAAGACGGGAGGTTAGACTGTCACACTATGAGAACCAAATACCTGACTCGTGAAGAGAAACTTCTTGGACAGAAACACTATAACAGGTTTCAAAAGCTCAATGGCGCCGGATACAACTTCCTAGGAGATACGATCGTATATCTTCTGGCGATCTATTTTGGTGCGAGTAATATCCAATTGGGGTATATCTCCTCTGCAGGATTCCTGATGGGGATCTTCCTTCCTGTGATTCCCAGACTCGTAAGAGGAAAGAATCTAGTGACCCTTCAGGCCATCTCTTGGCTGTTCAGAGGTCTGGCTGGGCTCGGTTATGGGCTCCTGTTCTTCTTCTCAGGGGAGCAGGCTGTCTGGTTGATCCTCTTCCTCTACTCCTGTTTCAGTTTATTCAGATTAGTCGGAGTCGTTGTCATCAATCCTCTAATAAACCATATATCCTCCTCTGGTAACCGAGGGCAGATCATCGCTCAGGTGAATATCTCCTTTCAATCAGTCTCGATCTTGGCAAAGATCGTCAGTGCGATCATCATCTCGATCCAGCAGCTTTCTGGTTATATCGGACTGATCTTCATCGAGATCCTAGGCTTTTTAGTAAACTCTCTTTCTGTCGTCCAACTGCGAAAGGTCCCCTGTCGTGCTACTGTCGAGACAGTGAAGGGGAGGAATCTCTTCGTACTGTTCAAAGAGGCTATGAAGAAGAGGAACGAGAGGATCGTTCTTTTTCTCGTCTGGCTCAATGTCATGATGTTCGTCCTTCTCGGGCTGATCATTCCCTTCCTACGGAAGGAGTTCGGCTTTGAGAACTATCTTGTCATCCTCTATTCTGCCCTTTCGGGTATATCATTCGTTCTTGCAAGTATGTATACAAAAGCGGTCGGTGATCGTATAGGAAGTAGACCCTTCCTGCTCGTAGGTGGGATGATCCTTCTTGTCTGTCTGCTTGGGTGGATACTCATCCCAGTCTCCATCTCTCCTGTTGTCGTCTTCATCCTCGGTTTCTTTACCAGCTTCTTTCTCTTTTCCAACAATCTCTTCATCAGTAGACTGTTACTGTTACAGATCCCAGAAGATGAGGGCTTTGTCTATAATACGATGAGTAACTTCTGTATCGCTATCATATCGCTTATCAGTGGAATCGCCGGTGGTCTTCTTATTGATATTGGGACGACCCATTATGCTCAGTGGATCACCATTCCCATTGGGAATAATCATCTACTGCTATTCGGATTCACTATTCTCATCACTTTCGTCATGTTGTTATTAGCCCTGCAGATCAAAGAAACAGAGGGAGATACCTCCGCCTCTGCGAGTATGCTCTTCTCCTTCCAGGGATTGAAAGCATATGTCGACATCTCACGACTAGAAAAGATCAAGAACCCTATCAAGAAGAAGACGGTCCTCTTCGCTATCAGTGACAATGCGAATGGGATGGCCACCGATGAGATCAAGAAACTCATGGCCTCTCCACTCTCTTCAGATAAGACACCGGTACTGCAGTCACTGTTTCATCACCGTAGGCCTTCGTTACTGAGACCTCTCATAGATATCGCACTTGATCCTGACTCCTACCATCAACTCGAGGCTGTCTTCGCTTTAGGCGCCTATAGGAATGAAGCGAGTAAAGATGCTCTGCTCGAGATCTTCAATACCTATGAGGATCCCCGGTTCAGATCGAGCGCTGCAAAGGCACTCGGAAGGATCGGGAATAGGGAGATAGTCGATGAGGTGAAAGAACTCCTCTCTCTTGATAATCCTATTTGGGTACAAATGAACTACATCATCGCTTTGAAGAATATGGATGTCCGATCCCTCTTCAAAGAGGGGCTATTCAGAGCACTCGAGAAGGGGAGGTCTAGGACCTATCGGCAGACCATATATTCTCTGTATGCCAAGATCATGAACTTCAGCCCTTCCTTGTCAGAAATCTATCAGGGAAGGAATACCCGTCAAGGGAAGGGGCTTCGAGAGTTCTTAGAGGATGCTCGTGATACGAATGAGGTCTTCGAGTCCTATGATAAGCTTAATCGGTGGTTCATTGATGAGGAATGGTCTGAACTAGTCAGGTGGTGTATAACCTCTGTAGAGGATAAGAGGCTCAAAGGGGTAGAGGAGTCCATCCGACAAGCTGTCTTGAGTACTGATAGTCTCAAAGACTCTTTCGACTATGATGACGCACTTGCCTGTTTCTACTTCTCCTACCAGATCATGAGATGATATCGAGCTACCGGTGGGCAGCTCGATATGATTGTCTTCAGGCTATGATACTGATTGCTTCGATCTCTACTTTAGCTCCTAGAGGAAGAGCTGAGACCTCTACACATAATCGTGCAGGTGGCTCATCGGTGAAATAGCCGGCATAGATGCCGTTGACTGTAGCGAAATCACCCATATCGGTAAGATAGATCTTAACCTTCACGGCCTGTTCGAGCGCACTACCAGCCTCAAGAAGGACTGCTTTGAGGTTCTCGAGACATTGAGTAGTCTGAGCCTCGATCCCTCCTTCGACGAATTTTCCTGTTGCAGGATCTATTGGGATCTGTCCTGAACAGAAGACAAGATTACCGGTCTTCACGGCCTGTGAGTAGGGTCCTGCTGCTGCAGGTGCTGAATCTGATGATATGATTACTCGATCCATGGTATGTACCTCATGTTTTTTTAGTTACTCCCATCATATACCTCAATAATGACTTTGCCAATAATCTAAAACATTTGAAGCATATGGAGGGATCTTGTGTTTATCTTTCATATGAACATCAAGATGATCTCTCTTTTAGTGCTTCTCTCCCTCTTTGCCTTGGGTTGTATGCTCAGTGGCTGTGAGGAATCCTCAGAGGAGATCATCATCATGACCTGGAATGTTGAGAATCTCTTCGATGGTAAGGACGATGGACATGAGTATATTGAATACGATCCCTCCCGAAGTGACTGGAATCAAGCTGCATATCATACCCGTTTGAGAATCCTCACAGACATCATGTCCGATAGCAACGCTGATATCATCATGGTTCAGGAGATCGAGGGAGAAGATGTACTCTCTGATATAGGTAAGATCCTAGGATTCCCCTATCATGTGGCTACTCAAGATGAGTATTCAGCGATCCAATGCGGTATAGTCAGTAGGTTTCCCATCTCTGAGGTAAGGATTCACCACGCCTTAGACACGATTGTTCAGAATAACAGATCGATCCTTCAGGCCGTGATAGATCTACATGGACAAAGACTAGTCCTCTTCGTCAATCATTGGAAATCGAGGATTGGTGGAGTCGTAGAGACAGAGGCTTCACGTATACTGGCAGCACGGCTTCTCTCCCTACAGATCTCCTCTGAGGTGAGTTCCCATCCTGGATCCTTGATTATCTGTGGGGGGGATCTCAATACCAGTATCAAGGATGCACCAGAAGGCAATAGTGCAATATATGATATCTCAGATCCTGAGAGGATAGAAGGACGTCTTCTCGTAAGTAGTGTGATAGCTGAAGTCTCAGGTAGCATACTGTATGACTTCTGGGGAACCCTTGGTGAAGATACTGGTTCCTATCGATATGATGGACAGTGGTATCATTTTGACCATCTTCTCTGTAACAAGAGTCTCTTCGATGATAAAGGGATAGAGTTTGAGACTGCCGGGGTATATATGAGTGATGCCCTCGCAGATTCTGCGGGGTATCCTGATTCATGGTCACGATATAAGATGAAGGGTGTATCGGATCACTTCCCTCTATTGATGAGGCTGAAATGATTCTAGAGCATATGGTTGTCTGAGATATTCAATTCGTAGAAGATCTGCTCCAACTCTAGCGCGATATTCACATTATGGATGATAATGTGTTTGTCTTCCTCATCCTTGGAGGCCTTCAACCCGATTGGGGTGAAGTTGAGGAAACCTCTGACACCGGCTTCACATAGTCGTCTGAACAAATCTGAAGCCTCCTGCTCTGGTACGGTCAGGATCGCGACTTGAATATTCTTCTTCTTCACGATCTCCTCGAGTTGTTCGAGTGGGTATATGGGTATCGGACACTCCTGCTCATCACAGACATGGGTGTTGATATCGAGACCTGCTACGATCTTTATTCCATCGCTTGCGAAACCACGGTAGCGCATAAGAGCTCCACCGATCCTTCCACAACCGACGATGATAGCCTCCTGTGGTTTATCCTTTCCTAAAATCTTATCAAGGCTTGCGATGAGATTATCGATCTCATAGCCACCTCGTTTCTGTCCTATGATCTTCAACAGTGAGAAATCTTTTCTCACAACAGTGGCATTCACCCCTGCCGCATCGCCAAGATTATTGGCAAAGACACGTTCTAATCCTAATGATTTGAGCTTATGGAGTATTCGATAATACTTTGTGATTCTTATAATCATGTCACCGTGCATAACAACCGCCTTTATTAAGTGAAACTGTTCACATTAACTATAATAAAAAAAATTAATAAAATCAACATGTTTTTTTATATCATACTCGAAGTTCTTTATTGAATAAATTTGTTAATTAATTTATTATTCCCGAAACAATGACCTTAATTGGGATTCGGAGGTTCCATGTCTGTAAAGAACGATACTATTAAGTTTTCCGATGAGCTCACGAAGTTCATCATGGAGTGGAAAGAGAAACCCGGCAATCTGATCATGATCCTGCACAAGGTTCAAGAGGAATTTGGCTATATTCCTCGTGATGCTGCCGACAAGGTTTCTGAGATGATCAAGGTACCCCTAGCGAAAATCTATGGAGTAATCACATTCTACCATTTCTTCAAGCTCACAAAACCAGGAGATTTCAATATCCAGGTTTGTATGGGAACAGCTTGCTACCTTAAAGGTGGAGACGGGCTTATCGAAGAGATTGAAAGTCTTTTGGGAATCAAGACGAATGAAGTCACTAAAGATGGGAAATTCTCCATCGAGGCTGTTCGTTGTGTTGGATGCTGTGGTTTAGCCCCAGTGTTAGTTGTTGGTGAAGAGGTCTTCGGAAAAGTTACCAAAGATCAGCTTCCTGGAATTATTTCTAAGTTCAACTAAGCGGTATGCATGAATCAATCTGTGACTTCCTGTTGGATATTATCCAGAATGCTATAGAGGCACGATCAAGTGTCATCACTATTATAGTAGAGGATACCAGCGACTCGTTCACCTGCAAGGTGATCGATAATGGGAAGGGCATGAGTGAATCAGAGTTGGAACGTATACGAGATCCTTTCTATACCGATGGTGTGAAACATACCAAACGGAAGGTTGGATTAGGGATACCATTCTTAGAGCAGGCTGTGAGTATGTCAGATGGTGATTCTTCTATAGAATCTGTGAAGGGTGAAGGAACAACGATCACGTTCTCCTTTCCTTTTGATCATATTGATACTCCACCGATCGGGAATATCCCCTCAACGTTCTTTGCTGCTATGACATATCCTGGAGATTTTGAGATGCATATTCACTATGCAATATCTCGGGATTCAGGAGCTGATGGATATGAACTGCATAGGAATGAGTTGATTGATATCCTTGGAGATCTCTCCATGAGTCAATCCTTGATCCTATTACGGGATTTCATCAGATCACAGGATGAAGATTTAGAAGAGTTACGGAAGAACCGATAAACAAGAAGGAGGCCACTTACATGGCAAAGATGACTTTGGAGGCGCTAAGGGCGCTTCGTGAAGAGAAGAAGAGCGCATTGAACAAGCGTGATGTAGAAGGTAAGACTGCACAAATCGTCGTTGGTATGGGGACTTGTGGAATCGCTGCTGGAGCTAAAGGTGCTCTAGATGGATTCCTTGCAGCTATTGATGAATATAAGTTAGATAATGTTGCTGTCACACAGACAGGCTGTATGGGACTGTGTTATGTAGAACCAACAGTTGAAGTTATCGTAGAAGGCATGCCTAATGTCATCTATGGAAAGGTTGATGCAGAAGTGGCAAAGAAGATCGTAAAAGATCATGTCATGCATAAGCAGATGGTCTCTGAGCATGTATTCGATCGACCAGCAGCTGACATTTTCAATGGTGGAGGCAAATAATGGCATTAAGAAACTATATACTTGTCTGCGGTGGTACTGGTTGTGAATCAGCCGGAGCAGATAGCATTTATAAAAACCTGATCTCTGAGTGTGAACTTCAGGGAGTCGCTGATGAAGTACAGATCATCAAGACTGGTTGTTTTGGATTCTGTGAACAGGGACCGATCGTAAAGATCCTTCCTGAAGACTCTTTCTATGTTCAGGTCAAACCTGAAGATGCAAAAGAGCTTGTCAGTGAACATATCGTCAAGGGACGAGAGGTTGCTCGACTCCTCTATAACAAGAACGAATCCAAGAAACATGCTAAGGTCGAAGATATCGAATTCTACCAGAAACAGTTCAGAATCGTCCTGAGAAACTGTGGTTTCATCAATCCTGAGAACATTGACGAGTATGTTGCTCGTGAAGGTTATGCAGCGTTGGAGAAGGTCCTGTTCGAGATGACACCAGACGATGTCATCAATGAACTCAAGGTAGCCGGACTCCGAGGCCGTGGTGGGGCAGGTTTCCCATCCTGGATGAAGTGGAATTTCACAAAACAGGTTGAAGATGATGTAAAATATGTCGTATGTAATGCTGATGAGGGAGACCCCGGTGCATACATGGACAGATCTACACTCGAAGGTGACCCTCACTCTATCTTAGAGGCAATGACTATCGCAGGTTATACTTGTGGAGCTTCAAAGGGTTACATCTATATTCGAGCTGAATATCCCCTGGCGATCAAGAGACTCGAGATCGCGATGGGACAGGCTAGAGAATATGGTCTACTCGGTGAAGATATCCTAGGCAGTGGCTTTGGATTCGACATTGAGATAAGACTTGGTGCCGGCGCATTCGTTTGTGGTGAGGAGACAGCTCTTCTTGCATCGATCGAAGGTGAACGAGGAATGCCAAGACCAAGACCACCTTTCCCTGCAGTCAAGGGACTTTGGGGAAGACCTACTGTCATCAACAATGTTGAGACTTGGGCTAACATCCCTGTGATCCTCCTTAAAGGTGGAGAGTGGTTCTCTAAGATCGGTACTGACGACTCAAAGGGTACAAAAGTATTCGCTCTCACTGGTAAGATCAGAAACTCTGGTCTCGTCGAGGTTCCAATGGGAACCACATTACGAGAGATCATCTTCGATATCGGTGGTGGTATCGCTAATGGTAGAGAGTTCAAAGCAGTACAGACTGGTGGACCTTCTGGTGGTGTAATCACCAAAGAACACCTTGATACTCCAATCGACTACGGTTCATTGACAGGCCTTGGTTCCATGATGGGATCAGGTGGAATGATCGTAATGGATGAGGATGACTGTATCGTTGACGTTACAAAATTCTATCTTGGTTTCTCTGTAGATGAATCATGTGGAAAGTGTTCTCCCTGTAGGATCGGTGGACGATCCCTTTATAACCTTTTAGACAAGATCACTAAGGGTGATGGGGAGATGGAAGATATCGATAAGATGAAAGAGATCGGGGCTGCAATGAAGAAAGCTTCATTATGTGGACTTGGACAGACTGCACCGAACCCGATTCTGTCAACTCTTCACTATTTCGAGAAAGAGTACCTTGCGCATATCAAAGATAAGAGATGTCCTGCTGGAAAGTGTAAAGAACTCATCTCTTACAACATCCTTGCTGATAAATGTATTGGATGTACAGCATGTGCAAGAAAATGTCCGGTTGATGCGATCATTGGTGAGAGACGTCAACTTCATAGAATCGACCCAGATCTCTGTATCAAATGCGGGGTTTGTCTCGAAACATGTAAATTCGGAGCAGTCTTCGTTCGTTAGAACGTAGATGCCAAGGAGGAAACAGTTGAGTACTGTACAAATGAAAATAAACGGTAACCCGGTAGAAGTACCAGCAGATTACACTCTGCTCGCTGCTGCTAAGATGGTTAATGTGAATATTCCAACTCTCTGTTATCACCCAGATCTACCAGCATGGGCTGCATGTGGTATCTGCGTGGTAAAACTAGAGAATTCACCCAAGATGGTTCGTGCCTGTGCTACACCAGTAGCTGAAGGTATGAGTATCATCACTCATGATCCTGAACTGCATCAGATCAGAAAGACCGTTCTTGAGTTGATCCTATCGACTCACCCGAACTCATGTCTGACCTGTGGTCGAAATGGATCTTGTGAGCTTCAGAGACTTGCCGCTGAATTCGGTATCCGAGAGCAGCCGTATGAGATTCGATTGAAAGACCTTCCCAAAGATGATTCTACTCCCTCGATCGTTCTCAATCCTGAGAAATGTATCAACTGTGGTCGATGTGCGATCGTCTGTCAGCAGGTACAGGGTGTATGGGCATTAGAGTTCGTCGGTCGTGGAGATGGTACGGTTATCGCACCTGCTGCGAACCTGACACTTGATGATAGTCCATGTATCAAATGTGGTCAGTGTTCAGCACACTGCCCAGTCGGAGCTATCTTCGAGAAAGACCAGACAAGGAACTTCCTGAATGCTGTGAATGATGAGAAGAAGCATGTTGTCGTGCAGATCGCTCCAGCAGTTCGAGTCGCTATCGGTGAAGGATTCGATACGGATCCAGGTTGTGTCTGTACCAAGAAGACCTATGCTGCTCTACGAAGACTCGGAGCAGATGCGGTATTCGATACGAACTTCGCAGCTGACCTCACCATCATGGAAGAGGGATCAGAGCTTGTCCAGAGACTCACTGAAGGATCGGGGCCATTGCCACAGATCACCAGTTGTTGTCCAGCTTGGACAGATTATATGGAAAAGTATTACTATGATATGATTCCTAACTTCTCTACAGCAAAATCTCCAATGATGATGCAGGGTGCGATGACTAAGACCTACTATGCTGAGAAAGCTAATGTGGATCCCAAGGATATCTTCTCTGTGGCGATCATGCCTTGTACTGCTAAGAAGTACGAGATCACACGAGATGACAATATGTTTGCCTCAGGTCAGCAGGATGTGGACCTCGTTCTTACCACAAGAGAGCTCATCCGATTGATCAAGGCTTCAGGTATCGATTTCAAGATGCTTCCTGATGAAGATGCAGATTCCCCTATCGGAGAGTATGCAGGTGCAGGAACTATCTTCGGTAACACTGGTGGTGTAATGGAAGCTGCTATTAGAACAGCTTATGCCCTAGTTACCGGTGAAGAGATGGAGAACTATGATATCGAAGCTGTTCGTGGAATGGACGGAGTAAGACGAGGAGTCGTAGACTTCAAGGGTACTCCAGTCAAGGTAGCGGTGGCTCACGGTATGGGTAATGTAAAAGAACTTCTTGATGAGGTTCGTGCAGCACGAGATGCAGGAGAGGAACCTCCATATCACTTCATTGAAGTAATGGCATGTCGTGGTGGTTGTATTGCAGGTGGTGGTCAACCATATGCTACGACTGATGAGATCCGAGAGAGACGAATCGCAGGTCTCTACGCAGATGATAAGGCTTCAGAGGTTCGATGTTCACATCAGAACCCAGCGATCACAAAGATCTATTCTGACTTCTTAGGTGCTCCACTGAGTGAGAAGTCTCATCACTTGCTCCATACGACATATCAACCAAGACCTCTTTACAAAAAATAGTATAGTCGTTCTACGATGATATATGGATCACTGCTTTCGGGCAGTGATCCTATTTTTTTATCCCAAATACTAGTTGGAAATGTTCACCTTTTTTACCAGTTTTCTACCATAAGTGTTATATTAGAGATAGGAGGAATGCATGGTAAAATATGAGAAGACTTTTGTGATCGATACCAACGTGTTTATTCATAGATCAGATGCTATTCTCTCATTCAAGGAGAGTGAAGTCGTTATTCCACTCTGGGTGCTTGAAGAGCTCGACAAGCTCAAGACCTTCTCAGATGAACGTGGTAGGAATGCACGTCATGCTATTCGTTTCATCGAAGAGCGTGCAAAGAGGGGTAAATTGGCTGAAGGGGTAAAGATCGAAAATGGATCGCTACTCAGAGTCGAGATGGATTTCAATAGAAAATATGCTAATGAACTCTCCCTTGATCGGAATGATAATAAGATCATCCTCTGTGCGCTCACGCTACAGGCAAAGTATCAATGGGATAAGAGCGGAGGACAGGTCTTCTTCGTCTCAAAAGATATCAATGCAAGGGTCAAGGCGAGAGCTCTTGGTCTACATGCGGTAGATTATGAGAAGCAGAAGGCATCCATGTCTACCCTCTATCCAGGGTATAAAGAGGCCTCGATCACATTTGAGCATGCTGATAGGTTTCGAATAGATGGGAGCATGGCTTGGCCGGAAGAACTTATTCGCAACCAGTATGTCCTATTCACCGTATCTGATCATGATATGACGGTATTAGGCAGGTATGATAAGGACCTGGGAATGCTTCGCTATGTTGAACCTCGGATCGAAGGGGTCTGTGGTATTCATCCTCTCAATCCCCAGCAGGAGATGGCTTTTGACCTGCTTCTCGATGATTCTATCTCTTTAGTGACTCTTGTGGGTAAGGCTGGAACAGGTAAGACACTATTAGCCCTAGCAGCAGGATTCAAGAAGATCTTTGATACGAAGGTCTATACCAAGATGCTTGCTAGCAGACCGGTCATGCCGCTTGGAAAGGATATTGGATTTCTTCCCGGTGATAAAGAGGAAAAACTCTCCCATTGGATGAAGCCTCTCTATGACAATATGGAGCTCATCGCATCTCAGAATACGAGAGCTGAGTTCAAGAGCGTGGAGACGATATTGAAGAGTACGAAGATCGAGATCGAGGCGATCACCTATATTCGTGGTCGTTCTCTCCCTAAACAGTTCATCATCGTCGATGAGGCTCAAAACCTCTCCCCTCATGAGATCAAGACGATCGTAAGCAGGGCCGGTAAGGATACCAAAGTCGTGATGACTGGTGACCCCTATCAGATCGACAGCCCTTATCTCGATAGTGATTCTAATGGATTGACCTTCTTAGTCGAATCCTTCAAGGATCAGCAACTATTCGGGCACGTGACTCTAGCAAAATCTGAACGAAGTATATTAGCTGAATTAGCAGCGGAGTTATTGTAATGGATAGTATCTATAATGAACTGGTCTCTTGTCCTCTCTTCTCGGCCTTCACAGCACAGGAGCTTGCAAAGCTCCTCACGCAGGACCTGTTTGTGATCGAGACCTTCACAAAGGGGGAGGTCGTTAGGATGCAGGGGGATAAGTATGAGGCTCTGATGGTATTACTCCAGGGGAAACTCAATGCACGTTTCCATGAGTATTCTGGAAAGACGATGCTTGTGGAGACTCTTTCAGCTCCTGACCCTATTGCAGCTGGGGTCCTGTTCTCCGATGTGAACTACCTCCCCGTGACCACAGAGGCAGTTGGAGATGTGAGGATCATAACCATCAAGAAGAGCGGGATTCTGAAACTCTTTCAAGCTAATGCAGAGATGTTGCGAAGATTCCTCTTGGAGTCGGGGTCTAAGGTGGTCTTCTTAGCTGAGAAGGTCCGACTTGCCGGACTTGCGAATCTGCGTCAGAAGATCTCTGATTACCTTCTTCGAATGAGAGATCAGTTCAACTGCAACGAGTTCACCATTCCCTACAATAGAGAGAAGATGGCTGAACTACTGAGTGTAGCTAGACCATCTCTCTCTCGAGAATTATCAAAGATGGTCGAGGCGGGACTCCTCGAACTAAATGGAAGGGAAGTACGTATCCTGGAGCCTGAAGAGCTTCAGGATACGCTTATGTCCCTATAGAGAGAATCTATAGAGTTGCAGTGTATCATCTGTTGATGATCCTACTAATAGAAAACTATTATCTATAGATACTGCACAGGTATCAGGGACTAGGTCATCTGTTGTCGCGAACGAATCGTAAGACATCAGATTGGTCGTAGTATCATGGCTGAGCTGTACGATCCCTTTTCCCGTAGAGGTCACAATGAACAGCTTTGAAAGGTCACTTGTACCGCAGATATCCTTCGGGCTGAAATCTACCGGTATGTTCGTATCCTCCTTCAGGCGAGAACTCTGGGTGAAAGTCGGGACACCAAAGACCGAATCACTCAGAAGATACTCACTGATCGTATCTCCTGCGAGGAGAAAGATCGTCCTAGTATCAGGAAAGAAGACCTGAGAGGCATTAGAGAGACCATAATAACCTCCCTGACCATAATCGATTGAATATGATATGGAGAGCGCTCCATCAGATTCGATCTTGAGAAGATGCATAGAGTTCGTATCATATGATGCGAGTGCTAGGACTTCGTCATCGTATCCAACAGCTATTGATCTTATCGCTTCGATATCAGGGGTAGGGGTGAAAGAGTAGTTGCCTTTGAATGAGAAAGATGCACCCGAACGTGTGAAGACGATGATCTGATCGGTACTCTTATCAGCGACGAAGAGCATGGATCCATCACTGTTGAGAGCTATCCCCCCGAAGATATTGAACTGATAACTCCCGTTGGCATTCGTCCCTGTCTGTAACAGAGTCTGGTATTGGGATATCGTATCTGTTCCGGTACTGTGGTCGTAGATCGTCACAGTCTTAGCGTTCTCCGATGCGACAGCGATGAAGGTCCCATCTGCTGAACTAGAGATCTTCGATGCACCATCCAACAGGTTTGTGGCATCGGTATCCACGGTCTGCTTGAGTGCAAGAGTATCTGATTCTATCCTCATGACCTGGAGAGAATCTGAATACTTCGCAGCTGTGACGATCAACCCATCAGGGAGTACTGCGATATCAGAAATACCATCTAATTGAAGATCATCCTGTTCTCCCTCGACATATTCAGCATAGAGTAGAGGTGCTCCAGTGGCTGCTGATTCAACGGCCTGAATGCTCTGACCGGCAGAACCGGTACTTCCGAGATTTGCTGAAGTGACAACGACATCGATCCGATGTTTCCCACTTGGTGATACGAAGGTGATAGGGTTCCCTTGGTTGAGGAACTGACCATCAAGATACCAGGTACAGGTCAATCCTGTCTGAATGGATCCTGGTGATGGAACGAAGGATATCTCCATTGGCTGGTTAGCTGTTATCGTCAACGGGATCCCTGTTATACTCCCTTCGATAGGAGCTGCGGAGTCATCGATAAGGCTCATCCCCAGGTCGAGTTGAAGATCATTGAACTCCATGGTGATGGTATCACTGGTTGTCGTGTCATCAACGATACGGAGAATCTCAGTCGCTCCTGCTATCATGAGACTGTCTGAATAGAGTTCACTCATGATCAGGTATGCCCCTGCGGGTAGGTCAGGAAGTGAGTAGGTGACCTCTCCCTCTGTTGCTGTTGATGCCGTGAGTTCTTGTGGTGAGTCTAATGAACCACAGAGAAGCATGTAGGTGGTCACACTTGGGGAGATCGTCTGGCTTGAATCCCACGCTATCGTCAAGGCGGCACTACCGACTCCATAGAACTCATCCATGGAGATCTGTCCTGAACTAGTCGAATTAGATAGCGTGATCACTGAGGTCCCTTCGACAAGTCCCACTCCATCACTAGAGAACCCGATAGCAGAGACATCCCAATCTCCCGTCAGAAGACCGGATACTGTGATCTGGGTATCATCGGTGGTGATGGTAAAACTCGTACCATCAGGTCCAGCTCCTGATACCTGATAGGATGCGACGGTCAACGGCTCGTCAGGGGCGATGGTCCTATCGGAAGGTTGATAGTGTTCAAGACAGATATGAAGATCAGCAGTCTGGGATACCGGTTGGCAGCCTGTGAGAATAGTGAGGAGACAGAGCATGGATATCATGATGACTCTTGTAGAAAGATTCTGGGGTTTCTTTAGATTGTAAAAAGTATGTTTCATTACTTCCTCCTGTAAAGCTTGAACACGTTTTACTCATGATTGATTCAATCTAAAGAAGATATTATGATGACTCATGGTTTCAGTTATCATCCCTACCTATAATCGTTATGAATATCTCTGTGAAGCTGTGGACTCTGTGCTTGCACAGACCTACACAGAACTTGAGATCATCATCATCGATGATGGCTCGACTGAGAATATCAGGGAGATAACACAGAGAAGTGAACGTATCCGGTATATTCCCATTGAACATTCAGGGATGCCTGGCTATGTCCGTAATCGGGGAGTCGAATATTCCCAGGGGGAGTTTCTTGCATTCCTCGACTCTGATGACCTGTGGTTCCCGACAAAACTCGAAACACAGATGGTATTCTTAGCAGCGAACCCGGAGATTCCTCTTGTCTATACGAAAGAAAGATGGCTCAGAGGGGAGAAGATCATTCGGCAACGGAAGTTCAAACAGGCCTCCGGTGATATCTTCGATCTTGCCCTGAAGCGATGTATGGTAGGCCCATCCACAGTAGTGATGAGAAGCAAGCTTTTTTCAGACTTCGGGGGATTCAGAGAGGATCTTGAGGTTGCAGAGGATTATGAACTCTGGTTGAGAATAACGGCCCTCCATGAGATCGGGTTCATCGAAGAGCCCTTGATCACGAAACGGGCAGGACATGGGGACCAACTATCAGAGAAATATGGCTATATCGAACAATTCAGGATACATGCTTTGCAGGGCCTTGTAGATTCATGCTGGTTTGAGAAATATGCAGATCCTTCCTATCAATCTCGAGCAATAGAAGAACTTGCGAGAAAGTATCAGATCTGTGCATCAGGTGCGAAGAGACGCGGCCTTGATGAAACGTATGAAGAGTATCAAAGGATGTATGAGAGATACCAAGGGGTATGAATTGGTTTAGGTAAGAGGAGTTGAACCCCTGACCTCTTGAATGGCATTCAAGCGCTCTAGCCAACTGAGCTAGAGCACGATGTACTATCTATAGATGGATAGATGCAGATTCCTCTTTTAGGATCTTTGCAAGAGTCGGGTCCTGCTTTGCATAGGCAATGATCGTTCTCAGGTACCCTTCAGGTGAACCGGTATCCAGACGCTCTCCTTCGATCGGAGTGAAGACCACTTTCTTCTGGGCCATGAGTTTCTGTAGTGCATATACATGGAAGTATTCACCCGTTGTATGTTTGTCCCAGCCCTCCTGGAGAAAGTCGAAGATATCTGGTGTATAGAGGTATCGACCGATTGTCGCCTCTTTACTAGGTTCTTTTCCCGGTTCTGGTTTCTCAATGATCCCAGTCACATGTAGTTGATCATCATCGAGCGCAAGCACTCCGTATCGTTCAAGATTGGGTGGATTATGCATGGTTGCCATGACTGAACATCCAGTCTTGTCATACATATCAATAAGCTGTCTACTCAAGGGTGTCTTGCCTCTATGAAGGTCATCTGGATAGGCTACGATGAAAGGTTCATCCCCGATAGCCTCTTTTGCTTGCAGCAGGGCATGGCCGGTACCGAGCATCCTGCTCTGTCTGACAGTGATGATATTTACGGCTGGTGGTTCGATGAGTTTGAGTTTTTCTTGGTTATTCTCACTTGTGAAGAGCGTCTCGAGCTCGATCTCTCGATCGAAGTAATCATCAAGGACCTTCTTTCTTCGTGAAGTCATCAAGACGATATCGGTGATACCTGAAGCGATGAACTCCTCTATGATGAAATCGATCGATGGTTTATTGATGATCGGTAGCATCTCTTTGGGGATAGTCTTGGTAACTGGTAGAAAACGTGTTCCGTATCCTGCTGCTATGATAAGTCCCTTCATGATCTTGAGCTCCTTGGTGTGATGATTATTGCCTTCTTTAGAGTACTCAGTGATGCAGGAAAAATCAACACTATAAGGACGCTCTTTAAGACCTCTCCTTGAAGAGATATAGGCATTCTGCTAGGATGGTGGGATGAAACTAAAAAACGTATTATCAACTAGTGTAGTGAATGTATCACTCAATGGTGAGTCAAAAGAGGAGATCCTAGAGGAGCTCCTTGATATTCTCATGAAGACTGGAAAAGTATCTGATAGGGATGAGGCTCTCAAAGGCCTTTATGCTAGAGAGAAGAAGATGTCCACAGGGATACAATATGGTGTGGCAATCCCACACGCTAAGACCAAAGCGGTCAAAGAGCTTATCGCCTGTATCGGGATCAAGAAAGAGGGAGTGGATTTCGCTGCTCTTGATGGGGTAGATAGTAAGATATTCTTCATGACCCTCTCACCTGTCGATAAGACCGGTCCTCATGTACAGTTTCTTGCAGAGATCAGTATGGTCGTGAAGACTGAAGAGGCTAGAAGCAAACTTCTGGAAGCGAGCACTGCTGAAGAAGTCCTTGCGGTATTCGGATTATAAATAGGAAAATCAGATGACACATAAGATGCTTTTACTCTCATTACAATTAGGGATCATCGTAGTTGCTGCGAAATTCTTTGGTTGGCTCTTCGCTAAGAAACTAAAACAACCTCAAGTACTCGGTGAATTGATCGCCGGTATGCTTATTGGACCCTATACCTTAGGGGCAATCAGTATTCATGCGCTGGAGGGACCATTATTTCCTCACAGTGGTGAAGCTATACCGGTATCTGCTGAACTCTATGGTATTGCTACCCTAGGTTCCATTATCCTTCTGTTCGTCTCAGGACTAGAGACGGACTTGAAGACCTTCTTGAAGTTCTCTGCAAAGGGATCTGTCGTAGGGATCGGTGGTATCATCATCTCATTCCTTCTTGGTAGTGGAGTGACGGTACTTCTTAATCCAAGTGTCCATTCGATCATGGATCCTGCTGCACTATTCTTAGGGACGATATCTACTGCGACTTCGGTAGGTATCACTGCAAGGATCTTGAGTGAGAAGAAGAAACTATCGACACCGGAGGGTGTGACCATATTAGCTGCCGCAGTCCTCGATGATGTATTGAGTATCATATTACTTTCAGTCGTAGTCGGGATCGCAGCTGTCAGTGCTGCCGGAGGTAGCATCGAATGGGGTGCAATCGGAGGAGTGGCTTTAAAAGCGATAGGCTTCTTCATCATCTGTACCGTTCTTGGTATTCTCTTAGCTCCACGGATCGTCAAAGGTCTGAAGTGGTTCAAATCATTGGATATCATCATTGGAGCCTCTATCGGTATCGCTCTCCTATTGGCAGGGCTTTCTGAGATGGTAGGACTCGCAATGATCATTGGTGCCTATATCACCGGATTATCCTTCTCTCAAACAGATGTCTCACATGAGATCAGAGAAAAGATCGAGGGGATATATGAGTTTCTCGTACCCATATTCTTCTGTGTTATGGGTATGATGGTCAATTTCGAAGCAATGGCTGGTGTCATCTGGTTCGGTCTTGCGTTCACGGTAGTCGCCTTCATCGGTAAACTCGTTGGTTGTGGACTGCCATCGCTCTTTGTAGGTTTCAATATGCGTGGTGCCTTCAGGATCGGTGCAGGTATGCTTCCTAGAGGGGAAGTCACCCTTATCGTTGCAGGCATCGGGCTTTCCAGTGGTGCAATCGGACATGATATGTTCGGAGTAGCTATTATGACGATGCTATTTGCCAGCATTGCAGCACCCCCACTACTGATCAAGAGTTTCTCAGGTGGTTCCGGCTATCGGACGACCCTCGAGGAGAAGGACGAGGCGGTCTCCATCGAATTGGAGTTCCCCTCCAAGATGGCAGCCGATTTTATGAGAAGATCATTAGCTGATGGTTTCAGGACTGAGGGCTTCTTTGTGAATAGGCTAGATCATAACGCCCATGTCTATCAGTTGAGAATGGATATGATCGTACTGACTCTCATTCAGGACAAAGAGCATATCGTCCTAAATACTCCTCCAGAGCATGAACAGTTCGTCAGACTCATGATGATGGAACAGTTGTTAACGTTCAAGGACTTCCTGTCAGGTCTTGAATCAATGAAAAGTCCTGATATGATGGGAGCAGAGCTTCTCATGGGTATGTTCGCCCAAGAAGACAGTAAGAAGAATAAGTAACCCTCTTCTGTAGAGGGATAAGGAATCATAGAATGAAGAATGCACTCAGATTCGCAATATTGGTTTGTTTCTTTGTCGTTGTATTCATACCAATCAAGATTGAGTATGAATGGATCGTTTGGACTCTGATCCTCGCTATGTTAGGGCTTGTCGGTGCATACTTCTGGGCTTTGTACGGAGTCAGTGAGAAGCAGGCAGCACAGCTTGTCGATGGGGATGAGGAGATAAGATACTCCAAGTTCTCAGGGATCGTGACCGGCTATGGAAAAGCTCAGGACCTGATCAGAGGTCGTCTTCTCATCACAGACAAACGGCTTGTCTTCATCAAGAAAGAGGATAAGAGTTATGAGATCTCAGAATCTCTCTCTCTAGAGCTCCTGTCTGAATACAGTACTGCTAAACTGTTATCCTTCCGTAAAGGGCTCATCGTCACCCTGACAGATGAGACTGAATACCGTCTTGTGATAACAGGATTGAAGAAAGAGGAGAGTCGTATCCGTACTGCTCTCGGTTGGTAGTTTCCCTAACAGGTAAAGATATACCTCATAGATATTCCATGAACTCATAATTGTTCGAATTCATACACCACTCTAAAGTATAGTCAGATTCACTGCAGGAATCATTAGGAGAGATGTATGAAAATGAAACGGTCGATCTCTATAGTGTTGATGTTACTGGTCTGTATGAACCTCCTCGCTGAAGAGGGGAGCACTCAGGTCAGGATAGGTCTGTTCTCAGACCTATCGGTCATCGATACCTTATGGACAGATCATTGGTATCTCCATGGGGGTATCAGGCTCGGGTTCGAGGACTCATTGGTCCTCGAGTTGCCGCTGACCTTCGTCTCAGGGGTTGATGGACATCAACTCCTCGATACGGGGCTTCTCTGCAAGTACTATCCGTTTGATTCACGCTTCTGGTTGGGTGCTACGCTCTTTCAAGGTATCACCCTCTTAGGTGATGAGAGACCGAATGATTGGTATCTCTACCTACAGGAGTTCTCTAGTGGGTATACAATACCGATCACTGAGGGCCTTTATCTTGAACCCTCGATAAATCTTCGTGATCCGAACGGTATCTTTCATGACAGTCTCTCCTCAGTCTCAGAATACCTTCCAGGTTATTCCCGGTTGCGTTTCTGTCTAAATCTCGGCTGGAGAGGAGTCTCTCTGACTCTTCGGTAATGCCACGTTGAAAAAAGGAGTCATATGAACAATCTATTGAACAAGTGTATTTCGATTATTCTGCTTATCTCTTTTACCGGATGTACTTTGATTACTCCTGAAGCTATCAGGCTCATCGATCATGTCAGTGATGATGAGTTAGAGGATGCTGTAGAGAAGATCATCGTCGAACATTGGGATTCGATCGAAGAATTCGTTGAGGAACCACCAGATGGGAGTAGAAGTGTCAGAGAACTCGATGCTCGAACGATAGTCGAGAATGCCATGGGCGAGGAGCAGGGCCGTGAGTATATGGAGTTCTGTTATTCAGTAGCGAATGGTGCAGATGTCGACACCGTCCTCTATCAGGCCGAAGGGCTACTCTCTGATGAGAATTATGCTCTACTGATGGAAAAGGTCGATGAGAATAGCAGGATGCTCAGATCTCAGTATGCTACGAGAATCTTTGAGGTCGATGAGGAAAACCAGATCGAGTTCTACAATGATCTGGAAAAACTTGTTGTCACCACTACGGTTCTCCTGACTGCTGCGATCATCTACTCCTTTATGCCTCATGCCTTCTATTGGGGAAAGATCACAGCCCTTGCTGCGATCAGTGTCTCTGCAGGAGCCGTCGCAGCGACTATTATGTCGATCTACTCCTGGTACCAGACAGATCAGGATCCATTCTTGGCCTTCAAGGATTGGTTAGGTATGGTCACAGAAGAACCCTATGCTGCCTATCTTATGGTCTGCTCTGTACTTACTTTGGGACAATCAATGAAGTTCAGCCCGATAAGTACTGGTGCTATTATCGGGGTCTTTGCTATCTATAATGCTTTGAGCATCTTCAAAGAGATGCTTGAAGCCTATGGAGAGGATGGCTTCGGATCTGAAGGAGAGGACTAGAGATGAGAGGAGACAGGGGGGATCCCCCTCTGTCTGACTCCTTCTTCATGTTTGTTTATCCTATTCAAAGAGTGCATTACATACTACGATGTATATGATGCGTCACATGATCAGAGAATAGGAGAGTGAGTATGAAGAGGATGCGAATAGGGATCATAGGTCATCAGTTCATGGGGAGAGCTCATAGTAATGCTTGGCTACAGGCACCGAGATTCTTCGATCTCGATATCGAACCGGTATTGCAGATAGCCTGTGGAAGAAGGCTGCTCCCACTCAAGGAGTTTGCCGAAAATTGGGGATGGAAGGAGATCGAGACTGATTGGAGAAGAGTCGTTGATAGGGATGATATTGATATCATCGATATCGCAGCACCGCAATATCTTCATCATGAGATAGCAGTAGCTGCATTAAAGGCTGGAAAGCATGTATTTCTAGAGAAACCGATGGCGATGACAGTCGAACAGGCTCAGGAGATGGAGGCAACTGCTCTCATCTCTGGAAAGGTACATTATCTCAATCACAACTATCGCAGGTGTCCGGCTGTAAGGTTGGCTAAGAATATGATTGATGAGGGTAAGATCGGTCGTATCTTCCACTGGAGAGGCGCCTATCTTCAGGATTGGTTAACAGATCCTGAATTCCCTCTCACCTGGCAGCTCGAAAAAGAGAAGGCGGGATCTGGAGCCCAGGCGGATCTGAACTCTCATAGTATAGACCTCGCTCGATATCTTGTTGGAGAGATCTCTCAAGTGACGGGAATGACCGCACAGTTCGTTTCAGAACGTCCTCTGCCGAATAAGAACGCTGCTGCATTCAAAGGTGGCTCAAGTGGTGAGGGAATGGGAAAGGTGACTGTCGAAGATGCCTCTTTTATGACAGTTCGGTTCGTAAACGGTGCATTAGGATCATTTGAAGCCTCACGATTCGCTGTGGGACGAAAGAATTATAACCTCTTTGAGATCTATGGTTCAAAGGGATCAGTGAGCTTCAATCTAGAGAGGATGAATGAGCTGCAGTATTACAATAATGATGATCAATATGGGGAGAAGGGCTTCCGTACAATACTCGCGACTGATCCTAGCCATGATTATATTACTAATTGGTGGCCACCTGGACATATCATCGGTTATGAACATGAGTTCGTACATGCAATGGTGGATTTTCTAGGTGCAATCAGTAAAGGACAAGAGATTCATCCGAACTTTACCGATGGAGTCAGAGAGATGGAGATTCTCGAAGCGGGCTTACGGTCGGCTGAAGAGGGTAGGATGATCGAGCTGGAAACTTTATGATTTGATTGTTTCTATAAATAGTAACTTGACATATTGACTCCTCTTTGCTATTCTCTACCTGATGTTTCTTTTGATAGAAACAAGGAGAGTAGGACATGCTGAGAGAAAAACAGATTATTCCGACCCATACCAATTGGTGGCACACCTCAAGATAGCTCTGAAGATAGTTCAGGGCTCATTGTTGTGCTCTGGATGGTGATAATGAATATTATACAGATCCTGGGAACGGGGTCTTTTTTTTATGGGAGAGAAAGATGAGAACAGATAGTATATTACGGATGGTAGGAGGAGAGCGGTTCACCCCTTGCGGACTGGCTGGTAAGTTCGCGGCGAAGGTCCTATTGGAATCCTCTTCGCTCATGAGTGGTAGAGAACGGTACTCGATGCTGGTCCTCGATGAGGCCTTCAGTGTCGTTCAGGACGGTGATGATGTATGTATGATAGAAGGTGAGAATAAGTCAATCATCGGTGAACCTGGAGAGGATATCCTTGATGTCCTTCCGAAATTCGCCAAACAGAATCCCATCCTTCATGACTTCCCTTGTCCCACAGGTGGTGTAGGATACCTCTCATATGAGTTCTCAAGACTCTGTGATACGATATCATTCAGAGAGAAGAAGGATCCTTTAGGAATCTATGATGCCCATTTCCTCTTTGGTCATATCTATGTGATCTTTGATCATGCGACTGATCTTATCTATATCCTCGGGGTCAACTATCATGAATCGGTCATAGACCTAGAAGCGGCAGTAGATCATGTGATCAGCAGGATGAATGATCTGGACTTCAACTATCTTGCGACACCTGAACCCCCGAAGGTCATGAGACTGCTCAAGGATGAGGAGACAGACAGGGCCTTCCTCGAAGGAGTCGGAGTTCTTCGAGATGAGATCATCAAAGGGAATCTCTTACAGGGAGTACTCTCTAGAAGACTCTATGTAGAGACTGACCTCTCTGCTTTTGATGCCTTCAAGCAGTTGCGTACTATCAATCCTTCACCCTATATGTTTTATCTTGATTTCTCCTCTTTCGAGATCTTCGGGGCCTCTCCAGAGGTCATGGTGAAGGTCCGAGGAGATAAGGCGATCGTAAGACCTATTGCGGGGACCCGACGTAGAGGAAAGGATGCCGAACAGGATGCCGCTTTGGAGAAAGACCTTCTATCTGACCCAAAAGAGCGTGCAGAGCATGTGATGCTCATAGACCTGGCAAGGAATGACCTCGGACGAGTCTGTCGAACAGGGTCGATCGAACTGACTGAGAACATGGGGATCGAGAGATACTCACATGTGATGCATATCGTATCAGAGGTCGAAGGAACGACCAAAGATTCGGTAACTGCTGCAGATGTCATCAGAGCCACGTTCCCTGCAGGTACGGTATCAGGAGCCCCTAAGATCCAGGCGATCAAGACAGTCGATGCTCTCGAACCGGAGAAGAGGACCTTCTATGCAGGTCTGATCGGTTATATGGAGGGAGATGGTAATCTAGATACTTGTATCTCGATCCGTACGGCTTTGAAGAAAGATAATAAGATCATCCTGCAGAGTGGTGCAGGGATAGTGTATGACTCAGTTCCTGAGAGAGAGCTGGAAGAGACCAATGAGAAACTCAGAGCCATGGCTAAGAGCCTTGGACTGGAGGTGTGATATGTATATCATGATAGATAACTATGATTCCTTTACCTATAATATCGTTCAGTATCTGTCAGAACTGACAGATGAAGAGATTGCAGTCTACCGTAATGATACTATTACCATCGATCAGATCAGGGAGATGAATCCCTCCGGTATCATCGTATCCCCGGGGCCGGGGAGACCTTATGGCGCAGGGATCTCTTTAGAGACCATCAAAGTTCTTGGTAGTGTCTACCCCATCCTTGGAGTCTGTCTAGGTCATCAGAGTATCGGGCAGGCCTTCGGGGGTAAGGTCGTCCGATCCGTGAGGATCATGCATGGGATGACCGACACGATCTCTCATGATGGAAAAGGACTCTTTAGGACTATCCCGCAGCAGTTCGAAGTGACACGGTATCACTCCTTGTGCGTTGAGGAGTCCTCTCTGCCGGACAGTCTGGAGATCACCGCAAGATCATCAGATGGACAGATCATGGGACTCCGGCATAAAGAGTTATTGATCGAAGGGGTCCAGTTCCATCCCGAATCTATCGCAAGTCAGTTCGGAAAGAAAATCCTTCAAAACTTCTTGAGTTACCGGAGGAAGTCCTATCCTGTAGTAGAGACATTGACAAGAGTCATGAATCGAGAGAATCTCTCCTATGAAGAGGCTGCAGAGTTCATGGATGAACTCACCGACGGAAATCTTGAAGATATGCAGATAGCAGCATTCCTAACAGCCTTCAATATGAAGGGTTTCACTGCTCAGGAGATAGCAGGCTGTGCCTCTATTCTTAGAAAGAAACGTGTACCCTTGCAGCATGACAAACCGATGCTTGATACTTGTGGTACCGGAGGTGATGGTCTTGGGACCTTCAATATATCATCCTACGTCGCTCTCACCTGTGCTGCTTGCGGAGCTACTGTCGCAAAACATGGGAATAGGGCTATCAGTTCAAAGAGCGGGAGTGCAGATTTCTATGAAGCACTCGGTATCAATATCAATATGGCACCAGAAGAGGCGACTCAGTTACTAAAAGAGAGTTCCTTTACCTTTATGTTCGCACCAAGGTACCATGGAGCTATGAGATTCGCAGGACCTGCTAGAAGATCTCTTCGGGTGAAGACGATCATGAATGTTCTTGGTCCACTTGCCAATCCTGCCTCAAGTGATTATCAGATAATCGGGGTCTTCGACAGATCCTTATTGAAGAAGGTCGCTCGGGCTGCGAAGCTGTTAGGAGTAAAACGGGTCATGACGGTCCATGGACTCGATGGAGAGGATGAGATCTCAGTAACAGGTGAAACAGAACTCTTTATCATAGATGAGAACGGGATCGAAGAATCCAAGACTATCTCTCCTGAGGATTTCGGATTAGCACTCTTTGGCCCTGAAGATCTCAAGGGTGGGACTGCTTTAGAGAATGCTGCGATCGCCTATGATCTTGATCGGTTCTCCGCAGTGAAGAGTGCCGTCATCCTCAATAGTGGAGCTGCACTGTTCATAGCTAATGAGGCTCCCTCCATTGCTGCTGGGATCGAGAAAGCTCAGAAAGTGATTGAAGAGGGTCTAGTCAATGACAAGATCAAAGAGATCATCAGAATCTCAAGACGATACATCAAAGGATAGGAGCTTATGGAAGAGCGTTGTGAAGATATTCGATTGGCTATATTCAATAGACGTAGGCGTCGAATCGAATCAGAAGGTCAGTCCTTGGGAATAGATATACCGATTGATAGGATCCTGCCGGCTGTCGATGCCATGGGAATCCTTGAGGAACCTTCCCTGATCTGTGAGATCAAACGATCATCCCCCTCGAAGGGGGTCATCTCCGGTGATCTCGATCCGGTAGCACAGGCTGGAATCTATCATGAGAAGGGGGTCAGAATCGTCTCAGTCCTTACAGAGGAAGACTACTTCAACGGTTCTCTCAAGGATCTGATGGATGTCAAAGAGGCCTATCCGGACCTGTCTGTTCTGAGAAAGGACTTTCTTTATTGCCGAGAGGATATAGACATCTCTTTTAGGGCTGGGGCAGATCTTGTTCTGTTGATAGCCTCCCTTCTTACCGTAAGTGAGATTACAGATCTCTATGAGTATACCCTGTCCAAGGGGATGACTCCTTTAGTTGAACTCCATGGAGATGATGATATCGTTAAGGTGCGGGACCTGAAGCCCTTACTCACTGGGATCAACTGCCGGAACTTGAAGAACTTCACTATAGACAGGCTCTTCCCCATAAGACAGAAACAGAAGATCGATTGGGATCCTATACTGGTTTATGAGTCGGGGATATGGGGCGAGGAGGATGCCTATCTTGCCGGTAATCATGGATTTCAGGCTCTACTCATTGGTGAGTCCGTCGTCAGGGACCCAAAGAGGATACCTCAGATCATCACAGGTCTGCAGGGTGGTGTTCGAAGTGATGAGGGGCAGAAACGGTTCTGGGAGACGATCACCGCTAGAGGGAAGCTTTCATACCCTCTCGTGAAGATCTGCGGGATAACCAATAGAGCGGATGCTGAATATGCAGTTGAGCTCGGAGCTGATATTCTGGGGTTCATTTTCGCAGATTCTCCGAGAGAGACTTCCAAAGAATTATTGAAGACTCTCGATGATATTGATGTCCTGAAGGTCGCTGTCGTCGTGAATGCCCATAGGGATACACGACGATATGAAAAAGTGAGACAACTACTTGAAGAGGGGTCTATTGATGCGATACAGTTCCATGGTGAAGAGGATCCGGAACGTTGTTTTAGATTGGGATTCCCCTATTATAAGGCTGTAAGGCTCAAGGATAGGAAAAGTGTCGAGAGCATGGGTGAATACCATGCTCCAAGAGTACTCATCGATGCCTATCATCCTACCCAACACGGGGGTACCGGTAAGCAGATAGATGCCGAATTAGTCGAAGCAGCAGCAGAAAAGCATCATCTTTGGCTTGCAGGTGGGATCGAACCAGAGAATATAGCTGATCTGTTGAAGAGGTTCGAACCGGAACTCATTGATATCTCGAGTGGTGTGGAAGCATTTCCAGGGAAGAAGGATCATATGAGATTGAAGATGTTATTTGAAGAGATAGAGGGATATTATGAACACAAGTGATAACGGTTTCTTTGGTGAATTCGGGGGTATGTATGTTGCTGAAGTACTCCGTTCTCCATTAGAAGAGCTCAAAAGTGCCTTCAATGAGGCTAAAGACGATCCTGTCTTCCAGTCAGCATTTGCCGAAGAGGCTAAAACCTATATTGGACGACCGACCCCACTTCTTCATGCGAAGAGAGCTTCGAAAGCATTAGGTGGGGCTCAGATCTATATCAAACTCGAAGGGCTTGCGAACACAGGAGCTCATAAGATAAACAATGCTCTAGGACAGGGTCTTCTGGCAAAGCGCATGGGGAAGAGGCGGATCATCGCTGAGACCGGTGCGGGACAGCATGGAGTAGCGACTGCAGCAGTCTGTGCGAGGTTGGGACTTGAATGTATCATCTATATGGGTGAAGTCGATATAAAACGGCAGCATCCCAATGTCTTCTGGATGGAGCAGTATGGTGCGACAGTAGTTCCTGTCTCCTCTGGATCAAGGACTCTCAAAGATGCGGTGAATGAGGCCTTGAGAGACTGGGCGAGAAACTATGATACGACCCATTATCTTCTCGGTTCAGCCCTTGGGCCAACTCCATATCCTGATATGGTCAGGGAGTTCCAGAGTGTCATTGGTAACGAAGTCTTAGAGCAGACGAGGGACCTCGAGATAGAGGCTATGATAGCCTGTGTCGGTGGTGGTTCGAATGCCATGGGCTTTTTCTCTCCCTTTATCGGTGAGAAGAGACCAAGATTGATCGGTGTGGAGGCCGGTGGTAACGGTATTGCCCCGGGTGAACATGCGGTGAGAATGGATGGAAGTGGAGCTGTAAGTGTCGTTCAGGGGTATAAGAGCTATTTTCTCCTAGATGGGGAGGGGCAGGTCCAAAATACGCACTCAGTCTCAGCTGGTCTCGATTATCCGGGGATCGGTCCCCAACTAGCCCACCTAGGGAAAGAGGGCAGAGTGGAGTTCGAAAGAGTCTCTGATGAACAGGCTATTGATGCGGTGAAGTTCTTTGCCCGGAATGAGGGACTCTGTTTCGCATTGGAGTCAGCGCATGCAGGAGCCTATGCTATGAGATTGGCACCGACTCTTACTGAAGATAAGAGGATCATCGTGAATATGTCAGGGCGTGGTGATAAGGATATTTTCATCACAGCAAGGGCGATCGATGAAGATAACTGGATATCATTCCTGGAACAGGAGGCAGTAAGATGAACTATTCAATCATGTCACATATGATCGCTTCATATCCTGATGAGAGAACCGCTATGCAGGTAGCAAAGGGATTATCACGAGGAGGAGCCTCCTATCTGGAGATCCAGTTCCCCTTCTCAGACCCGACTGCTGATGGTCCAGTGATACAGGAAGCCTGTACCAAGGCGATAGAGAACGGGTTCACCCTTGATAGGGGATTCACCTTTATCACTGAGCTTATGAAGATCATCGATACTCCAGTTTATATCATGACCTATGCAGCTCCTGTAGTCTATATTGGGGTTGCAGAATATCTGAGAAGAGCTAAGGCTTCCGGTGCGGCAGGCTGTATCATCCCTGATCTTCCTGTAGGAAGTGATGAAGGGATGTATCAGATCTCATCAGAGCTTGGCCTCGATTGTGTTCCGGTCATAGCTCCCAATACCTCAATCGCAAGGTTACAGGAGATCCTGAATGTAGGGCCAAAGCATATATATGCCGCTCTGCGAGCAGGTATCACCGGCACGAAGACGGAACTGACTGAAGATTCACTCTCTTTTTTAGCAGAGGTCTTGAAGTATGAGGTGAAGGTCCTCGGAGGCTTCGGGATCAGGACGAGAGAACAAGTTTCAGCCCTTGATGAGAGAGGAGTAGCATCGGTTATCGGCTCTTACTTTGTGGAGAGACTTGAGAGCCTTATTGAGACTGATGCTGATATCGAACAGGGGATGAGTGATGCCATCTCCTCTCTTGTCTAGCTGTGAACTGAGTATTGCCTATATCTCTTTGACAAATGTAGTACAGACTGCTATCTTCAAATGATGAAGAAACTCCACCTAGGTGACATGGTTATAGCTCTCTTAGTAATCTGCGTGATCACTTTCATCACGATACATGCCTATGAACAGGGTGATGGACAGATCGAAGTCCATATCGAATCTGCAGATGGGGAATGGATATATCCAATCGATTCCACACAGGATCTCCACATGGCAGGACCTCTCGGTGATACCCATATCATCATCACTGATGGACATGTCCATGTATCTGATTCTCCCTGTAGTGAGAAGATCTGTATCGCTGCCGGGGAGATTGCCTCACCAGGCCAATGGATAGCCTGTCTTCCGAATAGGATAGCAATCACGATCAGAGGTGGTGATGACCAGTCAGGGGAGGTGGATGATGTCGTCTTCTGATAGAGGTCTTCTCCCATATCGACTCATCGCACGATTGGGTGCTATCGCACTGTTTCTTTCAACGATCGAGTATATGATACCAAAGCCAGTCCCCTTCATGAGGCTAGGACTTGCGAACATCCCGATCATGATCTCTTTAGAGCTGCTGAGTCCTCTTGGGGTCGCACTCCTCGTTCTGATGAAGGTGATCGGTCAGGCCCTGGTGAATGGTACCCTGTTCTCCTATGTCGCAATCTTCTCCTTGTCGGGGACTCTCGCAAGTAGTCTGATCATGTTCATGATCGTAAAGCTGCTCAGAAGACATGTCTCCTATGTAGGGATCAGTCTAGCCGGAGCTCTCTGCAGTAATCTCGTACAATTGACCCTCTCACGTTATATGATATTCGGTCAGACTGCATGGCTGTTGGCACCGCCCTTCCTGATCATGGGTGGAATATCCTCTTTGCTCCTGGGTCTCTTCACTGAGAGATTCATCAATACCTCTCGATGGTATATGAGTCATCTGCAGGGAATCTCTCAGGAAGAAGAGTTACTCAGTACGTCGAGCTCCTTTGCCTTAGATCCTCGCTTGATCACAGGCCTGTTGATACTTCCTGCCTTCCTACTGCAGGAGAGTCTAATTGGGGTGATCATCATCGCAGTCATCGCTCTGACACTCGCGAGACTGCATGGGCGACGAATCAGGCTAGTCCCGAATGTGCTCATCTTCATATCTGTGGTAACTGCCAATCTCCTGCAGAAGAATGGTCTCGTAATTACTGAGTTTTTTGGCTTTGAGGTGACCTCAGGGGCTCTTGAACTGGGAATCAAGAAGGCTGTCACGCTCATAGGCCTTATCTATATCTCACAGTTCATGGTGTCGAAGAGACCTGCTCTTCCGGGACGTTTTGGTAGTCTGGTTTCCTTGCAGCTCTACTATTTCGAGCAGGTGCTAGAACGATGGAAAGAGACTAATGAGGACTCGCTGTTCTCACGTATTGATTCACTGATGATCCTGCTTGAGGAGACGACGCTCGTGGACTCTAGGATTCCAGACCGGGAAGAGTCGAAAGATCTACTTCCACTTTATGTGATAATCATCTCGGTTTGTTGGACCCTCTTATTCATTCTGTAATACATAGGAATCATCGACGATACTGAAAGGGATCTTCCCTTCAGAAAGACCCGAGGTGACATAGACCCTCTTATCTTTCGTAATGAAAATAGCCTCAACATCTTCGAACTGCTCTATAAGAGCTCTTCCTTCATTGATCCCTGACGCGAAGGCTGCAGTCGAGAGCCCATCTGCCAGAAGCGAGATAGGAGATATGATACTCACACTCGAGAGTGTGTTCACAACCGGATACCCCGTCTTCGTATCGAGGATATGGTGGTAGAAACCGCTCTCATCCTCGAAGAACCGCTCATAGATTCCTGAGGTCACAACTGAGAGGTCCGATATATTCACGATTCCCATATATTCACCACGGGTAGATTCAGGGTCCTGGATTCCGATCTTCCAGAGAGAGCCATCTGTCTTCTTACCCATGGCGAAGATATTACCACCAAGATTTATCAGCGCACTCGTAACCCCATTCTGCTCGAGAATCTCAACAGTCTTATCTGCTGCATACCCTTTGGCGATACCTCCGAGGTCTATCTCCATCTCAGGATCTGCTAGGCTTATAGTCCCCTTGAGTGGATCGATCAGGATATTTTGATAGTCCACATGGGAAAGTAGTGTGTTGAGCTCTGTTGTTGTAGGTATACGTGCATCATCGGTACCTATCCCCCAGGCCTCGACCACAGGGCCGATGGAGGGGTCGAAACGACCATCACTGATCTGAGCGATCTCCAGGGCCTCTTTGATGACAGTCATCGTCTGAGAATCTACGAAAGTCGCTGAATCAGAGGTGCTGATCTTCGAGACATCACTAGTCTTAATCTCTCGACTCATCAGCTGTTCTATTTTTTCGATAGTGAGGAACGCTTTTTGGATGATCTGCTCGTCATCACTGTCGAACAGAGTGATCGAACAAATCGTTCCCAATAGGAGCTTACTGTCTGTTATCTTTTCAATCGTTGACGACTCTTTCCGTGTACAGGATAGTGAGAGGAGGGTGAGTATTATGATCAATAGTGTCGGTAGGGTCTTTCTCATAGGGTATTATCATAAGAATCAGAAGAATGTTCAATAGATTATTTCCTTTACGATTGCCACTGCAAACTGCTATATTTTAAAGGATAGGAAAAAAAGGAGACTGCTATGGTAAAACGTGCTGATATTGGATTGATCGGATTGGCTGTCATGGGACAGAATCTGGTACTTAATATGAATGATCATGGTTATACGGTAGCTGTCTATAATAGAACTACCTCGAAAGTAGATGACTTCATGAATAATGCTGCAGCAGGAAGAGATACGATAATCCCTGCTCACAGTATCGAAGAGTTCATAGGGACCTTAGAACGACCACGGAAAGTAATGCTCATGGTCAAAGCAGGTAGGGTCGTAGACCTATTCATAGAACAGTTACTCCCTCACCTCGAACCCGGTGATATCATCATAGATGGGGGGAACTCCCAGTTCAATGATACTGACAGAAGGACAAAAGAGCTTAGAGAGAAGGGGATTCTCTATATTGGCAGTGGTATCTCAGGTGGTGAAGAGGGTGCGAGACGAGGCCCCTCGATCATGCCGGGAGGAAATGCAGATGCATGGCCGCTAGTTAAAGATATCTTTCAAGACATCGCAGCCAAGACAGCTACCGGCGAGGCCTGCTGTGACTGGGTTGGTTCTGATGGGGCTGGACACTATGTGAAGATGGTCCATAATGGGATCGAATATGGTGATATCCAATTGATCGGAGAGGCCTATCAGCTTCTCTACAAGGGGCTTGGACTCTCCTATGATGAGATGCATGATATCTTCTCTTCCTGGAACGAGAGTGAACTCGATAGTTATCTTATCGAGATCACTAGAGATATTTTGGCATTCAAGGATAGTGATGGGTCCCCTTTAGTCGAGAAGATTCTCGATACTGCAGGACAGAAGGGAACCGGTAAGTGGACAGGTATCAGCTCCCTGGATCTAGGAGTACCCGTATCACTGATCTCAGAGGCTGTCTATGCCCGATGTCTCTCAGCTATGAAAGACGAGAGAGTCGAAGCTGCCCGATCGTATGGTGAGAAAGATACGAGTGTATCGATTCCTGCAGGTATGAGTCGAGAATCTCTTATCGAAGATATGAGAGAGGCTCTCCTTGCCTCAAAGATCATCTCCTATGCTCAAGGATATATGCTCATGAGAGAGGCTGCTCTGCAGAATGGATGGGACCTCAATTATGGTGGTATCGCATTGATGTGGAGAGAAGGCTGTATTATCCGTAGTGCCTTCCTGGAACATATCAGGGATGCCTATGCCAATGACCCTGAGTTGAAGAGTCTGTTGCTTGATCCCTATTTCAAGGATATCCTTCAACGATCAGAGGCTGCCTGGAGAAGGATAGCGATCTTTGCGATAGGGGCCGGCATCCCTATCCCTGCGATCTCATCAGCTTTGATGTTCTTCGATGGGTATAAGACCGAACGGTCTCCTGCGAATCTTCTACAGGCTCAGAGAGACTATTTTGGTGCTCATACCTATGAACGTGTTGATGGGAAGAGGGGTGAATTCCATCATACCAATTGGACTGGGACCGGTGGAGATGTCTCTTCTAGTACCTATGATGTCTAAATGAAAAAAGGGATATAACAACTGTTGTCGTCATATCCCCTTCATTTAGGCTTTCTGGCAATCAGAAAACCAAAGACAGTCTGTAAGACCGCAATTGGTCAGGCCACTATCGAAACAAGTGGCATTTCCTTCTGCTTCCTGAATTGCAAGGATCAGTTCCTTCTTCTTCTTCTTACCCACTGGCACATTGAGTGCCTTTGCCATTACTTTGATATCTTTTACTAACATATATGAATCTTAGAGAAAAACCGGTAATTGTGTCAACAATACCGGTTGTCTCTAGGTGAAGAATGTTCAGAAACCCTGTTTTAATGCTAATTGACTGCGCTATCAAGGATTCTTTCTGAATTATAGAGTTTTGAAGTGGCTATGATCAGCAGTGAGATCACTACTGATAATGAGATCACTGTCAAGAGTAATTGTAGTAAAGTCGCATTTCCTAGGATTGCCCCTTTCATGAGAATGATGGAGTTGAGAAAGGGGATCAGGAACAGCAGTGGCTTCGATGAGGGGTCAAGACTCATGGTAAGGACACCGAGTAAGACCACGATGATGTAGATAGGCATCACATAACTTGTCGCCTCTTTCACTGTCTTGGCAAGTGAGCCTAACAAGACAATGATCGATGCTGCAAGCATACTCGTGAAGATCAATACCAGAAGTAAGATGACCAGTGATGAAGCTGCAAAACCGGAGAACGAGGATTCTCCCATCAGACCTCCTGTAGCAGTGAAGGCTATGAGAAGTCCACTAAAAGTCATGATACTCGATGCTACACCCATAGAAAGAACATAGCATACCTTCCCGAGAGCGATCGATGTCCGTGATATCTGATTGACGAGGATGATAGAGATACTCCCTCGCTCCTTCTCTCCTGCTGTGGTATCGATACCGACACTCATCGCACCTGCAAAGGTATAGATGATGATGAGGTAGGGGACCATCATCACGAGGAACTCGGTACCCTGGGACTCTTCTGGCGCTGTATCGACCCTGAAAGTCTTGATGGTGTAGAGTGACTCGAGGTCAAGATCGAACTCGGTGAGTTTCTTGTTCGCAAGTATCCTGTCGTATTCCTGAAGCGCCCGTATGAGTCTTTCAGAGGCGAATGTGATTGACTGAGAGGTGGAGTCATAGTAGATATTCACATCAGTCTCATCACCCATGGAATACCCGTTTGGGAACTCTATGATCAGAGACCCCACAACCGGTTCATCGATGATATCGATGAAGAGTTGCTGCTCAATCACAGCTATCAGTTGAGGATCATCGTTGTTCCTGATGACTAAGGTATAGGTCTTCTCTCGTACCTGATCCATCTGTCGTCCCATGACGGTATCCATACCGATGAAAATGACTGGCATAAGAAGCAATGGGAGTATCAGCGTCGCAAAAAGAGTCCTCTTGTCTTTGATGAGATTACGGATCTCTTTCCGGTAGATGATCATTGCATCACTTAACATCGTGTTCTTTTCCCTGTCTTTCATGATACGATCCCCCTCTCCTTGGCAAGAGCGAAGAACACATCATCAAGCCTTCCACTCTCTTGAGTTGCGAGAATATCCTCTTTCTTCCCATTCACCGCGAGTATCCCATCGAGTAATATCCCGATATCATCGCAGAGCATCTCCGCCTCAGACAATACATGAGTGGATAGAATAACGGTCTTTCCCTCTGCTTTAGCATCAAGGAGAAAGTCATTGACGACTTTTGTCGCGAGAATATCAAGATTGCTCGTAGGCTCATCAAAGATGATGACTTGCGGATCATGTATGATACTCACAGCGATCGAAGTCTTCTGTTTCATTCCAGAGGATAGCTTATCAATGGGTCTGTCAATATAATCATCCATACCGAGTTTCTTTGAGATCATATCGATTCGTTGGTCGACATACTCTCGTCTCATATGGTTGAGCTCTCCAAAGAATCTGAGAGACTCTCTTGAGGAGAGGTTTCCAGATAGTTTCATCTCTCCTGTCAATAATCCGATCTTATCACGTACTGCTCTGCTTTCCTTTACCGTATCAAGACCATCGATCCGTATAGAACCCTGATCCGGTTTGAGAAGGGTAGAGATCAATCTGAGAGTGGTGGTCTTTCCTGCACCATTGGGCCCTAACAATCCATAGATCCTACCTGGTTCAGCAGTGAATGAGAGACCTGAAAGGACTTGCTTGCTCTGTTTCTTAGCACGAAATGCCTTATGCAGATTCGATACTTCTACCATATGAATTCTCCATTCGTTTATTACTAGGGATTATGATAACATCATAGTGTTGGTTGTAGATAGACTCAAAAGTGATTAATTATTCGTAAGTGTTTAGCAGAATCTGTTTTGTATGGTCTCTCATTGTGATATATACTACGTATAGGTAATCGAAGGATGCTAATCAGATCCTGTTATGTATGGAGTTAACTTATATGGATGTAAACGTTCTTTCAATAATAGTCATGACGGCCCTTCTTGGGGCCTATTTCATCTTCTTAGGGTATAAACCTGATATGTTGAGATGGAAGAATGCTGAACTCAGGAAGATATTTGTCCCTCTCATGAAGATCGGAGGATTAGCTCTTATCATCTTCTCGATCATACGGTTGATCATGAACCTGAGTTAAATATCTATTTCAATCACTAGAACAATCCCGATATAGTCCCATCTTCTGTGATATCAATATCACAGGCAGAAGGTCTCTTCGGTAGTCCCGGCATCGTCATGATCTCTCCTGTATAGGCAACAATAAATCCAGCTCCAGTCTTTGCCTCGATCTTAGATATAGAGATTGGGAACCCTTTTGGACAGCCAGTGAGTTTCGGATTATCAGAGAGAGAGGATTGAGTCTTAGCCATACAGATGGGTAGATGACCGAAACCTGCAGTCTCTAACTGTTTCATTTTAGTCCTGACTCCCTTTGCATACACTACAGACCCGGCTCCATATACATCAGAACAGATCCTTTCGATCTTCTCTTTGATAGGAAGTTCATTCTTATAGAGATGATGGAAGGTATTAGGTTCTTCACATAATGCGATGATCTTATGAGCCAAGACAGTCCCTCCCTGACCTCCTGATTCTCTGAAGTCTGTTATGATTGCATCAACACCTGACTCTGCTAGCTTCTCTTGGAGCGAGGTGAGTTCCTCAATCGGATCATCGAGGAACTTGTTGATCGAAATGACAGCCTTCACTCCATGAGTCCTGATATTCTCGACATGTTTTAAGATGTTCTCGATTCCATGAATCTCGTATGCTCGTAAGGTCACCACGAGAACAGCAACGTCTGGTCTGAAACCACCGATCCTGCTTGTGATGTTAAAGAACTTCTCTGCACCGAGCTCTGAGGCAAAACCTGCCTCTGTGATAGTATAATCTGCAAGATTCAAGGCAGTTTTGGTGGCTATGATGGAGTTCGATCCATGCGCGATGTTTGCGAACGGTCCACCATGGATGAGGATTGGGACTCCTTCGATACTCTGAACCAGATTTGGTTCGATTGCCTGTTTGAGAAGAGCTGCCATAGCTCCTTCTGCCCCGATATCATGTGCTGTCACATATTCACCGGTAAACGTACGACCGATCGTGATCTTACCAAGACGGTATTTGAGATCCTTGATATCCTCTGCCAGACATAGGATAGCCATGATCTCGGATGATGCAGTTATCTGGAATCCATCCATCCTAGCAATACCATTCTCTCCATGGTCACTGAGACCTATCGTTATGGATCTTAAAGAGCGATCATTCATATCGATGACACGATTCCATATGACCTTTGCAGGATGAATCATGGGTTCGAGTCTTTGATGGATATGGTTATCGATCATAGCCGAAAGTAAGTTATGTGCGATTGTGACTGCATGTATATCCCCGGTGAAGTGGAGATTGATCTCCTCCATTGGAAGGACTTGTGAGTACCCACCTCCTGCTGCTCCACCTTTTATCCCCATGCAGGGCCCTAATGAGGGTTCTCTTATTGCGGCCATCGAAGAGGCTCCCACAGCTTGTAGTGCCTGAGCAAGACCTATGGTATTGGTGGTCTTTCCCTCTCCATAGCGGGTAGGGGTCATCGCAGTGACCAATACAAGATGGCCATGTCCCCCTTTCTTGGAATAGGAGGTCGGAATCTTTGCGATATACTTTCCGAATGGATTTATATCCTGTGCTATTCCTAATCTCTCAGCTATCTCGAAGATCTCTCTTAACTCTGCCTGTTGAGCGATTGTAATATCAGATATCATATGATTGCCTCCTGAATTCGAAGTCTCTCTATATTAAATATACTACTGCCGAACTCTGCATACAATGAATAAATAAAATATAGAATATAGAGTAGAGGGATTTGAAAAGTATTTTTGACAGATAGCATAAACCAAAATATAGTAGAAAGAGGTAAATAGAGGAACTATAATAGTTTGATTTCCTGGTAAAGGGCAAAGGATACATATGAATACGTTTTATCAGAATCATGAAACACTCCCTGTCATCGATGAGTACGATGTGATAGTCACCGGTGGTGGGATGGCAGGCATCAGTGCAGCGGTCGCTGCATCCAGACTGGGAGTAAAAGTACTCCTGTTAGAGAGGCATATAGGCCTTGGAGGGTTGGCTACCAGTGGTTTGATCGCCTACTTTCTTCCTATCTGTGATGGAGAAGGAACGATCGTAAGTACAGGGATCTGTCAGGAACTCTATGAATTGGCAGTACAGGACTCCGATAAAGAGGGGCCGTTCAACAAACGTTCCCGTTCCTTTGGCAATGAAGAGGGGAGATATGAGGTCCAGTTCTATCCCATGAACTATCAACTATCTCTCAGTCAGTACCTTCATGATAATTCTGTTGATAGATTATATGGGGTCATCGCATCTACACCTGTTATCGAAGAGGGTACCTGTGTTGGTCTTATCGTGGAGCAGAGTGAGGGGCGTATCTGTTATGCTGCTACTTCTTATATTGATGCTTCCGGAGAGTGTTCGTTGTTCTCAAGGACGGGGGTAGAGACGGTAGCGGGCAGTAATACCATGTCGAGTTGGTATTATACATCATCTTCTGCTAATCCATATGAACTACATAGCATCGGGGCGGATGCTCCTACATCATTCGATCTGGTAGAGCGAGGAAATGTTAAAGCCTATTGCGGAGCAACCTCAACAGACTTGACAGAATTTATATTGGATTCTGAGAATCTGATTAGAAATAATGAGAACAATACGGAGAATCAATACCGAAACATCGCAATACTCCCATCGATCGCTCAATTACGGACTATCCGCAGGATCAAAGGAACCTCTGAGCTGACTGAAGACTCTATTAACAGCCCCTGTAACAGTTCTATAGGATGTGTGAGTGATTGGATGACCTGCGGCAAGATCTTTGAAGTCCCTGCAGGCATTCTTTATTCTGAACAAATCAGTAATATCATAGCAGCAGGAAGATGTGTATCTGCCACCGGCTATGCCTATGAGATATTACGTTGTATCCCTCAGGCTTGTATGACGGGCCAAGCGGCTGGGACTATTGCTGGTCTGATGGTGAACAATGATATGAAAAGCATCTCAGACCTGTCTATAGTGGTGCTACAGGACCAGTTAGTACGAGATGGTGTTAAGCTTCATTACCTTTGATACTAACTGATTCATAGAGTTGATTCCTGTAATATTCTATATTTGTCTTTTATTTGTTACTGAATTATCTAGTAGAGCTTTTTGTTGCAGAATTATTTCTTATTTCCAGTATGCACGGTGAATCCACGATGTGCAAACTGGAGGTTCCTTCATATTGTATTTCTTTAGTTCTTTTAAGTCTATTTATGGAACTATATTCGTAATGTTATTTATAGAGCGAAGACACTCTATTGACATGCTTGTTCGATACGACTACACTGTAATAGAACGTTTATAATAAGTAAAAACTATAAAATGAGGTTAAGGACAAATGAAAACAAAAACTCTTGCTATAATTGATACCCATAAACTATTCAGTGGTTTGCTCATCAGAGAACTTGAATGCTGTTATGGTTATATGACTATTCATTGCTCAGATAGTGGATCTGAATTCTTGAATACTCTGTCATCCATAGACCCTGATTTAGTCATAGTCTCGCTATCACTAACGGATATGTCAGCTTATGATCTCATTTGCCGATTAAAGAAAAGGGGTAGTGCTAGTCCCATAATTGTCATCAATCATGGAGGGGATGATAATCAGGTTAATAGGATTCTTGAATTAGGACCTTTATCAGTAATCAATTATCACGATGATATTGAGACGGTATTTGGTTGCCTTCAGGATGCCCTCTTGAAAACTAAAAATAACCGGATAGCTTTGAGTGATCGGGAGAAACTTGTTCTACAGTATATGCATAATGGGTATACTTCTAAGCAGATTGCTGAGGCCTTAGTGATATCAAGTAACACGGTAACCACGTATAGAAAAAGACTCCGTACTAAGACTCATTCAAAGAATACTGCTGAATTAATGAGCAATACTAATAGGTATACTAGAGCGACTTGGTCAATAAAGTAATCTAATAGTGTCTTTCACGGCATTGGCGCTGGGAAAATCACTTGGTAAATTTATAGATCATAAACAACGTAGATTGACCTATCGTTCGATTATTAACATGTATTGTATAACAAACAGAAGATGTACGGGTATTGAGATCAGCCGAATAGAAAGGAGTCTAGTGTATGTCTATAATACTATAGACATACATTTTGATATGTGTTGGCTCCAGCAAAGATGAATGTTGGAATAATATTATTTGTTCTAGAATTGATTCTATGATAGAATCTTATACATGATTACTTACATATCACAGAGCAACTCCTCCTAACACACCTCATTTTAAAATGAGGTGTTATAATGAAAAACGCAATAGCTACGGATAAATTACAGAATTGGATCAACTTTGATTCTGTTGAAGAACTGTTACAATTTCTCTGTGAAGACATGCACTTGGTTGGGCGAATGCTCAAAGCTCATGGGGTACTCACCGTGGATACTCTGCTGGTCTTCCGTCATATGCGATATAGAGGGGATACCAAACGGGAGTTGATCTGGATCATGATTGATGACGGTTTACTGTTATTTGAATGGGAAAGAGCATGGACTTTCGATGCATATCATAGCTTTTCACAACCATCGGTACTCTGGATCCCTGATTATGAGAAAGACAACTCTCCCCTGGCAGAGTTCTGTAGATTTAGTATCTCAATAGCAGAGAAAGGAAGAATCTCAAAGGAATATAGAAAAGGGAATATTAAGCAGGAAATAGGTCTTCATATCAATGAAATACTATTCTTGAGGGATGATTTAGGGTTATATGCTATTCCCTTTGATGAATTTCCCGATGAGTACTTCTTAGATGGTATATCGTCCTACCCGATGCGGGCTCTAGGTTTCTTATTCAGGGAGAGCAATGATACTGGTTTTCTTGATCTGATAAATTGTGAACTGTTCATACAAGGACCTGAGTGGCAGTACAGCAGATCATTCTGGTTCAAAAAAGAACCTCAATTAGCAACTGGACTGTATGCTTATTTTATTCTTTTGGCAGGAGATCCCAAAGGTTGGATCGATTGTGATAGTGATTATGATCATGAGTGTATCTTCATTAAGTATCATAATGGACCCGTAGAAACTATAATCTTCGACCTTGTTAACTGCGCAGCGTTGGTGGGAGGTATGCCATTTGAGGTTTGGTTCACACCCCAAGAGGATTGGAAACAGGCCATGAAGGACTGGAGGTTGATCCTGCAAGCAGAGAGTTGGGAAGACCTGTTTGTAAGCTTAAGCTATATTGATCGAGAGGATTATTATTTAGATAGGCACTGGAAGCGGTTTACCCATAGATATAAAACAGTTGATCTATCCATAGTAAAGCAAGCTGTTCGATACCTGTATGAATGGGTGGAATATATCATTGATATCTATGGAGGAATATCGACTTATTCAATATTTTGACACTAGAAGTTCAGTGTGATCTTTCTGATATCTTTCGGAGTTCCTATTACACAACTATTACATTCCTTTGATTTTCACGAGGGTGTAATAGCTCTCCATTAGTACGGGAAATCTTTCTCTTACAAGATAAGTTGAAGAAGATCTTTCACTAGTTAACCTAGAGGAATTTGGCTTCAAAAGAGATTCTGTGGTATCATACTTGTTTAAAGGGGAACCCTAAATGAGCTTTGGTATTATTCCAAGACCAAAAGATATCGAAGGTCTTTCTGAGACTCAGATACTGGTCACTTCTATAATGCATCCCTCCTATAATATTCAAGGATTGGATCCTGCCGATTCAATCCTCATCTATGCGCTGGATGAGCTGACTATACTATTCCCAGGCATCTCTGAATCTGAATCTGAGGATGGTGCTACCTGTATCATCACAGGTGGTATGGATTCGAACCTCCCTGACGATTGGTATCAGCTAGAACTACAGGAAAAAGTATGGAAGATTGACTGTAATCAAACATTGGGGCTCCTTTATGCCATCCAAACGATCAAACAGATCGTTCATTCCAAGACGTTCTACCCTGCGATCATCACTGACTACAGTAGCTTTGAATGGCGGGGGTTCATGTTGGATTGTTCTCGACATTTTGTACCGGTCGATGGGGTGAAGAGGATTCTCGATAGTATGGTCCTCCATAAGATGAATAGATTCCATTGGCACCTTACAGATGATCAAGGATGGCGAGTCCAGATAGATGCCTATCCCCTCCTGACTGAGGTAGGTGCGAAGAGGTCTGATACCCAGATCGGTGGTAGATTCTCAAAGGATCGGGAAGGGTGTACTCATGAAGGGTTCTATTCCAAAGATAATATCAGAGAGATCGTCGTCTATGCCTTAGAAAGAGGGATAGAGGTCATCCCTGAGATAGAGATCCTCGGTCATGCAACGGCAGCTGCAGCAGCCTATCCTTTCCTTACTTGCCATAAAGGAGAACTATCAGTACCAGAGACTTTTGGGATCTTTACTGATGTGATGTGTGCCGGATCTCAACAGACTATGAGATTTGTTAAAGAAGTCTTACGTGAGATTGCTGAACTCTTCCCCTCTCCCTGGATCCATATCGGAGGGGATGAGGTTCCCCGGAAACAATGGAAGAGCTGTGAAGTATGTAGAGATTATCTTGAAAAAGAGGGTTCCGATGATATTGAGGATCTGCAGCAGATATTCCTCCATCATGTCTATCAATACATAACAGGACTGGGGAAGACCCCTATCGGATGGAATGAGATCCTAGATGGGAACAGAGTCGACACGACTCCCATCGTCCAGTATTGGACGCCCTATCCCTGGAAGCGAAAGAAGATAAGAAAAACGCTTTTAGAAGGTAGAAAGATAATAGTCTCTGACTATTTCCACTCCTATCTCGATCAGTCCCATGCAGTGATCCCCTTGAAGAGTGCTTATAGATTACTGCCAGACTTCGTCAGAAAGATGGAATATGAACTAATCCTAGGCTTCGAAGCCCCCCTGTGGAGTGAATGGGTGGCGAATGAAGAACACCTAGATTGGCAGGTCTTTCCACGCCTGACAGCTATGGCTGACAGGATGTGGGCAGGATTAGAGAGGGATGATTATGAAGATTTTCTCAAACGACTTGAAAGGTTCATCCCCATCATGCAGAATATGGGTATCAGACCTTCAGATCCTTCTGCCTGGAGTCCTTCTCTGATCAGAAGATTCATAGGGTTATTTCACCTGTCAGATGATACTCATGATGAATTGATACGCTATAGTAAGAATAATGATTATACAGGAGCATGAACAATGAATAAGAATGATATTAAGAATGAGGTCGTAGAGAGATTCCTTACCTATGTAAAGATTGATACGAGGTCTGATGAGCATGGTAGTGCTAAACCAACGACCCAGAATCAATGGGATCTATTGAACCTTCTTGTACAAGAGTTGACTGATCTCGGTATTGAGGATACACAGATCAATGATGATGGGTTCATCATCTCACGTATACCCTCAACGATGAGAGCAGGGAAGACCCCTCCCGCAATCGGGTTCATGGCTCATGTAGATACCTCTCCTGATATGCCTGGGAATGATGTCAAACCACAGATTATCAATGACTATGATGGTAAAGATATCAAACTGAATGATGAATTCACCTTGAGTGTGAAAGAGAACCCACATCTTCTCGATTATATCGGTAAGACCATCATCACCACAGATGGTACGACATTGCTTGGAGCTGATGATAAGGCCGGGGTAGCTGAGATCATGACGATGGCCAACTACTATATGAACCATCCTGAGATAGAGCATGGGGAGATAGAGATCGTTTTTACCGCAGATGAGGAGACCGGTCATGGAATGGATGGGTTCCCCCTAGAGAGACTCAACTCTCGTTGCTGTTACACCATCGATGGTGGGCGATTAGGTGAGATCGAGTATGAATGCTTCAATGCCTATAAAGTCGATATCACCTTTACCGGTGTGATGATCCATCCGGGAGCTGCACGGGGAAGGATGATCAATGCGATGACTATGGCGACACGATATTTGAGTATGCTTCCACAATCTGAGAGTCCCGAGACTACAGATGGACGAGAGGGTTACTACTATCCGAATGAGATCAATGGAGATGCTGAGAGTTGCAGATTACAGATCAATCTTAGAGATTTCGATTCTGCAGGTATGCAACGAAGGATCGCTGTACTTAAATCGATCGGGGAGACCGTCTCAGCAAGTTTCGGTGGAGGTTCAGTAGAGCAGGAAGTGACGAAACAGTATATAAACATGAGCGAGTATGTTCAGAAGGACCCCTTAGTGATGGAGAAGCTCATAGCTGTGATCGATGAACTGGAAATCGAACCCGTCATGAAACCCATCCGTGGTGGTACCGATGGTGCTAGGCTCAGTGAGATGGGCATCCCTGCTCCCAATATCTTCGGTGGAGGTTTCAACTTTCATAGCAGATTCGAATGGGTCGCCGTTGATGGAATGGTAGCTGCTGTCACTGTGATCGAAAGACTCGTGAATAGCTGGAGTAGGGCTTAATCATGCAAAGGAGTCTTCGAACTCTCCTGATCATCATGTTTCTCTTTGTCCTGGGAGGCGTCTCTGCGAATGGGGATATCAACTTTCCGACTCTCTATATCAGTGATGTGACGATAGAGGAGGAGGAACTCCCCTCATTCGATATCGATCTTTCCTTTGCCTTCAATGAGATGAATCTCAAGGCTATAGAAGAGCTTTATCGATTCAGAGTGGTGGCAGGTCCCTCAGCCGATATATCGATCTTTCCGAATATCGAGAAGATCAGCTACTCCCATGATTCAGTGAATGAGGTCGAAGTCCTTGAACTGCTCATCCGTTGGGATGTAACGGGGAAATACGGGAATGGTACACTCTCCTTCGATATCCTCGGAGCTGCAGGGACCATCAATGGTGCACTGCTCAGCGGGCTTGAACTCTATCGAGAGTCCATTGGGTATGAGGTCGTCTCTCAGTTGTCAGGTGGTGATTCTTTTATGGTTGATAGTACCTTCAATGATTATGTGACCGGGATCATTCCAGAATCAGCTACAGCCTCAATAGGTGATGAGTTTCTCATCTATGATCCTATGAGTACAAAAGAGCTGGCACTTCTCACCTTAGCCTCCTTACGAGAACCTGAGGAGGGTGAACGTCTCAGCGGTGAGTATTATATCAACTATAGTGATGTATCTATACAACCAGGCATCCCTCTGTTTCAACAAAGTGACAATAAGAACATATCGATCAAACTCAGTGAGATTCAGACGTTGGGCCTCACCGGCCTGTCTTCAAAAGTCTATTTCAGAGGGGCTACCGGAGCTCTGCAGTATTCAGCAGGAGTTGATCTCGGGTATTGCTGGAATGATTCAGTTCTATCCTTAACTTGGCCTATAGAGGCTAAGGGTTTCCACTTTGGGATCAATCAAGGTTTTCTCGTTCGATTCGATCAGGGGCTTAAGTTGCAAGAGGCCTCTTCACGCACCCGCTATGCCATGTTCCTCGATATCGGAGCCGATCTTGGTCTCGGCTATTATGTAGACACCTCCGGAGGTGCCTCTGACTGGATCTACTATGGCTCCTACCACGCAGGACTCGGCTGGTACAGCTCGAGTACTACTGAGTTCGGGGTCGATCTTGGCTACCAACTGACCTATGGTTTTAGTGATGGGAGTATTCCCTTGCGATCTACACCTTATATCTCTCCACATGTAACCTTTCGATTATAATAGGGTATATGTTTATAGGATAATGTGTATATTATATCTAATTGTTTATGATTATTGCTTAGTAGAGGTTTGAAATGAGATTACAGAAATTCATTGTTACATTACTGGTACTCGTGCTGCTCTTGGTCTTCACGAGTTGTGCCACATCCGTCTATCGAGGACCAAGGTATGATCTGGTCACAGATGGCGATACCCCTGAATCAGTTATTCCTGAAGGATCAGTTCTTCCCCTGTTCTATGGGCTGGGAATCGGATCAGATGAGGAAGATGCGCAGGAGAATGGTATTCGTGACGCTCTAAATAGAGCATCAACTATAGCTCTTCAAGACAGTGGGTTGATCTACAAGGATCAAGTCGCTCGAATCATCGATAAGATCGGAGACCTTGACCCCTATATACTCCACTCTTCTTTGAAACAGCTAGATTGGGATTATGACAGGGGACGATATACCTCATTGATCTCCGTAAGACTGCAGATGTCAAAGCTCTCAGATCTTTTGAGAAAAGAGGGGATCTATGGAGGTCTCATACAGGATAACATATCGTTGCGACTACCGAATCAGGAACCGATCGAATATGAGGATGCAGGATCTCTTGATGATGTCCTAGAACCATCCGGTGTCGATTGGAGTGATGGGATCAAACCGACCTTCTTAGTCTATTATGATGAGACACAGGTCTCTGACCCCTTTACCGCTAGGACTGCAGTACTTATGGCTAACAACTACCTATCATCTATCGATTTCACCTATATCGATCTCAGTCAGGTCGAATCGATCAAGAGTGATCAGGAATATGCCTTTGCAGAGGAGACTGGTAGTTCTTCCATGTTGCGTTGGATCGCCTCCAGATTACATGCAGATTACTACATCGATGTAGCCGTGAACGCCTCGACCTATGAGAAGGCGAACAGTTATTATGCTGATGCCTCTGTATCACTAAGTTGCTTCGATGCCTCAACGGCCGAAGGACGAGGATCTGTCTTCATCCAGACGGATGATTCAGTGAAGGGTAATACCCGTAACTCAGCGATCGATGGAGCCGTTGCTCAAGGTGTGACAGAGGGTATGCTTGAGATCATGAACACAGCTTCACGGTATTTCACTGATGATGCGAAGAGGGGTACTCCCTATGACTTGATCATCATGAAGACCTATGATGATAAGATCATGAGATCTTTTCAGAAGACTCTTGAGGCGAAGTTGGTCTCACTCGTCAGGACCTCTTTCTCCGTTGAAGAATCACATTATACTTTGACATTCAACGGGACTATCGATGATCTAGCAGATCTTATTTATGAGACTGCAGAACTCTTTCCGGATCTTGATGGTATGTATATGACATACCAGCGAGGCAATTCAGTGACATTCCATACCGGAATGTGATTGCTGGAGGTTGTAGATGAAACAGCATTCGAATCGTTTGGTAGCAGGTATCTCTATACTGCTTTTGAGTATTACATTATTCACCGGTTGTTCTACCCTGCGGGCCTGGGTTCAAGATGTCCCTGTCTGGGTCATAGAGAAACCGGCAAATACACTGACTAAGGTCTTCTTCGTCTCAGAGGGTATAGACCCTGATGGGTTCGAAATGACCGCTAGGCAGTTTGCCTATGAGGGGTTGCTCACCGAGGTCTCTGAATTTCTTGGATATAGTACAGATGAGACCTACAGTAGAGAGTTGCTTCAGACGGGTGCCATCACCGATTTGGAATTGATCATCACTGAGGAATTCATCAGAGAGAGTGAAGAGGGTCTCCAAGTCTATATCATAGCAGAATCGAATAGAAAGACTATCAGTAAGCTCGTTCGAGACAACCTTGATACGATCAAAGCTGATGAGGAACGTATCGATGCTCCAGAGGCCGAGGCTAAGGATGCCTATAAGAGACAAGAAGACTATCAGGCTTTTCTGAGTTATATCGAAGCTGCACAGATTGCCTATACATCTCCACTAGCGGAATCACAAGCCCGATACGATGGACTGATGAGGAATGCAATCTCAGTCCTTGAAGGCTTGAATATCGCGAGTGAGGCATCTGACCCTGATCAGGGAGTATTCACGGTGAAGGTGACGAGAGGGACCGGGATCTTTGCACCGAAGATCGAGGGACTCCCGCTTGCTGCGAGCTTCCCGATCAAGAATGCTGCAGGTAAAGTCAGACAACAGGAACTTCAGGACACCACCGATTCCAAAGGACTTCTCACGATTGCCCCTACCCATACGAATTTCAGAGGATCCGGAGTTGTCAGGGTATACCTAGACCTTGAGGAGGTCCTTACCTCCTTAAGCGAATCTATCGGTGCTGATGATCCGTATGTCATAGAGTTGCGTTCACTCATCGTGAAGAAGAGTATTGAGTTCGAATTCTCTATATCTTCAGATATCGCAGGGTCGGTGATCGTAGTGGCTTTTCTAGATTATAAGAAGAACGGGTCCTTGACTTCAGATACGGTGACCCTTGATTCTCTGATCAGCTCGTTGAAAGCAGATGGGATCTTTGTAAACAGGATAGATCCCAATGGTGAGCTCTCAGATGAGGATGCGATGCTGAACTATGCGACTGAGACCTATGGGGACTCTCGTTCTATCGTAGTGATCGGTAGTGCCGGGGTGACCTCTATCATTGAATCCAGTGGTTCTCATGTCGCATCGGTAAAAGGAGATGCGAGGATCTATGCCTTAGAGGATGGTTCCCTATTTGCCGAGAGCGGCACCTTTGCCGCTAATGCAGTAGGCGCAACCCCTCTTGCAGCTCAGGAGGCAGCTTTTCAGCGCTTTGGCCAAATAGCTGCTTCTCTGATCATCAGTAAACTCCTATAGGAGAGCTTTCAACATTCCTGGATCATTACCGATCATTCCATCAACACCCAGATCTATAAGGCGGTTTGCCTCTACTTCTGAGTTCACCGTCCAGGCGAACATCGGATACCCTCTGCGTTCATGATCGATAGAGAACGTCCTCTCCTTGATAAGAGAGTAGTGGGGTTTCAAGAAACCACAACCGGCAATATACCGTCCCTTCCCATGCTGGAGAAGCTTTGGAACTTGATCATCGATACAATAGATGACTGCCGTAGGGATACGGTTTCCCGATACCCTTCTGAAACTTCTCACTGCAAAGGGATTGAAAGAAGAGACTACACAATGGTCTTCCATCGCATAACTCCTAATCAGGTCGAATAGCGAGGAGGCTAGGCCTAGGTCTTTAAAACCAGACTGTTTCAACTCGATATCATAGTAGAGAGAGTCTCCGAAGGTGTCGAAGAGTTCCTCCATCAGCGGGATATAGGCCTCCTTGAAAGTTGGAGCTTTGAAGGAGCCTGCATCAAGAGCCCTCAGTTGTTCGTAGTTCATCTGTTCAACGATCCCGTCAAATCCTGTTACCCGTTTCACTGAGAAATCATGGGTTATCACGAGTTCCCCTGATGCACAGATATGTACATCAAGTTCGACTCCTGGAACACCTCTCTCTACACAAAGGGAGAAGGCTTCCATCGTATTCTCGGGGGCTTCTTCTGAGAATCCTCTGTGTCCGAAGATCAGAGGACGTGCTCTTCCTGGGAGAATGTCTCGGTTTTTCATCTATTTATTCTCTAACTCATAGAGTAGTTTGATCTCTTCATCCCATATCTCTGCATCGATCGTCTCAAGGACGATAGGCATATTATCAAAGCGATCGTCCTTCATGATAAAGGAGAAAGTATCGATCCCGATATTTCCCTTCCCGATACTATGATGTCTATCGACATGGCTATTGAAGGTACTCTTTGCATCGTTGAGGTGGACACCCATCAGCTTATCGAACCCGATGGTCGACTCAAAATCGGCCATAGTCCTGTCATAACTCTCTCGGGTCCTTATATCATATCCTGCGGCAAAGATATGGCAGGTGTCTATGCAGACTCCGACTCGATCCTTCTTTTCGACCTGATCGATGATCGATGCGATCTCCTCGAAACTCCTTCCGAGTGCTGATCCCTGACCGGCAGTCGTCTCAATGACCAGTTTGATATCAGGTACTCTTTGAATCGCCTCGTTCAGGCTCTCTGCGATGAGCGTGATACATTCAGCAGGCTCGATCACCTTGAGATGTGCTCCCGGGTGAAAGTTCAGTCTATCGAGTCCGAGCATGGACACGCGTTCGAGTTCATGGATGAACGAATCAAGACTCTTCTGTCGCTTCTCAGGATCGGCATTACCTAGATTGATGAGGTAACTGTCATGAGGTAGCACCTGATGAGGTTCATACCCATAGGTGGTCATAGCCTCTTTGAATCGCAGGATGTCATCTTCAGTGAGAGGCTTTGCCTTCCACTGTCGCTGACTCTTGGTAAAGAGAGCAAATGCTTTTGCCCCTATATTATGTGCGTTCTCAGGCGCATGATATAAGCCGCCAGCTGCGCTGACATGAGCTCCAATATATTTCATTGATTCTCTCCTATTTGGTCGAGTCCTCTTTGCAGGATCTCTTTATGTTGTTCATAATGCTTGCTCACCAATTCAGTGAGATCACCTAGGATCTCTTCTCGAGCCACGATCAGTGATCTACCTGTGAGAGGATCATAGGGTTCTCCAAAGAAATTCTGATAGGGGATACCAGCCTCCTGCAGCAGTACAAGGGCTGCGCAGATATCATAGATACGGAGATCTGTCTCCCAGTATCCATGGAAGAATCCTGCTGCACAGTAGGCTAGGTCCAATGCCGCTGAGCCCATTCTCCTAATCTCCTGACATCGGGTCAGAAGGTCTTTGGCAGAGTCGAAATAACCATCTGCTACATCCGGCGATCTGAAGGGCATACCGGTTGCTATAAAGGAGTCTTCAAGTCTTCCGTTAAAATCATAGAGAGGTAATCTCCTATCATCAAGCCATGCTCCATGACCTTTTGCTGCAGAGAAGAACTCTTGTGAGACTGGTCGATATATGATACCGAGTACCGGTTCGCCTCTATACAGAAGTCCTATCGATATACACCATTCAGCTATCCCATGGAGGAAGTTCAATGTCCCATCTATAGGATCGACCACCCAGGTATACTCTTCTCCGATGGTCTTGTCAGTCTCCTCACCGTAAAAGGCTGCCTCAGGGAGGACCTTCCCCAGCATCTCATGGATCATCTTCTCACTCTCGATATCGATTACCGATACCACCTCTCGTGGACGTTTCTGATACCCGTGAACAGACTCGGGTTTTCGATAAAAAGATAGTTGGTATTCACCGATACGAGGAAGCTCTAGCTTCACCTCTTTAAGGATCTCTGTAAGTTCGACCATTGTTGTCACTCCCTATCTCTATGATACTAAAGTATCTTATGATCAGTCAATCAAGAGTGTATTGAGTACTCAGGTTCTTCAGGTATGTGGAGAGAAGCATCTATTTACTATTGAAGGAATAGTTCATGTGAATTATAATCGCCATGATGAAATATGCATATTACGATACAGATGACCCTATTGTCGCCTTAGCTACCCCTTGGGGGGAGAGCGCACTAGCTGTGATCAGAGTCTCAGGAACAGCTTCGGTCGATATGGCAGCTCCCTGTTTCTCGAGACCTGATAGGCTACTTAAGGGAGACTCTCATACTATACACTATATGAACTTCATCGATCCAGCAGATAATATGCCGATCGACGAAGTAACCGTTGCCATCTACAGAGCTCCCCATGGGTTCACGGGACAGGACTCTTTGGAGATCTTCTGTCATGGTTCTCTGGTGAGTATCAAGAAGATACTTGAGACCCTAAAGTCGGTCGGTTTCAGAGACGCAAGACCGGGTGAGTTCACGTTGCGTGCCTTTACCCAGGGGAAACTCGATCTCACTCAGGCTGAAGCCGTTCAGGAGATCGTCTCTGCGAAATCAAGGCAGGCACATTCTCTGGCTCTTCATCGACTTTCTGGTGGACTCTTCTCCCATATAGATATGATCAAGCGAGATCTACTTCTCATATTGAGCCGTATAGAACTTCAACTCGATTATGCTGAGGATGAGGTAGTGCTCGATGAGGAGATCGATGAGATCTCACTGCATAAGGCTATCCGGGCTCTAGGCGAGCTTGCTGCGACCTATAGGACCGGTAAGATATTCTCACAGGGAGTCAAGATAGCTCTTGCAGGGCCGACGAATGCCGGAAAATCTTCTCTGTTCAATCTGTTTCTCAAAGAGGACCGTTCGATAGTATCAGATATTCATGGTACGACTAGAGACTATATAGAGTCATGGATCTCTATAAAGGGTATCCCTGTTCGACTCTATGACACTGCTGGCTTTAGAGCTTCTGTCGATGTGATTGAGGAAGAGGGGATCAGAAGGAGTATTCAACTTCTTGAAGATTCGGATCTTGTCATCTATATGATCGGAACAGAGGATATCTCTTCACTCATGGAAGAACATCCTGAATATATCTATATCTGGAATAAATCAGATATCAGAGAGGGAAACGCCCCAGAAGGGTCGCTACCCCTATGTTCGCTGACTGGGGAGGGATTCTCTGACATCGAGAAGGAGATCATCTCTCGATTGGAGATCACGAATATCGACAACTCTGGGGAGCATGAGATCATGATTGATTCACTGCGACAGAAGGAACTTTTAGATAGAGGTGTCATTTCTCTTGATAGTGCAGTGGAGGCCATCGAATCAGGCATGCCTCTTGATGTGGTCGCTCCAGATATTCAAGACTGTATCGATGCTCTTGGAGAGATCACCGGAGAGATCACCTCAGCAGATATCCTCGACACGATCTTCTCAGGATTCTGTGTAGGGAAATAATAAGGAAGAATTCAATGGATGTAGATGCAATCGTCATCGGGGGCGGACATGCAGGAATCGAGGCAGCTTTAGCACTCTCTCGATTACAGTTTTCCACACTGATGATAACCCAGAGTCTCGATGCGATAGGGCGACTATCCTGTAATCCAGCAATCGGTGGACTCTCTAAGGGGAATATGGTTCGTGAGATCGACGCTCTTGGTGGTGAGATGGGAAATCTCATCGATGAGACGATGATCCAATTCAGAATACTCAATCGAAGAAGAGGACCAGCAGTCCAGGCCCCTCGGGCTCAGGCTGACAAGTTCAGTTATAATAGATTGGCTAAAGAGACTTTGGAACACCAGAAAGGACTCTCTCTCTTTCAAGATACAGTGGTGGACCTCATCCTCGATTCAAGTGGTACCCGTGTGATCGGTGTTGTCACCGAAAGGGGAAGACGCTTCCATGCAAAGGTCGTAGTCCTCACTACGGGAACCTTTATGGATGGGAAGATATTCATTGGTGAGTATGTTGCCTCGTCAGGAAGACTTGGCGAACCTGCTGCTCTGGGATTGGGGACCGCCCTTCGAAGGATGGGCCTGACCCTCGGTCGAATGAAGACAGGGACTCCTGCCCGAGTGAAACGGTCATCTCTTGATTTCGATAAGATGGAGATCCAGCCGGGAGACTCCCTTATGCAACCTTTCTCCTTCTCCAGAGAGAAGATAGAGAGACCCTCTCTATCCTGCTGGATAACCTTCACTAATGAGAAGACTCACCAGATCATTCAGGATAATATTCATCGTTCCCCCCTGTATGGTGGGCAGATCGTAGGTCTCGGACCTCGTTATTGTCCATCCCTAGAGGACAAGGTGGTCAGGTTCCCTGATAGAGACAGACATCAGATCTTCGTCGAACCTGAAGGTATCGGTACAGAGGAGATGTATCTTAACGGGATATCCTCCTCCCTTCCAGAGGATGTACAGGAAGATTTTATCCACTCTATAGAGGGCCTCGAGGAGGCCGAGATCATGAGAACCGGTTATGCCGTTGAATATGATTATATCGATCCCACTCAGCTCTATCCTACCTTGGAGTGTAAACAGTTCAAAGGACTCTATGTCGCCGGACAGACCAATGGGACGAGTGGCTATGAGGAGGCTGCAGGACAGGGGCTCATCGCTGCGATAAATGCAGGCCAATCCCTGCTCGGTAAGGCCCCATTGATCCTCTCGAGGTCTGAAGCCTATATCGGGGTACTCATCGATGATCTAGTCACGAAGGGGACCAACGAACCCTACAGGATGTTCACCTCACGTGCTGAATACCGCTTGAACCTCAGACATGATTCTGCAGATCAACGATTGACGAGGAAGTCCTATGAAATCGGGTTACAGAGCAGTGAGGCCTTAGAACGTCTTGAATATAAACTCAAAGGGATAGAAGAGATAAAAGAGCTTCTCAGGGTGAAGAAGCATGAGGGGAAGAGCTGGATACAGCACCTCAAACGACCAGAGATGACGATCGATCAGATTGTAGACTCAGTCCCTGAACTGAACTCCTTTGATCCGGTATATGTGAACCAGGTAGAACTCGATATAAAATATGAGGGTTATATAAAGCGACAAGAACAGCAGGTCAAACGATTCGAACGGATGGAATTCATGAAGATTCCCCTTGATTTTGATTATGATGAGATCGAAGGTCTCTCTAATGAATCCAAGGAGAAGTTCAAGAGTGTGCGACCGATGTCTGTAGGACAGGCTTCGAGGATCTCGGGTGTCAGAAACTCTGATATAGCAGTCTTGATGGTCATATTGGGGAGAAAGAAACGTGGATAAGAGATTAGTAGAGGCTCTTAAGAGCTTAGAACTCACCTATGATGAGACTCAGTTGAATGCCCTTGGTCTCTATCTTTCAGAGATCGAGTTCTGGAATCCGACCTATAAACTCATCGCTGCAGATCATGAAGGGATCATCTATCGCCATATCCTAGACTCCCTTGCACCGCTCTCAATTCTTGAAGAGTCGATAAAGACCCTAACTGGCAATTCTCTCGCAGATCTTGGTTCGGGTAACGGTATGCCTGGGATACCTCTTTCGATCATGCTCCCTGACTCCCATATGACGCTCATCGAGAGATCAGGAAGGAGAGTAGGATTCTTGAGGAATGCCTTGGCTGCTACCTCCCTCTCCGGAAGAGTCTCCATCATCGAAGAGGATATCACTTCAGTACGACAGCAGTTCGATATGCTCCTGTTTCGAGCATTTCGACCATTGAAGGAGATCTTCGGGTTGCTCGATTCATTATTATTGCCAGGTGGAGTCATGTTCGCCTATAAGGGGCAGTTGAAACAGGTAGAAGAGGAGATCGAAGGGATCAGCGCTCTTCTTGAAGGCCGATTCACTGTAGAGAACAGACCCTATGAGATTCCAGGTCTAGAGGCTGAGCGGACGATCTGCCTGATAACCAAGTTGAAATAATCGAATTCACTTGAATGAGATATTTTTTCCTTGTATGCTAGTGAGATGGAAATATTCAATGCAATCCTCTTAGGAGCAATACAGGGTGTGACAGAGTTCCTTCCTGTTTCAAGCTCCGGACATCTGCTGCTCATGAAACACTTCTTGGATATGGGAGAAGTACCGATCCTGTTTGATGTACTCCTTCATATCGCGACCTTGCTTGTAGTCTTGGGCTTTTTCAGACGACAGATCTTTTCTATCCTGAGAGCCCTCTGGCATTGGGTGCAGAAATCAATCGATACTGAGGATGCCTACTACCTCAGACTCACAGTGGTGATCATCATCGCGACAGTCTTTACCGTATTGCTTGGCTTTATTCTCAATACCGTTGATTCCCTTCATACCACCTCCTCCGTATCAGTGATGTTCATCTTGACGGGCCTTCTGCTGATCTCCACAAAGTTCGTGAAGAGTAGAGAGGATCAAACCCCGAAGAAGAGAAATGGGATCCTTGTAGGTATTGCACAGGGACTTGGTACTCTTCCAGGGATATCTCGATCCGGAATAACGATTACTGCTGCTCTTTGGGGAGGGATAGATAGAGAAAAGGCCGGAGAACTTTCCTTCCTTCTTTCGATTCCTGCAATCCTCGGTGCCTTTATACTGGAGATCGGTGAGAGTGGAACTCTTACCTCCCAGATGCACATAAGTGCTATTCTTATAGGCTGCCTTTCAGCGATCATCTCCGGTATACTGAGTCTGAAACTGTTACTTTGGCTGATCAGATCTGGAAAACTCTATTTCTTCAGTATCTATCTGATTCCACTTGGTATCATCGGCCTTATATGGCTATAATACGAGAAAAGAGATAAAATCTTATTGAGAAGGGGGGAGATGTGAATAAACGTGGATCACGAATAGTCTATGCGACTCTGTTTTTTCTGCTGGCAACAGTGATTCTGCTTGTACTCATACTTACTACTCAATCTGTTGCGATGAAACTTCCAAGTATCATCGGTTGGGTTGATTCCCTCCTGAGGACCCTTTTTCTTCAGGCCGTATGGGCTGTCCCTGCATATCTTTTCTATTGTGGGTTTCTCGCACTCTATATCGATGAGAATCATCAGTATCAGGCCCTATATCCCTTTACCGCTATACCTTTTCTCACGATCATAGGTCTCCTTCACTTACAATCTGGATCAAGCGATTCAGTGTCTTATCGATGGATTGCAGAGAATCTCGGGATCCAATCAGCATCGATGATCCTACTAGTTGTATTCATCCTTGAGGTGATCCTCTTTTTCATCTGGGCCCTGAACTGGTTTGGTAGGGGAAATTCCAATCATAGTGCTAATTATGTGCTCCAGGAACAACCACCGGTAGCAAAGAGTCTCGGTAGTCAGAAGGACAGCCTCACTGCGGCGATCGCTCAAGAGAAGAGGACTCAGAAAGAGGCAAAACAACAAGATAGGGTTGAGCTTGGATCTGATGATGACCATCAACCGTTAGAGTTGACTCTATCCTTTCCCGATCTCCCTGATCTCCCTGTATTGAATACCGTACCATCCTCGATCTATGTGGAAGAACCTAGAGAAGAGGTGATTGAAGAGTCGGTGCAGACACTCGATGATATCGACCTTACCGACGAACTTCCTGAAGTGCTAGCGGTACCGGATGAACAGCATCCCGTGGTTGAGAATCTAGAACCTCCCGTGCAGATTCATGGGAAACTTCATGAGATAAAGCTCGAGGCTCCTGAACCTGAGATCATAAGGATCGGAAGACATGAGATCCCCAAGATTCCTGAAGAGAATCCCCATTTCGAAAATAGCAAACGACCGGATATTGCCGGGCGTCTTACGAAGATCCATACCTCCATTGATGAAGATGCTAACTTACCGAGAGAAGAACTCCTCTCAACGGGAATCGCGACTCTTGGTTATATCTATCCACCTGAAGCTGTTCTTGATACCTATCCGGATGTTTCTGTCGATATTGATGAGGTCACCAAGATCTCGGGAGATGTCCTGATGAAGACTCTCCGGGAGTTCAAGATAGAGGCAGAGCTCACTGGGATACAGAAAGGTCCTGTGGTAACGATGTATGAGGTACTCCCAGCGCCAGGTATACGAGTACAGGCGATCACCAACCTCGCAGATAATATCGCTCTTCAACTTGCGGCCTCACGTGTTCGTATCGTAGCACCAATTCCAGGGAAACAGGCTGTAGGGATCGAGGTCCCAAATAAGAATAGATCGATCGTCTCCTTCAGGGAGATGCTCGCAGAGATAGATAACAGATCCAATTACGAGATTCCTATTGTCCTTGGAAAGGATATAACCGGAGAGTCCCAGGTCATTGACCTCGCGAAGACTCCACACCTTCTGATAGCAGGAGCAACCGGTTCTGGTAAATCAGTCTGTGTGAACTCACTGATCTGTTCCATCCTCTTCCGTCAATCCCCAAAGGATATAAGATTGATGATGGTTGACCCGAAGATCGTAGAGTTGAAACTCTATAATGATATTCCTCATCTCCTCACACCAGTCATAACCGATTCAAAGAAGGCCATCAAAGCATTACAATACTGTATCTATGAGATGGAACGAAGATATGAACTGCTCGATCATCTGAATGTGAGAGATATCAAGACCTATAACAAGCGAATAATTGAAAAGGAATATGCCCGGGAGAAGCTTCCCTATATCGTCCTGATCATAGATGAGTTCGCAGATCTGATGACCACTGCAGGAAAGGAGATAGAGGCATATCTCGCACGACTTGCCGCAATGGCCCGTGCTGTTGGGATCCATCTTGTTCTGGCAACCCAACGACCCTCAACGAATGTCATCACAGGTATCATCAAGGCTAATATTCCCTCAAGGATCGCCTTCATGGTAACAAGTAATATGGACTCTCGAATAATCCTCGACCAGCCTGGAGCTGAGAAGCTTCTCGGTAGAGGTGATATGCTTTTCTCCTCCTCTTGGGATCCAAGTCTTGCACGAATCCAGGGGGCTTTCCTCTCTGAAGAAGAGGTCGAAAGGATCGTAGAAGAGGTCAAACATAATGGGGAACCTGACTACCTAGATGAGGAGCTCTTTTGGGATGATGAGGATGTGGAAGAGGATGGTGTCGCACTTGAATCGACAGGTGATCCTCTCATGGATGAGGCTCTTAAGATCGTCTACAGTCGGAATAGTGCATCAGCCTCCTATCTTCAGAGACGCTTGAAGATAGGCTACAATCGTGCAGCAAGATTGATCGAAGAGATGGAAGACCGAGGTATCGTTGGACCTGCTAGAGGTAGTCAACCAAGAGAGATCCTCAGGATGACAGATATCGATCGTTAGGAAGTTATTCATGAACAGCATTGATTCAAACATACCCAAACACGCTCTAAACGGTTATACGCTCATTCCTGAGACTGAGGCAGTGTTACCTTTGAGGATCAGAGAGGTCTTTTTCAATTTCAGTGTCTATGAATCAATCAAGATCATTGAGAGTATCCCCCTTTTTCTGCAGGATCATATAGATAGACTCTTCACTTCCGCCCAGGAATTGAGTATGAGTCATGAATTCTCAAGTATTCCTCTCACTGCTGCGATCCATTCACTGATCGATGAGGACTCACTAAAGGATGCTACTCTTCGAATCCAGTTAGTCGGTGGTGATCACCCGTACCTGTTCGTCTTCTCTCAGGACCTTCCCGAATATAAGGATAGCCTGTATGAGAAGGGCGTCTCTGTGATCTCCTATGAGGGTGAGAGAATAGAACCAGAAGTAAAATCGAACTGTCTGTTACTCAACTATCTTGCCCTGCGTGAAGCACGAGAGAAAGGCGCCTTCGAGGCTATTCTTGTCGATAGATATGGGATGGCAATAGAGGGGACGCGAAGTAATGTCTTCGGGATTCAAGGGAATACCCTCTATACACCGGGCTCTGGTGTCCTTGCTGGTGTGACAAGGAAACATATACTCGAGGCTGCAGAGAGTATCGGCATGGAGATTGCCTTCACAGATACCTCTTACTTTGAACTGAGATCTGGGTTCTTCGATGAATTTTTCATCTCATCGACGAGCATGGGGGCCATGCCGGTGTCAATGATCGATGATGTGATGATCGGGAAGACCTTTCCTAAGACCCATAAGCTTCATGAGGAGTTCTCTCAGATTGAGCAGAGCTATATTGCTGATCGACGTCTACGTAAAGCATAGATGATGATCAATCCTAGAGATATCCCGATCATTGAGAACTTGATAACCGTACAATAGGGAAGCAACACCGGGACCAGAGTGCCAGCTCTCATCGCCAATAATCTACCGATCATGATATTCTCACAATAATCAAAGATCATACCAAGAAAGATCGGTATCCAAATCTTCTTCTTCGGTGCGAAAGAAAGAAGAGCACTCGTATAGACGAGAGGATACAGGGTATCGACGAGCTGCATCGTGGTATAGGCCTGTCTTGCCTCTGAGGATAGGCTAGCGATGTAGTTCAAGATCTCCTGAGGTTCCCAGAGTGGGGTGATATCAAGGAAGGTCCTCCCCCCGGTTAGTCGCAGGAATCTCGGAGTTATAGAGAGGGCGAAAAGTAGCTGGAAAGCTATGAATGCAGTGATAGATCCTAGTCTCAGATAACCTTTTTTACTCATAGGTTCAGGTTATCATCTAAACTGGGTTTGGTCTATAAAGAGTACTTGACCCCGTAGGATGCTGGTGGCTATACTCAAAGGATGAGTTGGCCAACAATAAATCTAGTTCTTTACATCTTCGCATTTTCAGTCGGTTCGATGACCCTCTGTCTCGGTATCCTCTTTCACCTGCGTAAAAGCTATGATTGGACGAAATATTATCTCATATTTCAGATTGCTATCACCTTTTTGCTGCTTATCTTCGGACTGCGTAATTTTACCGGAGTGATGACTGGAGAACTCTCTCCTGCCTTCAATCTTATCACTTTATTGATGTTATATCTGGCAATCGCATTCTTAGTCTACTTCATTCCCTATTTCACCACCTGGGTCATTGCCCATCCTTGGCGTAATCCTTATAAGACGGTATTTCTCATTCTTGGTATATGCTTCATTGGATTGACGGTTCTCGGGACCATATTGGGGTTCTTATTTCTGATTCGTCTATTCATGAGCCTCATATTCTTCGGTGTCTTCATCTTCTGTCTGGGAGTCATCCTCAAGAACCTTCGATCTATCAAGGATCAGGGGGTGAGAATGATCTGCAGTGCGATACTCATCCTCTCTGTCATCATGGTCCCTGTCATCGTGATAGATCTGTTCATCTCCTTCGAGAGTCTATCGACTATCCCGATCTACTACTTCTGGATCTCATTGATCATTCTCGTCTATCTGTTTACCTATTTTCGGAGTATCCCTGAATCAGCGAAGGTCGCTATCGATGAGAAGAAGATCGAGGAGTATAGGATCACAGGAAGGGAGCGAGAGATCATCCTTCTTATACAGAAGGGGTTTATCAGTAAAGAGATAGCACAGGCTCTTGATATATCGACGAGTACCGTGAATAACCATATCTCCAATATCTATGGGAAGACTCATGTGAGCAGCCGAATTGACCTGCTCAATGAACTGACCTGCTGAGGTACCATATGGATGGGATCAAAATAAGAAGATGTGCACTACCGATCACCCACGATGTTCCTGATGCAACACATGCGGTCCTCGGTCTACATGGCTTTGGAGGCTATCCGGGGGAACTCGCTCTATCGGTTCGATTACTGGCAGAGAAGGGGATCTCTGCCTACGTACCAAGGCTTCCTGGTCATGGTACTGATCAAGAGGACTTTGATCAGTCGACCGGTGAGCAATGGTATGCTACTGCTAAAGAGGCCTACCTAGAACTGAAAGAGCATTATGAGACAGTCAGTGTTATCGGCCATTCTATGGGAGGTGTCCTCGCTCTTCTTTTAGCCGAGGAGTTCACCATAGAGCGAATGGTTCTGATGGCACCAGCTTTGAGGCTCCGGTCAAAGATCTTTCCCTTTGTTGGCATAATAAGATTATTCAAACATCGAATCAGAATTCACTGGGAGGCTGATTCAACCGTGACCTTCTTCGATGAGAGAGATCCTGGTGATGATGAGTTCCTCGGTAATGAATACTGGGGGTATCTGAATGTAAAACAGATAAATCAACTGAGGAAATTGTGTAACAGAGCGCGCAGAGCTTTGGATAACGTCACAGGAGACCTCCTGGTACTGACAGGTGGAAAGGACCCCTCGGTTCCTCCGAGTGTTGGGGAGTTGATCCGTCGCAAGAGTTCTGCAAGGACAGTGTTGATACATCTAGAAGATGCTTCCCATCTTATCCCTTATGATCCACATACCTACTCACGAGAGTATGCGATGTCGAGTATGCTCGAGTTCTTGACTGATTAAGGTGCTTGTTGGGAACTAATCGTCTGTCTTATCAGTAGGACTCTGAGAGTTCTTAGAACCGGCTCTTTTGTTCAAGAATATCTTCATCTCATTGATAAAACTGTCATCGATGACCTCTTGGTAGAATTTATCTCTATCTTCCGGTCTCATGACGATATCTGATGGGAGAACTTGCAGGACCTCTGCGACTCTTTCAAGACTATCGATGGAGAGCGTGGATTTTCCACTCTCTACCTGTGCGATCATCCCATCTGTAAGCTCTGCTGCTTCAGCTAGGTAGGCCTGAGAGAATCCATGTCTTTCACGATAATATCGCACATTCACTGAAACCCATTTACGTAAGTATCCCATAAACAAAGAGTAGCATCAGTTTCCCATAATTGACATTCAGTATGACTAAGAATAACTTTAGTATAATTAAGTATAATGGTTAAAAATAAAAAATCTCAGGTCGTCGACTTCTAGGTGTAATCCCCCCATTTCACTACTACTTAAGATATCTGACGAGGAATAAAGGGGTAACGAAAAGCTCTCTTGGAGAAAGCCCGATACTATACAATAAAAGGTCTGAGGAGAGCCTGAAACGGTCAAAGTATGAAGATTCTGATTGACGTATGGGGGTTGTTATCGTAGAGTAGATACTATGAAACATACAATTTGCATTATGGCCGGGGGAGGCGGAACACGCCTTTACCCACTCTCTCAGACAGAAGAGGGGAAACTACCCAAACAGTTCCTATCAGTGATCAAAGGGAATACCCTGTTACAGAAAGCTATTGCCAGGATTTCTGAATCCTACGATGTGGTTGTCATACCTGAAGAGCGGTATAGCAAGGTCGTGATCGAACAGGCTGAGGCAATCAGTCGATCAGTCGAATTGATCGATGAACCCTTTGGTTGTAATACGGCAGCTGCGATCCTCTACACCGCAGCACTACAGCAGGATCCTCAGCGAGTGCTCTGTTTTATTCCTGCTGACCATGAGATGGATACAGATGTGTTTAGAGAGCTTATCGATCGTGCTGTAGCGGTTGCAGAGAAAGAGGATCGTATGGTTACTCTGGGTATCAAACCAACGAAACCCGAGACCAATTATGGGTATATCAAGATCGTAGAGGGGCAATCAGATAAGAGTACTTGTGAAGTCGAGAGGTTTGTTGAGAAGCCTGACAGCAAGAGGGCAGCCGCCTATCTTGAAGATGGTGGGTACTATTGGAATGCAGGTATTTTTGCTGCAAAGGCTTCAGTGTTCATAGAATCGGCTCAGGCAGTCTGTCCTGATATACTAGCACCACTGCTAAAAGCTGCTGATCCTTCAGATCCAATGACTCAGACTGATGCATATACATCGCTAAAGAGTCAGAAATTGAACAAGTCCATAGACTATGCTCTCATGGAGAAGATTGCAGACTCTATTCTTTTGATCCCTGCTCCAGTTGAACTTCTATGGAATGATCTCGGTAATTGGGAATCATTACGAGCCTATATGTCTCTAGATGAATCTGAGAATGCCGTCTTTGAGGATAATGTCACCTTTGAGAATAGTCACGGTATGACGGTCTGCAACTATACTGACCTTCCTGTTGTCGTCAAAGGTATGGAAAAGGTTCTTGTAGTCGTTACTGATCAGGGGGTTTTGATCAGACCCATCGATGAAGATATCTGAGTTTATCCTTATCCCTCTTTTATAACTGAGGCAAACACGCTACTATGGTAAAGTCATGAACGTGGTATGATACTTATTGGAAATTATGGAGTGAAGACTTGGAACAGCAAATAATACAGGATGATCAGAATGAGATCTCGTTAAAAGAGATCCTTAGAATAATACTTAACCGAAAATGGTGGTTGATCCTTACATTTATAGTTGTTGTCAGTCTCGTTGTAGCATACCTCTATCAGGCGACCCCTATCTATCAATCGAGTGCGACCTTATGGATCGAACCATCTCAGAGTGGAAGTTCTTTCGAGGACCTCTTTGCCATACAGGCCGGAGGTTCTTCAACGAAGATAGCGACTGAGGTCGAGATCATCAAATCACGTAGGAATCTAGAGAAGATCATTGAAGAACTCGATCTTATCGATCGCTATATGAAGAAATATGATTACAGTTCCCCCCTTACCGTCGATTCCTTAGTGAACAGGCTCAATGCTTCTATATCGGTATCAACGGTGAAGGATACGAACATCGTCAAGATATCGGTCGAGAATGATGACTATCTTCTTGCCCGTGATATTGCAAATACCTTAGCAGTAGTCTATAACAGCCTCTTGAAAGACCTTGCTCAGACCGACTTCTCTATTCGTAAAGAGTTTATAGAAAGCCAGATTGGACCTGCTGCTGCGAATGTGGTAGAGGCTGAAGACAGTCTGAGACGTTTTAAAGAGGATAATGATGTATTCCTCCTTGATGAGGAGGCGCGGGTGCTGCTTGAGAGTATCACCGCCTATGATCAACAGATAGATCCCTATCTGATCCAGAGGGATGAGGCCTTGAACAAGCAAGCTGTCTTCTCTCAGGCTATTGAGGAGAATGATGGTATCGTTGTCTCTCTCGAGATCGTCAGAGATGATTCGGAGTTAGCAAGCAAGATCGCTGAACTCACCTCTGCAAAGCTTGAACTCATCGGTTACGATGATGGGTCTCTCAACAGTACGAGTTCACGTTCAGGGGATCTGATCTCCGAGGCTCTTAAACTTGAGAATGAGATTCAGGCTCTTATCACTGATAAGGTGATCTTCTCTCAAGATGCGAATGAATCGATCGTACTTCGGTCCTTTCTTCTTCAGTTAGCAGGAGCTTATACCCAGCAGGTCCTCGCAGATATCAACATATCGTTTCTCAATCAGTTGAAGCAAAGTTACGAGCTGAAGATGGCAACCTTACCGGCCCTTGAACAGAAACTTCTTGATCTGAAACGAGATGTGACTGTGAAAGAAAATCTCTATCTCCTTTTATTACAGAACTATGAAGAGGCAAAGATCGCTGAAGCAGCCGTCTCTGGTACCTCTACGATCATTGATAAAGCAATCTCGAACCCGAACCCGATAAAGCCAAACAAACAGATGATGCTTGCAATAGGAGTACTTCTTGGTTTGTTCCTAGGAGTCCTTTTGGTGTTTTTGATTGAGGCTTTTGATGATTCTATCAAAGATGAGGATTCTATCACGAGAGCGTTAGGCTTCAACCTTCCCATTCTCGGGAGAATACCTCACCTTCATATCAATGAGGATGATCCCTACAATGAGTTGATCGTGTATAACGATCCGACATCTCCTGCAGCTGAGTCCTTCAAGTTGATCGCAACAAATGTGCTGTACAGTAATGTGAAAGCTCCTAAGGTCATAGCAGTATGTAGTTCTGAAATGTCTTCTGGAAAGACTCTTGTAACCTCCAATACTGCGATCGCGATGGCACAGAATGGCCTACGAACCTTAGTGATCGATGCAGATATGAGAAAGCCAAGGATCGAGAAGGCCTTTGGGTTGACTAGAGCTACAGACGGAGTTGTGAACCATCTCTTACAGAAGGTTGAGTTGAAATCACTGATTCTTCAGCCTCTTGATACCTTACCTAATCTTCACCTTCTCCCAGTAGGGCCACTACCTCCAAACCCGACCTCTCTCATTGCCTCGGAGAAGTTTACCGCTATGCTTGCTGAACTGAGTCATTGGTATGACCGAATCATCATTGACCTGCCACCACTGTTGGCAGCCTCTGATGGATTGATAGTATCCAGGATCGCAGATGGAATGATCCTTGCTATTCGTATGGGTATCACCTCAAAGCATGGAACGAGATTAGCTGGAGAGTCGGTAAGAAATTCAGAGATTCCTATTCTCGGTGCTGTCCTCAATGACATGACCAAAGAGAACTCCTATAACTATTACCACTACTATTACTACTATAATTCTTCAGAAGAGAATGGAGGTAAGAGGAAAAAACCTAAAAGTAAGGTGAAGTATAGGAGATATGGGAATAAAAAGAGTTCTCAACGAAAAGATTCTACGAGGTTGAAGATGGCCTCTGCCTCAGATCGTAAGGTTGCTTGGAAATCGGTCGATCCAGAGATGATCAATGAGGAAGAATTAAAGATCCAGTCCAGTCCCGATTCAGTGATCGGAAAGAACACTGATGATTTTCTGACAGAACTGGAGAATGAAGATAAAGACAAGAGCTAGACGATTTTGACCTAACCTCGAATGTTCTTTGTTTTAGGACTGTAGGAGTTATACATGATAGATATTCATTCACATCTACTCCCTGGAGTTGATGACGGGGTACAGACAGAGGATGAGAGTAGGGAACTGCTTCAGGAATACGCTGATGCCGGTTTTTCTCATATCGTTTGTACACCACATCTTCATGATCCCTATGTTGAGACAAAGATTCCTAAGATCAGAGGTGCCTACCAGTGGTTCTCTGCAGAGGCAGAGAAGTTCGGTATTACCACTTTTCTCGGCTCTGAACTCTATATGAGCCCAGACCCTGGGAAATCCATCCCCTTTCTTGGAAGATTCCAATTGATAGAGACCAACACAAAAACCGAACCGATGTATCTGCTTGATGAGGTCTTTAAGCTACAGATGCAGGGACTCACAATCATCATGGCTCATATCGAACGATTTGAGTGGTTCTCTCTCGATAGTCAAATATCAAATAGATTGAAGGAGATGGGGGTACTGTTTCAGGTGAACATCGGGATGGTCTCCTCTGGAAAAGTCCAGAAATACATGGAAAAGGACTGGGTCGACTTCATATCTAGTGACAATCATGGGAAACGACGTAGTTCTATTGATTTCGCTCTCTGGAAACAGTATGAAGCGATAAATAAGCGGTCAATGAGCCTGTTGGGACTATAAATATCACAATAAGAGTCTTAAAGCAGGGGCTTTTTTGTGTACAAATAGTTACATAATGTATTACACTAGAACACTAGGAGGTATCTATGTTTGTAGATATTACTTTAGAAAATTTCAGGTCTGTTAAAGAAGCTCAAACACTTTCTTTTGAATCTATCACAGACCGTAGGTTACGGACTGATCATGTGATAGACGTTGATGATAGAACATCATTGTTGAAGTATTGTTCAATTGCCGGTCCGAATGGGGTGGGCAAGAGTACTGTAGTTAGAGCTCTTGAGATGCTTCAGGGAATGGTACTTGCCACTGAGGAGGATAATAATCCTCTGCTCAGGTTGTCAGGAGCATCCTTTGCCTATGATTCAATCTGTAAGAGGTCTCCTAGTTCAATCCAGATTCAGATCATCAGAGGTGAGGATGAGGAGACTGGATTACCTATCTACTATACCTATTCTCTTAGAGCCGATAATAAACGGGTCTATAATGAATCCTTATATCAAAGGATTGGTCGGGCCTCGAGTAAACTGTTCGAACGTGAACTCATCACTTCTGAGGATTCTGAAGAAGAGAGTTATTATGTTTTCAGTTATGGTAAGAAATATATAGGAGTGAAAAAACGATTCAGTAACAAACTCCCTGAGAATAAGCTTTTCTTAGGAAACGCAGCACGGGCTGAGAGTGCGTCTCTGATGCCAATCTTCGAATGGTTCCGAGATGATTGTGTTATTATCCCAATCGGATTGTCCCCCATGAGCGAAGATTTCATCCTCAAAGCGATGAAGCGCTACCCCTCCCTGAAGGGTTGTATGCTGGAATTTCTCCACAATATGGACTTCATTGATATCAAAGATTTTAATATTGTAGAGAAAGAGGGCGCTAAGGATAGACTTGTCTATATACATGGGGTCAACCGTTCTCGATATGCCTCCTATTTCTCTAGTGAATCACTAGGGACTAGAAGGATCACCATGATGGCTGTGGTCATCTGGCAGGCTATGCAGAAGAATATGTTCCTCGTTGCTGATGACTTTGGACTGCTTCTCCACGATACCATTCTCAATGAGTTATTTGAGAAGTTCTCTTATGAGACTAGACTCAGTAAATCACAGATGTTGACAACCGGTGTCGATCTGACCCCATTGAAGAAGGGGCAGCATAGATTCGATGAGATATGGCTCACATCGAAAGATTCAGAGGGCAGTACCCGATATTACAGCCTTGCTGATTTTGTCATGAGAAAGAATGACTCTGTAAAAGATATGTACCTCAATGGTGCCTATGGATCAGTACCTATCCTTTCTGAATGTGTTCATAGAAGAATGAGGGAGGAGAAATAATGGCTAGAAAACATGATGCGAAGGAACCGAAGAATCCACTTCTGATTTATACCTGTAATGAAATCGAAAGACTCTATTTCCTTCAGATGAGAAGAGATTGTCGCTATGCGAATCTGACTGTCATCCAGAAGACTCCACAGGCTGTGAATCTTGAACTGATGGTCAAAGAGGCGATTAAGATGCGTAGAGAAGAGGGCTTCTCCGCAGTCTGGTGTGTGGTCAATCCGAATGACTTAGAGATTCAACAGGATCTTTTACCCGCTCAGTTAGAACTAGCAAAACGGAGAAAGGTCAACATCGTATTCAACCAACCAGGGATCGAATTCTGGTTCCACCTCCATTTCGGGATGCCAGCTGAACGTGATATGAATAGGACTCAACTCTCAGAGGGGATCAAGAACTGGGTTGACGATTACAGATCTACTAGAAAGTTCTTCTCAGAGGATGAGGGTTCTCAGTTCTTCCTGAGATTATTCCCAAATAAGTCGGAAGCTGTTATCAGAGCAAATGAGTATAGACTACTTATTGAGGATGTTCCTTTCGGTGCACCAGAGGGGTTGGCTACGAATATGCCGTCCTTCCTCAAGGCTATCAATGATGAATGTGGTAGATGTTATGTCTCAAGAGGTCAACTCTATGAGAAACATCGGGTCAAATACGATATCTAAAAGGTGACCCTAAACAGTCAATAATGAGCTGCTTTCTCCTGTATGAGAGAGTGGCTCTATTTTTTTAATATTTAGGTTGATAAGTGATTATGAGTATCATTTATCTCTATTGTTGTTAGTTGTAAAAACATATATAGTGGTTTTTATGAAATTTAGTGAATTACAATTAACAGAACAATCATTCATCGGTATAAAAGATGCTGGGTTTGAAAACTGCATGCCTGTTCAGGAGAGAGTCTTTACTCACTCATTGAAAGGTAAAGATGTCATGGTACAGTCTCAGACTGGAACAGGAAAGACAGCAGCATTCCTCATTACCATATTTGAACAGTATGCAAAACGTCCCGAAGGGACAGACTACAAAGCATTGATCATCGTTCCAACAAGAGAGCTGGCAGTACAGATCGAACAAGATGCTAATATGCTCTCAAAGGGGCTACCAGATCTCGTAGTAGGAACATTCTACGGTGGTGTAGGGTACAAGAAGCAGGATGAACTGCTTAAGAAAGGTGTAGATATCTTTATCGGAACACCGGGAAGACTCCTTGATTACGAAAAAGCACGAAAGATAGATTATAAGAAGATGGATATGATCGTTGTAGATGAGGCTGATCGCCTATTCGACATGGGCTTCTATCCAGATATCAGAGACATGTTCAAGAAGATGCGAAATCGAGAGCAACGACAGACTATGCTCTTCAGTGCGACGATGACAGTACGTGCAAGAAACCTTGCATGGGACTTCCTCAACGAACCTGAGGAGATTGAGATCGAACCTGAGACCATCACCGTGAAAGAGATCAATCAGGAACTCTTTCATGTGAGTAAATCTGAGAAATCACAGTTACTCTTAAGAATATTGGCAAAACGGGCACCTAAAAGTGCAATTGTCTTTACCAATACCAAATCGATGGCAGTAGAGATAGCTAAAAGACTCGAACTCAATGGTTATGAGGCTCATGCACTCATGGGTGATCTCCCTCAGAATAAACGACTTCAGATTGTGAACCAAATGAAAAAGGGTGAGATCAAATTTCTCGTTGCGACAGATGTTGCTGCAAGAGGGTTGCATGTCGATGATCTTGAACTCGTTGTCAACTATGATATCCCTGAAGATTTTGAGAACTATGTCCATAGGATCGGAAGGACCGCAAGGGCTGGAAAGAGTGGCTCTGCTGTAACCTTGGCCTGTGAACAGTTCGTCTATGGACTAGAGAATATTGAAGCTTATATTCAAATGAAGATTCCTGTTGTCTGGGCAGACGAAGAGACCTTTCCCATGGTCAACGATAAGAGTGCACATCTTTCCTTCAGACAGCTTGTAAAAGACTATCGTGGATCGGGACAGAGACGGACTACCTCTCAACAATCAAGAGGTCAAGGTCGTCAGGGTGGTTCCTCTACAAACAGGGGACCTAATAGACAGGGTTCAAGACCTCCTCGACCGGCTTCATCTAATCCGTCAGAGCAAAGACCTCGACCTGATTCTCGTAATCGGTCAGAGCAAAGACCTCGACAGGGAAAGGCTCCGAATAATGTTCAGAGTAAAGGTGTTGGAACAGGTCAGGCCATAAGAAGACCTGCTAGTCACAATCTGAAAGGACAGAGTGCACAGCACAAGAGTCTCAAACAGATTGAACAGATGTCTTTTGAAGATCGACTTGCATATTACAAGAATGCCTATGGGGGAGACCTACAGGCAGAGAAGGCTTCAAAGCAGCAGAAACGACCACAACAGAAAAGTGGTAAGCCAGCTTCTCAGAATAATTCTGGCAAACCTCAGAGTGGAAGACCTCAGAACAGATCTGCGAAACCTCAGAATGGTTCCCAGGCTCAGAAGAACAAAACCCCTCAGAATAAGAAGCCAAAAGAAGCGGTAGTACAGAAATCCTCACCAACGGCTGAGAAAAATATAAAGAAACCAAAAAAAGGTTTTATCGCGAGAATATTCGGAAAATAGATGTTACAAAGATTTATTACCTACTATAGACCTCATATCAGGTTGTTCATTCTTGATATGAGTGTAGCAGTAATCGCCTCTCTGCTTGCAGTCCTGCTGCCTGCATTGACGCGAGACCTGCTAAAGACCTATATACCAGAGCAGAACATGCAGAGGATCCTCATGGTCCTTGCATGGATGCTCCTCATCTACCTAGTGAAAAGTCTAGCTGCCTATGTTCGGATCAAATGGGGTCATATTCTTGGTGTCCGTATGGAAGCGGATATGAGAAATGATCTCTTCTCTCATCTGCAGAAACTCTCTTTCACCTATTATGACAATGTGAAGACTGGTCACCTCATGTCTCGTGTGACAAATGATCTGAACCTCATAGCAGAGGTTGCTCACCATGCACCGGAGGATCTGATCATTTCGGTCATCGTCATCATCTGTGCCTATGCCTTCATGTTCTCCTTTAACGTAGCATTATCGGTAGTATCACTCATTCCTATCCCTCTGATGATCATCTGGGGGCTTACCTATGGCAAGAGGATGAAGAGGGGATTTAGAAATGTACGTGAGAAGATCGCAGATATCAATGCGGTCGTTGAGAACTCAGTACAGGGTATCAGAGAGGTAAAATCCTTTAGTAATGAGACTATCGAGCAGGAGAAGTTCTCAAAGAGTAATAACTCCTTTCAATTGGCAAAGGAGAAGATCTATACTGTCATGGCACGATTCCATTCAGGAATGATGCTACTTCGTGAACTCTACTACTTTGTTGTCATTGCTGGTGGGGTACTATTGATCTCGGAGGGCTCAGTAGAGGTCTATGATCTGGTTACCTTCATCCTTTATGTCGGTATCGTCCTGCCTCCTATAGATAGACTCATCAACTTTACAGAACAGTATCAACAGGGGACAGCGGCCTTTGAGCGTTTTATCTCTGTTATGGATACTGAACCTGATATTAAAGATCATGTTGACGCTCGTGATATCTCAGTGGATGAGGGAATCGTGACATTCGAAGATGTGACCTTTTCCTATGAATCGTCCCCGTCTCCTGTTCTGGAAGATGTAAGCTTCTTGATTCCGGGAGGGAAACAATTTGCGGTCGTTGGAGAGTCTGGCGCCGGTAAGACGACCCTTGCCTCACTGATCCCAAGATTCTATGAACCACAGAAGGGTACCATCAAGATCGATGGACAAGATATAGCAATGGTGACCCAGAAGAGCCTTAGAGAAGAGGTAGGGGTAGTCCAACAGGATGTCTTCCTCTTTGATTCAACAATCAGAGAGAACCTACTCTATGGAAGACCTGAGGCTAGTGAAGATGAGATGATCGTTGCAGCACATGCAGCAAACATTCTGGATTTCATCAATGGTCTCCCAGAGGGGTTTGATACTCTCGTCGGAGAGCGCGGAGTCAAACTCTCCGGTGGCCAGAAACAGCGGATTTCCATTGCAAGGGTCTTTCTTAAAGATCCTAAGATCATCATCTTTGATGAGGCGACCTCCTCACTAGATGCTTCTTCAGAGTCGGTGATTCAGGAGGCCTTTGAAAGGCTTGCTGTAGGAAGGACATCTATCGTCATTGCCCACCGGCTCAGTACGATAAAGAATGCTGACATCATTATAGTACTCTCTGAAGGTAAGATCGCTGAGAAAGGGACACATATTCAGTTATTGTCAGAAAAAGGAATTTATGCCAAACTATATGAAAAGAACTTCATATAGGAGATAACCTACCATGAAAGCGATACAGTTGTTTGTAGCGTTCATCTATATAATCCTTCATTTCATCGTCTCGATCATTATCGGTGTAATACCTGCAAAGTTCCTGGAGCTGATCGGGTTGGAGAAAAGGGCTGAGAACTGGCTTAAACTCAATGGAAAGTTTCTTTCAAAAGGTATCATTTTCTCTCTTGGAGGAAGGGTCGTCGTTGAGGGTGTTGAGAACATCCCCCTCGATGATAGAAGAATCTGTTTCGTCTCTAATCACAGATCATTTGTTGATATCCCTTTGATCGTCACTTATATCCCGGTATTACTCGGCTTCGTAGCGAAGATCGAGTTGAAGAGGGTACCGTTTCTTAGAGGCTGGATGAAGGCGTTGGGTTGTGTCTATATCGACCGAACAAGTGCACGCTCCTCTGTAAAGGCAATCTTCGATGGAGTGAAAGTGATCAAAGGCGGGCATCCCCTCGTGATCTTCCCGGAAGGTACTAGAAGTAAGTCTGAAGAGATAGGGGATCTCAAGGCAGGTTCTCTCAAACTGGCTACACGAGCGAAGGCTATCATCATCCCGATCACCATATATAACTCTCATACCCTTCTTGAGAAGAGGACTGGTAGTTCTCTGATCAATACGATCCGATTGAAGATACATGAACCCGTCGCAACTGCAGAAATGAGTGATCAGGAGCTCAAAGAGCTACCCTCAAAGGTCTTTGCTACTATTAGAGAGCAATGAGGTCATACATATCTGATCAGCATCGCTATGCCTGCATAATAGATTGATGCCAATATGATATAGCGATAGACCTTCTCTGGAATGACTTTGACCAAGAGCGTCGCGGTGATAATTCCCAGTATGATCGTTGGAATGAGGGATGCAGTTATCAAAAGTGTCTGCGGAGTAAGAACCTGCCAGAAAAAGATATAGATAATCAGTTTTATCCCATTGATACTGAGATACATGCGGGCATTAGTGCCAAGAAAGGTGTTCTTATCTTTGATATGCATGAGATAATAGGTATTGGTGACCCCTCCGGCCATATTCCCGATGATCGATCCGAATCCAGCAATGATCCCTAAGATGATCCTAATACTAAACTGATGCGTCGGATGTATGTTAAAGGGTCGGTACTCCAGTCTAGTGAGGAGTATTCCCATGGACAGGACGATGATCGAGATTGAGATACCGAAGATCTGCTCTGACATACCTGAACCTACCGTGGCACCAATGATAAGACCTATAATGACCCAGGGGATAAACCTTCTCAAGGTTTTTACGGCACAATCCTTCTGATAGTGAACAGTAGGGAATATCTCTCCTATAAACATCACAGGTGCTAAGACTGCGAGCATAGTTCGAGAATCCAATACTGATGTGATAAGGAATATCCCGATACCCACTAGTGGTTTTAAACCACCCTTGTCTAATCCTATGATAAATCCTGTGATGAGGAAGATTACCCAATGTTCTTGTATGATCTCCGGCAGCATAGTCACTCCTGTGAACTTCGATGTGATGTGGTCACAGCATAGAGACTAATCAACTCTCTGTCCATGACTGAAGAATGATAGGGGAACTCTTGAGATAGTACCTTCATCAATCCTTTATGCGGAAAGTCCCTGATAGGTAAAGGGCGAGGTAGTAGAAATAAATATTGATATGATATATCTTGTTAACGGATGTGGATCTATAACCTTCTATCAGGAGCGATCAAACAATCTGGTATGTCATGTTAATGATCATACCTCAGGGATCTTCAGGACCCTTGAGTTTGAAGCTGGGACGAAACCAATCTGATGGGGTATGGAATCACACCCGGTCATAACGAGTTGGAGGCGACGACTAGAATCTTCGCCTTATCATGATTTACTGAGATCAAAAAGATGAGTGAACTCTCTTTTTGATTACAAGGAGAAAAGAATGGAAGCAGAAAAGAGAACCTTCCTTGAGCAGAAAGCGAAAGAGATTCGTGTGCTCACCATCGACGAGGTAGGATACCTCGGAGTTGGTCACATTGGTGGAGCGATGTCTGTTGTAGATATCCTTACCGTGCTGTATTACAGCAAGATGAATGTGGATCCTAAGAATCCTAAGATGGAGACTAGAGATAAACTAGTCGTATCAAAGGGCCACTCAGGTCCTGCATTGTATGCTGTCTTGGCAGACAAGGGCTTCTTCCCTAAAGAGTGGCTTCATACCTTGAACCATGGTGGAACCAATCTACCTAGTCACTGTGATATGAACAGAACTCCAGGAATCGATTTTACCACCGGTTCATTAGGACAGGGTTCTTCAGCTGCAATGGGTATTGCCCTAGCAGATAAGATGAAGGGTAACGATGTGAATACCTACCTGATCATCGGAGATGGTGAGAGTCAGGAAGGTCAGATCTGGGAAGCAGCGATGTTCGGAGCCCATTACAAATTGGGTAACCTCATAGCCTTCACAGACTATAATAAGATGCAGATCGATGGTGAGACAGCAGATGTCATGGGCATTGATGATATCACCACTAAATGGAATGGGTTCGGATGGCATGTACAGCGAATCGATGGCCATAATGTGGTTGAGATCGAGAGAGCGATCACCAATGCACAGCAGGTGACAGAAAGACCTTCGATGATCGTATGTGATACCATCAAGGGAAAGGGATTCGCACCTGGTGAAGGTAAAGTCGGATCTCACAGTATGGCATTCACCTATGAGACAGCGAAAGAAGCTATTGCGCTGTTGCAGGGGGAGAAATAGATATGAAAAAGTTAGATACCTATGCAGATATGAGGGCAGTCTATGCAGATACTCTCATTGAAATAGCAAAAGATGATGATAAAGTAGTTGTTATGGATGCAGACCTTATGGCTGCAAATGGAACAAAAGGCTTCAAGGATGCCTATCCTGATCGAATGATCAATGCAGGAGTGGCAGAGGCTAATATGGTTGGTGTTGCAGCTGGATTGGCATCACAGGGATTCATCCCCTTTGCATCAACATTCGGATGTTTTGCAGCTAGAAGAGCCTATGATCAGTTCTTCCTGTCAGCTAACTACGCTAAACAGAATGTGAAACTTGTCGGATCTGACCCTGGAGTGACTGCACAGTTCAACGGTGGAACTCATATGCCGTTTTGTGACATCACACTCATGAGAGTCATTCCTAATCTCGTAGTACTTGATCCTTGTGATACAGTCTCCCTTCATAAACTGACTAAAGCAATATATGAATATAAGGGACCTGTCTATATGCGTCTACATCGTAAGGGTGCAACGACTATCTACAAAGATGATCAGGAGTTCGAGATCGGTAAGGGTGTAGTCATCAAAGATGGAACTGATGTTACTCTCATCGCTAATGGATTGGTCATGGTAACCGAGGCTATCAAGGCTGAAAAGGCATTAGCAGCTGAAGGAATCAGTGCTGCAGTCATCGATATGCATACCATCAAACCTCTTGATGAGGCACTTGTTGCTGAATATGCCAAGAAGACCGGTGCTATCGTCACCTGTGAGAATGGCCAGAAGATCGGAGGGCTCGGTGGAGCTGTCAGTGAATATCTGTCAGAGAATATGCCAACACTCATGAAACGTGTAGCGGTAGATGACGTATTCGGAGAAGTTGGGACTCAGGACTACCTGCAGGAGCGATTCGGACTAACCTCTGAAAAGATCGTTGAGGCAGCAAAGTCTTTGGTCAAGAAATAAGAATCTAATAATAAATAGTAGCAAAAGAGCTTCATTATGGAGCTCTTTTGTTTTCTTCTAGACAAAACGGCTATAACCTATTACTGTTTGAGTTGTATATGGAACACATAGCAGCAATCAACAACCTGACATTCAAATACCACAGCTATACCTCGAAACAGTCAGCAAACATATTCTCTGATACCTCATTTCTTCTGGAGAAGGGGGTTATCCAAATTCTGTATGGAAGGCCTGAGAGCGGTAAGACTACACTCTGCAGGCTTCTTGCAGGTCTTATACCTATGTATCAGGGGGGGACTCTATCAGGAGATATCACCCTTGGAGAGATTCAAATCAGAGAGCAGCATGCTTTTCAGCTGTTATCAAAGATTGGAATCGTCTTTCAGGATCCAGAAGAACAGCTATTCATGCCAGTCTGTGAAGATGAGATCCTCTTTCCCCTAGAGCATCTTGAACTCTCTCACGAGGAGATTGGATCCCGATTGGAGCAGGTCATAGATTTCTATGATCTTCAACAGTATCGAACAAGTAATCCTGCAAACTTATCGGGTGGCGAGAAGAAACGTCTACTCATGGCAGTCCTCGATGCTGTCGATCCCGAACTCTGGGTGCTTGATGAGACCTTTGAAGAGTTAGATATCAATTGGAGAGAGAAGATTCTGAGATCCCTGAAAGAGAGGGGGAAGAGTGTACTCATCCTTGCCTCCAAAGATATTGATCTCTATGAAACCTATGGTGATCGATTTGGCGTGATCATTAAGCGAGACTCAGGGAATCATATCGAATTCTCGGGTAGAGAGCATGCGATTGAGGTTTTAGGTGATACCCTTCCGTCAATCGAATTGTCAGAAGTCCTCTATGCTCATGAGAGGGCCCTATGTAATATGACTGGATTACAGTTCACCTATAAACATTCCAATCATGACTTTCTTATCTCAATAGATGCACTGACCCTCTATGATCAAGAGGTCTTAGCCCTCTATGGTCCCAATGGATCGGGCAAGAGTACTCTCTGTAAGATACTCTGTGGATTGATCAGTCCCAATGAGGGAAAGATATCTATCCGTGATGGGGAGAAGATGAGGGTGGCTTCTGAGAATGACCTTCTGAGACATACAGGATATCTATTTCAGAATCCTGATTTCCAGATCTTTCTCCCTACAATCGGTGATGAACTCAAGCTTGGTCTCACCCGAATGGGGATCCAAAGTTCAGAGGCAGATCAGAGGATTCGAGAGGCAACAGACCTGTTTGACCTCGGGGATGTGGAGCAGCCACCGGCTATCATGAGTTATGGAAAGAGAAAACGACTACAAGCAGCAGTATATTATCTACTAGAGCGAAAGGTCTGTATCCTCGATGAGACTGACTCTGGTATCTCACTTGATGATTATGCCAAAATATTGGAACTGCTTAAAGGCCGGGTCGATGCCGTGATCCTCATCACTCATGATATGAGATTGGCAGAGGCTTGTTCGCATAGGATCATTGAGATGAAAGATGGTGAGATACAAAAGGAGCGTAGACTATGCAGATGACGCTCTTCCAGCAGGGGAATAGTATCTTCCATAGATTCGATCCAAGGGCGAAGATCCTCCTTCTTCTCTTCTTCCTAGTATATATATTCCTTCCGTTCGGTCTCATCGTTCATGGGACAGTTCTTCTTCTTCTGATCATCGCTTCAGCTGTATCGACAGATTGGAGAGATATGTTTTCTCCTATTATCGCTATCTGGCCGATACTCATCCTTATCGCACTACTTACCCCTCCATTTTACAGGGAGGACCCGATAGGTATAACTATCGAACTACTTCTCAGATTCACATCGATCAGTTATCTTTTTACCCTATTCTTCAAGACAACCGAGATGTCCATGATCATTCTGACCCTCAGATGGTTTAGGCTTCCCTATAACGCAGCTCTAGTCATCACTATGGCACTACGGTTCATTCCCTATCTTGGAGGAGTCTACCACCAGATTCAGGATGCTCATAAATTGAGGATGGGGAGTGCAGAGAAGATAAATCGTTTCTATCAGAAGATACGATCATTGATTCCTGTACTGACTTCTGTTATGATATATGCAATTAAGACGATACCTGAGCTATCGATGAGTCTAGAGCATCGCGGGTTTGGAATACCACGCAAGACCTCACGGTTGAGAGTATATAAATCACTTAAAAATGGGCATAAGCTCTTTACCCACATGGGGATTTCAGTTATTATAGCCGTCATATTCATATTGACACCTAGTATATTTAACTAACGAAATAGATAGTTGCTCTAGCTGAACGATAAAAGGACACCATATGGAAGAAAGAACTCCAAATGTTAAACGACAAATTTCACCAGCTTTCAAAGTCTCCTCTGTTGCGATCCTCACTGCGATCACAGCAGTCTTTACCCTTGTAGTACGAATCCCCATTGCACCCACCCGAGGATATATCAATCTTGGTGATGTGGCGATATATTTTACCGCCTTCACACTCGGACCTATCACTGCGATGATTGCAGGAGCGCTTGGTACAGGGTTGGCAGACATCATAGGGGGGTATCCTCAATGGTCGATCATATCGTTCTTCATTCATGGGATACAGGGCTTTGCCGTTGGTGCGGTCATGCGAGGTGCAATCGGCTTGACTGAACAACAAACGAAATTATCTAGGGTACGGATCCTTATCGCAGGTCTGCTGGGGACTTCGATCATGGTTCTGCTCTATTATTTGGCAGGTGCTGCCATGTCAGGCTTTGGGCCTGCTTTAGCAGAGATACCAGGCAACATCATACAGAATGTTGTAGGTGTGGTTGGCGGGTTGCTGCTGACACGAGCAATCTACAGGGCATATCCCCCAGTGAGGGATTTTTATTGGTAAGGTACGTTAGGGCCGTTCTTGGAAAAGAACGGCCTTTTTATATGCAAATACAAATCAAGAAAGGACATGGAAATGAAAGAGATTAGAAAAGGTTTATCATTCGATGATGTGCTATTGGTCCCTTCAGAGTCAAAGATCGTCCCCAGAGACGTGATCACTAAGACTCGAATAAGTCGGAATATTGAACTGCAGATCCCGTTAGTCAGTGCGGCGATGGATACCGTGACAGAATCACGATTAGCCATAGCACTTGCCCGACAGGGTGGTATTGGTATCATCCACAAGAATCTTTCTATCGAAGAACAGGCTGCTGAAGTCGATAAGGTAAAAAGGTCTCAGTCTGGTATTATCACCTCTCCTATATCATTGAATCCCGATAATACTGTCCAAGATGCTACAGATCTCATGGAGCGATATCATATCTCAGGAATTCCGGTAACAGACGAGAAGGGTAAGCTTGTCGGAATTCTGACGAACAGGGATCTGCGATTCCATGAGGATTTCGATATGAAACTCTCAGAGGCTATGACCTGTAAGAATCTGATCACTGCAGCACCGGGAACCAGCCTCGATGAGGCAAGTGCTCTCCTCCATACACACCGTATAGAGAAACTACCAATCGTTGATGACGAGGGGATCTTGCAAGGCCTCATCACTTTCAAGGATATCATGAAGGCGAAAGATTATCCTAATAGCTGTAAAGACGAATCAGGAAGGCTGAGAGTCGGAGCTGCCTTGAGTACCGGGGAGGCAGAAATCGAGAGAGCTAGAGCTCTGGTAGCTGCAGATGTGGATCTGCTCGTAGTTGACAGTGCCCATGGTCATAATGTGATGGTCGCTGAAACGGTTCGGATGATCAAGAAGGAGTTCCCTCAGGTAGATGTCGTTGCCGGTAATATCGTTACGAAGGAGGCCGCAGAAGCATTGATCACCGCTGGTGTGGATGCGATCAAAGTCGGTGTAGGACCAGGATCGATCTGTACTACTCGAGTAGTAGCAGGTGTAGGAGTCCCTCAGTTTACTGCAGTCATGGATGTGGCAGAGGTCGCTAGGGAACATGGTGTTCCTGTTATCGCAGATGGAGGTATCAAGTTCAGTGGGGATATCGTAAAGGCTATAGGTGCAGGGGCGGATGTCGTCATGATCGGTAATCTCTTTGCAGGTACTGCAGAGTCCCCCGGAGAGGTCATCACCCATATGGGACGAAACTATAAGGTCCACCGGGGGATGGGTTCTGTCAAAGCTATGCAGAAGGGGAGCAAGGCTCGATATATGCAGTCTGACGTGAAAGATGCTGAAAAACTGGTACCAGAGGGGATCGAAGGACGAGTTCCCTTTAGAGGAGCTCTCTCTTCCTATGTTCATCAGCTAATAGGGGGACTACGTGCTGGAATGGGTTACTGTGGATGTGCTACTATAGCTGATATGCAGAAGAATGCAGCTTTCATACAGGTCACTCAGTCGGGTTTACATGAGAGTCATCCTCATGATATTACCATCACTGAAGAACCATTGAACTATCAAATAACGAGGTAAAGATGATCGAACATGACCAGATAATCGTAGTATTGGATTTTGGGGCACAATACAGTCAGCTCATTGCAAGAAGGGTACGTGAGACTCATGTATATAGTCAGATACTCCCCTATAATACCCCAGTCGTTAAGATAATGGAACTTGAACCTTCGGGTATCATCTTCAGCGGAGGACCTGCAAGTGTCAGAGATGAGGGGTCTCCAAGACCTGATCCAGAGATCTTCAATCTAGGTATCCCGATACTGGGAATCTGTTATGGTCTCCAGGTTATGTCCCTCGTCCTCGGTGGGGACGTACAAAGACCAGAGAGGCGGGAATATGGCTTTGCTGCTCTCACTAAGAATGAGGATACTCCTCTCTTCTCAGGTATTGATTCAGGCTCTCAACTTTGGATGAGCCATGGCGATTCTGTCTCAGCTCTTCCTGAAGGATTCACTTGTACTGCATCGACTCAGAACTGTGAGTTCACCGGTATTGAGAATTCTTCAAAGAGAATGTTTGGAGTCCAGTTCCATCCAGAAGTGGTCCATACGACGGATGGGACCCTACTGATAAGTAATTTCGTTCATAAGATCTGTGGTTGTACCGCCTCTTGGAGTATGGAATCATTCGTTGATACCGCCATAGCAGAGATACGAGAGCATGTGGGTGATCGTACCGTGCTCTGTGGGCTTTCAGGTGGAGTCGATTCATCAGTCGTAGCAGCGCTTCTCCATAAAGCCATAGGGGACCAGCTAGTCTGTGTCTTCGTGAATAATGGACTTCTTCGAAAAGGGGAAGCTGATCTAGTCATTCAGCTATTCAGAGATAATTTTCATATCAGATTACAATATGCCGATGCAGAGGAGAGATTTCTCTCTAAACTCGAAGGGATCTCTGAACCTGAGGCTAAGCGTAAGATCATAGGAAAAGAGTTTATCGAGGTCTTCGAACATGAGGCAAGAGCTATAGGTCGTGTAGATTTCCTTGCTCAGGGTACACTCTATCCAGATGTTATAGAAAGTGTCTCAGCAACAGGTGGTCCTTCAGCGACCATCAAGAGTCATCACAATGTAGGAGGCTTACCAGAGGACCTCAGATTCGAGTTAATCGAGCCTTTACGTGAACTTTTCAAGGATGAGGTGAGAGAACTTGGTAAGGAACTTGGACTACCTGATGAGGTCGTCTACCGTCATCCGTTTCCCGGTCCAGGCTTAGGAATACGTTGTATAGGCGAGATCACAAAGGATCGTCTCGATACTCTCAGGGATGTAGATGAGATCTTTATCGAAGAGATTCGAAAAGCAGGACTCTATGGAGAGATCTGGCAGGCTCTCGCCTGTCTTCTCCCGGTGAAGAGTGTAGGTGTCCAAGGAGATGAGAGGACCTATGAGGAGGTCTGTTCTCTGCGAGCTGTCACAAGTGAAGATGCTATGACAGCAGACTGGTTTAGATTCCCTCCTGAGGTCCTACAGACAGCCTCTAATAGAATCTGTAACGAGGTTGCTCGAGTGAATCGAGTCCTCTATGATATCACCTCAAAGCCACCTGGAACGGTTGAGTGGGAATAATAGTGAAACAGGTTGTCATAATTGACAACCTGTCTTGTTATGCGAGTATCATCATGATCGTGATATAGAGAATCAGGGTGACTACTGTATAGATCACTAATGCATTGTTATAGAACTGATTAGCCTTTTTCTCTGATTTCGGTAGAAATACCGGGATCACAAAAGGAGGAGGCAGTACGATGAAGGTGATGAATGCATTTCTCATGAGCGTATCGAGCTTCATGATATAGGCATCTGTTATGAACATGAACAGAAGTCCCAAGACCCAGACTACTAAGAGCCGTAACCCGATCAGCTTGAAGGATTCCTTCAGCCCAGTCTTCTCGAACTTCAGCTGGAATCCAATAACAAGAAGGATCAGAGGTGAGGTCATATCTGCAACCATCTGAAATGCACGTAGGGCACCCTCGGTGATTCTGTATTTATCGACTGCTTCAAAGGCTCCTGATAGATTAAACAGCAAGGCTGAGAGGATAGCGATGATCAGAGGTGAGCTGAGAAACGATCTGATCACTGACAGGATATTCAGTTTGCCTTCACTTTTGAATTGTAGTGCAGGAACATAGAAGAACCAGATGAATAGTTCATGGCCTAATCCAAGTAACAGGATCGCATAGAGGTTCTCTGCTCCAAAAAGACTGGAGAAAAGAGCTACTCCCACCATTCCGAATTCGAAACCGGTGTAGAAGAACTCAGAATAGGGATGAACACAGATCTTAGACCTTTTAAAGATGATTCCTGCAAAGAAGAGCAGAAAGCAGTAGGCGATAGTCGCTATGAACAATGATATATAGGAACTCTTGAGTTCCATTGTGAGGAACGAGATGAAAAGCGTTGCCGGTAGAGTGATCGTCACGATCAGTTTCTTGATATCATCTACGAAGTTCTTGGTCAGGAGACCTGTCTTTCTTAGGAGGAATCCTGTGAGAAGCAGGATGAATATCGGAATGAATTTACTTATAAGTTCTGTCATGGCCCCATTGTAACTTCCATCATCTCTTTGGTCAATTGTACCCCATTATCTATATTTCTATATGATCGAGGAGTATAATCAGGTAGAGATAGTTTGAAGGAGAGCCTATGGATTATAAGATCATTGCGATAAAGATAGATGGAAGGACGGTCCATGCTGCAGAGGTTCAGAGTTTACTGACTAAGTTCGGTTGTATGATCAAAGTTCGTTTGGGGCTTCATGACCTCCCGGAGGGAGGCTGTTCGACCTCTGGTCTTATCATTCTAGAAGTAGCTGAGAGCGATCTGGTCATTGGTGAGTTCATCGAGCAGCTCAATGCGTTGGATCAGGTCACAGCAAAATTCTTGAGTCTTTGACGATGAGTACCCATGAGATCGTTCATATACGAGTTCCCGAGGGTATGCAGTGGATGGTCTATCATTCGATAGTCCTCTCAGATATGACAGCGATCATGAGGTATCATGAACATCAGAGCCTCAAAGATTGTCTTGAATCGATAGGGATCCCACATACAGAAGTCGAATCCTGCTTTGTGGACTCCCAGCAAGTTTCCAATACTCATATTATGTTACCTGATGAGGTGATCACTATAGAGCCGAGAAGGTCTATCCCTTTTAAGGAACAGTCCTTCCTGCTAGATGTACATCTTGGAAAGCTGACGACCTATCTGAGGCTCTTAGGATTCGATGCAGTCTACTTCTCGAGTATAGAACATGAGAAACTTCTCGAAGGGGCTGAAGGTTCAGTGATCCTTACAAGAAGTCGGGATCTGCTCAAACATAAGAGAGTATCTGAAGGTATGCTCATTAGGGATACGCAGACTCAGGAACAGCTAAGAGAGGTCATGAGACGCTATCAGTTGAAGGACAGCTATAGATTCCTCTACCGATGTCCCAACTGTAATGGTCTACTACAGGAAGTCTCTAAGGAATCTGTGGCACAGGAGCTGGAAGCAGAGACCCTGTTATGGATCGAATCGTACTTCCGTTGTCCCTCCTGTTCTAAGATCTACTGGTATGGCTCTCACTATACCAAGCTCGAGGAGCTACTTTCCAGACTCTAGATAGGCATCGAGATTTCTCTTTCCCTCTTCCTCATCAACTTTGAGGAGAATCAGTCCTCCTGCAATGAAAAGGATGACGATAGAGAGCATCCCGAGTCTGTTCGATCCGGTGAGTATGGTGACCCCACCCATGAGCACTGGCCCGATGACTGCTGCAAACTTCCCAAGTAGATTGAAGAAACCAAAGAATTCAGCTGCCTGTTCCTCTGGGATCAGTCTGGTGTAGTAACTTCTACTCAATGCCTGGATTCCACCCTGAAAGAGTCCGATCGCTACTGCTAGAGCATAGAAGTGCCAAGTCTCGACCATAAAGAAGCCGAAGATCGCAATGATCGAATAGGCAACGATAGCGATGAGTAAGGCCTTCTTGATCCCTACCCGTTGACCGAACATGTTATAGAGAAGCGTAGCAGGGAAAGCTACGAACTGAACGAGAAGTAATGCGACGATCAGAGAATCTGCAGGGAATCCGATTGAGGTCCCGTAATCAACGGCCATTCGAACGATCGTATCCACTCCATCAATATAGAGCCAGTAGGCTATCAGGAAGATTCCGACTACCTTGAGGTGTCGAATCTCTCTGAATGTATGTGCTAGCTGTGAGAATCCCTCTTTTACCGCCTGGACGGTAGAAATCTTGTCATGGATAGCCGGTTCTTTTACAAAAAGGATGATAGGGAGAGAGAAGACCGCCCACCAGATAGCTACCGATAGGAACGATATTCTGATGGCTAGAGTCCCATCTGCGATTCCGAATAACTCAGGTTTCAGATACATGGCAACATTGATAAGGAACAGGAGGCCTCCACCAATATAACCGAGACCAAAACCCAAGGAAGAGGCATAATCGATCTTCTTTGCAGAGGCGACTGAAGGTAATAGAGAGTCATAGAATATATTAGCTCCAGAGAATCCGACTGTCGCTGTGATATAGAAGATGATAGCCATAGGCCAGAGTCCTGCCTGAACGAACCATAGTCCGCCGGTCATGATACAGCCAAGGTATGCAAAGAATATGAGGAATTTCTTCTTCATACTTCCTCTATCAGCGATCGCCCCTAATATCGGAGCAAGAGCCGCAACAAGGATTGATGCAATGGAATTCGCTAACCCGAGATAGAAGGTACTCTGCTGTACAGATGTTCCGGTTGACCAGTAGGCTTTGAAGAAGACAGGGAAGAAACCTGCCATGACAGTCGTAGCGAACGCGCTGTTCGCCCAGTCATAACAAGCCCATGACCAGATGGCTCTTTTCGAATCTTTCATTATGTATGCTCCACTTTGCTTTATACACTATTCTAGCTTAAGAATGATAAGAAGTCATGTATTAATTGTGAGTGGAGTGTTAAATATACTTAAGCGAAATGTTTATCATGTAGTTCAGGCCGTTTGATGCTGTTTCTGATCCAATCATAGAGTAGTTCTAATCTCTCTCGTTCGGATAGGCTCAGATCGACCTCTGAAGTTCTCAGTGCATGGGTAATATGGTGAAGAGTCATAGCACAGGAGACTGAGATATTGAAACTCTCGACGAAACCATACATGGGAATCTTCATATACTCATCGGCTAGATCTAAGGCTGTATCACTGAGGCCGGTCAATTCAGTACCGAACATAAGAGCCATCTTGCCCTTCGTGACATCAAGATCTTCAAGGTTCACGTCATTGTTATGGGGACTTGTAGCAATGATCCTGTATCCATCACTCTTCAATTTCTTGATTGCTTCTACGGTATTGTTGGTATTGCTTTCTCTGTGTCTGTTGATCGTCAGCCATTGACTGGTGCCGAGTTCAATACTCTTATTTAGATGGAAGTTGTTCTTATTCTCTATAATATGGACATCCTGGACACCAAACCCATCACAGCTACGAAGGACCGCACTCGCATTATGGGGTTGGAAGATATCCTCAAGAACTACTGAGACATGACGTGTCCGCTGCTTGAGGACCTCTGTGACCCGAGAGAGGCGCTCTTGTGTGATGAGTTCTCCAAAGTAGGCGATCCTTTCCTCTAACTGGCTGTCTGTAAACGATTCATTATTCATGGTCATAGATTATAATATGTTCAGATGATATGCAAGGTTTCAGAACATTTAGAGAAACCCTTAGGACTTGATTGTCTGAGTCTTGTACTAAGGTTTATCATTTGATACGATTCCTGGCATAAGAGAAATGTTAAGGATCATGATGAAGTGTTTCTGTGCCAAAGGTTCCCGACATTGCAAAAGGGGACGTATATCAGTACAATCACACAAAATGATTTATGGGGGGAGATAAATGATCGTATGTAAATTCGGAGGAAGCTCCGTAGCTGACTCAAATCAGATAAAGAAGGTCGCGAATATTCTAACATCTCATGAAGCTAGAAGGATCGCTATCGTATCTGCACCGGGAAAGAGGAACAGTGAAGATATCAAGATCACTGATATGCTCTATACCTGTCAGCGTCTGACATCAGAGGGCAAATCGATGACAACAGAGTTTGGTCAGATCAGAACCCGTTATCTTGAGATCGCTCAGGATCTTGAGCTCTCTACCGAGAGCCTGGCTGCTCAGATAGATGAGATAGAGAAGAACCTCTTAGCAGGAGCTGGTCCGGACTATGCTGCATCAAGAGGGGAGTTCTTGAGTGCACAGGTCATAGCTGCTAGCATGGGATGGGAGTTCTTAGATACTCAAACCTATATTTTCCTCAATGATGACGGAACTGTCGATGAGAAGAGCTATCAGTTGCTAGCTGATGCTATTGACGATACCAAGAACTATATTCTTCCAGGTTTCTATGGCTCTGGTACTGATGGTAAGGTGAAGACCTTCTCTCGAGGTGGATCCGATATAACAGGAGCCATCGCTGCAAGAAGTGTGGGAGCAGAGCTCTATGAGAACTGGACTGATGTCTCTGGTATCAGAATGGCAGATCCCAGGATCGTCGATGATCCGGCTGTAGTCAATGAACTTACCTATCAGGAAATCAGAGAGCTTGCATCTGTCGGGGCGAATGTCTTTCATGAAGAGGCAATAGCACCGGTACGATCGGTGCAGATCCCTATCTGTGTCAAGAATACCAATGACCCAGAATCGGCTGGTACTATGATGGGACCTTCTCGAGATACATCCACGCTACCCATAGTCGGGATCTCAGGCAAGACCGGTTATTGCAGACTTCATATAAAGAAACACTTCCTGAACAAGGAGGCTGACTATAAACTGAAGCTTGAGACAATCCTGAAAGTCTATGGAATCGTTCCGGAGTTCTCTTCAGATGGTTTCGACTCCCTTTCGTGCTATTTCAAACAGAAACTTCTACGTGATCAGGAGGGGCTCATCGGACGAATCGTAGAGGAACTCTCTCCAGATGAGATAGATACTGAGGAACAGATCGCTATGATCGGACTTGTTGGTGAGGGGCTTTATGAGGCACGAGGGATTCTCGGAGATGTCTCTTCAGCTCTTGCAGCTGAGGGTATCGCGATCAGATATCTGAGCTATGGGGGATCAATGATCACCTGTATCATAGGAGTCTATGACCACGAATACCTACATGCACTGAAAGTGATGTATAAAGCCGTATCAGAGAAGTACGTATCTTAAGAATACTTATACTATTGATCAGATGATAAGGGAACCATTACCTCTATAGGGTATCGGTTCCCTGTTTTTTTCATAAAAAAACCAGCCATCCTAAGATGACTGGTCCATTTGCAGATCACTGCGAATTATCTGATAGCGATTTCAGTCTCACCATCGAAGAAAGTAACCTTTGCCAGGTCTGGTACGAAGCTGACTTTCTGGCCAACTGATACAAGAACTGTAGGGTCGATTCGAGCGACTAGCTGGTGGCTCTTTGTATTGATGAATACATGAGTCTCAGCACCGAGTGGTTCTACAACTGTAACCTCAGCATTGATTGTCTCATCGACAACTGCTTTTGGTGCAGCACTGATGTCTTCTGGTCTGATACCGAAAACGACATCTTTACCAACATAGTCTTTCAACAATGTCTTATGATCATCTGAAAGTTTGATTCTGAAGTCACCTTCATCAGCGATCATAGTATCGCCTTCCATAACGATCTTAGCATTGAGGAAATTCATTGGTGGTGATCCGATGAAACCTGCTACAAACTTATTTGCCGGATAGTTGTAGAGTTCGAGAGGGCTACCGATCTGCTGGATGATTCCAAACTTCATAACTACGATCTTGTCAGCCATTGTCATAGCTTCGACCTGGTCGTGAGTTACATAGATCATGGTTGCTTTCAATCTGCTATGAAGAGAAGAAATCTCTGCACGCATCTGAACTCTTAACTTAGCATCCAAGTTTGAGAGTGGCTCATCAAACAAGAAAACTTTTGGCTGACGAACGATTGCTCGACCAACAGCTACACGCTGTCTCTGTCCACCAGAAAGCGCTTTAGGCTTTCTATCGAGGAGTTCCTCAATATCAAGGATCTTAGCAGCTTCTCGTACTCTCTGTTCGATCTCTTCTTTTGGGAACTTTCTGATCTTGAGTCCGAATGCCATGTTGTCATAAACACTCATGTGTGGATAAAGTGCGTAGTTCTGGAATACCATTGCAATGTCTCTATCTTTTGGTGGAACGTCATTGACGAGTTTGCCGTCAATAGTCAATTCTCCACTAGAGATATCTTCGAGACCAGCAACCATTCTCAATGTAGTAGATTTTCCACATCCTGAAGGACCGACAAGAACAACAAACTCTTGATCTTCGATGTTGACGTTTACACTGTCAACCGCTTTCACATCACCGTCATATACTTTAGTGATGTCTTTTAAAATTACTGTAGCCATAGGAACCTCCTATATTATCTTATAGCTATCACGATACACCAGAATATTCGAGGTGTCAATGATAGAATAATTCGAGGAACATGCTAATCAGTGATATCGAATGAGATATGAGAGAAATGAGTCGATAAAAGCCTACATAATCAATATAATACTGTACAACAGCACAATTATAATAAGATAATAGATTAGGAATACACATATTATTGGAATATTAGAAGTAAAGGCATGGAAAACAAATGAGGAAAAAAATACTTGGTATGAGTGTAGGTATAATACTCATGATAGCATCAAATACCTATGCAGGGCAGCAAACAATAATTCCCTCTGAATCCCCAATCTATGAGAGACTATATGACTTGAGTGTTCTTGAAGGTAGAGTGCCGTTCTCTGATTCTATACCCATGAGTGTAGTAGAGCTTCAGCGCATTTTAGATGTATATGCACTTGCAGGTATTGAAAAAGAGAATATGGGATTATATGAGTCTATAAAGAGACAATTGATCATCAAGGACTATGGGATAGAAGTCTCCCCTGAATTGTATATGCATTCAAGTGAATCAGCGACTTTCTCACAAGATGAATCCTGGTACCATAATTATCACAGCCGACTACCGATAGCGGCAATCTATGGTGGGTTCTCTTTTGAAGATAAGATCTACGGTTATGCAAAGATGGCTGCGAATAACAGCCAGTTCCATGTTGATACAGGTGATTCCTCTGGCTTCTTCTCTCCCCATGTGAAGACCAACCTCATCCTTGATGACTCTTATGATAACTTTGATAGTTCGACTCCCTGGCGAGCCTATATCTCTTTGGGTGACTACTATTGGAATTTTCAAGTCGGACGTGATTTGATTCGTTGGGGGAACGGGCAGACCGGGAATCTCATAATTGACGATCATATGGATTACCATGAATATGCTAGGCTCACAGCTTTCAATGATCATCTGAAATTCACCATGTTAGTTCTCTCCTTTGATCATCCCTCTAGTTATCAGGAATCGGTATCCCTATCAGACCCGATAGAGGGGTATGAGCTGTTCGTAGCACATAGACTTGAGGCTCAAATAGGACAGAGAATGCGTTTGGCAGTGTCTGAGAGCATCATGTATCAAGGTCTGACCGTAGATCCGGGAATCTTGAACCCTTTGATGTTTCTCCATAATCTCTATATAAAGGGTAATTCAAATTCATTAGCTGAGATCAGTCTCAGTTATACCCCATATAAAGGGGTGAATCTCTATTCTCAATTAGCAATCGATCAGCTACGTGTGGTTGGGGAGGGGGCCTCTGAGCCTTCTGCTTTTGGAGGATTGGCAGGTGTGAACTATGTCAAACGAATACATGAGGGGCTTTTGATGAATCTTGGATTTGAGGTGGTCTATACTGATCCTTATCTTTATCTGAGAGATGGGAGTACTGATGGGTATCCCATTGACTTTATCGTTGGTTATAGGAAGAGCTCTCCCAATACGATCATCCCCGTGGATTTAGATTTTCTTGGATATGAGAGGGGATCAGATAATGTCGTGGTCTCTTTTAGGGCCGGTTTATCTGATTCAGATCGATTAGATATGGATTTGACACTTAGTTATCTTCTCCACGGCTGTATCGATCAGAATTCAACCTGGGGGGAAGGGGAGGCTTATGCAAGCCTTGTCGCCCCTAGCACGCAGGATCCTGCTGATAGTCGAAAGGATTCAATTGAAAGATTATTGAGTAGTTCCTATTCAGTGGATTATGCAATAACTACATATACCTCTGTACATGCACATCTAGATTGGGTTCATTGTTGGAATTATCAAAATCTATCCAACAATGGATATGAATCAGATATTCAGTTGTCTACTGGAATAACAATACGAATATAGGAGATTGATCCTATATTCGTATTCTCTCAACTACTCTACCTCATAGAGGTATCTCTTTATCTTAAGGGTAGGAGTTCTTTCAAAAGGTTCTTTCTGTTCAAGAGTCTCTGAGATCCTTGAGAATGAAGAGAGCTCTTTATTCACCCTGGTGATGAGATCATTCAGAAACTGAGTGATCTGATCATCAAGTGAAACCTCATCTCCCTTATTACGGAGCTTGTTCTCAAGATTGTGAAATTCTCTCATGATCCGACCCTCTTTGAGGGATTCCTTGAACATGTCGTAATCGATATGAACTCTGGCAATGAGACTTTTTGTCTTCACGTCCTGAAGTACTAAAGACTCGACCACGAACTCTTCCTGGTTGATCAAGGCTTCAATCTGGTCTGGATAAATATTCTCTCCGGTAGATCCTAAGATCATGTTCTTAGCTCTTCCGATGATTCTAAGAGAGCCATCCTCAGCGATCTCACCCAAGTCACCAGTTCTGAACCAGCCATCCTCTGAGAGGACCTCTGCAGTCTTTTCTGGATCTTTATAGTATCCCTGCATGATCGTTGGACCTTTGACGAACAACTCCTTTCCTGTACCTGATTCTTCACTCTTTCGCAGCTCATACTCCACATTGGGAAGGACGGAGCCGGTAGATGCGAAGGAGATCATATCTCCCATACCTCCGGCGAGAAGCGGTGAGGTCTCTGTGATCCCGTATCCGATAGAGAAGGGGAAGTTTGCCTCTCTGAGGAACTTCTCAGTCTCTTTGACTAGAGGAGCCCCTCCGACACCGAAGAAGTGAAGATTGTTCCCGAAGGTTTCCATAAGTCCTTTACCGATCACCTTGTTCAGCTTCTTTCGCACCAGTGGTATCTTGTAGAGGAACTTCAAGAGTTTCTTATTATTGATCTTCGTCTTCATGATCCCATCATGGATCTTCTCGATTAACAAGGGTACTGATAGCATGATATGGGGTTTTACTTTATTCAGAGCGGGGATAAGTACACTCGTTGATGGTGGTCTCTTCATATAATAGATAGAACCGTGCATAACGAGGATCACAATGAATCCGATGGTGAACTCATAGGTATGTGCTAGAGGGAGAACAGACAATGCTCTCGTCTCATCAGCCCATCTTGGTATCTTACACGCCGTATAGGCATTCAGTATGACGTTCTTATGGGTGAGCATGACACCTTTTGAGCTACCTGTGGTCCCTGATGTATAGATGATACAAAGTAGGTCATTCTCATCTATCTCCGGAAGTTCGATCTCGATTGGTTCTTTACATCTTAGGATCACGTCCTGAGTCTTTAGTGTGGTCTGTTTGATCTTCTTTGAGTCTATCTTCTTAGCAGATTTTTCTGATATGAGCAAAATAGATGCTTCACTGTGGTCAAGGATGGTAAGGATCTCGTTCTCATGGAAATCGGGAAGGATCGGTACCATCACTGCTCCAGCAATGACACCGGCAAAATATGATATGCCCCAATAGGGATTACTCTCTGATAGGAGTGCGATCCGGTCGCCCCTCTTTATTCCCATCTCTCTGAGTGTCAAAGCTAACTGGCATGCTGATCTATAGACCTCATGGTAGGTCCAGGGCTTCTCATTGACATAGGAAAGTGCTGGAGAGTCTCCATATTCAGCATCTGATTGTACGATCAGATCTAATAGAGTCTTCACGGTATTTTCATTCATCTTGTATTACTCCTGTCATGAATTTAACAAATTATAACGCTTTGTCAAGAAAATTGCGATAATGAAACAGACCTATACCCCTAGGTATTAATACCTAGGTTCTATAATGGATAATCTCCTAGGGGTTCATAGACAACCTCTGTTATCAGGTGATATAATCCCTCAGGTATTTTTTTGCCTTGGGAGTTTGTCATCAATCTATATCGGTCATATACATCATATCTGAAGAATCTTTATGGTCAACCCACCTATCGTATCGGTGTAGATGCAGGGTTCAGTTGTCCAAACAGGGACTGCAACCGTTTCGGTGGTTGTACCTATTGTGATGATATGGGCGCGACTGCCGTATACCATAGATCGACTGAGAGCGGTATGGCCAAGACTGGACAGGTGAATCAATCACTGATGAAAGAGGATGTCTCCACTGCAAAAGAGCATTCTATGCAGATGAGAAAACAGTCAATCTATGAGCAGATCCATAAAGGTAAGGAGTTCCTTGTTCGAAGGTATCGTGCGCATAATCATATTCTGTATCTTCAATCCTACTCGAATACCTTTGGAAGCATTGACGAGCTAAGAGAGATCTATGATCATGCGTTGAAGCAGGATGATTTCGTCGAGTTCGTCATAGCGACAAGACCTGACTGTATCAATGAGGAGATCGCTGATCTGATCGCATCCTATAAGAGTGATACCATAAAAGACATATGGGTGGAACTCGGACTGCAAAGTGGGAATGAACAGACCCTAACGGCAATAAACCGTGGCCATACGGTCGCAGCTTGTGAGAAGGCTGTCGGAATCCTGAGAGAACGTGGGATAAAGATCTCCCTGCATGTTATTCTGGGGCTTCCTCTTGAGGGATACAGCGAGTTAGAAGAGACCGCCTCTGTCGTCAGAGCCATAGCTCCTGAAGCGGTGAAGATCCATAATCTACATGTACCTATCAGGACTAGGATGTACTATCAGTACCAGCTCGGAGAGTTCAACCCTCCGGCGCAGAGACGACATATCTCCTATACTATCTGGTTCCTGGAACGAATACCTGCTGATATCATCATACAACGAGTGGTATGTGATACCCCCTCTCATCGTCTAGCGGCCCCGGTCAGATTCGGTGCGAAAGGATCTTTTGTCCACCAGTTGCAAAAAGAGATGGAAGAACGCGGGTCATATCAGGGAAGACTATCAATCGAGGATGAACATCATGTTGGAGAAGCATAAGAACATTCGGAGAATCAGTATCATATTATGGGTATCAGTCAATATTGGGATCCTCCTCCTGTCTCTTCTCCCTGCTGATAGGATTGTCATGGGTGATGCCAATATAAATGATAAGCTGGCGCATGGCTTCGCCTATATGGTACTTGGAGCGTTAACCTATCTTTTCCTATCCTTCATTCATACTTCCGTATCAGATAAGACTTTCAGAAAACTGATGATCTCTATCGCCTATTGTGTGCTATTAGGTGGACTGATCGAGGTATTACAGCCTCTTTCTGGTAGAGCCATGGAGTTCCTGGATCTTGTGGCTGATCTTATTGGAACCCTGACTGGTGTCCTTATCATGAAGCTGCTAGTTGATAAATACCATAACTGGTTCAAGAACCGAAAAACTACATAGTATCCATCCTTACTCAATAAACTCTTTTCAGATATACCTCATTGCTTATATAATGGATGAAAACATCATTAGGAGCTTAATAAGGTTATGGTAGAAAAGAAGTATGTAGGTTCTTTAGATCAGGGGACCACAAGTACAAGATTCATCCTCTTCGATCAAGAAGGACAGATTGCTGCATCTCACCAGATGGAGCACAAACAGATCTTTCCAAAGCCAGGTTGGGTAGAACACGATGCATTAGAGATATGGGAACGTTCGATTGAGGTTATCGATAAGACTATGCTCGCATCTGGAGCCACTGCAGAAGAGGTCGCTGGTATTGGAATAACCAACCAGAGAGAGACCGTCGTTGTATGGAATCCCCATACCGGTGTTCCCTACTATAACGCTATAGTCTGGCAGGATCTTCGTGGAAAAGAGTTTATAGATACGCTAGTCGCGAGTGGGAGAGCAAAGGAGATCCAACGGAAGACAGGATTGCAGGTTAGCCCCTATTTTGCTGGATCCAAGATCGCCTGGCTTTTTAATCATGTAGAAGGGCTTAGAGAAAAGGCTAACTCTGGAGACGCTCTGATCGGAACGATCGATTCCTGGCTCACCTGGAAACTGACAGGTGGAAAGAACGGGGGCGTGCATATCACTGATGTGACGAATGCCTCACGTTATCTTCTCATGGATATTGAGACACTAGAATGGGACGATGAGCTACTTGAGACCTTCGATATACCTAAGGTAGCATTACCGGAGATCGTTCCCTCGATCGGGAGAGTCTATGGACATACCAAGAAAGAGGGGCCTATAGGAAGAGAGATCGCTGTCTGTGGTATTCTTGGCGACCAGCAGGCAGCACTCTTTGGACAGGCCTGTTTCGAAGAGGGAATGGGTAAGAACACGTATGGTACCGGCTGTTTTCTCCTCGTGAACACAGGAGAGAAACTTTGTCATTCGACTCAGGGACTACTTACTACCGTAGCATATCAGGAAGAGGGTAAGGCCCCGGTCTATGCACTTGAAGGTTCCATCGCTGTCGCAGGCTCCCTCGTACAATGGACAAGGGATAACCTTGGACTCGTTGATTCTGCACCTGAGATAGATAAGCTCGCAGAGACGGTAGAGGATAATGGAGGAGTCTATTTCGTTCCGGCCTTCTCAGGACTCTATGCCCCCTACTGGAGATCAGATGCTAGAGGAGTCATAGCAGGTTTGACTGGATATGCGACCTCTGCTCATATTGCTCGTGCGGTCCTTGAGGCGACAGCCTTCCAAGCCAACGATATCTTTCATGCCATGGAGGCTGATTCAGGTATCGATATAACCACGCTGAAGGTCGATGGGGGGCTTATAAACAGTAGACCGCTCATGCAGTTTCAGGCTGATATCCTGAATATACCTGTGATAAGACCGGCAGTGGCAGAGACCACGGCTCTTGGTTCAGCCTATGCGGCAGGACTTACTACAGGTTTCTGGAGTAACACTGACGAACTGGCTCTGCAATGGCAGGAGAAGCGAAGGTGGATACCGGATATGGCTGAAGAGGAACGAGAAGAGAAGATCCATTTCTGGCACAAAGCAGTCGACAGGACCCTGAACTGGGTAGACTAGTCACATAACGCTGGAGGATGATGCCCCATGCAGATAGGTGGTTTTTCGATTATCTATATTATCTCATTCGTGCTGGCTGTATCCTTCAGTATACAGCTGCTGTTTGATAATAAGACAGCCCAGTCCTCTCTGGCATGGATCATGGCGATGTTTCTCATTCCCTATATCGGTGTCGGGGCATATGTCCTCAGTGGTATCAATTGGCGAAAGAAGAAACTGGTGAAATTCAGACCTGAAGAGATGTATGGTACCTATCTTCGTGAGATCCTATCTCAACAACGGGAGCTCATCAATGAGAAGAAGGAGTACATCGGGTCTGATACTCATAAGATCATGATGATGACCATGAAGACCGCTAACGGGGTCATCATGGGGAACAATGATATCAATGTCTATCATCAGGGAGATCAACTCTTCAAGGATCTTATCCGAGACCTCGAAGCAGCTGAAGAGTCAATTCATATCGAATATTTCATCTACCGTGATGATGAGATCGGTAAGGAGATCCTCTCTATTCTCAAGCGGAAGGCCTCAGCTGGAGTCGAAGTCAGATTCCTCGTGGATGGATCGGGGTCGAAATTCACCTTCACCAAGAGAGGGAGAAGAAGACTGAGGAAGAGTGATGTAGAATATCGGAACTTCCTTGATCCCGGTAATATCATCTTCGCCTGGCTTCTAAACTACAGCTCTCATAGGAAGATCGTCATCATCGATAACAAGATCTCCTATACCGGTGGGATGAACATCGGAAAAGAATATATAGATGGTGGTAGGCGATTCGATACCTGGCGTGATACCCACATGAGATTCGTAGGGAATGCCTCGGGGATCCTTCAATCGATCTTCTTGGCCGATTGGGTGAATAGTGGTGGGATCATCGATGATCCTGAGAGATTCTTCAAGAAACTCGACCTCAAATCTAAAGTGGTGAATCTAACCGGAGTGCAGATGCTCTCAAGCGGACCGGATTCTGACTGGTTTGGGATACAGCAACTCTATTTCACGATGATCACCAATGCAAACAACAAGGTCGTCATCCAGAGTCCCTACTTCATCCCTGATGAGAGTATCGCTACGGCTCTTGAGAATGCGGCGCTCACCGGAGTGGATGTGAATCTTATGATCACTGGATGTCCAGATAAGAGGATACCCTTCTGGGCGGCACACTCCTTCTTCGAACCCCTGTTGAAAGCAGGTGTCAAGATATTTCTCTATAAGGCAGGCTTCTTTCACAGTAAGGTGGTAGTCATCGATGAGAAGGTCGCGACCTGTGGGAGTTGCAATATGGATCAGAGGAGCTTCTTCTTAGATTATGAGCTGAACACGATCTTCTACAATGAGAGGATCGCTAAGGAGTTCTCAGATCAGTTCGATAGGGATTGCGAACTCAGTGAACAATTCACTCTTGAGAGTTATCACAACCTGTCAGCCGTCAAGAAGTTGCGGAATTCAGTCTTTCGCCTGATATCGCCGCTCTTGTGATATCTGTAAGGAGACTCTATACTAGGTATTATTGGATACGATGAACAAGGAGCTGAGCTTGGGTGATTTACTAGAGATTTGGTATGTGAAGGATATCATCATACCGGTTATCGATATTGCGATTGTAGCATTCTTACTATACAAGGTGTATACCACGGTATCCCAGACGAACGCTGTACAGATGATCAAGATATTCGTCTATATGGCGTGCCTTTATCTGTTGGCATACCTACTGCAACTATCAACGATACTCTGGGGCTATAAGAACCTGACCCCCATCATCATCATCATATTGGCCATCATCTATCAGCCGGAACTCAGAAGAGCCTTCACTAGGCTTTGGAGTGGTGGTAGAGGGCTCTTTAGGTTCGGTTCCCAGACGACTAGTGAACAGATAGACACGATCATAAATGCTTTGGATGTTCTCTCAACGAAGAGAAGAGGTGCATTGATCGTCTTTCCGAGAAAACTCGGAGTGAAGGGGATCTTGGAATCAGGGACACGTTTGAATGCAGATCTGTCGAGTGCACTCCTTCTTACGATATTCGACCATGACACACCTCTTCATGATGGTGCGGTACTGGTACAGGGACGTAAAGTCCTCTCTGCAGGTTGTTTTCTCCCTTTGAGTGAGCAGGCAGATATCAGAAAGAGTTTTGGAGCAAGACATAGAGCGGCTCTTGGTATGGCAGAGGATACCGATGCGGTAGTCCTCATCGTCTCAGAAGAGACTGGGGCTATGTCTCTAGCCTATAATGCCAATCTCTATTATGATCTCGTTCCTGATACGATACATAAGATGCTCATAGCACTCTTGAACTACTATGATGTGACACCAGAAGAGATAGAGGAGGCCCATGATGAAGCAGAATAGATTTATCAACTGGCTGGTATTCGATTGGCCAGTCAAGGTCATATCACTGCTCACAGCGGTGCTGCTCTTCTTTTTCGTACAGCTGATCACCGTAGAACATCGCTCCTTTCAGATACCTTTGGATATCATCGAGAACTCGGAATACGTGATTGATAGTGCCTATCCTCTGACTATCGACGTGAAGATCTCTGGACAACAGGAAGATGTGTTCATGATCTACCCGGAAGACCTGAAGGTCTCGATCGATATCTCTGAGATCGATGTGACCGGTGTTGCAACGATTCCCATAGAGATCGAGAAGGGAGAAGTCTTTGAGACTGTTGGCGATATTCAGGTCGTACCAGACCCTATCGATCTACGACTGCACCTTGGTAACAGGAGCAGTCAATGATACTCGGTATGGGACTTGATATCGTAGATGTCAAGCGAATGGAAAGGCACTGTGATGATGAGAACTTCATGAGAAGATTTCTTCATGACCAAGAATATGAGGAGATCCTAAAGAGTGAAGAATCCCCTGCTATGCTCTTAGCTTCACGGTTTGCCGTCAAAGAGGCTTTTGGGAAGGCTGTCGGGGTCGGCCTACGGGGAATCTCTCTAAAAGATATTCAGTTAGATCATGATGGGTTGGGTAAACCTGTCTTGACCCTTCATAATACTGCGAAACAAAAGGCAACAGCTCTTGGTGTGAATCATATTCATCTCTCCCTATCTCATGAAGCACAGATAGCTGCTGCTGTCGTGATCTTAGAGAGTTGACTCATGGATGATTCAAATTCAAGAAGGATCATGCTGATCGTAGGTTATGATGGATACGATTTCTGTGGTTGGCAGATACAACCACATGTCAGGACGGTACAGCAGGAGATAGAGTCAGTCCTTGAGAGGATCCATGGGCATCATATCAGAGTCTATGCTTCGGGAAGGACTGATGCAGGAGTACATGCTACCGGTCAGGTGATACACTTCGACTCTGATATCGCATCGATCCCTGCTGAACGATATGCTCTGATCCTGAACAGTCAACTTCCTATAGATGTGCGAATCTATGGCTCAGATGTGGTACCTTCTGATTTCCATGCGAGGTTCAGTGCGAGATCAAGAAGTTATCGATATGTGATCAAGCAGTTCGCTGATATGACTCCTATGGATCAAAGATATTGCTATGGGGTACCGAGACTCCCTTCTGTGACTCTCCTGAACTCCTATGCCAGAGAGATCATAGGTATTCATGACTTTACCACCTTCTCTGCAGCGAAGGACCCCAATGAGGTGAAGATTCGTGAAGTCTTTGAGGCTGTCTGGATTGAGAATGGTAGCTCTTTAGAGTTCACTATCAGAGGGAACGCCTTCTTGTGGAAGATGGTGAGATCCCTCGTTGGGACGATGTTGGAACTTGCCTTGAAGAAGAGAGAATCATCAGATATGAGAGATATTCTCAACTCTCTCGATCGTTCTCAAGCTGGGATGACAGCCCCCCCTCATGGTTTGCGATTAGAAAGGATAGAATATGAGTAATGTTGAAGAATATTGGAAGATACTCGATGGAGCACAACAGTTCCTGAGAGGTAAAGATAGAGTCGTGAGTGAGATCTCCGCAGAGGATGTGGTCCTTGAAGCTCTGCAAAAGGAGCTTACCATATCAGAGATGGATATGGAGCAGCTCTCAGAGGCTATAAAGTCCTGTACGAAGTGTGCCCTCCATGCAGGAAGGAAGAATCCTGTTCCGGGTAAGGGGGTTCTCAATCCCAAGGTCATGATCATCGGAGAGGCTCCGGGGGCTCAAGAGGATGAACAGGGCCTTCCCTTTGTAGGGAAATCAGGAGAATACCTCGACCGCTGGATGAGTGCTATCCATCTAACGAGGGAGGATGATCTGTTCATCGGAAATATCATGAAATGTAGACCACCGGGGAATCGTGATCCCTTCCCAGAGGAGCAGAGAATCTGTATCCCCTATCTGGTCAGGCAGCTTGAACTGATCAAACCCCAATCGATCCTCTGTCTTGGAAGAGTATCGTCTCAGATCCTCCTGAAAACAGAAGAGGGGATCGGAAAACTTCGGGGGAAGATCTACTCCTATGAGAATATTCCTCTTGTGGTGACCTATCACCCAAGTGCTGTTCTCAGATACCCTGAGAAATATCGTCGTCCGGTCTGGGAAGATCTGAAGTTGCTGAAGAGTATCTTCGATCCAGAAGCTTAGGAGTCATCATTGTTCATAGAGGTCCTCTTCAATCTACCGCTACATACCTCCTTCACCTATGAGACCAATGAAAAGGATCATTGTGAAGTGGGCTTCCGTGTCATGGCCCCGATCAAGAATCGAAACCTTACCGGTTTCGTCATCTCGGTAAGTGAGACCTTCGAGGCGACTTATCAGATCAAGAAGATCAAACGAGTCATCGATAAGGAGTCTCTGTTTGGACAGGAGGAGATCGAACTGGCCTCTTGGATATCCTCATTGTATCTCTGTTCTCAGGGTGAGGCTCTCTCGGTCATGATCCCGGGAGGGAGAAGAGAGATAGAGGTTCCCTCTCTTGGCATAGAGGATACCCCCTCTAGTTCTGGTCTGATCCTCTCTGAACATCAGAAAGAGGCTATTAAAAGTATTTTAGCTCATGAGAATGATCTCTATTACCTCTTCGGTGTGACAGGTTCAGGGAAGACAGAGGTCTTTCTTCAGACAGCTCAGAAGATGATAGAAGAGGGTAAGAGTATCATCTATCTTGTCCCAGAGATCTCTTTGACACACCAACTAGCGGCTATGGTCAATCAACGATTCCCAGATGATGTTGCGATCCTACACTCCTCCTTGACCCCTTCTCAAAGGCTAAAGGAGTGGAGAAGGATCAGAAAGGATGAGGTGCATCTGATCATCGGAGCAAGGAGTGCGATCTTCGCTCCTTGTAAGGATATCGGGATGATCATCATCGACGAGGAGCATGAGAACAGTTATAAATCTGGTTCGACTCCTCGGTATCATGCGAGACAGATAGCGATGAAGAGAGCTGCATTGCATGATGCGGTCGTGGTCATGGGAAGTGCTACCCCATCCTTAGAGGCCTGGAGACTGATGGGGACAGGAAGAATCAAACGTCTTGATCTGCCCAATAGAGTGTCTGGAGGATCGATGCCTGCTATCGAGATCGTCAATATAAGCGGTAATCCGAATATTCTCTCAAAGACACTTGTCAAAGGAATTCAGGAGGTCCTCGCAAAGGAGAAACAGGCTATCCTTTTTCTTAACAGAAGGGGATTCTCATACTTCTTTCATTGCAGGACCTGCGGGTATGAGATGCATTGTCGCGATTGCTCAGTACCCTTGACCTATCATAAGCATAAACATCGCATGGTCTGTCACTACTGTGGCTATTCAGAGAGACCGATCACCTCCTGCCCCTCCTGTGGCTCAGTCGATGTCGGGTATTCAGGCTTTGGGACGGAATTAGTCGAGGATACGGTGCGACAGACCTTTCCTCAAGCAAGGATCGGGAGACTAGATGCTGATGTCACCAAGGATAAGAAGCAACTCAAGGAGATCCTTGATAGCTTCTCTACCGGAGAACTCGATATACTTCTCGGTACCCAGATGGTTGCTAAAGGACTCAACTTCCCCAATGTGGAATTAGTCGGTATCGTCCTTGCTGACAGTGGGCTCCATCTTCCCGATTTTCGGGCACAGGAGAGAACCTTCTCATTGTTGCTGCAGGTTGCAGGACGATCGGGACGTTTCAGTGATGACGGAAAGGTGATCATCCAGACCTATCATCCGGAGAACGCTGCGATTCAGGCTGCCGCATCAGGAGAACTAGAGGCCTTCTATGAAGAGGAACTCCAGATGAGGTCACAACTCGAATTCCCTCCTATGACAAGACTCTGTCGATTGGTCTTCAGGTCTTCACAGTTGGACAAGGTTCGAAAAGCAGCTGATACTGCTGCTGATATCATGTATGGACTCATCGATGAACTCGAATACCGAGATGTCGACATCCTTGGCCCTGCAGAGGCTCCGATAGCGAAGATCTCTAGCAATTATCGTTATCAGGTGCTTGTACGTTCAGCTGATTTCAAACGACTTCATAAGACTGTGGGTTATCTTTCCTCTGTCTACAAACCTGAAGGGAGAGTCTATCTTGAGATCGACTTCGATCCTGTTAACTTACTCTGAAATTCATTGACCATTACCAACCATTTTATGTATCATACAGACATGTTAGAAATAGTGACGATTGGTGAAGAAGTACTGCGAGAGAAGGCAAAACCCATTAAATCTTTCGGATCCGAACTGCGTATCCTTGTTGATGCCATGTTCGAATCTATGGAGATGGATAATGGGATCGGTCTAGCCGCTCCTCAGATCGCAGTACCAAAGAGAATGTTTGTTGTACATCCCCCTGATGATGAGGCAAGGGTGTTCATTAATCCTGAGATCATAGAGACCTCTCAAGAGGTCGTTTCCTATGAAGAGGGTTGCTTGAGTGTGCCCGGAGTCTTCTCTGAGGTCGTAAGACCTGCAGGAATTACCATCCAGGCTCAAGACCTTGAAGGGAAGGCCTTTGTTCTGAAAGCTCAAGGTATGCTTGCCAGAGTGATCCAGCACGAGAATGATCATCTGAATGGGATCCTGTTCGTCGATAGACTTCCTGAAGAGCGAAGAGAGCAGGTGATGAAGATCTATGAGAAGAAACAGAAGAACAAAAGGCGAAAGAAGACTGTATGAGAATAGTATTTGCAGGTAGTCCTGAGATCGCAGTACCTACTCTAGAAGCTCTTGCTAAAGAGTTCGACGTGGTCGGGGTCCTGACAAATCCAGATAGACCGAAGGGTAGGAGTAAGAGACTCCTCCCTACAGCCATCAAGAGTAAAGCTCTTGAACTAGGTCTTCAGGTCTTTCAATATGATCACCTCTACAAAGAGTCAAGAGAGACCATTTCATCTCTTGAACCAGATATCCTGATCTCTTTTGCTTTTGGTAAGATCTTCGGACCCAAGTTCCTAGCCCTCTTTCCTGAGGGTGGGATCAATGTCCATCCTTCATTGCTTCCGAAACATCGTGGGGCTACCCCGATTCCTGCTGCTATCCTTGCAGGGGATACGATGACAGGTATAACTATTCAGGAGATTGATCTGAAGATGGATGAGGGAGATATTCTTGCCTCGGTCTCTTTCCCCTTAGATGGTACTGAGACCACAGAGAGTCTGAGTGATTTCGTCTCGCAAAAGAGTCCAGAGCTCCTGTGTGAAGTGGTGAGATCGATTGCAGGTCAGCTTGTCAAACCTGTCAAACAGGATGGTCGGGATGCTACCTACTGTTCATTCATGAACAAAGAGGAGGCACAGATCGATTGGCAAAGTCCTGCTATGAAGATCTCCTCGATGGTCAGAGGGTATTATCCTTGGCCGAAGGCCTCCACGACCTTTCAAGGTAGAGTATTGATGCTTACCTATGCAAGGATCTTCTCTGAAGGGGTTCCCGGAATCAGATTAGAGGCTGATACTAAGGTCGGTACGGTCTTGGGTGCGGTTGCGAAACATGGAATAATCATTGCAACTGGACAGGGTATGATCGGGGTAGAACGACTACAACTCCAATCGAAGAAGGAGATGGACTGGAAGTCCTTTATGAATGGTAATCCCTCGATCATCGGTTCGGTCCTAGGTGAATGATTCAGGGAGGATACCTATGAGAAGATATCGATCTCTGTTTCTGATACTCCTCTTTCTGCTTCCTCTCAGTATGTTGACTGCAGATCCAAAACCAGACTCCCTCGATAATGAACCAACGATCGCTCTCGTCCTCTCTGGAGGGGGAGCCCTTGGACTTGCTCATATCGGGGTCCTTGAGGTGATAGAAGAACTCGGTATACCGATCGACCTGGTAGTCGGAACCAGTATGGGAGGCCTTGTAGGAGGACTCTATTCGGTTGGTTATACCCCACTTGAGATAAAGACCATCGTCAAAGAGTTGGATTGGCTTGATATGTTCGTGGCTCCCTCGAGCCCCTATGACTATTATTACGGACCTGTCATAGATGGAGAGCAGAATATACTCTCCTTCTCCTTTGATGAGCATGGCTTTGGCTCCTCTCTCGGGGTGATCTCAGATCAGAAGATACTATCGCTGCTTTCCCGGTTAGTCGTTAATATCTCACCGATAGATGACTTCGATGAGTTTTATAGACCCTTCAGGACTGTCGGGGTAGATATCCTCACTGGTGAAGAGATCATCTTCGAATCTGGTAGCTTAGTAGATGCTCTACGGGCAACGATGTCGATTCCCTCTGTCTTCGCTCCTTATGAGGTTGAGGGCAGGTACTTCATTGATGGGGGGACAACAAATAACCTCCCGGTCGATGTCGCACTGGACCTTGGTGCGGATCTAGTCATCGCTGTTGATGTCGATTCAGAGAAGATCACCGATTACAGTGACCTGAGATCATCTCTAGATATCTTCTCACAATATGTTCAGATCGTGATCGATCATAATGAACAGGAGAATTCTAAACTTGCAGATGTGCTCATAGAGCCCGATCTTACCGGATTGAATGTAGCTATGTTCACCTCCTATGATGAGTTTCTTATTCGTGGAGAAGAGGCTGCTAGAGATATGATCGATGAACTCAAGCTCTTTCGTGATGAGATATCAGCGTGTAGGAGTATCGTCATCCCAGACCCTGAGCGTATTGGGTACTATAATTCAATCGACGATCAGACGTTCAATGAGATATCAGTCTCTATCGATGATGATCTGTTTCCCATAGATCTGTTTGATCAATTCGAGACTAAGAGTCTTGGTCATGCTATAACAGCACAACTAGAACAATCGATCAACAGGATCGTCTCCTCTGGTAGATACGATTCGATCAGTTACGGGCTCATACCTTCTGAAGAAGATGAATTCGGCTATGATCTTCAGTTAAGGCCGACCATCTCTGATAGGGGCAAGCACTCTCTTGGGTTGGGATTCTCCTTTGATGGTGGCTACTCAGGTGTTTTGGATGAATCCTGGTATCTTGATCCTTCATTGACGGCCTCCTTGGTCATGACAGAACTGTTTGGGACGAACGCCTATGCTCTGCTTGATATGAAGATCAGTGATCAATTCATAGGTCATATGGAGTTGTTCTCTCCCATAGGTCCAGCAGTCTATATCAGACCGACGTTGAATCTCTATAATGAGGAATTCACCAGCGAAGAGGGTTCTATAGATCGCTCGATCCTTCTTTCTGCTAGCCAGGAGTTGGGGCTTCTCATCGGGAAGTTCACAGAGATCGGTCTGAATATAAAAGAGCAGGTCTCCTGGATCGCCACCGATGATGATGGGAATACAGATCTTCTAGCCGACTTCGATATTGTCTATGGTCCATCAATCAACTGGCAGAACAACGAGTCACATCGTTTCATCCATGATGGGATCATCAGTAAATCGAGTATAGATTTCTCTATTCTAGGCTCTGATAGCTGGTATCAAAGGATCTGTATAGCACATGATCACCATCTACCGATCACCGATCTTGGGACCCTCTCCTATGATATCCTCTTTGGCTCCTATAAGGGCAAGTTCACGAATAGACAGTTGAGTTTCGATATTGGTGGTTGGGATGGTATTCCCGGTTATCTGACAAGTAAGGAGATCTATGACGATGTCTTCTTGATCGGAGCTGCCTATCAGCACCGCTTCGAGACCCTCTCTCAAGTTCTTGGAGTAGATATCTATGGGATAACTGAATTCAAAGTAGGAAACGGCTGGGATGACTTCCCTGAGTTCGAAGAGCTCACTCTCAAATATGGGAGTGCTATGGGTCTTGGGATCAACTCCTTCTTTGGAGATGTCATTCTTGGTATCGGGATCAACCAGGATGCACAGCTAGCCTACTATATCCTGATGAACTAAAAGGCTCCTTTCCTTAACAGGATTTACCCTTTACTTTCTCAATTCTCATGATAAACTGCTCGTATAAAGAACCTTTTCATAAGGGTGGGGAGGGATTATGTCATTGAAAAAAGAGGTTCGATTTGGTGGGGTGTTTTCTTTAGCGACCGGAGCTATGATCAGCTCAGGTATCTTCATCCTCCCGAGTCTGGCCTTCTCCAAGACTGGCCCAGCAGTAGCAGTCTCCTATTTTCTTGCCGGTATATTGGCTCTCATCGGTGTGTTGAGTATCATTGAGCTTGCGACTGCGATGCCGAAGGCTGGTGGTGACTATTTCTTTATCAACAGATCTCTTGGTCCCCTTGTGGGGACCTTGTCAGGTTTTCTTGGTTGGTTCGCACTCTCTCTCAAGAGTGCTTTTGCCATCTTCGGGATCTCGGAGATCGTATTGACGCTGATTGGGATATCCCCCCTGATCACGGCTGCTATTCTGACGCTTCTGTTCGTAATTCTCAATATCGTAGGAGTCAAAGAGGCAGCTGCATTTCAGGTACTTCTAGTAGTCGGTCTCCTCGTGATCATGGTGATCTATGTTATCGTAGGTATGCCAAGACTCCAACCGGATCATTTCAGCCCATTCATGCCGAATGGGGTGAACAGTATTCTGATCACTACGGGTTTCATCTTCGTCTCCTTCGGGGGATTACTCAAAGTCGCTAATATCGCTGAAGAGGTTCAGAATCCTAAACGGAATATCCCATTAGGGATGATCTCATCGATCATTGTCGTGACTATTCTCTATACATTGACTGTCATCGTCACTACGAGTGTCCTAGATAGTGAGAGTTTTATAAACTCCTATACCCCGATAGCAGATGCTGCTAGGATCCTTTTGGGAAGGGGCGGTTATATCATCATCACCATCGCATCGATCCTAGCCTTCTTCACTACTGCCAATGCCGGGATCATGGCGGCTTCACGGTATCCATTAGCTTTGAGTAGAGATTCCCTCATTCCAGAAGGGATCAGCAGAATGCATCCAAGGCTACAGACACCTATCGTTTCTATAGTCATCACAGGGGTCCTTATCTACTGTTCTCTTCTTCTGCCTTTGGAGATGCTGGTAAAATCAGCTTCTACTGTTATTCTCACATCCTATGTACTCACCAATGTATCTGTCATCATTCTTCGAGAGAGTAGGTTATCAAATTATCGACCAAGTTTTTCAACACCCCTCTATCCCTTCATACAACTGTTCAGTATCGCGATATTCTCCTATTTCATCATAGATCTTGGGAAGGAGTCGATAGAGATCAGTCTCGCATTCGTTTTTCTCTGTTTCTGTTTCTATCTTCTCTATGGAAGAAGACGGAGTACTGGAGAGTATGCTCTTCTTCATGTTCTCAAGAGGATAACTGATAAGAGATTGACAGATGATCTCCTCGAACAGGAGCTCAGAGAGATCATCATCCATCGAGATGAGATCGAACAGGATGATTTTGATGAGTTGGTAAAGCATGCACTTGTTCTTGATGTCGAAGAGAAAATCTCATTTGAGAGACTCTTGGATCAGCTTGAGGAGAGACTATCAGAAATAACAGGGCTGAGAGGAGAAGAGGTCAAAAAACGGTTTATCGAGCGCCAGAATGAATCTAATACGGCTATTACACAATTCCTTGCAGTCCCTCATATCATCCTTGATGATGGAGAGATGGTATTGATCCTAGTAAGAGCAAAAAAAGGTATTCACTTCACTGATGATCAGGACTCGGTAAGATCTGTCTTCCTGTTTGGTGGACCGATTGAACAGAGAGGTCTTCATTTGAAGGTGCTATCCTCCATTGCATTGACAGCAGGACAGGCGGGGTTTGAAGAGATGTGGTTGAATGCCTCAGGTGCAGAGGACCTGAAGAACATCTTCATACTCAGTTCCAGGATGAGATCCTGATTGTTTTATTATTAGAGTTGCAATTCCTCAGGGAATTCGTATAATATTAACAGGTATTAAATCAATGCGCCCATGGTATAGTGGTATTACGACAGCTTCCCAAGCTGTAAAGGCGAGTCCGATTCTCGTTGGGCGCTGATATCTTCTATGAGTAAATGATGTTTCGTTTAACACTTTGATGTAGTTTTTTGGGTAAAAGCTTAATTCTGCAACTGTAACAACCTCTTTATTATTAATAGGTTCTGATATTCAGATATCTATTAACAATAGTATTTAAAGAGTTGTGAAGGTTGTACATGTATCAGAGATTTTATAACTATTGGGCTAAAGCGAAAGATTCTCATTCTTATCATCTTTTGATATATCATTGTCTTGACGTTTCAGCTGTCGGTAATGTATATCTAGAGAAACATCCCGCATTATTACAGCGAATTTGTTCAAATATTGATTGTACTAAACAACAATTCATAGCTTGGTATTGTTATGCTTTGGCAATTCACGATATTGGTAAATATGCTGCTTCCTTTCAAAATATCATTCCAGACCTTAGAACTTCACTCATAGGTGAATCGCGTAAAACATATAATATCCGACATGACGTTCTAGGCTGGTGGTTGTGGAATACTAAATTCAAACCAATATTGATGGATACGATAGGTGATAAGACAACGAACCATCGGAATCTTTTGGTATTTATTAAACCTTTTATGCAAATAGCGATGGGGCATCATGGAAGACCTGTAGATAAAAAAGAAAAATGTGATTATGAGTTTTTACCTGTAGATATCGATGCTGCATTAACTTGGAACAATGAATGTCAGAAGTTCTTCTCAATTTATGATTATATTCCTATATCTCTTTATAACATGGAGAAAAGTGAAAGAAAAGCATTTGAAAAAGTTTTCAATGATACCATATGGGCATTAGCTGGCTTAACGACGCTATGTGATTGGATTGGATCTCAAGAACAGTTCTTTCCCTATATTTCAGAAAATATAACAATTAAACAGTATTGGGAAGAGTCTATCGAGAAAGCAAAGAAAGCCATTGAAAGTACAGGGCTTAGCTCAACTACGCCAAAGAACTCGTTTTCAGTACAGAGTCTTTTCCCCGGATTCTTAAACTACACACCATTACAACAGGAATGTATTTCTCTTGATCTACCTCACTCTCCACAGTGTTGGATACTTGAAGATATTCCCGGATCTGGAAAAACTGAGGCTGCTCTGATGCTGGCAGGACGGATCATGAGCCTGGGGTTAGCAGATGGACTCTATATTGGTCTCCCCACTATGGCAACATCTAATGCCATGTACTATAGAATGAAAACGATTTATAGAAAGTTTTTTACATCAGATTCTAAACCATCCTTGATTCTTGCACATAGTAAGAGATTTCAGATTGAAGAATTTTCTCAAACAGTCTTATCTTTTGACGATTTTAATCTTGATGATCAGATTGGTAGCGAACAATCTCTGTGTACTCAATGGTTGGCAGATTCTTCCAAGAAAGCCCTCTTAGCAGATATTGGAATCGGAACTGTTGATCAAGTCCTTATGTCAATATTACCTATTCGTCATCAATCTTTAAGAGTAATAGGCCTACAGCGGAAAGTCTTGATCGTTGATGAGGTACATGCCTATGATGAATATATGCTTACTTTACTCAAACAGTTGATCTTATTACATGGATTATCTGGTGGTTCAGTAATACTACTATCAGCTACCCTTTCTCAGAAGATCAAAGCAGATCTATTATCAGTTTATTATGAATCTAGGATGCGAGAATATCAGGAGATAGAGATAGAAGACTCGTCCTATCCCTTGATTAGTGGCTTTAGTATAGATTCAGATAGTACCTATTGCCTGGAAAAACCCGTTGCTCCGATTAAGTCATTGTGTCGAACGATACCAATAAGATTTCATGAAGAAATTGAAACAGTCTATGCGACCATTCAAAGAAGGCAAAAAGAAGGCTCTTGTATTTGCTGGATTAGAAATACTGTTGAAGATGTTATAGATGCGTACAAAAATTTAATATGTCTAAATATTATTCCTGAAGAAAAGATATTTGTTTTTCATAGCCGATTTATTATGTTCGATAGGCAATTGATAGAAGATAAAGTCTTATCAGTCTTCGGAAAGAGTTCAACAAGTGAACATAGACAAGGTATGATCCTCATTGCGACTCAGGTCGTTGAACAAAGTCTAGATCTAGACTTTGACGTTCTCATAACTGATTTAGCACCTGTAGACCTAATTATTCAGAGATTAGGGCGTCTCCATCGTCATATACGTGATCCTTTTGGGAATAGGGGAAGGGGGCTCCTTATTGATGAGAGACACCCCCCTTTACTACATATCCATTCACCCGAGTTAGATAATAAACCAAAGAAAGATTGGTTCAGTAAAAAATTTCCTAAGGCCTCATATGTATATCAAGATACCGTTAATCTTTGGAGAACTCACCAGCTGCTTTATCATTTCGGAGAGATTAAGATACCAGAGATGTATAGGGTTCTTATTGAAGGTGTCTATGGAAAGGATAGGGTTCCTACTCCAGTTGGTCTGGAAAATATTGAAATTAAGACTTCAGGAACCAATGCAATGCAACGTTCTATAGGAGACTTTAATATGCTCAATATTCATGAGGGGTTCTCGTGTGCGAGTAGTCCAAATTGGGCAGAAGAAGAACAGATACCTTCTAGGTTGGGCCTAAACCAACAAAGATTATTCTTTGGGAAGATCAGTAATGATAAAATAATACCTCTCTATGGTGATGAATATGAATGGTCCCTTTTCAATGTTCAAGTACGACAAGGACTTTTCACAGAACCGATATTAGATTCTTGCCAAAAGCTAATGATAGATGAAGTGACTAGAATGAATAAGTATATGAAAGAGAATGATAAATTTATTCTGTTTTCCAAAGAGAGGGATGGTTGGTTATCTACATATGAGAATACCGAAGGGGGAAAGATCAATATTTACTATGACCAAGAACTTGGATTCATAATTCAAAAATAGGAGTGTGTTCCGAAATGAATTTATTATTAGATAAATGGCTTCCAGTTGTGAGGCAAGATGGATTAGAGGATACTATTGCTTTCTATGAGATTACTGATGATTTTAAGAATCCAGTAGTAGATATAAAAGCACCTAGACCTGATTTTACTAGTGCAATCTATCAACTTCTTATTGGAGTTCTTCAAGTCATGATAGAGCCAAAGGATAATGAAGAATGGGAAGAATTATGGAAAGCCCCTCCCAATGTAAAAGAGATCTATGAAAAGTTATTACCATATGAATCATGTTTTATTATTAACAACCCCGAAGGGCCTGCTTTTATGCAGGATTATGACTGGAAAGCGATGCAAAGCGCTAAAGAAGTTCAGGTCTCGAATCTGTTGATTAATGCTCCAGGTGAAAATGCTTATAAAGAGAATAGGGATCATTTCATAAAACGAGGGTTTATGAAGACTCTTCAACCCTATTGGGCTGCTATCGCCTTATATACCCTACAATCTTTTTCTCCTTCTGGTGGGCAGGGTATTCGAGTAGGCTTGAGAGGTGGTGGTCCTTTGACGGTGATTGCTTTACCTCAGGAGTATGATATCCGTTCATCTCTATGGAAGAAGTTATGGTTGAATGTACTCAGTAGGGAATCCTTTCGAACTCTCATAAACGGAGATCATACTAAATCAGAACTTTCAGATATCTTTCCTTGGATGGCTGAAACGAGAACAAGTAAGAATGATGAATTAACGACACCTATGGATGTTAATCCAAAACAAATGTATTTTGGGATGCCTAGAAGAGTGAGGCTCCAATTTGAAGTAAGTACGTGTCCCTGTGATCTTACAAGTACCACCTCTCCCTACTCGGTAAGGAACTATCGATCAGTCAATAAAGGGGTTAATTATGGAGGGCCTTGGAGACACGCGTTAAGCTCCTATGTGAAGGATTCAAAGAATCCAGAGAATCCCCCAAACCCGAAGAAAGGAAGCCCTGAGGGGATTTCATATCGATACTGGCCCGATATTTCTATCAGTTCAGAACCCTATATTATACCAGCAAATATCAAAGATTTAGAAAATGAAGAGAAGGAAAAAGCTTTAGTATCTGAGAGTCTAGAGGCTGTTATGTGGGTCTGTGGCTATGATATGGATAATGCCAAAACAAGGAACTGGTATGATAAGACCATTCCTACCTTCATTTTACCTCCAGCTCAGCAGATACGCATTCTGGATTACTCTATTCAAATGATTAGTGGGGCAGAACTTATGAGCAGGGTTTTAAAGAAAGCAATAAAGAATAGTTGGTATAAAGAAAAAGCAACAGTTCGGGGAAACCTCGGGGTCTTTGGAAACGAATTTTGGGAGGCGACAGAAGATTTCTTTTATGGGTGTCTTCGTGAACTTGTTATTGATTTTGATGCTTATCCTGCCATTTTTGAAAAATGGCAAAAGGTACTTATCCATACTGCAGAGGAAATCTTCGAGAGGGTTGTACTTTCAGCACCATTAGATGGAAGCAATATGAAGCGAGTTATTGGAGCGAGAAAAGTGCTTCAAAACGGAATATGGAAGTTAAAGAAAAGTTATAAAAATTTGATTGTATAAGGAGTGATCATGGCAATAAAAGAACCGTATCGGGCTATATATAATAATCTATATAGTGAAAATAGCAGGCAGGCTATCTTGATCTGGTGGAAAGAATTAGAAGCCAGAAAAGGTGAAAGATCTGAATTGAGAAGAGCAGATTCTCCCATAGCTGCTGCAATGTGCAAAGCTACATATAGATTGCAGAATGTCTTACCCTACTGGAACCATGAACCGGAAATCCTTGCCATCGTAGCTGGAATCCTCTCAACTGTAACAAGCTCATTAAGTACAATAGAGTCGTTTCCTATGCAGATGGCTAGTAAAAATGGTGAAAAACCCTGTGTGAGTGAATCGAGATTTCAAAAGATAATAAAAAGTCATGATTTACCTGAACTATACCTTCAGACAAGAAGAGCGGTAAAATTAATTGAGGGACCTATAAATATACTTTCTTTAGCAGATGGGATTATCTCTTTTTCTGAAATCATTCTGGGTAAGGAGATTCCTAGTAGTAAAAAATCAGTTACATATCAATGGGCGAATGACTATTACTCAAAATTATTATAAACAAATAAGGAGCTTTCACATGTCTAAATTTATTCAATTACATCTATTAACATCTTATCCACCATCAAACCCCAATAGGGATGACCTAGGGCGTCCAAAGACGGCCCGAATGGGTGGGGTAGACCGATTGAGGATTTCCTCTCAAAGCCTGAAACGAGCTTGGAGAACTTCTGATGTCTGTATGGATAAACTAACAGGGAATACTGGAATTCGTACAAAACATATCGGTGATGAAGTCTATAAAAGATTGGTTACTGGTGAGATTAATGAAAAAAAAGCAATGAAATGGGCTGGAGTTATAGCTTCTCAATTTGGAAAACTAAAAAAGGACAGTGTTGAGATTGAACAACTAGTTCATGTGAGTAAAGAAGAACTCGAACTAGTCTATGCATTGGTAGATAAGCTTATTGTGGAGAATAGAGACCCTGAAAATAATGAACTGAAATTCTTGCGAAATAAAGTAAATTCTGTAGATATTGCTCTATTTGGTAGAATGTTAGCATCTTCACCAGAGAAGAATATTGAGGCTGCAGCTCAAGTTGCTCATGCAATATCAGTTAACCAAATTGTAATTGAAGATGATTATTTTACTGCAGTAGATGATCTCAATAGTAAAGAAAATGCAGGAGCAAGTCATATCTCAGAGGCCGGGTTTAGTTCAGGAGTTTTCTATATTTATATCTGTATAAATAAGACACTTCTTATTGAGAACCTCAATGGCAATATCGATTTGGCAAATGCTGCGATACAAGCATATATTGAAGCTGCATTGACAGTCGCACCCTCTGGAAAACAGAACAGCTATGCCAACAGGGTAAGAGCCTCCTATTCTTTAGTTGAAATCGGCAACCAACAACCTAGATCCTTATCAGTTGCTTTCCTGGATCCTGTGACTGAGAAAAACCAACTTGAAGCATCGATTAATAGGATTGCTACCCAAAAAGAAAATATGGATCGGGTATATGGACCCTGCTCTGAGGCTGATTACTCCTTTAATGTTTGTACAGGAACAGGAAGTATGGCAGATCTATTAGCTTTTAGCTGTAAGTGAGGATCAAGTGAAATTTCTATTATTTAGATTATATGCTCCCCTGTCTTCATGGGGAGAGATTGCAGCGGGAGGAGAAAGATGTTCTTCAGATCATCCCTCCCGTTCTGCAATCATCGGACTAATTAGTGCAGCCATGGGTATAAGACGGGATGATAAAAGACGTTTGTCTCAATTAGATGAATATTTAGGAGTGGGGATTAAAATGTTATCATCTGGGGATGTGTTGCATGACTACCACACCATTGAAGTTCCAGTCTCTTCTAAGAATACCGTATATCATACTCGGAAATCTGAATTGTCAGATAAGAAGAGTTTGAAAACAATATTATCAAATAGAGAGTATCGTTCTGATGCCTTATCCATTATTGCAATCTGGGGTAAAGCTGATAGTAGATTGTCTTTAGATGAAATAAAAGAAAGTTTACTTACTCCTAAATTCCATCTCTACCTCGGGAGGAAGTCATGTCCTTTGGCGTTACCTATGTCTCCTATCATCTTAGAAGAAGATTCCCTTCTAAAGGCTTTTTCAATGGTGGATTTCAATGAGATATTTATGGCGAAACATAAGCAAAAAGATGATGACGATCAAAGATTTTTACGATTGGACAGTTCTAAGATTAGTTATTATTGGGAAGAGACTACTATTGCTGGAATGCATCCCGATTTTAAAATAAAACGATTTGATGCTGTCTTAGATCGTTCGAAATGGTTATTCACTACAAGAGATGAATTTAAAGCCTTAGGACGTAAGGAGCAATAGTATGTTTATAAGTAAAATTGGATTTAACGATTCAGGAGAAGCAAAGAATGAATTGTTGAATTGGGTAAAGATGCATAATCAAAGTGAATATAGTGAACATCAACTACTATGGGAGAGTTTTCCCAACAGAGGGGATGAGGAACGATCCTTCATTTATCGAAAAGAAAGAGGGGGACACTCTTCTTTTCCTTTTTTCTATTTAGTCTCTGAGATTGCACCTATTAGTGATAGGAATTTCTTACAAGTATTAGGTATTAAAGAATATGATCCTCAGATTGTTGAAGGAGAACTGTTATCATTCTCAGTACGTATCAATGCTACGATATCAAAGAAAGTGCCTGGAAAAAAGAATTCAGTGAGACATACGATCTGGCAAGATGCTAGAGCTGAGGGATTAAAAAATGGATTAGAGGATGAGAACTTAGCAGAATTTATAGATTTAACTACCAAAGAGTGGTTAGTTTCTAGAGCAGAAAGAAACGGATTTAGTATTAGTTGTGATGATTTTATTGTTGAAGGATATGAAAAAATTACTTTTACGAAAAAGAAAAACCAGAAAGAGATTTCTTTTGGTGTAGTAGACTATACAGGAACCTTACGAGTTACGAACCCCTTAAGATTTAAAGAGCTCTTATTCAAAGGTATAGGACGATCCAAAGCATTTGGTTGTGGATTGATGTTAGTAAAACGAGTGCAGAGTTAACTCATGAGAATAATATCAAAACCGATCCCTCTAAAAGAGCGACACTCTATACTCTTTCTACAATATGGTCTTATTGATGTCAAAGATGGATCTTTTGTATTAATTGACAAGAATGGAGTTCGAGTCCATATACCAGTAGGGGGTATCGCTTGTCTTATGTTAGAACCTGGAATAAGAATCAGTCATGCAGCTGTCGGATTAGCAGCAGAAGTTGGTTGTTTATTGGTATGGGTTGGGGAGGGGGGCGTACGCCTATACTCTTCGGGCCAACCAGGAGGGGCCCGCTCTGATAAGCTCTTGTATCAAGCTAAACTTGCTTTAGATGATTCATTAAGAATTAAAGTAGTTCGTTCTATGTATGCTTTTAGGTTTGGTGAAGAGCCACCACAGAGACGCAGTATACAGCAAATGCGTGGTATTGAGGGTGCCAGAGTTCGTAAGATATATAAAGAAATGGCGAATCGATATGGGGTACAATGGTCTGGCCGAAATTATGATTATAGTAATTGGGATAATAGTGATATCGTCAATAAATGCCTTAGTGCTGCAAACCATTGCCTTTACGGAATATGTGAAGCTGGAATACTTGCAGCAGGGTATGCCCCAGCAATTGGTTTTATCCATACCGGGAAACCCTTATCATTTGTTTATGACATTGCAGATCTTTTTAAATTTCAAACAGTAGTTCCAATTGCTTTTAAGGTCGCTTCACAAAAACCCCATGATCCAGCAAAAGCAGTTAGGACTTATTGTAGAAATAGTTTTAGAGAAAACAAAATACTAAAACAAATTATTCCAACAATTGAGGAAGTACTATCTTCAGGTAATATTAACCCACCATTAAGGCATCCTGAGGCCGTTCCCAATGTTATTCCAAATGAAAAAGGGGTAGGAGATGCTGGTTATCGTAACTGAAAATATTCCTCCGCGCTTAAGAGGATACTTAGCAAAGTGGTTACTGGAAGTCCGAGCAGGAGTCTATATTGGTAATTTCTCTGTAAAAGTAAGAGATATGCTTTGGGAAGAAATTATTAATCATATAGAAAATGGAAATGTTGCTCTTTGTTGGTCAACTAATAATGAGGCTGGCTTTGATTTTGAGACAATCGGTTCCAATAGAAGGTTACCTATTGATGTTGATGGATTTAAATTAATCTCATTTGAAAACTCAAAATGAATACATAACAGTTTTTTGAAAAGAAAGAGAAGGATCACTAATAATTGGTAGATTTTTATAATTTTTATAAAAACATATATAATATATATTTATTTGTTAGTATATTCCCCACGGATGTGGGGATCAACCGAACATCTTACCCTTATAGGTCGGATCGTCTGGATATTCCCCACGGATGTGGGGATCAACCGGCCACCGTGGCAGCGCTCAAGACCGACGACCCATATTCCCCACGGATGTGGGGATCAACCGTACGAAGAGGGGCGGGAGATCGAGAACATACGATATTCCCCACGGATGTGGGGATCAACCGTCTATGACTGGGGCGATGACATTCCATTCTAGATATTCCCCACGGATGTGGGGATCAACCGTAGAATTTAAGAGGGGTGATATTGTTAGTTATATATTCCCCACGGATGTGGGGATCAACCGTTCCGAGATTTGAGAGACCTGACTCTCTATTGATATTCCCCACGGATGTGGGGATCAACCGTGGCGAGACACACAACATTAGATGTGATAACAAATATTCCCCACGGATGTGGGGATCAACCGGCTGTAATGATTACAGTTGTTAGTCATGTATTATATTCCCCACGGATGTGGGGATCAACCGTATACATCGACTTGCCTAGAATCCATCCCTGAATATTCCCCACGGATGTAGGGATCAACCGAACAGGAGGTTCTCAGTGTAGGGTTTGTAGGTATATTCCCCACGGATGTGGGGATCAACCGTCTCGTAATTGCCACTACCTGAGTGATATGTTATATTCCCCACGGATGTGGGGATCAACCGGTTTGGGTAGTAGGTAACATAGACCTGTTTAGATATTCCCCACGGATGTGGGGATCAACCGTGAACACCATACGGAGTTGCTAGTTTCCGACAATATTCCCCACGGATGTGGGGATCAACCGTTCCTATCGAGTTTTCCGACAGCCTGGGCAACATATTCCCCACGGATGTGGGGATCAACCGCATTAGGGATTGATACTTTTTTCAACTTCTTTATATTCCCCACGGATGTGGGGATCAACCGCTTGGTAAGTGGGATATAAACTGTTATGAAAAATATTCCCCACGGATGTGGGGATCAACCACTCCTCGACAAGAACGGTAAGAGATGGTTTGAATATTCCCCACGGATGTGGGGATCAACCGAATCTTCTCGTAGTACTCATCACTACTGGGTTATATTCCCCACGGATGTGGGGATCAACCGTGATGAAACGAACGTTGCAGGAATGGGCTGATATATTCCCCACGGATGTGGGGATCAACCGGTGGACATAGCTTGTGGGTCGAGGAGGACGGAATATTCCCCACGGATGTGGGGATCAACCGAACGACAGACACACCCAATAGAATGAGTGGTAATATTCCCCACGGATGTGGGGATCAACCGGCTGCATGATCCTGACACTGTACGTTGTACGGATATGCCCCACGGATGTGGGGATCAACCGTGGTGTGGTAAAACCGAATCTTGTATTGATCAATATTCCCCACGGATGTGGGGATCAACCGACGGTGGAGAAAGAGCACTATCCCTCCTCGCCATATTCCCCACGGATGTGGGGATCAACCGAGGTGGGGCGAGTCATTAAATGGGTTAAGCGTATATTCCCCACGGATGTGGGGATCAACCGACATCCCGAGCCATACCTGTAAGATATGCGACATATTCCCCACGGATGTGGGGATCAACCGATAGTTCTAAAAAATCGTCTCCTCTATCAGGTATATTCCCCACGGATGTGGGGATCAACCGAAATCAAAGATATCGTACAATTGTGTAGGGATATATTCCCCACGGATGTGGGGATCAACCGTCATCATCACTAGATACGTCTGCTGTTCCTGAATATTCCCCACGGATGTGGGGATCAACCGCTTATTATCATGGTCAATATATGCATACGATTATATTCCCCACGGATGTGGGGATCAACCGGTTTGCATATACATAGCCCCCACACCAAGGAAATATTCCCCACGGATGTGGGGATCAACCGGAGACAAAGACAATGACTAAGACAATCAAATCATATTCCCCACGGATGTGGGGATCAACCGAATATCAGTGATACTATGGAATACATTATTACATATTCCCCACGGATGTGGGGATCAACCGGATTATTTTCTCCTCCAGCTTTCGCCCTTCAAATATTCCCCACGGATGTGGGGATCAACCGTATCAAGGTATCAGAGTACGAGTATAGTACCTATATTCCCCACGGATGTGGGGATCAACCGGGTGATGTGTTGGTGAGGAACAAGAATATAAAATATTCCCCACGGATGTGGGGATCAACCGAGTGGTTCTAAGACGAGGGTTCAATTCCCTCCATATTCCCCACGGATGTGGGGATCAACCGGGTTATTGAGTATAAACCTGAAAAAGGATGCTATATTCCCCACGGATGTGGGGATCAACCGACTTTAACGAGAAGCTCCTCTGGGTCATTCTTATATTCCCCACGGATGTGGGGATCAACCGCTGTGAATGTGTTGTTTACCGTATACTCGTCTATATTCCCCACGGATGTGGGGATCAACCGGGTGAATTCATGGCAAGAAATTATGAGAATAAATATTCCCCACGGATGTGGGGATCAACCGCTCGTAAGGAGAGTTCGGCTCCCTTTCGTTGCATTTTCCTCACAGGTGTGGGGATTAACATTTTTACCCTTAAATACTTCATTATTGGCCATCTCATCCTTGAGTATGATTGCATAACAAGTGTTAACAGGTTATTAATTGATTAAGAACGATACGTAAAAAGCAAAGAAATCATGGAGTAGGTCAATGTTGAATCAAAAAATCAAACAATATCATAAAGCATTTCCTGACGCTCCTATTCTGATCTTCGGTCTTGGTAGTTCCTACATACCGGAGGAGGTCAAGATCCGTCTTATTGACAAGGCTCTGCGTCTGAGATGCCCGATATGCAATTTTGATCTTTTAAGTGAGGAGAGGTTCGAAGAATTCGAGCTTAGTAACTCATAGAACTGCACTCATGGGGATTTCTCTTTTCAAATCTTACCTATAGTTATAGTATTGTCTCATGGAATCAATCAAAGATATCTACAGAATCGGTTATGGTCCCTCTAGTAGTCACACGATGGGGCCAAGAAAGGCTATGGAATTATTCACCCTGAAGCATGGGAGAGCCAGGTCTCTGAGAGTTACCCTCTATGGAGCCCTCGCTGCTACCGGACGGGGCCATAGGACAGATGTTGCCCTTATCGAGGAGGCCGCAAGATCCCACCTTGATTGTGAGGTTCTCTGGGAGCCTGAGACTATATTGGAGAGACACCCTAACGCTCTGATGATCGAAGCACTAGAGGAGAATGGGAAGATCTTCTGTGCTGAGAAATACTACAGTGTGGGAGGAGGTAAGATCGTACATGAAGATGAGTCCGTATCTGAGGATCATATCTATCCCCATACGAATCTAAAAGATATCCTGCAGTGGTGTCTAGAGAATGGGCGACCTCTCTGGGAGTATACTGTACTCCACGAATCAGATGATCTCATGGAATACCTCAAAGAGGTATGGGAGGTGATGAAAGCCTCAATAAGATCAGGTCTCGATCATGAGGGGGTACTACCCGGAGGGTTGAACCTGACAAGAAAAGCTGCCGGTTATTTTGCCAAGGCGATGCATCTGAGCGGACCAATCGGGAAACGATCTAGAGTCTATGCCTATGCATTAGCAGTATCTGAGGAGAATGCAAGTGGGGGGCGAATCGTCACTGCTCCAACCTGCGGTTCCTGCGGGGTCGTACCTGCAGTCCTGATGTATCAGAAAGAGGTCTATAAGATAACAGAGAACAGGATATTAAGAGCCCTCGCAACCTCAGGGCTCATCGGGGCACTCGTTAAAGAGAATGCGTCTATCTCAGGTGCAGAAGTAGGGTGTCAGGGGGAGATCGGGACAGCCTGTGCCATGGCCTCCGGTGCGAGTACCCAATTGATGGGAGGGACGAACTACCAGATTGAATATGCTGCAGAGATGGGACTAGAACACCATCTTGGCCTCACCTGTGATCCTATAGGTGGTCTCGTACAGATTCCCTGTATCGAACGAAATGCTCTTGCATCAGCTCGAGCTTTAAACCATATGAACTACAGTCTCCTCTCCGATGGTAGACATCGGATCTCCTTTGATGAGGTGGTTTCAGTCATGAATGAGACCGGAAAAGCACTTCCATCATTGTATCGTGAGACCTCTGGTGGAGGATTGGCGAAACTATGATCATCCTAGATACTCATAAAGACATTCTCCATCTGCAGACAGAACATATATCCCTGATCTATCGTATCGTTTCTGGAAAGGCTTTAGTGCAGCTCTATTTCGGAGGGCGTATCACCGCCTATGCACCCGAATTAGCCTACGAATCAGAAGAACTCTATACAACTTTTGGTAGTGGAAACAGAAGACGAGCAGCTTTGCAGGTACTAGAACTAGGTAGCGGAGATTCACTAGGATTACGACTGACTTTTAAGGATTGTGAAATCCTCGATGGTTCCATAGTCCATATCACTCAGGTCGATGAACCCTCAGGTGTAGAGGTGGTTCACCATATACGTTTATTACCCGATGAGGATATCATCGAGATGAGTAGTAGTGTGAAGAACAGTTCGGATAGAGAACTCCTTCTCACTCGAGCTACTGCAGCGGTCTTGCAGGTTGATTGGAAGACTATGACAAAGAGTTCCTTCTCTGGAAGCTGGGCACAGGAGATGTGCCTTGATGAACAGCTATTAGCAGCAGGGATCCATATTACTGGAGAGAATTGCGGGGTAAGGACTACTCGATACAGGAACTCTTCGATGATCTTCTCTAAAGGTGATCATGCAGCCTCTGAGGACTCAGGAACCTGTCTGGGATTGAGTTATGACTGGTCAGGGAACTGGGCAGTTGTCTCTGACATTGATAGGACCGGTGTATCGAGGATTCTCATAGGTGAGCATCCCGAGACAGCCTATAGAGTCCTTTTACCCCAAGAGGGTTGGCACTCCCCTGTGATGAGAGCCACCTATAGTGAGACGGGAATGGGGACTATGACCCGCAGATTCCATCATTGGGCACGAAATGCAGGTATTCGTGATGGGTTGTGGCAGAGACCGGTAGTATTGAACAGCTGGGAAGCTGCCTATTTCGACTTTGACCAAGAGAGAATCATAGATATGATAGAGGGTGCTGCTGATCTTGGTGTCGAACTCTTCGTCCTTGATGATGGTTGGTTCGGTGAGAGGTTCCCCCGTGATGATGATTCAAGAGGGCTTGGTGATTGGGTAGTGAATCGCAAGAAGCTCCCTGATGGACTTGAGAGACTCATCGAGACCTGCAGAAACCGTGGTATAGCCTTTGGTCTTTGGATCGAACCGGAGATGGTCAACCCTGAAAGTGAACTATTTAGGGAGCACCCAGACTGGATCATCTGTGATCGGGTGGAGACTGCGATTCAGGAGCGCCATCAGTATATCCTGGATCTGTCAAAAGTTAAGGTGAGGGATTGGATCATCAAGACCCTCGATGACCTACTGAACTCTGTTGATGGGATCTCCTATATCAAGTGGGACTGTAATAGACAGGTACATGATCACTCAGGCTCCTTCTCTTTGTATGATGATTATGTGAAGAACTATTATGAGATCCTCAAGTTCCTTCAGAGAACCCATCCCCAGTTGATGATCCAGAACTGTGCCTCCGGTGGTGGCAGGGTCGATTATGGAGCACTTTCTTTGACACATGAATTCTGGGCTAGTGATAACACCGATGCGATCCAGAGGATCTTCATCCAATGGGGGAGTAGTTATTTCTTCCCTCCTGCCTATACTGCGGCACATATATCTTCAGAGAAGAATCATATCACAGGAAGGACGATACCCTTGAAATTCCGTTGTGATGTGGCCTTTAGCTGTAGATTGGGTCTAGAGCTCTCATTAGAGAGTGTCACCAAGAGTACAAAAGATTTCCTTTCGAAGGTCATCTCCTCCTATAAGAGTGTGAGACATATCATAGAGAGGGGAGACTTGTATCGTTTGAGATCTCCCTATAGAGGTGACTATGCCTCTATCCTCTATATCAGCGAAACGGGTGAGCAGGCTCTTCTGTTCATCTGGCAGCTTACCTATCAGTTCGGTAGACGACATGAGCCTCTCATGCTGAACGGACTGGATAAGAACAACCAATATAGCTTCACTGAGTTGAATAAGGTACCGGCAGACCTTCATATGATGAACCCATCACTCAAGGTCTCCTTAGATGGAGAAGAACTCTCAGGGGAGCAATGTATGAGTATTGGGCTACCCATGAACTTCTCTCATGAATTTGAGAGTCATGTGTACCTGCTTACAAAGAAAACAGCTGATTCTCTCGGTTTTTAACCTTTTTGGAGGGGGCGACCATAAATGCCCCCTTGACTTTTCAATTCATTGATAGTTACAAATAGAGGCATCACGGTTGAATAAATATAGGACTTACCACTATATTGAACAATATCGCATAAAGAATTCGGCATTTCTGAACGGATCAAGGGAGCATCATGGCACATAAAGTACTGGTTATTGTTGAGTCACCGACTAAAGCAAAGACCATAAAGAAATTCTTACCCTCCGGGTATGTAGTCGAGGCAAGTGTAGGTCATATCAGAGACCTCCCTCAGACTGCTACAGAGATACCTAAGTCATATAAAGATAAAGAATGGTCCCGGCTTGGGATCAATGTTCAAGAGGAGTTCGCTCCTCTATATGTCACACCGAAAGGTAAGGGCAAGGTCATCAGGGAATTGAAGGCAAAACTCAAAGGGGTCGATGAACTACTTCTCGCGACTGATGAGGACCGAGAAGGTGAGAGTATCTCCTGGCACCTGGTCAATGTCTTGAAACCTAAGGTCCCATATAAGAGAATGGTCTTCCATGAAATAACGAAGAAGGCTATCCATCACGCACTGGAGACCGGACGTGAGATAGATATGGATCTTGTAAATGCTCAGGAGACACGAAGGATCCTTGATCGACTCTTCGGTTATACCATCTCTCCTCTATTATGGAAGAAGATAGCCTTCGGACTCTCTGCAGGAAGAGTGCAGTCACCGGGACTGCGATTGATCGTAGAGAGGGAGCGAGAGCGTATACTCTTCTCTTCTTCTGAGTATTGGGACCTGAAGGGGACGCTCAATGTTCCGGGCGATGAACACAACTTTGATGCTAAATTGGATAGTATCGGTGGTAAACGAGTCGCAGGTAGTAAGGACTTTCACTCGAAGACCGGTGCCTATATCGGTAAGAACTCCATAGTGATGGATAGGGACGGTGCACAGGCTCTTGTCGCTCGTCTAGAGGGTAAACCTTGGGAAGTGGCAAGCATAACAGAGAAGGAGAACACCTCTCGACCTGCACCTCCGTTCATTACCTCTACGCTACAACAAGAGGCAAATAGAAAATTGAAGATGTCTGCACGGGAGACTATGCGGGCAGCTCAGAGATTATATGAGAATGGTCTGATCACCTACATGAGAACAGACTCCACCACCTTGAGTACTGATGGTATCGCATCAGCTCGGGCTGCGATCAGCAGACTCTATGGAGATAAGTATCTCGCAAAGAGTCCAAGACAGTATACGAAGAAGAGCAAGGGAGCTCAGGAGGCCCATGAGGCTATAAGACCTTCTGGTGATGTCTTCAAGACTCCTGAAGAGGCCGGTCTATCCGGTCGAGAACTCTCCCTATATAAGCTGATCTGGAAGAGGACTCTGGCCTCTCAGATGGCAGAGGCGAAGAAAGCTTCGACAAAGGCTGTCTTCACTGTCGAGGATGCACAATTCTCAGCGACCGGAACAAGGATCATCTTTCCCGGGTTCATCAGAGCCTATGTTGAAGGTAGTGATGACCCTGAGGTTCGATTGGCAAACTCTGAGAGTTATCTCCCGGAATTGGCCGAGGGTGCTAAACTGACCCCCACAAGACTCGATCCTATCAGCCATCAGACGAAGGCTCCTGCCCGTTTCACTGATGCCTCGTTAGTAAAAGAGCTTGAGAAGTTAGGGATCGGAAGACCATCGACCTATGCATCGATCATCAATACCCTCAATGAACGTGGATATATTAGGAAACAGGGCACTATCATCACCCCTACCTTTATCGGTTTTGGAGTGATACAGCTGCTTGAGAAGAACTTCATCGATCTCATCGATTATAGTTTCACTTCAGATATGGAGAATACCCTCGACAGTATAGCTCTTGGAGAGGTTGAGCGACTCACCTATCTTCAGGACTTCTATCTTGGAAAGAAGGGGTTGCAGGCAACAGTAGAAGATAGAGCATCTCTTATCAAGCCTGATGAGGCAAGGACGATCTCCCTGCCTCAGATCAAGGCAGTAGAAGGGGTGAAGATCGGCAAATATGGACCCTATATCCTCTGTAAGGCAGAAGATTGTGGTGAAGAGATCCATGCCTCTCTTCCAGAAGATGTAGCTCCCGCTGATCTCACTGATGAAGAGATCCAGAGACTGATCACTATACAGAAAGAGGGACCTGAACCTATTGGTGAGGACCCAAAGACGGGGTTACCCGTCTATCTCCTCAGTGGACGTTATGGACCCTACTTCCAGCTTGGTGAGAAGAGTGATGAGAATCCAAAACCAAAACGGGCAAGCATTCCAAAAGGGGAGACTAGTGACAGTCTGAGTATGGAGACCATCTCCCTATTGATCCATCTTCCCCGGATCCTGGGTGACCACCCCGATTCCGGTAAAGAGGTCATTGCTAATAATGGTAGATTCGGACCGTATGTAGGTCATGATGGAGAATTCCGCTCACTTAAGGCTACTGACAATCTCTATACCGTCACCCTTGAGAGAGCCCTCTCTATCCTTGCTGAACCGAAAGTCGGACGAGGGAAGGGAACGGTTCTTAAGAGTTTTGGAAAAGACAAGAAGGGTGTAGAGATCTCGATATACTCAGGGCGATATGGAGCCTATATCAAGTATGGCAAGAAGAATATCGGGCTACCTAAAGAGTACAAAGAGAATAATGGCTATGAATCCCTAGATATGGCTAAAATCGAAGAGATCATCAAGAATTCAGGAAAATAAAGAACTGATATAATGTATGACTTGATAGATATGTTGATATAGATCATACCATATGGTTTACATAAAGAGCCGTGACATCTGAGTGTGTTTCACCATGTCTAGGGCTCTATATATCTATCTAGACACAATCTATTGATGCTATCTTATTTAGTGCAGCTTCAATAACTTGATCCATATTGTAATAGGTATATTCTGCAAGTCTACCTATAAAGAGGAACTTCCCCTCTTTTTCAAGGTTTTCTACAAGTTCCATATACTTTTTCCTCATCTCTGTATTTTTCTCATCAGGGACAATATAGTATGGCTCTCCTGTAGCTTTGGGGAATTCAAAACATAACGTTGTTTTATCTGATTTCTCGCCACTGAGTTTTTTGAATTCGGTTATCCTCGTCCAGTCATAGTCATTTGGGTAGTTCACGACTGCAGCTTGCTGGTATTCCTTAGTATCTAGAGTCTTGAATTCGAGCCTTAGGGACCGATATTCTAACTTCCCGAATTGGTAATCAAAGAATGCATCGAGTTCTCCTGTATAGATTGTCATACTTGGAGAAAAAGAATCTTTGACTTTGAAATAGTCTGTATTCAACATGATTGAGATATTCTCATGGTTTAGCATTTCACCAACCATGCTGGTATATCCCTTAGAAGGTATACCTTGATACTGATCTGCAAAATACCTATCATCACGATTCGTTCTGACTGGGATTCGTTTTGCTAATTCTGCAGAAAGCTCTGAAGGGTCACGTTCCCATTGTTTCTTCGTGTAGTTCTCGAAGAATGTTGTGTACAGAGTCTCTCCGACTTGAGCTACGACTGCATCTCGAAAATTCTTTGGTGGCTCATTGAACGTAGATATCTCTACTTCATGTTTAAGAAATTCTTCGACTTCGTTGATTGTAAGTTCGACTCCAAATAATTGTGAGATGGTATCTCTATTAATGGGGAAGGGTAATAGTTGGCCATTGGCATAACTGAGTACCCTGTGTTGAAAATAGATAAAGTCTGCATACTGTTTTACCCAGTTCCAGATTTCCTTATTCTTAGTATGAAAGATGTGAGGACCATAAGTATGGGTCGTAATACCAGCGTCATTCTTATAATCATGACAGTGGCCAGCAATGTGGTCACTTCGCTCGATAACCATGACCTTATGACCTTTCTCAGCTAGAGTTCTTGCAGAGACTGCCCCTGCCAAACCTGCTCCAACTATTATATATTTGTAATTCATTGCATTACCTCTTAATATTTAATTAAAATCACGAATAATCTTAAGGTACCTATCATATACACTATCTACAACTTTTTCCCATGGGAGGTAAATCGTCTGAAGCGCACCTTTTCCAGCTTTGATACGGGCCTCCGGATGATCGATCGCATACATGATCTTCTTTGCAAAAGAGGAAGAGGAATTCTCGATAAGAAATCCATTCTTCCCATCTTCAACACCTTTCGCTGTAGAAGCCTCTTTGATAAGCACTGTAGGGACGCTGAAGGCCGCAGCTTCCCGCATGACAAGAGAGGCCGTATCGTACAAAGATGGAAACATGAACATATCTGCGATCGCATAATAAGACTTAAGAATTTCTCTGTCCTTTATAATACCTTTGAAAAAGACCTTTTTCTCTAGATGGTAATCAGAGACCATTCTCTTCATTTCATTTATTTCTGGTCCTGTACCAATAAAGAATGCTTTAAAGGTATGATTAGCATCTGATATCTCTTTTAGACCATCGATCATGAGCTTCACATTCTTTTCCCATCGATGCTGACCGACAAAAAGAAGCACGAAATCATCTTTCGTGGTATCAGTGTTCTTATACCCTATCTGTTGTAGATTCGATAGTTCCGAAGGTGTTGGAGCAATCAGGTCTGTACCATTAATGCTTACCTCAATTTTCCCCTTGAAACCATAGGATCTAAGAACATCAATAGTGGGTTCGTTCGGTACCCATACCATATCAGTCTGATTATAGAACTTCATGATATGATTAACAGCAAAATCTGCTAGTGCATTGGTTTTGAAGGCTCTTTTAAAATCTTCTCTGTATTTTGAATGAAAAGTTGTGATAAGTGGGATATGCTTCTTCTTTTTTATATGAAGTGCGATCTTTCCACTAACAAAGGGGCAGTGTGTGTGTATGATATCAAATGGAATACTATCAATGGTCTTATAAAAACCCTTAGTTGAAGGTAGTCCATATCGATAGGGTGCATTCCCTGGGATGGGAATTGTTGGAAATCGTTTGATGAAATCTTCAGTATCTTTAAAACCTGGAACGTGAGGTCCGATACAATAACCGGTCCCATACTTCTCATTTAACCAGAAGGCGTAGTTTCTTGCAACGAGACCTACACCATCCATAATTGGATATAATGAATCATTCAGTTGGCCTGTGACTATATTTTTCATAAGTTACTCATTTCTCTTTTATTAGTATACCTCATTAATATACTGAACCCTATACTATGGTTCTTTTCCGATTGTGTCACTAGAGGAACATCTGATTATGAATGAATAACTAAGATCTCTCTCCTATGATTCTTCCTCTTTTTTGTATACCAGATAGGAATAAAGATAGATTCCAAAGATAAGAATTATCAACGAGATCGAGAGTATCCAGAATGAAGCCGTACTTGGAAGGAATAACGTGATGAGTGTGATGAATCCGCAGATGACAAAACCTCTACCCCCAAATCTTGAAGTCCTCCTCCACACCTCTTCGTTCTCTAGTGTCCATGGAGTACGGATACCATAGGTATAGTTCTGTTTAGCCTGAGGCAGATAGTTGCCAATGATGATGAACAGGATACCGATAGTAGATTTGATCAGATATTCGACCTTCAGGAGAGTCCCAAGGGCTGCCGCGATGGCATACCAGTGGAAGGCTAGGATGAATAGTACTACGAAGATTACCGTTATATTGTAGGCTTTCTGATGCTGTTTGAAGTTCTCAGACTTGGGGTCGAGCGAAGGAATCACCGTAAGAAGCCAGACAAAGAGTGCCGGAAGCAGTGCCGTGAGTATAACGAAATAACGAGGTTTATAGGAGTCGATCTCTCCAGAAATATTCCAGTGAGAGGGAATCTGGTCTGGAAGTCTCGAATATAGGATCAGTGTGATCACGAGAGAGACTGCTATGGGAATGAAGAGAAGGTAGAGTCTTTTGAGCTGTTTCATGATTCCTCCTGCTGTAGAGCGATGATCCAATTCATGACATCTTGAAGTACCGTGGTATTGATGGTATAGATCACCTGCTGTCCTTTTTTCTGCCGTTGTACCAGCTCCGCCTCATGAAGGATAGATAGGTGATGTGATATTGAGGGAGCTGTCATATTGAAATGTGAAGTAATCTCCCCCGCGCTCAGATCAGAGACTTTCAGTAGATTCAACATCGCTCTTCTATTTGGATCTGATAATGCCTTGAATACGTTCCCCATACTATCCTCTATGAATATTAGATAATTAGACAATAATCTAATTATCGCAAGGAGTCAAGATGGACTGGTGAAAGAGGAGATACGTTATCTGGAGAAGAGCCTGTTCCCTTCGGAATCAATCTTGATATTCACACCAATCAAGGGAAAGAGGTAGAAGGCCCAGATCGAAGCCCCAGCATAACGGATGACTGTCGAGATCTCATGATCGGGAAGGAGGTATTTCCCCCCATACATGATGGCTACCGCACCGATGAGCCCTAAGAAGAATCTCAAGAGTTTCACGAGCCTTGATGCCTCCACAGAGTATCCCACCATCTTCTCTTCGAGATAGGAGCCTATGGTGAAGCCACCCATGATAGAAAAGAGTTTGATGAGGCTGTGATACTGCTCGTTATGGATGGAATCTCCAGAAGCCAGAGGTACGAGGACTATGAGTACGAGACCACTTAGGCCAGCGGTGTAGAGATTCAACCGCTGTCTTTTTTGAGGGTCTTCTAGGATTTTCGGTAATAGCTGATACATGATGAGTGTGAACAGTAGTCCAAGGGTGAAACCTCCGATCACGTCGATAGGCCAGTGGACACCAAGATAGAGTCGTGAGATGCCGACAATAAGAGACAGGATGATCGCAATGACCATGAAGGATCGTCGCTTCAGGGAGAGTGCTAGACTCGTATAAAAAGTCGTTGCACCCTGTGTATGACCGCTTGGGAAGGCATAACCCTCTGCGGTGGCAAGTCTCTTCCCTTCGATTCCCTCAATCACTTGAAATGGGCGAGGAGAGTGGACGATCAGTTTCAGAATACCATTGAGGGCAGATGAGCTCATCAGTGTGTAGGTAAGGATATAGCCTCCCTTCTTGGAGACGTTCCAGATGATATAGGTGATCACTGCGATAAAGATCAACTGCTCCCCTGCAAAAGTGATCGCATTCATGATGATATCGAGAACAGGGGTTGAAAGATCCTGAAAGAACATAAGAATTGATTCTGACATATGAGCTACTCCTATCTACCAGTATAGAAGGGTAGTTTAAGGAAATCAATTTATTTGATACGATAGGGCCATGAATTGTATCATCTGTAAGAGTCCGGACATGAACCTGCACTTTGAAAGAGAATCCCAACGATTCTACAGGTGTCCTGTCTGTGGATTCATCAGGAGAGACCCGCATAGTATGCTCGATGAAGAGCAGGAGCGAAATAGATATCTTCTCCATGAGAATACCCTCACCAATAAGGGTTATGTGGAGTATCTGAATAGATTCATTGATCAACAGGTCCTCCCCAACTTGAGAGAATCAGATCCTAAGATCCTCGATTTTGGATCAGGTCCACTTCCCGTGTTGAGTGATCTGTTAAAGGCGAGGGGTTATGATGTGAACTCCTATGATAAGTACTTCTCGACTGACGAAAGCTATAAAGAGGACCGCTATGATCTGATCCTCCTGTTGGAGGTCATCGAGCATGTCTTAGATCCCTACAGCGTCTTATCGGGACTCGTGGAGATCATGAAGCCGGGTGCGAAGATCATCCTACAGACCCTACTCGTAGATGATAGAATAAATCAGGAATTCGGAACCTGGTGGTATAAAGAGGATATGACACATATCTCATTCTATACAAAAGAGTCATTTGAGATTCTGGCCCGCCACTTGGGATTGACCGTAGGGGATTGTGGGAAAAACGTGATGATTTTTCTGAAATAGGGTTGACAAAAAAGAGTAAATAAGGCAAATTCTATCAAGTCGTGGGGGCGTGGCGAAGCTGGTTATCGCGCCGGCCTGTCAAGCCGGAGATCGCGGGTTCAATCCCCGTCGCTCCCGACACAAAAACCATTCGAGAGATCGAATGGTTTTTTTACGTCCTGATCACTGATCAGGAGCCGTGGTTCCTACTTGTGTGGTTTTCAGCTATTAGACGAGGACTTTCTTTGAGGTCTTTGAGACGATGAATAGAGAGATGAGGCCGAATCCGATATAACTGATACCTATAGCAATGAATAGTCCTGTGACTCCCCAGATATTCGAGAGGAGATAGGCAAGAGGTATTGCTATCACCCCGATCTGAAAGAGATTCTGCAGGCTTACGAGCATTGGCTTATGATAGACATTGAGAATTGAGGTCCCATTCTGTCCTATGCTGTAGAGAGCATAGCTGATTGGTACGATCGAGAGGTATAGCGCCGTTGTCCTCTGGATATCAGGGTCACTATTGAAGAGACTCGCAAGAGGGGCCCCAAAACCGTACAAGAGGGCCGCTGAAACCATACCGATGATGATCCCATAGATATTACACCACTTGATGCCTGTTTTGACTCTATCGATTCTTTTCGCTCCTAGATTCAAGCCTGTGAAGACTGCAGTAGTGACACCGAGAGAATTGATGATCGCGAAGACTACCCCCTCTAGTTTGGCTGCTACCCCATACCCTGCGACAGCCTCATAACCGTATTTAGCAAGAATGGAGGTGAAGATCGCTGCACCGAAAGGAATGATCGCTTTGACTGCGGCATTGGGTATTCCAAGAAAGAGCAATCCTTTCCACTCCTTCAGAACCTGAGAGATCGTGAGGGTCTTGAAACTTATCAGATGTTCTCTACGAGTCTGAATGAGGATGGATACCACCGATGCGATCATTCGAGAAAAAACTGTAGCAATCGCAGCACCCCTTATTCCCATCTCAGGGAAAGGTCCTAACCCGAAGATCAGCAGAGGATCTAAAATCAAATTGATACAGGCGACGGTCAGCATGACAAAGGAGGGGGTCTTGGTATCACCAAGCCCTCGAAGAATATTATCACCGATCATAGGAACCACGATGAAGATCGTCCCGATGTACCAGATACTCATATAATCTAGGATATAGGGTAGCAGATCACTGCCAGCTCCTAGCATAGTGAAGAGCGGTTCCATCGTCAGATAACCGATGATTGAGACCGTCACTGCAATGAGAAGACCGAGTAGTAACGCTGAAGTCGCCAACCTCCGTTCCTCATCCCTGTCCTGATTACCGACTGCTTTTGCGAAGATCGACATCGTAGCGATCCCTATCCCCAGTGTGAAACTATTGATGACCATCACGACCGGAAAGGTGAAAGATATCGCTGCAAGCTCGATTGCCCCTAGGCGACCTACATAGAAGGTATCAACCACATTGAAGACCATGAGACCGAGCATCCCGATGATCGATGGGAGCGTCAGGCGAATGAGTAGCCCTGGTATCTTATCTTCTATGATTCTTTTTCGTTTTTCCTGCATGGTGATTCTCTCCCTGTTCCTTGTAGGTCTGCTCCGGATAAAGGGAGCCCTGATGTGGTGTCTCCAATAGTAGCAGGATTCGGGAATAACGAATATGAGGAGTTTGAATTTTTTGTTGATTTTACCGAGTGATCTTCCTTAACTAGAGGCAACCTCAATGAGAAGTCTCGGATCATCAGTGAAGATACCGTCCACCCCGAGATCAAGAAGTCTTTGCATCAGAGGAGCATCGTTAATCGTCCAGACCTGGATGAACATCCCAAGGTCATGGAAACGTTTGATGAATCCTGGTGTGATGACGGTTATCGGCCCCTGATTGACCGGAACCTGGAAGGCTATCCCTGGTATTCTTCTCGTATCTATCGGAAGATGGAGTTTCTGAGCGATTAGGAGCTTGAGTACCTCAGAAGTTGCCATACTCGTACCGATCTCAGGGGCCTTCTCTCGGACATATCGCAGATTGGAGGCATGGAAACTCGCACAAAGGACCCTGTCTTCAGCCTTGTGCCTTCTGATGATCGAAATGAACTGATCTGCGAGTCTTGTACCCTTCGTCTTGAGATCCACATTGAATCTCATATCAGGGAGTTTGAGCAGAGCCTCTTCGAAGGGGAGCATGGTGACGCCTTTTCCCCTGTAGGGATAGCTCTTTCCAGAATCCGGGGTGAAATGGTACCCGGCATCAAAGGAGAGCAGCTCTTCCATGGTATGGGCCTCTACGGTACCACTCCCATCGGTCTCTCTATCAAGCGTATCATCATGCCAGATGATGACCTTCTCATCTCTGGTGATATGAACATCAGTCTCGATCACATCGACACCTAGAGCCTGGGCGCTGAGAAATGCAGGCAGGGTGTTCTCGGGAAATTTAGCAGAATCACCACGATGGGCGAGGATCTTTGGTATGGGTGAGAAGAAATTCTTGTTCATACTCTCAATTGTACCCGAAAAGAGACTGCTGTCAAATAGTATCTCTTGACACTTATATACCGATCGGTATATAAGTGGTCATGGAACAGACGAATAAGGTATTATTACAGAATACAGCAGCAAGACTCTTTTCTTCCAATGGGTATGATGCGGTGGGGATCCAAAAGATCGTCGATTGTGCCAAGGTGACAAAACCCACCCTGTACTACTATTTCAAGAGTAAACAGGGGTTGCTCGATGCGATCTTCTCAGATCACTTTGAGGGCTTATTGAAGGAACTGAAGACTGCATCGATAAGTTATGACGGTGATCTTATGGGGGCTTTGACGAGGATAGTGGACTCCTATGTACAGTATGGGATTGGTAAGAGTGACGAGACCTATCTGCAATTATCTATGACCTATCTCCCTGCATCTCATGCGGCCCATACGATCATCAGTGCCTACATGGAACGATTAGAGGAGTTCTTCACCGATTTCTTCCGGCAAGCAGTCCCGGTTCATGGGAATCTGAAAGATCATGAACAGATACTGTCTGTGACCCTCATAGGTATACTCAATAACTATATGATACAACTCCTCAACGAAAAGTTATCCTATAGTGAGGTGGGGGTAGCGGCCCTTGTCAAACAGTATATGTATGGTATCTATGTATTATAGGATCCTGATTATGAATGTTTATAAGAATTGAACTATACCAAATGATAGGAATATAAGGAGCGATCATGAGTAAGAATTGGTTTGATGAGGCATGTATATATCATAGCTATCCATTGGGTATGCTGGGAGTAAAGGATATTGATAGATCCACTGAAGTGGTACCGGTGAACAGGATCGGAGAACTCAATGGGTGGATCCCCTATCTCAAGGAGCTTGGTATCGATACGCTCTTTCTCGGTCCTATATTCGAGTCAGAGTATCATGGGTATGATACGGTAGACTTTCATAAGATCGATGGTAGACTCGGAAGCTGGGAAGATATGGTAGCGGTATCAGGGATGTATGCTTCAAGTGGGATACGCCTGATCCTTGATGGGGTGTTCAATCATGTAGGGAAGCAGTTCTTCGCATTCCAGGATGTGCTCGAAAAGCGAGAGTCCTCAGTCTATAAGGACTGGTTCTTCATTGATTTCTCTAGCCCGACTGAATACGAACCGTTCACCTATCAGTGTTGGGAGGGTCATCCTGAACTCGTGGAGTTGAATCTGAAGAATCCTGAAATCAAGGAGTATCTTTTCGGTGCGGTCAGAAGATGGCTCCATGATTTTCATATCTCAGGGATCAGGCTCGATGTGGCCTATCATCTCGACCCTGATTTCATGAGGGAACTGCGAGTCGTGTGTCATGAGATCGATGAGGATCTCATCCTCTTAGGTGAGGTCATCCATGGTGATTACCACAGCTTCCTTGCAGATGATATGCTCGATTCTGTTACCAACTATGAATGCTATAAGGGACTGTACTCCTCTCATAATGATCAGAACTGCTATGAGATCGCCTATGCCTTGAAGAGACAGTTCGCAAAGGGTGGGGTATATGAAGGCTCACATCTTTATAACTTCGTCGATAACCATGATGTGAACCGGGTAGCGAGTCTTCTCAAGGATCCGAGGTATCTGTATACCCTCTATATCCTGCTCATGACGATGCCGGGTGTCCCTTCACTCTATTATGGGAGTGAACAGGGTCTTGAGGGGATGCGTAGTGAGTTCTCTGATGAACCGCTTCGCCCTCGTTTGAGATTGGGCTTCTCCAAGGATAGAGATCTTCTTGAGCATATCAGGCGACTCAGAGAGATTCGATCAGAGACGAGTTCCCTAGTCTATGGGGACTATCGTGAGATAGCTCTGAACAATACCTACATGGGCTTCAGCAGAAGATGTGGGGAGGAAGAGACTCTCGTTCTGATCAATATCTCTGATGATCCGATCCACATTCAGGTGACCGATCTGATCGGTGAGGGCTTCTATGTGGATAGATTGAATCAGGACGAGAGGATCTATATCGAGAATGCGGTAACCTATATCGAGTTGAGACCTCATTGGGGAAGGGTCCTTACTCTGGTGAATTAGATTGCTTTTTCGATTGATTCTTTAGTATGATAGAGATATGAGAAGTAACGAATGTGTAGTTGTTGGATTGAGTGGAGGGGTAGATTCCTCTGTCGCATTATATCTGTTAGGACAGCAGTATGAGCATCTTGTCGGGGCTAGCCATGACATCTGTGTGGATTCTCTGACCTGTAATGATGAGACACTCTCACGAGCGAAGAGGCTTGCTGACAGGTTCGGGATCCCCTACTACCGGTTTGATATGGTAGGTGAGTTCTCTGAGGCCGTGATAGCAGATTTTGCCGCTGAGTATCATGAGGGAAGGACTCCGAATCCTTGTGTCCGGTGTAATGAACGGATCAGGTTCACTGAATTCTTCAGACGTTGTCGAGAGGCAGCAGTAGAGAAGGGGATCGTCTCTGATATTTCAGAGGTCCTATTCGCTACCGGCCATTATGCAAGGATCGGCAATTTCGAAGGACATCTAGTCATAGAGCGGGGAGTCGATCACAAGAAGGACCAATCCTATATGCTCTATAGGATCCCTGCTGACTATCTTTCACACATCGTCTTCCCCCTAGGAGACCAGACTAAAGAGGAGATCGTAAAGATCGCTCTGAGGGAGGGCTTTCCTAGTTCGAGTGTTAAAGAGAGCCAGGACATCTGTTTTATCCCCGGTAGATATACTGATAAACTCATCGAGATATTCTCAGAAGAGGTGGTCACCAAGCCAGGACTCATTGTAGATGAATCAGGGACAGAGCTTGGGAACCATAGGGGTTATATGTTCTATACCATTGGCCAGCGACAGGGACTCGGTCTCAGTGATGGACCCTGGTATGTGAAGAGCCTTGATGCTAAGAAGAATCGAGTGGTAGTCGGCCGTAAGGAGTCTCTTCTCGATGATCGGTTCACTCTACGAGATGAGAACTGGTTCGTTCCGAGCGCCAGAGTAGAGGCTTTGGCAGCACAGGGATCTATTGCTGTGAAGATACGCTATAACTCCCCAGAACAACCTTGCACCCTATCAACAGTTGATGGACATACCATCGTGAGGCTTTCTCAGGCGACCTCTGTCACACCTGGACAATCTGCAGTCTTCTATCTCGGGGATCTTGTTCTAGGAGGTGGTATCATAGATACCCTCATCACTACTTGAATCGTTTGAAATTGACTGGGCGATCCTCACTTGTGACGACCGTATGGGCCTCGACTCCCTGCTTCAGCCAGACGTTTCCTCCGATCACTGCTCCCTTATCGATCACCACATCTCCAAGGATCGTAGCATGTGCATAGATCGTGACATCATCTCCTAGAGTAGGATGCCTTTTCTGTCCCCGTACGAGGTCTCCCCGTTCATCTTTTGCAAAGCTCAGAGCTCCAAGGGTCACTCCCTGATAGATCTTCACGTTCTTGCCGATGACTGTGGTCTCTCCGATGACGACCCCTGTCCCATGGTCGATGAAGAACCCTTCAGCGATCTCTGCACCAGGATGGATATCTATCCCGGTCTCAGTATGAGCGATCTCATTCATCATCCTCGGGATGAGCGGGACCTCAAGTTTGAAGAGTTCATGCGAGAGTCTGTGGATCGCTAGGGCCTTGAGCCCTGGATAACAGACTACTATCTCCTCCTCAGAGGAGGCTGCAGGGTCTCCTGCATAGGCAGCTGCTACATCGATCTTGAGAATCTCTCTTAGCTTCGGTAACTGACTCAACAGGGTGTCAACAGCTGAAGAGGACTTATCATCACATAGGGTATGGGAACAGGTCCTTTCATCACATTTATGTTTATAGGCCATGGTCACCTGTGTCGTGAGTTCACTACGAACGGTACTGAGCAGGTCTCCTATGACGAAGATGAGGTTATTACTCGTGACATCTCTTGTACCTGAGAATCCAGGGAAGAGGATCTCAAGAAGATCTTCAAGGATCTTTTTGATGGAATTGACACTAGGAAGTCTTCTTTCATCGATGAAGTTCGCTCCAGAAGAGGCTTCATACCCCTCAAGCAGATCATCGAGAAAACTAAAGGTATCTATGGTCTTCAATAAGCTTTTCACAACATACTCCTCTATGAATCTATTCTAACATATTATCGAAAAGAGACTCTATGTCTTGTGGAGCTTGAGAGCTGCCATTTTTCTGAACATCATCTCGATCCTTTCGGCCTCAATCTCTGAGAGGGCTGATCGGCCAAGGATGTCACGGAAGAATAGACGGACAGTCTCCTGTTCATTCTGCTTATAGAAATCAATCTTTTTGAAGGAGTCCGCGATCGTATGGGTCACCGTATCGAGTCTCTCCCTATCTATAGGTAGATACCCCGTCCTAGGAACAAGGGTCCGGTGCAGGGTATAGGTGATCACCTGAACGGCCTGAGAGAGATTGAGACTAGGGAAGGCCGGTGAAGAGGGGATGTTGATCGCAAGGTCACAGCAGGAGAGTTCCTTATCGGTCAGCCCGTCTGCTTCACGTCCGAAGACGATCGAGATCAACCCTTCAGCCTCCGACTCCTGGACCTTGGTCGCGAACTCTTCTGGGAACATAGAGAAATATTTCCTGAACTTCCCTCTTCTTCTCGTAGACCCAGCAGTCAGAATACTATCTTCGAGTGCAGTTGCCAGATCTGAGAACCTTCGGTGGTTCTCATAGAGGTCATACGCGTGAAGAGAGAGTGTCTTGATACGGTCGATATCATAGTCTGTTTCACTTACTATTGCGAGTCTTGAGATTCCCATCGTCTTCATCGCACGACAGACTGCACCAATGTTTGCAGCATCTTGAGTCTCAACTAGGACAATCTGGATCATATCCAGTCGATTTAATAAACTTTTCATACCTGTATAGTTATCAGATATTGCCTTGTTTTCCAAGGTGCATTATAGTAAATTATGGGACTATACGAAAGATCCGTCAAAACGTTGATCATCATCATCAGTGCGATCGCTATTGGCATAGTACTAAAATACGCAGCCTCTGTGACCTTGCCCCTCGTGATCTCGATCTTCTGCTTCTTCATACTCAACCCTTTTGTCAACAAGATGGAGAAGATACGGTTCCCCCGATGGCTTGCAATCTGTATAGCCATGGTAGCCCTCGTCCTCGTCTTCATTCTTATGATCCTTTTCGTATCCTTTGCGATAAATACTCTGATAGTGGAACTACCGGTCTATGCAGCGAGGATATCGATGTTGATAGAGAGACTCGATGGCTCACTGACAGATCTTCTGAATCTTGAGACTGATATCAGTTTCATAGAGTCATTATCATTCAACTGGCAGGGGGTCGTCCTCAATGTGCTGACGAACTTCTCAGGTCAGGTCGTGAACGTCTTCTCCTATGCCTTCCTGGTGTTCATCTTCGTATTGTTCCTACTCCTTGAGAGGCAGTCACTCATACCAAAACTGAAAGTCGCTATCCCTAATCATGGTTGGGTCCGTATGGCAGTCATGTTCGAGAGGATCAATCGACAGATCTCAAAATACCTTACGGTGAAATCTTTGATAAGCATCAGTACCGGTATCCTCTTCTATCTAGCCGCAGTGGCTACGAAACTCGATTTCGCCTTTATCATCGGAGTCCTTGCCTTCATCATGAACTTCATCCCGACTATCGGTTCGATCATCGTCACGATCACCACGATCCTCTTGGCGATCATCCAATACTATCCCGACTATGCTTCGGTCCTCTATGTGGCAGTCCTGATGGGCTCGATCCAGATCGTTCTAGGGAATATACTGGATCCTAGAGTACAGGGGAATCAATTGAACTTAAGTCCCTTTGTCATTCTGGTCTCTCTAGCCCTCTGGGGTTATATCTGGGGTATAGCAGGTATGTTCCTGGCTGTTCCTATCACCTCTGCTCTCCAGATACTCTGTGCAAATGTCAAAGAACTCAAACCGATCGCAGTCCTTTTGAGTAGTGGTAAACAATACAGGAAACAGATCGAGCTTGCTGAACAGAAACGTAGAGAACGTTATGCTCGAGAACGTCTTGTGCGACAGAACAAAAGACATCCACAGCAGCCCTCTGAGAAGTGATCAAATACTGATTTCCGGTATACAGGGGTAGACAAAGGCCTCTTAGGATTATACTCTCTTCTTAGTATGAGAATTACCCATACAACACCTATAAACACAGATATGAGATTGATATCTCACTTTTCTATACAAGGGGAATCTGATGGAACGAAAACGAATCTTAACAGGTGACAGACCTACCGGTAAACTACACCTTGGACACTATCTTGGATCTTTACAGAATCGTGTCAGGCTACAGGAGGAGTATGAATGCTTCTTCATCATCGCAGACCTCCATACATTGACGACAAAGCCTGGGAAGGAGAACATTGCTCAGATCGCAGGAAATGCACGACAGATGGTCCTTGATTATCTCTCCTGTGGGATCGATCCTGAGCAGGCGGTGATCTATCTTCAATCTGCAGTACCAGAGATCTATGAGATGAACCTCATCTTCGAGATGATGGTCTCGGTTCCAAGACTTCAGAGAGTTCCCAGTCTTAAGGATATGGCAAAATCGGCACACCTCAATGAGATGCCCTTCGGGCTGCTCGGTTATCCTGTGCTTCAGGCAGCCGATATACTCATGCCAAGGGCGAACCTTGTTCCAGTGGGTAAGGATAATGAATCACATGTAGAACTCACACGAGAGATTGCGAGGAAGTTCAACTATATGTATGGTGATGTGTTCCCGATCCCTGATGTTCTTGTCGGTGAGGTCGGTTCTCTTGTGGGTACAGATGGTAATGCGAAGATGTCAAAGTCCTTGAACAATTGCATCTATATCTCAGACGATGCGAAAACGGTCAAGAAGAAGATCTTCGGTATGTATACCGATCCTAACCGTATCAGTGCTGATATTCCCGGGACTGTCGAAGGTAATCCTGTTTTTATCTACCATGACGTATTCAATAAGAACTTAGCTGAGGTCGAAGATCTAAAGACACGATATCGTGAAGGCCGAGTAGGGGATGTCGAGGTAAAAGAGAAACTCTATATTGCCGTCAATGAGATGCTCGAGCCGATCCGAGAACGAAGAGCCCTCTATGAGGATAAATCTGGTCTTGTGGATGAGGTCATCTTTGATGGTACCATGAAAATGAGAGCAGAGGCTCGTGATACGATCAGGCAGATGAAGAAGGCTATGGGGCTTTCAGGCGTATGGAACTCCATCAGCAGAAAGGCTGAGAAGGTAAAGAAGAAGAGACAATAATGAACTCAGAGGCTCAACAGTCCGATCTATTACCGCCACCTTTCTCACTCTGCTGTGAGCAGGATCCTCAGGTCATCTCGACCTTTCAGAGGATCATCTATGACTATTATGAGGATCATGAGCGCTCCTTTCCGTGGAGGGAGAGCTGTGATCCCTATCATATCCTTCTTTCAGAGATGATGCTTCAACAGACCCAGACCCATCGTGTCCTGCCGTTCTATGAGAAGTTCCTCTCAGCCTGGCCTACCTTCACCGATTTATCAAAGGCCTCTCTTACTGATATCCTCTCCCGATGGAAGGGGCTTGGCTATAATAGAAGAGCTTTAGCCCTTAAGAAGATCTCAGAGGTATCTGTAGAAAAATATGGGGGGACGCTTCCCGACGATCAGAGGCTCCTTATGGAACTTCCTATGATCGGACCTGCCACTTCAGCTGCTATACTTGCCTTCGCCTATAGAAAGCCTTCTCTCTATCTTGAGACGAATATACGAAGGGTCCTTCTCTATTTCTTCTTTGATGGGGTCGAGGGAGTCAAAGATAAACAACTGTATGAACTTCTCGAGAGAATCTTGGATCAGAAGGATCCGAAGAACTGGTATTATGCCTTCATGGACTATGGAGTCTTTCTTAAGAGTAAGGTACCGAATCCAAATCGGAGGAGTGCCCATTATACGAAGCAAGGTAAGTTCGAGAACTCGAATAGACAGATTCGAGGAGAACTGCTGACGATCTTCACACAACAGGGGGCAGTCACCCTAGAGACAATAGAGAACGCTCTCTCCTTTCCTGGTGAGAGGATCAAGTGCTGTATCGATGCACTAGAGCGAGAGGGGTTCATTACTGTCGATGATTCATTAGCTGAAACGGCTCCTATCTATCGGATCCGTTAGCCTGAGCGATCCTGTCGATCCTAATATTCCAGTACATACCGAGTAGGATGAAGAGAATCCCTATGATCTGATTGAGGGGGACCTCTCCGTAACGGATAGCATCCAATATGATCGCAGCGATGATCTGACCTGAGAACTGGAGTAGGGTACTGTATACCGTCGGGATCTTGGGGATGATCCAATTACACATGAATACTGCGATCACACCAAGAGAACCACCACCTATGACGATCAGGAGGGGGATCTCGGGGAGTGAGGAAAAACTTTCTTTCAAGGGGACTGAGAGAAGGATACAAAGGACAATACTGAGGATGATTGCGACCGTGAAGTTATTTCTCGTAGCCCGTAATAGCCCGATCTTAGATGCCAATCGTGCATTGATGATCATCTGAGTGATCGTGATTCCTCCACTGATGAAGGCGAGTACGATATAGAGGAGTTCAAAAGAACCCCTACTTGCCATGATGATGATCCCTGAGAGACTGATGAGGAACCCTATCAGTTTCTTTCGATCGAACTTATAGGTCTTCACTCCAAGGAACCCAGTCGTATCTGCGATGAATGCGGTGATCGATTGTCCTAGCACAACTGTTGCAAGGGTCAGAGATGCCCCTATATTCTGAAAACAGAGGGTATTCATAAAGACAAGAGCCACTCCAAAGAGGCCTCCTACCCTGAGTAGGGGATGAGGTCTTTCTATGATCTTAGGTCTCAGAATGAGAATGATACTCGTAGCTAGGAGTCCTCCGACAAGATGAATGACCACTATGGAGAACATCAGCCCTGAGGCCTCTGCGAGTTCCTTGTTGAAGTTGATCATGATCGCGATCACACTACCGTTGAGTATCGCAAGAATCGGAAAGACATTACGCTTGTTCATATACCCCGATTATATCGGGTTAAGTAGGGAATGTCTGTAGTCGGTGTGATTGAAATCTCTTTATATTATCTGTACAATGCCCCATGGACCTATTAACAACTGAATTGATAGCATTGCGTGATGTAGTGAATGAGAGTGGCCTGTTTACCGTCGGTCTGTTACTCTTCTTCGGTTATATCATGGGAAAACTGGTAACAAAGATCAAGCTTCCGGAAATAACCGGATATATCTTCGCAGGACTCATCATGGGTGATGCGGTGACGGGGCTTGTTCATCACGAGATGGGTGAATCCTTGAAGTTCGTCACTGATCTAGCCTTGGGGCTTATTGCCCTTACGATCGGTGGTGAGTTCTATTCTGCAAAACTCAAGAGTATGGGAAAGGAGATCGTCGTCATGACGATCTTCCAGGTAGGGCTTGCCTTTGTGGTGGTATCGGTGACGATGCTTCTCTTTGGTGTCGAACTACCTTTCGCCCTGCTGCTAGGTGCCATATCGACGGCTACAGCTCCGGCTGCCACGGTCGCGATCGTACAGAAGCTCAGAGCTCATGGGAAGTTCATCGATTATCTCTACGGACTTGTCGCATTGGATGATGCGGGGTGTGTAGCCATATTCGGTGTGGTCTTCGCACTTTCTGTTGGGATGCTCAATCCTGAGGCTCACGGTGCTGGACAACTGATTCTCCATGCATTCGAAGAGATCGGATTCTCTCTGCTTATCGGAGCCTTTGCCGGTTGGTCTATTCATATGATGACCCGAAAGAAGAATGGTACCAACGAGATCCTGCTGATCACCTTAGGGATCATCTTCATCGAGACCGCTTTGGCGATCATCCTGAATCTCTCCCCCCTTATGTCAAATATGGCAGCAGGGGCGTTGCTGATAAATGCATCACCGAGGAATCATCGTATCTTCAGATCGATCGAACCCTTGACTCCACCAATCTATGCACTGTTCTTCGTCATCGCTGGAACTGAACTCAACCCTCATGTACTCTTTGATAAGGATATCCTCATTGTCGGTTTCGCTTTCATCATCGCTCGTGGTATCGCAAAGTACTCCGGTGTGAGATTAGGTGCGAAGCTTACCGGAATGACTGGATGTATAAAGACTCAGTTAGGTCTCTGCATGATCCCTCAAGCGGGGGTCGCGATAGGATTGGTCCTGCTGATCCAGGCCTCACCGATGATTGCAGGGTTATCACATCTGTATGCTGATATGATCGCTCAGATGGTGAATATCATCCTGCTCTCAGTATTCGTGAATGAATTGATCGGCCCCTCATTGGCAAGGCATGCGATCATGAAAGCAATGGAGGAAGACTAATGGAACTATATAATATAATTGATAAGAACTGCTGCAGTGTGTCACTGAGCTCCAAGACAAAACAGGACGTGCTTCATGAACTTGCTTCTCTCGCTGTACAGAATGAGAAACTCGGGGAGTTCGGAGTTGATGCGATCTACCAGGGATTGAAACAAAGGGAGTCAGATGGATCGACTGGCTTCGGTGATGGAGTGGCCCTCCCTCATATGAGACTCAAAGGACTCGATCAGTTCCTCGTTTTCATAGCGACCTCAAAACATGGGGTAGAGTTCGATAGTATCGATAAGAAGAAGGTCCATCTGATCTTCACGATCATCGGGCCTGCTGAACAGGTCAATGAACACGTTCAGATCCTTGCAAGTATCTCACGTGCTCTGACGACTACACAGATCAAGAAGGAGCTGCTCTTAGCCAAGACTTCCGGAGTCCTCTATGAGACTTTTCTGAAATCGGTCGAACAGAGTATTGATGCCACAGCCCCAAGAAGGAAGATGAAACTCATGTATGTGGTACTATACCTCGAAGAGTTCCTCTACCATATTCTCGAGTATTTCATCCAGGAGGGGATTGATGGAGCGACCATCATAGAATCCTCCGGTATGGGAGCCTATATATCTAATATACCGCTATTCGCGACCTTCATAGGATTCTTCAATGAGAGAAAGAATCAAAGTAAGACTATCATGGCTCTAGTCCCTGAGGATAGAGAACAGGAGATCGTTGAAGGTATCGAGAAGATCACAGGGGATCTCGATAAGAAAGAGGGGGCTATGATCATTACGACAGAGGTCTCACTCTATCGTGGATCCATGAAGATCATGGGGTGATCGAGACGAATAAGACGAAGATGATATAGATAGTAGAGATCAGTAGATACACCGTATCTCTGAATCTCCAGTCGAGTCTCCCATGCATGATACTGGGGGTGAAACATCTTGATTCCAGCGCATAGGAGATCTCTTCGGCTCTATCAAGAAGGAGGTCGAAAAGTTGTCTCCCGATTGAAACGAGACGTCTCAGAGGTTGTCTTCTGGCATCTTCATGTCGTGATCGCCTGGCTTCTTGTATCTCCTTTGAAGCATCAAAGATCACAGGAAAGAAGCTGACAGTCAGATTGAGTTTTGCGGCAGTATTACTGGCGAACTCCTTCGAGAAGGGTTTGAGTATCCAATAGATAGCTAATGACATCTCATTTGGTGAGGTCGTATCTGATAGGATGAGCCCCATCACCACGACTGAGAAGAACCTACCGGCTGCGGTGATCGCTGTGATAGGATTACCTGACCCCCACCAACGCATAAGAAATATCATTACTGAGAAACCCACAAAGAAGATGATCTCCTTCCTATAGGCCCTAACAGGCATTCGTGCAGTGATCAAGGCTAGTGCGAGATAGGGGAGCATCAGAAGGAATCCCGTTGTATTGAGATTCAGTAGCGAGAGGGTGAGTACGAAGAGGGTGAACATCTTACTCCTCGGATCAAGGCTATGAGCTATAGTCTTTCGGTCATGATAGTGAAAGATCAGTCTTTCAGCCATGTCAACTCTCCGATGTTATCACTCGTTATACCCTTTGGGCTCCTCACTCCGCATTGTCCTGCATAGTTGAGGGCGTCCAATGGATTCCCATCTGCGATGACCGAACCTTTGTCGATGAGCACGAGTCGAGTCGCATGTGCGAGAACCTTATCAAGGTCATGAGTCACGAGAAGGATGGTATGCCCCTGTTCATTGAGATTCACTAGTTGTTCGAGAACCTGAACGACTCCAGGATAGTCTAGATTGGAGAAGGGTTCATCGAGTGCGATGATAGAAGGAGACATCGCGGCCACTCCTGCGATGGTGAGACGACGCTTCTCGCCACCTGAGAGGGTCCTCGGTCTCTGAGATGCATGATCTTCAAGACCTGTTCTCTCAAGCGTCTGTCTTACCCTGATCTTCACCTCATCCGAATTCATCCCGATATTCTCAAGTCCAAAGGCTATATCATCTGTGACAGTCTGGCCAACGATCTGACTATCTGATTGCTGAAAGACCAATCCGAGCTCCCTTCGAGCTTCGAAGGGATTCTCTACAACTGATATCCCATTGATATTGACTGTTCCTGCAGTCGGTTTGATCAGACCATTCAGTATGCGAAGGAGGACGGTCTTCCCTGATCCGTTCTTACCGGAGATGATGACGAACTCTCCCTCGCTGATACGCATCGTGACATCCCGTAGAGCAGTAGTCCCATCAGGGAACCGGTAGGAGATTCCCAGTATCTCAAGTTGACTCATATTATGATTCCTTATTCAAGAATGATGCCACACGTTTGAGAAACAGTCGTGCTAGTGTTATGGCGGCAACTGTTTTGATTGTATCACCTATGAGAAAAGGAATCATCCCGACGGTGAAGGTTTTTGCCCAGGTGAACTCTAAAGTGACCTTTAGCCATGGTAGCCCGATAAGATAGATCGCTAGAGCGGCAAGAACCCCTCCAATGATCAGCAGCAACGTAGCAGAGGTCTTTGTTGTCTCATCGGTACTCTCATCGGGGATTCTTCTGGCAAGATCTGAGAAGATACCTGCGATGAATGTGGAGAGGAGTGCTCCAAATATGAAACCTCCAGTAGGACCTACTAGATGTGCAACACCTCCAGACCCTCCAGAGAAGACTGGTAGTCCGATAGCTCCTGCGATCAGGTAGATGCCGACAGCACTCATCCCGATCTTTCTCCCTCCGATGAGGCCTGCAGCGATGATGAAGAAGGTCTGTAAGGTTATGGGTACAGGAGCCATGGGGATAGCAAGATACGCTCCTGTAGCAATAAGGGCTGCAAATAAGGAGGTTAAGACGATCGACCGTATATTCATAGTAGATTCCTTTGAAGTTATGTTTGATTGAAGTGTTGCGACTTCGAGCAGAAGTATAGTATGAAGCATGTTACTGGTCAAATAGTTCTCATAGAGTATTTACTGGTATTACTGCATTATTATGATTATACTTAAGATATCTCGCAGGAAGGAGTACCTATATGAGTGCTAGTCTTATCTGGTTCATCGTAGGGATCGCTATGATGCTTCTCGAATTCGTCATTCCTGGGCTTATCGTCATCTTCTTCGGTGTCGGAGCCTGGGTAACCGCTTTATTAATGCTCATCCTTCCTCTGCCACTAGAGGCCCAGTTAGTTGTCTTTCTCATAGGTTCAGTCGCCTCTTTAGCCGTACTGCGGAGGTATCTGAAGAGAGACCGTAAGGGTGAAGATACCGTAACAGATAGCCTTGTAGGCCTGACTGGTGAGATAACGAAAGATATTACCAAAAAAAAGGCAGGGGCAATCTTTCTTAATGGAACTACCTGGAGAGCAGAGTCTGATGAGACCCTAGTAAAAGGGGAAAAGGCCCTTGTCACCGCTGAAGTTGGTCTCGTGTTGAGAGTGAAGAGAGTATGATTTAAAAGATCTAAGGAGAAATAACATGTCAATTGCATTAATAGCTTTGATCATCTTACTGTTGGTCATCATCATCGTGAATATTAGGATCGTACCCCAGAAACAGGCATATATCGTCGAGAGACTGGGAAAATACCAGGCTTCTATGACAGCAGGGCTACATGTCCTTATTCCTTTTGTTGATAGAGTCGCCTACAAACATACACTCAAAGAGGTCGCGATCGATGTAGAATCCCAGACCTGTATCACTAGGGATAATGTTGCCGTAGAGGTTGATGGAATTCTTTATCTGAGAGTCTTTGATGCCAAGAGAGCCTCCTATGGGATAGAGAACTATATGTTTGCCTCATCTCAGATCGCACAGACTACCATGAGAAGTATCATCGGTAAACTCGAACTCGATAAGACCTTCGAAGAGCGTGATAATATCAATGCAGAGATCGTCGAGGCTGTAGATTTGGCTTCTGATCCCTGGGGCGTGAAGATCACCAGATATGAGATCAAGAACATTATGCCTCCCCAGAGTGTGAAAGAGGCAATGGAGAAGCAGATGAGAGCTGAACGTGAGAAACGAGCTGTCATCGCTGAATCTGAGGGACAGAAGCAGGCTAAGATCAATGTCTCTGAAGGTGAGAAAAGAGAGATAGAGCTCAAGAGTGAAGGGGAGAAGATCAAACGGATCAATGAGGCAGAAGGTCGAGCCCAGGAGATCCAGCGGATAGCAGAAGCTACAGGCTTAGGTCTTGGTATCATTGCTAAAGAGATCTCAAAAGAGGGTGGATCTGATGCGGTCAACCTCCGGATAGCAGAACAATATCTTCAGGAGTTCGGTAAGATCGCAAAAGAGACGAACTCGATCGTGATCCCGACTAACCTTGCTGATATCGCAGGTATCGTAGCATCCCTGAAGAAGGTCTCAGAGGTTAAATAGTATCATCGGGCAAAAAGAGTCATACTACCTCTAATGCCCTTTCGATATCGGCTAGGATATCTTCGATATCTTCGATTCCGATAGACAATCTGATCATACTCTCGGTAAGACCGAACTCCTTCAGATGTTCTGCATCATACCCTCGATGAGTCATTGCTGCAGGCATCTGTACGAGAGTCTCACAGTCTCCGAGACTGACGGCGATCTTTGCCATCGAGAAATTATCGATACAACGGATCGCTGCAGTCTTATCACCTGCAACCTCAAAACTGATGATCCCACCATATCCTCTCGTTTGACGTGAACACAGTTCATGGCCTAGATGATTGGGAAGGCCCGGATAATGTACCTTGGAGACTTTCGGATGATTCTCAAGAAAGAGTGCAGCCTTCATCGCATTACTACAGTGTTGCTGCATCCTCAGATGTAGGGTCTTTAAGCCTCTGATCATGAGCCATGCATTGAAAGGACTCATGACCCCTCCAAGCTCACACATGTAACCGAACTTGATCGTTGTTGCGAGCTCCTCATCTTTTGTCGTCACGACTCCTCCGAGAGCGTCACCATGGCCACAGATATATTTCGTGGTACTGTGTAGGACCACATCAGCGCCAAGGGTGAGGGGATTCTGGAGGTAGGGAGAAGCGAAGGTATTATCAACTACAACCTTTGCACCATGTTCATGTGCGAGTCTTGAAATCAATGCTATGTCGATGATCGCAAGATCGGGATTGACCGGGGTCTCAAAGTAGATGGCTGTTACCTGCTTCTCTGCGAGGATCTTCTTGACCGATTCGATCTCACGTAGATCTACCGTTTCCGAACCGATTCCCCACTTAGGGAGAAGCTGTGTCGCAAGGGTGAAGGAGGAGCCATAGAGTGTCTTATGGATCAGGATCGTATCTCCAGGGGATGCGAGTGCGAGCAAAGTAGAGGAGATAGCTGCCATACCTGATGCAAAGGCTATCGATGCAGAACCCTTCTCTAAGACACTCATCCTCTGCTCAAAGAGTCTTAGGGTCGGATTGTTCCCTCGTGTATAGACATAGTCATCACTCCCGAAGGACATGACCTCATCTGCATGTTCAATAGAATCAAAAGTAAAGGTCGAAGTCATATAGATAGGGGGATTCAAGGCCTTTGAGGCATCCCCGCCTACCTTATCTCCTCCATGGATCAGGTTCGTTGCGATATGGTTACTATCTTTCATAGTCAGTTCATTCCTTCTGTTGATATTATTGGTTCTTGGTCAGCCGTTCTGATACTCTTGCAGCATTCTTCAAGATATCTTCCTCATCTAGGGTCAATAGTGCTCTTTTCTGCATCACCATCTTTCCTTGGCAGAAGAGGGTGTCGACATCCGATGCCTGTGCTCCATAGACTACCGCTGAGATCGGATCATTCAGTGGCTGAAGGTGGGGCTTCATGGTATCGATCATCATGAGGTCAGCCTCTTTACCTGGTGCTAGTGATCCGGTGATCGTATCGAGTCCTAGAGCTTTTGCACCGTTTATCGTAGCCATCTGAAGAATCTCATGAGCTTTGAGCATCATAGGATCCCCATGTAGTCCCTTATGGATGAGTGATGCGATATGCATCTCTTCGAACATATTGAGATTGTTGTTACTCGAGGCTCCATCTGTACCAAGCGCGGGGGCTAGACCCGCTGCGATGAACTTCTCGACAGGAGCAAACCCATTACCGAGTTTTAGATTACTTGTAGGATTATGAACGACATGAACGTTGTTTCTCTTTGCCATGGTGATGTCCTCATCTGTGAGATAGACACCATGTGCAGCATAAAGAGGGACTTCAAGACAGCCTAATGACTCAAGGTAGGCTAGGGGTGTCATCCCATGGGCTTCCATGCAGTCTTTCTGCTCCTTGACGCTCTCAGATATATGAGTATGGATCCTGCAGCCCAATTCTTGTGCGAGGTCTGCGGTGATCTTTAAGGTATCAGCGGTACAGGTATATATTGCATGAGGGGCCATATCGATGGAGATCCTTCCATCTGCAGAGCCATTGAAGTCCTGATGGAGCTTATAGGTAACATCGAGTCTCTCTTCTGACGCTTTCTTGTCACCCATGAATGTAGCACAGATGTTACCTCTGATTCCTGCTTGGGTGATGGCCTTGATGGTCTGTTCCTGGTGGAAATACATATCAGCGAAGCTTGTGATCCCACCTCTGATCTGTTCAGCGGCACCTAGCATAGAGCCCCAGTAGATATCTTCAGTTGAGAGTTTGGCCTCTACCGGCCAGATCTTATCCTGTAACCAGGAGAAGAGATCCATATCATCTGCATAGCTTCTCAGTAGGGTCATGCTCAGGTGGTTATGGGTATTCACCAATCCCGGCATGACGATAAACCCTCTACCATCAATGATCGTATCCGGGATGAACTCTTCAGGAGTCTTTCCCACATGCGAGATGATCTTATCGGTAATACCGACATCACCGGTTAGGTGGAAATGAGTATCAGAGGTCATTGGAATGATGACTGCATTCTGTATTAGTGTATTCATGTAGCTATGCTAACACTTGGTAGTGAGAGTGTAAAGCAATTGTGAACCGGCTAGATGTTCATAAGGTGTGGATTGATGAAAAGATTTTACACATGACCAATACCGAGGGGAAGTTCATCTTGACTGAATTGGTATGGGTTCTTTAAAGGTTGAAAGAGTTTCCGGGTAATATCTTGATGGCTTTACTCGATTTTACATAATCACAAAAGTAATCGACGTCTTCACTCGTACCAATCCTGTCCCCCCACTGGTAGGGGATGACATACTTTGCCTTGATCAGATCACAGACTTTTATAGCGAGTTTCGGGTTCATCGCATGGATACCGCTAACAGGAACAAGGATCAAGGTGATATCTGCTGGTAGTTCTTCCATCTCAGGAACAAGGTCGGTATCACCGGTAAAATAGATCAAAGAGCCATCCATTGAGATGATGAAACCAAGCCACATCTTCGATTTGGGGTGGAAGGGACTTTTGGGATTGTAGGCAGGTGTGCCGAGTATCTCGGTAGTCCCACCAGCTGCTCGGTCCCAAGGTCTGAAGGGATTCCCCCGTTTAAGCTCTTCTATGACGCTTCTTGGTCCGAAGATGAGAGTCCTAGCATGTTCGATCCTCTCAATATCAAAGACTGAGAAGTGATCATAATGATTATGGCTAATGAGGATTATATCTGCATCATGTGGGGCCCCTTCAATTCTCCAAGGATCGATATAGATAGTCTTCGATCCTGTGATCTTAAAGGATGCATGTCCAAGCCAGGAAATCTTTGGATTCATACTTCTCCATTCTTACATCAACTTTTTAATATTCTCTCGCTTCCGGTATACAGTGCAACATGGTCTTTGGTAAGATTTTGATGCCTTCAACATAGGTCAAGCCATGAAAAAGTCCCATATACCTATTATGAAAAGTATCATACAACTTGAGGGATTTGAATCCTTTTTCATCAAATTGAGATGAATGTTGCCTAATAGCACGATATTTCTTCTCTCTGAATCGTTTACAGGAGCTAAAGAAGTTTGGTTTGTCCGTATAATACATCCCGACGAACAGCTCTGGCTTGTTCTCATATTCCTTCGAATCAGGAGTCCTAGCTATCTCTGAGTCATTCTTGAAGAAGTGAAATAATATGGAGGCAGCACCTGCCGCTCTCCCGGTCTTCAGGTGGTCGGGATGAACCTCATAGGTAAGAGTTGGGTCTGGATAGAGGATCATGTCAGGTTCAACAGTATTCATCACCTTCATGAGGTCTCGTCTCAGATCCTCCTCACTCCAATATCCTGCATCTGGGTATCCGAGCCAGATCAACTCCTCGACTCCCAATACTTCAGCCGACATCTCCTGTTCCTTTCTTCTGATACTGCACTCACTATTAGGTAGTGTTGCACCTTTTCCGATGTCATCAGTCACCGTGAGAATGGTGACCTTGACACCAGAGGAGATCAATTTAGCGATTGTTGCCCCCAAAGCGATATCAAGATCATCTGCATGGGGTTGAATAGCTAGAACATGAGCTAATTCAGTGAGTTTCGGGATAGGGAAGTTACTTCGGAAGAATCGTTTTACAATCATTATAAGTTCTCCTGACAGGGAAACGATCTATGATAAAAACACTCATATTTCTGAGTGACTTTATCCTATGATACCCTAATGGAGGTCTTCTGGCAATTGAAAAACTCTTTTTGATTCCTTAGGATTCAGGATTTTTGCCTGACATTTATAATCAGTTATGAAGGAAACACTCTATTATAGAGCAAATATCGTAATATTTTTGGTTATTTTCACAGTTTATAGTAACATTTCACGATATAGTTGGTTATACTATATATAAATAATATGTACTTAGAATTGTAGCTTTGAAATATTTAAAAAATACATTCTTTCTATTGGGAGGGAGAAATGAAAAAAAGTGCTTTTTTTATCCTATTACTTATAGGAATCTTTATGTTCACAAGTTGTGACATAAATATCTTCAGTAGGTTTGAAGATATACCGGTATTCACAGAAACAGAATTGGAGGACGCATTAGGTGATGTTCCAGTCTTGGATGATGGTACTTTAGATCTGGATACACCAGCTGATCCTGGAGATCCAGCACCCTTTGAGATCATCGTCGAAGAGGATGACAGTGAAGGAGATCCTGAATCGATCGAAGTCCATGAGAGTCTCGTAGACTATGTGGGTCTTATTGATGAGATGACCGATAACGATACCCTTGATGAATTTGAAGCCGGTGGTGGAGACCTTGATGTCGTCGCAGACAACTTGGAGATCATTATTGAAAGTGTTCTCGAGGAGTTGGGGCTTATCGATCCTGATGGTGGAATAAGCGATCCTGGTGAGAGGACTTTCGAAGAGATCGTAGACGAAGCTTTTGAAGATGATTTTCCTGATGGAGTTCCAGATGAAGATGTCGAACAACTTCGTGAGGTCCTTCAAGAGGCCGCTGCTGCATCAGTAGCAGTCCAATTGGCCGCAGATGATAATGCAGGTGCCCTTGTAGAGGATACTGCAGATATCGTATTGGGAATGTTAGGAGGTATGGATATCTTCGGAGACAGATCTAGAGGTTATACCGATAGAGTACTCGGCCTCTATGATGATGATCCCGCAGACATTGGAATCTATAATAATCTGGCAACAAGACTACAGATAGTATTAGAGGGTCATGATAAAGATGGTGATCCACAGTCCTATGTATTATTCTATAAATTGGTAGATGATCCTGAAAATCCAGGAGAAATGATTCCAAATATCAAATTCCTCACATATGCAGATGTAGATGGAGATACTAATCTACCTGTTGTCGCTACAGCTGACATTGATGGAAGATCATCTATCATCGACCTTACAGACTTCTATGATCCAACAGATGCTGATCTTGATTATTATGTGATAGATCCGGGTGAAGCTGATGCCCTTCCGGGTGTCACCCTTGCAGAACTCTTGACCTTTGTTGATGCCAAGGTCGGAGAGGTGACCGATGGTACTGGGACCAATCTTAATTGGATCCTGAGTACGGTATATGGGCAGTATGTCGAATACTTCCCTAGTCTCTTAGATGTCGATCTTGGTGGTGAGGGTGACAACCCTGTTGAGGCTATCATAGACTCTTTTAGTGAGACGATCACCGTCGAGACCTTTGATTCTACTATTGCTACTTTTGATGAGATAGGAGATTCAGCAAGAGGTTTAGCTGCTACTGTATCTCTTGAAAGGAATGGGGAGGACTTTGAACTTACCGGCTTGACTGATACCTTCCTCACAGATGAGGGATATCTGAACAGTGATGGTTTCAATTTTGCCCTTATGGGTATGATAGGACTTGGAATGGATTATACCTTCAAACTTGACTCATCAGATCCGATCGGGATCATACCATTGGCACCGATAGCTGAGATGATCAAAGCTGATGATGCTTTCAAGGTAGAGATGTTCGGTACTGCTCTACCCGCTCTGCCAACTCCTTCAGACCCACCAGAAGAAGGAGATCTCCCTGTGATCCCTGCTGATGAGTTTATGCGAATAACGATCAACTATGCTGCAGATATGCTTCCCTATGACTATGATGAAGATCTCGATGGAAATGGAGATGGAGATTTCCCACTTGGATTACAGGAAGAGGTCATCACGAGAGGGACCTACTATGATGATGAGGACTACGCACGAGTTGGTATAGCCTATCTGAATCATGCTGGAATCCTGGAAGTACCATATTTCCAAGAAGGGACGACTACTCCAATAGTTGATGCACAAGATCTTCTCGTGAATCCGATTGCTGATATTGGAGTTGCTGAGAAACTTGTGGCTATGATGGGGTTAATAAACCCAGCTGATCCACTATTCTCAGAGATCGATGATTTCTTGGATGATTCTACAAATTTCGATCCAGAAACCTGGTTATAACAGGAGGAGGTGTATAATGAAAACTAGAATATTTTTTATATTGATCTGTATCAGTCTGATACTTGGAAATGGATTCCTCTTTGCTGATGGAACAGCTGTGATCGATGATGATCCTGTATATCTTCTCTCACCTCAAGTAGAGGCGATGGGTGGTTCCTATGTCCCTATAGCAAGTGGTTATGAGGCGCTCTTCACGAACCCTGCGGGTCTATCGAGAAAAGGTGGACAGTTGACCTTCGCAGCCTTGAATGTGGGGCCATATTTTCTCCCAACACAGAATATGATCGACCTAGCATTGGGTGTGATCAATGATGAGGATGTCTCAGAGTATACTGACGACCTGCTTTCATTGCTTGATGGACTTGATCTAGAAAGTGGTGTTGGAACGAATGTGAATGTAGGTTTTGGACTGGCTGCTTGGGGACTCGGACTTGGGTTCCTGACCGATATCGATATGCTCATCACCCAAGAGGGTTCAGCTATCTCGATGTTTGTGGACCCTATAGTGACCTCATCTCTTGTAGCTGGAATCTCTCATGGTTTCAGGATGGGAGAAGGAAAACTCCATATTGGTGCTGATGCACGAGGTATTGCTCGATTCCGACCGACTGAAAGACTCTCTGTGACCTCTGTGATTAACCTGCTAAATGATGATGGTGGTGATTTTGATCCTATGGATTATGAGTTTGCCATGAGTCTAGGCTATGGTTTTGATGCCGGTGCTATCATGGACTTCGGTAGTGGTTTTACTGTAGGTGCCACTGTGAACAATATCGGTGGTACACAGCTTGTCACTGCTAACCAGACGATGGCTGGGATCGAAACTGCATTCAATAATTCTGATGGTGATCCTGAAACTTTCTACGACTCACTTGTGGTAGATACGATCGGCGGGTACTCCTATGTTGTCCCTATGTCGATCACTGGTGGCTTCGGATATGATTCACCAGAGAAAGAAATAATGGATTTCAAGTTCTCTGCAGATTATACTCATACTTTCTACAGTCAGGAAGAGAATCGAGAGAATGATTCTTTCTGGCAGAATGTTCATATGGGCGCAGAGATCAATCTGCTGAGGATCCTTAAGGTCCGTGGTGGAATCAATCAGGGTTACTTCACCTTTGGTGGAGGTGTCAACCTCATCGTCCTTGAACTCAATGCAGCATATTACAGCCGAGAGATGGGTAATTTTGCAGGACAGTCTCAAGGTCAGGCATTCGTAGTTGGAGCAAAAGTAAAACTATAGGATGTTGATTCGCTCATGATAAAGACCGCCTTCGGGCGGTTTTTTTATGCTCTCTTGCACAACCTCAGATTATCGATATACTGAAGAATATGAAGATCTATATCATGAGACATGCACAGAGCGAAGCGAATAGGAGAGAGGTCCTCGCCTCTCAGCAGGATTATCCACTCTCAGAAGAGGGCGAGGCACAGGCTCTCCTGATCGCTAAACGTTTTAAGGCTTTTCTTGATGAGAGGGACAAAACGATAGAGCATATTATTGCCTCTCCACTTTTACGTGCCCAACAGACAGCTCGACCTTTTGAAGAGGCCTTCGGTGTGAAGTTGGAAACCAACGAACTCATCATAGAACAGCATCTTGGAAGATACTCAGGGATGAGTTATCTAGAGATCGAGGATGAGCCTGGATATATGCATGATCGAACGAAGCGGTGGGATTGGATACCTGCTGGAGGTGGTGAATCCTATCGAATGCTGGCACAACGGATCGTTGGGTTCTTCAGTACCCTAGAGACTAATGATTGTCTCTGTGTGACACATGCAGTGACCATGAGGCTCATGCATGCAGTATTGACAGATACGCTACCTGACTATCCTGAATGGATCCCTGCTAATGGTGATATCTGGGAGATCGATCTTGAGAGGGTCGGTGTGGTCCATAGTATCACGACACACCATATGATCCCTGAACTCTTGACTGTCAGTAAAGCCTGAGAGTCCTATTAAACCCAAAAGAAGATTGCCTTTTTCTCTCTCTAAGCAGTACCTTTATGATATGAGGAAGATGCGGGTCACAATGTCAGTCCTATTTCTGTTATTCATCACATGCAATGTCAATGGAGGGGGGTATATCTCTGTGTCACCGAGTATCAGAGCCTCCTTCAGTGGTGACCGACTAGAGATCGGAGGAGGTCTCAGTATCGAAGGAGGGATCCCGACGAGTATCGGAGAGATCATCCCCTCTCTCGGTCTTTATGGAACCTACTATCATAACTATTCCGGCTTTGATATCACTGGTATCGAGTATAGGATCTCACCAATGATCACTTTTGATTCGATGATGTTCTCTGAATCTCTCGGTACGAATCTCTGGTATGGGAGGGGGGATATTGCACGCTTCAAGCAGAGGACAGGGATCAATGTATTCACCTTGAAATATCTGTTCGGTGATAGTGAGAGATTCTTACGGATCATCTATGAGAATGATGGGGTCCCCTTTACCTATCTGTTCTTGAGTGATACCGAGGACCGGTATCGAACGGCCTCCCTCTATGTGTCTTTTCTTGATATTAAAGAGGATGAATCTATCTCCTTCGGGATGAGATTATTCACGGGGAACAGGTTGAAATCTGAAGAGACAGATGAAGAGCCACCCGCATTGGATTCTTTCGGGTATGAATACCCCTTTGGCTTCGTACATGAGGTAGGGGAACCCTACCGGGGGTCACTACTATATGTTGATTATCGAGAGGGTCCCCTGAGGTTGCGTGCAGGTATAGATGATGATCGTTATCGACATCTCATACAGAACTGGATAGCTCATGGGATCTTGAGTTCCACCGATAAGGCAGGCTTCCGTATCTATGATGACAGTGCGAAGCTGTTATTCTCCCCAGCAGTTGAATTCACCAACTCCTATACCCTCTTCGGTGAGGATCGATACCCACTCCCATTTCTCTATACGAGTTATTAACACCAGGCTTTGAACCATCCATCATGCTGGTCTACATAGATCTCTGTCTCATAGACCTCCGATAGGAGTTCTTTTGTGAGTAGTTCCTCTTTCTTACCGGAAGCGAAGACCTTACCCTCTTTCATAATGATCACGTGCTCGATCTCTGGTATGATCTCTGCCAGGTCATGGGTGACTAGTATGATGTTCTTCCCACCTCTTGCAATCGTTCTGATTCGCTCTTTGAATTGTCTCTGAGTCTTTAGGTCAAGATTCGAGACAGGTTCATCAAGAATGAGCGTTGCGGGCTCATGAACTAGAGCTCTAGCTATAAGAACCCGTCTTGCCTCTCCTGAGGAGAGTCTGTTCATCTGACGATCCCATAAGTGATCGACACCCATGAACTCCATGAGTTCCAGGCTCTTCTCGATCATAGGTTGGGTCACTTGGTGATTGAAGGTGATGCCTATACTGCTGAAGAAACCCGATAGTACGATATCAGAGGCGGAGTAGGTAGAGTTACAGAGATCTGTGAGTCTATCAGAGACGATACCCAACTTCTTACGGAGTTGGAACACGTTCCAACGCGTCTTACCGAAGATAGTCATTTCGAGATCTTCACGATAGATCGGATGCATCTCTTTTGTGATGACCTGGACTAGAGTCGATTTACCGGCACCGTTTGGCCCGATGATAGCGATATGCATCCCCTGTTCTATATCGAGAGACAGGTCATCTAGGATATCCTTCCCCTGTCTTCGTACCGTAATATGCTTTAGGTGTATCATAGGGGAGAGTATACTGGATCAAAATCGCTTTGTATAGAAATGGCAATAGGGTGAGGAGTTCTTTTTCTCATAATAGTGCTGGTGATATGGCTCTGCAGGCCAGAATATCCCAGCAGGGAGAAGCTTTGTCGCCGCCAGTATCTTCTTCCTCTTCAGATAGGCGATAAGCTGTTCTGCAGTCTCCTTCTCCCTCTTGTTATGATAGAAGATCGCAGAGAGATATTGAGATCCGATATCAGGTCCCTGACCGTCTTTCTGTGATGGATCATGTGTTTCGAAAAAGAGTCTTGCTAGTGTCTCGAAGTCTGTGTGTTCAGGATCATAGAGGACTTCGATAGCTTCAAGATGACCGGTACTCCCCGTACAGACCTCCTCATAAGTTGGTTCTGAGGTTGATCCTCCTGTATAGCCCACGGTGGTGAGCAGGACCCCGGCTGCTTTGTCCATATGGTACTGGGTTCCCCAGAAACAACCGGAGGCGAATATGGCTTGTCTTGTCTTGTGGAACTTCATCGAAAGGGAGTTCACACAATGTCTCGTATTCTTATCGGTCAACTGTTCTCCAGTGAAAACATGACCAAGATGACCTTCACAACTACTACAGAGGATCTCCGTCCGGTAGCCATCTACATCAGTCTCTCTTTTTACCGCTCCAGGGATCTCTGCATCGAAGCTCGGCCACCCACAATCAGAGGAGAACTTGTCCTCTGAACGGTATAACGGACTACCGCACTTTCTACAGGTATATATTCCCTGATCGAAATGGTTCCAATACTCACCTGAATAGGGAGCCTCTGTACCTTTTCTCTCTAGGATGTATCTCTCTTTATCATTTAATGGTCTTTTGGGTTTCATATCATTATCCCCTCATAGGATAAATATAGGTATAAGCTGAGTAAAAGGAAACCTATTTCATCAGGTGACAGGGAATAGATAACTGCTAAGAGCGATGACGATCGTAAGGGCAAAAAGACTCATGATCGTACTGAGCATGACGATCTGTGAAGCCAATTTTGGGGAGTTGTCGGATTCAACGGCTACAAGGGCCGTATTCACTGCTGTAGGCATGGTAGAAGAGATGAGGAGTACCTGAGCGATCACGTTTGAGAAGTTGAATAGTTTGATCAATCCGAAGGCGATAATCGGACCTACTACGAGTCTGAGGAATACCGCTACGAAGACCTTTATCCCCTCTATCTTCCATTCTGTCTTGGCTAACTGGACACCGAAAGTCATAAGGGCAAGCCCGATCATCATATCCTTCATGTAGAGCAATGATGGCCAGAAGAACATCGTCTGAAGATCTATGGGGATCGCTTTGAATATCAAAACAGAGATCCCGGCATATATCGCAGGCATCTTGAAGATACTCTTGAGAGAGTCCTTCCAATGTACAGAGCCATTTCCTCTACGGGCTATATAGAAGCCTAGGGTCTGAGCGCCGATACTCTGGATCAATAAGACAGAGATCTGTATGGTGATCGCCTGCTCGAAGAGTACCGATGAAGCGAAGACCAAGGTGATGATCGGTAGCCCCATATTCCCTGAATTGAGAAATATCACCGCATTGACGAGGACACTCGATTCGGATCGTGATAATGAAAGGAGACGAGCGAAGATGAGGGCCACTATCCAAGAGACTGCCATGAAGAGCAATATGAAGAAGATGACATAGAGCATAGAGAAGGGTATATCTACGGAATAGAGGTTCGCAAAGATGAAACAGGGGGTGACTCCATAGAAGTTGATCTTTGTCAGACTCGTTATATGGAGATCGAATTTTTTCTCTATAGAGAATCCTACTGCCATGATGATGAAGACGGGGATGATGTTATGGGTGAGAATATGTAGGATCGTTGACAATGAGAACTTCCCCGCTTTTTTTATGATTCATCTACAATCTATAGAGTTTTATGCTCTTTTACAAGCTTGGAGAGCTCTAGGAGGTGAATATCTTCCGATCGTTAATAAGATCCTGGATATCATCATAAATGACATCTGCGGTTTTTGAGAGGCGCTTCACGTCCCTTGATCCGGTAAGTACCCCGATCTTGTAGCCTGCTCTACCACGTTTTGCATAGGTCATATCAACCGGAGCATCTCCAACCATGATCACCTCCTCAGGGGAGAGGGAGAATCTCTTACAGAAGGCCTCGAATGATTGGGGATGAGGCTTCTTCTTGAAATGATCATCATAGGTTGAGATCATATCGATGTGGTTTGATATATTGAAATGTTCGAGACAGATCTGAGTACTCTCAAGATTGTCACTCGTGACTATCCCTATGATATAACCTGCCTCTTTGAGTTTACTGAAAAGTGGGATGAGCGACTGCTCATCAGTCTCCTTTATCAATGACTCTTTGATTAGATTCTTCGATTCATAAAAACCATCTTTGAGACCTTTGACGAGTAATCGGTAGGAGAGTCTGTTTCTCTTACTGAAGATAAAGAGATTGAACAGCATATATGGGCCATTATGTTTGAAGATCAATCCATCAGGATTGATCCCATCTGTACCGATCCCAAGGAGTTCGAGGATCGCATGCTTAAGCCTCTTATCCTGAGTTCTTCCCTGTGATTCGAGGAGGAATTCAATATTCTCACGAAATACAGGGGCCCAGACGGTGTAATAGTCAAAGAGGGTCCCATCTTTATCAAAAATAACAGCTTTATAACTCATGGTTAGCTACTGTACCATAATTGACCTGTTACTGCCATAAATAATGATATGCATATGGTTAAAAAGTTCCATAATTGGTATATGGTCAAAGAGCGAGTGAAGGTGTTAAAAGATTGGGTTTACCCGTTAAAACTTCTCAATAGCTCTTTTAAGAGTAGCCTTAAACGAGATGGCTTAAACGAGATGTTAAACGTTTATTGCTAATTTTCTAGTAACAGGGTACTATTCTATTATCAATAGGATAGGATTATTACTTATGAATGAATTGAAGCCACAAGAAGATCGAGATGTCCGTGTATCGATGGGATTTGTCAATATTGTGAAGAATATGTATAAGATCCCTATGAGACCCATGTACAACCTGCATACATTGAATGCTCAGAAGAGTTTCGATCTGGAACCTCCCTATATAGTCTTAGCAAATCACGTAAATACCTTTGATCCGATTCTTATATCCCTCATGCATAAACAGCATATACATTGGGTAGCAGCTGATACCCTATTCAGGAATAGATTTCTCCGGTATGCGATGAGGAAACTGATCGGGTCTATCTCTAAATCAAAGTCTCGGTCAGACTACTATACGATCAAGCAGATCACAGAGAGCATAAAGAAGGGATGGATCGTCGGGATGTTTCCTGAAGGACAAAGGACCTGGGACGGGAGAAGTCTGCCGCTATTCTTTGCTACAGCAAAACTCGTCAGGATGCTGAAGGTACCTGTTGTCATCTGTACCCTTAAAGGTGGATACCATACACTTCCTAGATGGGCGAGCAAACGCCGAAGGGGAAAACTCACCATAGAGTACCAGGATCCGATCATGCCTGAGGAATTCGCAAAGATGAAGGTCAGTGAGATAGATGCAATGCTCACAGATCGTATCTCCTATGATGCCTATGAGTTCCAAAGAGAGAACAAGATTCTCTTCAAGAGTGATGCTCGTGCAGAATTTGTGGAGCATGTCCTCTATATCTGTCCTGAATGTGGGAAGATGGCTACCCTCAGGTCTTTGGGGAACGATGTCAGTTGTACCTCTTGTGGATACACAGCGACCATGGATATCTATGGCTTCTTCGAATATGAAGAGGGTGAAGAGGGGTATGAGACTGTAGCTGATTGGAATAGCTGGCAACAGAAGAAGCTAGAAGAGCGAGTGTCTCAAGGGTTCTGGAAAGATGAGGAGTTCATCTTTCCCGGAGATCAGGTCAAGGTCTTTGAAGGGTATCGTGAGAAGAGGATGAAGGTCCGCGGTTCTGCGGAGATCAATATGACCATCAAGGGGTTACAGATGACTCAAAAGGGAGAGATCACATTCTTTCCCTTCTCTGAGATCGAATCGTTAGCAGTAGCTATGCAACGAAACCTTGAGTTCTATCACAATAACATAATGTATCGATTCAAATTCCCTGCGCCGAGAAGTTCTGCATTCAAATACCTTGCGGTATATGAGGCTATCTCAAACAGTACACTATAAGCACTACACTACTTGGAGGAACCTATGAATTACGACTGGACCACATTCATACATCTCGGCATCTTATCAGCAGCACTCCTGCTAGGATCTTATATCAGATCTAAAGTGAAATTCTTTCAGAAATATCTGATACCCAATGCATTGACAGCAGGTTTCATCCTGCTGATCTTCTATAATTTCATCGCTCCCAGATTCGCATTAGAGACCGTGACTCTTGGTGTACTCGTCTATCATCTACTCAACCTGTCTTTCATAGCGATGACCTTGCGAAAGTCTCCAAAGGCATCTCAAGCGATGAGGAAGAGGATATTTCCGACAGCGATCGGGGTTCTCTCCCAGTACGCCATTCAGTGTGTAGTAGGTCTTCTCGTGACTATCCTGCTGATCAATACCGTGATGCCTGACCTTTTTCCTGCAATCGGTTTCTGTCTACCTCTTGGCTTCGTTCTAGGACCTGGACAGGCCTTTACCATCGGTTCGGGTTGGGAAGCTCTTGGCTTTGAGGGTGCCGGTTCAGTAGGCTTGACCTTTGCAGCAATCGGCTTTCTCTGGGGTTGTTTTGGAGGGATTTTCCTCATCAATCTTGGTCTCAAAAGAAAATGGATCTCCGAAGAGGAGGTTCAGAAGATCAGGAACAAGGATACGAGTAATGGCATCTTCAGACGTGGTGTCAAACGACCGACTGCGGGGTATATGTCAACTGAACCTGAAGCGATTGATTCTATGACCTTCAATGCTGCTTTTGTCTTCGCTGTCTATCTTCTCTCCTATGGACTTCTTCATCTGATCACCTTCCTTCTCTCCTTTATCGGTCCTCTGGGTACTGAACTGGCTACGAATCTGTGGGGGATAAACTTTATCTTCTCAGCTCTGACAGCTCTGCTTGTGAAGGCTTTACTCAATAAGACAAAACTCCAGTATGTCATTGATAACGGGACTATGACTCGTATCTCCGGTATATCGATAGATATCATGGTAACCGCATCTATCGCTGCCATCTCCTTGGTAGTAGTAGCACATTACTGGTTACCTATTCTAATCCTCACCTCTTTTGGTGGACTCACAGCCTATTTCACTCTTCCTTGGATCTGTTCAAGAATGTTCGTAGACCATCAGTTCCATAGATCTCTCATCATCTTCGGTGCCTCAACAGGGACGATGCCTACTGGTCTTGCGCTTCTTCGGGTCATCGACCCGGAGTTCGAGACTCCTGTAGCTTCTGATTATATGTATTCGAGTGGTTTGACATTTCTCTTCGCGATACCACTGATCCTAAGTATCAATCTCCCTGCCTATAGTGTAACAGGGAATAATCCATCACTCATGTGGTTGGCAGTCCTGATCAGTCTGGGGTATCTAGTCTTTGTTGTCATTGCCTTCTTCGTGATCTCACGAAAAAGAGGGATCGCACAACCAGGTAAACGATGGTATCGAAATGGGATGGAAGGAGAATAGAGAGCGATGACTGATCAACTGATAGAACTGACACACCAGCTTTCTCATGATGTAGACAGCTTGACCTTCAGTCGTGATGATATTACGGTCTATAATCCCCTCGATTATGCATGGGAACCTCATAAGAGATTCCTGCAACGATATGGTTCATCTAAGAAGCGTATCATCTTCCTAGGAATGAATCCCGGTCCCTGGGGGATGGCTCAGACGGGGGTTCCCTTTGGAGAGGTCAAAGCGGTGAAGGAGTGGCTCAAGATCGAGGAACCGGTCGGAAGACCTAAGGTCGAACACCCGAAACGTCCGATCTTGGGATTCTCCACAACTCGGTCAGAGGTGAGTGGAAGAAGGCTTTGGGGACTCATGATGGAACGGTTTCCCGATCCAGATGATTTCTTTTGCGACCATTTTGTCCTCAACTACTGTCCGCTCGTCTTCATGGAGCCAAGCGGGAAGAACCTCACTCCCGATAAACTTCCTAAAGAGGATCGAGATAAGATCGAAGAGGTCTGTGATGTCTATATTATGAAGGTTTTGGAGATCCTCTCTCCTGAGATACTTGTGGGTGTTGGAAAATATGCCCAGAAGAAATTCGAGACGCTTATAAAACGAATGGATTTTGGTGATTCCGACCGACCAAGGGTCACCTGGGTGCTTCACCCGAGTCCTGCTAGTCCCATGGCAAACAGAGGGTGGGCAGAAGCAGCGGTAAAACAGCTCGTAGAGAGAGAGGTATGGGACAAATAGTCTTAACGGCTTTGTAACTATTTCTCTGAGATCAGGTTTCCAAGAATAGAGGGAGACAGGGTAACACCTGTTTGTATCGTATGTATCATATAAAACTCAAATAAAAAACTCTGTTTTAAACATGATTCTAGTATGGTATAATTGAAAAAAGTCATTTAGAGGGAGAGAATTATGAAAAGAATTGCCTTTGTTAGCCTTATGCTCATGACCTTGATCGTCATGACATTTACCAGTTGTGCAACGACTGTCGGCTTTGATGTATTAAAACCAGCAGAAGTGAATATGTCTGATTACAGGACTTTAGCAGTATTTGATTACGAGCCTTACGAAATATCTGATGAGGTGTTCGCGGGTAAGATGATCATCGACCTCCTCTTTGGTGACAGTGTAAAGACTACCGGCTACCGACTGGGTCTAGATGAAGATATCGCAGATTATATGACAGAGCGGACCATCAGGACTTTGAATAATACGAACTATTTCACCGTTGTCTCTCAGGAACAGTTCGCGCCCTACCGTAATTCTACAGCTGTAGCGCTTCTTTCTAATCGTGTCATGTATGATAGTCTAGGCATCGAAGCAGCTGTCATGGGTACCATCGAAGACATGGATTATAATGAGAGGGTAGAGGAACGAGAGGTCAATGTATGGAACTCCGTGACTGAGACCTATGATGTCTTTCTTGAGAACTATTATGTTCAAGAGGTCGAACTCGGTGTGAGTTATACCGTCGTGGACCTGAAAAGAGGTATTATCCTTGCTACTAAATATATGTCTGGAAATGAGTATAGAGATACTCTGATCGAAAACGAGAATACATTCGAAGCTCCACTTCTCGAGCCACTGTATCAGAGGATCGCTCGAGGTTTCGAATCAACTATCAGTAGACAACTAGCTCCCTATTATGTTCGAGAATATCGATCACTGAAGGATGATAAGACAAAAGATCCTAGATCTGAGATTGCTGAAGAATATATCAAGAACTCACAGTATGATCAGGCCCTCGATATCTATCTTGACCTTTGGTACAGTAGCAGGAATATGGCTGCCGGATTCAATGCTGCGATAATCTTCGAAGTGCTTGGACAGTTTGATTCAGCTATCGGGATCATGGAAGAGGTCCATGGACAGACACATAATCCTGATGCCTATACAGAGCTGCTGAGACTGCAGAAGGTAAAAGATGAATATACTAAGGCTGCTTCTCAGTATTAGTTAACTATCAGCTATGGTGAACGAGACCTCTTTTGGAGATTGGGAAAATTTCTAAAAGAGGTTTTTCTTTTTACATCATCATTTTTGCTTTCAGTGTGGAAAAGATGAATAAGACTTGCACCAGATTGCGGTATACCTAAAAAGATACCATTAAATCTATTTATTATAATAATCTATTCAAGATTTCTGGAAAGTACCGATACTTGACCAAAGCCTATATTTTCGCATAATATACATAAAAACTTTTTATATATGCATAAAAACTGTATAAATATACAATTGTATTTAAGGGGAATATATGCAACAAATCAATTATGGGAAACAATTTGCGGAAAACCGCAATGCATCCGGAAGGCAAAAGGCCTATGGATTATACGATCCATCCTTCGAACATGATAGCTGCGGAGTCGGATTTATTGCCCATCTAGATGGTGAACCTCGTCATTCTATCGTTCAAGAGGGAATTCAGGTTCTGATGAACCTTCAACATCGTGGAGCGGTAGGTGGAGACTCTCTAACCGGTGATGGTGCTGGTATCATGCTGCAGATCCCAGATGCATTCATGCGAAGAGAGATCAAGGATTTCATACTTCCAGAGGCAGGATCATACGCAGTGGGAATGACCTTTCTCCCAACCGAGGAGTCAGCAGCAACTACCTGTAGTCAGATCATTGAAGAGGTCATAGCAGAGAATACCTTCAGGCTTTTGGGATGGAGAGATGTTCCGACAGATGATTCATGTCTCGGTGAACTTGCTCTTTCCACACAACCTCAAGTCAAACAGTTCTTCATAACTATGATAGAAGAGGACTCAGAGAGCTTTCAACGACGACTCTATGTCCTTCGTCGAAGAATAGAGAAGGCTTTAGAGACAGTGACAGAGTTTGATATCAGTCAATGCTATGTCTGTTCACTCTCCCATAGTCTGATCGTATATAAGGGGCTGTTGACCGGAGTGCAGGTACCAGAGTATTATCCTGACCTCTCGGATGACTACTTCACTAGCCCCTTCTCGATAGTCCATTCTAGATTCAGTACGAATACTCTTCCTGAATGGAGATTGGCACAACCTTTTAGATATCTCGCCCATAATGGAGAGATCAATACCGTAAAAGGTAATATCAACAGACAGAGAGCTCGTGAGGGCTTCATGTCGTCAAAGGTCATTGGAGAGGATATCGAGACCATCACTCCTATTATCGATGAGACCGGATCAGACTCAGCGATCTTCGATAATGTATTAGAGCTCTTCACCATGGCAGGAAGATCCATTCCTCATGTCATGATGATGATGATCCCTGAAGCCTATTCTTCTGAAATCCAGATGAGTGCAGATAAACGTGCATTCTATGAGTACCATACGACAATCATGGAACCTTGGGATGGACCAGCTGCAGTGGTGTTCACCGACGGACGTTATATCGGAGCTACCCTCGATCGAAACGGTCTGAGACCTGCACGATATACCATCACCAAAGAGGGACTGATCGTACTAGCCTCAGAGACCGGAGTTGTCGACCTACCTGCAGAATCAATCAGATCGAAGGGGCGCCTTCAACCGGGAAAGATGTTCCTCGTTGACTTGAAGCAGCATTGTATCATCCCTGATAACGTCATAAAGGCAAAACTCTCAAGACAGTATCCCTATAGAAGATGGGTAAAAGATAGGAAGATAGAGCTCAGAGGACTATTCATGCCCTCTGGAGTAGCCAAGATGGATAAGGCAGAACTCCTACAGAAACAGCTTCTGTTCGGTTATACCGATGAGGATCTGAAGACTCTCATGACCCCGATGGCAAAGCAGGGGCAGGAGGCAATCGGTTCCATGGGTAATGATACAGGATTGTCTGTGCTCTCAAATAGTTCCGACCTCCTCTTCTCTTACTTCAAACAGATGTTCGCACAGGTGACGAACCCTCCTATCGATCCTTTGAGAGAACAACTTGTCATGTCCCTCGAGAGTTATATCGAGAATGAGAGTAATCCTCTAGATGTCGAGGAGACACAGTTCAGAGCGCTGAAACTCGGGCACCCTGTCTTGAGTACTCGAGATATGATGAGACTCCGAAACAACAACCATGAGGACCTCAAGACTGCTGATCTCGATATCGTCTTCGAACCTGATGAGACGGGTGAGAATCTTAAAGCTGCTCTTGATGGCATCTTCAAAAAATCCGAGGAACTTGCAGAAGCGGGGATATCCCTACTCATCCTGACCGATAAGAATGCGGGGAACGGTAAGGCACCGATTCCCTCACTTCTTGCGGTATCAGGACTGCACCAGCATATGATCAAGAGGGGACTTCGAGGTAAGGTCGGTATCATCATCGAGACCGGTGAGGCTCGAGAGGTATTCCATTATGCCTTGTTCATCGCTTTCGGCTGTGATGCTTTCTGTCCCTATATCGCATTCTCCACAGTGAGGGATCTTGCTGAGAGTGGAAAACTCGGGAAGTTATCACCTGAGCTTGCCTCTGACAACTATGTCAACGCAATCAAGAAGGGGCTACTCAAGACCTTCAGTCGAATGGGTATATCGACCCTCCATAGTTTCTTCAATACGCAGATTTTCGAGGCTGTCGGTCTGAATAATGATGTGATCGATACCTATTTTACCGGGACTGTCTCACGAATCGGTGGTATCGGACTTGCTGAGATCAGTAAAGAGGCTGCACAGAGATTGGAGAAGAGTGATCCGAGTAATGGTATCAAACCTAGACTCAGAGAGGCCGGAGGTGCTTATCGTTATCGAAGAAACAGTATAAAACATTATTGGTCTCCTGAGGCCATCTATAAACTACAACATGCGACTAAGACCAACGACTACTCTGTGTTTAAAGAGTTCAGTGCTCTTATGGACTCCTATTATCAGGAGAACGGAGAACTTCGTGGTCTGATAAAGTTCAAAGAGACCACTCCCATTCCGTTAGAGGAGGTCGAACCTGTAGAGGCAATCACAAGACGATTCGTATCTGCAGCGATGTCGATCGGATCTATCAGTCGGGAGGCTCATGAGACTGTAGCAATCGCTATGAATCGTATCGGAGCGAAGAGTAACAGTGGAGAGGGTGGTGAAGACCCCGCAAGATCAAAGACTCTTGCAAACGGTGATTCGAAACGTTCAAGGATAAAACAGATCGCCTCCGGACGATTCGGGGTGACGACTGAGTATCTGATGAGCGCAGATGAACTGCAGATCAAGATGGCACAGGGGGCAAAACCTGGAGAAGGTGGACAACTTCCCGGTGCGAAGGTCTCAGATTATATCGCAAAGATCAGACATACGACTCCGGGAGTGACGTTGATCTCACCTCCTCCTCACCACGATATCTATTCGATCGAAGACCTTGCTCAGCTGATCAAGGATCTGAAGACAGTGAATAGTGGTGCTGAGATATCAGTCAAACTGGTATCAGAGGCTGGTGTAGGTACCATCGCTTCAGGTGTAGCAAAGGCAAAGGCTGATAGGGTCCTCATATCGGGACAGAACGGTGGTACTGGAGCCTCCCCATTGACTGCTATAAAGCATGCCGGGTTACCTTGGGAGTTGGGACTCGCAGAGACTCAACAATCACTGATACTCAATAATTTGAGGGGACAGATCATCGTCCAGGTGGATGGACACCTCAAAACTGGTAAGGACCTTGCTATCGCAGCCCTGCTTGGGGCTGAGGAATTTGGGTTCGGTACCTCTCTACTCATAACCCTCGGATGTGTGATGATGAGAAAATGTCATCTTAATACCTGTCCTGTGGGCGTTGCTACACAGAACCCCGAACTGAGAAAACGGTTCATGGGTAAAGCTGACTATGCTGAAGCCTTTCTGCGTTTCGTCGCTACAGAGCTTCGAGAATATATGGCTCAATTAGGATTCAGGACTCTTGAAGAGATGGTCGGTAGGGTAGACCTGCTTGATTTTCAGCCTGCTATCCATAAATGGAAGGCGAACCATGTGAATCTCGAAAAGATCCTGAATGCTGAACATCTAGAGAGAGAACCTGACCTCCATTTTACTCGGAAGATCATTGAGAACGAACCTACAGATCTCGATCTGGCTATCGAGAAGGAATTGAAGGGCTTCTGGAAGGACCCAACACCGATGACCCTAGATTTTCCGATCAGGAACATCCATAGAACCGTCGGGTCTGCGATCAGTGGGAAGCTGGTTCAGCAGTTCGGCGCAGAAGGTCTCCCTGATGATTCGTTGACCATCAATCTGAAAGGTACTGCAGGACAGAGCTTTGGTGCATTCCTTGCTCCTGGTATCACACTGAACCTCAAAGGTGATGTGAATGACTATATGGGGAAGGGACTCAGTGGAGGAAAGATCATACTCACCCCGACTGAAGGTTCCCGATTCAAACCAGAGAGGAATATCATCAGTGGAAACGTAGTTCTCTACGGTGCGACCGGTGGAGAGGTCTATATCAATGGAAAGGTTGGTGAGAGGTTCGCCGTCAGGAACAGTGGTGCCATTGCAGTCGTAGAGGGTATAGGTGACCATGGCTGTGAATATATGACAGGTGGTACGGTCGTTGTCCTAGGTTCTACCGGTAAGAACTTTGCTGCAGGAATGAGTGGTGGTATCGCATATGTCTACGACCCCTCTGAGCTCTTTGATACAAGATGTAATCTTGACATGGTAGAACTTGAAGGAGTCTGGAGTAAAGAGGATAAACATATTCTCAAGACTTTGATTCAGAAACACTACGATCTGACAGAGAGTAGAACAGCTCAAATGATCATCGAGAACTGGGAGGCTCAGCTTCCACTGTTCGTGAAGGTCATCCCGGTAGATTATCGAAAGGTATTAGAGCGAATGAAAATGAACGAAGACAGAGATGATGAGACACTGTCAGCAACTGAGGAGGTCTATGATGTCTAAACATAATGGATTCATGAAGATCGAAAGAGAGACACCATCCTATCGTCCTGTTGATGAAAGAATACAGGACTTCGAACCTGTTCAAGTGGATCTCTCAGATGAGAAGATCAAGGATCAGGCCCATAGATGTATGGATTGTGGTGTCCCTTTCTGCCATATGTATGGTTGTCCGGTAGGAAACAGAGTCCCCGATTATTCGGATGCACTCTATCATGATAACTGGGAAGAGGCTTTGGAGCTTCTGCATTCAACCAATAATTTCCCGGAGATCACTGGACGTATCTGTCCGGCTCTCTGTGAAGCAGCCTGTACCTTATCGATCAATGATGATCCTACGACCTGTCAGCATATAGAACTGAAGATCGCTGAACATGGTTGGGAGATGGGGTGGATAACCCCGCAGGTAGCACCCGTGAAGACTGGTAAGAAGGTTGCCGTGATAGGTTCTGGCCCCGCAGGTCTTTCTGCAGCGCAGCAGCTTGCCCGCCTGGGGCATGACGTCACGGTCTTTGAGAAGTCTGATCGGATTGGTGGTCTGATGATGTATGGGATTCCGAACTTCAAACTCGAGAAGGGCATCATCGATAGAAGACTTGAACAGTTAACAGCTGAAGGGGTCAATTTCGAGACTGAGGTCGAGGTCGGACGTGATATCTCTACAAGGTATCTGAAAAAGAACTACGATGTGATACTTCTCGCATCAGGTACTCCGAAACCCAGAGACCTGCAGATACCCGGGAGGGAACTGAAGGGTATCCATTTTGCCTTGGATTTTCTTACTCAACAGACGAAACTCGTCCTCGGTGATACGATCTCTAAAAGAAAGCTGATAGACCCCAAGGGTAAGAATGTCGTTGTGATCGGTGGTGGTGACACCGGGTCAGATTGTGTCGGCTCTGCGATAAGGCAAGGTTGTAAGTCTGTGACTCAGATAGAGCTGCTGCCTCAACCGAGTGAAGATAGGATAGAATCGAACCCCTGGCCGGAATGGCCGAAGATCCTGAGGACCTCTACCTCTCATAAAGAGGGTTGTGAGAGACTCTGGAGCATAGGGACGAAAGAGATCTATGGTAAAGATGGTAATGTCGTAAAGGTCGGTTGTTCTCGATTGGAATGGGAAAATAACTCGTTCAAGGAGATCTCAGGTTCTGATTTCCTCCTTGATGCAGATATCGTGCTGTTGAGTATGGGATTTGTTCCTTTCAGGGAGTCCCCCCTCGTGAAGGGCTTCAAACTTGAGACAGACCCTCGAGGTAACATAGCAGTGACAAAGGGCTATATGACTTCTGTTGATGGTGTATTTGCGACTGGAGATGCTGTTATGGGAGCCTCATTGGTGGTCCATGCCATAGCTCAGGGAAGAAATAGTGCCCAAGCTATCGATTCCTACCTAAGAAAATAGATCTAGCCGTTTTAACTGATAGAAAGGCTGCGGTGGGTATCATACCTGCTGCAGTCTTTTACTCTTTAAGGCTTGTTAGGTCAGAAGATAAAAAAACAGGAGCAAGAAGTCGCTCCTGTCAATAATCTCTATCTATGGGTATTAACGCTGTAGCATACCTCTGATAAAAAGCTTCAACTGGATGGGGACCATGATGATAGGATCCAATCCATACTCCTCTTTGAGAGTCTCTCTTCTGAGAAGGACTCTCTGACATAAGGAAAGGAGTGAATTGGAGATTATCTCCCCTAAGAGTTCGGCAGGGTACTCCAATTCGATATGGTTATGTTCGACCTCGAATTTGATCATACTGGTAAAAGGGTTCTCAAAGTCTTTCAATACGGCTTTCATCTCTTCATAGAATGAAGAATTTGGGTATTGTTGGAAGTAGGTATCGAATACCCCGGTGAATTTGAGCTCTCTCTCATATTCTACAACGAAGGATGAGATGAGTTCACTCGACATCTCATAGATACTCTCCATTCCGAGCCCGTTCGCTGCTGTGAAAAGTTCTTCAAGTCTCGTGAATATTCTTTTGAGGACTCGGAGTTCAACAGCGAAGGCGATCTCCTCTTTTGATCCATAATACCGGTATACTGTCTGACGGGAGATTCCAGAAGCAGATGCGATATCTTCCATAGTACTGGTATGTAGCCCATTCTCTATAAAAAAATCCTCTGCGATCTCTAACAGGTTATTTCTTCTTTTTATCCTTAAGGGAGTCAACTCTTCCATATATCACATCCTCTTTCAATGGTGCTATTGCTATACCATATCGATAAAGGGTTCCTTTAGCAATACGATATTGTCTATGGAGATTGATCATTCCAGGCTTATCTCCACCGACACCAATCTGTCTATAGTCTAACGTACACGTATGAAAATTACTATGTTTTAACTCATATATATGTTCAGCATCTTCGAGCTGCTCAAGAGACCACGGTTGTATTCCCATATGAAAGAGGTCTGGAGCTGCCATTATGGAGAAAGGGGTCCTATCGGGCCCAGAGAGGGTACAATCCCTGATATCACTTCTATTCCCGTTTTCCTGAGGTCGCATATAGAGGTGGGGTAACTCTTCGATCGGGAGGGTATATCGCGCAATCTTCATTCCCTTTATTCGGTCCGAGTAACTCTCCTGAGGACCTCTTCCATACCAGGAGAAGGTATCGAAAACCCTAGTCAATCCGAATCTCAATCCAAACCTCATGAGGTCCTTTTTCGGGCGTCCTACCATCTCAATCTGGAGGACCCCTTCAGGAGATACTGAATAGGTAATCGAAAGCGGCTCTTTGAAGATGGGGGAGGATAGCAATGTTGTTACAACGACTGAATCCTCCGCTACTCTATGGCTAAACCGTTTGAGTCTGATCTTCTCAGTCCCTCTCCTTGATGCTCTTTTAGGAAAGAGGGGGGAGAGGTTTGGAAAAAGGTTTGCAAGATCCCGGTCATTATCGATACTCGCTCGCCAGAAGTTTGGAACTAGTGGTTCGGCCAGTATGTTTCCCTCTCCATGATCGATCACAGACAACTCTCCTGAGAGAATATTCCAGCTATAGGTGTTATGCCCAGCTTTCAGAGTGAGATGCATAGTAGAGTTCTCAATGATAACCTGCTCCCTGCTTTTCTCCACAGTTCTCGGTCTTCTTAACTGGCCGATACAGAACTGTTCCCAGGCAATCTCATACCCTGCATGGGCCCAGAGGGTGTCTTCATTGAGTTGAATCCCTATAGTGAGTAGGATCTCCCCCTGTGGCGAGAGGAACCTATCGGGTACGATGACCCTGCAAGATTGTTTAGGAGGTAATGAATCTAGGATAATCTGCTCAGTACCTATTGGTCTGCTATCACAGGTAGCTTTCAGTATGACAGAATACCCTTTGAGGTCGATGAATTCGAACTTGTTGAGGATCGTAATGATCTTTGCGGTATTATCAAAGGTGAAGGCTACTCTCTGATACTGTTTCTTGACCTCGTAGATACTCGGATGATAGCTTCTATCTGCCGCTACTAATCCGTTCGCACAGTAGTAACGATGGCTCTTCTCCTCTCCGAAGTCACCTCCATAGTGCCAGTGGGATAGCCCCTCCTCGGTAAAAGATCTGATGGATTGGTCTACGAAATCCCAGATGAACCCTCCTGCGATATTCGGGTACCTTTCAAAACGTTCGATATACTCATCAAGATTTCCAAGGCTGTTCTCCATCGCATGAGCATATTCACAGAGGATCATAGGTTTCCCGTGATAATTCTTCGCACTACAGGGTTTATTATCGTCATTGAATCTATTCTTTAGTCTATCGAGCAAGGAGATCGTAAGGTCCTCATGGCTTCCGACCTTGTCGAGCATATCCACCAAGGGGTACATCCTTGAGAGGACATCGCTCACTTCCATGGTGAGATCCCCCTCATAGTGAAACTGACGTGTCGTATCTAAGCGTTGTGCGGCCTGTTTCATAGCCAAGAAGTTCGGTCCGTGACCAGCCTCATTACCTAGAGACCACATAAAGATAGAGCAGTGATTCCGGTCTCTAAGGACCATCCTCTCCATACGGTCGACTACAGCATCCTTCCATCTGTCGTCCCATCCAGGGATCCCTAGTGCCCTGATCGCATGTGTCTCCACCTCTGCCTCATCCATAACATAGAGGCCGAACTCATCACAGAGTTCATAGAGATAGGGATCGTTGGGGTAGTGGCTCATCCGTATCGAGTTGATATTATGCTGTTTCATGATGATGATGTCTTCTATATAGCGCTCTTTCGGTAGAGCATGGCCATAGTCTGGGTCGAACTCATGTCGATTCACCCCACGGATCGCTATTGCGCGACCATTACAGAGAATCTGTTCATCTTTGATCTCAATCTGCCTGAAGCCGGTCTGCAGGCTCTTCGTCTCGAGAATATGACCCTGCATATCTTTGAGAACGAAGACGAGCCTGTAGAGGTTCGGTATCTCTGCACTCCAAAGATTTGGTGAAGGGATCTGGTATGTTGTATCTAACCTCACAATGCTCTGCGACCTGACCGTATAGTTCACCGATCCAAGAAAGGACTCTGTACCATCAAAGAGAAGCATCTCGACTGACCCATGTGAATTATTCCTGGAGCTGTTCCTAATCTGGATATCGATAAGCAATCTTGCATGTTCATAGTTCGAATCGAGTTCAGATCGTACGAAAAGATCTCTGATATGAGTCTCTGGCTCGGCATAAAGATATACTTCACGATAGATCCCACTGAAGAACCACATATCCTGATCCTCTAGGTAGGTGCCATCAGAGTAGCGGCAGACCTCTACTCTGAGGGAATTGAGCCCATCGGTGAGATATTCATCCAAAACGAATTCTGCAGGGGTCATAGAGCCTTGTGAGTAACCTACCTCTTGCCCATTCACAAAGAGGGTCATCGCCGATTTTACTGCCCCGAAGTGGATATAGACCGTTCTATCCTTCCAGGATTCAGGCAGGAGAAAACTCCTCTGGTATATGCCAGTAGGGGTATCTGAATGATCGATCCTTGGGATCTGACTCTTTCTTTTACTGATAGCTGGGGGGTAGTCGAAAGCGAGATAATAGGGTGTTCCATAACCCTGAAGTTCCCAGACCCCCGGGACGGTTATCGTTTCCCAGTCACTGTCATCACTTCTGAGGTCCCTCTGTTCGTAGGTCTCAGAGAAACTGAACTTCCAGCTCCCGTTCAGACTCATCTTCCAGATTGAATGATGTCCTGCCTCTTTAGCCTCAGGATCACCCCAAGGGCCACCTGAAGCTGCGGGAAAACAGGCCTCTTCAATAGTATCGTAGGGCAGGGCGATCACATGTGAGGGCTCTTTGTTGATCCCGATGATCGACGGATCTTCCCATCTATACATAACTACCTCTTATGTTACAAGTTGTAACATGATACTAGCATGAGTCAGATACCCCGTAAAGGATACTTCACTGTTTTTTCTTGGCTCTTGTAACGAGTAAAAGCAGGATGCAGGAAAGGATCACCATCATATAGCTGATAGGTATGACGATGAGAGCCCTATTGAGAGAACTCATATCTCCGATATACCCCATGACCCAGGTCGCTATCCCTATACCGGGAATGCCGAAGCAGGACAGTAGTATGAACAGGAGAGTAGGATCTCCTTTGACGAAGGTCGTTGATACCGATTGGATAGTCGGCCAATAGGGAGCTACGGCAAAACCAGAGAGGAATAGCATAAGATAGAATATATTGATCGATGGAGTAGTATAGATCCCGAGACTTACGATGAGACCCAGTAGGGAGACTCCCAGTAGGAGCCAGCGGTCTGCATGGTGGTTCTTCGTGATCTTACCGGTTGTCATTCTCCCTATTGCCATGGCAAGAGCGAAGAGCGCCGTACCTATTCCACCGGCCGATGCCATCGCACTGAAATGAACTTGAATATAACTGGCACTCCAGAACGTGAAGGCAGCCTCTGCAGCACCACCGAAGAAGATAGCAGTAGCCAGTATCCAGAAGATCGGTTGCTTGAGACACAGAAGCCAGTTCTTGAAATGGACTGATGAACCTGACTCCTGTATTGCGTCATCTTTTGGGAGAAAAAGAAGGGCAGACGTAAGGGTCAGGATCCCCGTCATGATGAAGATCGTTCTCCATGAAATATCAAAGGTGAGCAGAAAGCCGGCTATGATGACGGTGAATACCACTCCTATCGAGAAGAAGGCATTCACATAGTTGAGATACCGGTTCGACTCCTCAGGGTGAGCATCATGGATGAGAGGGTTTGTGAGGGCCTCTATGAGACCACAGCCGATTCCCATGATGATCATACAGATCATGACGAACTCATAACTCGTTGCTAGTCCTGCACCGATGAGGGTTATTCCTACGATTACCATTCCTGTACCGACCGCTAGTCTCTTGGTTATCTTAGCTGCGATAAACCCGCTGATGAGAAGACTTGCGAGGATCAGGAAGTTCTTTACCCCACCGAGAGCTCCTCCACCGGTATAGGAGAATGAGAACTCCTTTGCCATCTCAAGTAGACATATCGGGGTGATGACCATGCTTGCTGCATAGACGAAGAGGGCCGTACTTGCAGCAATGTCAATTCGTTTGATTCTCATGGTGAGAAGTATAGGAGGTTTCATTGGCAACCGCAAGGATAACATGATATAGTCGCTGGTATGAAACAGAATATAATCGGTGTGTATACAGGTAATGGTAAGGGGAAGACCACAGCCTCTCTCGGTATGATCTTCAGAGCATGTGGACATGGTCAGCGATGTGGTGTACTTCAGTTCATCAAGAGTGGCCCTGAGAATTGGGGAGAGTTCAAGATGGCTCAAAAGCTTGGGATCGACTGGGAGAACTACGGTTGTGGTTTCACCTGGAAAGAGAAGGATCATACCCGATCTATCGAAGAGGTGAAGAGGGGTTGGGAACAAGCTAAGACCTGGATCCTCTCAGGAGATTATGATCTCATACTACTAGATGAGATCTCATATGTCCTGACCTATGGTTGGATCGATGCTGAGGAGGTCTCTTCCTGGCTGGTGGAGCATAGAGAAGAACTTCCCACACTCCTGCTAACAGGAAGGGCCATGGCACAACCTATACTTGATATATCCGACCTGATCTCAGAGATCACTGATGTGAAACACCATTTTCGTAGTAGAGGCGTCCCTGCTCAGGAGGGGATAGAATACTAGGAGACTCTTTGTGTCTTATTCCCGTAATAGAGGATGACAGACAATGCTATGATCACCATCCCTATGATGGTCATGAGTTGAGGGCTCTCTTCGGGGAAGATCACCCAACTGAGGATTGCACCAGAGACCGGGATGATGAACTTGAAGATATTGATCTCTGATACCTTGATCTCCGGGACCTGTAGAAGGGTATACCATATTGAGAATGATACTGCAGAGACTACACTGAGCCAGAGAAGGGCTATATAGAATTCCATTGGCAGTACTAAAGTGGGGACTCCTTCAAATATAAAAGAACTCACTACTAGGATCAGACCGCCTATGAACAGCTGAGAAGCGTTCAACAGGAGCGGGTTGTTCGGTCTCTTCTTGACGATGACCTGGCTGAAGGCATTCGTCATACTCGAGAAGAGCAGAAGGATGATACCGAGTATCTCATGGTCTTGAGAGCCACTATTACTATTCCTGCTGATACTGATGAGGATCACCCCGGTAAGAGCGATCAGGAGACTGAGCACCTTCTGTTTTGACAATCTATCATTCAAGATGGTGAAATGGGTAATGATCGCGGTGATAAGAGGACCGGCACCGACGATGATCGCTGCAATACCTGCAGGAAGGAGATCGACTCCGTTGAAATACAGACCATACATGATCGAGGTCTGAAGTAGTCCTACTACCAAAGAGATCTTCCAGTTCTGAGCTAAGAAGGAGAAGATATGTTTACGATCCTTGGTCAGCACTAAGACGAGTATCCCTGCGATCATGAATCTGATTCCTGCAAAATAGAGAGGAGAGGCATAGGTCAATCCGATCTTCACTCCGGTGAAGGCCGTTGACCAGAGTAGACATGCTAATATAGCTTTAGAATAGGTTTTCCACATAATGAGGCGAGTATAGCTTAAGGTGTGGGTTGAAGCAATAGTGATACTCTTATTGACGTATAATAGGTCGAGCGAGTAGAATTGTGGTAAGAGCGAAGAAAGGTGGGGTATCGGTGAACAAGAATACGACTAGTAATCAAGAGGACTATCTAGAGGCAATACATAAGATACTACAGGATAGACCTGTCGTGCGAGTCAAGGAGATTGCAGCTGAACTCGAAGTGAGTAAGCCAAGTGTTACCTCTGCACTTCAGACTCTTTCCCGTGATGGCTTGGTCAATTATGAACCATATGGCCTGATAACGCTCACCACAGCAGGAGAGAAGAAGGCTGGCATGATCTTTCAGAAACACAAGATCATCGAAGAGTTCTTTGAGACCATCCTCGGGATCGAAGAGCAGGCAGCCGCTGAGCAGGCTTGTGTCATGGAACATGGTCTGGACAATCCCACCTTTAAGAGACTGATCATGTTCATGAGATATCACTATGAACATGAGGGTGATAAAGATCTATGGTTGAAGAAGTTCTCTGACTTCTGCGATAAGAATCCGATAGATGGACTGAAAGCAGAAGAGGTTCAGGAGTTTTTACATAAGGAATAAAAAGGGTAGTGGATATGAAGCGTGTCTTGTTGTTAGGAGCCGGTCTTCGGGGTCTCGATATCTATGGGCAATGGATGGCATCACATCAGGAGTTTGTGAGAGTATCCGGGGTCGCTGATCCGAACAGGATCCGTAGAACAAAGGCTGCCCGACTATTCGACCTGACAGAAGATCAACTCTACTCAACCGCTGATGAACTTCTCGATCAACGGATCCCTGCAGATTACGCCTTTATCTGTACCCAAGATCAGCTACATACCTCTATCGCCGTAAAAGCGATGGAGATAGGATATGATATCATCCTGGAAAAACCAATCGGAGTGACCGAGGAGGAATGCCTTACGGTCTATAAGACTGCTAAACGGCTCGATAGACGGGTCCATCTCTGTCATGTACTTCGTTATACCGGCTTCTTCGGTGCGATCAAGAAGAGTATCGATGAAGGGATGATCGGGGATATCATCCATATCGAACAGTCTGAACATATCTCCTACTGGCACTTTGCACACTCCTATGTGAGAGGTAATTGGAATCGTGAGGAAGACTCCTCTCCGATTATCATCGCAAAGTGCTGTCATGATCTCGACATCATAAATTGGCTCCTTCCTGAACGGATCTCAACCGTCGCCTCAACAGGAGTTCTTAGTTGGTACCGGGGCGAGCATGCACCTGAGGGGGCTCCAAAGTTCTGTCTTGATGGATGCCCCCACAGTGAAACCTGTTCCTGGTATGCACCAAGGCTCTATATGCGTGCTCTTCCTCTGATAAGTGGATTTCGATACTCCTCTAACAGATTCCTGAGTTTCGCAGGAAACGTGATCCTGCGATTCCCTCGATTGACAGGTAGGATATTCTCCAAGATCAAGGCTCTAAGCTATCTCTCAGAGTGGGATATGTGGCCTTCTACGGCGATCACTGATGATCTGAGTAGAGAGGGGAAATTGAAGGCACTTGAAAGTGGCTCCTATGGTAGATGTGTATTTCGTTGTGATAACGATGTACCTGATCATCAGGTGGTCATGATGCAGACCTCCTCAGGGGTGACTGCGACTCTGACACTTGAAGGACATTCCTACCTTGAAGGTCGATGGGTCAGGATAAATGGAAGTAGAGGGACCTTGGAGGGAAGATTCACCCTAGCAGATGAGACTCTCACCTATTTCGACCATTTCCAAGGTAAGAGGCAACTCTTATGGGAGGATAAGAATCCTGTGACAGGTCATGGGGGAGGTGATATGAGGTTAATGGAATCACTGTTCATGAACTCTCGCAGAGACAGTGATAGTACTTTGGAGGAACTCCTCCAAAGCTATAGGATAGGGTTCGCGGCAGAACGAGCGAGAAAAACTCACTCTATAGCAGTTATAGAGTAGTATCGATCTGTTGATTATATCGAACGACTAGATGGACCTTAGCCTCTGAATTACCAATATTCTCGATCGTATGGTCGACATCACAATGATAGGTGATGAAGTCTCCCTTTTTAAGATCTCCGACATTCTCTCCTGCTTTCACTCTCACATGACCCTTTACCACGGTGAGAAACTCCTCAGTCTTGGGGAAATGAGCTTCTGAATCAAGTCTGCTCTTCGGTTCGAAAGAGAGGATATACATCTCAAGGTCTTCAACCATACTTAATGGTGAGAGTACATGGACATGTACCCCTTCAGCATCGGTATCGAGTGTGGTGATGTTCTCATATCGATTGATCAAGAATTTCCTCTTTGGAACGACACTGCCGGCAAGGAGTGCATGAATCTCCACACTCAACCCCTGAGCTATCTTCCAAACGGTAGCTACAGTAGGATTCACCTTATCTGATTCAATTTGGCTGAGCATAGCTTTTGATACACCACTTCTCTCTGATAGGACATTGAGGGTGAAGCCCTGTGAATTTCTCAACTGTTGGATATTCTTACCGATCTTTGGAGGTCTTTCCATCCTGTAACTCCTGCTTTTCGTGTTCATTATAGTGAAATCTTGTTTGACATGATAAACCTTGTTTACTATAATGAAAATAGTTTAATATATTGTATTTCGAATTCTAGGTATAGTCAAGATATATAGAGGAAGGTAGATAAGATGAGACGTATCATGATAAACGGGTCTCTCGGCCAATTGGGGTCGGAGATCGCCATAGCCCTACGAAAGAGGTATGGGACGGATAATGTGATTCTCACTGATATCAGGGATGATATAAACGTAGAGTTAGTGAACTCCGGGCCATTTCATAAGGTGGACTGCAGGGATGGTGAGAGATTGACTGAACTCGTTAAAGAGTATCAGGTTGATACGATCTATCATCTAGCGGCATTGTTATCAGCAACTGCGGAGATGAGACCCCAGATGGCCTGGGACATAAATATGAATGGGTTGATGGTAGCTCTAGAAGTTGCGCGATCGACAGGCTGCTCGATTTTTACCCCCTCCTCGATTGGTTCCTTTGGCCCCACGACTCCCAAGGATTTCACACCGCAAGATACTCTGCAACGACCGACCTCCATGTATGGAGTGACTAAAGTGGCAGGTGAGCTTCTCTGTGACTACTACAACCATAAGTATGATGTTGATACAAGGGGAATCCGTTATCCCGGTATCATATCCAATATGACTCCTCCTGGAGGTGGAACGACAGATTATGCTGTTGAGATCTATTATGCAGCGGTGAACAGTGGCAGGTATGAGTGCCCCCTATCAGGTAGTACCTATCTCGATATGATGTATATGCCTGATGCCGTGGCTGCGGCGATCTCGATCATGGAGGCCGATGGCGATCGTCTTCGCCACAGGAATGCCTTCAATGTCACAGCGATGAGTTTCTGCCCCGAAGAGCAGGCTGCCTATATCAGAAATCATATTCCCGATTTCCAGATCAGTTATAAGGTCGATCCTGTCAAACAGGCTATCGCAGATTCATGGCCGAACTCTTTAGAGGATTATGCAGCACGTGTAGAATGGGGTTGGGAACCGACCTATGATCTACATGCGATGACAGCAGATATGATCACGACCCTCAAGGGTCGAATGTGATCACCAGGTAAGGAGAATACGATGTTTGGAAAGATGAAAGAGGACCTTAAGGACCTCATGAAAGAGTTGGATGAACATGGCTTGTATAAACGTGAGAGGGTGATCACCACCTCTCAGAGTTCACATATCGGGGTGAGTGGAGGGTTGGAGGTATTGAACTTCTGTGCCAATAACTATCTAGGTCTATCAAATGACCCTGATGTGATCGAGGCTTCAGCAAAGACGATGAAAGAGTGGGGTTATGGACTTTCCTCTGTACGTTTCATCTGCGGTACTCAACAGATTCATACTGAGCTAGAGAAACGGATGAGCAAGTTTCTCGGGACTGAGGATACGATCCTCTATGCAGCCTGTTTCGATGCGAACGGGGGGCTCTTCGAACCGCTTCTCGGAGCTGAAGATGCCCTGATCTCTGATCAATTGAACCATGCCTCCATAATCGATGGAGTGAGACTCTGTAAGGCACAACGCTTCAGATATGAGCATTCGAACATGGAAGACTTGGAGAGATGTCTCAAAGAGTCTAAAGGGGCCCGTTACCGGCTAATAGCTACCGACGGGGTATTTTCCATGGATGGAGATATCGCGAACCTCAAGGGTATCTGTGATCTGGCTGATCAGTATGATGCACTCGTCATGGTCGATGACTCTCATGCTTCTGGGTTTATCGGTGAGAAGGGACGTGGGACGAGTGAGTACTGTGGGGTGATAGGACGAGTTGATCTCATAACAACCACCTTTGGAAAAGCCCTCGGTGGCGCGAGTGGTGGTTGTACCTCAGGACGAAAAGAACTTATCGAGTTACTCAGACAGCGTTCCCGACCGTATCTTTTCTCGAACACCTTAGCTCCAGCGGTCGTTGGAGGCACCCTTGCGGTGATCGATAAACTTGAAAGAGAGTCCTTGAGCAGAGTTCGTGTCACCGAATCAGCGGCCTATTTCAAAGAGCGGATGATCGAAGCTGGTTTTGATATCGTGAAGGGAGATACTCCCATCGTTCCAGTGATGCTCTATGATGAGGTCACTGCTGTTGCCTTTGCAGACAAACTACTTTCTGAAGGAATCTATGTGATAGGGTTCGTCTATCCTGTAGTTCCGAAGGGAAGGGCTAGGATACGAGTACAGATCTCTGCTGCCCATTCTAAAGAAGACCTGGACTGTGCATTATCCGCCTTCATCAAGGTAGGAAGGCAGATGAAGGTGATCAGTTAGACTTGATCACTTTTCTGTGAAGCTCCTCTCCATACTCTTCAAGGGCTTTCAGGACGAGTTTTCCTTGTCCTGTAGTCTCTTTGCTTGCTACCTTCTCTTTGATCTTCCGGGTATAGAATTGATAACTAGTCATGACATCCCCGGGAGGGAAGAGTAGTCTGCTTGCACAGAAGTTATGCCATTTACGTCGTTCCTCTGTGCTGAGTGCCTCAGGATAGTTCCTGCAGGTATATCGCCAGAGCATCTCTGATACCCGTTTATCTTCAAACCTCAGGTTAAGGTCCATCAGCTCCTCAGGAGTGGCTCTTCTGATGATGGAGAATCGGTCTCTATCTGTATCGGGGAAGAATCCTCCAGAATAGATCTGAAAATCGGGATCGGAAGTACTCTCCTGATAGGGGGTACTGAAGGTCGCATGGATCTTGCTTGGGAGATCATGTCGTTCTCTGATCCTCTTGAAATTCTTTCGACAGAGTTGTTTATCGATATGGAGTCGCTCTGCTACCTCATCAGTGAAGATCGATACAGGTGATATGAAAGGGCATTTGTTCAGGCCTATCTTCACGAGATTCGAGTGTTCTCTCAACTCATCTGGGGTTGCATCCAAGAGGAGTCTAGGATCCTTGGAGAGATCAAAGCACAAGACACCATTGCTGTTATGGGGATCTGCGGTTATCGGCATCATGAGAGCCGAACAGCCGAATTCTGTGGTATGGATCCCTGAGGTATGAAGGAATGGTGTCTGATTAAATACATTGACAAGATCCTTCAAAGGTCTTTTTGATCTATGTGTGAAGGAGTAGTCATAAAGATTTGGTTGATGATCCTTGACGAGTCTAGCAACACTTATCGTCGCATAGACGTCTGCAAGAGCATCATGAGCGTCTTCATGGCTGATACCATTCTCTTTTGTGAGGCTTTCTAGTCGAAAAGATGGACGTCCCTTCTCGTTGATAGGCCATTTGATGCCATCAGGTCTCAGATCATGTGCGGCACGCAGCATGTTCATCACATCCCATCTACTGTTCCCATTGGCATATTCTCGAACATAAGGATCGAAGAAGTTCCTGTAGAGTGCATTTCTGATGAACTCATCATCGAAGGCTATACTGTTATAGCCTACGACACAGGTGTTCGGTTTTGAGAACTCAGAGAAGACCTTCTGCATGAACTCTCTCTCCGGTAGCCCTTTCTCCAAGGTCAACTGCGGAGTGATACCGGTTACTAGACAGGCTAGCGGGTCAGGAAGATAATCCTCAGGTATCTTACAGTAGAGAACGATCGGTTCTTGTATGATCTCAAGATCCGTGTTGGTCCTGATCGCTGCGAATTGAGCGATCTTGTCATATTGATTATGTAATCCGAATGTCTCCAGATCATACCAGAGTAAAGTTTGAGAGTGCTGCATAAGAAGAATTATACCATAATTGGGAAAAAAGAGGTAGGTATCATCACAGAAGGTGTCTCTGTATGCTACTATTATCGAGTAGGAGGGGAGTGCGATGTGTTTCAATATGTCTATCGTTACTGAGTTAATGGCCTTAGAGGAGGAGTTCGGAACGATCTTTGATACCTATCCCGCCTATGCCTCAACAGATGGTCGGCTCATCTATCACCAAAGATCCGGGTTCTCTCATCCGGCATGGCCGATTCTCCCTGCATCCGAGGCGCCAAAACTCTCCTCTGGCTTCTGGGGACTGGTCCCTCACTGGACGAAAGATCGCACAAGTGCATTAGAGATTCAGAACAAGACTCTCAATGCGAGGAGTGAGACGGTTAGAAGCCTCCCGTCTTTCCGGACTGCAATGAAACAGCAACAACGTTGCCTGATACCTGTCAGTGGATTCTTCGAGCCTCATTCCTATCAGGACAAAAGCTATCCCTTCTACCTCCATAGGAGAGGAGCGCTCTTTGCTCTCGGAGGTATCTTCGATATCTGGTATGGACCTGAATCCGGGAAACAATATAGGAGTTTCTCTGTCCTCACCGCTCCCTCAGTCGGGATCGTAGATGCTATTCACAATAAGAAACACAGGATGCCTCTACTTATCGAGAAAGAATCCTATGCTACATGGCTCGACCCATCAACTGATCCAGATACTATCAATGAATTGATGACTAGTAGAGAATCAGACCTCTGTGCCCATCCGGTATCGAAACAATTGTATGGCCGTAGTGAACTGGCGATCGCTCCAGAGGTGAGAGAACTCAGCTATTATGGTATTGATGCTATTGATAATCTTACTGTTCTATAATATGCTTAACTTATGTTAAGTATTATGCTTCAGGATGAATTATCAGAACTCAAGGTGCCTCTCTATATATCCCCGATACATGCAGGATTTCCCTCCCCGGCAGCCGACTATACAGAGGAAGACCTTGATTTCAATGAACTTCTTGTTCACCGGAAGGCCTCTACCTATTGTCTACGGGTGACAGGCGAGTCTATGATCGGTGCTGGGATCCACCCGAACGATATCATCGTCGTAGACAGATCTCTTCAACCGTCGAATAGGGATATCGTAGTAGCCTCTCTCGGTGGAGAGTTTACGGTGAAGCGGTTCTTTAAGAGGCAGGGACGTATCATTCTCCAACCTGAGAATGATAACTTCGAAGCCATCGTCATAGGGCCTGAAGAAGACTTTCTCCTCTTCGGTGTTGTGACCTCGGTAGTCAGACAGTTTCGACAGGGATGAAAATCATAGGCCTTATCGACTGTAATAGCTTCTATGCCTCCTGTGAGCGGGTCTTCCGCCCTGATCTGATCAACCGCCCCATAGCTGTCCTCTCGAACAACGATGGTTGTGTAGTCGCTATGAGCAGTGAACTGAAACAACTCGGGGTGAGAAGGGGGGCTCCCTACTATTCAGTCCGTGATCAACTCGACCGATATCAGGCTGCCGTATTCTCCTCGAACTATACCTTGTATCAGGATCTCTCTGATCGCGTGATGGAGATCATCAGATCATTTGGTGATCCGATTGAAGTCTATTCCATAGATGAAGCGTTCCTCTACACCTCTGGTGATGAAGAGAGTCTACTTCTGTTAGGCAAGCAGATTCGTGATAGTGTGATACAACAGACAGGTATCCCCGTATCGGTCGGGTTTGCTAGGACAAAGACTCTTGCGAAGATTGCAAACAGGTATGCGAAGAGACATTCAGGCGTCTTCTATCTTCAGGAGAGTGGGGAACTTCAGATGCTACGCAATACGAACCTGCTCGACGTATGGGGAATAGGAACACGAAAGGCTCGATTCCTCTTCACTAAAGGAGTCATGACGGCCTTCGATCTGATGCAGTGTGAAGATCGATGGATCCGAAAGTATCTGAGCCTAGTGACCCTGAAGACGGTATGGGAACTTCGGGGAGATCAGGCTATCGAACGGGAACTCTTTCGCCCTAAGCGTAAAGGGGTACTCTCTTCGCTTGGATTCAGTGAGGAGATCACTGATGTATACTCCCTCGAGGTGGCACTTGCCTCCTATGCGGCGATTGCAGTGAGGAAACTTCAGGAGCAAGGATCAGAGGCGATGTCTCTTACGGTCTTTCTCCAGACCCATCGCTATAAGCATTCCTATTATGGTAACTCTATAGACGTGAGACTGTCCCGTGCCACTGCCTATCTTCCCGATATCATAGGACCCGCAGTACAGGGGCTTCATGCGATCTTCCTTGAGGGGCTCTCCTACACGAAGGTCGGGATCTACCTGCATGGTATCGATGAGGCTGATCAGTTCCAGATGGATCTCTTCGATCAGAATAGAGAGAAGAAGAGAAGGGCCGCTCGAGCGGTCTATGAGATCCAACAACAGTATGGCAGGGGCTCGATCACCTGCAGGAATAGCCTGCCTCAGGAGAGTTGGCGAATGAAACGACATATGCTCTCATCAAAATATACGACTAGTTGGAAAGAACTCCCTCCGGTGTCTTAGTAGTGAAATGGTCGTGATATTAGTCAGAAAGGAAAAAAAAGGGAATGAATTTAGCTATTGTAGATGGCCTTCTGGTATTTCTAGCTATTACTGTTGCACATTAATAGGATGTAATAATCCTTTTATTATGTGTGTTTCTTGCGTGTGATACAAGCTAATATAAAAATATTCAAAGTTTTTTTACTTGAGTAACTCGTTACCCAATAAGGTGATTAAACGGTTTAAATATCTTTAAAAGCCGTTTTTCAAATAACGCATGTAACCATGATATAGGTTGATGCTTTAAATATATGAACCACAGTAGACAATGCGTTTTTTTGTTTTGTGGTTTACAAATCATCTATTAAGTTAGATAATACAAAGTGAATGTTCTGTAGAATCGTAAAAAACAAGGAAAAAGCTTGATTATCTTATTCAAGCCTTATATCATATTCATGTTATACTACAGAAACAACAATGAAATTAGGGGGAATACATGAAGAAGCAAACACTCTTGCGTTTGATGGTCGGCTTAGTTTTAATCCTATCCCTAGTCGGATGTAAGACTACTGCTCCAGAAGAACCAGTAGTAGATGAGCCCGTAAAGGTAGAGAAGGAAGTGGTTAAACCCGCTCCAAAACCAGAACCAAAGCCAGAACCAAAACCAGAAGTTGCTGAGGAAGCTGTTGTTGAAGAGGTTGTCGAGGAACCTGTCGTAGAAGAAGTCGTAGTGGATGACATCAATATCAAAGTGATCGCAACTAGCGATATAAATGGTATGTTGTTTCCTGACAACGTTGTGACTGGTCGAGCAGCTGATACCTCACTTGCTCAGATCTATTCCTTCGTTGCTGAGGAACGAGCTGATGATTCACAGGGCGTAGTTCTTCTTGATGCTGGAAACGTTATGCAGGGTCAGTTGATTGTAGATTACTACAACTACCTAAAACCTGCTAATGAACACATCGTACCTGCTGTTATGAATGCAATGGGTTATGATGCTGCTGTCCCAGGTGCAGATGATGCTGCAATGGGCGCTGAATTGCTATACCAAGTTGGTGCAGCTTCAGAATTTCCATGGATCGGTGCTAACGTAGTTAGTGCTCAGACTGGTAAAGCATTCAAGGGCTTTGCTTACACTGTAATCGAAGAGAACGGTGCTAAGATCGCTATCCTTGGATTGACTTCATCATCAATCGAAGCTCCACAGGGAATCAAAGTAGAAGATATGGTTACCACTGCTAAGAAGTGGGTTCCAATCATTGAAGCTAGAGAAAATCCAGACATGATCATCGCTCTCTGTCAATCAGAAGGTTCAGACGAAGGTGTCAAAGTTGCTGAGATGGTTCGAGGAATCGACCTAGTAATCGCAGGAACTAAGACAGTCAAAGCTCTTAACCCAGATGGTGACACAGTATACGTTGTAGGTGCTATGGAAGATGCTAAATCAGTAGCTACTGCTGATGTAACTCTATCATGGGACAAAGCAGCAGATGAATTCGCAGTTTCAAAAGTAAAAGCTAGATCACAGAGTATGGCTTCTTACCCAGTAAGCAAAGTTGCAATGGGAGCTTTCTCCTATGCAGTTGATGAGCTGAAAGCTGCAGTAATGACTCAGGTCGGTTACCTTAACGGTGATGTTGATGCTAACGATGCACTCTTCGGAGATTCAGCAATGGTAGACATCATGCATAACCTTCAGTTAGATATGACTGGCGCAGATATTTCATTCGCTGCTCCTCCAGTTGCTAATGTCAAACTGAAAAAAGGACCTATCTATGTTAGAGACCTTCTCTATGTTATGGAAGCCTTCGGACTCGAAAGCAACCAGACATGGCTCTACACTGGCGAAATGACCGGTGCTGAGATTGATGCTTATCTTGAGTACTCATATGCAAACTGGTTCAACGATATGCAGTCAATCAACGATAACCTTCTTGGTGGACTTGATTACTACAACTTTGACAGCGCTGCTGGAATCAAATATGTAGTTGATATTAAGAAAGATGCTGGAAAGAAAGTAAACATCAAGACTACTACAGCTGATGGACTCAAATTCCAGAAAGACAAGACATATACCGTAGTAATGAATGCTTACCGAGCATTTGATTATGGTAAATTCCTTTCAAAGGGTGTTGGACTCTCAAGTAATGAGATCGCATCAAGAGTACAGTCTTCATTCTCTGTGAATCTTCTTGAAGGATTCATGATGGGCGAAGATATGCTAGGAACAATCGATGCAGAAGCAGATGATAACTGGTTTGTATCTCCTAGATATTGGGCTCAGAAAGGTATGGAAAACGATATGAAATTACTAAAATAATTTCATTCTGATTCAAACTTAGAAGCTGCTCGTAAGAGCAGCTTTTTTTGCGTCCAAAAAAGTGTATTTGGAATTCATTTAGTGGTATACTAGAAATTAGCTTTAATAGGAGGAGCACTAGTATGTCGATAAAAAAAATATCATTCTTGATTGTTGGAATACTGATTATTTTCGCATTCGTTGGTTGTAAGACTGCACCTGTGACAGAGGAAATTCCTGTCAATGAGAGTGTGGTTGAAGAGAAGGTAGAACAAGCTCCTGCGGTAAAATCTGCAGAGAAATCTATGATGAAAGAGGATATACATGTGAAGATCATTGAGACTAGCGATGTCCATGGAAGTCTATTTCCCTATGATTTTATCAATGATAAAGAAACAAAGACCTCGCTAGCACAGGTGTATTCATATGTAGAAGAACAAAGAGCGGATGAAAATCAATCTGTAGTGCTTCTAGATAATGGTGATATTCTTCAGGGACAACCGATAGTCTACTATTATAATTTTGAGAATACCACAGATGAGCATATTATCGCTTCCGTGATGAATGCTATGGAGTATGATGCAGGAACAGTGGGAAATCATGATGTTGAGGCAGGACCTGCGGTCTATCTCAAGGTAGCGAAAGAATGTGATTTTCCCTGGTTGGCTGCAAATGCAGTTAGTGAAAAGACTGGAAAGAATGTGGTTACCCCCTATACGGTGATTGAACGAGAAGGCTTGAAGATTGCCGTACTTGGAATGATCACTCCCGGGATTCCGAATTGGCTTCCAGAGAACCTTTATGAGGGAATATTCTTTGAAGACATGATTGATACAGCACAAAAATGGGTTCCTATTATCCTGTCAAAAGAAAAACCAGATGTTCTCGTTGGATTATTCCATTCTGGTGTAGATTTTGAATATGGTGGAAGAACAGCTGATGAAAAATATCTAGAGAATGCAAGCCTTCTTGTAGCAGAACAGGTTCCGGGCTTTGACATTATCTTTACCGGACATGATCATCAGGATACCAATATGATCGTGAAGAATCCAGATGGTGAGGATGTGTATGTACTTGGTGCACTTAATGCAGCAAGGTCAGTTGCTGTAGCAGATATCGATTTTGCATGGGACACTGAGAAAGGTGCCTATGGGGTAAAAGCAATCAATGGTTCTACAGTCATGATGGAAGATTATCCTGCAAGTGAAGTTGCAATAAACACTTTCAAATATGCTATGGATGAGGTAAAAGAATGGGTTTCTAGACCTATTGGAACCATAACAGAGACCATATCTACACCTGAGGCTATGTTCGGAGATTCAAAGTTCGTTGATTTGATTCATACTTTACAGCTAGATCTCACTGATGCAGATGTATCTTTCGCGGCTCCATTGTCTTTATTTGCCTCGATAGAAGAGGGACAGGTTTATGTACGTGATATGTTCAACCTCTACAAGTATGAGAATCTGTTGTATACAATGGAACTTACCGGTGCTGAGATCGATGCCTTTTTGGAATATTCTTATATGAATTGGTTCAATCAGATGTCATCAAGCGATGATCACATCATTAGATTCAAGACTGATGATAATGGAGAACTTATCTTTAATGAGCGTTACAATTCCTATGACACGGTAACTCGGTATTATAATTGGGATAGTGCGGCAGGAATCAAGTATACTGTAGACTTGAGAAAGCCTGATGGTGATAAGGTAAATATTAAGACCTTGATCAGAGATGATGGATCAACAGAAAAGTTCAATAGGGCTAAGACTTATACAGTAGCGATCAATTCTTATCGTGGAAATGGTGGTGGTGGCCACCTTACTAAGGGGGTAGGACTATCCAAAGATGAAATTGCTGATAGAACAATTGATTCTACCGTTGCAGATTTGAGATTCTATTTCATAAAACAGTTCGAGAATATGGGAACAGTGGTTCCTTCAGTAGATATGAACTGGATCGCATCACCGATCGTATGGGCGAAGAAGGCTATGGTACAAGATTATCCATTACTGTTCGGCGAATAGATTTTTAATAGAAATGATTCGAGAAAGCTGTCCCTTGGGGCAGCTTTCTTATGGTATACTGCCAGAAAGACAGGAGTTGTAAGAATGGATAGGATAATACGTTGGGGGATTCTAAGTACGGCTAATATTGGGATAGAACATGTTATACCCGCAATACAGAGGGCTTCAGGGTGTGAGGTTTTAGGAATAGCTTCAAGAAAGATCACTGGAGCAGAGGCTGCAGCAAGAAAATTAGGAATCCCAAGAGCCTATGGGACGTATGAGAGTCTCCTTGATGACCCTGATATTGATGCCGTCTATATACCTCTACCAAACCATATGCATATAGAATGGATGCGAAGATGTCTTGAAGCTGGGAAACATGTCTTATGTGAAAAGCCCTTGGCTCTTAAGGCCCAAGATATTGATGAGATGATTGCATGGGAAAAGCGTAGCGGCTTAGTTGCCGGTGAGGCCTTTATGGTCCTTCACCATCCAAGATGGAAAAGAGTGAAAGAACTAATCGCACAAGATGAGATCGGTAAGATCAAACATGTAGATGGATTTTTCAGTTACTATAATGATGATCCTATGAATATTAGGAATAAGCCTGAGTATGGGGGAGGAAGTACTTATGATATCGGAGTGTATCCAGTAGTGACCTCACGTATGGTTCTCGGAGAAGAGCCCTTGAGAGTTGTAGCGAAAGGGACAATGGATCCTGTGATGGGGATCGATACGTTGAGTAGCTTCCTATTGGAATACCCCTCTTGTAGTGCCGCTTTCACCTGTTCGATGCAGATCTCTCCATTTCAGCAGATGCGTTTCTTCGGTGATAAGGCGATCCTTACCTTGGATACACCGTTTAACACACCCAATGACCGTTCTGTAAATTTAGAAAGGGTAGCAGGAATCTTTCCAGAAGATATCTCTGTAAGGGAAGAATTCTCTGCCTGTGATCATTATACCCTTCAGGCAGAGGCGTTTAGAAAGAGTATTATAGAGGGTGTTCCCTTTGCAGGTTCTTTAGAACATGCGAAGAGGAATCAACGTGTGATAGATGCGATCTATCGATCGATCTCAGTCGGTGACTGGGTAGAGGTGTGATGCCAATATGAGAGGTAATGATATGAAGACAAAAACAATGACTACGAAGAAGTTCTTGAGCATCTCATTCTTAAGTTATGGGATCCTTCTTCTTCTCACAGGACTTCTCGGTCCAAGACTGGTCGAAGCTTTTTATCCGTTACCGGTAGATCAGGGACCCAGTTGGTATTTCTGGCAGACTTCTGCTACCGAGGGAATTGTTCGAGCCTCCTATATCATAGGTTACCTTTTTCATCAGATCATACTCTGGTATCTTCTTGTCAAACGACGAAAACAGGCTACAGGCGTGTCCGCTGGCATTGGATTAGATAATCTACTTATTCTTGGTGTGAATGTCGTGTTCGTGCTTCTACACCTCTTACAGACTCACATATGGTATGATGGGCTTGCAAAAGATGTTCCTATCTGGACCTCACAAGGCTCTGTGATAGTGATGCTGGTCCTTGTTCTCTATATGATGTTACCAATAAGAGGTCTGTTCTTTGGAAAGCGGTTCACCCCACCTGTACATATGATGAGATTCATTCAGAGATGGCATGGGATGTTCATCTCCTGGGCGATCGTCTATACCTTCTGGTTCCATCCTATGGAGGGGAACTGGGGTCTTTTATCAGGTTTCCTCTATATGTTCCTCCTTTTTATCCAGATACAGCTCGTAGGCACAAAGATGCATCTCAATAAGATTTGGATCGTGTTGCTTGAGAGTTTTGTCACTATCCATGGGACTCTGATCACCGTCTATAAGCATAATGAGATCTGGCCGATGTTCCTCTTTGGTTTTCTTGCGATGTTCGTATTCACTCAAGCCTATACCTGGAAGATGAGACCGCAGTATAAATGGTTGATAGTTGTCGTATATGCAGTCTCTGTTCTACTCGTCTATGGAACGATAAGAGGATTTGAGCATATCTATGAGATAACTTTCATACCGGTAGCTTTGTATGGAGGCGCTGCAGCATTAGTCTTGATAGGATGGATCTGGGATAGGGTAGCCAAGCGTTGAAGGGACTCTCCGATAAGGAAGTCTAAAAAGAGTTTCTTTACTCACGTAGTGATAAACTAATTGAATTTTTTTTTGGGAAGAACCTGACGTTCTTTACAGCTTATGAGTTTTTTAGAACGTTTGGTCTTGTATTCCTGAAAGACTCTAATACCATTTGATTCATTGTCATATGGCAATATCTCATGCTATACTACGGAAAATCCCAATACTACTTTAGAGGTTATCATTGATTACACTTGATTTAGCGAGAAGGCCTGCAATCCTTAGTTGGGAAGGTCGATTCAAAGACAGTTCTATAGAGACAAAGTTTTTAACTGGACAGAGTACTCAGGTCGCCAATAGGATTCGAGTCATATCTGTTCTGACTGGATTGGCCTATCTTAGCGGGATGTACAGTGATCATATAGTCTTGGGAAGCTCAAAGGAATACTCGCTGATGGTCCTCGTACGTGGCGTGACCTGTCTATGTGCTCTATTATGCTTCTTAAGCACATACGTAAAGCGACGTGACAGGATAGCCCCAATAGTCACCTTCGCCTACTTCATGGCAATCACGGTATCAGAATGCACTGAGCTAGCCCTTCGCCCAGAATTCAGTAATCAGATCATCCCTTTTCTTGTACTCGTTATGATCGTCTATTACGTGTTCTTCCCGGTCAGGCTCTCTTTGCAGATCACTGGTGGCATCTGTGCAACAATCCTCTACTCGATCAGCCTCTCTTTAGGGGCTGCTGACATGAGCGTATACCTCTTGGTGAATGTGGTTTTTCTGCTGGTGAACCTGCTAGGGATATATGTGGCCTATACGATGAATGTAGCCGCACGGAGGGAGTATCATACGAAGTTAGAACTCCTAGAGACCAATGACCGGCTGAAAATTGAGATTGATGAAAGAAAAAGGGCAAGTGACAAGTTGACCGAGATGGCAACTATCGATGAACTTACACAGATCTATAATAGAAGAAACTTTATAAATCTAGCAAAGATCGAGATGGAGAGAGCCCGAGATCTTGAATTGGAGGTGAGTCTCCTATTTATGGATATTGACTACTTCAAAAGGATAAATGATACCTATGGGCATAGTATGGGAGATGTCGTTCTCCAGAGATTATCTGCAGTGATAGGAAGCTCTATCAGAGAGGTTGATATCTTCGGGCGGTTCGGAGGTGAGGAGTTTGCCATACTGCTTCCCGGTTGTAGTCTTGAGCATGCAGAGGCTAAGGCTCAGCAAATATGTGAGTTAGTGTCTTCACTGAATTTCGCTGTCGATAAACCCGAATCTCCAGTTGGAGCTTTCAGTACGACCATCAGTATCGGAGTCGCTGCTTGTGTACCGAAGATCTGTGATGACTTTGAATCGATCATGCATCAAGCAGATACTGCCCTTTATCAGGCAAAAGAGGAAGGACGTAACCGGGTAGTCCTCAAGAGGATCTAAAAGCTCATCTCATTGCCTGCCGCTTAAGCGGACTCTAGCTTATTGTTCATGTTTAGAGGTATAATTCCGAATAATTAATGAATAATAGGATAAGATCAACTATGAAAGAAGATAGACTCAATGTTTGGGACCCCGCAATTCTTAAGAGAGGTGATGTGGTCTTTACCTACCTCCTGAGACTCTTATTCATAGTGGCCTTCATCATCAGTGTCGTTCGGGGGAACTGGTCGCTCGTGGCTGTCTCAATAGCATCTCTCGCACTGACCTTCATACCCTCTATTCTGGCACACAGCATCCACGTGAGTCTTCCTGCCTCTTTTCAGATCGTCCTGCTCATCTTCATATTCGGGGCCCAGTTTCTGGGTGAGATATTTGACTTCTATGAACGATTCTGGTGGTGGGACCTCGTACTTCATGGGTGGTCAGGGATCCTTCTTGGGACTATAGGTTTCTTACTGGTATTTATACTCAATGAGGCCTCAGGGGTGAGGATCGTGATGTCTCCCTTCTTCGTAGCGTTCTTCGCCTTGTGCTTTGCTGTCACCTGTGGTGTTGTCTGGGAAGTGTTCGAATATTTGATGGATGTGATCTTCGGTACCAATATGCAGAAGTCTGGGCTCCATGATACGATGGGAGACCTTATCATCGATTCAGCTGGAGCCCTCATCGTAGCGATCAATGGTTACTTCTCGCTCAAAGATAACAGGATGAGTAGAATGCAAGAGGCAATAACTGAATTCATGACGAGGAATCCAGCTCTAGAGAAGCGTATAGATGACCAACTTTCGGTTGGAAAGCGGAGAAAGGATCAAAAGAACATCTGACATGAAGTTAAGTGAGAGTAAAACATGTAAAATCTTACTTAATTTCTTGATTTTATAATTGTACCACAATTCATATTGTTTTATGATATGCAGACTGACAACAGTTCATCATAAAAACAAAGGAGAGTATATCTATGTCAAGCAAACTACCTAAATGGGACACTCTGGGTTTTGATTATATCAAGACTGATAAACGTTATCTTTCCGTCTGGAAAGACGGTTCTTGGGATGATGGGGTCTTAACTGAAGATAACTCTCTTCATATAAGTGAGGCCTCTACTGCTCTGCATTATGGGCAGCAGTGTTTTGAGGGGTTGAAAGCCTATAGAGGAAAAGATGGTAAGGTCAGACTATTCAGACCTGATATGAATGCTCAGAGGATGCAACTCAGCTGTGACCGCCTCTTGATGCCAGAGATTCCTGTAGAGAAGTTCATCGATGCCTGTAAACAGGTCGTAGCAGCTAATGAGAGGTGGGTACCTCCCTATGGATCCGGGGCTACTCTTTATGTGAGACCCTTCGTAATTGGGATCGGACATAATATTGGGGTAAAACCCGCACCAGAATACATATTTTCAGTTTTCTGTGTTCCGGTAGGGCCATATTTCAAGGGTGGACTCTCTCCTGTGAACTTCACAGTGACAGATATGGATAGAGCTGCACCCCATGGAACCGGCCAGGCTAAAGTCGGTGGGAACTATGCGGCCTCAATGTTGCCACATAAGGATGCCGTCGATAGAGGTTTTGCTGATTGTATCTATCTTGATCCGGCTACACATATGAACATTGAAGAGGTCGGTGCTGCCAACTTCTTTGGTATTACAGCAGCAAATGAGTTCATCACACCGAAATCACCATCGATCCTGGCAAGTATCACCAAACGATCTCTCATGGAGATTGCAGAGAATAGTCTTGGGATGAAGGTCATAGAACGTGATGTTCCGGTCACTAGTCTAGAAGATTTCACTGAAGCGGGTGCCTGCGGTACAGCTGCGGTGATCACCCCGATCGGTGGGGTAGAGTATAAAGGCGACTTGCATGTATTCTATTCTGAGTCAGAGACTGGACCCGTGACACGAAAGCTGTATGATACCCTTTGCGGGATCCAGTTCGGTGATATCGAAGGGCCCGAGGGTTGGATAGAGATCGTAGAATGATACTTCGAAGATAACTGACCAAATAAAAGGTATTGCTAAAGATCGCAATACCTTTTATTTGGTGTAGATGATTAGTAGAAGGTCATCATTAAACGTCATTGTGCAGTTAAGATCAGAAAACTCAGGTTTCGATGTGTTAAGCACCATCTTAGCGAATAGGGAAAGATTGAATATATTCCCCTCTAGGGGCTATCAGAATCTATAAAGAGGTGAAGACTCTCTTGAAGTGAACTTGAAGGGAATAGATGCTAATAGTGATCTTAGACAATTAGCGTGCTGAAATGATCAAAGGGACGCTAGTCCTCTCAAGTGGAGTCCTGTCAAATCCACCAAACCAGGTATAGTTCATAAATCCTGCTTCTTGGAGCAGCTCTTCGAGTTCTTTCCTTCTTAGAGGATACAGTTTGACCATCTGAGAAGATGAGCTACCACTCATCTTATCGGTTAGGATTGTTGAGAATGCAATTCGATGTTCATCCTCGAGATACTCATATGTTCTGATAAAGCTGATGAATTCATTCTCTATCGTTGGTAAAGAGGTTATACCATCATCAAGGATCCTATCATAGTTTATGATCTGAATATGAAGGGGAGCATCTTCTTTCAGGAGAGTCTTTGCTGACATGAAGAAATCAAGCATCTCACTCTTGTTATCAAGATGTACGAGCGTATTACCGAAACAGCAGATACTGTCAAAGAGTCCAGCTGAGAGATCCTTTGCGATCTCAAGCATATCCAACTCTATGAATTGAACATGTGCTTTGCTCTTCAATGCTTTAGTACGTGCGAACGAGAGCAACGTCCCATCAATATCTAACCCGGTTATTCTCCTACAGTCCTTTGCAAGCTCCAGCGTCAGGGAGCCTGTTGCACATCCGATCTCCAGGATCTCTGCAGCTTCCGGATCCTTCAGATTACCTAAGACGAACTCCTTCTGTTTAGGTGAGAAGGGGAAGATATGATCATAACGATAGGCGATTGCCTGATAGAAATCCATGTGCACTCCTTGAAGATTCGGGCAGGGTAAGATCTTATGTACTCTTCCCCTGTATTCTCCTGGTAAAAGTATAGAACTTAGAGACGTACTTGTTAAGGAACATAGGTCATATAAAGATCAAATACCTGCGGTTGTTGCAAAGACGATGGCCGAGATTCGGAGGAGGGTACTCGATATCTTGCCTTGTACACTTATCAATGTATTGTATAGGTATTCATCCTCTAAGTATCAGTAATTTATGATAAAAACTTTAAAATCTTTTCATTCAGGTGTATGATTGCATGGTATCGGTTCGGCTTTGTCTTGATGTGACGTCGAGTAGCTAGAACAGGAGTTTTGATTCTTTTGAGCCAGGACTATCGAGAAGTGGGAGAACCCTCTTAGTTTAACTTTCAGTTCATGCAGTGCGGAGGATTTATGAAAAGTATGCATCACTCAGATAGAAGATTAGGGACACATCTTCAGCTGGTCCTTTTGATTCTCGTTGGTGTGGTATTACTCTTATCGATGTATGTTGACTCCTTCTTAGAGGTAGAACCCTTAAGAGATGGGGGGGCGCTCCTACTAGAAACTGGATGGGAAATCTCGACTGAGGGTAAACTTCTTGAAAAAGATCTAACACTTCCTTTTAAGATCGATGATGAAGTCGGTGGGAAGACCTATCAGATCACGCGAAGACTGCCGGAACACCTCCCCAATAGTAATGCGAGTCTATCGATAGATACCAGTATGGCCTCCCTTGAAGTTCTCATTGATGGACAGAGTATATACTCCTATTCCGGTGAGATGACTCTCTGGAAGAATCCCGTGTTAGGTGGCAGTTTTACACATTTTGTACGTCTTCCGGATTGGGCTGCAGGTCAAAAGATCTCAATGGTGATGAGATTCACCTCGAATAACTCCTTTGCAGGAGGAATCCAACCTCCTCAAATAGGGACGAAGTCAGATCAGATTCTTGACCAACTCAGAGAACTCCCTTCGATTATTTTTGGAATAATCTTTCTCTTCACCGGTATTGTCTGTTCTCTGACATCCCTTGGGTTAAGAAAAGGTAAGGAGAGGGAAAGTCTCTGGTATTTCGGATGGTTAGAAATCGCTCTTGGATCATGGGTCTTTACGCAGAACTGTGCAAAACTGATTTTTATCAGAAACCCGATCCTACCACTCAATCTCAGTATTTTCGCCCTGTTTGTTCTTCCCTATTTTCTCATACAGTATATACGCTCCTCCTATATGATCATCGATCGGAAACTCAAACCCTTCATCTTTGTTTCAGAACTCTTTCTTATCGCATATATCATAGGAGGGTTCGCCCAGTATCTCGGGTTCTTCATGTATACAGATATGTTGCTTTTAGCTGGTTTATCTCTCGTTCTATTAATCATCTGCCTGTTTTGTGTGCTTCTTATCGACTATATCCGAGGGAATAGGGAGTTGCTATCTTTTCTCTTAGCCATAGGAGTACTTCTGTTTACTGTGCTTGCCGAGGAGTCACTCCTCCTGATGTCTATAACGCTTGAGAATGCCGTGATACTCCATGTTGGTATGAGCTTATGTGGAGCGATCCTTCTCAGCCACAGTGCACGTTTCATCTCAAAAGGTAATAGGTCTCAGATGCATGAACAGATGCTCCTGAAGTTGGCCTTTACCGATTCCTTGACTGGGGTGGATAACAGGACTGCCTATACGAACAGAGTGGAAGATGTTATCAGTAGAGGGAGTCGGTCACGGGTGATTGGAGTCCTTCTGATCGATGTGAACGATCTTAAGCCTATAAACGATAAGTTCGGTCATGCTACCGGAGATCAACTTCTTAAAGATGTTGCTATCAGGATCACAGAACTTCTGCCTGATGGTACAGAGATATACCGGATCGGTGGAGATGAATTCGTCTCTTTCATTCCTAATATCACGAAAGAGCAGTTAGCATTAATGTGTGAAGCCATCCACTCGCAGATCTTTAAAATTAAAGACTTTCAATATACTGTTGCATGTGGATACTCTCTCTATCTGAAAGAAAAGACAAAATCATTCACTGATGTCATAGCTGAGGCTGACTCTGTCATGTATGCTTGTAAAGAGGTGATGAAGAAGGGGACTCTTGAATCTGATTAGATAGGTAACATTTTATTGTAAATAGGATTATAGTCTTGTTATACCTGCATTCTCCGAAAATCTTCAGTACGACTAGAACCCTATGGAAGAATGACTTTGACAAATAAAACTCCCGGTTAATACCAGGAGTTTCGTTTTGGAAAAATTAATGCCTTTACGCCCAATAGGATTCGAACCTATGACCTACGGCTTAGAAGGCCGTTGCTCTATCCAGCTGAGCTATGAGCGCATCTGTTTAAGAAAATTCGGGGTGAGAGGACTCGAACCTCCGGTCTCCTGCTCCCAAAGCAGGCGCCTTAGCCACTAGGCAACACCCCGTCGAACGAATTCAGAGTATATATACTTCGTTATTAAACGTCAATAGGTATTTCATAACTCATTCTCTTTTTTAATCTTCACTATTTTCAATCACACATACTCAGGCTGATTCGCTTTCTATTCAGGTCGACTTCCATGACCGTCACCGTGACTTGCTGGTTCACTTTGACCACATCATTTGGGTCTTTGACATAGTTGTTCGAAAGTTTGCTTATATGCACGAGACCATCCTGATGTACTCCGATATCGACGAAGGCCCCAAAGGCAGTCACGTTGGTGACGACCCCTGGAAGTTTCATACCCGGTAAGAGGTCAGACATCTCATGCACATCATCAGAGAAGGAGGCATAGGTGAAGTTCTCTCTCGGGTCTCGACCCGGCTTTTCAAGCTCCTTCATAATATCCTCTAAAGTGGGGATTCCTACAGACTCTGTCACATAATCCTTAATACGAATCTTCTTTTTCAGTTCAGGCATCTTGATGAGGTCTTTGATGGTGCATCCGAGGTCTCCTGCCATCCTCTCTATGATAGGATAGGACTCTGGATGGACAGCACTGCTATCTAGGGGATTCGCGGCATCTCTGATACGTAAGAATCCAACAGACTGTTCATAGCTCTTTGGACCAATCCCTGTGACCATCAGAATCTGGGATCGTTCTTTGAAGGCCCCATGTATCTCCCGGTATCTGATGATAGCTTCAGCTGTCCTTGGAGTGATCCCTGAAACATATTTCAGTAACTGAGAACTAGCCGTATTGATCTGTACCCCTACTGAGTTCACACAGGACTGAACCACATCAGAGAGGGTCTGTTGAAGCATCGTCTGATTCACATCATGCTGGTACTGCCCGACTCCAATAGATTTAGGGTCTATCTTCACCAGTTCTGCTAAAGGGTCCATCAGTCTTCTTCCAATCGAAATAGATCCTCTGACTGTGACATCCTTATCAGGGAACTCCTCTCTTGCTACACGTGAGGCGGAGTAGATCGAGGCCCCACTCTCATTGACCATGATGACCGGTATATCAAGATCAAGATCTCGGATCGTTGACTTCAAAAAAGATTCGGCCTCTCTCCCTCCAGTCCCGTTGCCCACGGCGATAGCTTCGATATTATATGAACGTATCCAATTCTTGATCAGGGTCGCAGCCTCTCTCTCTTTTCTGTGAGGAACAAGAGGATAGATCGCATCATGATGGAGCAGGTCTCCTGTCTCATCTAGTGCTACGACCTTACATCCTGTTCTCAGTCCTGGGTCCACAGCAAGAATTCTCTTTGCTCCAAGAGGTGAGGCTAACAGGAGTTCTCTGACATTATCACCAAAGACTTTGATCGCTGCGATATCTGCCCGTTCCTTACACTCCTTACGCAGAGCATTCTCAAGAGAAGGGGCCGTCAACCGTTTATACCCATCAAGCAGAGCCTCTTCGAGTAGTACGGCCGCATGATTACGGCGGGTATCGAGATTACCCAATACTCGTCTCTTCAGTCTATTCAGGGCCTCTTCTTCATCTGGTCTGAAGTGTGAGATGAGGGCCCCTTCATCAGTACCTCTGAGGATCGCAAGGATCCTGTGGGAAGGAGCCTTTGCTGCAACCTCATCCCAGGCAAAATAATCTTTGTACTTCTGAGCATCTCGATCCTCCTTCTTTCCGGGAACCGGTTTGGAGGTGATGATCCCGTTATAGTTGAAGAAGCTTCTGAGATCCTGCCTCAACTCCTTATCCTCATTGAAACGCTCAGCGAGAATATGCTTTGCTCCCATGATCGCTTCGATCGTTGCAAAGATCTTCTTTTCAGGATCAAGGAAGCTCTGAGCCTTCTCGAGGACCTGCTCCTTGGAGATATCATCACGTCTTTGACCTTTCACCTCGATCCAATCTGCTAGAGGTTCCAATCCAGCCTCTTTTGCGATCATTCCTTTAGTCTTCTTCTTCTGTTTGAAGGGGAGGTATATATCTTCAAGAAGGCTCAAGGTCTCAGCCTCTAGAATAGCTTTCTCGAGTTCTGGGGTGAGTATATCTCGCTCCCTCATGTTTGAGAATATCGCCTCTTTTCGTTTTTGTAGCTCGTTCCAGGTCTCACGAACATCACGTATAGCAATGATCTGTACCTCATCCAATCCTCCTGTCACCTCTTTTCGGTAACGGGCGATGAAGGGGATTGTACAGCCTTCGTCCAAAAGACGCAGTACCGAAATCACTTGTGGTGCCGGTATGTCTGTCTTTGTGTGTATATGTTTGATTTGTTTTTGATCCATAGACTATAAAATACCATATTTTCTAGAGAGATACAAAGATATTGTTTTTCTGTTCGTGTTGATTTATGGTATGATGTACTCTAGTTGAGAGTAATTGGAGGAGTATATGGATTTTACTAATATGCTTGATAAGGTACAGGAACTGTTATTGACCTATGGGTTGAATATCCTGTTTGCTATCCTCATCTTCATCTTCGGTCGAATAACGGTGAAGATCATCATAAAATGGTTGAGATCATTCTTTAACAAGAGGAAGTTCGATGCGACCTTGAGCTCCTTCGTCCTCAATCTGATCTATATCATTCTATTGGTCTTTGTGATCATTGCAGCCCTTGGGCAACTGGGTGTTCAAACAACATCACTTGTCGCTATTCTAGGTGCTGCAGGGTTGGCTATTGGTCTTGCACTTCAAGGGTCTCTAGCTAACTTCGCTTCGGGTGTACTTCTCATCGTGCTGCACCCCTTCAAACTCGGTGATTATATCGAAGGTGGGGGAGCCTCAGGAAGCGTCATGGAGATCGGGATGTTTACGACCACGCTCAATACTCCAGATAATAAAGTCGTGACTATTCCCAATACCCAGATTATGGGGGGGGCTATCACGAACTATAGTAAGATGAAACAACGAAGACTCGATCTTGTGATCGGGGTAGGCTATGATGATGATCTCAAGAAGGTAGAGAAGGTCCTTACATCGATCCTCGAAAAAGAGGAGAGAGTCTTAAAAGAGCCTACCTATACCATCGGAGTGATGGAACTTGGGGATAGCAGTGTGAACTTTGCAGTACGCCCCTGGGTCAATGGCTCAGATTATTGGCCGACTAAATTCGATCTACTCAAAGAGATCAAGATTCAATTCGATGCTAAGGGAATTTCCATACCCTATCCACAGCAAGATGTACATCTGCATCAGGAAGAAAAAAAATGACAATTATGTAGGAAATGTGTGTAGAATCCTACATAAATGTTGGTTATATATGGCTCTTCTTTTGGTTGTCTGAACCAAAGGCGGGGCCATTATTATTTTTGCTAGGATTAACTGATACTGCTATAGGAAGTTAAAGAAACCGTTGCATTCACTGTAATCATATTGGCATGGAATTTGCAATATTTTATGTTATAAGAATTGTCCTGTGTAACATTCTTATAGCCGTTACATAAGAACACTCTGGAATCATAAGATTGTGCAACAAATTGCAACTTTTTAATAATGATTGCTTATTTGCATTGAACCTGTTAGTATAAGATTCAGATATTCATTGTATGGTGAACTGATACATGAGCACTTATGTATAAACAGTAACCACGAAACCTTGCAGGCTTTGCAAGTCTAAAACAGCCAGTTCTTGTCGCACATTCGTGTGGTTTAATAGAAACAAATAAACCTTATTCAGTATCAATTTCGTGTGGTAGCGAAAAATCATCCCATCTCAATGTGTTCTTGTGAGTGACCTGTTTCTCAAAAAGACTCTATTACCGTCTATACGGACGGATGAGAATATTTTTTGATAACGAGTAAGGAGTTTAGGGTATGAAGAAAGTTCTATGTCTATTTGCTATCCTGCTGGTTCTGTCTCCACTGTTCGCTGGTGGTGCTCAAGAAGCTGAGAAAGAAGATGAGTTCAAGGTAGGTTTTGTATTTACTGGACCTATCGGTGATAATGGTTGGACTCAACAGCATAATGCTGGTCGTCTAGCGATCGAGAATGAACTCGGTGTTGCAACATTGTACAAAGAGAGTGTTCCAAATACTCAAGAAAGTGCAAAAGTCATGAGAGACATGATCGCTCAAGGTGCTAAGATGATCTTTGCAACCAGTTTTGGTTACATGGATTACATGTTAGAAGTCGCTGCTGAGAACCCAGATGTAGCTTTCTTCCATTGCGGTGGATACAAGAACTCTGAGAATGCAGTGAACTATCTTGGTAAGATGTACCAGGCTCGTTATCTATCCGGTATCGTAGCTGGCCTCAAGACAGAGACAAACAAATTAGGTTATATCGCAGCATTTGAGATACCTGAAGTAGTTCGAGGAATCAATGCATTCACTCTAGGTGCTCTCAGTGTCAATCCAGAAGCGACTGTCGAGGTGACCTGGACACATAACTGGAATGATCCACCAAATGAGAAAGAGGCTTCTTTTGCTCTTATCGATAACGGATGTGACGTAATCGCTCAGCACCAGACAGCACCTGCAAACCTACAGGCAGCAGAAGCTCGTGGTGTATGGGGAGTCGGTTACCATGCAGATATGAATGACTCTGCTCCTGAAGCTTGTCTTACATCACCTTACTGGAACTGGGATCCCTTCTATGTAGCAGTGACTCAAGAGGTCATGGATGGTACATGGGATGCGAATAACTACTGGGGTGGAATGGAAGACGATGTGATCAGACTAGCTGAACTTGGAAAGAACGCACCTGCTGAAGCAGCTGCGATCGTAGAAGAGGTCGCTGCATCTCTTGTTGACGGTTCTTTCGAAGTATTCGCCGGTCCTCTCTATGATAACCAGGGGAATATGATCCTTGCAGATGGCGAATCCATGGATGATTTCGCTAAACTGGGAATGGGATTCCTCGTAGAAGGCGTTATCGGAAACATCGAGAACTAATAACTGATCATTAATTGAAATAAACAGGATGAGGAGTCCCTCCTTATCCTGTTTATCGATCGTAGCAGGTGCAGGAGTATACGTTGAACAATGAATTCGTGATCAGAATGGAGGGGATAACCAAAGAGTTCGGTTCCCTCAAAGCTAACAACAATGTAAATCTCAATATACGAAAGGGTGAAGTGCATGCCATCTTAGGTGAGAACGGTGCTGGGAAGAGTACCTTGATGAACATCTTGTCTGGTATCTACACCCCTGATCATGGAAGCATCAAGGTGAATGAAGAGGAAGTGGCCTTTCACTCTCCTCAGGATTCCATCGGTGCCGGAATCGGTATGATCTATCAGCACTTCAAGCTGATCAGTGCCATGAAGGCATGGCAGAATATCATAGCAGGACCCTCTGGATCTCTTATGTTAGATAAGAAATCCTGTAAAAGAAAGATCAATGAGATCTGTGAAGAGACTGGACTCTCTTTGAATCTAGATGCCTATGTTTCAGATATGGGAGTAGGGCAGAAACAGACCCTGGAGATGCTTAAAGTTCTCTATAGAGGGGCCGAGATACTCATTCTCGATGAACCTACCACCGTATTGACTCCGCAGGAGACCGACAGACTATTCTCGATCATACGGAAGATGCGTGATAGTGGTAAGACCGCTATTATTATCACCCATAAGCTGTATGAAGTCATGGAGATCAGTGATCGAGTCACCATCATGAGAAAGGGAGAGGTCATCACGACTCTCAATACGAAAGAGACCACACAGAAAGAGATAGCAGAGATCATGGTCGGAAAGTCTATGATCATGGAGTTCCCAAGATTGAAGATCCCTCGAGGGGATGTCGTCATGAAGGTCAAAGATCTCAGATTAGAGGACCTTGTCTCTATGCGGAAGCTTAATGGAGTATCCTTCGAGCTTCACCATGGAGAGATCCTAGGAGTGGCAGGAGTATCAGGAAGTGGACAGAAACAGCTGTGTCAGGCTTTGACAGGGTTGCAGAAGATAGATTCAGGAAGTGTGAGTGTCGATGGTGATGAGATCGCAGGGCTTACCGCCTATGATATCTTCAACAAGGGTGTCGCACAACTCAACTTCGTGCCTGAGGATCGATTAGGAATGGGGTTGATAGCAAGCATGAGCCTTGTCGATAATGTGATGCTGCGAGATTACCAGAATGGTGACAGTATCTTCATCGATTCAAAGAGGGCCTATAAAAGAACAGAAGAACTCGTCGAAGCTCTTGATGTCATGCATCCGGGGATCGATAAACCCATCAGTGTCCTCTCAGGTGGAAATCTGCAGAAGATCCTGATCGGTAGAGAGATCATGAGTGAACCGAATATCCTCATAGCCTCCTATCCTGTTCGAGGTCTGGACCTTGGAGTGACCCACAAGGTGGTAGAACTCCTCAACGAACAGAAACAACGTGGAGCCGGGGTACTGCTCATTGCAGAGGACCTTGATCTGATGCTTGAAGTCTGTGACCGGATCATGGTCATGTACTGTGGAAAGATCTCAGGTATCGTCGATCCTGAGACCATCACGAAGAACGATCTCGGTGTTCTTATGACATCGATCGACGAGGAGTGCCCAAATGGCTAGAATAGTACCACTTGAGAACTGCTCAATGGCAAAGAAGGTGAGGATCAGAGTCTTTGCGATACTCATGGCCTTCACCTTGTCTGGTTTTCTCCTGCTTTTTCTGGGACATAATCCCTTTGAAGTATATGCATCGATGCTCGATGGAGGACTCGGCTCCTCTTATCGAGTGAAAGAGACACTGATTCGGACGATACCGTTCGCACTGACCGCTCTCGGTATAGGTCTCTCCTTCAGAATGAAATTCTGGAATATCGGAGGAGAAGGACAGATCATGATGGGTGCCTGTAGTGCGACTTTCATCGGTCTTAACTTCCAACAGCTACCCTCATTTATTCTGCTTCCTCTTATGGCTATAGCCGGAATGATCGGTGGAGGGCTCTGGGCTCTCATACCTGCATTTTTGAAAGTGAGATACCGGACTAATGAGACTATCCTCACATTGATGCTCAACTATGTCGCTTTGAAATGGATCACCTATCTTCAGTATGTACTCTGGAGAGATCATGAGGCCTTCGGTTATCCAAAGATACCGAACCTCGTCAAGAATGCTCAACTCCCCAAGATCTTCGGACTTCATATCGGGGTCCTCTTAGTTCCTATACTCGTCATAGGTATCTATCTTTTTATCACCTATACCAAAAAGGGTTATGAGATCCGGGTCATCGGTGAGAATGAGGCCACTGCACGTTATGCAGGGATGCCTACCTCGAAGATCATCCTCGGGACTCTCTTCGTAAGTGGTGGTATCTGTGGTGTGGTCGGAATGATCCAAGTCGCAGGTGTGAACATGACCTTGAGTATAGATGTCAGTAACGGAGTCGGGTATACCGCTATTATCATCGCCTGGCTAGCCCAGCTGAATGCCATAGCGATCCTGGTCGTATCTTTCCTCTTTGCCGTGATGGTCGAGGGTGGCTCCTATATTCAGACAGTATTTCAGATACCTCAGGCTGCAGCCTCATTGCTACAAGGTCTTATCCTGTTCTTTGTACTTGGTAGTGAGTTCTTTATAAAATATCGTGTGATACGAGATCGAAAGACGCGTATCGTCACTGAAGGGGAGGTCTAGTATGGATCTGAACTGGTTCGTATGCTTCCTTGGAGCAGCAGTAGTCGCAGGTACCCCATTGGTCCTTGCGACCTTGGGAGAACTCATAACAGAGAAGAGTGGATCATTGAATCTCGGTGTCGAGGGAATGATGTACATGGGAGCTATCATCGGCTTCACGACTGGTCTTCAGACTGGAAGTCCCTTCTTCGCCTTCATTGGTGCTGCTCTTGCCGGAATCCTTGGAGCGATGATCTTCGGCTTCGTCACCATAACCTTGAGAGCCAACCAGATTGTTACTGGTCTGACTCTTACGATGTTCGGGACGGGCTTTGCGGGATTTATCGGTACGCCGATCATCGGAGAACGGGCACCACAGAAGATCATCGATACCTTCGTTAAAGTGAAATTACCTCTTTTAGGTGATATACCGGTGATAGGGGAGATCTTCTTCAATCAGGACTATCTCGTCTACCTGACCTATATCCTCATTATTCTAGTAGGCTTCTATCTCTATAAGAGTAGATATGGACTCAACGGAACGATCGTCGGTGAAAATCCAAAGGCCGCAGATTCTCTAGGAATCTCGGTTATAGGGTACAGATACCTGCATCTAGCAATGGGTGGAGCCCTTTGTGGTCTAGCCGGAGGATATCTCTCCTTGATCTATGTCCCCTCTTGGCAGGACTCTATGATCGCAGGACGAGGATGGATCGCTGTTGCTTTGGTGATCTTCTCCAAATGGAATCCCTACCGTGCCTATATCGGGGCACTGTTCTTCGGTGGATTGAATATCGTAGGTTTCAGATTACAGCAGTTCGATCTGCCAGTCTCGACCTATCTATTGGATGCTCTTCCCTATCTTATGACAGTCATCGTACTAGTCTTCGATTCGATGAGAAGTAAATCACGAAGTCATGCACCTGCAGGACTCGGAACACCCTATTTCAGAGAGGAGCGCTAGCGAATCAGATGAGAGATGACCGTACCTATACGATAACTTTATTACCTCAACAACTGCATACCACCGCCTCTTTTGGGGATAATCTCCATACGGTGATCCATGCGATCCTTGTTGAGGTCGGTAGTGAACAACTCTCTGGGTATCAGAGTCCCTGTGGGGGCAGAGGTACCTGTGGTAAATGTAAAGTACAGATCATATCGGGTATGACCTCACCCTTGAGTTCTCAGGAAGAGAGCCTTCTCAGTGAAGAAGAGATATCATCAGGTATACGCCTAGCCTGTTATCAGAGCATCGAGGATGATCTTATCATCAGAGAGTTCGCAGAACATCGTGAGATGTCAGTCGAGACCTCCTTCAACTCAGAGGAGGAGATGACCGTTGATAGAAGATTCGTCGAGAGTGTTCTGATCACCTGTGAACTCCCGACCTTAGAGAATAATCAAGATATCGCTGCTAGAGTCATCGCTGCAGTGAAGGAGAAACACTCCCTCACTGATCATGAACTATCGCTCAACGTTCTTCATCAGCTTGCTGTGATGAATAGACATCTGACAGAGATAAAGGAATCTGTAGAGATATGGGTCCATATCTGTAATGGGCGAATCAGTGGAATCAGCCCTGCTGAGGGACTCGAGAACTTCTTTGGCATCGCGGTAGATGTCGGAACGACTACTATAGCCTGTTATCTCATAGATCTTGCCAATGGCAATATAATAGGAACTGAATCTGCTCTGAATGCACAGCATATCGCAGGAGCGGATGTGATTGCCCGAATCGGCTATACCATGAGCGAGGGAGATGGTTCTCAGATTCTCTCTGACTCGGTAAAAGAACAGATACAGGATCTGATCCTGAACCTCTGTGGATCCTATCAGGTATCCCCGGAACAGATCACCTCTGCAGCGATCGCAGGAAATACGACGATGATGCATCTACTGCTTGGTGTAGATGCAAGGACCATAAGTAGATATCCTTTTAACCCCGTATTCACCAACAGTCTGATCTGCAGGGATCTCTTCGGAGAACTATTGAACTGTTCTGTCTATCTGCTCCCGAGTGCCTCAGGGTATATCGGCGCTGATATCGTAGGTGGAGTGGTCGCTATCGGGATGGAAAAGTCTCCGAAGACCTCGCTGTTCGTTGACATCGGTACCAACGGTGAGATCGTCTTGAAGACCGATAGTGCCGTCTATACCTGTTCTACAGCAGCAGGCCCAGCCTTCGAAGGGGCGAGCCTCTCGTGTGGATCTGGTGGTGTGACCGGTGTCATCGATAGTGTGACCTATCATGATGAGAGCTTCAGATTCACTACGATCGGAGATATGGAACCTATGGCTATCTGTGGCTCAGGAGTACTCGATGCGGTAGCTCTTCTCATCAATGAGGGGCTCATCGATAAGAAGGGTAAGTTCACAGGAACCGATCATCAGTTGAGTGACCGGATCATAGAGGTCAAGGGGCAGAGGGCTCTGGCATTCGTTGGAGAGAAGGTCTATCTCAATCAAGCTGATATCCGAGAGATACAGCTGGCAAAGTCAGCGATCTGTACCGGGATAGAGTCTCTGAGTTCTGCTGCCGGAATCGCTCTTGAGGATATAGAGGTTCTCTATATTGGTGGAGGGTTCGGAAGTAAGATACGAATCTCCAGTGCAGCAGTGACGGGATTGATACCAGCAGTATTGTCAGACCGGGTCATCTGTGTGGGGAATTCCTCAGGAAGAGGTGCAGCAGGAGCCCTGCTAGATAAGAGTTTCAGAGAACGATGCGAAGCATTGCGAACGAATATGCAAGTTATTGATCTTTCTGGGCGTAAGAGCTTTACGAAGGATCTGATGAGAAATATGTACTTCAATGCGTAACGATAGTGTGTAAGGAGGTCTAGCGGGTAGAATAAAGGTGTTACGAAATTCTGTCATAATCTTGCAATTGATTGTTTTTGCCAGAAGATGACAGATTGTAGTTTGTGGTGAGAAGCCATGCCTGCAAGCATTCGCAACCTTGTCCATGACAAGTTTAAAACCTGGCGCTTGTTCGGTTATTTATGGATTTCTATCCATCGGATGGTCGATCTTGAGATACTCATGATCGAATAGAGAGAGGGGGCAGGTACCCCCGTACAGTCTTTAATTTGGATAAGGAGAATGATATGAAACAGAAACCAGATCTTATTGAGATCCTGCGTAGATCTCGTGAAGGGGAGTACTGTAGTGCTCATGAATGGGACGTGAAGAGAGTTCCTAAAGCCGTGAAGAAGATGCTCAAGAAATATGATCTTCAGAATAAACTCGACAAAGAGAACCCCGTCAATATGGATATGGAGCTAGCAGATAAGTTCTACCAGGCAGGATTCGACCTTGCTCTGGAACTCGGAATGCTCAATGAGGCTCGAGATAGGATCGTCAAGATCGATGAAGAGGAGCTCATCAGTACGTTGCACCTCGCACCGGCAGAGGTAGAACTCGGTTTCGGGCATGATAAGAGAATCATGAAATCTCGAACACCTTCCGACCCATACCCAATGCTCTTCGGTTCTTCTCTTGGTATCACCATGAGTGAAGAGGCTTGGCCTTATATCACTGAAGGTATCGCTAGACAGCCACAGGTCGACATCCTCGAATCAGGCTCACTATGTTCCATCAATGGTCTTGAAGCACTTCCGAATGACCCTTCAGAGACACTTCTGTGTTATGAACAGGGACGTAAGCATGTCGCTCTCAGACGACAGGCAGGAAGAGAAGGAATGCCTGGTATTGGAAACATCTCAGCTGTGACCGAGTTCGGACAGTTCTGTTATGGAACTAGAGGGAACTTCTATACAACAGACCTCTCTTTGATCCTCTACCCATCAGAGATGAAGATCAACAATCAGACCATGCATAAGGTAGTACATACTCTCGCTATGGGTGGAATGGTATTCGCTGGGTCTCCAGGAATGATCGGTGGAATGCCGGGACCTCCAGAAGGTGCAGTCATCTCAAGTATCGCAGCAGCACTCCTGCAGTATGCGATCCTCTTCTCGACCGTTGGTGGTGGAGAGCTCTATGACATCAGATACTTGTCAAACGTCAACCGTGAAGGTCTCTGGGCTTTAAGTGTCACACATCAGGCATTGAGCAGAAACACACACCTCTGTACTCATGGCATCGCAAATCAGGTATCAGGTCCAGGAACAAAAGAACTTCTCTATGAAACACTCGTAGGTGTCTCTGTTATCGCAGCCTCAGGAGCGTCTTTCTCAACAGGACCTCGTTCTGCAGGTGGAAAGTTCAATGACTACCTTTCTCCATTAGATTGTCGATGGTGTGCTGAAGTTGCTCACGCAGCATCAGGTATGGATCTCAAAGATGTGAATGCTCTCGTAAAAGAGTTCCTTCCAGAGTTCGAAGACAATATCAAGACTCCGAACATCGGAAAACCTGTACAAGAAGTATGGGACCTCAAGAACTTCAAGCCTCTTCCAGAAGCTGAAGCAGTATATAACGAAGTACGAAGCCGAGCTAAAGCATTCGGCCTTCCACTTGACGCTATCTAGAAAAGAAAAAGAGTTTAGGAGAATTTTAATATGAGTGATTTGATTAATAAATTGTATGAAGCAGTCATTGAAGGTGAAGAAGACGACGCTCTGGAGATTGCGAAAGCAAGTATCGAAGCTGGACTCGAACCTTTGAAGGTTATTCGTGGTGGTATCCAGGCTGCAATGGATCTTATGGGAGATCAGTTCGAGAACGGTGAAGCGTTCCTCCCTGAGTTGATGCTCGCAGGTGATGCGGCGACTCTCGCAATGGAAGTACTTCTTGCGAAGATCAAAGAAGATGGTGGAGAAGGTGCAGATTCCGGAACAGTCGTTATCGGTGTCATGGCAGGTGACCATCATGATATTGGAAAGAACCTGGTTCGAGCTATCCTCTCCGCGAATGGATTCAAGGTCATTGACTTAGGAATCGACGTTGGAGTCAGAGACTTCATCGAAACAGCTAAGAGAGAGAATGCGAAAATCATCGCCTGTTCTACTCTTATCACCACATCTCTTCCATACCAGAAAGAGCTCATTGAGACTCTAGATGCTATGAAGATCAGAGAGAAATATCAGGTCATCCTCGGTGGTGGTCCTGTTACTCCTCAGTGGACGAACATGATCAAGGCTGACGGTTATTCGAATACTGCATCAGAGTGTGTTGAACTCTGTAAGCAGCTTGTATCCCGTGACCTTGAAGGTGGAGCTGCAGACCCGATCATCATCGGTGCGCTGAACGCTTGATAGACTATTAAAACCATCTGAGACCGGTAGGCATCTGTCTATCAGTCTCAGGTGGTTCATCTATATGAGATGAGATTGCATGAGAAAGACCTATTTGATCATCTGTGAGACGATATACGTAGAGTGTGAGTCGATCATACCTGATGATATGCTTGTCCTGAAACAGGACTTTACTCTACATAACAAACCTGATCTATTACGGGAGCATCTACAGGAGATCATTGATTCCATACCTGGAAAAGATGATGATATCGTATTAGGGTATGGACTCTGTTCCAATGCGACAGTGGGACTCTCTTCTAAGAGCCACAGACTGATACTCCCTAGGATCCACGATTGCATAGCTCTGTTCTGCGGCTCCCAATCCTGTTATAACAGGCATAAGGATGAGGCTATCGGGACCTTCTTCTTGACGAAAAGATTCATAGAATCAGAAGATGGGAGATTCCATCTGTTAGAATACGATACATATATTGAGAGATACGGGGAGAAACTCGCACACAAGTATACGAAGATGCTTTTGACCCATTACGAGAGGGCCGCACTTGTCGATACTGGTGAATATGATACTGCTCCCTATAAGAAGCTTGCACAGGAGTTCTGCGAGAGGTATGAGCTCGATTATACTGAGATCACCGGGGATCAACGTTTGATGGTAAAACTCTTCTCTGAGGATTGGGATCATGAGATCATCATAGTCAAACCTGGGAATGAGGTCACTCTTCTTGATTACTTGACTGATGCTCAGTAACAGACCATAGTAGATTTCTGGATTTCACGGTAGAATCCAAACAGATAATAACTAATTGAAGGAGTTGGAGGAATGTATGATAAGAAGTTATAAGCAGCCTCAGACAATAGAAGAGGCAGTCGCTTTGAAGAAAGAGCAGCCCGACGCAGATTATTTTGCGGGTGGGACCTGTATAAATCATGCTGATTGCACTCAAACATATACCCATGTGATCTCTTTGGATAAATTGGGATTGGACTCGATAGAGATAGTAGACGGTGTGGTGAGGATAGGGTCTATGACCACCTTTCAGAATCTTGTTGATTCTCCTCTGATCATGCCTGTCGTCAAGGATGCGGCAAGAGCTATCTATTCTCGTAATGTGAGGAACATGGCGACAATCGGTGGGAATCTCGCAAGTTGTTGGACTCATTCAGCTATGATTCCTGCATTGACTGCATTGAAGTCAGTGATAGAACTCTCCACAAAAGAGGATCTACCTATTGAAGAGTTTCTCGACTCTCAGAGTGAGGCTCTGATCACTGCGGTAAAGATACCTTTGAGTAATAGAGCCTGTTCAGTCAAAAGAGTCAGGAGATCTAGTGGCTCGAAGACCCTCTTGAGCTTTGCAGTTTCTCTGGAACTCAGTGAAGACGGGATGTGCATAGACCCTATCGTTATCGCGACAGGTTTTGCTGAGGTCCCTGTGAGGCTATCTGAGATAGAGACGCTTCTTACTAAGAGAAAAGAGCATTCGGTTTTCGAGTTCGATCTGGCCTTCAGAGCCATGAAAGAGCTTTCCACTGATGAACATAGCTCAAAAGCATATAAGACCTATATCTCGGCACGAACGGTCGTAGCCTGTGCAGAGCAATGTAAGGAGGTACTGGCATGAAAGTGAACTTTACGTTAAATGATGTACCTCGAACAGAGGCCGTATCAGTTAATGAGAATCTGCAGGAGATGCTGCAGAGGATCGGTATGATATCAGTCAGAGATAGTGACAACCATCGAGGTTTTGTTGGATCCGATACCATCCTATTCGATGGGGTTCCAGTGAATGCTGGATTGATGATCGCAGCACAGATCAATGGACATTCCATCACCACTGCTGAAGCTCTCTCTACCATAGAGCGACCCTTGAGCCCAGTTCAATCTGCGATGATCGATGCAGGTGTAGTCCAATCTGGCTACAATGCTCCGGCTGCTGCACTTTTGATAACCGAACTTCTTGCTCGGAAGGCTGATCCTAGCAAAGCAGAGATCAAAGAAGCCCTATCCTCTCTATACAATCGTGCAACTGGATATGAGCAGTTCTTCACGGCTGTAGAGCTTGCGAAGAAACGGATCATTGATGAGAAGGCAACCATGAAAGTGAGCGATGAGTTCAGAGATGATCTGAAGTATGTCGGAAAGGCTCACCGAAAGGTTGATGGTGCTAAACTCGTTAGAGGAGATAGAGCTTTCGTAGAGGATATGGTCCTCCCTGGCTCTTATATCCTGAAGATGTTACACAGTCCCCATGCCTCAGCTTATATCATGAATATTGATACTACAGAAGCTGAAGCACTCCCGGGTGTACGACTCGTACTTACCTATAAGAATGTTCCCGATAACTACTATACCCCGGCTGGACAGGGCTTCCCTGAACCATCCCCTTGGGATAGACGGATGTTCTCTCAGAAGGTCAACCATGTGGGAGATCGAGTAGCTGCAGTCGTGGCAGACACCGAAGCGATAGCTCTTACAGCCCTTGAAAGGATCAAGGTCGAATATGAGGTCCTCAAACCTGTGTTCACCATAGAAGAGGCTGAAGCAGAGGGCTCTCCCATCGTCCATAACTCAGTGGTCTCCTATGTAGTAGGGGCTCCTGATGACTTGGAAGAGAAGAACAAGAACGCAGATCCAAGAGATGGCAGGATAGAGATCCAGTTTCCTATCGGTGCTGACCCCCATGCCAATAAGGCGGCAAGTGTATCAGGCTCTATCGGAGATGTCGAGAAGGGCTTCGCAGAGGCTGATACCGTCATCGAGAGAACCTATGAGACTGCTCAGTTCCAGTGTACTCCTTGTGAGACACATATCGTATATACCAAGATGGATGGGGATCGATTGGTCATCCATGCATCAACACAGGTGCCGTTCTTCGTCAGGAGGATCGTCTCTAAGATCATAGGTATTGATGAGAACAAGATACGTGTCATCAAGGAACGAGTAGGTGGTGGGTATGGTTCGAAGCAGGAGGTCCTCCTAGAGGATGTCTGTGCCTATGCGACCTGGATCACCAAGAAACCGGTTCTTTTCCACTTCACTAGAGAAGAGGAATATACTAATAGTGTATCTCGATTCCCCATGAAGATAACCGTGAAGATCGGAGCCAAGAAAGATGGTACCTTCACTGCGATGTATATGGATCTGAAGGCCAATAATGGTCCATATGGAAACCATTGTCTGACAGTCCCCATGAACGGTTGTTCAAAGTCATTACCACTCTATCTGAGTGATAACATAGCCTTTGATGTGAACGTGTTCTATTCGAATATCATGCCTACCGGAGCCTACCAGGGTTACGGTGCACCAAAAGCGAACTTCGCTCTGCATATGGCTATCGCAGAGCTCTCCGAAAAACTCGGGATCGATATGCTCGAAGTCGTTGAGAAGAATCGAGTCGATGAAGGGGATACCCTTGAGATCCTTCGATGTCTCGGAGAGGGACGAGAGGGCACACCTGCTACGATCAAGAGTTGTGGACTCGCTGCATCAGTATCTGAAGGTGCGAAGATGATCGAGTGGGGTAAGAAAGAAGAGAGTTCAGATATCGACATCAAGATCGGAAAAGGAATGGCTTTGATCCAACAGGGATCAGGACTACCTGGACTCGATATATCGAATGCTGATGTGAAGATGCTCAATGATGGTTCGGTGATCATCCACTCAGGTGGAGCGGATCTTGGAACAGGTCTTGATACGATCAGTGTGAAGATGACTGCAGAGATCCTCAATATGGATCCAGAGCGGATCACTATCCTCTCAGGCGATACTGACCAGACACCGTTCGACACTGGAGCCTTCGCATCGAGTGGTACCTTCTTCTCTGGTGGTGCAGTCAACAATGCTGCAGAAGAGTTGAAGAAGAAGATCCTCAAGACTGCTTCAGAGATGATAGGAGAACCTGTGGAGGATCTGAATCTGCAGTTCCCTGAGAAGGTTAATGGGCTCAAGGGCTCCGTGACCTTCAGAGAGATCGCTCAGGCGACTCATGGTGGTGAGAGTGAGGGACAGCTCATTGGCTCAGCCTCCTTTACCTGTGATGACGCCTCGTTCCCTTATGGTGCTCACTTTGCACAGGTAGCTGTGGATAGAAGGACCGGTGAAGTCAAAGTACAGAAGTATTATGCATTGCAGGACTGCGGGACACCGATCAACCCCGAACTAGCAGAGGGACAGATCTATGGAGCTGTCATGAAGTCTATCGGGCATACCTTGTATGAGGAGGTGAAGCTCTCTCCAGAAGGAAAGAACCTCACTACTGACCTCGAATCCTACGGAGCACCACTTATCGGTGATATCCCAGAGGATTTCAAGGTAAAACTCGTTGAGACGACAGATCCCTACGGACCTTTCGGAAGCAAGTCGGTCTCAGAGATCGCTATGAACGGAGCTGCTCCTGCTATCGCTAATGCGATACATGATGCACTCGGAATATGGATAAGAGAACTCCCTATAACACCAGAGAAGATCCTTCGGGCATTAGGGAAGATCAAATAACAAATCTAGAACAAGGAGAAACTACTGATTAGATGAATGGAAAAGAGTTAGTCATTGACATCTTGAATCATAAAGAGGTCCCAAGACCTGCATGGGTCCCCTATGCAGGGATACATGCAGGGAAGACAAAAGGGTATAGTGCTATTGAGGTCCTCCAGGATGAGGATAAACTCCTCGAATCTCTCATTGAGGTGAACAGGCTCTACAGTCCAGATGGACAGACGGTCATGTTCGATCTTCAGTTAGAGGCTGAGATCCTTGGATGTGAACTGAAATGGGTAGAGAAGAATCTGCCTTCAGTAGTCTCACACCCTCTGAAGAAGAACCCTGAGATCCCTACCCAGATGCTGAAGAAAGATGATGGACGACTTCCTATGGTCTGGAACGTCATGCGACGTTTCAAAGAGGCCGTTGGTGACCATACCGCTTTATATGGACTATTCTGTGGACCATTTACTCTAGCCTCTCATCTTCGAGGTACCAAGCTGTTCATGGATATGATCAAGAATCCAGATTATATGCATGAGATCCTAGCCTATACCACTGAGATCGCCATAAACATGTGTGACTTCTATATCGAAGAGGAGATGGATATCATCGTGCCGGTGGATCCTCTGATGTCTCAGATCTCACCAAAACACTTTGCTCAGTATTTTCTCGAACCCTATACGAGACTCTTTGACTACATCCGGGAGAAGGGTTCCTACAGCTCCTTCTTCGTCTGTGGTAATGCGATCCATAATATCGATCTGATGTGTCAATGTGGACCTGATGCGATCGCAGTTGATGAGAATGTCAGCATGATCGAAGCAAAGAAGATCACGGATAAGCATGATGTGGTCCTCGGAGGTAATATTCCGCTGACGACCGTGATGCTCTTTGGGAATCAGCAAGACAATATGAAATATACGGTCGATATGCTCGATGGGATGGAAGCTGCAGGGCTCTCGATAACGAAGAACCTGATCGTCGCACCAGGTTGTGACATGCCCTATGATGTACCGCCACAGAACTCTGTAGCAGTCGCACAGGCAGTCCAGGATACTGATGTGGTCAGGAAACTCGTAGAGAATCATTCAGATAGTACTAACTTCGCAGATATCAAGGTCGATCTACCAGATTATGAGAACCTCGATAGACCTCTTATGGAGGCCTTCCTTCTCGATCCTATCGCCTGTGCTGCCTGTACCTATATGGAGGCAGCGGCCAAGTCCGGGAAAGAGGTCTTGGGAGATAGCATAGATTTTGCAGCCTATCAATACAATAATCCTGATGATATAGCTCGAATACAGCAGCTCGGTATCACCTGTCTGCCAAGTATCTATATCAATGGTGAGTTGAAATACCCCTCGATCATTCCCAGTACCGAAGAACTCGTAGAGGAACTTAAAAAGCTCATGTGATCAATATGATCGAATCTGTTGGATGAACGCATCCAATGATCGGGCTATCAGCTAGCAGTCAATCTTCTGTTGGTTGGTAGCCTTTGTTTTACCCCTGTGGTAACAACTTGTAACGGGCACCAGATGGATAAAGCTTATCATCTCCATCATGGTAGAATAGAGGAAATAACGCTCAGAGAGCTATAAAAGTAAGATTCTAATTGTATTTCGAATCATATTGTACTATGGTTGAATTGAACACACGGTGAGACAGGAGAATGTATGAGAATAACAAATAAGGTATTTAATGATCTAGGACTCTTTATGATGTTCTTTGGATTGATCATAGGGATCATCTTCCCCTTCTTCATGCTACTATTCGGAGTACCTGCCTCCTATGTCATGACCTTCGGGTTCTTTTCCTCCTGTATTGGTGCGGGGATCGTCGTGGGTGCTGTGAACCTCATCTTGAGTAGGGTCATCGTCGCGAAGAGGTTGAAGATCCTCTCTCATAAGATGACCTTCATCACAGGTCATCTTGGTTCTAAGATGACCAATGAAGAGATAGATATGTGTACGAAGGACACCTGTAAGATCATCGTCGATTCTGAGGATGAGATAGGGGAGAGTGCGCAGGCCTTCAACGATCTTGTAGAGAATCTCTCGAAATCGATGAAGACTGAGAACTCTATCAAACTCTTCAATGAGGTCCTTACCTCTCAACTCGATATCGATGCTATAGCCCAGAAGGGTATGGAACAGCTTATCTCCTATCTTGATGCTCAAGGTGGCGCAGTACTTCTCGAAAGAGGTGGTGATCTGTTTGTCGAGTCCTCATATGCGATCAAGGATGTGGGGCAACTCGTTAACAACGATGTAGTGTGGAAGGCTCTCAAGAGTGCACAACGACAGGTACTCCATATGCATAAGGATATCATCGTAGATCAGGCACTCGTTGAGTTCTTTCCTGACGAGACGATCATTGAACCTCTCGTTTACAAAGGAATATCGCTTGGTGTGATCATATTGGCAAGTTCTCATAAGATACCCGAAGGGTTGCTCTATGGGTTCGAGATGTGTATCAGGACATTTACCCTATCTTTGAGGAATGCCGTCACCTATGAACAGTTGCAGCAGTTGGCTGCCAATGATCCCTTGACCGGGGTCTATAACAGACGATTTGGTATGGTCAGATTAAAAGAGGAATATAATAGGTCAGTACGGAGCAATCTCCCACTAGGAGTGCTCATGATAGATATTGACCACTTTAAATCGGTGAATGACACCTATGGTCATACCATCGGGGATAAGATCCTCATCAATATGACCCGCATCACCAAGATGGCCCTTCGAGAGGGTGACATTCTCCTTCGCTACGGTGGAGAGGAGTTCATGGTCATCATGCCGGGAGCCTCAAGGCAGGATTCAGAGTTCGTCGCAGAGAGAGTCCGTCGTATGATCGAAGAGTCTTCTGCACAGCATGGGGAGCACCAGATATCTGTGACAGTCTCGATAGGAGCGGTATCCTCTCCTGAGACTGACGTGAGTGATGAATCTAAATTGATCGCTTTATCAGACAAGGCTCTTTATGAGGCGAAAGAGCAGGGGAGAAATCGTGTCATTCTCTACTAGGGAGGAGCATGTCCTTCAGGTTCATAGACTACTCGATTCCCTCTATGGGGATAATATAGGGTTTCTTGAGGCTCATACTCTTGGAGCCTATCAACTGCTGATCGCAGTCATCCTCTCTGCCCAGACCACCGACCGGCAGGTGAATGTCATCACACCTGCACTCTTTGAGAAATACCCCACACCGGCTGATTTAGCAAAAGCAAAACAGGTCGAGGTAGAACATATCATCAGATCCACCGGCTTCTATCACGCAAAGGCACGGAATATCATCGGGGCCGGGAAGGTCCTTGCAGAGAGTTTCAATAATACGGTCCCTCAGACGATGAAGGAGCTTATCTCTCTTCCCGGTGTCGGTAGAAAGACTGCAGGGGTGATTCTTGGTTCGATCTTCGGAAAACCTGCGATCATCGTAGATACCCATTTCAAGCGTGTGGTCAAAAGGATAGGTCTTACGAGACAGACAGATCCGGTCAAGGTTGAGAATGATATCGCTGCTATATTAGCTGCTGAGTACCATTACAGATTCTCCATGACTGTGAACACTCATGGCAGAGAGTACTGCAATGCAAGAAGACCTGCCTGTGATCGTTGTCCTATCGCTGAGCTGTGTTTGAAAGTAGGGGTTTAAGGAACTCATCCTCTCAGATGATGCTCCTCTAGTGTGGAGATGAACAGATCTTCCCACCAAGAGATCTCTGAAGAGACGGTGATCCTCATCGTAGTGATCCAGAGATCGGAGATTCGACAGGGACTATCAAGAGGTATCAACTCGGTCGTTTCCTCTTTCTCCCCAATATAGATCCCCTCCGATATGGGGAACAATCCTGAAATGGTTTCTGGCATGCTGTTCTGAACCGATCGAATGAGTCCAGGCTCCTCTAGGGGAAGATACCAGCTATTACTATTGAGAATCGGCTCTCTGTTTATTGCCATACCCTGCTTGAATGCGGTAATATAGGGCTTGGGTAGGGGAGAATCCGAACTACTCCAGTACAGTGGTATAAGAGGAGGGAAAGCCATAGCGGAGACACAGTCATACGCTTTATAGAGTTTTCTCTTATATGCTGTTAGTGCAAGATGGGCTGATTGTGAGACCGTTAAGGCATGCAGGAGTATTTCCATGATTTTTACCATACTTAAATTGATAATAATTGCAATAGGGGACTTTACATAATCCCGATTATTTGCTACTTTCAACGAGCTATAGTTTCATATTATGATATCTGATACAGAACTGTCTTTAGCAGGTATGATCCTATGAATCATGATTTATAAATGTATAGCATTAGATCCTTATAAGGTGGAGATATAGTATGGCACGTAGATGTGAAATATGCGGAAAGGGTACAGTCGCAGGAAATAACGTACCAAGAAAAGGTCAAGCTAAGAAAAATGGTGGTGTTGGTCAGCACATTGGTGTAAAGACTAAACGTGTCTTCAAACCAAACATCGTCAAAGTAAAAGCAAACATCAATGGAACCACAAAGACTATCAAAGTCTGTACAAGATGCTTGAAAAGCGGAAAAGTTCAGAAGGTATAATCACTTGTACGAGTGATTCGTCTATGGTTTAACCAAAATAGAGAGCCCCTTCGATAGGGCTCTTTTTTTATACATTTTATTTTTAGAGGACAGATAACATGAGTAACAGTGAGATGTGGAGTGTACATGCGATTTCCGGGGCTATGTGTGTTACTGATCATGGAAGTGATCAGGTAGTGAAGATTCACGAGAACACCAACACCTCGACTGTCTTCGTAGTATCTCCCTTAAGTACTCATGCCGGTTCTCTTACCTCTCTCATCGATGATGCGATAGTACATGACGAGACGATCTGGGCAAAACTGGAAAATCGTTTTGAAACCTGGGCTGATACGATCGAAGGCTTGGTCGATTCGCATGATCAGATTGCGATGCAGCAAGAGGTCAAAGAGGGCTTCGATCAGATCGAAGATATACTCAAGGCCGTATGGCTCGTCAGAGATGCTTCGATGGCTTCAAGAAAGTATGTCGATTCGATTGAACTCTCCTGGGTACTCAACAGTCTGAAAAGTAGATTCCAACGCTCTGGTAACTCGGTTCTAGTCGTTGATTCTGCTAGGATCTTCTCCGGCTCTCTTGATGAGAGTGGAATCCGCTTCGATTATGAGGCTTCGATGGCTCGCTTGGAGGCCTATCTCTCAGAGAACAAGAGCTATGATACGATCTGTATTTCGGGGGGATGGGTCTCAGATACTGAGGGCAGACTTCTCGATAACGGACATACTGATAGTGAACTGATAGCCTCTGCCTGTGGATATCTGTTGCAGGCTCAGGACATAACCTTCTGGAACAAAGATGATTTCCTCATGACTGCAGATATCAAAGAGGTCCCCGGCGCGGTGGTCATCTCTGAGATAACCTATGCAGAGGCAACTGAACTCTCCTTCTTTGGAGCAAAAGTGCTACATCCTCATGCCTTCGTACCGGCTATCGCAAGGCAGATCCCCATACGGCTCAGATGTTTCTCTGATGTAGAGCATCCAGGAACCTGGGTCCTTGTCAAGAAGCAGGAGACAGATCATCAACAGGTCAAGGGCTTCTCTGTGATCCATGAGGTTGCTCTTATCAATATTGAAGGTGCAGGCATGATCGGGGTCCCTGGTGTCTCCTCTCGACTGTTCTCAGCGATGAGAGAGAACCATATTTCGGTGATCCTCATCTCACAGGCCTCTAGTGAACACTCTATCTGTTTTGCCGTACCGGAGAGACATGCGAACCTTGCCGCCTCAACGGCAAGAAGAATCTTCGCAGAAGAACTTGAGACATTCAAGATCAACTCGATCGAGGTTGAATATGATTGTGCGATACTCGCTGCAGTAGGAGAACAGATGCCTGGAGTACCAGGTATCGCCGCCAAGTTCTTTGGAGCTATCGGTAAAGCACATGTGAATGTCAGAGCCATAGCTCAGGGCTCTTCAGAGAGAAATATCAGTGCAGTCATCAAGAGTTCAGACTCGACAAAAGCTTTAAGAGCTCTTCATGCCAACTTCTTTCTCTCTAAGCAGACCTTGAGTATCGGGCTTATCGGTCCAGGACTTATCGGTTCGACTCTGCTAAAACAGATCGCCTCTGAGTCAGAGCGACTAAAAACAGATTTCCATGTCGATCTCAGAGTCCGAGGGATCGCGAATTCTAAGAAGATGCTCCTTTCAGATCAGGGGATCGACCTTTCGAAATGGGAAGAACAGCTAGAGCGAGAAGGGGAGCCTGCAGAACTCGAAGCCTTCTCTAAACATGTTGCAGCAGATTATTTCCCCCATTCAGTCCTGATTGACTGTTCTACCTCAAATGTAGTCCCCTCACAGTACCTTAAGTGGATAGAGAGAGGGATCCATCTCATCACACCAAACAAGAAGGCGGGAACCTTCCCCTATCCCCAGTATGATGAACTGATGGCAGTCGGACGAAAAAGAGGCAAACATTTCCTCTATGAGACCACGGTCGGTGCAGGACTCCCGATCATCGGGACTCTCAAGGATCTGATCCAGACTGGAGACAGGATCAGAAAGATCGAAGGGGTCTTCTCTGGTACTCTGGCCTATCTTTTCTGGAGATTCGATGGTAAAGCCCCCTTCAGTCAACTCGTAAGAGAGGCTAAAGAGTTGGGCTACACAGAACCTGATCCAAGAGATGATCTGAGTGGTATGGATATCGTGAGAAAGGCGGTGATCCTCTCAAGAGAGATCGGGATGCTTACAGAGATAGAAGATGTACCCGTATTGAATCTTGTACCTGATGAACTCGTAGATGTCTCGATCGAGGAGTTCATGGAGAAGATGTCTGTCATCGATGCAGATCTGTTGAAGATGCAGCAGGAGGCAGAGGCAGAAGGAAAACTTCTCAAGTATGTTGGGATCATCGACCCTGAGAAGGGGACCTGTAAGGTTGAATTGAAAGGGTATAAGTCCGATCATCCGTTCGCACGGATTTCGGGAACTGATAATATCGTAGCCTTCACTACTGCTCGTTATCATGAGCAACCTCTCGTCATACAGGGACCTGGCGCAGGTCCTGAGGTGACAGCAGGAGGAGTCTTCGCAGATCTACTGAGACTCGGAGCCTTTCTCGGCGCACGATACTGATACAACATTAGAGAATCCAAGGAGCATGAGTATGAAATTTATCAGCACAAGAGGAAGATCACCCGAGGTAAGTGCCTTTGATGCGATCCTTCAGGGATTGGCCCCAGACGGTGGATTATATATGCCTGAGGTACTACCGAGACTTCCCGAAGAACTCTTCAACCCCCACATGAGCTATCAGCAGATGGCCTATGAGGTCCTGACACCCTTCTTTATCGGTGATCCACTTGAGGCACACCTCAAAGCGATCTGTGATGATGCATTCGACTTTCCAGTCCCACTGCATTATCTCAATGAGACTGAAGCTGTCTTGGAGTTGTATCATGGCCCTACGGCGGCTTTTAAAGATTTCGGGGCACGTTTCCTAGCAAGCTTCATGGAACGCTCCTATGAGGTTCGTCAGCAGCCTCTGACCATCCTGGTCGCAACCTCTGGTGATACCGGAGGTGCTGTAGCAGCGGCCTTCCATAAAAAGAACCATATTGGTGTGAAAGTACTGTTTCCCAAGGGGCGAGTATCTGCTCGGCAAGAGAAACAGTTGACCTGCTGGGGTGATAATGTAGAATCCTATGCAGTGACTGGAGCCTTCGATGATTGTCAGACTATGGTGAAATCAGCCTTCATGGATAGTGAACTCAAAGAGCGCTATGGATTGACATCAGCGAACAGTATCAATCTTGGACGACTGCTACCTCAATCAGTCTATTATGTGTATGCTTCGGTTCAGTATAAGGAAAAGACTGGTAAAGAACCGGTGTTCATCATCCCGAGTGGGAATGTCGGTAACTCGGTAGGAGCCCTTTTCGCCAAGGAGATGGGAGCACCGATCAAAGATATCGTATTGGCAGTCAATGAGAACAAGACTATCCCGGATTATCTTGAGACGGGAGTATATGAGGGTAGGGAGAGTATCGCGACTCTTGCGAATGCCATGGATGTAGGTGATCCGAGTAATATGGAGAGGATGCGGTTCATGTACGACTCGATCGAAGAGATCAGATCACATGTGAGTGCCCATAGCGTCTCAGATGAACTGATCAAAGAATCGATCTCTGAAGTCTGGAAGAATCATAGGTATGCCGTATGTCCACATACCGCATCAGGGGAGTATGTGAGGAATCATATCATCGAAGATACTGATACCATCGTAGTCTCTACAGCTCATCCTGCAAAGTTCGAGACCATAGTAGAACCGGTGATCGGTGAAACGCTACCGATCCCAGAAGCTCTCTCAAAACTCTTCGGTAAAGAAAGTATCTGTAAAGAGATATCTGCTAAGATCGAGTCTCTGTTCGACGAGAGTTGATCTCGATGTCAGAAAAGAAAAGCCATTGCAGGATCTGATGAATATGCAATGGCTCATTTTTTAGGGTTTCTCACTCTACCCGATACGGGTAGTCGGGGTGTTTCTGATCGCTAATGGGGTGACGACCCCCTTGCCGAGAACACGCTCCATCATGATAACATAATCTGAGAAACGCTCATTGGGGATATAGGCTTGGATGGTCCCCGCAAAGCCACCACCATGGACTCGAGCCGCACCTGCACCCATCAGGAAGCCCTCTGTCATCGCTAGGGCTAAAGTCACTCCCTGTTCTGAGGGGAGGGAGGTCGGATAGAGATTCTGCAGGAACATCCCTGAAGATTTTCCTGATTCTCTCACCATGGATAGATAGGAGTCTATATCATCTTTCTGAAGAGTTCCCACCATATCGGCAGCCCTTCTGTCTTCGAAGAAGAAGTGTATAGCTCTGATCACTGCTCGATCTCCGACAGTCTCTCTGAGACCTTTCAGTTGTCCAAGAAGTTCTTCAAAGGTAGTCTCATGGCAGGTAGTCTTACCCATTGCCTCTGCGACCCCTCTCATCTCTATCGGGATAGCCGCATACTCCGGGGTGAGGTTCGCATGGTTACCTCCTGTATCAACGACACACAGGGTATATCCTTTTGCTCTGAAATCATAGGATACCGGATCGATGACAGGACTAGCGGTATCGGCAAAATCTATTCCGACGATACCTCCATTGGCACAGGCTATCTGATCCATGAGGCCTGAGGGTTTCATGAAATAGACGTTCTCTGCATATTTCCCATAGATCGCAAGATCTGTCGTGGAACAGGCATAATCACCATAAAGATCGTTTAAGATCGTACCGATGAGTACTTCGATGGCAGCAGATGAGCTCAATCCTGAACCTTTGAGGACCCTCGTCGAGGTGGCAGCCTTGAAACCTCGGATCTTACAGCCATGTTCGGCGAACTTGGCTGCGATCCCACGGAGGAGTGCCTCAGTAGTTCCCTCTTCTTCAGGATGGATAGAGAGATCCGACAAGTCCATGACTACAGGGTCGAATCCTTCAGAGTCGAGGATTGCGATCATATCATCGGCAGGTGAGACCACGGCTATCGTATCAAGGTTGATACTCGCAGCGAGTACATGACCATGATTATGATCAGTATGGTTCCCTCCGAGCTCTGTTCTTCCTGGTGTAGAGTAGATCCGGACAGGTTCATCAGAACCAAAGAGTTCCTGATGTCGTCTTACCTGAGTACTATATCTACTATCCATATCTTCAGCTGTATAGAAAGCCCCATAGAGCTTTGGATAGATCTCATGGAGCATCCCCTCACTGATCTTCTCAAGTAATCGTGTCGATTGATACGCTCTCATATTACAAAGTCTCCCGATAATGGATCTCAGGAAGCTCTCTGAGACTCCTCGCACTTGTCTCTGCGGTGATATCTCTTTGAGGCATCCCCATCAGTTCGTATCCTACCATGAACTTCTTCACCGTAGCTGATCTCAGTAGTGGTGGAGCATAGTGCATATGGAATTGGACTTCAGGATAGGACTTTCCATCCGTTGGTGCCTGATGGATCCCCATCGAGTAGGGGAAGCTAGTCTTGAAGAGATTATCGAGTTTGATACCGAGAACCTTGATGATGGATGCAAGATGTTCTCGTTCGATCTCTGTGAGTCCCACGATATTCGATACGGATCTTCTTGGTAGGACCATCACCTCATAGGGCCATACAGCCCAATAGGGTACTAATACGACAAAGGATTCATTCTCTAGGACGATCCTCTCTTTCTGTTCGAGTTCATAGGCGAGGTAATCCATCAAGAGGGGGGTGCCATGTTCCTCGAAATAGATCTTCTGCTTCTCAAGTTCTTTAGCAGGAATATCGGGGATGTTCTCTTCAGCCCAGACCTGTCCATGTGGGTGAGGGTTGGAACATCCCATGACCGCACCTCTGTTCTCAAAGATCTGAACATGATTGATGTAGTCGACTGCACCGAGTTCTCTATATTCATTGGCCCAGAGGTCTACCACTTTCCTGATATCCTCATGCTCCATACGAGCGAGAGTGAGGTCATGCCTTGGAGAGAAGCAGATGACATGGCAGATACCACGTTCAGTCTCAGCTTTGAGCATACCGTGAGGTCCCGTAGTACTCGAACCCTCAGGAACATTGGGAATCAATGCTGCAAAATCATTGGTGAAGGAGAAGGTCCCATCATACTTTGGGTTCGTATGGCCACCGGCTCGTTCGTTACCTGGACAGAGGTAGCACTTCTCATCATATTCGGGGAGTGTGTCAAGTTGAGGCTTCTCGACCTGTCCCTGCCAGGGTCTTTTCGTTCTATGAGGGGATACTTTGACCCACTCTCCTAATAGGGGATTATAGCGTCGGTGAGGATGTTCCTGTAAATCCATTACACACTCCTTTTATTCTTGATTATTATTATGTACACGTGTACAATACACTACATGAATTCAGTTGTCAAGAATAAACAATCAACAGTGACTCGGGATATGGTAGCTACCGAGGCCTCGGTAAGTTCGGCTACCGTCTCACGAGTCTACAACAATCCCGATTCAGTGAGACCTGAGAGAAGAGAGGCAGTCCTCAGTGCAGCGAAGAGACTCGGTTATGTCCCGAACAAGTCTGCTAGCGCTCTAAGAAGGAAGGGGACTGGTATCATCACCCTCGTCGAGTTCGATAAGGGGGAGAGACCCTATTATTGGAATGACATGCCGTTGTTCAACTGGTTCTATGGAGATGTTATCAAGGGGGCCAAAGAGACCATTGATAAGAGCATGTATAATCTCAACCTTGCAACGGTGAGTAACCATAAGGAGCTCGAACAGCTTCAGGATAGCTCTGATGCACTGTTGTTCTTTGATGTGGATGATCTGAGTGAGGTCGAGATGATCGAGCAGGTGAGCATCCCCTATGTGGCAGCCCACCATACGAATATCTATAAAGGGTTATGGAGCTGTTCTACCGATAACAGGTTTGGAGGTGGACTTCAGGCAGAAGAGCTCTATAGAAAAGGGGTGAAAAGACCTCTGTACATTACGAGCCATCTGAAGAGTGTCGTACCTCATACTGAGAGACTTTCCGGATTCCTTTCACGGTGGAACGAGTTGTCAGTGGTAGAGCCGATCGTCATCGAGGTCGAGAGCCGTGAGAATGATTTCGATCAGATGCTCTCAGAGGTCAAGACCCAGTTGGATGGCCAATGTGACGGGATAGCCTCTGTTAATGATATCCTCCTTTTGAGGATCCTCAACAGGGTATCTATCGAGCCTCTACCACTAGTTGGTTACGATGCTAATCCCATGAGGGATATCATCCCCTATGATATCTCGAGTATCGATATCAGGCAGAAAGAGATCTATAAACGGGCAGCTCGCATCCTGATAGAACGACTGAACCAACCCTTGAGGGATGAGAGTCCCTGCCAGGAGATCCTTCCCCCTGTGATCGTACAGGGCTAATGACCCAAACTCTATGAACCCGATGATCTCTTAGAGATACTCTACCCCTGAAGAGGGTAAAAAGAATCAGCCCCAACGGGGCTGATCAAAAGGAGTATGAAAAAAGTATAGCTATGTATATGTGATCTGAGAAATGGTCTTGGCTTTATCACCATTCTTCAGATGATCGATTATAGGATTATCTATCCTTGATATCCCTACCATATCCTATATCCCCAGTTGAGTTGTTAACGTGATGTAAAGTAGATGTAAACGATGTAAATTGATAATCTTGTGAGACTAAGGGGTTGAATGAGTCGTGACCCAGACGGTCACCTCATGAGGGGCTTTTATGTTCCCACCGAAATAGGGATAGGAGAGATACTTCCGCTCTGCATAGAATTCATCATCCTTGGTGATCGTAACACTGTTTCCCTCGTAAGAGAAGGTATACCGGTCGGGGGTCGTTGTGATAGTCCCCTCATAATCGATACCGATCTCAGCAGTACCTAAAGATTTACTTATCCTCCCCCCATCTACATAACAGTAGGCAAGTATCTCGATCCTGTCATTCAACCATCTCCAGCCGAATCGGGCAGAATACTCATGGATGTTCTGAGCTTTACCTTCGGCGAAGCCGAAGAGCTTGTTGATATCACTCTGTTCAGAGCCGATATCATAGATCGCTGAACCATCGAATCTGAAGGAGAAAGATAGGGTGTCATCAGTGATATACTGGAAAAAAGCATGCGTGGAGTAGTGGGCCCCTGCGGGGATGATATAGGCGACCTCCTCATCATAGGATGAGTAGAGTGAACAGGATGAGATGAGAGCGGTAATGAACAGTAGAAGGAATATCTTTTGAAACCTCATAGTTCGATTATAGCATGAACAGAGAAAAATTCCTTTCATAAGATCTATATTCTGATAGAATGAGGCATCTCATTCGTGGAGTTATAGATATGATAAGAGCATACCGAGGCGATATCGTCTACAGTGCAGATAAAGATGAACTAAGAGTCTTTGACGATAGTTATATCATAGTGAAAGCGGGTAAAGTCCTCGAGATCACAAAAAAGTTACCGCAAGAGTACAAGAATCTAGAGATCATCGATCATTCCGGGAAAATGATCATCCCTGCCTTCTCTGATATGCATCTCCATGCTTCCCAGTATTACCAACGAGGTGTGGGAATGGATAGACTCCTGCTCGATTGGCTCAATGATTATACCTTTCCGCAGGAGAGCCGGTTCGAGGATATGGGGTATGCAGAACGTGCCTATGACCTTTTTACTGAAGATCTCATCAATCATGGGACGCTTCACGCGAGTATCTTCACGACCATCCATTATGAAGCTTCTGATTATCTTTTCAACCTGTTAGAGCGCAAGGGGTTGTATGCCTATGTCGGGAAACTGAACATGAATCAGAACTGTCCTCCTTCTCTACGAGAGAACACGAAGGACTCAATCCTCGATACAGAGAGGTTCATCCTCGAACATCAAGGGGGTAAGACAGTAAGCCCGATCATTACCCCAAGGTTTGCCATCTCCTGTACAGAAGAACTCATACAAGGACTCGGAAGTCTGGTAAAGCGGTACAAGGTGCCAGTACAGACTCATCTGTGTGAATCCGAAGAGGAGATGCGTACTGTGAGTACTCTCTTCCCAGAGTACTCATACGATTCTGAGATCTATCTCAAGTATGGATTGATCGGGAACAGTCTGTCTCTCATGGCCCACTGTATCTACTTGGATGAGAAGGATATCAAGGTGCTCAATAGTCATGGAGGGGTTGCAGTACACTGTCCCGACTCCAATATCAATGTGACTGCTGGTCTCATGCCTTCAGCAAGCCTTGCAGATACCGGGATGAATCTCACTCTCGGCAGTGATATCGGAGGAGGCCATGATATTCCCATATACCGTGCAGTGGCTCGGGCAGTGCAGGTCTCGAAGATTCGGGTCCAGCTTGGGTTGGATCAGCGGAAGCTCTCGTTAACGGAGGCCTTCTACTTTGCGACAAGAGCTGGGGGTGAATGCTTTGGTGAGATGGGAGCCTTCGATCAGGGGTATCATTTCAATGCACTAGTCATTGATGATGAACGATTTCGCGGTCTAGAGATCGGAATCTCTGACAGATTGGAGAGATTCTGTTATATCGGGGATGACCGTAATATCATAGCACGGTATGTCGACGGGAAGCTGTTAGACTGATAACTTCCATCACATATAGGCTTTGATCACCATTCTGACCACTAAGATCGTGATACTGAGCTTTATGATCAGTCCATACCATCTGCTATCGAACTTCCCGATTGCCCTCTTACCCAGGAAGTTTCCCAGGATAAGTGCAGGGATCGCCAGTAGAATATAGAGATACCACTCGAAGAGAACGAAACCTGAGAGGGTATAGATGATGATCTTGAAGATATGGATCGGTACCTGACAGGCTGCTTTTGTGGTAACGAAACTGTCCTTCTCAAGCTTGGAGTTGAAGAAGAATGGGGCTGTCAAGGGTCCTGTCGCCCCGATGAACAATGAGAGAAACGATGATATTGCACCTACGACAAAGAACTTACCTGGAAAGTTGACACTCTTGAGGATCACAGGGAACCAGGTGAAGGTCAGCATGGCGACTGCAAGTATCAGGATCGAATAGGTCGAAGAGAAGGTCTTGTCTATGGGGAAACCCGCAAGTGATCCTATGGTGGCACCGACAGTGAACATGATGAGGATCTTCACATCGACCTGTTTGACAGAGAGCAGAACTCGAGTCGTATTCCCAAAGAGTTGGAATACTCCATGAAGGGGTATGAGAGCTGCAGCAGGGAAGATCGGTGTCATGAATGCCAGTAACAGGATACCTCCTCCGATACCGGTCATACCTGAGATGAAGGCACTTAAGAGAACGGTGAATGGGAAGATGATCATCTCAGCCAAAAGAGACTCCTTCAAAATGAACTTGAGTAGTAGAACCAGTAACCATGTTAGTATTTAGCTTATCGAAGAATGGGCAGATTGTACATATGGCATTCTCTGTACTCTTGTTCGGAAGTTTCTATGGTATCATGAGAGATAAGAAAAACTTAGTTTCAAAGGAGGCTTGCATGCCCTGTATGATCGTTCACAGAAATTTCCCGATCGAGAAGGAGACTATTGGAGTATTACAGGATCGCTTCTGTACCATAGTAGAGAACGTACTTCATAAACCCTCAAGCTATATCATGGTCATCGTCGATGAACAGAAACCGATACGTTTTGGCGGTAGTGACGAACCTGCGCTCTTCATTGAGCTCAAGAGTATCGGTCTTCCCGGAGACTCAACCACTCTTTTGAGTAGTGAACTCTGTAGTGCCTCAGAAGAGCTGTTATCGGTCTCAAGGGATAGGATCTATATCGAGTTCGCCGACTCTCCAAGAAATCTCTGGGGTTGGAATGGTGGGACCTTCTGAATCAATTTGATCACTATGACTAGTGAATGGGAAGACCCAAGAACCCCACGTATAGGGGAGCTCTTGGGTCGATGTCTTTATCTATCCGATGCTCTTCAGGTAGCTGCCGAACGTATTCTGCAGATCCTCGAGTTTCGGGATATCCCAATACACAATATAGGGGTGGGTAGGGTTGTTCCGAAGAAAATCCTGATGGTAGTCCTCAGCAGGGTAGAAGGTCGTTAGCGGATTCAATTGGGTGACGATCTTATCTTCAAAGATTTCCTTCTCTGTCAGACTCTCTATATACTCTTCAGCCTGGACTTTCTGGTTCTCATCTGTATAGAATATCGCCGATCTGTAATGAGATCCCTTGTCCGGCCCCTGATAATTGAGTTGAGTGGGATCATGTGCTACGGTGAAGAACACCTCAAGTAGCCTTGGGTAATCGATCTGTTTCGGATCATAGATGATTCTCACCGATTCAGCATGTCCGGTAGTTCCTGAAGAGACCTTCTTGTAGGTGGCTGACGTTTCGTCTCCTCCACTATACCCGGAATCAACGAAGAGAACTCCTTGGAGCTGTTCGAAGACCGCTTCAACACCCCAGAAGCAGCCCCCGGCGAATATAGCCGTCTCTACCTCTTCCTGACTATAGCTATCCTGCCAATCTGAGACATCACTTCTGATGATGATTTTCCCCTCCTTCATGGGTTCTTTACCAAACAGGTGGAGAAGAGAGCCATAGCCTGACTGCTCCATCTCGTCGACAGGTATGAAGGCAAGGGAGTTTGAATTGATACAGTAACGTAGACCAGTGGGTTCAGGTCCATCTGGGAAGACATGTCCAAGGTGAGAGTCTGCAAAGAGGCTACGGACCTCTGTCCTGACCATTCCAAAGGAGGAGTCGATGATCTCCTGGACGTTTCCTGATGAAAGGGGTCTTGTGAAACTTGGCCAACCGGTACCCGATTCGAACTTATCGATCGAACTGAATAACGGTTCTCCTGATACGATATCCACATAGATACCCTCTTCATGATTATCCCAGAACTCGTTATTGAACGCAGGTTCGGTCCCATCGAGTTGGGTCACTCTATACTGGAGATCTGTCAGTTCTTTTTTCAATCTCTCATCTCTTGGTCTCTTCCAATCCCCATCCTCACTTCCCGGTGGTGGAAGCGCCTCTCCCTGTTCGATAGTAAGAACAGGAGGTTCGCTTTGCTCTTTAGCTCCTCTCGCTGTGAGAGAGAAGGTTATGAGGATCATTATCGTTACGATTAAAAGGATCTTTGATTTTTCTCTGTTCATGATATGCTCCTTAAGCTTGAATGGTGTGTTGACAGTTGTGCTGTCAGCTTTACGATTGCTGTTCTCCTATATTACCCGAAGGTAAAGGTATACAGTCTCACATGCCCCTCTATTCTCAGAGAAAGACTATGCTCTGAAACCTCCTGAAAGGAGGCAAGGTGATAGAGTCTGCTCTCTTGGGGACTTGATATTCCCTGCTGTACATCACTGGTATCAGGACCAGGTATCCCGTCGATCTCGACACTGAGAGAGCTTCCATCCTCTAGAGATTCTATGACGATAAAGAGCTCTTTACCCTCAAACTCGAGTTGCAGGCTACCACTCCCATCGATCTCGATGAAATCATTCCGGACTATCCATTCACCTTCGATCGCCCACTCTCCTAGTCCTACCTCCTTGGGTACATGATAGGCTGCTAGTTGGTCCTCTTTCATCTGTTCGGTGATCGGACCGTTAGCACGTTTATATCCAAGATATATCTCAGGTGTCCTTCTGCTGTTCAAAGGGGAATCCGTTTCTAGGAGAGCTGCCTCTTCAAGATCAGCTCCTGCCTCTATCAGTAACTCTCTGATAACCTGTTCTGATTCTTCATAGGAGCCTTCTCCGAAATGAAAGTAGCGTATCTCACCGGTATGGTCGATGAAGAAATGAGCTGGCCAATAGCGATTATTGTAGGACTGCCATTGTGCGAAGTCGTTGTCTAGTACTACTGGCCAATTGACCTCGAGTTCCTCAACGGCCTTCTTCACATTATTGATATTCCTCTCAAAGGGGAATTCCGGAGAATGAACACCGATAATCTCGAGCCCCTGGCTTGAGTATCGATCATACCAGTCACGTAGATGGGGCAGGGTCCTGACACAGTTGATACAACTGTAGGTCCAAAAATCGATCAGAACGACCTTCCCACGAAGTTCCTCCATGGAGATTGGGCCCTCACGGTTGATCCAGGGCCCTTGTGCAATGAGAGGAGGTGCAGTCCCGAAATCTCCGAGACGTGCATCCTTCGGGGGATCAGACCAATTGAGACTATTCCCTTCTTGATCAGATTCATTACGTTGGTCTAGGGCCTTCTGCACCAGCTCTCCGGATTCGAAGGTCGTCAGTCCTGTACCGTATTTTGGGAAGACTTCAAGTACTAGAGTCTGAAAGCTCCTATCAGCTCCTACAGCGATCATCAGACCAGCTGCGATCATGACGATCCCGAAAATCCGTTGGATTCCTGCAGTTCTTAATGAGAGCCGGGGGAATCGGTTAAGGAGTTTCCTTCCACCTGCCATGATGGCAAACATGGGAAGAGCAGTTCCTAAGGAATAGGCTGCAACGATGATCATAGCTCCACCATCGACCTGTCTGCTAACAGCCAGGCTGATCACTGATGCCATGATGGGGCCGACACAGGGAGTCCAGACCATTCCAAGGCTGACACCGGTAAGGACTCCACCAGTGAATCCGCTCTTCTGAGAAGACCCTTTTGTTCTAACTACTCCAGAGAGTAGCCGTTCGAGGTATAATTGTAATCTGGGTATCGTCAGCGCTAACCCGAAGGATATGATGATGACTACTGCTGCTATCCTCAGTGTGTCTGGAGATATGGAGAGCGTCTGCACTAGAGCAGATAAGGCTAGGGTGAAGATGCTGAAGCTTGCGATGAACCCGATCACTATACCGAAGGGCTTGCTTTTTCCGCCGACAGTACCTGACAGGATTATAGGGAGAACAGGAAGGATACAGGGAGAGAGTATGGTAACTACTCCTGATAGGAAGGCGAAAAAAGCAAGTAATGTCATGGCTAGTTCTCCTTATCCACTATGTTCTCAAGGAGTTCTTCAGTTCCTCCTCCATTCCATTTGGTAAGGGCATTGCCACTCTTATCTATCTGGACGAACGTGTGTTGGTAGGTGATGCCGTACTTCTTCTGGAGCTCATCAGAGTTGTCATAATCGACGAGGATAAGGTTCACACCCATGAGCTCTTTACTATTATTGGTGAAATCTTCACTGGCTTCTCTACATGAGGGACACCAGCTGGCATGAAAGAATAGTATGGTAGGTTTTTCTTCAGCGAGCATCATGGCCTTTTCAGGACCTGTATAGTGTATGAATGGTCCGGGTTCATCTTTCATCTCTTCACTTTGCATCATCATCATGGTGTTCTCTGGTTCTTGTGGTTCTTCAGCCTGGCCTCCAGCAAAAAGGGGAGCGGCGATGATGAGAATTATTATGGTACATATGGTAAACACTTTCATAGGTTTGCCTCCTGTTGCAAAGGTAAACACTGAATGTCACGAAAGTGTCACGGAAGATATAAGAAAGTTTAAACTGTGAGAGGAAGCGTTATGGTAAAGATCGCTCCTCCTTCTGTAGAGTTCTCTGCTTCGATCGTTCCACCATGCAGTTCAGTGACCTCTTTTGCGATCGCTAGTCCCAGACCAGTACCCTTTGAGGTCCTCGTACGGCTCTTGTCTGCACGGTAGAATCGCTCGAAGATATGGGGAAGGTCTGCTTGAGGTATCCCTTTTCCTGAGTCTGATACCGATAGGATAAAATGCTTTGGGTTCTGACTCAAGGAGATTGTGATCGTACCACTTTGCGGAGTATGTTCGATAGCATTATCGATGATATTGGTCAAAGCTCTCTCGATGAGACCGATATCTCCACTCAAGAGGGGGAGGCTGGGGTCCGGGGTATAGGCCATGGTAATCTTCTTATTGTCAGATTGGGGTCTCATCTTCAAGACGACATCCTGTACGAGTTCTGCGGCGGAGAAGGCAGATCGTTGGGGAGAGATCTGTCTAGCCTCGAGTTTGGCTAGGTCTAAGAGCTCTTCGACCATCTTCTGGAAACCTGCCACATTCTGGAGACTTATCTCTACATACTCCCTCTGTTTGTCCTCTGAGATTCGGTTCTCTGTAAGGAGCAGTGTCTCTAGATGTCCTCTGATAGAGGTCAGCGGACTTCTCAGATCATGGGAGATATTGGCAATGAGTTGGCTTCGAAACTTGTCAGATTCCTTGAGTTTATCAATACCACCCTGAATCGACTGTGCCATCTCATTGAAGGCGATACTCAATTGGGCAAGTTCATCCTGCCCTTTGACTTCGATTCTATGTTCATAGTGCCCCTCCCCAAAGGCCTGTACACCGAGATTCAGTTTCCTCAATCGGTTTGTGAGGATGAAGAATAGGAATAATCCTGCTACAAGAGTCGCTAAAAGGGCTATGAAGAAGGTGAGTAGACCTGAACGTACGTAATAGTTCGATTGTGCCATGGCGAGAGAATGGTCATAACTCTCTCCTCTGAGAATGACATATACCCAGCCATCTTCATTGTCTATGAGTAGGGGGGCAGCCGAGAAGGGCTTACGACTGTTTGTTGAACGAGGGTCGTCCCCGAGGATCGTCTTGAAGCCCCTACTCGAGTGAAACTGCTCAAGGGGTTCTGTATCGATACGGTCTCTGATCACGGTATCACTGCCTCCTGCAAAGTAGCAGAGTATCCCGCCAGCCTCATCGATCAGGTAGATCTCAACCATGGGGTTGAGAACCATCATATAGTGGATCGCATCCTTGATGTCTGCCTCTTGAAAGGACTCTCCTACCACCGATTCCAACTCTTTAGCTATGCTTGAGGCATATTCCCGGTTGAGCAACTGTTCGACCTCGTCAAACAGATGGCGTGAGGCATTGAAGGCGATCATGAGACTCGCACCTCCAAGGATGAAGACAAGAAGCAGGAACAGTAGTGATATCCTTGCATAGAATGAACGTAACATCATTGGGGTACCTCCGAACTTTCGACGAATCGGTAACCTATCCCCCAGACTGTCAGGAGGTACTTTGGATGAGAGGGGTCTGTTTCGATCTTATTACGCAGTCTGTTTATATGTGTATTGACAGTATGCTCATACCCCTCAAAACTATATCCCCAGATGAGATTAAGGAGATCCGAACGGCTGTAGACTCTGCCGGGATTCTTTGCGAACTGGCTTAACAGTTCGAACTCTTTGACCGTCAGATCCAGCAGTTCTTCTCCTAATCTGACCTGATGTTTTGCATGATCTATGAGAATATCACCGATTCGCAGGGTCTCTAGTGATTCTTCACTCTGTTTTGCAGGGGTTGTTCTCGAAGATCGTCTGATCAGCGCATTGATTCGGGCAAGTAACTCTCTCATACTGAAAGGTTTTGTCATATAATCATCTGCTCCTAGTTCCAGACTCAGGACGAGATCGATCTCATCAGTCTTCGCAGTGAGCATGAGGATCGGTGTATCCTGATCGACTTCTCTGAGTCTTCGGCAGAGGCTTATCCCATCAAGGCCGGGAAGCATGATATCTAAAAGGATAAGATCAAAGGATCTAGAGAGAGCTCTCTTTAGACCCTGTACCCCATCATGAACCTGTTCTGTGGTTATACCGTTACTGTTAAGATTCACTGCAACAACGCTAGAGATCTCCCGGTCATCTTCGATAATCAAAACGCTATGAGACTCATGTGATTCAGTCATGTGATCTTCCTCTATCAAAAATATAGTCAATTACAGGAGGAATGACAAATATGGCTATAGCAGGAAAGAGCCTAGAGGGGCTCTCTCTTATTCCGCCTGTAGAAGATAGTATCATTGTAGCACAGGTCTCAGGAGCGATGAGCAGGTATTCAGACAGTCTTCTGAGTTCGCGAGTTCTCAGTATCCATGAATACCTTCATGAAGAGACTGTCAGTTCGATGCTTTGAGTCTTTTGAGATAGTCTGCACTCATCGTATTCATAGGGCAGATCGCACACCAGGTCCGTGGACGATACCTGATCGCTAGAATCGTTCCGAGTACTGTTGAGGAGAACATGATCGAATAGATCCTGTAGGAGAAGTGGATGAGGACATCAGAGATCCCTTCAATGAACCAAAGTTGTGGAAGTGACCAGGGAATCTCGAAAGCCATGAGAAAGCGTACCTTGTCGATGGGTGGTATATTTCCCTGAGAGACCATGAATGTGGAAAGGCCGATGAACATAAGATTCATACAGAAATAGGAGAGTACTCCTCTTTTCATCTTTGCCGATACAAGCCATTTCGGTGCCGTCTTTCTAAAACTGATAAGTCCGAGTTTGTTGAGATAATCTGCACGAGGACATACGCTATGACACCAGGTCAATCTCCTATTCCTATAGACGAGGATAAAGGGGGTGATCATACAGAAGAGGGCTAACAGTGCTAACGTTATATTGATGAACCCGCTGATGAAATAGACAAGGGTGATGATAAATAGGTATCTATGGTATGTTTTTTCACTCATGTACTCTGTATAACTGAATACTTGGTAACAGGTCAATAATATTCTCCAAAAAACTTACAAAATAAGTAATGTATAATGACTTTAGGACTCAAGAAAATTATTTATTCTCTTGAATTTGTAAGTTATTACTTATCTTATAATAAATAGGCTAGCCCATCTGTCATGAGATTATCACTCTGTGACAAGTCTATGATTAGCCTTCTCTATGAGAACCCCCTTACTGATCATTTGAGTTATCGCTTCTCGTATATCATCATGTTCCCAACTGTGAAGCAGCCCGAAGCCTTTCCTCCTATGGAGAGATTGTTTTCTTACCAGATAGGAGACTCTCCCATACAATAAAGAGGCAAGCATCTCTTTGGTGAATCGGTTCTGATATCTTCTGATGAGAGATAGTATCTGCTCATACCCATCAGGAGAACGAATCACAGCAGCTCTGCAGACATCACAACCAAAACAAGAATCTGGAGTATGAGTGAATCCTGAAAGGAGTGTCACTCTTCTACATTGCGAAGTATCTGAGATAAAAGGTCTTACCGATTCAGTGAACTGTTCATTAGGGTCATAGAGTGTGATCGATAAAGAGGGTCCTCTGTCTCGTCCTGCACGACCAGACTCTTGTAGGAATGCCTCGATAGAGGATGAGACTGTATAATGAATCACCGTCCTGATATTCGCCTTATCTACACCAAGTCCGAAGGCTGTCGTGGCAAATAGAATCCCATCTTCTGATGTGTAGTACCATCTCTCGACATATTGTCGCTCCTCCTTCTTCATCCCAGCATGGTAGTAGAAAATGTCAGATGATCGGAGTCGAATACGAAACCTGTATGCTAGAGATTCTGTGAGGTCCCTTCTTGGGCAGAAGACGAGGATCGGTCTTTGGATCGTCGAACAGGTAAATAGATAATCAAGATCATGTACCTTACTAAGAGAAGGAAGGACCATATAGAAGATATTCGGTCTGTCAGTCATTCCTTCTATAAGGTGAACCGGTCGATCAAGAAACAATAACTCTCGAATATCATCGATGGTATGTGAAGCTGCCGTAGCAGTGAAGGCCGTGACCTGGGTCATTCCAAGCCTACCAATCGTCTTTCCTAACTGTGCATAGGCAGGTCTGAAACTCTTCCCCCAGAAACTGACGATATGTGCCTCATCGATGACGATATGACGAATGGTAAGAGGTTCGAGTAACTCCTGAACCGTTTTAGTCTCAAGGGACTCTGGAGTCGTCAGGATGAAACCTCTCGTTTGTGATCGTATATAGGAGATATCATTCAGGCGACGTTGTCTATCATCTCCTCCTTTGATCACGATCACCGGAGCGTCGATCCCCTTGAGTCTCCTTTCCTGATCATTGAGCAGGGAGAGCAGAGGATAGATCACTAAGGTGATTCCCTCAATGATCAAGCCTGGGACCATGAAACACAGCGACTTACCATAACCGGTAGGGAGAATGATCAATTGATCATGGGGTTCAAGCTCCTCCTCTATCCCCTCTATGATATTGGTGATGACTAGTTGCTGGTAGGGATAGAGGGAAGAGATAGTGAAATGTTGTTTGACGATATGAGAAATCCTTTTTTGATCCATCAATACTCTTAAACAGCGGACCGTGTTTTGTGATTCAATATGCCATAGGTACTTGAGATTCGATGAAGCTCAAGACCTTCGTTTTAGGGGGGGCAGTAATTTCATCTATGATATCGAGTTATTAGGGTGGATTTCAGGGTAGTACGGGATTATAATGGACTGTAAGCATATGAAAGGCTTTGTTAGCATGCATCTATTGTACTGATCTGGGTCAGTAACAGTCTTTCTTCTATGGGGGGCTCTCTGATGAGTAGGTCTAGGAATTTCCAAATAGTGTTCATCATCATGATATCTGTCTGTTTTCTAGCAGGTTGTGACCTCTTCTTTCCCAAGAAAGAGGGGACGATAACCTTCGAGAGTAATGGTGGAACTCCTGTTGCACAACAGGAAATCATAGGGTATGTGATAGAGCCAACTCCTCCTACCAAAGTCGGGCATACGTTTGATGGATGGTATGCTGATGCAGATCTCACCAACCCCTGGGCTTTTGAGGAAGACGAGATCGCAGGGGATATGACCCTCTATGCTAAATGGCTCATCAATACCTTCCAGATCACCTATGATGCAAATAGGGCCACTGGGGGAGAGGTCCCCTCGGTCCAGACTAAGATCTTTGGTACGGGTCTCATCCTTGTCGGGAACACCGGCTCTCTTGTGAGAAGCGGATATTCCTTCAATGGGTGGAATACTTCAATCGATGGGAGCGGTAACGACTATGCAGCCGGTGATACCTATGCTATTGAAGCTTCTGATATTCTCTATGTGAAATGGTTGGCTGATACCTATACGATCAGCTATAGTGCAACCCAAGCTACAGGTGGAGAGGTCCCCTCCCCACAGACGAAGACATATGCTGAGAATCTCATAATCGTCGGTAATACTGGTCTACTCATCAAGGATGGTTACACCTTCATCGGATGGAACACAGAAGATGATAGTAGTGGCACCTTTTATGCTGCAGGTGCCTCCTATGCTCTAGAGGGTGATGAGATCCTCTATGCACAATGGGGTGAGAATCATACGGTGACCTATAATGGGAATGAAGAGACTAGTGGCACAGTCCCGGGTGATCAGACAAAGACCTATGGTGAAGAGTTGACCCTCGAGAGCAATACCGGTGATCTAAAGAAGACCGGTTATACCTTTGAGTGTTGGAATAGTTTTGATGATGGTAGTGGCACCTCCTATGAGGAGGGGGCGACCTATACGGAAGAGGAAGATATAGAACTATATGCTCTTTGGACTGCTGATCTGGATACCCCCTATACTGTCGAGCACTACAAACAGAATGCTCACGATAGTACGGATTATACCCTAGCTGAGACAGAGGATCGAATCGGACCGACCGATGAGACTGCAACAGCAGAAGCCAAAAGCTATACCGGTTTTATAGAGAATGAGAATCATACTTCACGAATAGTAAGTGGAACGATCTCTGCAGGAAATGCCTTAGTCCTCAAACTCTATTATGATATCATCACCTATAGTATCTCCTATGATGATAATGGGGCTGATGGTGGGATAGTGCCATCAGACCAGACAAAGGTCTATGGAGAGACCTTATCACTCTCTTCTAATAGTGGAAGCCTGGTAAAGAGTGGATACATTTTCGGGGGATGGAACACCTCTATAGATGGAACCCTCACTGATTATGCAGAAGGCTCTGAGTATACAGCTAATCGTGAGATGATCCTCTATGCAAAATGGAATCTTGATGTGGAGAAACTCTTGGCAGCTGATGGTGTGTCCACTGATCTGTTCGGTTATGCTGTCAGTATTGATGGTGACACTGCGGTGATCAGTGCTCTTGAAGATGATGAGGATGCAGGCAGTGTCTATATCTTCGTTGAATCTGGTGGTAACTGGACACAAGAGGCGAAACTGGTTGCCAGTGATAGGGCTGCAGAGGATCTCTTTGGTCATTCTGTGAGTATCTCTGGAGATACTGTGCTCATCGGAGCAAGAGACGATGATGATAAGGGGAGCCAATCTGGTAGCGCCTATGTCTTTTTCCGATCTGGTACGACCTGGACCCAACAGGAAAAACTGACAGCGAGTGATGGTGGTATCGAAGATCTATTCGGATATTCAGTCTCTATTGATGGCAATACTGCTGTAGTCGGTGCCTGTTTTGATGATACAGAGGCAATAGATGCAGGAAGTGTCTATGTATTCACCCGTTCTGGGATAGTCTGGACTGAAGAGGCTAGATTGACAGCTGGTGACGGGACTATCAGTGATCGTTTTGGGAACGCTGTCTGTATCGATGGAGATACGGTTCTGATTGGAGCCTATGGGGATGATGTTGGTCAGGACTTCGGTGTCGGTAGTGCCTATATCTTCACTCGATCAGGATCAGAATGGTCACAACAGGCGAAACTGACGATCGATGATGGGATCATCGATGACTATTTCGGGAGTTCTGTCTGCCTTGAGGGCGATACTGCGGTAATCGGTGCACAACTCGAAGATGATAATGGTTTGGACTCTGGTAGTGCCTATATCTTTGGCAGGTCTGGGGGGATTTGGTCACAAGAGAAGAAATTGATAGCCAGTGACGGGGAGGCCGGTGATAATTACGGGCATTCAGTGAGTATAGCAGGGAATAGAGTAGTTGTCGGCTCTAGTGGTGATGATATGCCTGATACGAATGCAGGTTGTGCCTATAGCTATGAGTATGACCCTATTACCGAGATCTGGGGAGAAGAGCAACGACTGCAGGCTCGTGATGTCCAAGCAGGAGACCTCTTCGGAGTCAGCGTGAGTATTTCCGGTAATACCGTATTGTTCGGGGCCCCTCATGATGATGATAATGGGTTTCGATCAGGCAGTGCCTATGTATGGGATATACCCCCTGGTCTTTGAGCCGAGGGAATCAGAGGGTATAGGGGACTTCTTCCTACCTGCTAAGCTTTGAGCGGTAGTTCTTCGGGGCTTACCGCTCTTCCTCTTCAGCTTATCTCCATGGGTTCAATCATTCAGTTCACTATATTTTAACAATTATCTGATTGAAACACCTATTCATATAGCAACTATGCTCATTACAGGAGTCTTCATGAGTGATTATATAGAATTGCCACCACCTCAAAAGGAGCTTGAGTTTCCGCTTATGAGAGCGATAGAGCAGCGAAGGACCAAGAGAAGATGGGACCCTGTAGAGCTCTCAATACAGGAGATCTCCAATCTGTTATGGGTTGCCTGTGGTGTGACAGTGAAGGAGACTAAGCGGTCTAAGAGTAGAAGGACTGCTCCCTCAGCCTGTAACACTCAGGAGATCCAACTCTATATAGCACTTTCCTATGGCCTGTATCGTTATGAAGGGAATGAGCATAGACTAAAAGAGATACTCTCGGATGATATCAGGGGTGATATAGGGACGCAGAAGATGATGAAGGCAGCCCCTGTAGGGCTCATCTATGTCTCTGACTTCTCAAGATTCAAGTCGTTTCTGTTCAAAGAGGAAAAGGATAAATGGCTTACTGCAGCGACCGATACCGGATGTATCAGTGAGAATGTCTATCTGTATGCAGCGGCTACCGGTCTGAACACAGCTTTATTAGGCCTTGTGAATAGAGAGAGACTACAGGAGATCATGGGCTTAGGAGTGCATGAGAAGGTCATCTATACCCAAAGTATAGGAAGAGCCCTCTCTAAGTAGAGGTCAAATATATTTACTTGCCAAGGTCTCTAAAGATCGGGTCCTGTCATCTTTAGTGATGAATATGCAAATGATCTGAGCTATGAGCAAGATCCCTATGATGCTGACGATGAATCGAGTAAACGCAAAGAGTGGTCCCATAGCTTTGATCTCGAACAGTAGCATTGGTATCTTCGTAGTTGACCACGCCCCAATGAAGATGAGGATATTGAAGAAACTTCCCCCTTTCTTAGCAAGTACTGCAGCTACCGGGAATGCACCATAGAGGGGACCGGCAGTCGCTGAACCCAAAGCAAAGGCAATGATGATACCTCTGATCCCCGAACCTCTTCCAAGGTGTTGTGTCATCGTCTCTCTCGGTACCCAGACATCGAAGAGTCCGAGTAATACGAAGATCGGTGGTATGACAAAGAGGATCGTCTTCATCTGGTTCAAGAAAGAAGAGATCGCTTTGTCTCTGATTGTCGGGATGATGATCAAAAGCAGAGTGAATACTACCCCCATGATGATAGTGTTTCTATAGCGTCTTATTACCTGTTTCATAGTAATACCACCCAACTGATGACAGCTGCTGCAGCAAATGAGAAGATAAAAGCCATCCCATTACGAATCAAAGCGATCTTCTTACCAAAGAAGGAGATCTCCAGAGGAAGGGTAGCGATACCGACCATCATGAGAGTAGAGATGAAGGCTGCTATCTGAGCTACTCCTGCACCATTATTAAGAAGCTCTGCTGCTGCAGGAAATGCGATGAATCCTGGGATCAGGGTGATAGACCCGATGATCGCTGATGAGAAGATCCCGAGGAGACCAGACTGTTCACCAATGTACTTGGATATGGTCTCAACATTGAAGAATGCCAGTAGGATCGAGACGATCAGAAGTACGGTGAGAAACTGAGGAAGGATATTAGTCAGGGACTTGAATGCCTTCTTCAGGGCTCTCTTGGTTTTCTTCCTGTCATTGAAGAAAGAGATGAGCAATGCGGTGATAGCTATCGAGTATAGAATTATGGTACTCATGGATCCTCTCTTGTTCTAAGTGAGATGCAACTGAGATATCATACCGTAATAGCCATAGCAATGAAAAGTATGATGGTCAAATCTGTGAGGATGTTTTAGGGTAAAATATTCTCTTAGAGAAGACGGGGACTCCAGCTAGAATAGGTTGGCTCTTATTCAACAACCCTGATGGTACTCCCGTGATATAGGGACTGAATCACTACACTTACTATGTAGATCTAAAAATGATGGCTCTCAAAAGGTTTCTCTTGAGAGCCATTTTAAAAATAATACATCTCTGCATTATAGAAGATCAGGAAGGAACATCACGATTGAAGGAATATAAGTAACGATCATAAGAACGAATACGAGCGCAAGAATGAAAGGCCATATCTCTCTCATGAAAGATCCTACGGAGACTTTTGTTATCGAGCACGTGGTGAACATCATCGACCCAAAAGGTGGTGTGATACCACCGATCATGATATTCACGATGATTACGATACCAAAATGGACCACATCTATTCCCATTGCCGTCACTACCGGGACGAGTAGCGGTGCTACGATGATCAGTACAGCTCCACCTTCCAAGAACATCCCGAGGAACAGCAGCATGATATTGATCACTACGAGCATGAGCCATGGTGAGCTAGAGAAGGTCATAAGAGCCTCGGTGATCTGATGGGGTATTCTTTCCCAACTCATATACTGTCCGAAGACTGAAGCTGCTACAATGATCAAAACAACCGAACTTGTTGCATGGACTGTGTTCTTCAAGATAATTGGAAAGTGTTTCCATTTGAGTTTTTTATAGAAGAAGACTCCGACGAAGGTACAGAATACTACCGCTATTGCACCAGCCTCTGTAGGAGTGAATATACCAAATCTGATTCCTAGGATGATACCAAAGGGTAGAAGCAAAGCCCAAATTGATTCTTTCAATTGAATGATGATCTCTTTGAATGAGGACATCTTGTCTCTTACGGGAAGATACTTTCTTTTCTTTGCAATGATATTTACGGTGACCATAAGAGCAACACACATCAAGATTCCCGGTACATAACCGGCAATGAACATCTTTGCCACAGATGCTTGAGCTATCAGGGCATAGATGATGAGGTTGATTCCTGGAGGTATGACTGGAGCAATCGAGGATGATGCAGCAGTGATTGCCGTAGAGAAGGCCTTATCATACCCACGCTTTGTCATCTCAGGTACGAGGATCTTGGACTGCATAGCAGCGTCTGCATTTGCTGACCCTGATATTCCACCCATCATAGTACTTAATACTACGTTGACTTGGGCAAGACCACCTTTCATATGTCCTGTTAGGACATCGGCCATCTTCATCAGACTAGAACTGATTCCTGAGAAATTCATGATCTCCCCAACCATGATGAAGAAGGGTACTGCCAATAGAGGGAAGGACGAGGCTGCTGTTATGAATTTCTGAAGTATCAGATCCGGTGGTGTTCCCACATCTCCAAAAGTAAAATAGGCGAGAGTTGCCGCAAGTAGTGCGAATGCAATCGGAATACTGGAAAAATAGAGAACCATAACTATGATAATCGGGAATATGGTCATGGGGTATTACCTCCTTCGATAGCATCTGGAGTTCTTTGATTGAAGAAGCCTTTTATCTCCAGAATGAAGAAACGGATCGCATGTATGGTAATCAGGCCAAAACCGACGGTTATCGCCATATTAACATACATAGATGGGATATCGAGTACAGGGGTTCTCTTCAACCTGTTGAGTTGTGTGAAGATGATGCTCAAATAGGTAATATACCCATTGATTAGGATCATAAGAGCGTTGATGAGTATAGATACGATCTTCTGAGCCTTTTCAGAGAAAAGCTTTGTTATCAGATCTATTCCGATATGCATCTTGTATCTGTAGGCACCGGCCGCACCGATAAAGATACTCCAGATAAAACAGGTCGTAGCAACTTCTTCGACCCAGAATAAGCCCCCTTGAAACAGATACCGTAATATGACATTTATCACAACGACTAAGACTGTAACTGATAGGAACATGCTACTGACTATGACTTCCAGATTCTTGGGAATCTCTTGTAGGAATCGTTTCATTATTTCCCTCTTTATACAAGTAATCACCCATGTTCATGACATGGGTGATTACTCGCATGTAATTAGGATTCTATCTCATAGAATCAAGTTCTGAAAAAATATCTTCGAATATACCAGGAGTCATTCCTTCCTGTTCGTTGTAAAGAGGACTCAGAGCTTCTCTAAAAGCCATACCGTCAACTTCATTGAACTTCACACCATAAGACTCGAGTTCTTCTACGACTCCGCTATGCTGTGATTTAAGCAGGTTGACCATATCGGTAGCACCCTTTGAGAACTCTTCCTGAATAATAGTTTGGTAGTTCGCAGGAATCGTAGCCCAAACATCGGTTGAGATATAGACACCACAAGTTCCTAGAATATGTCGAGTATTCGCTACGTTCTTAGTAGGTCCTTCATATACTTTGGTACCTAAGTTAGTGAATTCAGATCCTTCTAATCCATCTACAACACCCTGCTGTACAGCTGAAAGAGTCTCTCCCCATGGCAGTGGAGTCGCGATCGCACCCATTGCAGAGATCGTGTCGATATATGACTTTGAACCAGGTGTTCTGAGTTTTACGCCTTCAAGGTCGGCAGGTGTAGTGACGACTTTACTGGTGATGATATTTCTAAAACCATAAATATAATCTAGAGCAAGGATCTTGATTCCCTGTGCTTCGGCTTTCTCTTTCATATCGAGAACGATCTGTCTCTGTGTGAGTTCTACATATTCATCAAAACTCCTATACATCATTGGTGCATAAAGAGCTTTGAAATCGGGTACATAGTCGCCAATGAAGGATGGGTCTTCAACTGATATGAAATTTGCCCCTCTTACCACCTGTTCAACACCCTCTTTGTATGCAGGAAGCTGTGCCTGTGGGAATGTCTGAATCTCGATAGCTCCATCTGTCTTCTCTAAAATACTCTGAGCTACAGCATCCATTGATTTTGTCAACTGTTCAGCTGGGCTGAATACATGACTGAGTTTTAATACAAGTTTAAAATCCTCTTTGCTTGTCACTTCCTGTTCCCCGGCAGCAAACACTGCTGTAGTACTGAGGACCAATAAAGCAATTAACATGATAATACCTTTTTTCTTCATATTCTTCTCCTTTTTGAATAATGAGGGATGTTCTTTATCACACATGAATGATCAAAAACGAACATCTTGAATAACAGTAACCTAGGTTCATCGTGTTGTCAAATATATTTTGTATGTTTTTTTTCATTCATGACACTTCTCAGATGATTAGATTCTATCATGTGAGAGGTTCAGTGGTATTTTACCTATTACTGATGAACAGGTGACTAAGATGTCTGGATAGATTCTTATAAAGAGGTCTGAATGACCGTGATACCCTGATCTTCAAAGTCCTTTATGTATTCACTATCAAGAAACCTATCAGTTATTAGAGTTGAGATCCTATGTGTAGGGCAGGTGACATAATCTGAGACAAGGCCGATCTTTCTGTGGTCTGCTACCACGATGATCTCGCCACGAGTCCTCTCGATCATGAGTCGTGAGGTCTCAGCTGCCTCTTGGAGTGGAGTGGTCAATCCATATTTACAGCTTATCCCATGAACTCCGATTATTGATTTGCTCGCAATCACCTGGTTGATGATGTTATTGGTGAAACTCCCATAGAATGCATTAGATTCGGCATGATAGAGCCCTCCAGCCAAAACAAGCTCTACATTTGGAGTCTGTATCTGATTAAAGCAGCTTGCATTCGTGGTGATGATCTTTACTTTACTACTAGAGATATACTTGAACACATGAAAAGTGGTAGATCCCCCATTGATGAATACGGTATCCCCATCTTCTATGCATCGAGCAGCGATCCTGCCGATCTCATCCTTGTGTTGGAGTTCCTGATCAGATCTGTTCTTGTAGCTCGTCTGTTGATATATCCTTTTCGTAGATATTGCACCGCCATGGGTTCTTTCAAGCAATTGCTGTTTTTCCATCATGGCGAGATCTCTTCTGATGGTTATCTCTGCTACATTCATCAATCTGCTGAGTTCGAGTACCTTCACATATCCATCTCGATGAAGCATCTCGATGATTCTTTTTTGGCGATCTGCCTGAGATAACGTTTGTGAAAAGTGATCATTAGTGTTCATGGATTATAGTATATGATTCAAAATCAGAAAAAGCAATTACCGAGAAATAAAAAAATTATGGTTGTAAATAATCAGAACCTGGGTATATAATGTTCGGAAACGAACACATGGTTATGTGAATATATTGGAGAGAATATGATTGAAGCATTTAACGCTGCTATGGCTGAAGCCATAGAAGAACTACTAGCATATTCAACTGAAACGGTACAGATCTTTCATCATAATGATACTGATGGCCTCTCTTCTGGTACTATCCTTGATGAGGCATTTTCTCAAGCAGGTTACTCTGTAGAACGATTTTCCCTGGAGAAACCCTATCCGCAGGTGTTGGAGAAGATCTTTGAGAATCAGGGGAGGATCATCATCTTTACAGACTTCGCAGGAAGGATCTCTCCGCTCATCTCCGAGTTGAACCATGGATCAAACCTCGTGTTGATCTTAGATCATCACCCTGCAGAGGATACAGAGGATCCTTCAGTCCATGTGCTTGATGGAGAGTTATACAACCTGAAAGGGGATAGAGATATCTCAGCTTCTGCAACCTGTTTTCTCTTTGCTCAAAGCCTATCTAGAAAGAGAGGTTTTTCCTCAGATCATTTATCGCATCTCGGGGTACTCGGAGCTATAGGTGATGGTTTCTTTGTTGATGGCGCCTTATCTGGAGTAAACGCTGACATCTTGAAGATAGCTGAAGATCAGAGACTGATAAGAACTGTGATTAGCGAGGGAGAGAATGCCTACTTTATTGTTCTAGGAGGTAAAGAGTATGAGGCCGATAGAGTTTGTCAGATCCTCGATACGGTAGGTGGAGTCGGTTATTATAGTGGGGGAACGGACCTTGGGGTCGAAATCTGTAAGAATGGATTGGATCAGAACAAAGAGGAGACTGTAGTCAAACTGCTTGAAAAGAGAGATCATATATTCTCATCAGAGATCGAAAGACTCAAAGAGGAGTTGATCACTACGGAGAATCTTCAATGGTTTGATGTCAAAGATCGATTCCAACCGATGGGGGTGAAGATGATCGGAGTCTTCTGTACCCAAATAAAAGACTCCCAACTCGTTGAGAAGTCAAAATATCTTGCAGGTTTTCAATATATTCCTGATGAGGTACCCGGCTTTGGGAAGATATCTTTCAATTCAACAAAGATCTCAATGAGAGTCTCTCAATATATTACTGATAAGATTCGTGCTGAAGAGATGGCTCCTTTGAATAGGGTGCTCCCTGAGGCTACGAAGATCCTTGATGGATTCGTAGATGCCTGTCATGGCCTCTCAGCGGCAACGACTGTCAAGATCGGACAAGAGTCACGATTGATTGAAGAGATTGAAAACATATTACAAGTAAGGATGGTTTGATTATGAGTACTGGTAAAGGATACGGTAAGACAATTCTGATTGGAGATCAATTTGTATTATGGGAAGTCCCTGCAATTCTTGCAGCAATACCCTTTGAGACAGAATGCTCAGTAGCATTCATCGATGGGAAAGAGGGATGGACCCTCATAGATGATAGGATTGAAGTCCCCGGTTATAAAGATGCAAAACGAGCTGATTGTCTAGTCTCTTTCAAACGTATGATAGAGGTCATGAAACTCGATCTGACTCAAAGAGGTATAGAGATAACAGTAGGAGGAGATCTTCTTGCAGGAAGTGGAGTAGGCGCAAGTGCCGCAATCTGTGTGTCGTTCGCTCGAGCCTGTAATGAATTATTCGATCTAAAGCTGAGTATCAAAGAGATCAATTATATCGCTTGGGAGGGAGAGTTCGGTTACCATGGCCTTCCTAGTGGATTGGATAATACCGTCTCGACTTATGGTGGAGTGATAAAATACCGAATCAAAGATGGGGTAAAGCAGTTTGAGAGAGTTAACCTGGCGCAGCCTATAGAGATCGTCTTGGGCAATAGTGGGGTTACTGCTAATACCGCCTCCTTGAAAGGCTTCTTGGAGCAACAGCAGGCAGAGGACCCAGAACTCTTTGAGAGTAGATTGCAGACGATTCGAGAGCAGGTAGAACAGCTTGGAGACTCCCTGCAGCAAAATGACTTAAAATTGACCGGTAGTGTCATGAATGAGAATCATGAAGTCCTCAAATCTATGGGACTCTCCCATGAGAAGCTCGTTGAACTGTGCGATCTAGCAAACTCTCTTGGTGCGTATGGCTCTAAGGTGACCGGTGGAGGTCGTGGGGGCTATATGCTGGCACTGACTCCTGGAAAGAAGTTGCAGGAAAAGGTTGCGACCGCCTTTGAAAAAAGGGGTATCGCAACTATCCGTGCGACAATTGGTGGGGAACCAACCGATCCAACCTCTTTCGAGATCCTGAAGTGAACAAGTAATTCGATTGATGAATCAACTATAAAAGACTTCCTGTTCTTACAGGGAGTCTTTTTATAAGAAACCAGCAGATACTACGGAGCCTATTATGAGTATTTGGAATCTCTTCTCTTTAGCCGGTGGCCTCTCAGTGTTCCTCTACGGCATGATGCAGATGAATAAACATCTGACCTCGATCGCTGGAAGCAGAATGAAGTCAATCATGCTTACTTTGACTAAAAGCCCCTTGAGAGGCTATCTGACTGGCCTAGGTATAACTATTGTCAATCAATCCTCATCCGCTACAACGGTATTGGAGGCGGCCTTAGTAGGCGCAGGGTTGATGACCTTCGGGCAGAGTGTCTCAGTTACCTTGGGCGCCGAACTCGGGTCTACCTTCCTACCCCAACTCGTGGCTTTCCCCTCAATAACCAAATTCGCATCACTGTTCATATTCATAGGGTTTTGCATGCTGTTGCTGGCTAAGACCAAGAGGAATCGTCATATTGCTATGACTATTCTTACCTTTGGGTTGCTATTCTTAGGAATGGATATGATGTCTGATTCGTTGAGACCCTTGAGAAGCTATGAGCCTTTCCTGGATCTGATGAAGGGTATCGAGCATCCCCTTACCGGTATGCTCATCGGCATAGTCTTCACTATGATCATACAATCCTCCGGCGCTACTACTGGTATCACTATTGCCATGGCTCTAGCAGGTGCTATCACCCTCGAACAGGCAGTCCCCATCAATCTGGGAGCAGCGATCGGGACCTGTATCACTGCAGTACTTGGGAGTCTTACCCTCAATTGGGAGGCCAAACGTTCAGCCTATATTCATATCATGTTTCAATTGATAGGATCTATCTGGGTTCTTATACTCCTCTTTATTCCCTATCAGGGAGAACGGTTGTATATCTGGTTCATAAGGTGGTTCACCTTACATTTCCTTGCTACGGAAGATCCCGCTCGTCAGATCGCTATGGGCTTCACCTTCATGCCTTTGATAAACCATATAATCCTATTCCCGAATCTTAAGTTCTTCATAGCCCTATTCAATAGGATCGTCCCTGAACGGGAACTTCCGAAGCCTTTTGGTCCCAAATATATCAGTGAGAGTCTCATCAAGCAGAGTATCGATCTTTCGATCATGATGACAAGAAAGGAGATTCTCTATAGTGCTGACTTTGTGAATCAAATGATCATGGAGATGAAGGATGCCTTTAGGAGTAAGCAATCAGAGGCACTCGATCGTATTAGCTCTCTCGATAGTAAAGTCGATAAGCTCCATAAGACCATCATCCCCTTTCTTGCACATCTGTCACAGGAAGAGTTGACGGTCCAGCAATCTGAACTCTGTATTCGGTTCATGCATATTCAGAATGAGATCGAGTCTATTGGGGATGTGATCGATAAGAATATCAGGGTCCTTGCTATCAAGAAGATTGAGAAGAACCTAATCTTCTCTGAAAATGGCTTCCATGAACTTGAGCATCTTATCTACAAGATAAAATACAATTTCGAGCATGTGATCTCAGCACTGAAAGATGATAACTTAGAATCTGCGAAGTCAATAATTGCCTCGTTCACTGGGGATGAAGAGGAGAGATACAAGGAATTGCATATAGAACGGTTGTATAATGGACAAGTCGAATCCATAGCCACATCTTCTGTACACCTTGATCTCATTACCTATTTCTCTCAGATCAATGGCCATATCGTATATATTGCACAAAGAATCATAGAGGGAGAAAAGACCCAAACGAAGAGGACCTCTAGTAAGGATAGTCAAAGGAGATAGGAGGGGCTGCTTCAATATCGAGAAAAGGGTAAGAGACTCTCCTGTGCTAGCCTATTCTAGAGAGTAGATACTTATGTCCATAGTCCCTGAATTGTCGGAGAAATTCCCTTTACTATCATTAGCCATGAGGAGCACATATGTATCAACTCTCAGATATGCATCCCAGCTCCTTTCTGTGGTATTCTCAACGGCGATCGCTTCAGTCGTCTGATACTCAGCACTACCGATCGTGTCTGTATATCCTATAGGATCACCAATACTACCATGCTCCCACTCTATGGGTCTGTTCTTATAGATCAGTATCTCAGTCTTCCAACCTCCAAATTCAGGGTCAGAGATGATAGAACCGATCGGACACACCTCAAGTGCACCCCCTATAATCTTGAATCGGTATCTTCCTGCTTGTGTGATGGGATAGGTCGTGCCATTTTCATCATCGGCCTCTATAGAGATCGTCTCTATGAATATCTCATTATTCCAAAACAGGCTGCAACTGCTGAGTATCATAGCTGCTATGATAAGAGTAAGGATCTTTAGGTAACTTCTCATATCTACCTTCCTTCAATCACTGGTATATACTCTCATTATACGGTAGTCAAACACTGATCACAATAAATGCTCTGTAACATAATATATCCATCTCCTCGATGGTCTTAGGGTGTTCTTGAAAAGACTGGCTGTCTTAGTATGTCTTTGAGCCTCATAGAGTCGGTGAGATATATAGGGGACCTGTGATAAAACCTACGTTAACGTTGTGATCCCCTCTAGGATGCTCTTCATTAGGTATTCAAGTATTTGAATCTCATACCAAAATATTCATTTGTTTGCAAATCCGAGATTTGTAGTGTAAAATAACCCAAATAAACATAAAGTTCTAGGAGAAAAAGTATGAAAAAGAGGATGCTGCAAACGATCTTTGTCTTATTGACAATCGTTCTTATTGTCGGTTTCACTGGCTGTGAGTTAACAAGCCCAGAGGTGACAGAAGATGAACTCACAGAGGATAGTCGAAGGTTTGGGTCTCAGGGGCCTAGAAAACCTAGCAGGACTGAATTCACTGCTTCGATTCAACTACAACAGGTTCCCGATAGTGTTGTTACCGTTCAGATAGGGGATACGAATCGGTACAAGACTAAAAAAGAACAACTCATTGGAGTAGTCCTATCCTCAGATTGGGAGGTGTTAGCTGGGGCCTCAATAATCATGGATAATAAGACAGATTTTACTCTACTACCAATAGTAGAGGGAGCCTATGCTGGTACTTATGACATCTCAGGAAAAGATAGTTGTACCATAAAGATCATGAAAGATGATAAAGTCATCATGCGGATGAGAGCTTCAGGCACGATCGAGGGGAATATGCCTTGTGGAGCAGCGTTGGAGATGGATTGGAGAACGATCGGTAAACCCACCTATGGCAGGGCAAGCGGTTCTTTGTCTGGCACATTTGTATGGCCACCCTTTGCAGATCCAGCTGTGGGGATCATAGCTCTATCAGGTTCTTATAACAATTAGAATGTGTGACAAGACCCTACCGGAGTCCTTCCGGTAGGGGGCATTCTTCATCCTGCAAAAGAATCACGAAACTTAATCAAAGAATCTCTTCATTGACAAACCCGTCTCTCTATTATAAGCTACTTACGGTAAGAGGTGTTGAAAGTGGTTGGAAATACGATGACCCTAAAAGAGATGAATACTGAATTATTACGTACTACGTTGAAAAAGGTGGATAGCGGGACAAAGAACTCGCTTGCACGGTTGACAGGTCTCAGCGTGGCAACCTGTCGAAATATTCTAGGTGAGCTGTTGGAGAGTGGAGAGGTCAAAGAGATAGAACTTGCCGATTCGACTGGTGGAAGACCCTCAAAGCAATTCGTCTATAATAAAGACCATGCACATGCGCTACTACTCTTTCTGCGAAAAGAGGGCGGGGTGAGTTCAATCTTCTTTCGGGTCATCGATGCTCTAGGGAATGGGTTGATGTGCGATTCCCTTGAAGTAGAAGATCTCAGTCTTCAGCATATCGATCAACAGATAACAGCTCTTAGAAAAAAGTTCCCTGCCATACGGGTACTATCGATAGGGATTCCTGGAGTAGTTCATGACGGAGTGATAAAGACCTGTGATATCCCTGCTCTAGAGAACCTTCCCATTGTCGAGCATCTTTCCAATACCTATGGGATTCCCGTCATCGCAGAGAACGATGTGAATGCTACTGCTCTAGGCTCCTACTTCTCTAGGAATAGGTCCGATCGTGAGAGCCTTGTCTATATCTACTACCCAGAGCAGGGTTGCGTGGGGGCAGGAATCATCATAAATGGTACGGTTATCCCTGGGAGACGTGATTTTGCCGGTGAACTCTCTTATCTTCCCTGTATCGAGGAGCCTGGAATACAGGCTAGGATGCAGGAGGACGAGGATGCTTTTGCGAAGCTTGCAGTCGATATGATCCTATCGGTGAACTGTGTGATAAATCCTGCAAAGGTCGTTATTGCAGGGATGTTCATCACCCCCTCCTTGAAAGCAAAGATTAACCATGAACTCTCAGGTAGGGGACAGCAGTTCAGTATTCCTGAGATCGAGTTCGATCATGATATCCATGATAGCTTCATCTACGGGCTTCAGTATCTCGCTTTAAAAGAACTCTCATACAAATACACGATCACCAAACGATAAGGGGACACCATGATATCTATACTATTACTGGGAATCATCTATCTCGCTTTCATCAGTCTAGGACTTCCAGACTCTATCCTGGGGGTAGCTATACCGGGTATGCAGGTGCAATGGGGGATCTCCTTGAGTTCAGGTGGTCTCATCGCTATGATAGCTGTCTGTGGAACGGTGATCTCAAGTATGGCGAGCTCCTATGTCATTGAGAAGCTCGGGACGGGAAAGATCACCTTCTTGAGTTGTCTTGTCACAGGAGGAGCACTTCTGGGCTTCTCTTTTGCCCCTGCATATTTTTGGTTATTACTTCTAGCACTACCTCTAGGGCTTGGAGCAGGCTCAGTAGATGCTGCACTCAATAACTATGTCGCTCTCCATTTTAAAGCACATCATATGAATTGGCTTCACTCCTTCTGGGGAGTCGGTGCGACCTTGGGTCCACTGATCATGGGAGCGATGTTAGTCAATAATGGTTGGCAGATGGGTTATAGGACTATCGGGGTGATACAACTGTCCCTAGCAGTCCTTCTGTTACTCAGTTTGCCACTCTGGAAAAGACATAGACCTGAGGTTCAGACCTTTGTGGAGCCAGAGGCTTCAGAGGCCGTCTCTGAATCGGTAATGCGAAGGAGGGGGGTAAAAGAGGCTCTGCTCATCATGATGCTCTACTGTTCTGTCGAATCAGGTGTGGGGCTTTGGGGAAGCAGCTTTCTCATACAAGTCAGATCCTATTCAGTAGAGTCTGCAGCGACTTGGATGGCGATGTACTATGGTGGGATAACTCTAGGAAGATTCTTCTCGGGTTTCTTCTCTTTCAGATTCAATAATACCCAGATGATCAGAGGAGGGGCTATCCTCTCCTTACTTGGTGCGCTTCTCCTAGTACTGCCACTTCCTGCGATTGCTACAGGATTCATCCTTATCCTCATAGGCTTGGGTCTCTCCCCGATCTTCCCGGCGATGCTCCACGAGACTCCCGTTCGTTTCGGCAGTGAGGTCTCGCAGAAGGTCATTGGTTACCAGATGGGATTTGGATATATCGGTTCTGCGGTGATTCCACCGCTTATGGGACTGCTAGTTCAGCAGTTCGGGATGTCTCTACTCCCTCTACTTATCAGTAGTGTCGCAGCGATATTGCTTCTCTTGTCTGAGAGGATCAACAGAGTCCTAGACCGGGTCAGATAGAGTATTCTATGACCTCTTCTCATGTAATATTTGACGAAGGGTTTACCATGTCGTATCATCATATTCATATATCGATGATAATAGGGTGAATATAGCTGTTTTTACATCCTACCTGTTGTTAAAAGACTATAGTTATGTTATAGCATTTGATGGTGTATTGCATATTTTTTACGTGAGCTAGGAGGTGTTTATGGCTCAGGAACTTTCATATATACTTGTGACTCCATACACGATTGCAAAGAGTAGGACAGGTGGTGTCATCTCTCGTTTGCTTTCACGAGTCAATCTGGAATTCGTTGGAGCACAGATGTTCGCTCCAAGTAAGGAATTCGCTGCAGAGTATGCAGAGTCTGTCTATGAATCATTCAAAGGGATCGATGACAAGAGTGGGGTTCTTCTTAAGAACTATATCATTCAGGCATTCTCCCCGAGTGGTGGAAGAAGACACCGTGTACTTATGCTTCTATTTAGAGGGGAGAAGGCCTATGAGCAACTCTCAAAGGTCGCAGGACCACTTTTCAATGAGGAGATCAGTTGGGAACGGATCACTGGAGAGACTATCCGTGATACCTATGCAGACTTCGTGACTTCTCATAATGACCCCGATAAGGTCCTCTATTATGAACCTGCTGTATTGACACCAAGGACTGAAGAGGCTGCAAAGAAACACATGAAGATGTTCGTGGATTTCATCAAAGATGAACCTACGGTGATCGAGAATATGGTCTATCCAGATCCTGATAAGATCGAGAGGACCCTTGTCATCATCAAACCAGATAACTGGAGATTCGCAAGTTCCAAGCCAGGTACTATCATAGATATGTTCAGTAGGACCGGATTGAGGATCATCAGCTGTAAAGTACAGCAGATGGCACTATCACAGGCTCTGGAATTCTATGGACCTGTGAGAGAGATACTTCGAAAGAAACTATCTCCAATCTTTGGAGAGAAGGCTAAAGAGGTCCTTGAACGAGAGTTCTCAGTGACCTGTAGTGAATCAGTCAGTGATTCTCTCACCTCTTCTTTTGGTGAAGAGCTCGCGTTAGACCAGTTCTATCAGATCGTTGATTTCATGACTGGTAGAAGACCTGACACCTGTCCTGTTGATGAGTACAAGAATCCAGGAACAGTGAAGAGCATGGTCATGATCTACGAGGGAGAGAATGCCGTAGAGAAGATCCGTGAGGTCCTAGGACCAACAGATCCAACCAAGGCACCTGGAGGAACGATCAGAAGAGAGTTCGGCCAGAATGTCATGGTTAACACAGCCCACGCATCTGATTCTCCTGATAATGCAAGAAGAGAGATGAAGATTGTCAAGATCGATGATAACAACTGTTGTACTGTCATGGAGAACTTCCTACAGCTACCATAGAGACCTTCTTTGACTAGAATGAGACACCGGATGAGAGTCCGGTGTCTTTTTATGAATAAAGAGTGACTCACTATACAATACTGGGTGAATGATGCCGATTCAAAGCACTTTTATTCTATTCATGGTAGATGGATGAGTATCAAATTTATTTTCACTAATAGCTTAACATTCTCAATGACTTTCCTGTATAATCACAGATATGGATTATGAAAATGCAGGATATCTCCTTCATGTATGCTGTGCACCTTGTGCATCTGCATCAATAGAGCGTCTCCTTGAGCGCGGTGAACAGGTAGCTCTGTTCTACTCAAATTCCAATATCTTCCCATATGAAGAGTATGTGAGAAGAATGGAGGAGGTGAAGAGGCTGTCACAGATCTACTCACTTCCCCTTTTTATTGATGAATACGATCATGATGCATGGCTAACACATATTAAAGGGTTCGAGACTGAACCCGAGAAGGGAAGACGTTGTTCTCTATGCTTCTCCTACAGTCTGAGACAGACTCAACAAAAAGCCCAAGAACTCGGTATCCCTCGGTTCTCAACCACTTTGACCATCAGTCCTCATAAGCGATCACCTCAGATCTTCAGTGAAGCGGATCCCTTTCCGGGTTTTGTCACCGATGATTTTAAGAAGAAGGGTGGTTTTGCACGGAGTATAGAGCTGAGTGAGACCTATGAACTGTATCGACAGAGTTATTGTGGATGCGAATTCAGTATACGAACAGATAAGGAGCAATAAGGATGGATAGCCCAAACTTGATACATATCGCTAGCGGGGTCATGATTCCTTCACTCGGATTCGGAACCTATAAAGTAAATGGCAAGACAACGGTCCTAGAGGCAGTAAGAGCTGCCTATGAAGCTGGTTACAGATTTATTGATACAGCCTCCTTCTACCAGAATGAGAAGGAATTAGGTGCTGCGATCGCAACTCTCTCGATTCCTCGTGAAGAGTTATTCATCTCTAGTAAAGTCTGGCTTGACAGTGATGGCTATGATAAGACTCTTGAATCCTTCGAGAAGAGTTGTAAGGACATGGGGACAGACTATCTTGACCTCTTTCTCATTCATTGGCCTACTGAGAGGACCATGAGTACTTGGATGGCGCTCGAGAGACTCTATGCCGAGGGGAAGGTCCGATCGATAGGAGTAAGTAACTTCGAGATCGAGCATCTGAAGGAGATCGTAGAGTCAAACCATATAAAGCCTATGATCAACCAGATAGAGGTCCATCCAGGATTTCCACAGACTGAACTGAGAAACTATTGTGATCGGCATGGGATTCATGTCTGCAGTTCGGCACCGCTAGGGAGAGGGGCTATCTTCTCTCATCCTGATATTCAAGAGATCGCTGATCTCAATGGTGTATCTCCTTCACAGGCGGTACTCAGATGGCATTACCAACTTGGGATCATACCCATACCGAAGTCTCAACACAGAGAACATATTGATGAAAATATAGATATATTCGATTTTACGCTTTCGATCGATGATATGCAAAAGCTATCATCTCTTGAAGGTGAACGTTTGTTCAAGACACCGGAAGGTGCGTTAGATTGTAATTCAGGAGAGTTTGATGAAGCATGAGTCATATGATGTAGTCATTATCGGATCGGGACCTGCAGGAATGGGTGCCGCTTTCGAATTGAGTGAGAAGGCCCCACAGAAGAAGATGGTGATCTTAGACAAGTTGAAATATTCTTCCGGTGGTATGAGAAATGACTGCAAGATGAATTTCACCTATCCTATCGGTTTTCCGAATGAGTACTGGGATGAGTCTCAGGCCGAAGAATACCTGGATAAGGTGAGTGAGTTCCTGAAACCAACCATTCTGCCAAAGACGAGGATCGGGATCTACCAAACTAGGGCAGAACGGCTTGATACGAAACTTCTTGAGATCAAACAGACCCATCTCGGTACCGATGGTGGGCTTCAATTGATAAAACAGTTACAGAAAGAGTTACAGAACCGTGATGTGGAACTTGCCTTGGAAGAGGAGATGCTCTCTCTCGATCCGAAGCTCAGACAGATTGAGACGAACAAGAGGGTCATCTCTTATCAGACGATCCTGATCTCACCTGGTCGACAGGGCTTCAGATTCCTCCAGCAGACTTTAGACACGCTAGATGTATCTTACATCGACAATATCGTAGATATCGGGATAAGAGTCGAGACGCGAATAGAACATTATCCTATAGTCAAAGACTATTATGATCCTAAATTCCATTTTCCTGATAAGGTAAGAACCTTCTGTACCAACAGTGGTAATGCCCATGTGGTAAAAGAGACCTATAAGACTGCTGCAGGATTGCCCTATAACTCAGTCAATGGGCATGCCTATTCAGTGAGCCATGGGAAGGAGAACGGGCTGGTGAACTTCGCTATGCTCAATACTGTAGGTCTTACAGAACCTCTTGCTAGTGGTCAGCAGTTCGCTGAGAATCTGGGAATCCAGGCCATGCTTATGGGAGGAGGGAAACCTCTGATGCAGCGAGTAGGGGACTTCAGGATGGGTTCTCGCTCCAAGCTTGAGAGTTTCAATGCTGACCTCTATGACTTTCAACCGAGTCTTCGAGGTTGCTGTCCTGGAGACATCTCACTGGCTATGCCTTCAAGGATTCTGAGAAGCCTCTGGAAGGGAATGAAGAAACTCGATACGATCGTACCGGGAATCCTTCATCCCTCAACGATCATGTATTACCCTGAGATCAAACTCTATGCAAATAAACCTACCTATCTGAATAAACACTTCAAAGTGGCCGATGGGGTCTATCTCGCTGGGGATGGTGCTGGAACGAGTAGAGGTATCACCGCTGCCTGGGCAAGTGGTATCAGAGCAGCAGAGGGGATGTTCACTGAGTTATAGACTTTCTTTGAAGGGAACACGCCTGTCAGGGCAATGAGCTCTATCACAATAGGCACAACTCTCGTAGTCGTGTCCCTTGTCAAAGAACATCCCAGCGACCGTCTTGTTCGGGATCATCAGACAACTCTCATTGAGTTTGACCCCGGTGGTCCCTGTGACCTCTCCAATGAGGGGGAAGAGTTCGCTCATCGCCTCAATTGGCCATATGTCGACATTCCCTGATCCGGGATTGAGCGTATTCGCCTTTGTTAGATGGTAGGTGTTTCGAATATATTCTGCGACCTGTTTCATACCGATCCGCAAGGCTTTCGTCTTCAGTATATCGACCCAGAATGGTGCGAAGAAGTCATAATCGGATAGGTCGATATCCTCAAGACCTGTACCACAGGTAGCGACATAGGGGAACACTCGATGAACTCCCTCTAATCTGTCTAAGACCTTTCCCGTAAAGCTGTAGGTGTCTATGACGACTGTGCTCTTACCATTCTCAAATAGTTGAAAGGAGTCGATATCAGCCTGTCGATGTAGAGATTGACAGACTAGCTTCTCTTTTGCCTGAGCGAAGAGATCCTCGGCCTCTGAAGTGAGTTCAGGGAACATCTCTAACTGTATCTTCTTTGCAAACCAGCTAAAGGAGGCATTGAATTCGGTCGTGAGGTGTATTGGTGCTTTTCTCATATGGGTTAACCGGTATGTACGGTAACATCAGTCTCGGTCATCTCACGCCAGTGAGATCCCAAAGAGATCTTCAGCATGCTGTTTCCAGGGACTATGACTACCAATCCTGGCTGAAGGGTCGATTTCAGATCTTCTGTGAGATCTGTATCATAGGTGATATGCTCACCCACCCCATTTGCAAGGATCAGTCCATGTTCTACCGTGAAGATGTAGCCTTTCATACGTAAGGCCTCTTTTCCGAATCTCTTCATGAAAGCATCGAGGGCTGAGAAACTCACCGATTCTGTCGGAGTCAGTCGCATGGGTACAGGTCTCCCCTGTTTTCCCCATCCCTTATATTGTTCCGTGTTATAGCTGAGAAGTTGTTCGGTATCTGGTTTAAGTGATCTGATGATCTTCGAGGGTACTTTCCCAAAGGTGGTCTTTATCATATCGACCTCTGGCTTCAGGGTGTGTAACTCTGTTTCTAACTTAGAAAGTTCTTCTTCATCGACTAGATCACATTTGTTTATGATGAACAGATCACTATAGACTACCTGCTCTTTCAAGGTGAGAAGAGCCTGTGAGAGGGTGAAATAACGCTCTGCGTCGATGAGGCAGATCATCCCCTGATAGTCGAAAGCATCATTGGAGGTCCGCTCTGCCCATTCTATGATCTCGAGGAGAGGATTGGGCTTTGCCAATCCTGAGGCCTCGACGAACAGGGCATCGATGGGGAGATCCGAATACTTGTTGATCGTCTCCACGAATGTCCCTGAAAGACAGGAGCAGAAGATCTGACCTCCTGAGAGTTCAGTCTTCAAGATGTCAGAAGAGTTGGAGAGTAGGGAGCTGTCGATGTTCAGCGAACCGAAATCATTGACGATGACCCCTACATTACTCCACTCCTCCTGTCCGAGAAGATTGTTGAGCATAGAGGTCTTACCGGATCCAAGAAAACCTATGATGATGTATAAGGGGATCCGTCTTTTTTCACTATGCTCTGTATTGTTCATTATAGATATTTTCCTATTTCTCCAACGATCTCTTCTCTTCTTGGAATGATCGATGAATATTTCAGTTCACCATTGATATAGATACTTGGTAGTTGTTTGACTCCCATAGTGGCACACCGTGCGATGTTCTGAGGCGTGGTATATTTATATTCTACCACATCGATCTTATCTCCGTAATGCTCTTTTGCATCCATAGCTGTTGCTAACATATAGGTACATGCTGCACAGGTAGCTGAATCAAGAGTGAATACTTCGACAAGTGGTTTTACAAGCTTATCGTATTCAGGTAGTACACCTTCGAATACAAGATCGCTTCCCTCATAGTTCTTGACCATCTCTCTTACGAGTTCTGTCTCATGGACAGCCTGTTCGATGGCAAGTGTATTCTCAATGGGGATATCATAGGGCATATCACAACCAGGTGCAATGATCAGATGATCCTTTGTCACTGAATCCATGAGGTCTACGGTAGCTTTCATATTATCCTGCTGGTTACCGAAGAGCATGACTGAAGTCAGTGGGATGTTTCCACCGATGACAACACCATAGGTGTCTGTCACTTTTTTCGCATCAGCGAGATTGACATTCTCATCGACAGAGAGGCTGTCCGGTGTCGTCTCACACATTGGTCCGATATTCATCGTAGCGTTTCCACAGACAAAGAACGATGAGAACGCACCCATCTCTCTGATAGCAGTGAAGAGTCTCTTGAAGGGTTCATGCATGAACTCCTTGAAGTGGTCCGGGGAGATCTGAGAGATCAGCGGATCGACTGCTGCTATAACATCCATTCCTGCGTCGACGAAATACTTACTCAAGGTGATAGCGACATCTGTTGCATAATCCATCAACTGGTGTACATAGTCAGGGTCAAGGATCATATCCATGAAGATATTAGTCCCTCGAAGATGAGATGCTAGAGTGAATGGTCCTGTGATAAGACCATATAGTGCTGTATGGTCACCGACTGCCTCTTTCATCTGTTTCATCACATCGATCTCAAGTGCTAGTCTTCCCTCATCTGCTGCAGGGATATAGGTAGGAATCTCAGAAGTCGACTCTAACGGGTGAGATGAGACCGTAGGAGGTGCATCCTCTGCCCAAAGCAGTTCACAACCCATGAGTTCAGCTTCGATCTGAAGATCGAACATCACCGGTTGTCCATCAGGTTTATACATCTTGTTCACCTCGATAAGTGATTCAAAAAGTTTATCTCCCTGCTGTGAGACCTCTTTTGCGGTATAGCCTTTCAGCTTTCCTGAATGGACACCTGCAAATGGGACCCATGGGGTCTTATCGGTCTCTTTTCCAGATAAGACTGCTACGATTCTCTCTTTTCCTGTCATAACTCTCTTTTCTCCTGTAGTGCATATGATCTGATGATCATATGCACCGATATTCAATATATGTTTATTTTACTGAACAGATCTCAACTGCCTTATTGGCAGCAGATGCAGCATCAGCTGTGTAGAAGTCAGCACCGATACTCTCGCAATAGGAATCAGTCACAGGTGCACCACCAACCATGATCTTGATCTTGTCTCGTGCCCCTGAAGCATCAAGAGCTTCTACGACAGCCTTCATTTGTGTCATTGTTGTGGTAAGAAGGGCAGAACATGCGATGATATCTGCGCCCTGAGCGATAGCTTCATCCACATATTTCTGAGGTGGAACATCAGTTCCAAGGTCTATGACCTCGAGTCCTTTTCCTTCCATCATCATTCCGACTAGGTTCTTACCGATATCATGAAGGTCTCCCTTTACGGTACCGATGACAACTTTACCTGTAGCCTGGACTCCTGCATCTGCAAGAAATGGTTTCAGGATGACCGTTCCCATATTCATTGCTCTTGCTGCGATAAGTACTTCAGGTACGAATACTTCATTGTTCTTGAACTTCTCTCCGATGATGTTCATACCATGCATGAGACCATCCTGAAGGATGACCTTTGCACTCATGTTCTCATCTAGACCCTGCTGTACTAATTCTGTGACCTCTTTCGCGCGACCTTTCTGTAGGAATTCAGAAAGAGCTAATAAATCCATTGCCATAAATTTACTCCTTGTTGAATCTCAGCTTGGTCCACGAAGCTATAACTTTATCTAGATTTTCAAGGTAATCTGGCTTACATCAGTTGATGCATACAGTGACGGGCTCGCAAAGGATTCACACCTCTTTCCCCTTGATACTATTCAGAATAAGACCAAAAATTGGATAAATCTTTGAATATATAACTCTTTTTTGTAAAATATTGAGGTGTTTTGTATAATGGATACGATTGTTATCGAGAATGGATCTCCTGAGACTCTTTATGCCATTGAGAACTCTTTGATCTATATTTACCCGGTGAGGTCCCGACCTCTTGTTTGAACACACGCGAGAAATAACTCTGATCTTCGAATCCTACCATACCTGCAACCTCGATGAGCGTGCAGGGGGTCGTCTTCAGAAGTGTCTTGGCATGGTTCACTCTGATCTGATTGATATAGGTGGTGAAGCTCTGTCCGATCTCCTCTTTGAAGACCTTACTGAAGTAGGTCGGGCTCAAGTTGGCATGTGAGGCTGCCTCTTCAAGAGTGATCTTTTCGGTATAATGAGTATGGATATAATGGAGAGTCCTCTCAAGTCTGTCTACATGTTTCGTCTTCTGGATATCGAAGACTAAGGATGTATAGTCATTGAGTACTTTCGAGAGCCAGAAAGCAAGGGAATCAATGGATCTGAACTGGGTTACCTGTCGAAGATAGGTGAAGTTCATACTCAAGGTCTCTTCAGGATCAGCACCCCCACCAATCGCTGCACGAGAGAGTAACACGATCAATTCCGTTACTCTGAAGGAGATGAGTTCCATCTTGTTACCGGAGGCAAAGAAGACATTACCGAGGATCTCGTTGAGGGTCTTCTGAGCCTGCTGCTTCTTGCCCTGTGATATGGCACTGTACAGTTCATCTTCGAGTTCAATGGGGTAGGATATCTCGAACGAGGATTCATGTTCTTTCAATTGGTGTATATATTCAGAGATCCTATCTTGTTGGTGTTGGTAATCCTTTCCTTCTATGAGTTGATGTTCTTCTGAATCATTGACCCAACCGGCGCACATAAGAAGCATCTCTGCGAGGGAACGAGACTGTTCTGGACTGACAGAGGGCACCTTTTCCAAAGCAGTCAAGATCTGCTCAGAATCTAGGCTATTCTCTTTGTTTCTGAGATCAAAGACCATATCCTCTTTACTGATGATCACTGCAGGACCTGCAGTGAAGGACCCGATCATAAGCCCTTCGAAGATGATCGGACTCGTCCAGTAGAGCATGGAGGAGTGGCAGAAATACATATAGCTTCCGCCGAAGCGTTCAGCCTGTTTAGCGTTATATCTATGGACCTCAAGGCAGGTGTGGTCTTTTTCTGCAAGACATTGATCGCAGAAACTCGTAGCATTGACATCATCAGTGAGAATCCTGACCGTGATCCCAGTACTGAGTTGATAATGATGTGCGATCTCAGATGCACGTGCGAAGACCTCTTCTGTGTTCGAGGAATCATGATATAGGGCCATTACTGATCCTCCATAGGGAATAGCATCTCCATGATATAGAAGTCCTGAAAATCTTTATGCCCAGATAATTCAATATACTCACATCGTTTGACAATCGAAAGGATATCCTTTGCAGGGTCTGCCCAGCAACTGAATCTGATCGCACCCTCTCCTGAACTGTTACCGATAGCCTTGGTCTTTGGTATCAGACTCTTTGGGATGAGTCCGATGGCCCCAGCACTCTCAGGTCTGATGAAACTCCCGAAACCTCCTGCGAGATAGAGGTGTTCCACCTCACTCTCATCGATGTTTGCATCTGATAAGAGGGTCTTGAGGCCTGCAGCGATAGCTGATTTAGCTAACTGGACCTCTCTGATATCCTTTTGGGAGAGATAGATCCCTGGAGTGTCGGGATCATCACTGTCAGGGGTGATCATGAACACAGGTGAACCCTCTACTGTTCTGATTCCTGGATGGTCACACTCCTGTGGGGTGAGCATTCTCCCTGTATAATCGACTAGACCCGTCTCAATAAGACCTGCAACACAATCGATGATCCCAGATCCGCAGATACCGATAGGTTCGGCTCCTTCTATCGTAGTGAAACTCACTGAGTCCGATGTGAGTTCAACGGTGTCTATTGCACCCCTGATACCACCGGTTCCGAAGGTAATATTGGCCCCTTCGAATGCGGGTCCGGCTGCCGTAGAACAACAGATGATCTGATCCTTGACAGAGAAGGCCATCTCTCCGTTCGTTCCGATATCGAGAAGTATTGAGGGGGTATTGTCATTATGGATACCTGATACCTGGATACCTGCTGTGATATCAGCACCTACATAGGCAGCAACTGAAGGAAGTAACTCTGCACTGATATCTGGAATCGAAGTGAAGCCCAACTCCTTTGCAGAGACTCTCATGAAATCGGTGAATACCGGTATGAAGGGGGCTGCCGCTATACCTGAGGAGTCTGCACCTACGAGGAGATGCAGCATCGTCGTGTTTCCAGCGATTACGAGCTGGACTATCTGATCGAGGGTGATCCTATTATCTATTGCCATCTTCCTTATACCACCATCAAGCTGTTTGACGATGATCTGCTGTAGTCGATCGCGTTGCGTGTCAGAGTCTGTGGCGAAGGCGATCCTGCTGATGACATCCGCTCCGAACTTCTTCTGGGCATTGAGTCCCGAATAGTTCGCTAGGACATCTCCAGTCTCGAGGTCAACTAGATAGGCGACAACGGTAGTCGTCCCGATATCTACAGCGACCCCATAGATCCTCTTATCGCTATCGATGATCAGCTGAGGGTACCCGTCTCTCAGGATCAGATCTTTCTGTTCTGTGGTATTCGCTTTTACTGTGGAGAGAATATTCCTTGGGATGTTGGTATGAAGTGGTTCTGAGATAGGATCGGTCAGCTTGGTCAAAACCGATCTTTGATCAGTTAGAGATCCTTCAGGGACCTCCTGTAAAGACCTCCTGCTGAACCTTGGTGAAGTCTTTGATACAGACTGCCCTCCCTGACTGTGTAGAGCTATGACAGCAGATTCAGCATCATGGAGCGATATGTCTATAGTAGTATCACTGAGCGGAGAGCATTGACATGCGAGACGCACTCCCTTCACGATCTCCCGGTCTGAGAGTACCTTTCTCTCGTTCTCAACGAGTCCTGTGACTTCTCCTGATGTGACGGTGATCCTGCATTTGCCACAGGTCCCATTTCCCCCGCAGGGGGCATTGAAACCTTCGATCCCATTTTCATGTATATAGTCAAGGAAGGTCTTCTTCTCAGCACCAATTTTAACCTGATTTTCTGTTAAGATTGTGTTATGTTTAGTATAGGTTATTGTTATCATGTCTGTTACTTTACTGCTGAATCTAAAAAACAGCAAGCAAGATTTTTATAAATAACCTTAAAATCTTAATAAAAAATTGGAGATTCTATATGAATTTACTGATTAAGAATGGGACGATAGTTGATTCAGATCAGATGAGAAGAGGTGATATCCTCGTTCAGGATGGTGTGATCTGTAGGGTATCTGAACAGATCAATGAACATGACTATGAGCGTGAACTCACCATAATCGATGCTTCAGGGAAGTTCGTCCTTCCCGGTCTCATCGATGCTCATACTCACTACCATCTTGTTTCTCGAGGGACGGTCACTGCTGATAGTTTCAAAGAGGGAAGTAGACTCGCAGCCTTTGGTGGAGTGACGACCGTCATTGATTTTGCCGATCATGACAAGAGTACGACCCTCCTCAATGCGACGAAAGCTCGTAAGGATGCTATGGAAGAGGGAATGGCAATAGACTTCACTCTTCATCAAGGGGTCTATGGGATGAATGAAAGGATCCCTGAAGAACTTGCTGCACTAAAAGAGTCTGGAGTACGGACTATCAAAATATTCACTACCTATAGGAACGTTGGCTATCTGATCGAGAATGATGGGTTGAGAGATCTGTTCACCGCATGTAGGGATCTTGAACTCATGGTTTGCGTTCATGCAGAGGATGATGATCTGATACAGGAACTGCTTGAAGAACATGGAGATGCCCCCTTTCCTCCGAAAGCACATGCCGTTTTAAGACCTGCAGAAGCAGAAGCTCGAGCGATACACTATGTGGGTTCATTAGCTGGAGAGCTCGGGATGCCGATATATATCGTCCATCTCTCTTCAAAGGCCGGGTTCGAGATGATCCAGCGGTTGAGAGTGAAGGGGATTCAGGTAGCAACAGAGACTACCCCCCATTATATGATGCTCGATAGAAGTCTTTTAGAGGGTGAGGATGGCCCTCTGTATATCATGACTCCTCCTCTTCGAGATACCTTTGATAATGAGGCTCTCTGGAAGGGTGTTGAATCGGGTGCTATCAGGATCGTTGCAACAGATCATTGTACCTTCACTCTTGAACAGAAACTCTCATCACATGACTGCAGGTCGATCTTTCCGGGAATCCCGGGGACCGAGGAGATGCTACCGATCATCCATACCTTCGGGGTAAAACAGGGTAGGATCACTTTGCAGCAGCTGGTGGGACTTCTCTCCACTAATCCCGCAAAGACCTTCGGGATCTATCCTCAGAAGGGCTCTCTTGAGGTGGGAACTGATGCTGATATCATGATATTCGATGCGGAGTTACCCTGGACGATCACCAATGAGAGTGAACATACTGCTGCAGGATATACTCCCTTCCATAATACGGAGGTCGTGGGTAAGAGTATCATGACTCTCAGGAGAGGGGAGATCCTTGTCGATGGGAATGACTATTATGGTGAATCAGGGACTGGAAGGTTCGTGAAAGCCGGTACACCTGGGGTATACCGGAAACATTCACATTGAGAGGGTGTCACTCTTTAGAGTGACTCTTTGAATTCTGCCGCTATCTCCTGATAGTGGCAGGCATTCACTCGAATACCTTCTATCTCCTCATCAGTCAGTAGTCTCACAGCTTTCGCCGGAGATCCAATGATCAGTGAGTTTGGTGGGAAGACCTTTCGTTCTGTTACGAGAGCTCCTGCTCCGACGATGGAGTTATCAGCGATGACCGCCTCGTTCAATACGATGGCTCCCATACCTATAAGACAGTTGTCTCCTATGGTACAGCCATGTATGACCGCAGAATGGGCGATGGTCACATCCTTGCCGATGATCGTAGGCATATCAGTATTCACATGGATACAGGCATTATCTTGGACATTAGACCCCTCTCCGAGGGCTATCGGGGCAATATCTCCTCTCATGGTGGCATTGCACCATACAGAGCAGTTCTTTCCGATGGTGACTTCTGCTACGATATCCGCACTCTCAAATATGAATGCACTCTTATCTATAGTAGGTCTCTTATCTTTTAATGGTACTATCATGATCAACTCCTGAAATTCATTCTTGCTTTAAGACTATTGTAGCGAAATCGGGGAAAAACGTGAAGTAAAGGGGTGAAGATATTGGAGAAATCGGAATAAGATATGCTATAGTTAATGGGCTGAAATAGCATAAAAGGACTGATAATAATATGGAAAGAATCATCATAGATACGGATCCAGGCATCGATGATGCGTTTGCGATCTTCTTAGCACTTGCCTCTGATGCTATCACTGTTGAGGGAATCACCACTGTTGAGGGAAATGGGACCTTGGAGCATGTGACAGAGAATGCGAAACGAATCCTCTCCTTCGCAGGACGAGCAGATATCCCGGTCTGTCCGGGGGCACGTCTACCTGGGCATGACTTCAGTGTCGTGAACCAGATACATGGCTTTGATGCCTTTGGAGATGTCTTGGAGGAGAGTCTAGCAAACGGGATCGGTGAGTCTGAAGAGGCTGTGGATTTTATCCTAAGAACGGTCTCTGAGAATCCCGGAGAGATCACGATCGCAGCATTGGGACCCCTGAAGAATATCGCCGAAGCTATCAAGAGAGCTCCTGAGGTCATGAAGGACCTCAAAAGGCTTATCATCATGGGGGGCGCTCTCAATGGGGGGAATGTGACCCCCGTAGCGGAGGCTAACATCCATGGGGACCCACTCTCAGCCCATATAGTATTCTCCTCGGATATCGGGGAGATCATTATGACAGGTCTTGATGCAACAAGTAAATTTCATATCTCTGCAGATCTTCGTGAGATTCTCTACCAGCTTGATGATGAGATCGCACAGCTTCTCTATAAGATCTCTCGTGTCTATGTGGATTTCTATTTCAAGACCTCTCAGATCATCGGGTTCGTACCCCATGATGTACTCGTTATCCTCTATCTCATAGACCCGAGTGTCATCGATACTCACGAGTATCGGATCTCTGTGGTAACTGAGAGGGGACCAGCCTTGGGTCAGACTGTTGTAACAGAGGGGAGAACCAATGCAAGAGTCTGTATCGATCTGCACTACCGAGAGGCGATCAGGCTTTTCTATAGGACGATGTTCCCCGATTCTCGTGAAATCCTTGATTGTGTCTTAGATAGACTGTGGTCTCAGTAGAGGCTTAATAGGTCAGATTTTGCTTTTATTTTGCGTAGCTGGAGAATATTAGGTATACTGTTGGTATGAGACAAACGATACAACAGGCTTACGAGTTGGCAAAAGATACACGAGAGAGAGCCTATGCTCCCTATTCAGGTTTCAAGGTAGGAGCTGCTCTCCTGACAGCTGATGGAGATAAGGTCTATACTGGATGTAATGTGGAGAATGCGAGTTATGGGGCAACGATCTGTGCTGAACGAAATGCGATTCTTCATGCGATAGCAGAGGACGGAATTCAGGATTATGAGGCGATCATAGTAGTCAGTGATGATGAACCTCCTGCACCTCCCTGTGCTCTGTGCCTGCAGGTCCTCACCGAGTTCTGCTCACCTGATATGAGAGTGATCCTAGGCACTCTTGAGGGTATTCAGATCGAATATACGCTCAAGGACCTACTTCCACATCCTTTTGATGGGTCTAAACTGCAGAAGGGCTAAAAAAAACAGCGATCTGATGATCGCTGTCCTGTTCGCCTACAAGAAGTCTTGCTAGTCCTGCAATCCCATGATCTTGTTGACTCTATCAGCATGTCTGCCACCTTCGAACTCCGTATCGATGAAGGCATCGACCATCTTCAATACATCGTCCCCATATTCGATCCTGCCACCGAATGCGATGAAGTTCGCATTGTTATGTTCTTTTGCCATGGTTGCAGCGAAGATATTCTGTGGGAGTGCACAACGGATCCCATCTACCTTGTTTGCCGCTATGGAGATTCCGATACCTGTCCCGCAACAGACAATACCGAATGCATAGTCTCCGGCTAGAAAGATCTTACATGCTTTCTCGGCGATATCTGGATAATCAACAGAATCTGTGGTATCGACTCCGATATTCTCTACTTCAAAGCCCTTTGATTCTAGATGCGTAGCAATCTGTTGTTTTAATTCGATCGCACCATGATCATTAGCGATAATTACTCTCTGTCCCATTACAAACCCCTTGTCTGATTTATTGCCATAGTAACGAGTTTGAGGTACTATATTCAAGAGCTGCTATAAGTTTTACGATTGAATTGGAGAAGCCTATGAAAACAAAACAGGTATTTGTAACTGGACACAAGAATCCCGATATGGATTCAGTCTGCTCTGCCTATTGTTATGCTGCACTGAAGAATACTATCGATCCGGCAACCGAATATATCCCTATCCGTTGTGGTCATATGAACAATGCGACAAAAGAGGCTTTCGAAGAGATAGCTGTCACACCCCCGGGTTTCAGGAAGGACCTGAAACCAAGAGTCTTCGATATCGCGAAATTCCCTGAAGAGCGTCTGCATACTGATGATCCAGTCTATGAGGTCGTGAACCTATTGAACCATAAGACCCTCAGTGTCCTTCCGGTTTTCGATAAAAGAGACCAGTATGCCGGATTGATCAGTGTAGATGAGATCACTGGCTTGTTCATGAGAGAGAACAGTACAGGTAGACCTATGTACAATTTCCTCATCGATAACTTCGAGAAGGTCGTCAAAGGTATCCTCTATAAGGCTGGAGAGCAAAGAGAGTTCTCTACCTTCATCATGACCGGTGCAATGCCCTATAACCGATCGCTGAAGCGGATCGATGAATTACAGCCCATTAAACCTGTTCTCGTTATCGGCATGAGACGCGATCTCATCGATCATGCGGTGAAACAGCAGTTTCCTGCGATCATTCTTACCGGGTATAGCAGGGGAGAGCTCATCGATTATGACTTCTCTGAATATGAGGGCAGTGTCTATATCTCCTATCTCGATACTGCAGAGACTATCCGGTTGCTCCGATTGAGTCTTCCGGTGAAGAATCTCCTCATCGATGATATACCTAGACCTCAGGCCAATGATCTCTTCGATGATACACTCGAGACGCTCATTGGATCCGGCTTCAGAGGACTGCCGGTATTTTCCGGGACTCAGTTCATCGGTACGGTCACCCGAAGATGCTTCATCAAACGTCCAAGACGCAATGTGATCCTCATGGATCACAATGAGATCTCTCAGAGTGTCTCAGGTATAGAGGATGCCGATATCGTAGAGATCATCGACCATCATCGATTCGGTGCGGAGAAGACCCGATACCCGATATATATCGCTGCATCACCGGTTGGAAGTACCTGTACCCTCGTCTATCAACATTATCAGAAATTCGGTATCCCGGTGAACCGAGAGATCGCTCATCTGTTACTCTCAGGAATCCTGTCTGATACAGTCATCCTGAAGTCTCCGACCTCCACGCAGGAGGATCGAATCGTAGTCGACGATCTCTGCAAGATCCTCGAGACCAGTTACCAAGAGTTCGGTGAACGTCTCTTCAGCAAGACCACTGTCATTACTGAAGCTGACCCGATCAAGATCGTCAATGGTGATTTCAAGATGTATGAAGAGTTTGGCTGTAAGGTCGGTATTGGACAGGTCGAAGTGACAACTCTAGAGAATGTTGACGAAGTCAAAGAGAGATTCATCAGTACTTTAGAGAAGGAAAAGAGTTCTCATGGTCTCGATTGGGCTCTCCTTCTGATCACCAATGTGTTGAAGGAGAATAGCGTGTTGCTCCTCACTGATTTTCCTAAGGCCGAACAGAATCTGGTCTATAAGAAGGAGTCGACAGGAAAGTATCTCCTGCCGGATATCCTCTCTCGAAAGAAACAGCTGTTACCAGAGATCCTGAGAGTTCTCGAAGAGATCTCTAACTGATCATTCCCTCTAACACATCATTCTGCTCGAACTGTAGGGTATAGAGTTTTGAATAAAACCCCTCAGCGGCCATTAATTCTGTATGGGTGCCCTGTTCGATGACTGTGTGATTATGGATGACTAGCAGATTATCGGCATTCTTGATAGTCGAGAGTCTATGAGCGATGATGAAGCTCGTCTTGCCCTTCATGAGGTTCATCATAGCTTGCTGGATATGGGATTCTGTCAAGCTGTCGATACTCGAGGTTGCCTCATCTAGGATCAGTATTTTCGGATCAGCCAAAATAGTTCTAGCTATTGCGAGAAGTTGACGTTCTCCTTGTGATATATTCATACCCCTTTCAGTGAGAGGGGTCTCATATCCTTCAGGCATGCACGATATAAAATGATGTGCATTTGCCAGTTTCGCAGCCTCTATCATCTCTTCCTCTGATGCACCAAGTCTCCCATACATCAGATTCTCTCTGATCGTACCGGCAAAGAAGAAGGGTTCCTGTAATACGACTCCCATCATCGATCTGAGGGAGGAGAGGGAGTACTCTTTGATATTCTTCCCATCGATAAGGATCTCTCCGGATTCTATATCATAGAAGCGGTTCAGGAGGTTGATTATGGTGGTCTTTCCGGCACCTGTAGGACCGACAATCGCGGTAGTCATTCCCGATTTCGCCTCCAGTGATATATGCTCGAGTACCGGCTTGTCTCTAACATAGGAGAAGCTCACATCTCTAAACTCGACGGTACCCTTGGGGTCAGTCGGGATAAAGGGCTCTGCAGGTTCTTTGATCATCTCCTCGGAGTCGATGATCTGAAAGAATCTCTCTGCACCGGCTAATGCTGATTGGTACATATTATAGATATTCGCTACCTGTCTGATCGGTTCGAAGAACTGACGTGCATACATGATGAAAGCTGAGATAAGACCGATGGAATAGATACTGGGATTCTTGATTACGAGTATCCCACCAAGACCGATGACGATCGCTAAGGAGAGTCCGTTCATGAAGGTCATCATAGGCATCATCTTGAAAGATTCCGAGAAGAAGGCGATTGCTGCCTCTCGAGTCTCTTCATTAGTCTTGTCAAAACTCTTGTATGATTCCTCTTCTCTATTGAAAGTCTGGATGACCTTCATCCCCTCTACAGACTCCTCAATAGCTGTATTGAGTCTTCCTACCTGTTTCTGATTTGCTTGGGCTTTTATTCGTACTCGTTTTCCGAGCGATACTACGAAGACCAATACGATGGGAATCACTGCTAAGACTGCGAAGGATAGTGAGATATTGAGGGCGAACATGGCGATGAGAGTCCCTATGAGTGATAACATACCAGAGATAACCTGAGAGAAACCATTGGAGAAGGCATTATAGATCGTCTCGATATCATTGGTCATTCTCGAGATGATATCTCCGACTCCTGCTGAGTCATAATAGGAAAGGGAGAGTCTCTGGAGTTTTGCAAATCCATCCTCTCTCATATGATAGATCAGTTTATTCGAAGCATAGGCGACAAGGATGGAACTGATTGCATTCGCTGCAAACATCCCAAGATAGATCCCGAGTAGGATTCCGAGTTCCCGTGTGAAGGCTGGAAGGTCCAGGTTCCTCTCAAGATGCTCTGTTATCGCATTACCCATGACAGTCGGAGCCGCTACTCTGAGAAGTACCCCTACGATGATGAAGATGATCGCTAATGTGAGGATAGGGGTATAGCCCTTGATGTAGATCCAAAGACGCCTTCCAGCAGCCCTCGAATTCTTCGGCTTCTCGAAGTTCCCTCCGTGTCCATGACCTCCACCGGGTCTTAGTTTTTTCTTGTCTGCTACTCTGTCCTGTGCCATATGGTTCAATCCTTATTTTGCTGCTGGGTTCTGAGTCTCGAAGATATCCTGATAGATCTTGCAGGATCTCAAGAGCTCTGCATGAGTACCGGTAGATACGATCTCTCCCTGATCGAGGATGAGTATCCTGTCTGCTCGCTTGATCGTGTTAATCTTCTGACTGATGATGATAGTAGTCCTCTTTCGACTCTCTTTGTAGAGATTACTCACGATATCACTCTCAGTCGCCGTATCGAGTGCTGAGGTGACATCATCAAGAATCAGGATGTCTGGATCACTCAAGACGGCTCGAGCGATAGCTAGACGCTGTCGTTGGCCCCCTGAGAGACCCTGTCCACGTTCTCCTATCTTATGGTCATAACCATCTTCAAGTTCATCGATGAACTCGCTAGCACAGGCGATCTGTGCTGCCTGTCTAATCTGTTCATCTGTCGCATCAGGGTTCCCGAAACGAATATTGTAGGCGAGGGTTCCTGAGAATAGTTGAGTATCCTGGAGTGCTACAGTGATCCTTCCCCTCAAGGTATCTAGTGAGAGGTCCCTCACATCGTGTCCATCGATCTTCACGGTTCCTGAAGCTGTATCATAGAAACGTGGGATCAGGTGAACCATCGAAGATTTACCCGAACCTGTTGTTCCTATGATCCCGAGTCTCTCTCCGGGATCGATCGAGAGGGTGAGGTCCTTGAGAACAGGTTCTCCCTCACCGTATCTATGAGATACATGATCGAACTCGATTGAACCCTCTAAAGAGTCTAGAATCAAAGGGTTCTCAGGATCCTTGATGGCAGGCTCAGTGAGGAGTATCTCATTGATCCTCTTTACTGAGGCCATCGCCATGGCGAGGAAACTCAGAATCATTCCGAGCATGATCAAGGGGAAGAAAGCTGTCATCGTATAATTAGAGAAAGCTACGAGAGAACCTAGTGACATCTGTATGGTGGGATCTGCAACCTGTGATCCACCACTGTAGAGGACCACGACCACTGCAAGGTTCCCAAGCATCATAAGAAGGGGCATCATGACCCCTACGAGCATCGATACTTTCTTGGAAATCTTATAGTAATCACTGTTCTTGGACTCGAATTTACGTTGTTCCTCTTGTTGTCTTGAGAAGGCACGAACGAGTTTCGCTCCTACAAGATTCTCCTGAAGGGTATTGTTCACTTGATCGAGGGCCTGCCTGACTTTCATGAAGATCGGTCGTATGAATTTGGCGATGATGAAGAATAATACGACGATCGAGGGCATGATGATTGCCATGATCCATGCCATGGAGGTGTTGATCATGAACATTGAGGCCAATGAGCCTGCAAGCATGAGGACTGATTGTATTAGCATGAAGAAGCCCATACGTATGAACATCCTTACGGTATTCACATCGGAGTTCGTACGTACGATGAGCTCTCCGGTCCTCCATTTGTCAAAATCCTTGAAAGAGAAGGTACTTATCCTTTTGAATAACGCATTCCTGAGATCATAACTCATATACTGGGAGGCCTGGATGAGAAGTACCCCACTCGAATAGTTGACAACGAGACTGAGTATAGCAGAGATTATGATCGCAAATGCATAGCCTATGATATGTGAGATGTTCCCCGAGGGAATGCCAAAGTCGATCGCCCATTGGGTGATCCTTGGTTGAAGGAGTATCATCAACGATGATGCGATGAGTAATAGAAATGATCCGAACATCTTTCCCCTGTAAGGTTTCAAGAAGCCGAAGACTGAAGAAAAGGAATTCATGAGGTTCTCCTGAGGCACGATTTACCTATATATGAACATACTAAATGAGCAGGCTCATAATCAAGTGAAAAGGGTTAGATCGTTGTAGATACGAATCTACTTTCCTATTTGAGACCCTCTGTGGTAGAATGGTGAAATAGGAAATAACATATGATTGAACAGGCTATACAACGTTTAAAAGAGCATTTTGCATACATAGAAAGACTATTCTCTGTTTCAATATCTCTTTTAACAGATACTAAAACTCTGTATGGGACACTTTCAAAGGAGTCTTATGAGCATTTGTATAGCATAGCTGGGGATGCTGAGACACTTCCGGGGCACAAGGGGACGAGGGTCCTGTATGGGACTGAGCATTATAAGACGGTGCTTTTCTCGGAGATGAAGGTCCTCTCGGATGATATTCTACTCATTATCTCATCTATAGAGGAGGGTGTTCCCTCTCAAGATGGGACCTATCCTTCTGTGAAGGTCATAGTCGAACTTTTAGAACTGTTGCTGATAAGATTCTCCTCAGAGTTCGGTAATCCGAGTGAAGGGGCTATCACTGAGATCGATGGCTTTCAGCAACATGACCTTCTTATGCAACTCTGGAAAGCCGGCAGGTGGGAATACAATATCCTGACCGAAGAGAACTGGGTCGATGATAATTGGAAATCAGTCTTCGGGGTACCCGACCATGTCGATCTGAGTGACTTCCATACCTACTTTGAGACCTACGTACATCCTGAAGACAGTAAGAAACTCTATGCGGTCATGGATGAGTTCATCAATGGAGATTTACCGGTCTATCATACCATCTTCAGATTCAATAGTGAGATCAAAGGAATGATCTGGTTAGAGGGAATCGCATTGATCACCGGTTGGGATGGTGCTGGTCGACCTGTCAAGGTCGTTGGCCTCAATCGTGATATCACAGAGTCTTATCTGAAGAAGATCGAATTGGAGAACACCAATAAGCTTTTGGGCTCTCTTCTCGAGCAACTCCCTTCAGGGGTATTCTGGAAGGATACCGATTCAGTATATCTCGGTGCCAATGATATCTTCGCCCATGATGCGGGGGTAGACTCCTATAAGGATGTGATAGGGAAACGTGACAAGGATCTTCCCTTCGTCTCTAAGGAGTATGATTATTACCGGGAACAGGATCAGAAGGTCATGGAGGCAAGAGTACCGGTGATGTATGAGGTCAATACGCTCAATGATCAACATGGTCAGAAGGGTTGGTCCTATACGAGTAAAGTTCCCCTGATCGATTCTGAGGATAACGTGTTTGGGCTTCTCGGGGTCTATACAGATATCACAAAGATAAAGAGGACTGAACAGCAACTCAAAGAGCGAGATCGTAAGATCCAGGCGATCATAGACTCTTCGAGTGATGTCATTTGGACGGTAGATCCTGCTTATAAGACAGAGATCATCTCTCCCTCTGCTGAACACCTTCTCGGGTATTCGAAAAAGGAGTTGAAATCACTATCTATAGCACAGCTACTCACTGAGGACTCCTTCTTCATCATTGAAGAGAGTATACGGTCGATCAATCAGGAGCTCAGGCGACTTTCTGATGACTCAGATTCTCAAAGGCAGGTGCGGAGACAGAAAGAGGTGACTGTCATCAAACAGGATGGCTCGACTCTCCTGATGGATATTGTCATCTCTCCTCTTGCCGTGGATAATAGCGGACATTTTGGGTTTCTCGCGATCTTGCGTGATATGACTGAACAGAAACTCTTCGAAGAACAGATGCGCCATGCTCAGAGGATCGAATCTGTCAGCAGACTAGCAGGTGGGGTAGCACACGACTTCAATAACCTGTTACAGGTAATTCTTGGATACAGTGAACTTGTCGAAGATACACTGACAAAGAACAGTGATGAGGCTGCAATGCTCCAGTCAGTCATCGATGCCGGTTATAAAGCGAAGAGTCTCGTTGAGCAGCTTCTCAGGTTCAGTCAGAATACTGAGTTGAAATTACGAGCACTGAACCTTCATGATCATATAAAGTTGCTCCTACCCAAAATATATCCGGTCTTCGATGCCGATATAAGATTGGTGATGGGAGAACAGAAGAGGCAGCCTAAGATCTTAGCTGATGCACACCAGATCGAACACCTCGTGCTCAATATCTGTCTTAATGCAAACGATGCAATGCCTGACGGTGGTGATTTCGCGATTGATACTAGTGAGGTGATGCTCAGCGCCTCGAAGAATGTCTATGGCAATAAGATGCCACCAGGCCGTTATGTCTGTCTATCCATGAAGGATAGCGGAGTAGGGATGGATCAATCACAGATAGAGAATCTCTTTGATCCCTTTTTCTCTACGAAACATCCCTCTTCCGGATCAGGACTCGGTCTCTCGATCATCTATGGGATCATCAATGAACATAATGGCTACATAGATGTCACGAGCTTCAAGAACAGTGGTACGCTGATCCAAATCTACTTCCCTGAATATATCCCCTGAGAGGGGTATACCAAGATGTACTTTTAACACGATAAGACGATCTCTTTCTCGATATGATTGGTATAGAATATTCTGAGGGCAGGTCCTGCCCTCCAGTTTCAAAAACTATCAGTTCTTCAACTCTTCGAGTTTTTCCTGTATTCGTGCAGGATAGTCCGGCAGAGCTCCCTGAGAGGAAACGACGAAGTCTGCAAGATAGGTTGCGAAGATCACCGCTTTCTCGACATCCCCGGTCTGAAACAGTGCACTCATGAAGCCTGCAGAGAAGCTGTCCCCGGCACCGACTGTATCAACGACCTTCACATCATTGGGGATGACGTGTCCTTCGATATCATCAGTATAGTAGTAGGCTCCATCCTTACCGCAGGTGAGGATGAGCGTTTGTATAGCATATTCCTGGGCGATCCTCATAAAGAAATCATGAGGTTCAAGTTCTACCTCGAAGAGCATCTTCGAGATGATAGGTAACTCCTCATCATTGACTTTGATGATCGTCGCATAGGTGAAAGAGTTCTTGAGGATCTCCGTTGAGTAGAACTCCTGTCTCAGATTGACATCGAGGAAGGCCTCTTTGAATTTGATTCGTGATAACAGGTCAAAGAGGAAATCTCTGTTCGCTTGAGATCTCTGTGCAAGAGAGCCGAAATAGAAGAGATCGAGGTCAATCTCACTGATAGCCTCTTTCTGTCCTTCTGAGAAGGAGATATGATCCCAAGCACTGAATGCTATATCGTAACTGGGGATCCCATCCTCTAGGGTAACCTCAACAGTTCCTGTTGGTTCTTCGACGGTAGAGATGAAATCTGGCCGTATTCCCTGAGAGGTAGCCTCCTTGAATCCCCTTGCACCTAGCTCATCATCACCTATCGCAGTGATCAGATAAGACTGGGCACCGAGCTTGGCACAGTGGCCGGCGAAGTTGGTAGGGGCTCCACCGAGATAGTAAACACCTTCAATATGATCGAACAGCAGTTCTCCAAAACAAGCAACCTTCATAGATCTCACCTCATGATTAATATTGGTGTAAGGTTACAATGTAATAATAGGGAAATTCAAGGGTGTATCATGAGGCTTTTCTCTACTATTAGTACTGAACTCATGTTACACTCTAGTAATGGGATTATTGATACCATTCTATATAGATCCAGGATTCACACCACACAAGAAAACTGCTAGTGATTGGGAGTACCTCATATATCTGAAATCTCTCCATGCTGATGTACCGGTGATTGCGATCATCAATCCCTATAATGGGCCCGGGGAAGAGATACAGGAGTCCTATACGAAAGGTATCAAAGATCTTCAGGCTGCCGGGATACAGGTAGTCGGGTATCTTCCTTTGGGGTATTTTCAGTCATCTATGAAGATCGTAGAGAGGATGTACCAGCACTGGAACGAATGGTATCCTGCGCTTGATGGAATGTTCTGTGATGAGTTTCCCGACAGCTATGATACCAAGACAGAGAGAGCACTTACTAGATTGATACCCACTGCATACGAGGATAAGATCCTGATCATAAATCCTGGAGTCTGCATGAAGGTCTCATCAGATGTGGAGAATATGCCCTTTACGATCGTAGTAAGTTGGGAGAATAGAGATTATCCAGCGATGGTGGAGACCGTAAAACAGATAGACTACTGTTCGAAGTTCTCTGAACACCCCGATATGGGATGTCTCGTATTGGAACAGCGGCTAAAGGATCGGTATCTCAAGAGATGTATCCTTCCCTTCTATGATTGGGTGTTCGTGACTCCCTATCCTGTCGAAGCTAACCCCTGGGGCAAGATGGACAGGCGAATGGTAAAGAGGCTCTTTAAACTCAGCGATAGATGATCTTTTTACTCCAAAATAGACTACTATAAATCCTTTACCAATCGACTTTTATCCTAACATTCATAACTTCTCATTATTATTAATAACAAAGTGTTGAAATTGTAACAGATTGTTATATAATGCTGTTCGAATATATGTATGAAATAAGCGAGGTTTTTTATGGAATATGGTTGGGTAGCACTACTACCACCTCTTATTGCGATCGTCCTGGCGATCGCTACTAAACAGGTGATCGTCTCTCTGTTCCTGGGTATCTGGACTGGAGCGACCATTCTTAATGGTTGGAATCCGATTTTAGGACTCCTTGATAGCTTCTCGAAATACCTAGTCGAGAGTGCTCTCTCTGATAGCTGGAATATGGGAATCATCGTCTTCTGCCTAGTCATAGGTGGTATGGTCGGGGTCATCGGTAAACTCGGTGGGACCAAAGCTATCGCTGATCTGGTGGTGAAAAAAGCTCAGAACGGTAAGATGACTCAGCTCAGTGCTGCGATCCTTGGTGTCCTGCTATTCATCGATGACTATGCAAACTCTATGATCGTTGGGAATACGATGAGACCTCTTACCGACAGTAACAGGATCTCAAGAGAGAAACTTGCCTATATATGTGATTCGACAGCTGCACCTGTCAGTTCTATGGTCCCGGTATCTACCTGGATCGCGATGGAACTCGGACTGATCGCTGTCGGTCTCTCGAGTGTCGGTATAGAAGGGAATGCTCTGATGGTCTTCTTCCAGTCAGTACCTTTCAGATTCTATTCGTTATTCGCATTGGCATTAGTCTTCACACTTCTGTTGACGGGTAAGGACTATGGTCCTATGCTCCAGGCAGAGATCCGAGCGAGACGGAGTGGTGAGGTCTATGCAAAGGGATCTAATCCAATGATCTCAGATGATCCCTCAATCCTTCCTGATGAGGGTGTGAAAGGTTCTATCTGGTATATGATACTTCCCTTGACCGTATTCATCCTAGTGACCATATTTGGACTCTACTATAATGGACATGAGGCGGGAAAGAGCGTTATGGCCTCCTTTGGTGATGCTGATGCCTCCGTCGTACTGACTTGGGCTGCCTTTCTTGGTTCGATAACTGCGATCCTCATGGGTGGGATCACGAGAGATCTTCCTCTATCGAAGGCTATGGATGCTTTTGTCGGTGGGCTCAAGAGTATGCTCATAGCCGTGATCATTCTTGGACTTGCCTTCGCTCTGAAGAGTGTGATCTCTGAATTAGCATTGGCCGAGTGGCTCGTCTCAGTGACAGAGGGTGTCCTCTCTGGTGCTGTCCTTCCTCTTTTCGTTTTCATCACAGCTATGTTGATCTCCTTTGCGACTGGAACAGCCTGGGGAACGAACTCAATACTCATGCCTCTAGTCATCCCGATAGCAGCAGGAGTGTCTCAAGCAGGTGGTGAGGTGACACCACTGATCATATCCACAATTGGTGCTGTCCTTACCGGGGCAGTCTTTGGAGACCATTGTTCTCCGATATCTGATACGACAATCCTCTCATCGTCAGGGGCCGGGTCAGATCATATTGCGCATGTCAGGACTCAGATTCCCTATGCAGCTACTGCAGCGATCGTTGCAGCGGTCATAGGTTTTATCCCTGCAGGCTTTGGTGTATCTCCCTGGATATCCCTCGTACTGGGTATCGCGGTCATCTACGGGATCGTTAAAGTTCTGGGAAAAGACCCTGATCAGTTTGTGAAGCAGTAAGAACGATTGAAAATCTGGTAGATAGTAATAATATCTACCAGATCACTCGGGAAAGTATGTAAAAAAGTTCGAAAAATCATAATTCCAATAAAAAAAGTGTAACAAATATCCTTTCTCATCTGTTATTATGTTATTAATACACTCTATCAGTCAGCAATAGAATTGGAGTTACTTGTGCCCCTACGAACTATGTTCCAATCAAAATCAACTCATAAAAATCAAGAAGAGATCCCCTTTAAGCATAGAAGATCAAATAGAATCGCTAAAGAGATAGAAGAGTTGGAATACTCCTTCTCTCTGATGCTCTATGGAAGTTTTTTTGGGATTCCTGCACTCCCGAGTTTTATGGCGATGGAACTTCTTCCTGATACTGAAGAAGAGCTGAACGGTATGCTAGAGAAGAGTGTATTGTTAGAGAAGAAGAGCAAGAATAAGAATCCACTAATGGTAGAAATCGGAGTTTAATATGGCAAGGATTCATATTTTTTTGGGAAAAGAGGGGTCAGGAAAGACCACCTGTGCAGCGATGGACTCTATGCGCTTCGCGATGTATGATCAGATGACTTTATTGAATTCGATGGATAGATTCAGATCACTCGAGGAGATATTTCAGGTCGTATCAGGAAAGAAGGATGTAAAAGTCCTCTCGAACCTCGTGATAACTGAGACAGATCTTAATCAGAAGAATAGGGAGCAGATAGCAAGAGTCAATAAGAATATGAGAAGGGCTCCCCACTATCTGAGTTCTATCGAGTCCCCTAGTATTTATGATTTGCTGCAGTTTGCTCCAGGTCTAGAAGAGCATTCTACGCTTTTAGTGATTCAGGAGGCGTTATCCTCTCAGAATTATGAGGAGATAGTGATAGATACCCTCTCTCCTCAATTGACCATGAAAGCTTTGGCTCTTCCGAAAGTCATCCTCCATTGGCTCAATATGATGATCTCAGCACGAACAGAGCTCATTGCTAAGAGAAATCAGCTTGCAGAATTGGAAGACTCAGTCTCATCAGTAGTAACTGACAAGGTATATGAGAGACTTCTGAAGATGCGGGATCAGTACAGTGCTTTGTATAGTATGCTCAATGATGAGGAACTGACAGAGTTCATCCTAGTGATCAATAAGGATACGATGTCCCTAACTGAAGCAACAAGTATCAAAGAGGGGCTAGAGTCGGTAGGATTGTCTATTGGTCGTATTATCTTGAATAAGTGCAATCCAGAATCAGCCTGGGCTGATCAGGTCGCAAAACTCTTCCCTGAGGCATCGATCGAGATCATCTCTACCTATGGCAGACCGATCGAGGGTATTGAACAACTCTCAAAATACTCCCAGCAGATCTATAATTATATCAGAGCATAAAAAAAGCAGGATGGTAACCCATCCTGCCAAGCTAAGAAGCAGTGTATAAATACTAACCCCTCATCTTATTAACAAGGACCTCAGCACATTTCATTAATGGATATCCGGCCGGAGAACCGGTCAATAAAGGTTGAGTCCCGATTTGCATAGTTACAAGAGTCTTTATCGTCACTCTACTCTGGATCAAGAATCCGATAGCATTGGTGAGTTCACCTGCACTCGGACCTCCATAGACTTCACCACCAAGGATCAGTCCACAATCATTGGCAACGATCAGTTTCACTGTCTGTTTGTGTGAATGTGAAAGATTTCCCGGATGAGTATCCATACCGGTGAAACTTGCACTGACAATATCAAAGCCCTCTGCTAGAGCCCTAGTCTCAGTGATCCCAGCAGTTCCAAATGCATGATCACCTATAGCAGTAGAGTAGATGGCGATAGTTCCGGTAAAGGATTTACAAGGACTGAGTGCATAAAGATTCATAGCTGCGATCCTTGCCTCAGCACAAGCGGTAGATGCAAGCATGGTACCATCGATCTTTCTTGTTACGAAGTCTCGTTTCTCAGCACAGTCTCCGACTGCGATGATATTCGTATCACAGGGTAGTATCCTCATATATTCACAGGTCTTGATGAATCCTCGCTCATTGAGTGCGATTCCGGTATCTTTCAGGATTCCTGTATTCGGTCTGTAACCCATAGAGAGGATCACTGCATCAGCATCGATTGTCTCCCAGGTAGAGAGGGTGATACTTTTGACCTTGCCATCCTCTTCATTGATCTCAGTGATACCTTTACCGGTTATGATATTGACCCCTCGGTCGATGAGGTGCTCCTCTGCGATCTTGCCGAACTCAGAATCGAAGGCTTTACTCAAGATAGTCTGTTCAAGCTCAACGAGGGTGACATCAAAGCCTCTTTTGTTCAGTTCATCGGAGACTTCGACTCCTATGAAACCGGCACCGACGACGATGATTTTTTTAAGATTCTTCATTGATTCTACCATCGCATCGAGGTAGACCTTATTTTTAGGGATTGTGAATACATTCTGTGTATCGACACCCTTGAGCCATGTTGGTTTTGTAGGGACAGAACCTAAAGCGAGAATGAGTTTCTTATAGTAGAACTTCTCTCCACTTGCAAAGACACACTCTGAGTTCTCTTTATTGAGTTCCGTCATCTTGTCGATGATGATCTCTACCCCGAGATTAGTCAGTAGGGCATCTGGTAGGATATTCTTATCGCTGTTCTCAAGTGTTCCGAAGATATAGGGGATACCACAGGGGATCAGGACCTTCTCTTCCTGTCTCACGACAACGACCTCTTTATCTGGATAGGTCTGCTTGGTTGTTATAGCTGACTGGAGGCCTGAAGCGCCACCGCCGATGATCAAAACGTCAACATTTCGCATGATGAACTCCTTTGTTTTATATGATAATGATTCTCATTATTGTGCATTGTGGTAGATGTTTCAAGAAGGCATATGCTAAAAACTAGATATTTTTATGATAATCTTCAATAGAAGAAGATAAATCTTTTGTTTTATAACTCATTATTAAGGTACGAGTCTTTTATGATAGAATTAGGGATGATCTTTATCGTAATGGGTGTATCGGGAAGTGGGAAGACGACCTTCGCAAAGCTACTTGCCCAAAGAACAGCATTGGATTTCATCGACGCTGATGAGGTCCATCCTAAAGAGAATGTCCTGAAGATGAGTGCGGGCATCCCCTTGACAGATGAGGACCGCTATCCCTGGCTGAAGGAACTTTCTATGATACTCGGTGGCGGTGAGGAGGCTGGTCTTGTTCTGGCCTGTTCTGCCCTTAAAGACTCCTATCGGAAGATTCTTACCTCCAAGGTTAGAGGGCCCTTTGAACTGATCTATCTGAAGGGGAGTTACCCTACGATCTATAAACAGATCAGGTATAGGGAGAACCATTTTTTCTCCTCTGATCTACTCTTGAGTCAGTTCGAGACTCTAGAGGAACCTACTGTCGCAACGGTGGTGGATCTGGATGCTGGAGTATACTTTAGCGAAGAGATAGAGAAGATCATAAAGGATCTATGAATCACTTGACTGTCACGTTGCGTCATAGCCTATGATCTGAAGGCAGGGGGAATGAAGATGTATTTGATCAATGAGCTAGCCAGACTCGCAGGAGTCTCTGTGAGGACTCTACAGTATTATGACTCAATAGGGCTTCTTGGAGCAGCTGAGCTAAACCCTGCAGGTTATCGGCTGTATGGAGATGCTGAATTGGATTACCTACAGCAGATCCTACTCTATAAGGAGTTAGGCTATTCTCTCAAACAGATTCAAGAGATCCTCTATGCTCCAGAGTTTGATCTACTCTGCTCTTTAGAGAACCAGAAGAAGCTGATCGAACAGAAGATCAGGAGATTAGACGAGGTAGCTCATACTATCGATGGGACGATTAGACAGATGAAGGGAGGACCGAGCATGAAAGATTCGCAAAGATTCAAGGGGATCGATGTAGAGGGGATCTTGAAAGAACAGGAACAGTATAGTGAAGAACTCAAAGAACGTTTCGATGCCAGAACGATCGAGGAGAGTAACAGACGGACTGCTCACTATTCCAAAGAGCGTTGGGCACAGATCATACAAGAGGGTGCGGATCTAGCTTCCCGGGTAGGTGATCAGATGAACAGAGGTGCTGAAGCCACGGATGAGAAGGTACAGGAAGAGGTCGCGAAATACCATAGCTATATCGATAATAATTTCTATAGCTGCAGTATCGAGGTGTTCAGAGGGCTCGGTGAGATGTATGTCTCTGATCTGCGGTTCTCTGCCTATTATGAGAAGATCGCAGAAGGTCTTGCAGTGTTCTTCTCACATGCAATAGGAATCTATTGTGATAGACTATCATAAGGATAGGGGAGTTGACCTGAATAATTGCTCCCCTGTCTCATTTCTGATACTATGGGATCATAGATCCCGATGAACAGAAGGTGTTGAGATGTTTGATACGATTTTACTCGAGATGTGTATTCTCTGTGCGGCTGGATTGTTGATGTCTGCGATCGGTTTCTACCGAGTCGTATATTTCATCAGTATCGGATACGCCTTCTCGATATGCCTTATGGCGATCATTGCCCCTCTCCGATTCATGGACGAGTTGACCTGGGTCTCTATTCTGCAGAATATACTATTCTTATGGTGGGGACTTCGACTTGGTATCTTCCTCGTGAGAAGAGAGGCTAAGAGTTCCTATAGAGGCGAGATCGCAGAGGTCCATAAGAGTTCAGCGCAGATGGGTATACCTAAACGGGCTCTCATCTGGGTCGGGGTATCAGTCCTGTATGTACTTATGTATTCACCGGGGCTCTTCATGCTCCTACAATTCGAATCAGCACTCGATTCGACTAGCGATTATATACTTCCCGTGATAGGACTTATCATCATGGCTGGGGGTACCGTCCTCGAGTCGGTCGCTGATAGTCAGAAATCATCATTCAAGAAGAGTCAACCAAGACGTTTCTGCGATACCGGTATCTACCGATTGGTCAGATGTCCGAACTATCTTGGGGAGATTCTCTTCTGGGTAGGTTCCTTCATCATCCCCATAGGGGTCTATAGTTCTCCCTTTCAGTGGATGAGTGTCCTTATCGGTCTCATCTGTATCGTACTCATCATGCTCGGTTCTACGAAACGGCTTGAGTTCTCACAGGATGACCGGTATGGTAAAGATCCTGAATACCAGGAATATACTAAACGTGTACCGGTCCTTATCCCTTGGATACCTCTATACTCCCTGAAAAAGATCAAGGTCTTCCTCGAATAGAGAAGATACTCCCGGTAAAAAGATTAACTCAAGTAGCGAATATTCGCTTTCGATTCCCACTATGGTATAATCACTCTATGAGTCATAGAGCTTGACCTAAGATAGTAGATGCTTCACTCAGACAGATACACAGGGAGGAACATATGAGATCAAAGAGAATGCTACTGCTCATTCTTCTAGCAGTGATGATGACCGGAGCGACCTCCTGTTGTCACTTTAGCTCTAATTCAACACCAGATAGTAGGAATATCACTCCAACAAGTTATAAGATGGCGATCATCAATATGGAACTCAAGGATACAGCCACCCCCACCAATGATGTGACGGTCATCAATGCCAGTGCAGCAGTACCCGTCACTGTGGATTTCTCCCCAAGGTCTTTGGGAACCACTCTTTCAGATATCCTGAATAATCCTGTTGATCCGTTGGTAGACAACGCGACCTATGATGAATATATCATCACTCCGCTCTATATGGAGTTGATCCTGAAAGCAACCTTTCATGTTCCTTCGGTAGCGGATGAGGCAGGATATTCTATGATGTTCTCAACAGACGGTAATGAGGAAGACTACCGCTTCAGATTCTACTTCAATCCAGTAGATAACAACTGGAGACGCGATATCTCTGTATATCTTTCAGGAATCCAGGATGGTGCGGGAAATCCGGATCTCGCATATCCGGATGGTTGGTATTGGATGAGAAGAGCCCTAGAGACTGGAACGACCACGTTCTTGATCATTGGTGAGGATGATGGAAACGTTCTTTCACCATCTCATCCCATATCTGGTGCTGCACCAGAATCGATCATCGATCTCTTTGACAATTCGACTTTCTGGGGTAGTGATTCAGACTATGATGACCCGTCAGTCGAGACCGTCATCGATTCAAATAATGATAACGGAGGTCTGAATGCTGTCTGGGATGCTTTTACCTTCAATACCGGAGATACGATAGAGGTCATACCGGTTATCACCGATACGATGAACTTCTGGTATGAGACCAACGGTGATTTCATCTATACCGATCTTGCTTCAGATGATGATGTGATAGATTTTGGTCCTGATTATAATGGAGAGAAATATGGTGATTGGGGATTTCACCCGTTCATACCGTCCTTTACGGTGACCTCAACAGCACCTTGATAAATAATGTTTGCCTTTTTAATCACGTATGCCCATATTAGATGTGATAATAGAGGGAGTAATATATGAAAATTTATGATTTTACCGTTAAAGATGTACATCAAGAGGATGTCTCACTAGCTAATTATAAGGGAAAGGTTCTGCTGATAGTGAATACTGCTACAGCCTGTGGCTTCACCCCTCAGTATGATGGACTTGAGAAGATATATGCAGATCTTCATGATAAGGGTCTTGAGATCCTCGATTTCCCCTGTAACCAGTTTGCGAACCAAGCTCCTGAGAGTAGCGAAGAGATCGTTCAGATCTGCCAGTTAAAATTCGGTGTGACCTTCAAGACCTTCGATAAGATCGATGTCAACGGGGAGCAAGCATCTCCGCTCTTTACCTTCCTCAAGAAAGAGGCTAAAGAGCAGAAGAGTGAAGAGCATACCCGTCTCGTAGCAGCATTGAAGGACAAGATCTCTGGATTGCTTGGTGATGATATCAAATGGAACTTCACCAAGTTCCTCGTAGATGCTGAAGGTAACGTGATCAAGCGCTATTCCCCGACTGTAAAGCCAGAGAAGATAGCGCCAGATATCGAAAGATTGCTAAAAACTACTGCACTTTAGCCTGAGCTAGTGCATCTTCGACTGCAGCAAGTATTCCTTTACTCGTTGCAGTCGCACCTGATACCGTATCAACTATGGTACTTTGAGTCTCAAGAATCTGTTCAGGTATTCTAAGAACTGGTGTTCCCCAATAGTTCCGTCCCACCTCATTATGATCGACTACTGTGATCGTTGTCAGTCGGTTCTCACTGATTGCCACCTCGACGATGAGATCAGGTCGAAAACCATCGGCTGTTCCGGTATAGGTCCCATCAGTATAGGAGTTCTCTGTAAGTACGACCCCTTCTACCTCTGCATAGGAGGACTTGCCAAAGAACCTCGATGAGGTGAACAGGAGCGTGAAGCCTCCCACCATAAGGATCAATATAGCTATATACCGTACTTTATTACTCTTTTTCATTTTTTTCTCCTTGTTCGTCTTTCTTCTGTTTCTTAAAAGCAAAACCATAGGTCAATGTCTGTGGCTTGGGACAGGCTGCTATGCATTCAAAACAGTTGATGCATTGGCCATTTCTTACGTGACCTTTTGTAGATATCTTCACCTGCATCGGACAGGCCCTGTCGCAGGCCCCACAGTCTATACAAGAATCTTCAGATCTTCTTATCGTGAAGAGTCTTCCGAGACTCAACGTCCCATACCGTGCCCCTTCAGTACAGAAGTATCTGCAGAAGGGTCTATCGATGATCGTTGAGGCGAGAAGGAACAGCGCGAGCAAGATCCATGCTGTGACCGTAATAGATGTGGTCATACCCGAAAGGGAGCCCATGAAGGTCGCATAGGGGGAGCTGAGTATCCCCAGAAATAGTAATCCTGCCATCCCTGCAGCCAAGAGTATATAACGCAGGAAGACGAGAAATCGTTCCACCTTCTCTGGGACTCTCAGTTTTCTACCAAATACCTTGTTACCGGCTCTTCCAAGCCATTCCTGGACGAGACCGAAAGGACAGAGCCATCCACAGAACCAGGAGCCACTCAATAGCGCGATCGCCATGAGTGCAATGGCAACGAAGAAGTCTTTGCCGACAAGGGCCGAGACCGTTGCTGCTAGATAGAGTAGTTGAAAGATGACTCGAAGTCCCCCATACCAGGTTGGCTTCGTCTGAAAGAATCTCTTTTTCTGTCTCATATGGTTCCTGCTTTATATCTAATCTAATTACTCATCTAATATACCATGAGTCATAATAAAAGAGTGTAAAGAGAATGTAAACAGAGATTAATATTTCTTAATCTTGCAAGATGATAGCATTAATAGGGTTGTGTTTCTTTGAGTTTATTCTCTCTCAATGGATTCCTGAATCGATAGAACAGCAGTACGATGATCAGGCAGTTGATGACTGAAGCTGCAGCAAAGAGGTTCCACTGGGGGAAGCCTGAGGCAAGATTTCCGACTAGGGAGAAGAGTTTGACACTGATCGGGAAGTTATGCTCGGTGTTGATGAACAACAGAGGTGCCATAAAACCATTCCAAGCTGCGATAAAAGCCAGGAGCATATTCACTGCGATGATGGGGAGGCTTAGAGGGAGGAGTATCCTCCTGAAATAGGTCAGTGGGCGAATACCCTCTAACAGAGCCTGTTCTTCGAAAGAGGCAGGTATCTTCTCCATATAGGAAAGAGAGGTGAACAGGGCTGTGGGTATAGAATGGTTGAGGTAGATCAGGATCAAAGGGATATAGGAATCGATGAGGTGAAGGCGTCTGAAGAATGCATAGAGTGGGATCAGTGAATGCATCCCCCCGTAGAGTCCAATGATCTGCAGAAAGGTTAGGACGAAGAAGGCTGTCCTGTGACCTTTATGGAGAAGACTAAAGGCGGAGGGCAGGATGATCAATGGTAGGAGAATTGCCGTAGCTGTTGAGAGCAGGAGGGTATTGAGGAAGTATCTGAGAATATCCTCATCGACTATGATACGAATGAAATTCTCGTAGGTAGGGTATGGTGGGATGATCGAGTCGATATAACTGCTACCGAGACCTGATATACTCAACCAGATCAAAAGAAAGATGATCAGTGTTGCAGATAGGAGAAAGAGTAAGATCAGGAGTATCGTGATTGATTCATGAAGAAAGGTGACCCCCTTTGAGAGCTGTAGTCTTTCTCGCAAGGTGAGGAGTCTATCCCTCGTTGAACTTCTATTGGTTATTGAAGGATCGTTCAGCAGAATATAATAGATGAGCAGGGCGAAGAGGATCGCGGGAGAGAAACCTTCGAGGAAACCGTATCGTTCGATCGAAAAGATTATCCAGATCGACTGCAATACCAAAATGAGCTTGTAGAGGGCTTTTGAGTACAGGGCCGTGAGCCCGTACAGTGCTGCCCAAAGGATTCCTACTGGACCTGCGAAGACGATCTGGCTGATCCCGACAACAAAAGAGGGAGTGAAACCCTCGATCTTGCCTTTCCGAGAAAAGAACCAGATCAACATCATGGTGAAGACGACACCTGCAAGGATGACAGCATAGGCCGATGAGATACCGAGATCCTCCTGTGTCTGAAAGATCTCATAGATGAGTATGTCGAGAGTGGTTGTCGCTCCGATGATGAACTTATCGGTGATACCAGAGATCAAGGGTGGGCCACCTGAGGTCATCAGATAGATCACATTGAACTCTTTCATGAACTTGATGAAGTTCAGGATACTCAAGACGGTGATCGTTCCTCCTATCTGAGGGAGATAGATCCTGTGGAGAATCTGTCTGTTATCTGCTCCATCAATGAGGGCGGCCTCTTTAAGATATCTTGAGATCTTACTGAAAGAACCAATGAGGATGAAGGTGGTGAAGGGGACTGACATCCAGATACTGACCCACAGGGTTGAGAGAAAGGATGCTATCGGGTCGTTAAGCAGGTTTATCTCTAGTCCTGTGAGTAGGGAGAATAGTGATATCCCCCCGTCTCCATGAAAGAACGATCTCCACAGGGGGACTGCGATATAGACCGGTATCCCCCAGGGGATAAGTAAGGCTATGAACAGGAGTCTTCTCTCTTTTCGTAGGGAACTCAGTTTCCAGGCAAGGAGCACCGATATACCAAGCCCCAGGGAGGTGTTTGCCGCAGCCCAGAGGAAACTAATATTCACGCTATAGGTAAATCCTTTATCAGAAAGTAGATAGCGATAATTATCGAGACCCGCAGGAGTACGGATCCCGAAGATGTCATGAAAGAATGAAGAGATCACAGCTTCTCCGAAGGGGGCTATCCCTGCGATCGCTACGATCATAGCCATGGGGAGGAGCAGCCACCAGCTCGTCAGGAATCTTGTAGGTCTCTTCATCTGTCTTTCACTATTCTATGATCATCCTGCTCACATTCCTTACGGCCTTGATGCCTTCAGGAATCATGAGCGCATCCTGGTCCCAGGCGATGACTAGTGGCTGTTCTCGTTCCGAGAGTTCGCCTCCATCACCATAGTACATTGCAAGGATGACATCAGTGTTTCCCTCTAACTGTTCGGCAGCTAGGGTGATCGAGAAGCCATCTGCAGCCTCTATGGTCACACTCTTATATTCCGGATAATGGCTGAACAGTTCATAGAGGGGGATTCCCATATACTCGATGACTGTATCACTCTTCGAATGGTAGTAGCCTACGACACTCTTATGGGTCGTCACTCCACTTTGGATAGTCTGTCTATCGAGGATCTCTGATCCATCAACACTCTCTAAAGTAAGAGTGAAATCCTTGAAAGAAACATCTTCGATGAAGACCTTCTTGATCATCTTCGCAGATATATGACCGGTTATCTGTGGGTTCTTAGGGCCGACTTTCACCAGTCTCATATATCCGGGGTCCTCTGGCATATACTCCCCATCTTCGATGAAGGCAAGGATCCAGGTACCATCTGCCTGATCGAGTAGCTGTTGTCCACTATAATCCATCTCATACCCATCGGTTGATACTATAGTGACTGTCTGATCTGCAGTCAATGCAATCGTATCTCCGATCAGATCGACTAACTTCACTCCACCCCAGATATGCGAGAAGATGATATCATGCGAGTTCTTGTATTCACCGGTATCTTCGATATAATGAGGATGGGCCTGTAACTCTGCCAGGGTATAGACACTCCTGAGGTCCCCGATCTCAAGGATGAATTCGAATCCGTTCTCTTCAAGGACTACCGGGGCAAGAGATAGTTCGATAGTCGTAAGTTCTTTGATCCAGAACTGTCCACCAATCTCTCCGATGATCATCGGAGGAGTCTTCTCTCCATCTTGGGACAAGGCGATATATATATCCTCAGAGTCAAATTCTGCTGTATCGAAGGTCGCCGCATAGCCATCAGCAGAATTTAGCGTGATATCATATCCACTATCCCATAACTCCTTATCGAAGGTGTAGGGCATGGAGCCGTCAGCATCATCACAGATCGCGATGATAGCAGAGAGGGGAATAGCCTCATATATTCTGGTCTCTCCCTTCTTCTCAAAGGAAAACTCTCTAAGCATGTCCGGATTGTATTCGATCCACGCATCGATATCTGATTCATAGATCTCATCAGACCTGACACCTGTCAAGGTTATCATCCATCCTACACCCTCCGGTGTCGCCTGAGATACCGCATCTACGGTATTCTGTCTCTCTAGACTGGTACAACTTGAGAGTATGACCAGTGCAATTACTGCTGCTATGAGCATCCATCGCCTATTGTGCATTTTCTACTCCTATTCATTTGTTTTTATATTCTGTTAGATCATTGATCTGATGAGGCCTGTTCCAAAAGTCTTTCTCCCTGCTTGAGAACTTCCTCAGTCTTCATCTGTCCTGAGAGTGCGAATCTCAGCAACTTCCACATGATATTCTTATAGGCCGTATAGGCGCTATCAGAGGGTATAACCTTCCCCTGTTCTGTCTGCTTCAGCATCACCTCATAATAGGGCGTGCTGCTTTCAAGTGCTTTCGAGGAAAAACTGTTTGCCGGTAGTTTATATAGCTCTTTGGAGAATCGATACTGTACATCGAGTCCTGTGAGATAGGATAGAAGGCGGTAGGCGAGTATCGGGTGGCTCGAATGATGAGTGATCCCGAAGGCTTTGAAGTCGAGCATAGGAGACAGCGGAGTGCTCGTGGCATCATTGATGATCACCGGTGCGATCTCATAGGGGATTCCAAGCTTCTGGAAATAGGGGATCGAATAGGATGCTGAGTAGATCATAGCTGAACGACCTGAACTGAAGAGTGAGATCATGGCATCCTTCTCTGTTGGTCGGAAATAGTCTTTCTGATTCAGTTCTACAATATAGTCCAATGCTCTCTTTGTAGGTTCATCGAAGACTGAGATATCTCTATTATCTTCGAAGAGTGATTCTTTACCGAAACTGTATTCGAAGGGTAACAGCCAGAATACTGAATAGGCGTTCCAGGTCAATGGAAGGGCGACCTCTGAGCTCAATTGTGCTGCTAGGGTCTCAAGCTCTGTTAACGTGATCGAATCATGGGAGCTCAGATCGATCAGCTCTGGATTATAAAAGAAAAGCTGAGAATCGCAATAGAACGGGAGAGCCCACTGTTTTTCCTGAAGAGAGAAGGCCTGAACCCCTCTCTGATCCAGATCGATCGTGAGTGATTGAGGTAACGGCTGCAGGGCTTTCGCCTCGACAAGGGAATGGAGCTTACCAGGAGAACTCATGATGATATCTGGAGCACTACCACCTCCCCGTACCACTGAGATCAATCTTGACTCAGGATTCGGTATATTGAGTACGGTGATATCTATTGCATGGTTTTTACCAAAACGTAGGATCTCCTCTCTCAGCTCATCGGTACCTTCCCAACTGATCCAGATCTCCAGTTGGTCATCGGCGAGTATCTCACCACTGACATCGATAGAGCCCACATCAGTGAAGATCTGATAGCCTGGGATAAAAAGAGCCAGTTCGGGATCTGAGGTTAGTAGATAGGAGTGTTCCAAAGTATCTTCAAGGGTCTCGATGCGAAGTGGGATCCCATCGATATTGATCTCCCAAGCCTCGAAGAACAGGGGGAGAAGTTGGGATAGTACGATTCCCTTCTCCTGTCTGTCACCAGTCAGTTCTTGCGGGAGGGGATAGGACAACTCTGTCAGAACATCGTCTGAGAAGGTCTCAGGCTGCTTTTGGTTCACTGACACCTCAAGTGCTGAGAGGGATGTTATCCCGATAAAAGAGATCAATATACAGGTGATACTCAAAGAGATCCTTCGTAATGTAATCATCGCTTCCTTTCCAAACACGGGAAGGGTACCAGTTTCCCAGGTAACCTCTATCGGTCACCATCCATAGCGTGTGCCTTAGGAGTAACTGACTCGGAAGTTTCTTTTCTTCTACAGTGTAGTGTAAGAGTCAGGTATTGGCAAGGATATAGACCGTAGGAGAGTTCCCTGTTTGAAATCACTCGAATACTGATGAACAGATCATATGGAAATTGTCGGGTACCTATAGTATTATCAGGGGGTGAGGTGAGTGAGATACTCAGAACAATTCACCTAGATAGCCCTAAATGATCAGGAGTAACCTATGAAAGCAGAAGAACCAGTGCATAAGATCTTTGATTCTATCCCTGGATTAGTCAGGTATGAGCGAATGACTAGAGACCTTCTCGAAGAGGCCTCCCAGCGAGAGTTTGAGAAGGGGAAGGATCCAAAGAATATCATCTCCTTCTATAATCAGGGAATCAAAGATGCTCTTGAGATGGATCATATCTATATCATTCTCAAGAATCGTTCCTTCAGATTGCCAGACCGACCGACCTTCTTCCTCGTAGAGCAGGTCAAGAGTGTTGATGAGCAGTTCGAGCATACGACTATCGACGGGGCTCCCTATAGGATCATCGGGGAAGAGTACCTTGCCCATCTAAATAAGCCAGAGCCTAAGAAACTTCTCTTGGGGGTCATCAGGTATGAAAAAGAGAAAAGAGAGAGTAACAAGAATCCGGTTTTGATCCTGTTGCCCTCATTACCTTTCAGGGAACTCGAGCTCTATAAAGAATCCCTTGGGATCGACACCATTCAATCAGTGTCTCCCTCTTTCGAGACAGATCTATTCATTCGAGAAGAGCTGGGTTTTGAGGTAAGCCCCGACCTTGCGACTTTGATCATCTCTTTCAATGATATAAAGGGTTGAGACTTCCCTGATCAAGATCCAATCCTGTACACTCCTCTCATAAAAAAAGAAGAACCCGATATGTGCTACATACCGGGTTCAAAAAAACAACTCATTATTATTGGAGGTCTTGGAAAAACCTATTTCTGTATATAGTCGTGAATACGCCTCTGAACTCGAGCTTCATTCAACTGATAACCGAGAGCTCTGATAGACTCTTCATGTTTTCGGTTCTTGGTGAGGATCTCTGAGAGTTGAGCCTCTAACGCCGTTCTTCTGTAGAGGGGGTCATCTAGCTTGTCTCTCATACTGTCTGCCCGTCTACCTTCATCCTCGATATCCTGAAGAGTCACATAATCGGTATAGGGGAACTGTGAGAAATCTTCTTTGATCACAGCATCCTCTAAAATGATCTCTTCTCGTTCACATACGGTAGCAACAGGTCTATTCACGTTCAGTCTGATCGTGAATATCCTTTTTCCTGGTATCTCGAGTGCTATGTCATGAGCATCGACTGTGAGATCACTTTCATATTTCTCCCTCAAGTTGTTCATCTCTGCTGAGATGATATCCAATGATGTCCTAAGAACTGCTGAAGTCATCTCCGTTGAGGTGTTAACTCCTCTGATGATCAGACTCTTACCATCCTCGGATCGCTTACATGCAGTGAGTCTCACGCTGTTGCGATCGTCAGAGATATTGAACCAGGAGTGGCTACCCGGTAGGACTCCCGCAGAGGGTTTGGTCGATACCGCGATCAATTCATTGTTGAAGGAATCTGCCTTCTGGACGACTCCTGAGTGGGCATCTCCCGTATGAGGACATACAGCATATTCGAAGGTCATCTCCCTGAGACATTGAGCATCAGGAGTGTAGATCTCAGGACCGGCATCACCGATTCTGGTATTGATCTCCTTTGCGATCCAACCGACAGACCTGAAGAGGGTGACTGCGATCGTATCATCCTCGATGATCTGGTATTCAGGGAGCCCCTTGGTAAATACTGCAAGGCCCTCCTTCTCATCATTCATATCAATGAAGCCGTTGTTATGGAAATAGGTAGAGGGTTTTGCCTCTCTAGCTCCCACGATGACCTTGCTCACATAGTCTGGAATCTCTGATTCATTATAATCTGCGATATGGATCGGTCTTTCGGTGATATCGAAAGGTGATGAGGCCCAAGAACTCTCAGTGGTGATACCGGTAGGGAAGAGGACTCTCATCCTGTGATCCTTTACGGTATTTCTCAAAGAGGTCTTACAGGTCACTACCGGTGAGTCTGCTGTGATTGTTATATAATTGGTGACTGGTACGTTAAGTAGCTCTTCAGACCTCTGGGTATGGCCTTCACAGTCTGAAACGGGCAGATTCATCGTATAGAAGACTTTATAGATGATCTGGTAATCTGACTGGGAGTAGATCTCTACTACCGCATCAGTTGCTTCTGAAGTGTATCTTCTATCTACATCGGGGTAGGAGTAGTTATACTCATCTCCGGAATCTCCGGTATCTTCGATCAATCCTAGATTCGCATAACTCTTCCCGGTAGCCTTATCAGTCACCGTGAAGGTACCATTAGTTGCAATCGTCACACCGATCAGATCATTCTCGACCTGTAGTCCATTCACCTTGAGAGATGATTCTGGAGTATCTTCTTCAGTGACGACCCTATATCCCATTGCGGGGATCTCTTTGACATAATAGCTCTTTTCAGCAGCATAGATGACCTCTGATCTGCTGTAAGGTGCAGTATTGAAGACGATGAGTGCCTCATCTCCAACAATATTCGAGGTATCTATGATACCTGCGAGCTCTGATGCTGAGTATTCCAATACCGCAGAACCCATAGCAAAGACCTCTCTACCTCGGTTCTCCATATCGGAATGGACATCATCGATACTGACTCCACAGATGCTGTCATGAGGATGATTCTTCAAGAGAGTCTTCCATGCGAGTGCTATCTGAGGTTGATCGTAGGAGAGTCCACTGAGCCAAGAGAGGGCTGAAAGAGGTTCTACCTTCTTCTCAAGGAGTCTCTGCATCCTATCATTCTGCTGTTTTAGATAGATTCGAGCAGACATGACACCCGGGAAGACAGAGATGAAACGGCCATTGTACAGGGGACCCTTCAGTGTTTGTAACTCGGGACTCTCAGCTTTGATAGCTGCGATATAACTGTCGGGGTCTGTCTGGATCGTGGTGAAATCATCACCATTGAGCTCTCCATTCTGTATATATGGTTGGATATCATCAGGTACCATCTCCTGGTCATAACCATTCATCATGAGCACATTGGAGGTAGTGGCAAACGGTTTGAGCTTGTCAACTTCCGTCTTCATTCGATCATGCATGATGGACTTGTATTCAGCAAGTCTCATGACATTTCGATAGCTGTTGAGAAGGTAGACTGAGGTCATCTTGGTACCATCTGGTGCCTCCCAGATGAACTCTGAGGTCACATTCTCAGGATCCATGGCAACACCTCTCCAAACGAAGAGTCCTGTCATACCGCTCTGGGCATGGATCTGTGCTGTTTGGGATATCTGGCCGAAGTTATCCAAGAGCCATCCCGACTCCATACTTCCACCAAGAGCATCTGCTAGAGAGGTGCCGATCATGATATTCCTTACCAGTGATTCCGCACTGATGAGTTGCCAATCCGGTTGAAGGTAATAGGGGCCAATGGAAAGAGAGTTGCTCTTCACATATTTTTTAATAGTCCTCTTTGCCTTTGCTACGGACATATCGTTCTTCGACAACTCTTCGAAGTAGTCTTCGATCATCGATAGTTGTCCATCGAGTACGAATTTGTAATCCGGTTCTTTCTCGATCATAGCAAATAGTCCATCGAAGAAGGGGATGAGCCACTCGTTCGTGTAGGGACTGTTCAAGTACCATTCCCGATCCCAGTGTGTATGGGATATGATATGGGCGGTATACTGTTTCGACATGGGATACTCCTAAAATCTTATCTTATTTATATAAAACGAAAAGGCTCTTTTGAGCCTTTTTACTATTAACCCTTTACTCCACCGTCTGATAGACCGGAGACCATGTTCTTCGACAACATGAAGAAGAAGATGATCACTGGTGCCAGGGTCAACGTAGAGGCAGCCATGATCCTTGCCCAGATACTATTCTTCGAATAGAACAATGCCTGGATCGCAACAGATAACGTCCTCATATCATTGAAGGGTTTCAAGAATACTGAAGCATACAGATACTCATTCCATGCGATGATGAAACAGTATACGAATACGGTGATCAATACCGGTCGAGAGAGCGGTACGATGATCTTCAAGATGATTCGGACTCTACCGTAACCATCTATCAATGCAGCCTCTTCGATTGACTTCGGGATTCCTCTGAAATAGTTACCTAACATATAGAGGGCCAAAGGCAGGGTCTGCATGATATAGATCATGATCATATAGATAAAGACTCCGGCTGGGGTCTTGGTGAATCCAAGTGAATTTCCCATCTGATAGAGTGGTACCATGAGTACTACTCCACCAAGGAGATAGACGAACAACGTTCCTCGCCTGAGGATGTTACCACCTCTGAACTCCATCTTCGCTATGGCATAGGCACTGAATACGGCCAGGGTCATAGAGAACATAGTCGCTGTTATCGAAAGAAGGAACGAGTTGAGCATATAGCGCATGAAGGGGAAGGGATTCTTGTTCTCATACTTCTCCATGAGCAGGGTTCTCTGCTCTTCTGAGAGGTTAGGGTTATCAAGGATAGCCTTGACCGCAGCATTCTGTGTTGCTTCGATCGGTTTGAGCCCCAGGAGTTCCTTATAGGCATCAAGACTCGGGTTTTCCGGGATCAAGGATGGGGAGGCCATATCCTGTACATCTTTCAATGATACTGAGATGATCTGCATGAATGGGAACAGACAGAATAATACTATACCGATGACTGCTAGTGCGAAGAGCACTTTTCCTAATATGTTTTTTGCTACCATTTTAGTACCTTCTTGATATAATAGACGATTCCGATTCCTGCTAATAGCAGTTGAATCAGTGCTGCAGAACATGCAAGTCCCTGATCGATGACTCCGGAGAATGCTTGCTCGTAGGTGAAGACTGATAAGGTCTTGATCTGTGGGGAGAGCAGATAGATATCTTCGAATCGGTTCAGGTTCCATATGAGTCTGAGAAGAATAGTCGTTCCCAGTACGAACTCGATCTCAGGAAGTGTGATGTGCCAGAAGCAAGCCCATTTTCCGGCTCCCTCTATTGATGCAGCTTCATACATCGACTTGTCGATGAGCTGTAATCTAGAAAGGAGCAGGAGATAGGTGATCGGGAAGTATTTCCAAGTGGTGAATGCTATGAGCACCCACATGACTGAATCAGGATCACCGATCAGGTTCGTATCAGGACTGATAAGATGCAGAGTGTCTGCAAATACGAAATTGAATATTCCGTTGACTGGATCGAAGATGAACTGCCATCCGAACACCATCGAGATCACTGGTGCGAAGTAGGGAAGTATGATCAACGTTCTTACCAGAGAACGTAACGGGAACTTTTGATTCATCAGCAGGGCAGTTCCTAGTCCAAGTAATGTGGACCCGGCAACTGAACCTACTAAGAATATGAATGTTGTCCAGATAGAAGCATAGTAGTTCGGGTTGGTAAGAAGATTCTTATAATTACCTAAACCGATGAATGTCTTACTCCCATCTAAACGAACTTCAAAGAAACTCAAGAAAAGATTGAGGAAGGTAGGGTATGCAATAAGAATACCTATCACAAGAACCGCTGGGGCAACTAAACCCCATGCAAGCCTTTCCTCTTTTCTAGCTGCTAACCCTATAGCCATATCCTCAATCCTCCTCTCGTATGATTAGTTTTCTAAAAGTCTCTTGATCTCTTTCTCAAGATTAGCGATCTCATCGTCGATGTCTTTGTCTTCGATAGTCACGTTATAGAGCATCTGACCAACAAGGTTCTTTGCAAGGATCGAAGCTGATTCTGGGAAGAGGCTCTCACCAGTCTTCAGGAAGTCCTGCATAGCACCGAGTCCACCAGCGATCTCATTGATCTTAGCTTTACCATAGTTAGCATATACACCCTTAGGGTCATTGATGAACTGGTCGCTTTCGATGACTGAAGTCTTCATAGCGAGCATTCCACCAGGTGCGACGTGCAGGTATGGGATATAGTTCTCATCTGACAGGAAGAACTCAGCAAGTCTCTGTGTTGCTGCAGTCTTTGCTGCATCTTCTGATTTCAGGACGCTCAAAGTCATGATCTCACCGTAACCTGATGATTCAGTGTTAGAGATCAGTGGTACGAATGCAGTGTTCTTTACGAGGTTTGAGTCGAATGTCCCACCACCAAGGTCAGAGAAGTTCTCTGAGGTAAGTGATGATGCTGCGACTTCTGCTAGAGAGAGGTCATCCATGATATATGTTGAGTAATAGAACATTGCCATCTTTCCCTGAATGTAGTAATCACGTGCTCTCCAAGTCTGTGGTCCTGGAGGAGTGAATTCTGATAGAGCTTTGTAGTATTCAACAGCTTCTTTGAATTCAGGTGATGTAACTGCAAGGTTACCCTCTGCATCGAAAAGGTGTGCATCATTAGCTGTCGCTAAGTGAGTGAATGTCTGCTGTGTATAGTTCTCAGGTTTTGTACCGATGAGGATACCATACTGTTTGTTTGCTGGATCATTGAAGTACTCAGCAGCCTTTAGGATGTTCTCCCAAGTGTTTGGCGCTTCAAGTCCTGCTTCTTCGAACCAGTCCGTTCTGTACCAGATTCCCTGTGCTGCAAAATGGAAAGGAACACCGAAGTAGCTTCCATCACCCATCTGTACGTTGTTCAGTGATCCTGGGAAGAAACTATCAGCTCCAACTGAGTTGATGATGGCTTTGTTAGCAGAAGAATCAACGATATTATCTACATTATAGCTCATTGCATAGAATGCTGAGGTCTCGATGAGGTTAGGTCTGTTTGCCTTTCCTGCAGCTGCAAGCTGAGTTGAGAACTCATTGTCTTCTACTGGGAGCATGGTAACCTTGATATCGGGATTGAGTAGTTGGAATACATCAAGTAAAACCTGAATCTGTTCCTGTCTCTCACTCTGAGTCTGTCGTGTCCAAAACTGGATCTCTACTGGTTCTGCTGGTGTTGCTACTTCTGGTGCAGCCTCTACTGCTTCCTGCTGTCCACCTGCGAATACGTTACTGAAACTGGTAAGTAACAGTAATGCAACTACTAGAAGGGTAATGCCTTTCTTCATGAATAATCTCCTCTTTTTTGTGCAAAAAGTAAATATTAGTTTGCACTATAATTTATCTTGTTTGCACGATAACATGTAAATTTTCAGTTGTCAAATAAATATTTAAAAAAATCTTGCTTTATTTTCACATTGACAGTATTATGAATTGTGCAACTTGCATAAAATACAACAAGGATAATTGCATGATTACTATAACAGATGTAGCCAATCACTGTGGGGTGAGTATTTCCACAGTCTCTAGAGTCCTCAATGGGAATCCCAGAATCAGTAGAGAAAGAACCGAACAGGTCTTGAAAGCTGTTAAGGAGTTAGGTTATACACCGATACGGAAGACGAGGAAGACAAAGAGGAATGATGAGATCATCCTAGTCATGCCCAACCCCTCATTATATACATTAGGAACGACGATTAAGGATATAACCATTACTCTTCAGCAGGTCGATTACGATATAAGGATAGTCAATCTCCATTTTGAGAGGCTCATCACAAAAGATATCGCCTCTGATCTCTGTGATAAGAATGCTGCTGGAATCATCATCTATGGTTGTAGCGTCCCTCTTGATGCTGCAAAAGTGTTCTATGAGAGGAATGTCCCTACCGTCGTACAGCAGGGGCATACGAGCAATCTAGTCTCGATCTGTGTCAATAACTATTCCGGTATGAGAGACTCTCTGTCCTATGTCCTCTCTAGAGGATACAAGAGAGTCGGCTTCGTCGGTTGGGAGAAGACTGATTTTAATATCCAGGAGCGGGTAGACAGTTTTAAGAATATGCTTACCAGTGCAGATCTGGAACCTGATATGATCAGTCTTCGTCGCTTGAACATCGAGGGTGGTTATGACGCTATGAAAGAGATGATGAACACCTATGAACCGGAGGCTGTCGTCTTCTCTGCTGATATCATGGCCTATGGTGGACTGAAATATCTTCGAGAACAGGGACTGCGTATGAAAGATGATGTGGGGATCATTGGCTTTGATGATGCCTATCTCTCTGAGGTGATAGGATTGACCACCATGTATCAGTTGCTCGAGGAGAATGTGAATCTTGTCATTGAGAACCTGATGGCAATGATCGAACAGGATACGGTCTTTGAGGCAAAAGAGGTTCAGCTCACACCTAGATTGGTGGTACGAAACTCCCTGAGATAGCTTCTATCTCTAATGAGACCCTCTGATGGTCCCTCGTGATTCTCTGAAACCTCTCGGAGAGATCCCGAGCAGCTTCTTGAAACTCCTGCTGTAATCTGAGGGATTACTGAAATCGAACAGATACCCGATATCTGCTATCGTTGATTCTGGATGGGTCAGGAGATAGTCTGCAGAACTCTGGATCCTTCTCTCTAGACAGTATCCGGTGATACTCATCTGGTATCTCTTCTCGAAGAGTCTTCGTAGTGTCCTTTCACTTGTTGATGCATAATCGGCTATCTCATTAATCGTAAGTCTCCTCCTGCAATTATCATGTATGAAATAGATCGCCATCTGTAGCCTTGAATCGATAGATTCAGTGGGGATTTCTATATGGTGTAGAGCTGATGCCGAGATGACCGTTGCCAGAATATTCTCGATACAGGATCTTGTAAGGAGTTCCCACCGTGATATAGGTTTGATCTCCGATACATTATGCATGAAGGCGAATAGGGGGGCCATATCGCCACAATCAGGGGTGATCATCCTATGGGCTGTGATGAAATTGCCGATATAGGTGGAATAGAGCTCATCAGAGCCTATGATCACTGTATCCTTGAAGTTGAACGAGATGAAATGGATCTTCAGGTGATCAGTGATGTCAGAGATGATCTCATGAACCTTAAAGGGGTCTGCGATGAACAGGTCCCCAGAGTTCACAGGATATTCCCTATTGTCATACAGGAAAGTCCCTTTTCCCTCCAGGACCAAACAGGCCTCGAAATATGAGTGTTCATGGAGATTGTTTCGACCTCCTGCAAAGTCAATAAAGGTTCCCATACTGACCCAGGTATCCCATCCTCCTATGGTGATATTCCCATAGTATCTGTTCTTTAGCGCATATGTATTAAACAGGTCTGTCCGATTTTGCATACTATTTGTCCGTTCTATCTCTCGTAATTACCACGAATAGCTTTAAGATATAGACCATAACTATAATGCAGGGAGCAAGGAAATGACAAGTAGAGAACGGGTAGTCAGGACACTGAACTTCAAAGAATCCAAGGCGATTGACCTCGGTGGGATGCTCTCCACCGGTATCAGCTGTTTTGCCTATCCAAGACTCGTGGAGGCTCTTGGTTTGTCGTATCGAAGACCTCGGGTCCATGACATCCATCAGATGCTTGCACTGCCAGACAGTGATGTCCTCGATGTACTCGATTGTGATGTGGTCACCGTCCATCTTGATTGGTGGACTAATGCTTTCACAGAGGATCAGCAGTGGTATCCTTTTGATTTCGGTGGTCGACTAGAGGCTCTAGTTCAGCATCCACAACGGTTTGCTGTACTTGAAGATGGTTCAGTGACCTATGAGGATAACAGAGGTTCCCTGATCATGCCCCCTTCGAGTTTTGTCTTCAACGAACAGCACGGTGGTCAGCCGTTAGATCTCTTCAGTCTCGATGCTCCAAAAGAATCGTTGGAGGAGATCGAAGCACAGCTACGGGCATCTCAGTTCACTGATGAACAGCTCGATTCGATAGAGTCCTTCTGCAGGAAAGTAAGGACCTCAACCGATCGGGCCGTCTTCTTCAATGGTGTCCCGATGGGACTCAAGTATCGTGGAGGGATGGCCGCCTGGTCGATGATCTGTCTGACAGAGCCTGATTATGTTAAAGAGGTCCATGAGTTGATCACTACTTATAGGATAAGAGATTATGAGCAACTCATCCCGAGAATCGCTCCCTATGTCGATGTATTCATGACCAATTCAGATGATCAGGGAACTCAGAATGCCCCGATCATGCCACCACAGACCTTCACCGACCTCTATGTTCCCTATTACCGGAGAATGAACGATGCGATTCATCAGAATGCACCTCAGATGAAGACCTTCCTCCACTCCTGTGGTGCCATCTACTCACTGCTCGAGGCTGTGATAGCCTCGGGGTTCGATGTGATCAATCCTGTTCAATGGACAGCCGGAGGGCATTCCTATCACGAGTGGAAAGACCTCAGTAGAGGAAGACTCGTTCTATGGGGTGGGGGAATCAATAGTCAGGGGACCTTACCCCTAGGGACTCTTGAAGAGATCGCCTGTGAGACTGCAGAGGTCGTCAAATACCTGAGAACAGATGGTGGGTTCGTCTTCAACTCTATCCATAACATCCTTGCAGAGATCGAACCTCAGAAGGTCATCACCATGTATGAGGCGGCAGGTAGGAGCTTTTGATCAGTACCCTCGTATCTCCCGAACAGTAGAGATCATCGCTTCGAAGTTCTCAGCGGGTACATAGTCAGAGACCTGGTTCCCGGTCCCTACGGCAATCCCTCTTTTTCCTTGTAGGGGTTCTAGGGTTTGAATGATATAGTCTCTGATCTCAGATACTGATGATCTGCATACGACATCCATATCAAAACCACCGAAATTCCCGATCCTATCCCCATATTCCTCAACCCAGGTAGAAAAAGGTGCTATGACATCCTCATTGGAGTGTTTTGCATCGATTCCTGCTATTTCGATGATCTCCTCCATGACAGGGAAGATACAACCACAAGAGTGGAGGAGAAAGGGCTTCCTTGAACGATGAATAGTATCAATGATCTTCTTGTACTGTGGGATGATATGTTCACTTATGACTGTAGGATTCAATAGAGGGGCGCTCTTGAATCCCAGATCATCACCGAATCTTCCTACTGCGAGGATGTCTCCATACTCTGAGAGGAACCGTTTCCAGATATTCAGGAGGGTATCTCCGAGCTTTACCCATAATGCATTGAAGAGTTCTAGATGGTCTACTTGAAGGTAGGCGAGTTCGGTGAAGGGTACGAAGTCCTGAATCGTCTCAAAGACCCCATTACCTACGCCTCCGATGATCTTCATCCCTTGGGGCAGGGTCTCTTTTATCGCTTCGAAATAGATTGCGAATCTATCGAAATAGCGATCTTCCAGGGTATCCCAGGGATAGGTCTCAAAAGATCGCTGATCTGTGATGATACTAGGGGCTCTTCCTAACAGACCCTCACCTCCCTGGATGAGTTCAGTGAAACAACCTTCAAAGGAATAGGCATCATACCCATAGGCTATATGAAAATCTGCAATGATCGAGAAGAGGTCTCTTAGTGATTGGCGGTCCCTTGAATCATACAGGCTATCAAGATCCTTACCGGTAAGTTCACTGATGATCTTTCTATTGATGGAATGCTCATATAATGGAAAGGGAGAAGTCTCTCTATTCTGTGCAGCTGCTGCGATCCTCTGATAGTCGGGTGTGAATGAACTGTTCATGACCATACTCCTTATAGTAATGATTATATTGCTTACTAAGATGAATAGTTATGTGAATATTGCTTAAAAATAAGAAAATATTGCTATTTTGGTGTATTATGAATCTATGATAGCTAGAGAACCCTATGGGATGAGATATGAGGAAAGAGGTCTGACAAGGAGTGAACCTGTCAGATATCACAGATCGGAGTACCTGCAGGCGAGCTCCTTGAGGATGCATTATCACAGTAGTCTCGAGATAAATATCTGCCACGATGTATCAGGGGTAATCAATATCGAAGGTCGGACTATCCCCCTTGAGAGTTGTCGCTGCATCTGCCTTTTTCCCAATGTCCTTCATTCCTACCAGATCGAGGGGCATGGTGGTTCGATCGAGGTTCTTCATATTGCAATGGACAGACTCCTCTTCATCAACGGAGAAGAACTTCTAGGAAGGCTCTCTCATGCAAATACTTCGGTAATACTCGAAGACCAAGGGACCTCTGAGATCAGTAGACTCATGCAGGAGATAGCGACAGCTTCAGATCTGAAGAGAGGGAGTGCGATATTCAGTCTGGTTGGCCTGCTATCCCAAAAGAGTTCGAAGAACTATCAACGTGATGGCGATTCCTTCCTTCATAAGATCCTGACCTATGCAGAGACACACTACCATGGGCATATCTCACTAGAAGGGGCTGCGAAAGAGTTGAATATGAGCAGATTCCACTTTGCAAGGAAGTTCAAGCAGAAGAGTGGTTCGACCTTCATGGAGTATATCCAGAATCTTAGACTGGAGAATAGTCTGTTACTCCTAGATGAAGGGTATAATGTCACTGAAGCTGCACATGCTTCAGGTTTTGAGGATATATCGTACTTCATCAAGCGATTCAGGCTTCAGTTTGGTATGACACCGGGGAAATATACTGCAAATAGTAGGCTTTAAAGTGTTTTAAATAGCTTTTGTTAAGATTTGTTAATATAACTGTCGAGTTTGACAAATACATGATATAATCAGGATAGGAGTGATTAATAGGTATGTTCTTTAATAAATCAGCACAACTAGAGGCACAGATAGATTCTATGCTCGATGACATCTCTCAGGCTGCTATCCTGTTCCATGCAGCAATAGGAGAGTATCTTGATGGTAACTGGGATAATTTCAACGAACGACTGGAACGAGTCGGTAAACTGGAGTCCGATGTAGATGTGAAAAGAAGAGATATCAGGACTAAACTCTATACGAAGATGCTCATCCCTGAATCCCGTGGGGATGTCCTGAGTCTATTGGAGAATATCGATAATGTCATAGATCTCACAAAAGATGTCCTTCAGGAGATCAGAGTCGAAAGACCAGAGATCCCTGAAGATCTCAAATCTGATTATCTGAAGTTGGCAGAGGCCTCCAAAGAGGCAATGAACTATACAGTACTCGCTGCAAGGACCTTCTTTAGAGAGGTTCATCTGATCAATGACTACATTAACAAGACCTTCATCTATGAACATGAGGCAGACGTATTTGAAAGACAGATAAAGGAGAAGGTCTTCCTCCTTGAGGATATGGACCTTGCGCATAAGATGCAGCTACGGGACTTCTCGATCCATATAGCGAGTGTATCTGATGAATCTGAATCTGTGTGTGAGCGACTCTCGGTAGCTGCGATAAAAAGAACGATCTAGGATAGGGAGCAGAAATGATTACAGTCTTGGTGTTCCTATCTAGCGGGCTCTTCTTAGGTTGGTCTCTTGGGGCGAATGATGCAGCGAACATCTTCGGAACCGCTGTCGGTTCAAAGATGATCAAATTCAGGGATGCTGCGATCGTCGGTAGTATCTTCGTCATCTTGGGAGCCGTCATCAGTGGGGCAGGGGCCTCCCATAGTCTAGGAAAGCTCGGTGCGATAACCCAACTCCCGGGAGCCTTCATCGTGGCCTTCTCCGCAGGTTTTACCGTCTATTGGATGACAAGACTGAAACTACCGGTATCAACCTCGCAAGCTATCGTCGGGGCGATCATCGGCTGGAACTTCTTCTCAGGTAATCAAACAGACTTGCAGACACTCTCAAAGATCGTGATGACCTGGGTATTGTGTCCTGTTCTGGCTGCAGGATTCTCTTTCTCCTTATATTTTTTGGTCAGGTCTATCCTACAGCGATGTAAGCTCCATATGATCAGACAAGACTCCCTCACAAGATTCCTTTTGATCATCACTGGTGCCTTTGGAGCCTATAGCCTTGGTGCGAACAATATCGCTAATGTCATGGGTGTATTCATCCCAGTGGCCCCTTTCTCTGATATAAACCTCTTTGGCTCAATCACCCTGAACAGCACCCAGGTTCTCTTCTTCATCGGAGGGCTCTCCATAGCCGTAGGGATCATCACGTACTCAAAGAGAGTGATGCTGACTGTAGGAAAGGGGATATTCAAACTCTCTCCGGTAACTGCCTTCATCGTAGTCCTTTCGAGTTCCCTAGTACTGTTTCTCTTTGCTTCTCAAGGACTGAAAGATTGGATGATCTCAGTAGGATTGCCATCATTCCCTTTGATCCCGGTTTCCAGTTCCCAAGCTGTCGTAGGTGCCGTATTAGGTATCGGTCTCGCTAAATCAGGTAGGAACATCAACCTGCGGATCATAGGAAAGATCAGCATGGGTTGGATCTCTACTCCCATCGCTGCTGGGGTGATCTCCTTCATTCTTCTGTTTGTCATGCAGAATCTATTCTTGCAGCAAGTCTTCTAAAGTTGAATTTATCTCTTAGCTAGTTTGTAAAAACTCTTCTCTTCATATAATCATGCAGTTGAATAATTGTTGTTTTTGGTATAATATTCAAGAATATTATAAAAAGTTTTTATTCAAGTGGTTCAAAGATGACAAAGAAGCTCCTTATTATGCTATATATTGCCGGTATTGCAATATTAGCACTCAATGCAGTAGGTTCCAAAGAGGTCCCTGTAGACTATGCTAAACCCGATCAACTCTTCAAATTGATTCAAACCCAGAGTGAACCCTATCTCATCATCGATATTAGATACCCAGTGAAGTATAACAAAGGTCATATCCCTACAGCGGTGAACATTCCCTTGAGTGATCTTTGTGGGAATCCACCGGCTGTCGATGAAGATATGGTGATCATTGTCTGTAGTACCCATCCTGAGAACTCAAGAGAGGCGGTGAACCTGCTAAAAGATCTAGGTTATACCCGTGTGTTCAATTTCTGTGAGATCCTCAAGTGGTCTTATGAGCTTGAATACTGATCGATCTGTTAATAATCCAAATAAAAGTAGACGAAAATAGTCAAGTATAATTATATTTATCTCAGGAGTAAAAACTATGAGAAAGATACTATATATCATGATGAGTATCCTTTTGTTTGCTGGTGTAACTTTGAGTGCTGCCGGTAGCAAAGAGGATACTGTGGATTATACGAAACAGGACCAACTATTCGAACTCATACAGAATCAAAGTGAACCACACCTGTTATTGGATGTCAGAACAGTGTCTGAATATAATCAGGGGCATATCCCAACAGCTGTGAATCTCTCAGTAACCGATATTGATAGGATGCCTCCGGCAGTTGCAAAAGACTCACTGATCATTGTCTATTGCAGATCGGGTAATCGTTCAGCGACCGCTAAGAAGATCTTGGAGAGTCTAGGATATACACAGGTTGTAGATTTCGGCGGTATCAATCGATGGGATTTTGAACTCGAGACCTGATCGAGTAAGGTCCCTACCAGAGTAGGGAACAAGGGAAATAAGCGCTCTATACTTCTTGATCTCACTGCCCAAAGGTAATTTCTTCCATGAAATTGCATCTGGCCTATGGTGTGACTCTTATGTTCCCTTTATTCGCCTAGCATCACATCCTAAAAAGAAAATGCCTCAAAATGTATCTGTCTTGATTGAATACCCATTTCTGAGAAGGCCTCCATAAGGATTCCTCTGACACCAGGAGAGGAACACAGATAATAGTTGTAATCTAATGGGGTACTGATCTTCTGCTCAAAGTAATTTCGAGAGAAGAGGATATGGTCCTCTTCGAATATCTGGATGTTCAGGCTGAGGTTCTCGAACTCATTTGAGATTCTTTGGAGTATATCCTCTATCAGGAGCTCTTCTCTGGAGTTCACCGCAAGGAAACAGAGTATCTTTTGTTGTGACTGATGCTCTTTGAGATCCTGTAGAAGACTCAAGATCGGTACGATACCGATTCCAGAACCGATTAGACAGACCTTTCCCTTGGTATAATCGGGAATGAAATTCCCAAATCCTCCATTGATCTTGGCAATACTTCCGAGTGGGATGTCCTTGATCCCCTGTGTATAATCCCCTAGATCCTTGATCGCTAAGGATACGTGCCCAGCTGACGGTGATGAGAGGAAAGAGAAGGGGTGTTCCTCTTTGGTAGTATCTTTACCTACCCACCTAAGATAGCCGAACTGGCCAGACCGGTAGGTAATCCTGTTACCAGGTTGTATTTCTGTGAAAGTGAGAATAGTTGTTCCCTGGTATTGTTCTGATGAGGTAAGTACCAACTTGGGGAGGAATACTTTGCGAAACTTACTATAGAGGAAGAGTCCTATCACCAATATAGGATATATCAGGGGGACGAGTCTATTGAAGGTAAAACTGCCGTCGATGACCCCAGCCTCACGTATATGGAGAAAGGCGCCGATCGCAAGAAGGACAAAGAGGTAACCATGGAGGAGTTTTAGCTTATCATAGGAGGCTAGGTGTTCTTTATGAAGTCTCTTCAATAGGAAACTACGAAACCTGCGGACTCCCGGTGCTTCGATCCAAAGGATAGACAGGAGATAGAGGATCGTGAACAGGCCCAGAAGGATCCAGGTCAGAAGATCTATATATTTCCCGATGAGTATCTTGTATGCACCATGAGAATATATTGCGGTTATGATGAACGTTCCGCTGATCACATGAAATTTGACTATCTTGTCATAGGGGATCCATCTCTGCAGCCAGGGGAGTTTCGTGGTGATCAGAATATGGTTGAGGATGAAGAAATAGCTGAAGATAGAGAATAGATAGTTTATCGTATCGAGGACCCCGAAGAAGGGGAGGTCTAGAAGAAAGAGGATAAAGACCGTTGAGGGTAAGAGGATATAGAGGAGTACACACAGTAGTATCATCATTGGCTAGAGTTTCTCCCTGATAAGTTCGAATACCTTTGTAGCCCACTGTTTATGCATCGTCTTGACGGGGGTACTCTTCTTATACTGAGAGGCTGCCGAGATCTCGTCGACACCATACAGGGAATCGAGTTCATCGGTCGCCTCAACGAAGATCTCATTTCCTCTTGAATAAAGATTCACAAGGATCAGAGAATCTTTATTATCTGAGGAGGCGATGAAGGATTCGATACGGGGATCGATCCCTTCACTCAAACCTGAATTGAGCATGATGATAATCTGTTCGTTCCCTTTTAGCTTATTGAAGCCTGCAGCATATTTCACACTTAGGTCCTGTTTCTGTTGCTTGGCCTCTGATTTGATGAAGCTGCCAGCTTCCAGGTTTGTCTCGCTTCTGTCAAGATAGAGTATAGTGACCTTCTCCGCTGAGAATGCCATAGTGGTTAAGATAAGAAAGATAGCGATACATAAGATTCGTTTCATAAGAGTCTCCTTAATTCTGTCGTTGTAAGAGAACCGATAATCCCATCAGTCCTGTCCCGATCCCCCCGAGCCATGGATGGGGATCTGACTCATTGGCAAGACCAGCAGAGACCATGAGGACTCCACCTGCTATTCCCATGAGGATATGGATGTTGTCTATAGTGAATAACCCTTCAGAGGTCTCTAGTCTATCTCCAAAGTTGAGAAAGCCCACACCGATATTCAAGGCAGCTGCTGTAGCCGCTGCAGTACCGACTGCTCCATGAAGATCTTCATCAACATCGAATAGGTCTGGTGATAGGAGACCTGCTGTCAACCCCAATGCGACTGCACTATAACCGAGAATATCATGTGTCGTCGATAGAAGGTGATAACCATCAGGACCTTCAAGATATTCAGTGATCGATTCAAAGAATGGTAATCTCTCGATCTCCTCTGTAGAGGCGAGAAGCGAGACCGAACCTATAAGTGAAAAGATCAATATGATTGATAGAACCTTATATCTCATAGTTTCCTCCGTAAAAAAATGGGTGATAGCTAAAGAAGATATCCCACTGGGTTTACCTAGAGTATACCACTTACCGCACCAAAGACTTAATATATTTGGTGATAAATGATGTAATCTTCCAAAATCGCACACATACCTTAAGGTCTTTATGAGACCGATGCTCTTTATCTCAGTACTACAAGTGTTTCTGGAGTATACTAGAGACAGAAGATTCATAGGGTTAATTATCTGCTATATCATGTAATACGATATGTATGCATATGTAATAGGTTGGCATGACTCATTATAACTGATATATTTTGATTATAAACAAGTTATGACTGTGCAAATCTTAAGTATGCTGGTATACTTTCTTTCAAGAATGCTGATGTTCCTCAAGGAGAGCATCATCATTTCCTAAGAAAAGGAGATTCTGAATCATGTTTAGTGTAGCTCTATTTGATTTTGATGGGACTTTAGCACAGACTGATACGCTGCACCTGGCCTGCTGGAATAGGGTCCTCAATAGATATGAGATCCGACTGACTGAGGACTTTTATATCACCTATTGTGTTGGTGTCCTCTCCCCTAAGGTAGCTGCCCTCATCAAGCAGAATTATCCCATGATAGAAGAATCTGTTGAAGAGATTGCTAATCTCAAAGACCAGTTCTTCTCTGATTTCATCCAGACCAATCGAGTCCCCATCTTACCGGGGGTTCGGGAGATCTTAGATCTACTCAAGAGAAACAGGTTCAAGTTGGGAATAGTATCTGGACTCGAGGAGTCTTCGATCAGTAAGATACTCTATGACCAGCAGCTCGATTCATATTTTCAGATCATCTCTTCTCGAGAGAACATCGAGAATGGGAAGCCCTCTCCTGAAGGTTACCTCTATGCTCTTGAGAGGTTTCAGGTTGAGGGAGCCTCTGCGATCGCATTCGAAGATACGAAGAGTGGGGTAAGGGCTGCAAAAGCTGCAGGTATCGTCACCTTTGCGATCCTGCAGTCTCAAACGAGACAACATGATCTTTCCTCTGCTGACTTCATATGCAGGGATCTGTTTGAAGCGATCAAGGTGCTGAGCTCCTAGTCTTATTTTGTGCATGCCTATATGCGATAGTGACATTCCTTTTGAAGATATCGAAGGGAATATCGGTATTGAATCTACCTAATTGTTTCAAATACTCCTCCTCACTCATGCGTGTAAGTGCTTCTAATGAGAAGAGTTTCTCATAATGGGGTATCCTCTTTCTGAATTCCAAGGTCCATGGAGTCTCTAATGGGTGAAGAAGATGTCCTCTGTTCCAGGGACAGGTCTGCTGACACACCTCACAGTCTCCGACACGATTACCCAGCTTCTTCTCACCCTCGTCTGACAAACCTTCAACCTGTAGCTGGTAGGAGAGGCATTTTCGCGTATCAAGACTGAACTCAGTATGGAGAGCCCCCATAGGACAGGCCTCACGGCACTGGGAACAGTGGCCACATCGGTTCTTCTCTATCTTCGTATTCGGTTCGAGCTCTGCATCGGTGATGATACCCCCCAGTGCGAGGAAGGTACCGAACTTCCTCGTGATCAGCAGGGTATGTTTTCCCTGCCAGCCAAGGCCTGCTCTCACTGCGGCAAGTTTGAGAGGGATGCTCGAGGTCTCTTCACGTGAACTGTCACAGATCTCAGCTCTATAGCCTTCAGCTCTTAGATGATCTCGTAAGGGTTTCAACGGTTTTATCACATCCAGAAAGAACTCAGACAGGTATAATCTACTCGTTCTCCCTAAGGCTGGGTCATCCCAAGCCGGCAGGGTCATTCCCCCGATATAGATCCCTGTGATAATGAGTGAAGAGGCCTTCTTCACCGTATTCGCAGGATCGATCCTCTTGGAATCTTTCCACTGATAATCAGTGAAAGGTGCCGCATCAGTGAACCCTATGGTATCGATGGATTGCTCAGCCGCGATCGATCGTATCCGTTCTTCTAACATACTATTCTTCATTCTGTACCCACCTGTTACGATAGGTGAGATCCTCACGTACCGTGAAACCCTTCGATTCCCAGAAACCATTACCAAGTTCATTGTCTGCATAGACGACGAGAGCTGCCTTATTGATCCCCTCCTGTTTGAGAGCTGTGAGGACGGTATCCAACAGCCGGGATCCATACCGCTTATTACGATACTCCGTATCGACTACCATATGGTAGATATAGGCTCTTCGCCCATCATGGCCACAGAGGATGACACCAGCGGCTCTCTCTCCATCAGTGAGGATGAAGTTTGTATGTGGGTTTCTCTTGAGGAACTTATCTATTCCCTCTCGAGTGTCATCTACAGAGCGTAGACCCATTCCCGGTGTTCTCTTCCACAGTGCGAATATGCTCTCATAATCTTCGATGGTCAATGATCGTATCTCAATCGTGCTTTTCATATCTGTTCAGTATCTGAAGAAATCTGAATAATTGCAAGAAGAATCTAGAACAAAGGGAGCTGTTTGAGTTTGAAGGATTTGATGCTCTTCCCTGTGATGATGGCATCAGGGGAAGGCTGTCCTATGAGGATAGGTGAATGTGGGTCATGGAGTCTTCTCCGATTGAGGGCTTTCTCTTCGTTTGATACGGCATAACAGTAGATACAACCATGAGTACAGCAGTCATAGGTCCCAATATCGAGGTTATCGATACAGCGACAGGCTATTCTTTGATTAGGATCAGCTTTTGCCTCTATGGAGCAACCTAACAGCTCTTCAATGAGTACCTGATCGATACAGGCGCCATGTTCGATGCCAAAGGAAGAGAGATCTATATCCTCTGCACAGCTGGAGAGTCTTAACCCGTACTGATCTGCGATGGAGGTAAGACCTTTTGAGAGTCTATGGATATTCTCCAATGAGAGTTGGTAGTCAATGGACTCCCGAGTTCGGTTATGGACTGATCTGTAAAGGTCAACAAAGCTGATCACACATCTATTGGTAAAGGGATGAAGTCTCTCTACCATCTTCCTGAATGCTCTCAGATGATAATCGATCGTCAGTTCACTACTGATGATGATCGGATCGTATCTCCAGATAGTCCTCTTCCTGCCGATCTGCCCACTCAAGGTAATGAAGCTCTTGATGACCTCATCTTTAGCAGGAAGGGCTTTCTCTATAGCAGATCCATAGGGGGTGATTGTGATCTGAAAATAGTAGGGAAACCCGAGTTCATCGATCTCCTTGAGAAGGGGGAGAATAGGTCTAGGATCCTTTGTCCAGAAGACTATCATGTCCACAGTCTCAGGAGAGAGTTCTATGCGCGTATAGCGGTGAGGGTTCCTAGGATTCTGGACTAACACGAATCCGGCTCTCAGGCGCTCGAGGAACCACCTAGGATAGAGGGCTGGGATATCTGTTCTCTTACTTGCACTGATGATCATCGTAGCGGTACCTAACGCGGAATGAAGGTATTATGTTCTTCAAGGTCTAATAGGCCTCTTTTCATTTCAAGGCCTCCTGCATAACCGACGAGTGACTTATTGGCACCGATGACCCGATGGCAGGGGACGATGATGAAGATAGGGTTTCGGTTATTTGCCATACCTACCGCACGGGAGGCCTTCTCGTTCCCTATGGCCTTCGCGATCTCCTTATAACTTCTCGTCTGTCCATACGGAATGTCACAAAGGGCCTTCCAGACTCTCTTCTGAAAATCGGTCCCATGGAGTTCTAAAGGGATGGTGAAGTCTCTGCGGGAACCTGAAAGATACTCACCAAGCTGTTGAGCTACCAGAACGTGGAGAGGGTTCTCTGTGGTTTCCTGTACGTGTGCAGGGACTAGCTGTAGGGAGAGCAGCGCATGACTAGTACATGCAATCTGAATGATTCCATAGAGGCATCGAAAGTATGAGTAGGTTGGATGGGTATCATTCATAAGTCTTATCTCCTTTATCCTTTCTGAAACGATTCGGCGTAGTACCTGTGGTTCTCTTGAATATTCTGTAGAAGGTCGAGAGGGAGGTGAAACCGGTATCCCAAGCGATCTCGATGATCGGGGCGTCACTATCTGTCAAGGCGGTCTTGGCCGCATCGAGCCGTCTGTTCTGCAGGTATGCTGAGACAGTCATATGGTACTGCTCTTTGAAGAGTTCGCATAGACGATGCTCTGAGAGTCCTGATGTACTGAACTTCTGAGTCAATTCGTCGGGATCTCGATAAAAGGTATCGAGGAGCTTTTTGACTCTCTGTGCCTCCTGAGCAGCTGGTTCATAGGATACAAGATCTGGTCTGCAACGTTTGCAGGGACGAAACCCTGCGTCGATCGCTTCCTCTGGTGTAGAGAAGAAGAGGGTGTTGTCCCTATTGGGGACTCTTGAGCTACAGGAGGGTCTACAGAAGATACCGGTAGTCTTCACCGCATAGTAGAATCTTCGGTCATAGTTGGAGTCATTCGATTGTACTGCAATCCATTTCTCATCATCAGTCATACCTCACTATACCATGATTCTCAGAACGATTTCTTCTCAATATCATACATCTTATTCAGTGAGGGCTAGAATTCCGAGGAAATGAAGATTGCTGGTAAAAATGAGAAAGGGATGAAGCCTGTATAGACAGAATTCATCCCTTTGATTGGTAGAGCATAGACGAGGAGTTAGCAGACTTTGACTGCTGCTCTCATGATCTCTTCCTGGTCGAATTCATCACGATTGAACTCTCCGGTGATACTACCTTCGTGCATGACGAGTATTCGGTCTGATGATCCCATGACCTCTGGGAGTTCTGAGGAGATGAGGATGATGGAGAGACCTTCATCTGCAAGTTCTGTTATGATCCTATGCACCTCTGCCTTTGCCCCGACATCGATCCCTCGTGTAGGTTCATCGAGAATGAGGATATTAGGCTCGATTGCAAGTGACTTTCCAAGAACGACCTTCTGCTGGTTCCCACCACTGAGATTCTTGATTGCCTGGAACATCGAGGGAGTCTTGATACTCAACTGGTCGATATAACCGCTGGTGATCGTCTTCTCCTGTCCCTTATCGAGGAAGATGCCAAGTCTCTTCACCTTGTCGTGAATACTCATGGTAAGGTTGTTCTTGATTGACATCTCTAAGATCACTGCCTCTTCTTTTCTGTTCTCAGGAACATAGGCTATACCAGCCTTCACTGCGTCAGCAGGTTGTTTGATATCGAGTCTCTTCCCGTTCATATAGAACTCGCCGGAGTTCTTTTTCACTCCACCATAGATGAGTTTCATCAATTCTGTACGTCCTGCACCTACAAGACCTGCAAAACCAAGGATCTCTCCTTTGTGAAGTTTGAAAGATGCATCTTTGATCATTGGGGGGCCACTCACTCCTTTTACCTCGAACAATACTTCCGTGCCGGGAGGAGTCGTTCTATGGGTATACAAAGATGATAGTTCTCTTCCTACCATCAGTGAGATCAATAGATCATGATTCGCATCTTTCGTATCGATTGATTTTATATTCGTACCATCTCGAAGAACTACGACCCTGTCTGTGATCTCCATGACCTCTTCGAGTTTATGAGAGATGAACACGATCGAAATACCGTTCTCCTTGAGTTTTCTCATGATGACGAACAACTGCTCGATCTCTTTACTTGAAAGAGAGGAGGTAGGTTCATCCATGATGAGGATCTTCGGGTTCGAGATAAGGGCTTTGATGATCTCGACCATCTGCTGTGTCGCGATGGGGAGATTGCTGAGAGTGTGCCTCGGGTCGATATCGAGACCGAGTTGGTTGATGAACTTACCTGACTCTTTGATCATCAGTTTATGATTGATGAACCCAGCTTTTGTCTTAGGCTCTGAACCCAGATAGATATTCTCTGCAACGGTGAGGTTCGGGCATAGGTTGAGTTCCTGGAAGATCATCTTGATCCCATCATGTCCGGCATCGTGGGTGCCTTTGTAGTGTTTGACTGATCCCTCCATGGTGAATTCTCCACCATACTCAGGATAGACACCGGTAAGGACCTTCATCAAGGTTGATTTACCTGCTCCGTTCTCACCGAGCAGACAGACTATCTCACCTCTTTTGATATCGAGATCAACATCTGTAAGGGCTTTTACCCCTCCGAAGTGTTTCGTTATCTTCTTCATTTCCACCAGATTGGTTTCCATTAGTTACTCCTTCGGTTCTTCATTACATCTACAATAGCGGCTATGATGATGATAGTACCCATAACGAATGTCTGCCAGTATACTGATACCTTCATAAGAACGAGACCATTTCTGATGACACCCATGATCGCACCACCGATGATGAGACCGAGGACTGTACCTGAACCACCTGCTAAGGAGGTACCACCGATCACGGCAGCGGCTATGGCATCCATCTCCCAGCCCTCTCCGGCTGTAGATTGTGCTGATGAGAATCTTGCTACCAGGAGGATTCCTGTGATAGAGGCGAAGAGTGCTCCGATGACGTAGGTCTGAAGTTTGACCTTCTTGACATCTACACCTGAGAGACGAGTAGCTTCCTCATTTCCACCAATGGCAAGAACTCTTCTCCCAAAGATAGTCTTATTGAGGATGATATAGGATATGATCGCGATAATGATCATGATGATTACTGAAGTAGGTATACCCATGAAAGATCCCTGACCGAATGCGATGAATCCAGGATCGATCTTTGAGACTGGCCAACCTTTAGTGATGATCCATACAGCACCACGTGCCATACTCATCATTCCCAGGGTGACGATGAAGGCGGCGACTCCGACATAGGATACGAGGTATCCATTGATAAGGCCGATGAATGCACCTGCTATGAGTCCGAAAAGGATCGCAAGCAGGGGATTGACGCCGAGTTCCATACATTTACCGGTTACGACACCAGCTAAAGCGATGACTGATCCGACTGAAAGGTCGATTCCACCTGTCAGGATGATGAAGAAAACTCCAAGACCTGCGATGACTACATAGGAGACCTGTCTGGCTACCAGATAGAGGTTTCTTCCGGACATGAACTTAGGTGCGATTATAGTGATGACCAGCATGATCAGAATCAATGCCAACAGAATAGCTGATTCTTTGAAGCTGCCCATTTTTTTCAAAATACTCTTTTCTTTCACGGTTATTCTCCATTTGTTACACTATCCCAAACCATGTATTTGACTAGTCCTTCGTTCCTGTTCCTTCCACGGGGGTGGTGTAGAGATCAGGAAACAGAAGATGTCACCTATGTCCTCATAAGTTTGATCGAACCATTTGCTCGGATGCGGGGGATAAGCATGTACATATAATAATTTATCTAAGATGGCAGGCTGAAGAGAACCTTCAGCCTGTCTTATTGATAGGATCCTATCGGGTAGGAGCCTCAGTTCATACTAGTTGAAGAAGTTCTTCATCTCTGCCATGTATGTATCAGCATTGTCTTTGTTTACAACGAGAACACCGGTGTTCTGAACCTGTTCTACGCTTTCGCCATTGTTTGCTGCAAGAAGAGTCTCGATTGATAACCAACCCATGTTGTAGGTCTTCTGTACGAGACAGAAATCTACTGTTCCCTCTTTGATTGCAAGAAGTGTGTCTTCGAGGTCATCGAATCCAGCGATGAGGATATCATCAGTCTTTCCCTGCTGTTTAACGACTGTCGCTGCACCAGGTGCACAGAGTGCTGAGATTCCGAAGAATGCATCGATGTCACTGTAGGTCTGCATAAGAGCTTCGACGTTGTTCACTGTATCAGAGATGTTACCTTTGGTATCATTTACTTCGAGGATATTGATTCCTGAACCTTCAAGAGCTTTCTTGAATCCAGCAGTTCTCTGGTTGAGGTTTGTTGCTCCAAGACCACCCTGAAGGATGACGATGTTATCACCTTTGTTCAGTCTTTTTACCATCTCTTCACCTGCTGCATAACCAGCATCTTCGTTTACCGTTCCAACATAAGAGAGAGCTGAAGTAGAAGGGGCAGCGGCATCAAAGGTGATTACCTTGATTCCTGCTTCCATAGCCTCTTTGATAACTGCGATAAGTCCTGCATCATCAAGAGCTGAGATAGCGATACCATCAACGTCCTGAGCGATAAGGTCTTCGATTACTTTTACCTGAAGTGAGATATCGAATTTAGCTGGAGCTACATAGTCCACTTCGATTCCATATTTTGCGCCGGCATCTTTGAAACCTTCATAACATGGTTCATAATATGGGTGAACACCTTTTGGTACCATTACGAATTCCATAGTACCGTCATCTTCTGTCTGTCCACTTGCGAATGCTGTTGATCCAGCAAAAATAAGAGCGATCGTCAATAAAGCTAAAACAATTTTTTTCATTTAAGAAACCTCCGATTAATTTACTATTTTATATGCAGGTTCTATGCCAACTAACAAAACCTGTTGTTAATCTATATTATATAAAGATATAATTCAGTAAGTAGTTAATTAACAAAATGCATAACATTTTCCATTATGATACAAAATGAGTAAAAGTGTGTAATATTGTGAACCTGATGACACAACTGCGAAACAGAGGGTAACAGTTCATCAGGATCTTGAACAGATGGATCTCAACATATTCTTTTACGAGTTTCTCCATGTTGTCTTAAGGTGTGATCGATAAGAACATTCTTTAGAGCAGGGGATTGAGATAATCAAAGATAGGGGGGGGTGGGAGTTGGACCTGGTTATAGGGTAGAGACTAACTCTGTAGCGACTCGTTCATCTGTGATGAGGGTGGTAAGGTGGTTCCCTTTCAAGGAGGCTCTGATAGCCTCTACCTTATCGATACCACAGGCGATGCCGACTCGTTCAGGGATCTTCAGAAGATCATCGAAGGCGATACCGATGATTCGTCTGTTTATCGAAATATCCATATAGTTGCCAGCCTCGTCATAACTGTATCCACAGATATGTCCGATAGCACCGGCCTTCTGGATCTTCTCAGCCTCTTCGTAGGAGAGAAACCCTGAGCGGACTAGAGCACTGCTCTCGGGTGCATTGGAACTTAATCCGACAAAGGCGATATCGATTGATTTTGTCTTCGAAAGGGTCTTCTCTATACTCGGTTCATGGACAAGCAGATCCTTGATGATGCTGTTCTTCACGACTACCGGACACTGGATAGGGTAATAATCTGCATGAAGGGTCTTTGAGAGGTCTCTTGCGAGCTCTGAGCCATCATATTGGGGATTGGTCGCACCTAGACCACCCATGAGTTGGATGATCCCTGCCTGAGAGAGTTGATGGGGTCTCATCTGATGGACCATCTGGTAGAGGGTAGTCCCCCATGCGATACCGATCTGGATACCGTCTTTGAGCATAGAGTCTGTCAGGTTGGCAGCTGCGGCTCCGATTCGACTGAGAAGAGAGGTCTCATCATCCTCTGAGGGGATGACGATGACATCTTTCAGACCATAGGCCTTCTTGAGCTGTTCACCGATAGCGGTCGTCATCGGTGATCCATCCTGGATACGGATCTCGACTATTCCCATCTCTTTACATTTCTTCAGGATATTGGAGACTGTAGGACGTGAAAGACTGAACTCTTTAGCTATCTGCTGTTGAGATTTCTCATCAATATAGTATCTTCTAGCGATCTGTATATATTGATCTCGTCTTCTATTCACGTATTGCCTCCATGTTTGGATAATATCTCTTTTCACTGATGTGAATCAAGAGAAAACTCGAACCTGCCTCTCCTATTCCCCGAATGATCAGCAGGTTCGAGTCTGCCGGTGAGAGTACACCGGACTTCAAGAATATCAGGAGCGAGGAGGTAGGTGCATGCAGGCTTTCAGACAATCTGCTGAAGCCTCCATGAATGCCTCCCCGATCGTTGGGTGTCCATGAACACATTCTGCGACTTCGTGTACGGTTATCTCCATAGCCATGAGTACTGCCGCCTCATTGATGATCTCAGAGGCATTATGTCCGACGATGTGTACTCCAAGGATCTGACCATACTGTCTATCAGCGATGACCTTGACGAAACCTTCAGGAGTACCGGTGGCAAGAGCTCTTCCGTTTGCAGCTAATGGGAACTTCCCGATAGTCACATCATACTTGGCCTTTGCCTCATCCTCATTGAGTCCTACACATCCGACTTCAGGTACTGAATAGACCACTGATGGTACGGCACTGAGGTCTGCCTTCTCTTTCTTCGAATCAGTGAGCTTCAGATATGAGCAGGCATTGAGTGCTGACTTCTCACCCATCTTATAGGCTGCATGGGCGAGCATCTTCTTACCGTTGATATCACCGATAGCATATACTCCGGGTAGATTGGTCTCCCCGAAGTCATTGACGACGACTTTTCCCCGTTCTATCTCTAGTTCATCCATTCCGATACAGGAGAGGTCTGAACCTCTTCCGATCGATAGGAGTGCCAGATCTGACTGCAGTATCGTACCGTCTGATAGTTCAAGATCGAGCATATCATCATGTTCGACGATCTTCTCTAACTTCACACCGGTATTGATCGAGATTCCAAGGCCTTTGAGCTCTTTGGTCATAGTCTGTGAGACCTCTCTATCCATGAAGGGTAGGATGCTCTTATCAAGTTCTACGACAGAGACCTCAGAACCGAAGGAGTGGAAGATGAGTCCCATCTCGATCCCGATAACACCACCACCGATGACCGTAAGTCGTTTCGGTATGGTCTCGAGATCGAGGATCTCATCACTAGTGAGTACTCGTGGGGATTCTACTCCAGGGATCGGTATCTTGATGGCTTTTGAACCACCGGCGAGTATCACCGCTTTTGTCTCTATGATCTCTTTCCCATCGATCTCTACCTGAGTAGGGCTGATCATCTTTCCTGTCCCATTGATGATCGTGACACCATTACTGAGAAGGAGACTTTTCACGCCACCTGTCAGTTTCCTTACGACCTTGTTCTTGCCTTTTACCGCCTTCTTCATATCGATGGAGGTGCTCGGGTCGGTGATGGTGATGCCTCGGTCTGCGAACTTCTGCAGTTCAAGCAGCATCTCAGCACTCTTTAGGTAATATTTAGTGGGTATACAGCCTCGGTTGAGGCAGGTACCACCGACTACATCTTTCTCGATGATCACAGTAGATGCTCCGCATCTCGCAGCCTGAATGGCTGCGACATAGCCGGCAGGGCCACCACCGATCACCACGATATCTGCATTTCTTTTCTTTTCAGCCATGGTTGGTTCCTTATCTATTCTCTTAGACGAGAAGGGTGAGTGGTGCTTCAAGATAGTCTCTGATGGTCTTCAGGAATACCGAAGATTCAGCGCCATCGACGACACGATGATCATATGTGAGGCTCAATCCCATGATCTGTCTCTCAACAAGCTCTCCTGCTACAAACTTAGGAGTCGCTTCGATCGCACAGACTCCAAGGATACCAGCCTCTGGTGGGTTGATGATCGGTGAGAATGAACTCACTCCAAACATACCGATATTCGAAATACTGAAGGTCGCCCCATACAGGTCATCCGGTTGTAATCTTCCCTCTCTTCCGGCAACAGCCAATGCTTTTGCCTTATTCGAGAGATTGGTCAGACTCATCATATCTGCTTGAGGGATCACCGGTACGATGAGTCCCTTTGGTGTGGCTACAGCCATACCGAGATTGATGGAGCCCTTATAGATCAGTGCATCTCCATCGAGAGTAGAGTTCATTCGTGGAACATCTTTCAATGCTCTTGCGACTGCCATCAGGACGAAGTCATTGATGGTGATCTTGGTCTCGATAGAACTGTTTATCTGCTTTCTCAAGTTCAGGAGTTCGGTCACATCAGCTTTCATATTGGAGGTGACGCTCGGAATCTGCTGAGTACTCTCAAGAAGTCTCTTTCCGGTGATCTGCTGGATCTTGGTCAGAGGGACTCTTGTGTCTTCTGCAACGGTAGTCATAGGAGTCATTGTTTTCTGAGGTAGGTCACCTGAGAAGATCTTACCGTTATGTCCGCTTCCATTGATCGTTGAGAGGTCGGTTCCCTGTTCTGCCGCAATTCGAGCTGCAAGAGGAGTAGCTGTGACACTCGGTAGGGCAAGGACATCACGTTCTCTGATCTCACCGAACTGTCCTGAAGGTTTCACACTCTCTAAAGAGATATTTCTCTCAGCTGCGACTCTTTTCGCTGCCGGAGTAGATCGAAGGTCTGAACTGATCACAGCAGGAATCACTTCCTGAGTCTCTATCTTCACCTCTGAATCTGCGACCTCTCCTGTAGCCTTGGCTGCAGGTGCTGCTGCTTGGGGGATCTCTTCTCCCTCTTCTCCGATCCAGGCGATCGGAAGAGTCACTGCGACGGTCGTTCCTGCCTCATATACCAGACTCAGGAGTGTTCCCTCTTCGTCAGCTTCAAGCTCCATGGTCGACTTGTCAGTCTCGATCTCAGCAAGGATATCTCCCTTCTCGATCTTGTCACCGACACTCTTGAACCATTCTATGATAACGCCTTCTTCCATTGCCATGCCGGTCTTGGGCATGATGATAGCTTCTGCCATGATCTTCTCCTAAAGCAGTTCTCGAACTGCTGCTGTGATCTTCTCTTCTGTAGGTACCACGAGTGCTTCGAGGTTAGGGTTGTAGGGGATAGGGACGTCCAATCCGCCGAGTCTCTTCACGGGAGCATCGAGGTAGAAGAATGCATCACTATCTACGATAGTGCTTGCGAGCTCTCCTCCGTAACCACCGGTCTGACAGGCCTCATGTACGACTAATACCTTACCAGTCTTCTTTGCCGATTCGATAAGACATTCCTTGTCGAGAGGTACGAGAGTCCTGACATCGATGACCTCGATATCGACACCCTCACTAGCGAACTTCTCAGCTACTTCAAGGCTTCTCTGTACCATTCTACCGTAGGTCACGATGGTCACATCCTTTCCTTCTCGTTTGATATCTGCCTTTCCCAATGGGATGATATAGTCGTCTTCGACCTCAGGTACTTCACCTTTCGATCGGTAGAGGAGTTTCTGTTCGATGAAGACGACAGGGTTGTTATCGAGCATCGAGGCTTTGAGAAGACCCTTTGCATCATATGGAGTCGATGGGATAACGACTTTCAATCCTGGTACGTGACAGACCCAGGCTTCAAGGGACTGACTGTGCTGTTCAGCAGCACCGGTCCCTGATCCACCAGGTGTTCTGAGTACCATGGGTACTGCAGCCTGTCCACCGAACTGGAATCGGTTCTTTGCTGCCTGATTGGCAAGCTGTTCCATCGCGAGGGTGATGAAGTCACTGAACATGATCTCGACTATCGGTCTAAGACCGGTCATCGCAGCTCCAGCTGCACAACCTGTTATGACCAACTCGGAGATAGGGGTATCTTTCACCCGATCATCACCGAACTCTTCGAACATTCCTCGTGATACACCGAAGGCACCACCGTACACTCCGATATCCTCTCCCATGAATACGATATTCTCGTCTTTTCTCATCTCTTCGCTCATCGCTTCATTGATGGCCTGTGCATATGTTATGGTTCTCATTATTCTCTCCTAGTCTGCATAGACATCATCAAAGATGTCTTCGATCTTTGGTTCAGGACTTGCCTCAGCATACGCTACGGCATTCTCAATATCCTGTTTTGCACTCTTATCGATAGCTTTGATCTGTTCTGCAGTGAACATACCACTTTCGATGAGGAACTCTCTATGTCGTTTGATCGGACATTTCTCTTTCCATTCATTGACCTCTTCTTTGGATCTGTAGAGCTGTGCATCACTCTTTGAGTGGCCCATCCATCTGTAGGTGTTGAGTACCATGAGCATCGGTCCGTTCTTCTGGACATATTTCTTCGCTTTTTTGGTCTCTTCATAGATGTTGACGACATCATTACCATCTAGTGCGATACCCTTCATCCCATAGCCTGAAGCTCGAACTGAGATGTCAGAGATAGCCATAGATTTCTTCACCGAGGTAGACATACCGTAGAGGTTGTTCGTACAGACGAACAGTACCGGTAGTTTCCAGGCTGCAGCGAGGTTCAATGATTCATGGAACGCACCCTCGTTTGAGGCTCCGTCACCGAAATAACATACGGTGATATTATCACTCTTCTTATATTTCTGAGAGAAGGCAGCACCAGTCGCAATAGGAAGTCCTCCACCGACGACACCGTTAGCACCAAGAGAGCCAACTGAGAAATCAGCGATGTGCATACACCCACCTTTTCCTTTACAGTAGCCAGTCTCTTTTCCCAAGAACTCAGCCATCATTCGGTTGATATCCATGTTCTTTCCGATACCCTGGTTATGACCTCTATGTGTCTGAAGGATATAATCCTCGACCTCTAGGGCTGAACTCACGCCAATACCTGTAGCCTCTTCACCAATACAGAAGTGAGCGGTCCCGTGGACCTTTCCCTGTATAAATAGCTTTGCTGCTTTTTCTTCGAATTCACGGCATTGAACCATCTTCGTGTAGAGTTCTTCATGTGTCTCTTTTGGAAGTCCCATACTAAAGCTCCTTATCTCTTATAAATCTATGTGTATTTATTTGATTACAATCAAACTATGGTGCCAATATAGTAGAGAATATTTGGTTTGTCAATTGTAATATATAAAAATAATATCTTTACAAATGTAATGTTTTCAGGTGCTTGATGAGCTTAACTCTTTAAATATATAAAAATACTTTGACATATGTTATGATATATGTGAATATTGATAAACGAAAAAAATTGTATGAGCTACAACTCTTCAACAATCCCTAGGGAATCTGGTTCTCCAGAACTCTCGATGCTACTCTATATAATCTGTTTAGATTATATAGACCTCTACGATCAGCTGTAGACGAAGAATGGTTGTAAATCATCATACAGGACCCTATATTTCATATGAGGAGGAAAACACATGGATTGTTTTCTTGGTTTAGATAATGGTGGGAGTGTCACGAAGGCGGCACTGTTTGACAGTAAGGGAAAGGAGCTTGGTGTAGGCTCTGTGAATATAGCTATGAAATACCCGAGCCCGGGATTCACCGAAAGAGATATCGATATGCTCTGGGAAGCCAACATGGAGGCGATACGGATCGTCCTGAAGAAGAGTGGTGTGAACCCTGAAGATATCAAGGGGATCTCCGTGACCGGTTATGGGAATGGAATGATCATGATCGATGAGGAGGGAAACGCCCTCTATGATGCGATCATCTCGACAGACTCACGGGCACAAGATATCGTGGACGGTTGGTATGCAGATGGAACCTTCGAGAAGCTCTTTGGCTATACGAAGCAGTCTATCTGGGCCGCACAACCGGTATCACTTCTCTCTTGGTTCAAGGAACATGACCCCGAGGTGGTGAAGAGGACTCGTTGGGTTCTGATGGTGAAGGATTATATACGCTATAAACTCACCGGAGAGGTATTCGCAGAACTCAGTGATTATTCTGGTACGAACAGTGTGGATCTTACTACCGGTACCTATAATGAGGAGATCTTCGAACTTCTTGGTCTTTCCGATTGCATGGATAAGTTCCCCCCCTTAGTGCTCGCTACTGACCTGTGTGGATCTGTTACCGCTGAGGTCGCGCAACAGACCGGATTGAAGGAGAGTACTCCTGTTTCAGGAGGTCTTTTCGATATTCATGCCAGCTGCTACGCTTCTGGTATCACCTCAGAGGGGATGCTTTCCTGTGTGGCAGGTACCTGGACGATCAATCAGATGCTCAGCCGAACTCCCAGTGAGAACATCGACATCTTCATGAACAGCCGTTCCCCGATAGATGGTCTGACTCTCGTTACTGAGGCATCGCCTACCTCTGCATCGAATCTTGAATGGTTCATCAAAGAGAATATGGGGCTCCGTAAACAGGAGATCTTAGGAAAGGGAGAGGACTTCTACAAATACTGTGAAGAGCAGATGCGTTCTGTCACTGAAGATTCAGAGTTACTCTTTCTACCGTTCCTCTATGGATGTAATGTCAAAGGGAATATGAAAGCGGCCTTCTGGGGGCTGGAAAGTTGGCATGAACAGCGACATATGCTCAAAGCGATCCACGAAGGAATCCTTTTCTCAACACGAATGCATGTGGAACGATTATGTGAGGGAGGGAAGAAACCTACCTTCTGTCGACTTGCAGGTGGGCCTGCTCGATCAAAATACTGGGTAGAACTCTATGCCAATGTTCTGCAGATACCTGTGGAGGTAGTCACGGTATCTGAGATGGGTGCTCTCGGTGCTGCTATGACTGCAGCCGTTGCGACAGGCTACTATCCAAATATGAGAGAGGCTGCACAGAGCATGGTCACCACCGGTGCGCTCATCGAGCCTGATTCCTCTATTGCCTCAACCTTGGATGCCTCTTATAATAGATATGTCCGATTGATAAACGCCTGTTCTGATAGGTAATAAATACAGGTATATCCTGTAAAAGGTGCGATAATGGCAAAATATGAGATCGAATTGATGGTGAATGTGGCACAGATGTACTACAACAATGGGTTGAAGCAGGAAGAGATCGCCAAGCGAGTGAATGTCTCCCGATCATCCATATCCCTTATCCTCTCTGAAGCAAGAGAGCAGGGGGTCGTAGAGATCAATGTGCGTGATCCAAGAAAGAACAACAGTATCATCGCAGACAAGTTCGAACAGAGGTTCAACCTCAAAAAATGTATTATCGTACCTACCTCCATCAAAGAGAGGGATATGCTACTCCATATGGTAGCAAGACGTGCGGTGGATGTGTTCAACCAGGAGTTGAGCAAAGGGGCAACTGTTGGAATCGCCTGGGGTGAGACCTGTCAGAAGTTCATGGATGAGTACAACTCGAATGATGAGGAATTCGATAATCTGAGAGTCGTACCACTGATCGGTTCGAGTAACCGATCACTCGAACGATACCAGATGAACGAGGTCGTACGACAGTTCGCCTTGAAACTCAACGGTACTCCCCACTTCATCCATGCTCCTGCTTTCCCGCTAGATATCAGAGACTTCGAGCTCTATGCCGGAAGCTCCTCCATGCAGATGATCCAGAGACTCTGGGACGAAGTCGACATCGCGCTGATCTCCATCGGTGCTCCACCTCAGGAGTATAGAGATGGGATCGCTGAGATCATCGAACGGGGAGAGGATAGAGCAGCTCAGATTCGTGATAAGGCAGTAGGGGATCTCTGTGCACGTTTCTTCGATCAGGAGGGCTCCTTCATCCGTGATGACATCTTTGCCTCGACGATAGCCATACCGGTAGAGAGCCTTGAGAAGGTGAAGACCTGTATAGGGGTCGTCAGCGGAATAGAGAAGGCCAGTTCGATCATCGGAGGATTACGTACAGGACTCATCGATGTACTCGTCACAGACCAGTATACTGCAGAGCAGGTACTTAAACTCCTAGAATAGACCGCTTGTCAAATAGTACGTAGTAATATAAACACCAGGGGAGATCCTCTTGGTGTTTTTTTTGCGTTTCTCAGTTTGAATACCCCCGGATCTTCAAGCAACTCGTTAACCAGACAGTCGGTATGACTTTGTTCTAGACCTCTTCTAATAGCATATGCTATATAAAGTTAGCTGTTGAGTATTATTTGTAACAAAAGTTATAAATTATGTTTGACATATGTTATGGACAATGTTAGTATTTATCCAACCCTAAGAAATCGTATTGGAGATGGTAATGTTTGAGAAAGAAAAGAGAGCAATAATCGATGCCGCACTGGCAATGAAAGAATATAGACTGATCGCGTTATCAGGCGGAAATGTGAGTTTGAAGATCGATGATGGACACATCCTCGTCACCCCATCTGGAATGGGCTACGAGGGGATGGTAGAAGATGACATTATCGTTGTCGATATAGATGAGAACGTCGTCGAGGGTGAGAGAAGACCCTCTGTAGATACAACAGCACTGCTGTATATCTATAAGAACATGCCAGAGGTAAAAGCTGTCATTCATACCCACCAGGTATATGCGACTGCAGTCGGACTCATTGGAGATAAACTCCCATGTGCCGTGACTACTCTAGCTAATGCTACCCTTGGTGAGATCACTGTAGCTCCCTACAGTTCAGCAGCCTCCTTGGAGATGGGAATCGAATCGGTTGAGAACCTCAATGGAAAGCGTGCTGTTATCCTGAAGAATCATGGAGTCATCACGGTCGGAGGGACGCTGAAAGAGGCCCTTTATGCTGCTGTATATCTTGAAGATGCAGCGAAGACCTACCTGGTTGCAAGATCAGTAGGTGAAGTATCGATCCTCGATGAGGAACAGGTACAGGTCGCTGTCGATGTATTTAGCAACTACGGCCAAAAATAGTAGGTAAGAGAGACGGTCTCATAACACAGACCGTCTTCTTCAATGATAGAAGGTTACATAAACATGAATATTAATGATTACCCCTTTGGTCTCTATGAAAAGGCCCTACCTGCGCACTTTTCCTGGACCGAACGGATGGAGACAGCAAAAGCAGCAGGTTACTCCTTCATCGAGATATCGATTGATGAGAGTGACGAACGATTGGAACGACTTCAGTGGGACAGCCAGAAGAGGCAGGAGATCGTCGCCCTCCAGAGAGAGACTGGAATCAGATTGCAGAACATGTGTCTCAGTGGACACAGACGGTATCCTATCGGGACGACCGATCTTGATATTCAGGCGACTGGAATGAAGCTGATGTACGATGCGATCGATTTTGCCGTCGATACCGGGATCCGAGTCATCCAGCTTGCAGGGTATGATGCTACAGTAGGTGAAGAGAGTACCGAGGTGACTGCAGCGAATTTTGCAAGGAATCTTGCAGTAAGTGTCGAATATGCAGCAGCAAAGGGTGTGGTCCTTGCTATTGAGAATATGGGAGTCCTCTTCATGGATTCTGTCACCAAGGCTATGAAATATGTGGATGCGATAAGATCTCCCTACCTTCAGGTCTACCCTGATATCGGGAATCTAGATGCCATGAATCATATGATCGATTCAGAGCTTAGAGCCGGAATCGGACATATCGTCGGTATCCATATCAAGGATACACAGGAGGGCATCGTAAGAAGAATACCCTTCGGTGAGGGGAGAGTCGATTTCATCCGTGCCTTCAAGACGATCAAGTCCATCGGCTATGCTGGACCGCTATTAGTCGAGATGTGGGCCGATGATAGACCTGATACCTGTGATGAGATCGTTCAGGCTAAGAGGTGGATCGAAGAGAAGATGCAACTTGCCTGGGAACTATAGAGTAAGGGAGAAGAGAATGGAGAAGAAGCTACCAGAACTACAATTAGCCTTGGACTATGTGAGTCTACCCTCTGCAATCGCAATGGCTGCATTGGTGAAGGACTATGTTGATATCATCGAAGTGGGGACACCCCTGGTGAAGGCTGCTGGAATGGCTGCCGTATCTGCGATCAAAGAGGTCTGTCCCAATAACAGAGTCCTTGCAGATGTGAAGACCCCCGATGTAGGAGCACTTGAGGCTCAGATGTCCTTCGATGCCGGTGCCGATATCATGACTGTCATCCAGGGAGCACCTTTGGAGACTGTCAAAGATGCATTAGAGACTGCAAAGAAGAACAACAAAGAGATGCTCATCGAACTTACCGGAGTGAGAGATCTTTCCGTGATGGCTCCAAAATGGAGAGAGCTCGGTGTGGAATGGCTCGTATACCATCGAGAATGGGATGCTCAGGCTCATGGACTTGACTGGGGTGAGGAACATTTCAAAGAGATCAGAGAACTGATCGATATGGGATTCAAACTCACGATCACCGGTGGACTCACTCCAGAGCTGATTCCCCTATTCAAAGGAATCTCTGCAGGTAGAGTCATCGCAGGTCGAGCTATCCATGCCTCAGAGGATCCGATAGCTGCAGCAAAGGCAATCAGAAAGGCTATTGAAGAGACCTGGAGTTGATTCCGACGCAATATAATAAGAGAGGCAATTTATGAAGACTGTTTCTAGGCAGGAGCTCACATTGGAGGGCTTCAAGAAATACGGTTATTTTCAGAATATGATCGATCCTAAAGAGGTGAAGATCGGTAGTGCACCGATAGAGTTCTTTCGAGATTTGGTCCCCTTGAGACTTGATAGCGGAAGGGTCCCCATGATCAGTGTTAACCGAGTTGAGCGACGCGAGTTGATCATCAATGTTGGTGAATATCATGATAGTACTGCTGAAGGCTTGATGCCTATCGATGGGGATGTTCTGATGTTCGTCGCTCCTGCAACAGCAGGAGGAGAGTGGAGTAGCGACTCTGTCGAGGTGTTCGAAGTGCCCAAAGGGACCTTTGTCTCTTTGAATCCCGGTGTATGGCACCATGGCTGTTTCGCTGCTGACAGTGATGCCGTGAACCTGCTCATCGCACTGCCCGAGAGGACCTATCAGGTGGACTGTATCGTGAAAGAGCTCAGCTGTGAAGAACAGCTCCAAATAATCTAAGGCTTTAAACAGCGGCACTTGAGTGCTCTGTAAAAAATAAGGAGATATGAATGAAAAATTCGAAGAAGAATCTTGTACTCGTAGTACTTTCCGTACTGGTTATCTGTTCTCTGCTGTTCGTCACCGGCTGCAGCGCTAAAGAAGAACCTGTTGCCGCAGCACCTGCAGCAGTTGCAACAGAGGAAGTTGAGAAGTCCCCATTTGAGGGTGACCCATCAGAGACCTATTACATGTGTGTCATGGTCTCAGGTGTAGAGTACTGGTTCCCAGTATATGAGATGATGAAAGAGGCTGGTCAGCAGCTTGGTGTTGATACCGTCTACACAGGAACTCCTGAATATGACATCAACAAACAACTTGCAGTGTTCGAACAGATCCTTGCAAAGAAACCAGCAGGTATCCTCCTTCACCCAATGAACCCAGATGCATTCATCGAACCTATCAACCGAGCGGCTGAGATGGGAATCCCTGTTGTGACATTCGCAGCAGACTCACCAAACTCAGACAGAGTATCTTACATCACTTCAGATAATGCTCGTGAAGGTAGAATCGCAGCTGATACTATCGCTGCTGATATGGGCTTCAAGGGAGAGGTCGCAGTCTTAGAGAATCCAGGACAGGACAACCATGATAAGAGAATCAAGGCTTTCATCGACCAGATCGAAGCTGAATATCCAGATATGGAAGTCGTAGCTCGAGCAGCGACTAACCAGGATCCTAACAAAGCCTATACAGCTGTTCAGACCATGATGCAGGCTCATCCAAACCTCGGTGGTATCTTCATGCCAGAAGCAAGTTCAGCAATGGGTGCTGCTCAGGCGACTAAAGAGGCAGGAACTGGTGTCAGAGTCATGTGCTGTGATGTTAATGCAAAAGTTCTTGATATGATCAAAGCGGGAGACATCTTCGCATCTCTTAACCCTAACCAGGGTGTACAGGGATACTTCGGAATGCTCATGCTCTATCTTGCTAACCATAGCGATATGATCGAACCGATGAATGACTATGAGAAAGCTGGATACAACCCAATGGGAATCCCTCTTGTTGATAATGGTCTTACGGTAGTTACTGCAGAGAATGCAGATTTCTTCTACTGGGACGATTACCTCGAAAAACGAGGAACCAAGGGAATCAACGAATAAATATTACATGAGATTTGAGCTGTACAGCGAAAGCTGTACAGCTGACTATGGAGGATTCCTTGAGTAGTGAAGTAGTTTTAGCAGTACAGGGTATCGTGAAGGACTTTCCGGGTACGAGAGCTCTTGATGGTGTGGATCTTGATCTGCACAAGGGTGAGATCCTTGCCCTAGTAGGGGAGAATGGAGCTGGAAAATCAACATTGATGAATATCATCGATGGGGTATTACAACCTAATGAGGGAAAGATACGTATCAATGGTGAAGAGGTCGTCCTCCATACACCACTAGATGCCCAGAGGTATGGTATCGGGTTCGTACATCAGGAGATAGCACTCTGCCAGCACGTGAGTGTTGCCGAGAATATCTTCATGGCAGAACTCAACACCTCAAAGAAGAGTCTAGTCAACTATAATGACCTGTACAAAAGAGCAGCGGAGATCTTAGCTCCCTTAGGAGCAGTCGATCCTAAGAAGAGAGTCAATGAGTTATCGATCTCGAATCAACAGATCGTAGAGATCGCTAAGGCTTTATCTCTTGACTGTAAGATCCTGATCCTCGATGAACCGACTGCAGCCCTTACCGAATCAGAGACAGATGCTCTGTTTAAGATCATGCAGGATCTGAAGGCAAAGGGAATCAGTATCATCTATATCAGCCATAGAATGGCAGAGATCTTCTCGCAATGTGATCGGGTATCAATCCTGCGTGATGGAGTATATTGCGGATCACTCAATATCGCTGAGACAGACTCGAAAGAGGTCGTCAGTAAGATGGTCGGACGTGAGATCACCAATCTGTATCCTCCAAAGTTTCAAGGAGACTGTACAAAGGAAGAAGAGTTGCTTCGGGTTCAGGGGTTCACTGATGGGTTTCGTTTCAACGATATCTCATTCACCCTGCATCAGGGAGAGATTCTCGGTTTCTCTGGTCTCATAGGAGCTGGACGTTCTGAGGTGATGAAAGCGATCTGTGGACTTCATCCTAAGATCGGAGGCTCTGTAGCCTTCGCGGGTGAACAGATCAGTATCAGCCATTATGAGGATGCGATACAACGAGGTATCGTATATCTCACTGAAGATAGAAAAGTCGAAGGGGTCTTCCTCGATCTTTCGATCAGGAAGAATATCTCGGCACTGAAGATTGATCAGGTCTCTACGAATGGTCTTGTCGATAGACACAAGGAGAATGGACTCTCCGATGAGTATGCTGCGAAGCTGAATATCAAATGTGCCTCGACGACACATGATGTATCCTCCTTGAGTGGTGGTAACCAGCAGAAAGTCCTATTGGCAAAACTCCTATCGATCAGACCGAAGGTGATCATATTAGATGAACCGACACGGGGAATCGATGTCGGAGCTAAATCAGAGATCCATAAGTTGATCCGTAATCTTGCGAACGAGGGAATCGGCATCATCATGATCTCCTCAGAGTTGCCGGAGTTGATCGGTTTGAGTGATAGAGTACTCGTCATGCATGAGGGTGATTCCTGTGGGATCATCTGCGGTGACGATATCAATGAGAAGAAAATAATTCATATGGCTTCAGGTTTGGAGAAGGTGGGAGTATGAGTGAGAATATGACAGTAAAGAATAATAGTGTGTTATCCACACTAGGTAATGTGTTCACAAAAGTAAAGAGTTTCAGGGAGGGGACACTGATTCTGATCATCTTGGCAGTATGTGTGATCATGAGTTTTCTCTCTCCCTATTTCATGACCTGGGGTAACTGGAGAGCGATCTTTCTCTCTTTCTCTACAGAAGGTATCGTAGTCGTCGGTATGACAGTCATGCTCATCATCGGAGGTATAGACCTCTCTGTCGGAGCGGTGATGTGTCTCGCCATGTGTGTTGCAGGAAGATTATTCCTCATGGGAATGAATCCCTGGCTCGCTAGTATCATTGCCTTGGCCGTAAGTGCCGGTGTGGGTGCTATCATGGGCTATTTCGTGACGAAGATCGGTCTGGTGCATTTCATCACAACTCTGGCGTTTCTTGGAATCGCAAGAGGGTCTTGTTATGTCTTGACTCAAGGTTCTCCCTTGTCTCTATTCACCCTGCCTGCATCGTTCAAGTTCATCGGTCAGGGCTCTGTTGGACCATTCCCTTTCATCATCATCATCTTCCTAATCATAGTCATCTTCAGTGATTTCATGGTAAGAAAGTCTTCGATCATGAGAAAGGTCTTCTATACAGGTAGTAATGAGAAGGCAGCTCTTTTCTCAGGAATCAGAGTCAACAAGATAAAACTCGGTGTGAGTGTACTCTGTTCCTCATTAGCAGGACTTGCCGGGATCATCTACATGTCTCGTTTTGGTGCTGCGACTCCTGGTTTCGGTGTTGGTCTTGAGATGACTACTATCTCAGCTGCCGTGATCGGTGGTGCGAGTCTAAATGGTGGTGAGGGTACGGTCCTAGGATCGATCCTTGGTGTTGCTCTCCTATCGATCATTACGAGTTCGCTGATCCTTCTAGATGTGTCTGTATACTGGCAGGACCTCGTTAAGGGTCTGATCCTCCTCTTTGCCGTATCAGTCGATCATTTCCAACATGCAAAGAAGATGAAAGCATAATCATTGGTTGAATAGTCGTAGGATAGGGGTTCCCTGTCATGCAGCTTTAATGTAAATAGATCCTACTCCTTTTGTTTCAGACCTGATCTTGAAAAGATCAGGTCTGTCTATTTAAGAGTCGATATCGTATTTTCTGAGTTTATTATAGAGGGTCTTCCTGCTGATATTCAGAGCCTTTGCCGTATAGGACTTATTGAAGCTGTGATCCTTGAGGGCCTCTAATATGGTGTTCTTCTCGATCTCTCCGACTGATATCGTCGTTGAACTAGCACTGGGATTCTGCCTCTGACCATCTACACGGATAGGTCTGAGCAGTAGATCCTCATAGGTGAATTCTTTCTTCTCTGGATGGAGTAATAACACCGATTCGATCACATGCTTTAACTCCCGAATATTCCCATGCCAGGGATAATTCTGCATTTTTGATATAGCCTCTTTAGTGAAGTTTGCTCTATCCCTACAGTAATAGCTACAGAAGTAATCAAGAAAGAAATCTACGAGCAGTGGTACATCCTCTGTCCGATCTCTTAAGGGCGGGAGGACCATCTCGATACCACTGAGACGATAATAGAGGTCTGCCCTGAAGTTCTTCTGTCCTACCATCTCTCTGAGGTCCTTATTGGTGGAGGAGACGATCCTCGCCTCGAAAGGTATCTGCTTGATTCCTCCTAGCCTCTCAAAGGATCGCTCTTCTATGACTCGTAACAGTTTTGATTGCAGAGCAAAACTCATATCTCCGATCTCATCAAGATAGAGAATTCCTTTACCTGCGAGTTCGAACTTACCAACCTTCCGCTTATCGGCACCGGAGAAGGCCCCCTTCTCATGGCCGAAGAGTTCACTCTCTAGGAGGTCTCCGGGAATTGCAGCACAGTTGATAGCGAAATAGGGTTCCTCATTCCTGTTCGAACGGGAGTGAATCTCACGAGTGAACATCTCTTTTCCGGTACCGCTCTCTCCGAGGATCATGACAGGCATGTTCGCATCTGCGACCTTGTCGATGATCTCGAGGAGTCTCTTCACCTGTGCATTGGCAGTCACCACCCCACCGTCTCTGATATCTGACATCTCAGTGTGAGGGCTCTGATTGATTTTTTGGTGTTTATCAGGGGTACTCTGGTGTTTCTGAGCCGCTGAGGCCTGATCAAGGATCTCTTGGATCTCATTGTTGTTGAAGGGTTTGCACAGATAGTCATTAGCACCATGCTTCATAGCCTCAACTGCTGTCTCGACCGAGGAGAAGGCGGTGATCACATAGATCTTCGTCTTGATCTCGCCGACTCTCTTCAGTATCTCGATACCGCTGATATCACCGAGCTTCAGATCTATGAATGCGATATCATAGGTATTCTTCTTCAGTAGTTCTACTGCCTGAGTACCTGTTGCAACGGTGTCTACCTCATGTCCCTCTATCCTGACGATGGTCTTAAGACCTTCTCTCAAGCCCTCTTCATCATCGCAGACTAGTACCTGTAACTTACACACTCTTGGTATCTCCCTCGGAAATCAGGGGTAGGGTTACCGTGAAGGTAGAACCGACACCCAATTCACTTGTGACTGATATTGATCCTGCATGCCTCTTGATGATCTGTTTCGAGACTGCTAGTCCGAGTCCCATACCTTCATCTCCCTTCTCAGAGAAGAAGTCGTCGAATATATGGTATTGGATCTCATCTGCCATCCCGGTTCCGTTATCAGTGATATTCACATCGACATGGTCCTCATCAGCTATTAGGGAGACATGTACCTCTCCCTTCTTATCTGTTGGGATGGCCTGGATCGCATTGTTTATGATATTGAAGAAGACCTGCTTGAGCTGGTCCCGGTCTCCATGGACGAATAGGGCTGTATCAACGACCGGGGTGAAACTCGCTTCGATATCTTTTCTCAGGAATTTGAGTTCGAACAGTGAACAGACCTGCTGTATGAGTTCATTCATACTGATGATCTTATACTCAGAGCTCTGAGTCTTCCCATAATCGAGAAGAGAGCGTATGAGTTTGTTCACCCGAGTGATCTCACTCTCCATCCTCGAGAGGAAGATCTCCTTCTGTTCTTCACTGAGTTTTCCCGTCTGAAGGAGTTGCACGTGGTTGAGGAGGATCCCCATGGGGTTATTGATCTCATGTGCCATGGCCGCTGAGAGCTTTCCGACGACCGCGAGTCTCTCGGATTGGATTATTGCTCTCTCCATCTGCACGTTCTCGGTGATGTTCAGGATGACGAAGATGATACCTGATCTGGTCTCTCCTGTTCTTAAAGGGAACATCTCTACCGCATAGGTAGAACCCTCCCAGTTGATCTCATCGGTCTTGATATGCTCTGAGGAGTCGTTGAACTGTTTGATGTATCGGTTGATATAGTCTCGATTATCTGAGAAGAACTTGATCCTGAACAGATCATGTTCATAGATGATATCCTGGGCTGTTTGAAGAAGTTCCTTCTTACCACTGTCGTTGACGAGTTTCACGATGTTATCGTTATCTACGATCACCACGCTGACTAGTAGGATATTGAAAACAGCCTCTATATAGCTGTTGATCATAGCTAAAGTGGTGTTTCGATCCTCGAGGATCGTACGATTCTTCGCTATGGTGTTGATCATAGAGTTGAAAGAGGTATAGAGGAGGCCGAACTCATCCTTTCTACTAGTCGTCTCTATCTGGTAGGTATAGTCGTTCTTACTGATGCTTGCAGCCCCATCAGAGAGGGGGACTAGATCGTTGATGAGGTTACGTCCCCAGATCGTGAGGATGATAGCGGGGAAGAACATCCCGAACACGCAGATCCCAAGGAGGATCATGATCTCACGCCCCAAACCCCTCAACAGGGATTCCTGTTGTCTGATGATATAGATATCTAGTGGGATCGAATCTTCGAGCAGTTTCTCCCGATAGAACACATACTGAGTATCGTCGATTCGATGGGAGAAGTAGTTGTCCTCCTCGGTAGTGAAAGATGGATCGAAATCTTTGAAGGTAGAAAGTAGTACCTCCTGATTACGTACGATCACCAGATCTAGTTCATACTGGTCAGCGATACGTTTAACATAGGAGGAGTCCATCCGGTTCCGGATGAGCATCATACCGACGATAGAGCCCTCGAGGAAGATAGGGTATTTAGTGATCATGAAGATCGCATTGTTGAAGAACTCATAATGGATAGAGGCTTTACTGTTCTCTATCTTACTGTAACTCTTTGACATGTTAAGATCATCTCCGAAGGAGACGATCTTCTCATAGGTATCATCATCTACCCGATAGATTCCCACTGAATCGAAGGAACTGGTGATCAGATAATCGTTGAGTGTGCTCTCAAGAATCTGAAGATCATAGTCGAGCGATTGAGAACCCATGAAGTCCCAGTACTTAGAATAGATATAGACCTTGTCCTTGATATATTTCTCACCGGCTAGAGTCTTCGCACTCTCTAGGGTCTCTTGTTCGAAGGTCAGGATCTCATTCTGTACCAGATGGAAACTGTTCTCGAGTCCGATCCTCTTTGTCTGATTGTTCGTAGAGCTATAGAGGATGATGACGAAGGCCAAGGAGATCAGCGTGGGGATGAGGATGACTGCTATCGATATAAGATATAACTTGTTTTTTAGTTTCATGGATTTCCTATTGTTGCGAACCGTGGTTCGAATGCAAAAAGATTAACATATTTTTACTGTTTCATCTAGAGCGACTCTTTACTGATAGGAGGTGAGAAAAGGGGATGAAAGAGGGGTATCTGTAGTGGATCGCATCTCTGAATCCAGAGAGAACGGTATTTATCCTCTTTTTACGGTAATCCATGAATATTCAAAAATATACAAATTGAAGCATAAAAAACGATATAGATTTTATATATGAAAAAATATTATATTTTAAGTCTTTACAAATGTAATGTTATATTCTACAATACTTACACATTGCAAATAAAAAGAAAAAATTATGTATTATTCCGAAGGAGAATCAAATGGCCGAATCAATGAAGGGTAAAGTAGCCCTGATCTCAGGAGCAGCGTCAGGTTTCGCTAAAGCTACTGCAGAAGTCTTCGCTAATGAGGGAGCATGTGATCTACTGCTCATGGACATCAATGCAGACGGACTCGCTGCAACGGTAAAAGAGTGTGAGAAGGGTGGCGTGAAAGTCATCAGCATGCTCGGAGACGTGACAAAATCATCGACTTTCGAGAAAGCATTGGAGATCATCGAAGCTGAATGGGGAAAACTAGATTTCCTCATCAACTATGCCGGTGGAGCAGTTCGACTCGCAGATGTCGAAGAACAGGATGATGCGACTATCGAAAAGACCTTCGCACTCAATACCTACAGTGCTATGTACAGCTGTAGAACATTCACACCTATGATGAAGAAACAGGGTTATGGAAAGATGATCAATGTCTCAAGTGTATGTGACAGAAGATCATGGCCAGGTTGGAACATCTACTCTGCAGCAAAAGCTGCCGTGAATGCATTCTCAAAATGTCTCTACACAGAGCTAAGACCTCATGGTGTTGGCGTGACTCTCATCGTTCCTGGTGGATCGAACACAGGCTTCCAGTCAGGTGACAATGGTGTAGATAAGTTCGAATGGGATGAAGACTATGCAGTACGTCCAGAGCACTTCGCAGATATGGTATACCAGATCTGTTCACTGACCAAGGGTGGAGTCGCATCAGAACTCTGTCTGTATGGACTCGCACAGGACATCAGCGGATTCTAGGTCAAACTTGAATAGCAGTTGTAATTAGCCGATAAGTATGGTTTCATGTATCTAGTGATTAGATATATGAGCCATATTTTTTTTAGAACTGATAAGGAAAGCGATTGAGCATGGACGACAAGAAATATATCATACCCAACCTGTACCGAGCTATGAACCTCATAGAGATCCTCTCTGATTATCCTGAAGGCTGGAGTATCTCCCAGCTAGCTGAGGAGATGGATATACCTACCAATAGTGTGTTCAGGATCCTGAAGACCCTCGTAGACAAGGGGTATGTCGTGCAACGTCAGAAGAGTTATCTTCTCACGAGTAAACTCTACCATGTGGGCGCCAAGATCTATGAAGAGAGCTCCCTACTCGAACGGGTACTCCCTCATATGAGGGCACTACGGGATGAGACGAAAGAGACGGTGGTCGTAGGGGTACTCCATGATGCGATGGGTGTTGTCTTAGAACAGACTCCAGGTTTGTTTCCTGTAAAGGTCGTAGTGGAGATCGGGTATCAGTTCCCTCTCTATTGTACCGCCCCGGGAAAATCCTTCTTAGCCCATCTTCCGATCCATGAGCGGAAAGAGCTGCTAGCAGACTGTAGCTATGAGGCAAAGACAAAACATACGATCACATCCTATGATGCTATGGCGATCGAACTCTCCGGCATCTCAAGACTTGGTTATTCTATAGACCTCGAAGAGTCGGACTATCATGTGAACTGTGTCAGCTCTCCTATCCTCAATATGCAAAGACGACCGATCGCTGCCCTGTGGATCACCGCTCCTAAGAATCGGTTGACTAAAAGCAGATGTAAGACTGTCGGTGAACTGCTTAAACGACATACTGATGAGATCTCTGCGGAAATGGGGTTCTCACCCCTCTCCTAGACTCCAGAACCCCTATGTTACGATCCTTATGATCTCTTCTAACTCTTCATCAGAGAACTCAAGATTCTTCTGTACCTCAACGCAATCCTCGATCTGACTCACTTTACTCGCACCGATCAACACTGAGGTCGTCTCCTCATGTCTGAGATTCCAGGCAAGAGCCATCTGGGCGAGGGACTGATCACGTCTTTGAGCGATCTCGTCGAGAGCTTGCAGCCTATTCACAGTCTTCTCATCGATACTCGAAGAGTTCAGGAATATCGAACCCGATGCAGCTCTAGAATCTTTGGGGATCTCATGAAGATATTTTGAGGTGAGCATACCTTGAGCGAGGGGAGAGAAGGTGATGCATCCCACCTGTTCTGAACCCTGGACTGTCAACAGTCCATCTTCTATCTGTCTCTGGAACATGTTGTACTTCACCTGATGGATCAGACAAGGGGTCCCGAGTTCTTTGAGGATGTCGAAGGCCCTCTTTGCATCCTGTGGGTCATAGTAGTTGGAAATACCGACATAGAGAGCCTTTCCCGATCGTACGATCTGATCGAGAGCTGACATGGTCTCTTCCAATGGGGTATCGGGATCTCTTCGGTGGTGGTAGAAGATATCAACATAATCGAGACCCATACGTTTGAGACTCTGATCAAGCGAGGCTATAAGGTATTTTCTTGAACCGAAGTCCCCATAGGGACCCGGCCACATTCCGTAACCTGCCTTTGTAGAGATGATGAGCTCATCTCTGTAGGGGCGAAGATCCTGATCGAGTATCTTCTTGAAGTTCTCTTCGGCACTTCCTGGAGGAGGCCCATAGTTGTTTGCCAGATCAAAGTGGGTGATCCCAAGATCGAAGGCTCTTCTAGCCATCTGACGACTCGTATCATAGTTCGTCATATCACCGAAATTATGCCAGAGTCCCAATGAGACCAATGGGAGCTTTATTCCTGAATTTCCGCATCTTCTATACTGCATGTGATCATATCGCTTCGAATCTGCACAATAGTCCATAATCCTACCTCTTAGGTAATACGTTAGCAGGTATGGCTCAATAATGAAAGAAGAAATCGCTCACTTCGCCTCACTTCGCCTACCCATCGGAGAAAAAGGAGTGGGCAGGCTGAGAGTCCATCAATCAAGAAAGGAGACATACTCTTCGAGTTCTGGTTCTATCAACGGAGAGAGCCACGTCCTAAAGGCTTCTGAGATATCATATCCTCCATCAGAGAAGTAGATCTCTCTCATCCTCTTTGCTTCGATCACGGAATCATCTATCTTGACCATCTCTATGTGTGATGCATAGGGACTATCACTGTCACGGACGATAGAGGCCATCATGGCTGTCTTTCCTTCAGTGACTGCGGTAACCGCTTTTCTTCCACACTGTATGGCCTCATCACGATCGATGGAACTCATCCATCGTGCCGAGGCCCGACCAAGGATCCCCGGCTTCTCACTACGTGCCTTGATTCCCAGCTTCTTGGTGATCAACTGTGCGAGGTGTGAGGAGACATCACCGAAATAGGTGCTTCTCCCGACCTCGTAGATCGGCTCTACGATAGGTGAGCCATCAGCATATCTGAGCCCTTCACTGGCAACGACCACAACACCCTGTTTCTCCTCATAGAGTCTTTTTATCCTTGAGAGGAACTCCTCTTCATCGAAGGAGTTCTCAGGACAGAGGATCATATGGGGAGCCTCTCCTGAGGACTTTCGTGCAAGGACTGATGAGGCGGTGAGCCATCCTGAATCACGACCGAAAGATTCGATCACTACCACATGAATAGCAAGACCTTTGACGTCCTGTGCAGCTTCTGCCACAGATCCAGCGAGGTATCTTGCAGCTGATGCGAATCCAGGACTGTGATCGGTCTTTGAGAGGTCATTATCCATCGTCTTCGGTATCCCGCATACTTTGATACCTGAAGCCTCACAGGCTATAGCCAGCTTTCTACAGGTATCCATCGTACCGTTTCCACCGGTCATGAGGACATACCCGACATCATGAGTGAGGAGAATATCTTTCATGGTCGCATAATGTTCGGCTTCTAGGTGATCACGACCGGTCCCAATAGCTGACCCCGGTGTATGGAGCAGTATCTCCAACTGCTGGGATGTGCTGTCAGTCAGATCTATGATCTGATCTTTAAGAAGTCCCCCCGTCCCGCGTGCTGCTGCGAGGATTCGGTCTACCTCGTTATTATTTCTCGCTTCGATGATCGCTCCATAGAGTGATGCATTGATCACTGCAGTGGGAGCCCCACCATGTATGAATAGGATGTTCTTCATCATTCTGTATTCCTCATCTGATCATTAGCCTGTTTTAGTCAGTACCGTATCTATAACACCACACCAGGTGGAAGTGAATAGAGTAATCATATGTTATTCTTAACGGTTCAATCAACAGTCCTGTTATCCCAGTAGACGGGAGTCATCGGGATGAGGATGATATATTACTGAGAGTGGTGCTGAGAACCTGACTTTAAAGGGGATGATATCGATGGTTTATAAAAAGCTCCTTAATCAATACCCACTCAAAAATTATTAAAGGTGGAACTTCGTGATAGAGAAGATTTACATTTCTATAGAATAATATCGGTGAAGAATCGTGAAAAGGCTTTCAAGTTATTTGATACTGTTTCAAAAAAGTAACCCTCTGTGATATAGTTTGATTAGCATATAACGTACTTATAAAAGATATCAGTATCAGGAGTGTCTCATGGCAAGAGGAAGAGTCCCATTCATCATAAATCTATTCACCATAATCATCATATTAGCTGTTATAGTCCTCATTGGTATCAGTGTATTGAATAATACGGTAGAGGATCAGTTAGCGAAGCAGTTCGATTCTTTTCTCTCATCAGCCGGGATCACCGATTCTCAAGGATATGATGAGATAGAATCAGATGCAGTGAATGGTACCATAGCTCTGAAAGGTGTGAGCTTTGATCTTGAAGAGCAGAATCTTACGCTCAAGGCTGATACGATACAGATCAGAGTCATTCCCTCAGAAGTCGTCGGTATGGCCGTCAATAAGAAATCTGGGGCTATCAGCCAAGCCCGGGTCCTTGGTGATATGATAGAACTCTCAGTACCTGATTCTGATGTATCCACCAAGATGTCCAGTATGGATCTCACCGTCTTTGGAGATGTAGGACAGTCCCAGATTAGTAGAGGTGATGTGACTATCACCGGTGCTGATGGGATCGTGAACGATCTTGCTATCAAGAGTGTAGAACAGGGGATCGATGCAACCTTCGAGACTATAGATTTCAATGCTACAGGTGACTTTTCTATGGATGCCCTCTCTAATAATAGTGCAAGTATCTCAGAGGCACAGGTATCTATCGAGAACCTTACCTCTAGATCGGAGACGGGAGTGATCACAAAGATAGGGACTTTGGATGCGACCGTATCTGGTGATGTGAGTCAGGAACTCACAGAGGGGGATCTGACGGTACTCTTCAAGAAGCCGAACTCTGTCCAGCTGACTATGAAAGATTCAGTGATCTCAGTAGATCCTGCCTCATTAGCAGATGTCGAGATGATGGGCTTCGAGTCCATGCTCGGAGGCTTTCTACAGGATATCACCATCGAAGAACTTACCCTTGATATGGAGACCACCCCGGAAACTGTGAATATAAAGAGTCTTGATGTTATCTCTGATATCCTGACAGGTTCAGGGAACTTTCAGGCTAACCTGGATGAGGCCTTCCTGATGGAGGAGGTCAATCTTACCCTTGATGTGGAGACCCTCAATCCTGAGATCAGCATGATGATCTCTCCGATATTCGCATTCATGGGTAATCCCATCCCTCAAGATGAACCCTTCACCTTCAACTATTCAATCGATGCAGAGGGTGTGATGCAGATGCTCATCGAGTAGACTGAGAGACTCTTTATACTAAGGTAAATCCTCTTTAAATATCGTGAGATTTTAAAACTCTCTACATAGATGCTCAATATTCTTCCTACCTTTTCCAAAGAAGGATGAAAGTGTGAGAGAATGCAATAATAATACGATAAAAATATATCAAAACTATAAAAATCACGTATAATTAACTCTTAAAGAGGTGAATAATGGAAATAATTATAGTTTAATCGGTTTTTTTTGTAGTGGCTTGCTCAAATATCCCATCCTATAATTCTATTATCGTAACTGATCAATACGAAAAAGTGCCTATTTTCAAAGATAGGGGAGTTAGAAAGGCTCAAAAACTGAGTCAAAAGGTAAAAAAGAGGTAATTATATGAAACGTAAATGGATGATGGTTCTATTTTTGTTAGTCTGTGTCTCAATGGCGTTATTCGCTGGTGGAGATCAGGAGAAAGATGGACAGGATGAGAAGGTGACTTTGAAGTTGTGGAGAATGGGAACTCAAGAGAACTGGGTAACTTATACAAAATCCTTTATTGCAGATTTTGAAGCGACTCATCCCAATATAGAGGTGGAATATGAGTATATGCCACCAGTGGATCTTCCCCAGAAGCTCAATACTGCATTTGTCGCTGGAATCGGACCTGACATCATAGGATGTAGTATTCAACATACTTCAGAATATGCTGCAAAGGGAAAATTTTTGGAACTCGATGATTATGTGGATAACTGGGCTGCTAAAGATGACGTAATGGAATCTATGCTCAATACAGCATATTTCAATGACAACTACTATGCACTAGCTTATCATCCAGACCCCTATGTGTTCGTATATAGAAAAGACCTGTTCAGAAAAGCTGGTCTAGACCCCGAAGACCCACCAGAGAGTTGGGAAGAACTTCTTGAAGTAGCTCCACAACTCACAGAACGTGATGGTGAGATCGTTACTCGAGCAGGATTCCTCATGCCGATCGATGACTTCCTGACCTTCGTACCATTCGCAGTGATGAACGGCGCCTCATATATCAGTGATGACAATATGCCAACCTTCAATCAGCCAGAATGGGTTGAGGCTTTAGAAGTACTCACCAAATTGGTAAAAGATGAGAGAGTGACTATCGAGACTACCAATAACATGGAATGGACTACCTCCTCCTTCGCAAAGGGTAATGCTGCGATCGCTCAGGTCAATTCTACGATGGTCGATACTTTTAAGAAGAGTTATCCAGAACTGAAAGACGATGTTGGCTTCTTCGCGATCGAAAGAGAACGAAAAAGTAACTGGAATGGTGCATGGTTATTTGCGATCAGTGCAGATTCAAAACACCCAGATGAGGCCTTTGAGTTCATCAGTGAATGGTTCTCACCTGAAGCTATGTGGAACATGTATGAAGCTACCGGTAACCTACCAGTTTTGAAGAGTCTTGAAGAGAGATTCTCAGCTGTAGACCCTGAGCTCAACAGTGCTCTGTTCTCAGGTGTCGAACATGGACTTGGTAACCCCCTCGTTCCTTGGGCTACCTTGCAGATCGCTGCTATAAGAAAAGCGATGGGAGAGGCCTTCTATGGTGAGAAAACACCAAAACAGGCTCTTGAAGATAACTATGAACTGCTTCTAAATGAGATGAAAGAAGCAGGATACCTAGATTAATCCTTAAAGACCGGCAGGGTTCTCCTGCCGGTCATCGATTTTCACTGGAGAGATTATGCCGAAACATCGATTACTGAAGAGACATCAATATGCTGATAATGGGGCAGGACATCTTATGATCCTTCCTTGTTATATTATCTATCTACTATTCGTACTGCTACCGGTACTGATGTCTGTATGGTACAGCTTCAGAAGCTATGACCTGTTCACAAAGAATGACTTTGTTGGACTGAAGAACTATATACGTCTCGTTACTGATCCGCTATTCATCAGATCAGTGAAGAATACGCTCTACTATGCTGTAGGAACTATAATCCCTCAGCTGGGTATTGGACTGCTCTTAGCTGCTGGACTCAATCGAAGGATCAGAGGGAAAGAGGTCTTGAGACTTGCTTTCTATCTTCCTTATCTTGTTTCGATGGTCTCTGTATCCATGTTATGGCTCTGGATCTACGATCCTGCAACAGGTGTCCTCAACTCGTTACTCAAGAGTATCGGGATGTCTCCGAGAAGATGGTTATTCGATCAGCAGTTAGCTCTCAAGTCTTTAATGGCTATGGGGATCTGGAAGATGGTCGGATACAATATGGTGCTGTTCCTCGCTGGTCTACAGCAGATTCCTCAGCATCTGTATGAAGCTGCTGAGATCGATGGGATATCACCCTACAGACAGTTCCTTCATATCACCTTCCCATTATTACAGCCGACGACGTTCTTCTTATTCATCATCAATTCGATCCAATCGTTCGCAGTCTTTGAACAGGTGAATATCATGACCTCCGGTGGGCCGAACAATGCTACTACTACCATAGTTCATCAGTTGTATACCCGAGGTTTTGTCAACTACCAGATGGGGTACGCCAGCAGTATGGGAGTCGTACTGTTGATCTTTACCATGATACTGACTTTGCTGAATTTCCGATACGGCAAAGAAGGTAATGATCTACTATAGGAGTACAGGACGTGATACAGACTAGATCAAATGATTATAAGAACTTATTGATAACCTTCGGACTGGTAGTGCTTGCACTCATGGTCATATTCCCCTTCTTCCTGATGATCTCAGGATCATTGAAGACGGAGGCAGAGATCAACAGTAGTGTACTGAAGTTACTACCTGAGACACCACAGTTCGGCAACTATCTACGAGCCTTCGAGCAGGGGCCCTGGGGACGTTGGTTCCTTAACTCTCTGATCGTGACCCTGACGACGACTATCGTCAGTCTGGTCATCAATTCGATGGCAGGCTTCGCCTTTGCACGGCTTACTTTCTTTGGTAGGGATTTCTTCTTCTATACCGTTCTGTTAGGGCTTATGGTTCCTCCTCAGCTTACCATACTCCCGACGTTCATCATCATGAAGAAGATTCCATTAGCTGGTGGGAATGATATTCTTGGTGCGGGTGGAACAGGACTGATCAACACCTATGGTGGATTGATGCTGCCGATCTTTGCCGGAGCCTTTGGGATATTCCTCTGTAGGCAGTTCTTTTTGAACTTCCCCAAATCCTTAGATGATGCAGCAAAGATCGATGGATGTAGTGTCTCTCGAGTGTATCGACAGATATATCTGCCCAACAGTGGTGCACTTCTCATGAGCCTTGGTGTCCTGAAGGGAACCTACTCCTGGAATGACTATATCTGGCCTTTGGCAATCATCCAATCAGAGAAGATGATGACAGTCCAATTGGGACTCTCTCGGTTTAGAGATGCGATGATCACCTGGGAGACGCTACTTGCTGCGACCTTTATCGTGATGCTCCCTATGGTCATTCTCTTTCTCGTAGCACAGAAGTATCTGGTAGCTGGTCTCGTAACATCAGGAATGAAGGAGTAACACAACATGTCAGTACGTAGTCTTCCCAATGTGATCCAGATCGTTGTTGATGATATGGGATATGGAGATGTAGGGACCTTCAATGAGGGGCTTACTTCAACTCCCGGGATCAACGAACTCTTAGCAGAGAGTCGTTGTTTTTCACAAGCCTATGCTGCATCTCCGGTATGTAATCCCTCTCGGGCAGCTCTTATGACCGGTAGGTATCCGATGAGAACCGGATCGGTAGATACTCTGGAGTGGCGGGGACTTGAGCGGCTCGCACTTCGTGAGACCACCGCGGGGGATCTCTACAAAGCTGCCGGTTATGCTACAGGATTGATAGGTAAATGGCATCTAGGTGCCTTTGATAACAGGTATCATCCAAAAGCAAGAGGGTTTGATGAGACTGTATGTTTCAGAGGGGGTATGCATGATTATTATGATTGGCGTCTAGAATATGATCATACCATCAAGAGGGCTGACGGAAGGTATCTGACAGATCTCTGGACTGATGAGGCTGTCTCATTCCTTCAGAGACATAAAGATGGCCCATTCTTTCTCCATCTCGCCTATAACGCCCCGCACACCCCTCTACAAGTCCCTGAAGAGGAGTTGAGACCCTTCTTGGGTAAAGCGGGGATCAATCCAGCTGTAGCGACACTCTATGCTATGCTCAGTCGTCTCGATAAGGGGATTTCTAGAGTACTTGAGACGGTAAGAAAGTTGGGAATCGAAGATAATACGATCATCATGTTCACTAGTGACAATGGTCCGCAATTCGACAATGGTACAAGAAATGGTGGAGATGAGAACAATGAATCACTAGAACGATTCAATTGTGGTCTACATGGTTCAAAGGGTTCTGTTTGGGAGGGTGGTATCAAAGTCCCTCTCTCGATCAAATGGCCCGAAGGGATCAAAGGAGGGACTTGCTGTGATCAAATGGTCCACTTTGTTGATATTCTACCGACTTTGATGTCTCTGTGTGATATCAAGCAACCTGAATCACCTCTCCCTATAGATGGTTTGGATTTCTCCTGTCACTGCAAAGGCGAGAACAGTGAGTTATCAGAACGTACACGCTTCTGGCAATGGAACCGCTATACACCGGTCCCCCGATGCAATACCGCTATCAGAGAGGGAGATTGGAAACTCGTAGTCCCAGAGATCCCTGAGGCCATGACCGTCTTTGATGCTCACCATCTGAAGACCTCTATGTACGAACCTGAATATTTCATCGATAATGGTATCATAACAGATCAGGATCCCCATCGAGAACTCTCAGCTCCTCTGGAACCAGAACTGTACTCGATAGGTGATGATCCTGGTGAATTGAAAGACTTGGCAGCTGAACACCCTCAACGGGTCGCACGGATGTTGAGTTCTCTCGATAGCTGGTATGAACAGGTTTCAACAGATTATAGGACTGCTAGAGGAGAATAGATGAACACAAAGTTCTCACAGGATATGGAATCGCTCTATTCGAATGATGAGATCTTCATCCTATGGGATCATCATGGGAAAGATGTGATTCCCCCAAGACCTGAACTCCCATCTCTCTTTCCTGAGACCGATGCCAGACACTGGTATGATCTAGAATATGTTGGGATCGACTCAACCAAGTTACCAATGCCGTTCTCAGATACTATGGGAGCGAAAGGGAAACGGACTATCGCGATCCTTCCCTGTAAGCATCCCTACCATCTCTCCTTCGCTGAGAGTATGCAGGAGACCTCAGAGACTTTCGGGATGTATGTCAAGATCCTCTATGGGGATGCAACCTATGAGAGTATCGATAGACTCGTTGATGAAGCGATCGCTGAGAAACCTGATCTGATCTTCCTCAACCCCTCCTTCATGAAAGAGAGTCCTGAACTATTCAAAAGGATCTATCATAATCATATACCGGCTATAGCCTGTAATATGATCCCTGATGCAGATGCTTTTCAATATTTCCTGTCATGGACAGGACCTGATGCATGGGGAGAGACGAGACTTCTTGCCAGGAAACTTGCCGATCTTATGAAGGGAAAGGGTGGGTATGCGATCATTCAGCATTCACCTGAGAACTCGACCTTCTATTCACGGACCTGGTCAGTGATCACAGAACTCCATGATCAATACCCTGATATGGAGTTACTGGCTAAAAAGAGTTCTCATGTTGATGTAGAGCAGACTGAGAAGCTGGTATCTCATTGGATCGATACCTATGGTAGTAAATTAAAAGGTATCGTCAGTTGTGATGATGATTATGTCATGCGGGGTATCATCAAATCTCTTGATAAGAAAGGACGAAACGATATTATCTGTGTCTCCAATGGTAGTACAAAAGTAGGTATGGATTTTCTGAGAAAGGGGAATATCGATGCGATGTGCCTCAAGTCTCCTATTGTAGATGGGGCGACACCTGTAAAGATCGCTGTTGACTGGTTCAATGGTCTTAAGATACAACCTATGGTCTATCTTCCAAAACACATCATCACTCGTGATGATGTGGATGATATGTTCTTAAGTAATTATGAGATCAAGAAGATCGGGTTGAACACCTTGATGCAGGTGATCCAGGATGGTCAGGAGGACCAGCTAGAGAGGATCTTTCAGACCTTCTATGAGAAGTTCAGAAAGAGCAGGGTGGTCTCTTTAGAGTATTTCAGGGGTTTTACTATTGATTTCATATCTGGTCTGTTAGGTATCATGAAGAGCTATGATATAAACATCGAACAACTCATAGGTACCTATGAGAATCTCTTCAAGAATCTCTTCATGCAGAAGACTGTAGAGAATACGTTGAGTTGGTTATTCAAACTTTCCAAGGACCTTCAGCAGGAGATCATGAGAAAACATAACAGGACCTCAAAGATAGATAGAGTAATGCAATATATCAATGCGAACTTCACAAAACCTTTGAGCCTGAAGATCCTAGCACAAGAGTTCTCCTTGACCTCAAAGCATCTTGGTCAGGAGATTACTAAAGCAACGGGGATGAGATTCAATGACTACCTAGCCTATAAACGCATTGAGACTGCTAAAGAGCTTCTTGCCAAGACCTCATTCACGACTCTGGAGATTGCAGAGCGTATTGGTTTCTCCAATCCGAACTACTTCTATACCGTCTTCAAGAAGTATGAGGGATGTTCTCCGAAACAGTATCGGAGTCATGGGGAGTAGGGATTGTGGTTAAGAAGTCAGATATCGATAGATATCTCCTTTGACAGGATGCTTTAGTTTGAATTGGAAATTAACAATTGGTAATATGACTTTATCATCATTCTCAATAGTTGTTTGTTCTACAAATCCAGGGATATATTCGAGATCCCCTATATAATAATGACTTTCACCTTCATCTTCACTTTTCTTTATAAAAAGCGATATTTTTAATCCTGAGTCTATTTGCTTCATTATTTTTTCAGGTTCTGTTGAACTCAATTTTATACTGTTTCTGGTCATCCATGAGAACCATTCGGGGTCTAGGAACTTATCATCATAATCAATTCTGGATTCTACCTCATCATGTTTGTTATAGGTTACGAAGATAGGACAGGTGTTATGTTTGATCTTATAGCCATAGATAGTGGAACTCTCATCCTTATCCCAATGGAGGAGTTTACAGGCATCTTTTCTAGAATATTTATTATAAAGTTTAAGATCATGATTCAATCGGCCAACGAGATTATGGGTCTCATAGTTGTGAAGGCCAAAATTGAGCACATCCAAACATTCCTCTTTGTAAATAGGTGATTTGAGTAGTTCACCAAACTCATCAGTTCTCCTGATAATCTCATTCTCAACACGGATATATGTTATATTCCCATATTTTTTCCATGTCGCAGCCTGAAAGAATCGGCCATTAAGTATACGTATAGTCGATTCTAGTGTCGATTCATCTAGATAGATACCATAGACGATATGAAGCTCATTTCTTAACTCCCTGATGGTTATCGATCCTTTCTCAATAAGTTTTTTTAGAATTAATAACTCATACGGGCGTATCCCAGAAGCTAATTCAACTGATAAAAACATGAGAGATATGGTATGTTTATTAGATAGGTCTTCCTCAACTCTCTTTTCTACTTTATTAACAAAAGTTCTATACCCTCTAATATTAGTCTTACTTTCTTTATAATTCTTTATAAAATTCAGAGCATCATACTCTCCGACTCTAGCGAAATCCATTAATTTAGGAATTCGACCAATTTGTACTTTGAGGTTTAAGTAGCGTTCCTTTTGGAATTTTAAATAATGAGTCTTTGCCGAATCAATAGCCCTATAGATGCACTCTTTTGCGATCCTATCGAATTGGACTGTAGAGACTCCAGGGATTGGAACACTATCTGAGGCAACAAGTTTTCGCAGTCTGTCTTTGTTGAAGGATATATCCCCATAGAGAGCGACAGGAATAAGGAAGTTATTCTCATAATTGCCGATGAAATCTATGACAGTAAGGTAATTCTTATGAGGGAATTTTCGTAAACCTCTACCAAGTTGCTGTACGAAGATGATAGCAGATTGAGTAGGGCGAACCATCACGATCTGGTTAAGACTAGGGATATCGACTCCTTCGTTGAATATATCGACGGTGATGATATACTCAAGGAAATCTGATCTTTCATCTGACTCTAATCTAGTGATCGCCTCTTCACGTTCTGTTTCAGAATATTTCCCTGATATAGCAAGAGTCCTCATACCAAGAGCATTTAATTTTTGTGAGAGTTCATATGATTCCTCATTCCTACTACAGAAGATCAGACCTCTTCTTCTCTTTTCATGCATACTATAGAAATCGATATTAGCTTTTAATAGTCTTGTCTTCTCATCGGAGGTGATATGAGCAAAGGTCTGAAAATTATCTGAGACATCACAGGAATCGACTGACAACTCGGTGATCCCAAAATAATGGAAAGGGCAGAGGAGTTCGTTTTCTAGAGCCTGGTGTAAACGTATATTATAGGCAATATTATGATCGAATACTTCATAGATATCTTTCCCATCAGTTCTTTCTGGAGTTGCTGTCATCCCTAAGAGGAACTTTGGCTTGAAATAGGAAGTTATTCGTTCATAAGAGGGTGCGCCTACTCTGTGGGCCTCATCTATGACGATATAATCAAAATGGTCAGGGCTGAACTTGTGAAGCATGTCAGGTTTAGAAAGAGTGGAGATATTGGCAAAGATAAAATCAGCCTCCAAATCTCGACTATTCGTACCAGATAATATAGTCGTATGAAGAGACTTCTCTCCATAGATCTTTTTGAAGCTCTCACAGGCATTTTTCAAAATAGTCTCTCTATGTACGATATAGAGAAACTTCTTTGGTTTGAATTGGTGTACATCCAATGCAGCAAGGTAGGTCTTACCTGTTCCTGTGGCAGAAATGAGGAGGGCCTTCTTCTCTCCTTGTTCACGCAACTCTCTCATTGAGAGAAGAGCCTCTCTTTGCATCTTATTAGCATCAATGGTTATCTCTTCAGAAAAAGGGGGTGTTTCTGTATCAGTCTCTTGAATCTCTTCTGGAGCTGATGATATCCATATCCGACTCCTCTTTTTTGCCTCATAGATCTTTCGGTAATGTGTGAGCCATGTCTGATCGAGGATATGGGATTGGTCCCACATCTGTTCAAAGGCCAAGATAGTCGTTTTAATGATCTCCCCATCTTGAGAGGAGGAGACCTTGAGATTCCACTCCTGATTCAAAGAGAGAGCCGAATCGGTAAGGTTCGCACTTCCCACTATAAGAGAACAGTGTCTTTCATGGTAGAACAGGTAACCCTTTACATGGAAGTTCCCTAAAAATACCTTTATCTCAATATTGGGGAAATCCATGAGAGTCTCTAATGCTTCTGGAGAGCTAAAATTCAGATAGTTGGTGGTGAGGATTCGACCCTGAATTCCTTTGTTCTTAAGCTCTTTGAGTGTCTCAAGTATCGATATGACACCGCTATCAGTGATGAACGCTATGGAGAGATCGAACTGATTACAAGTTGAGAGTTCTTCACGTATGGTTGTCAGCACTCTTGTACCACTAGCTTTATCATTTCTTACCAATTGTGGTCGGAGTGCTATTCTTGAGGGATTATCAGAATTTATGAATCCAGTATGGAGACTTTGTGTGAGATCTGCTTCATGGTCTATGAACATAGCATCTTCTCTTTGAGTTTCTCTATGATCGGTATATCAGCTGCTGCCCAGTCCAATGAATCTATATCATCCAAGGGTATCCAAGTTGAATCAAGGTGCTCCGTCAAAGTGATCTCTCCTGAGAGTATCTTGCAAAAATAGGCATGCATCGTAAGCGTAAAAGTCTTATAAGGATATGCTACGACTGTAGTGAGGTGCTCTTCAATCTCGATCTCAATGAGCAACTCTTCACGAATCTCTCGTTTGAGTGCCTGCTCGGGAGTCTCATCTTTCTCGAGTTTTCCCCCAGGGAACTCCCATTTCCTAGCTAGTTCACCTGAATCTTTTCGCTGTGCACAAAAGACAGAGCCCTTTGAGATAAACACAGCTGCAGCGACTTCTATATGTTTCATAAGAGATATATCTCCATATTATGAGTGATTACCATGTAATTTATTGTATCAGAATGCTGCAATTGATCAATACGTTTTTTGGTATATGAGAAAGAAGCTCATAAAGAACGCATCAGCCAAACCTCTTGTGATAGAATACCTCCATATCTAATTTTAACTAGTTTAGAAAAGTAAGGGTGGGCTTATGAGTAATGGATTCAAGATAGACCTTGAGACTGAACGACTTCGTCTCAGGAATGTGGTCGCCTCAGATAAAGAGTTTCTCATAAGCCTCTGGCAGGATCCTGTCGTAACACAGTTCATGGGTGGACCTAGAAGCTCTGAGATGATGGAAGAGGAGTTAGGTAATCAATTATCTGATCCCTTCGCATATGAATATGATCTCTGGCCGGTGATAGAGAAAACAACAGGCTCTCCAATAGGCCATTGTGGGATACTTGAAAAAGAGGTTGAAGGAAAGAACGAGTACGAGGTGACCTATGTCTTATCTCCCTCCTATTGGGGGCGGGGTTATGCAACTGAGATAGCTTCAGAACTCATACGATATGCCTTTGAAGAGAAAGGGTTGAACCGGATCATAGCTCTGATCAAACCTGGTAATGCTGCATCAGCTCAGGTCGCGAAACGGATAGGTATGCATAAAGAGAAGAGCGTAATAAGAGGAGAGGGAATAGTGATGGATCTCTTCATCAGAGAGTTGATGTGAAAGACTTCTCAGGACTATAAGCCCGAACTTCACTTGTTTTAGAAGTTCAGGCTTCTTCTATATCATTCTACTACTGATGAGACATCAAACGAGTAAACTGCTCCTGAATCAGTCCCATTATCATCCTTACCATAAACTCCGGTAAGAACAATGTCTCCATCTATATAGACTTGATGACCAAAACAATCATTAGCAACTCCATCTGGTGTTGTCAGTTTTACCTGTTGTGACCAGGTAGTACCAGAACGTGTGAAGATATAGGCACTCCCTGAATTACTACCTTTTTCATCTTCAAAGGGGGCCCCGATCACTACCGTATTATCATCTATACTGATTGCATAACCGAATTTATCTTCAGTTTCCCCATCTCCTGCAGTCAGTTTATCCTGCTGTGTCCATATGGAATCCAATCGTGTGAAGACATAGGCACTTCCTGAATCTAATCCGTTTGCACGATCATTGGGTGCTCCAATCGCTATCGTGTCTCCATCAATACTGACAGCATAACCGAATTTCTCATCTCTAACTCCATCAGAAGCCATCAGTTTTTGCTGTTGGGACCAGGTAGTCCCTGTCCGTGTGAAAACATATGCACTACCGGAGTTGCTGCCACCTTCATCATTATAATATGCGCCGATGACTAGAGTATCTCCCGAAATACTGAGTGATTTACCAAAGAAATCACTATTTGCTCCATCAGAAACAGTCAGTTTCTGCTGTTGTGACCAGGTAGTACCAGAACGTGTGAAGATATAGGCACTCCCTGCATAATTATTATCACCATATGAACCGATCACGATAGTATCTTCTTCTATACAGACAGTTGCACCAAAATATTCATAGATCCCTCCATCTGAAGCAATGAGTTTTGCTTGCTGGGTCCAGCTGTTTTCTGAACGAGTGAAGATATAGGCACTTCCTGAATCTTCTCCTCTATCATCATCCTGTTGTGCTCCAATCACTGCAGTATCTCCTGATAAACTCACTGCCCAACCAAACTGATCACCAGCGACTCCATCATCTGGGACCAGCTTAGCCTGTTGTGACCAGGTAGTCCCAGAGCGAGTGAAAATATAGGCACTTCCTGAATTACCACTATCACCATATGAACCGATCACAGCCGTATCTCCATCTATACTGATTGCATATCCGAATCTATCATCGGCAGCCCCATCTGAGGCTAGTAGTTCTTTGATCTCGATCCATTTTGCAAAGAGGATAAGACTACTATCAGTGGAATAGCTCGTACCCTCTAGGTAGTCGGTCCCCGAACCATCTGCTGCAGTATTCCAACCAATGAAAAGATAACCATTCTTACTCAGGTTCCCGCTATTCGTTGCAAGAGTCAGATTCTGACCATAGACTTTGGTCTGTGGGCTTGGAGTGTCACCGCTATCAGCCCCATTGGACTCGTAGGTTACCCTATTTGTAACCCATCCTGCATAGAGGGTCATATCACCCTCTATGAGATCTAGTGAGAAATTCCAGCTATTGGTACAGGCTTCATCACAGAACCACCCGGTGAAGGTATAACCATACTTTATCGGGGCATCAGGTTCTTCAATATAGCCCACAGCCTCTTTTGGGGAGATAGTACTTCCCCCATTGCTCTCGAAGGATATCGTTCCACTTTCCATCGTGTTCACCAATCCACCACAACCACTGAAAAGTAGGGTGATCATCACTGCTGCAATCACTAGTGGTATCAAACTCTTATGCTTTCTCATCTGTTCTCTCCTTTGGAGTCTCCTGACTCTCCTCGATCTTTCTGTAAACGATCGATATTGTTTATCCCATTCACACATGTTGATGCAGCCTTCTTACAAACGGTCAGATCGATCAGAATAGCAAGGGGATGTTGCATCTCTTGGTGAGGCATGTTCTTTTTTGATGTTTGACTTTTTATATTTGATGAGTACACTAAAATAATAGCAGATTCCTGTGGTATCGTGGTGTAGGACTATAGGTGAAATATGTAGGACAATAGGAAGGAGATGCTAGATATACTCCTATGGATCATATCCTTGAGAATAACTGTGTAGAACAGCCTATAAAAAGGGATAGGGGGAAAGCCTGAACATGGGATTCTTTGTTTGAGAGTTCGCTATAGATAATTGATTTAGTCAGTTAGTTCATTAGGTGTTATAATAATAGAGACATGAGACTTAGCATGTATCTAGGAGGATCTATGAATAGGTATGTAATGATTATGGTATCGATACTCATCTTGGTGATGCTCACAGGATGCCTTGCTGAACCGAATGTATATGAACAGAAACCTGACGAGGTAGAGGAGATTGCAGGTTTCTGGCAGGGCATATGGCATGGGGTAACGACTCCATTCGCTTTCATCATCTCGTTGTTCAGCGATAAAGTCGGGATCTATGAGATAGAGAACAATGGGAATTGGTATAACTTCGGATTCGTGATAGGTCTCTCTATCATGTTCGGTGGGAGCAGTAAGAGTACCTGCAAGAAGAAAAAGAGCTGATTATATAAAAAAGCATTCTTTATTAGTAAGTTTTTGTTTCGCTCAACCAACTTGCTCTGCTATAATGGATTATTACACAAAAAGGAGTACCCATTATGGCAGGAACTTTCAGCATCAAAAAAACCCCTAAAGGATTCTTCAGATTCAGCCTGGCTGCAGGCAATTCCCAGACGATCTTGACTAGTAAGAACTATTCATCCTTGAGCAACTGTCGAGCAGGAATCGAGACTATCAAGAAAAATGCTCTGAGTGAGATCGAGGATCAGACATTGAAGAAACCCGTAGAGAAAAAATGTCCGAAATTCGAGATATACTTCGATAAAGCAGATATGTATCGTTATAGGATGATTGCGGCTAATGGACAGAACGTAGCTATCTCTGAAGATGGTTATGCCACAAAGAGTGGTTGTATCAATGGTATAAAAGCAATCACCAGAGCTGCAGAGGGTGCAGATATAGATGAGACACTACTGAAGAAAAAGTAGGGGAACCTTGATCTTCAGTCCATTTTCATGGATTGACGAAATACCCGCATACTTACCCCGGTATACCTCTTGAAGAAGCCTGCAAGGTTTGCAGGCTCATCAAAGCCGAGTGCATCGGAGATCTCATAGTTCTTCAACTTTCCCTGTACAAGAAGTCGTTTTACCTCAAGGATGATCCTGTTGATGATCAGCTCTTTAGCACTGATCCCTGCACATTCACGACAGGCTGCATTGATACTCTTCTTACTCAGACCCATCAAACTCTCATAATCGATTACCGCTTTCAACTTGGTGTAGTTCAATTCTACAAGTTCTCGGTAGGTATGGTAGTGTTCATAGGTAGCAGCTGAGAAGGTTCTGAGGCTCTCCCGATTCTCTTTTCTCATCGAGTAGGTAAAAGAGGCGAACATCGCTCTTATCAGATCATCTGTACTATTATCATCTCTGCGGTATTCGCTGTAGATAAGGTCAATGAGTTCTCTACTAGTCGTTCCTTTAGAGATATCTACATGTAACAGAGGCTGCCCATAGGTTGCTTCGAAGAACGAGAGGATATCCATGTCCCGGGAGTTTCCCCGTTCTATGAAGAATGGTTCGTTAATGTTTATCACATAACCTCTTACCGTATGATTAACATGATGTGCTTGAACCTGGTTCTTTGATATGACAATGAGGTCTCCTGCTCTATAGGGGTATTCGATGAAGTCTATACTATGAACACCTTCTCCTTCGGTAATATACATCAGAGACCAGAAATCGAGTCTGAAAGCCCTCTCGAGAAGCTCTCTTGGTCTGGTATTGAAGAAGCCCTGGAGTGTTACGATCTCGAAAGGGGAGTCCTCTCTATTCCTGTTATGATATGATACTCTATCTATTCCCACCTGAATCCCTCCTGATCTATCCTAGCATGATTTCAGTAGGCTATTCAAGTTAGGTATCATTATTATAAGTTTTAAACACATTCTCATATTCAGGATTCTCCTCTCAACCTCTATGATCAGTGGATAAAATAGTAGGAGAGAAGAGCCATGAAACGAACAGGTTTACTCATAATAGTATTGGTGATCGTATTAGGTGCCTTGCCAGGCTGCCGTAAAGAATCTAATGAAGATATCTTGAAAGTTGGTATAGATCTTAAATATCCGCCCTTCATGTACCTTGATGATAACGGTGTTCCAGCAGGACTGGAACCCGACCTCTCGAGAGCCTTTGGTGAATATCTGGGAAAAGAGGTTGAGATCGTGAATACTGATTTCTCCATGCTCATCGCATCCCTCGAGACCGGTGAGGTCGATATCGTCATCAGTGACATGTCGGTGACCGAAGAGCGGAAACAGAAGCTGGATTTCTCTACAGGCTACCGCTACGGGCGAATCCCGGTTCTGGTGAACAAGAGTTTCTATGATGAGAAGGAAATAACAGATGAGATGTCTCCCGAAGAGTTCTTTGCTCTTGATGGTCTGAAAGCTATCGGGTTGAGTGGTACCTTTGCGACGACCATCCCGGGAGACTATGGTGTTGAGGCTGCTGAGGCGACTGAGATAGCAACCGCTATCATTGAGGTTACCACAGGGAGCTCGAATGTCATTGTTGGTTCCTATGTGATCTTCGGTGACCATGCGGCCAACCCTGATACCACAGAGATCTTTCTGGGGCTCGACCAATACTCTACCTCTGCCTTTGCTGTGAAGAGAGGAAATACTGAACTGCTTGAAAAGGCAAATGAGTTCATTCACACCCTCTACGAGGATGGCGGATTATATGAGGAGCTCGCAGAAAAATATGATGAAGTTATCCATGAGGTCTTCTTCTCAGAGAAGTATGGACTCGATTTTGTCGTCACAAAACCGGAATAGACCATAATGATCAATATTTTGGACCGTATTCAGAAGACTGCTGCTTACCTGATCCTCATCAGTCTATTCGTGGTTATCCTTCTGACTGCAACAGACAACCTGAGATATGATCTTATTCTCAGTGAGGGTAGGTTACTCTTTGATGCAATGATCACGACTTTATGGATAAGTCTTGTGACACTTATTCTCTCAATGGTCTTCGGGTTCATATTCTTTCTTGCCATGAGAAGTCAGATAGTCTTCCTGAAGACCCTCTCGAATGGTATGAAAGAGATCGTCATGGGAACACCGTTACTTGTGATGATCTTTCTTGTTGTCTACGTGTTCGGTATCAAGGCAGGAATCCACAGTAAGCTATCTTTGGGTATCCTGGCTATGACAGCCTATATGGCCCCATACATCGCAAATGCCTATGAGACAGCCTCTGCGGTCATCGATGAAGATCAATATACGGTAATGGACCTCTACCACTTCAATCTCTTTCAACGCTATCGATATATCATCCTGCCCCAGATGATACGGCCCCTTATTCCCTCGATGCTCAATAACCTCTCGAGTATCATAAAGGGATCTGCCTTGTTGAAGATCGTATCGATCAGTGAAGTATCATATGTGATCACAGTCATATCGAACAGGAGTTATGCGAGCATAGAAGGCTATCTGGTGATGTGGGTCATGTATCTTATCATAACCATCCCCCTATCTCTGCTCTCAGCATACCTAGGAAGGAGGTTCTCACATGCGAATTGAGGTGAAAGGACTCACAAAGTCCTATGATGGGAAATCGGTATTGAATGCTCTAGATCTAGTGCTTGGAGATGTGAAAGTCATTGGTATCATAGGAGGCTCCGGCTGTGGTAAATCGACCCTGCTTCGGCAGCTTACCGGGATCGAGACCCCTGAATCCGGTTCAGTCAAGATCAATGGTATCGAATTGAACTCTGAGAATCTTAAAGCCTACCAGAAGCGGATAGGGGTGGTCTTCCAGAAACACAACCTGTTCCCTCATCTCACGGTGGAGGAGAATATTACCCTGATCCTGAGAAAGACTATTGGGATGAGCAGAAGTGAAGCTGAGGTGAGATGCTCACAGGTATTGACAGAGTTCCAACTCAGTGACCAGAGGAATAAGATTCCCTCCAAGATATCAGGGGGACAGGCCCAAAGAGCATCTATCGCTCGTGCTGTAGCAACAGAGCCTGATCTGATCTTTCTTGATGAACCTACCGCTGCCCTTGATCCCATATTGACCAAAGAGGTCCTGAACAGCATACAGCTGCTGAAATCAGATGGTGCTGAGTTCATCTTCGTGACCCACGAGATGGATTTTCTGCGAAAGTTCGCAGATTACTTTATATTTATGGATGAAGGATCCATAATCGAACATGGTGTCATTGAGAAGTTAGAGACACCAGATACTAAAAGACTGAAAATATTCGTAAGACGATAACAACTAAGGAGTGTCCTATGATGACGATAAAAGATGTATATGAGAGATTCGAGAAGCTGCATTCCTACAGCTTCGCCACCCTTGATGGGGACTATCCTGAGATCCGTATAGCCCACTTTCTCACCTATGATGAAGAGGGTCTCTATTTCATGACCATGAAGGTGAAACCCTTCTATGAACAGCTAAAGAGAGGAAAGAAGATAGCCGTATGTGCCCAGGTCACTAAATCCGATGGTGCTGCGACTCATGATGAAGATGGGCTCTCCTATTTTCCAGCAGGCTACAATATCAGGGTGAGCGGAGATGTCCGTGAGTTATCAACACAGGAACTATATGCTAAGGCTAAGAAGGATGATCGATTCATCGGTTGCGTAAAGGACCTCGAGAGATATCCGACGATGACGACATTCGTCCTCCATAGCTTCAAGGGTGAACTCTATGACTTTGATTTTGAGAAGGAGTTCAGAGATCATAAGATCGAAAGAGAACGATTCTCCTTCAATGGGATGGACTTCATCGAACCGGGTTTCGTGATAGACCCTGCTAAGTGTATCTCCTGTGGGATCTGTGCTGAGGTCTGTACCTTTGCCGCTATCATTCCAGGAGAGAGTTACTCGATCATGGGTTCCCATTGTGATGAGTGTGGAAGCTGTTATTCTGCATGTCCTGCTACTGCGATCACCGCGAAAGCACCTCTCGATGAGGTTGAGCGAAAGGCTATAGGGAAACAGATCCTTGCCTATGCCCGATCTCAGAAGAGTTAGGAATCGGGAATCTATCCGATTAAAGACGATACTCATGACTCAAACAGTACCTCAGGTTATCCTGAGGTACTGTTTTTCACAGCTTCTTTCAGGATACAGACTTCTCTTTATCGTGTAGTATGTAACTACTATGGAAGATAAACGTGCTATCTTACACAATGAGAGCCCTTTTGAGTACCGACTCTTGAAGGGAGATAAGGCCCAGATTCTCTATCGGGGTAGATATATCAAGATGATCTCTGGAAAAGAGTTCGCCCGGTTAGAGGCTCTGATAGGGCAGGGAGATCCCTACCAGATCCAGTTGCATCTTGCCAAGATCACCCGTAATTTCAAGAGGGGTAATGAGAGGATGGCAAAAGGGTCGAAGTGATCAGCTTACATACTATCTGTTTCCCTAAGTATTCGTTGCAATAACTCAGGGGTCTGTATACTATAGCTATAAGAGATCACCTATCTCTCACAGGAGTCAGCTATGAGAATACTACATACATCTGATTGGCATCTTGGACGGACTCTCTACGGGAAGAGACGCTATAAGGAGTTCTCTGCCTTTCTTGATTGGTTGCTCGAGACTATAGCTGCCAATTCAGTAGAGGTGCTCCTCGTCGCTGGAGATATCTTTGATACAAGTACCCCCGGAACCACTTCACAGCAACTCTACTATCGTTTTCTCTCAGAAGTAGCAAAGAGTTGCTGTAGAGATGTGATCATCACCGCAGGGAATCATGACTCTCCCACATTCTTAGATGCCCCTCATGACCTACTGAATGCCTTTGATGTCCATGTGATAGGAACCGCAAGAGAAGATGTGACAGAGGAGGTCCTCACGCTTCACGATGAAGCTGGAGTTCCTCATCTGATCGTATGTGCGGTGCCCTATCTGCGTGATAGAGATATTAGGAGATCTGTACAGGGAGAGTCTATCGATGAGAAGGATACAAAACTGATCAATGGGGTGAAAGCCCATTATGATGCAGTCTGTGACCATGCTGAGGTACTACAACAGGACTTCAAGGAGAACGGCTATGGGAAAATCCCCATCATCGCCATGGGGCATCTGTTCGCTGCAGGGGGGAAGACCTTCGATGGTGATGGGGTAAGAGAACTCTATATCGGTTCATTGGCCCATATCGGTAGTGACCTGTTTCACGATTCAATTGATTATCTAGCCTTAGGTCATCTACATATACCACAAAAGCTCAATGGGATTGAGACTATGCGTTATTCTGGATCTCCCATACCGGTAGGATTTGGTGAGGCTACCCAGAAAAAGCGTGTGATCCTCCTTGGTCTTACACCTCAGGAGGTGAAGATCGAGGAACTCTTCGTTCCCTGTTTTCAACGACTAGTTCAGCTTCAGGGGGACTACGGTGAGATCACAGAGGAGCTTGAGAAGCTGAAAGCTGAAGATATGAGTATCTGGGTCGAGATCGACTATACCGGGAGTGAAATCCTCCATGACCTCAAAGGGCAGCTCGAACAGACAATCACCGATTCCCCGATCGAGATCCTACGTATCAGGAATCGCCAGATAGTAGAACGAGCACTTAAAGCGACTGTAGAGAATGAGTCACTCGAGGATCTGGATGAGTATCAGGTCTTCTCTCGGTTCATGGATGATCAGGGAATCGTTGAAGAGTCAAGAACTGAGTTGTTGGCAGCCTATGGAGAGATCATCACAGCGATACAGGAAAAGGATTCACCAGAAGACTAGGGAGCTCACCGATGAAAATACTGAAACTGACATTCATGAATCTGAATTCACTCTATGGGACCTGGGAGATCGATTTTAACGATCCAGACTACCAGTCCAATGGGATCTTTGCTCTAACTGGCCCGACCGGTTCTGGTAAATCAACTATACTTGATGCTATCTGTCTTGCTCTGTATGGAGAGACTCCCAGACTCGGGAGGATCACCCAGAAGGAGAATGAGATCATGTCAAGGAACACAGGTGAGTGTTTCTCAGAGGTGGTCTTTCAGACCCAGACCGGTAGCTATATGTGCCATTGGTCACAACATCGAGCACGAAAGAGGCCGGATGGAAAACTTGCCGATGCAAAGCATGAGATATCAGAATCAGTGAACGGGACAGTCCTAGAGACGAAGAAGCGAGAGGTCCTCTCTAAAGTCGAATCGATCACTGGAATGGATTTTTCCCGATTCACTAGATCGATCCTCTTGGCACAGGGAGGGTTCGACTCCTTCCTCAAAGCCGATACCGATGAGAAGTCCAAGATCCTTGAGCAGATAACCGGAGTCGAGATCTATACAGAGATCTCAAAGATGGTCTTTGAACGCCAGAAAGAGGAAAAACAGAGACTCACCGTACTCAAAGCAGGCTTGGAGGATTTGGTCCTCCTCACGGCTGAGGAGATCGATGAGAGACTGAATATCATATCACAGAAGAGCGAGGAAGAGGTTTCTCTCAAGAATGCCTATACTGCAGTAGTGGACTCTATCAACTGGTTAGGTGGTATCGCGCGATTAAAAGAGGAATTGGCTCAACTTGAAGGAGAACAGAAACGATCTTCAGAAGAGCTTGGATCCTTTCTCCCGAAACGAGAGCGATTAGAAGCAGCACAGCGTGCTGCTGAAGTCGATGGTCTTTATGGAGAGTTGGAGCAGCTGAGAAGACAGCATACGGTTGAGAAACAGCAGCTTGAGAGCTTCGAAAGCTCTCTACCGGAGAAGAAAGAGGAGAGGTCTAAAGCAAAGGAGCTTCTCATCTCATCGAAAGAGCGTTTAGTCTCAGATAGAGAAGGGCTACAAGAGCTTCAGAAGGTCATCTCAGATGTACGGTTGCTCGATCAAAAGATCATGAATGCTTCTGAGACGGTAGCTAAGACTGAGGAGAGAAGAACTGGTATAACTCTCGAGCTTGCAGAGAAAGAGCACAGTAAAGAGACAAATCTGGAAGCTATTTCCTCAATCTCATCTGACAGGGAAGAGATCCGTTCCTATTTGACCACTCATAGTGATGATGAGCTCCTAGTCGCTGAATACTCAGCTATCAATGCGAATCTGCAGACGATAGCTGATCTAGGAACTTCTATAACCGATCTGAAAGAGAAGATTCAGATGGTAGAAGAGTCTATAGCTGATCAGAAGAAGTCCATAAGAAGTCAGGAAGCCTCTGTTAAAGAGCAAGAACTGCAGGAAAGTCGTATCTCTCAGAGAATATCTGAAGAGAGAGCAGCGATTGAGAAATTACTTGAGGGGAGGCTCTTACGGGAGTACAGAGATGAGTATAAGAGAGCTCTTAAAGAGAAAGCTCTTATCGGGAAGATTATCAATCTTGAAGAGGAGAGAGATAGGTTAGCAGAGGGGGCACCCTGTCCCTTGTGTGGTGCTATGGAACACCCGTATGCAGAGGCTGAGACTTTCACTTTTGATGAGGTAGATAAGAGGATAACCTTCCTCGAAGGTAAGATCGAAACAATCGAGAGAATCGGTGAAGGTATACAGAACCTGGAAAGCGAACAGAGTCAAGCCGAGATAGCCCATAGAGCTGCACATGACCTTTTGAAGGAGATGCTCACCAATCTGAACCAGTCTGAATCCAAGTTAGAAGAGCTGAGAGAGAAAAAAGAAGAATCTGAGAATCAGAACCAGGGTCGTTGTGGTGAATTGTTCAGCATGCTAGAGCCTTTGGGAGTTGAAGTAGTTGATGCGAAGCATGCTGTAGAACTCTCTTCTAGACTGAAGGCCAAACTCGATCGATGGAAGAAGAGTAGTGAAGAAGATGGGAACCTCAAGGTTCGATGTGAGCAGCTCTTAGGTGATAACAAGCTTCTTGATGATAATCTGAAGAGTCTAGAGTCTCGTTTGACTGAGAGCGATCAGGAGTTAGAGCAGACGGTTCCCCTCCTGAGCGCACTCAAGAAAGAGCGGCAGGAACTCTTTGGCGATACCGAACCTGATCGGGCAGAAGTGGAAGCTGAAGAGAGGGTGAAGCATTCTGAGGATAAAGTGAATCAATCTGAGACTGTTTTCCAGGAGAGAAACCAGGAAACGATCGAGATAAGCAGTAAGATCGAACAGTTAAAAGAATCGATCTCTGCAAGGAGCACCAGGCTTGAGGAGTCTGAAATAGACTTCAGAAAAGCTCTATCCCTACGAGAGATCAAGAGTGAAGCAGGATTCTTGGCAATACGACTAGATCTCGATACTCGAAGAGACCTAATAGAACAGGCTGATACCTTGGATAAGAGGCATCAAGAGATTCTTACCAAGATCAAGGACCGGAATAGACGTTTGACTGAGGAGTCTGAAAAGGCTCTGACAGAAGAGAGTCCTGAAGAACTGGATCTTAAGAAACGTGATCTTGATACCTCATTACAGGAACTCAGAGAAGAGATGAGCAGTATACAGTTCAGCCTCAAACAGGATGCAGCCAATCATGAGAGAGTGAAAGATAAGCAGTCGAAGATCGAGGGGCAAGAGAAGATCTTCACGAGATGGAATACCCTCAATTCTTATATTGGTTCTGCAGATGGGAAGAAGTTCAGAAACTATGCTCAAGGGCTTACCTTCGAACTGATGGTTTCCCATGCGAACCGACAGCTTCAGAAGATGACAGAGCGTTATCTCCTCATGCGTAATGAACAGGCACCTCTCGAATTGAATGTCATCGATAACTATCAGGCAGGGGAGATCAGGTCTATCAAGAACCTTTCAGGAGGAGAGAGTTTCATCGTGAGCCTCGCTCTTGCTCTAGGACTCTCGAGTATGTCTAGTAAGAGGGTCAAAGTAGATTCCCTCTTCCTTGATGAGGGGTTCGGTACCCTTGATGAGGAGGTTCTCGATACGGCCCTCGAGATGCTCTCAGGATTGCATGAAGATAATAAACTCATTGGTGTCATATCCCATGTACCGGCATTGAAAGAGCGGATCGGGGTGCAGATCAGGATAACTGCTCATACCGGGGGAAAGAGTTCTATCAGTGGCCCCGGGTGCAGGCAGCTCAATGAGTGAGGCTCTTATCGACCCAGAGGGTCGGAGAGATTTCATACCCACAGGAGCTATATAGCTTCTGTGCTACCTCATTGGTCGTTCCCGTAGAACATGCGACATAGACAATACCAAAATCCTTTACCCACTTCTCAATGAAATATAGTAGTTGTCTTGCTATATGTTGTTTCCTATAGGCCGGGGTTATAAAGAGTTCATTGATCCAGAGATAGTCTCCACCGGACTCGAGTCCACTGCAGATGTTGCCGAAAGCGAATCCTATGACCGTATGCGTTTCATTGAGAACAAGGAACAATCTGGCTCTCTTTCCCTCAGAGAGGGCATTCTGCAGGGATGCATTGATACGTAGGGGATCCGGGTCCGCTCCATAACCTCTCATCTGCTGCCCTATGGCACTGATGAGCTCCTCTTTCCCTGGTATTTCAACATAGTCCTCTATCACCTCGAATGTCCACATGTTTTCCTCCACTCCACTTTTTATCATCTTATCATAGTCAGAGCAGTAGATAACCTACTATAATGACCTAGATGAGGGATGCTATGAGAACAACAGTACACAAAGAGATCAAGAGATTCATAAGATTCCTGAAATGGGCTATTCCCTATCATGGGGCAGGGATCATTCTGTATCATAAGGATGAAGAGGGTCTTATTAGAGTACTTCTTGGTAGAAGAGCTACCCGACCCGGTATCGGCAGATGGTCGGTCCCCGGTGGTGGTTATGAAGCGAAAGATGGAAGGATCGACGGTAAGAGGGACCTCAAGGCTGCCGCGATCCGTGAGACACGAGAAGAGATTTCTGTCGAGGTGAAAGAGTGTTCGAAGATATGGTCTATGCATGTGATCATCTTCCATTGGGAACTATTCTGTGCTGAGTCTGAGGATATGGCTATCCCCGACTATAATTGGGAGTTTCAGGTGCTTCGCTGGCTACCTCTTGATGATCTACCCAAGGATATCCTCCTTTTCATAAGACCACAGGTGAAAGCTCTAAGACGTAGATTAGGGAGTAAGAGGTAATAGTCTGCAGTAGTCTACTGCTCTTATTGACAAAATATATCTACTATGAAAATATAGCTCTATTGTGAGGACGACTTCACAACCGCAAGGTGATCATTCGGGACGGCCCGTACAAATCCTAACGGTGAGGTGAGTCTATGCCCCTATTCCTATTATTGATTGCTGGATGTTTTGAGGTCTCTTGGGCCTTCTTTGCAAAACAATCCTGCGGCTTTACCAAATTGACCCCAACACTATTGACCTTCTTATTTTTAGCACTCAGTACCTATTTCCTAGGTATTGCTGTGAAGACACTCTCTTTGAGTACCTCTTATGCGCTGTGGACGGCCATAGGAACTATTGGTACTCTCCTCATTGGTATCTTCTACTTTCATGAGGCGCTGTCTGTGGGTAAGATCGTCAGTATGGTACTGATCATAATAGGAATAGTGGGACTTGAAGTATGTTCATAGCTAAATTAAATTACATACAGAGAAGGAGTATTCTATGATCGGTGAAACGAATCTGACTGTCCTATTAGGGGCAATGGAACCAGTATTGGGAGAAGAGACTTATGTCTTTTGTAACGTGAAGAGAATAGATGAGAAGATGGATCTTGATAGGATCTGGGCTCTCGTCCGTGAGGACGAGGCCATGACTCTCATCTTGGAGAAAGCTACCGCTGATAATGCGGACCTACCGTATGAATCCCTATTCAGCAGGATAACCTTGAATATCCATTCAAGTCTCGACGCTGTAGGATTGACTGCAGCTGTCGCAACGAAACTCTCAGCCTACGGGATCAGTGCGAATGTCGTTGCAGCATATTATCATGATCATATCTTCATCCAGCAGGAGAAGTCTATACAAGCTCTTGCAGCCCTTCAGGAATTGATTGAAGAGAATAATTAGTACCTACTATTTTGGCTAGTCCCTCTCCGCTACGCATACACATAACCGGTGGGAGGTTGTGTTTACTTAGCAGGAAAACCTTGAAAAGAGAGATCATGCTTCTTTTAGGTACCATAAAAGTCTCACTTTGGGGGTGAACATAAGAGTTCTTCCGGTGAAGTAGAGTTTCAAGGGAGGGTTCTCTCATACTACCTTCATCTTGTCAGAATCGCAGAAGGTTATCTAAGTATCGTAACCATGAGGAATACAGGGGCAATCTAAAAAAGAATGATATAAAGAATAACCCTCTTTTTTCCCCTTAACCTAGAATATGATGATAAAATGATACGTATATTTCAATAGGGGATTCTATGAGAAACATGAATATATTCCTACGCCTATTCTACTCGTTTGGCCTTATGGTACTACTTGCACTGATCATCGGTATCTTAGGGTTCATACAAGTAAATACTCTATGGGAATATACTGAAGGCCTCTATAACCACCCTCTTCAGGTGAGTAATGCCGTTCGCGATATTCAGATACAGATTACCGGTATCCATAGGAATATGAAGGACGTGGTCCTCTCAGAAAGCAATGAAGAGTTGTATGAGATACAGAAACTTATAGTAAATCAAGAAGCCTCGATCTTTGAGGATTTCGGGGTGATCGAAGAGCGGTTCTTAGGTGATCTCGATGATATCAAGAAAGCTTATGAGCTATTCCTAGCATGGGAACCTATCAGGAATGAGGTCATTGAACTCTATCTCGCAGGGGATCCTGTAGCAGCTGCTGCGATCACCAAGGGAAAAGGTGCTGATCATGTGAATCGGATGACTGAGGCAATGAACAAGATGGTCATCTATGCAGAGAGTAAGGCGCAGGAGTTCTATCGAGAAGCAGAAGCTGAGAGACAGATTATGATAAATCAACTGATCGTCTCAATGCTGCTCGTTACAATCCTTGCGGTACTTATCGCTTTCTTGTTACTCAGGAAGACGATAAGACCTATTCAAGATATGAGGGATCATCTTAAAGATGTCATTCGTATCAATGAAGAGCAGGCCTCCTCGATTCTTGATCTTGAGAAGCAACGGTTCAATAAAGTCATCAAGACTTCCCCATTTCCTGCCATGGTGCATGATGAAGAGGGGGAGATCCTTATCTTCAGTGATCGTCTGAATGCTCTATCTGCAACACCTGTAGGCAATGTAACAAGTCTTGAGATATGGCTAGAGCACTGCTTCTCCTCTCTCCCGGATGAGGAATTACAGGTGATCAGGGACCACTTCTTCTCAAATGATCAATCCTTGAGAGATCTGATTGATATCGAATTGGTAGACCCCCAAGGGAAGAGAAGAAGTTGGAATTTCACCACGGCAGTCCTTGGAAAAGATTCCCAAGGGAAAGAGCAATTTCTGACAATCGCTTCTGATAATACTCTGCAAAAAGAGAACTCCCTGCGTATCTCAGCTGAGCGAGAGAGACTTGCGGTTACCATGAGAAGTATCGGTGATGGAGTGATCACTACCGATATCGATGGGAATGTGCAGCTGATCAATAGAATCGCAGAAGAATTGACGGGATGGACTCAGGCAGAGGCATTCGGTAGACCTCTTGAGCAGGTATTCAATATCATTCATGAAAGTACTCGAGAAAAACATATTAACCCGGTTATGAAAGTCCTTGAGACTGGAATGATCATAGAACTTGAGAATCATACTGTCTTGATCTCAAAAGATGGTAGTGAACGGGTCATTGCCGATAGTGGAGCACCTATCCGTGACATGAATAGTCAGATCATTGGTGTTGTCCTGGTCTTTAGAGATGAGACAGAGAAACGTCTATTACTGAGACAGAGTCAGAAGAATGAGAAACTAGAATCTCTTGGAGTCTTAGCAGGCGGACTTGCGCATGATTTCAATAATATACTCAGTGGTCTGTTCGGAAACATAGAGTTGGCATTAGAGATGAATAAGGATCCAATCATAGATGAGTTCCTGATAAAATCCATAAAGGCTTTTGATAGGGCAAAGGGGATAACCTCCCAATTATTGACTTTCTCAAGGGGTGGCGCCCCTCTTAGAAGAGTCGAGGATATTGGTAAACTGATCGAAAAGAACGCCTCTTTTGTAGTATCTGGAACGAATGTCGTGGTTGAAACTCATATTGAGCCAGATATATGGAACTGTAATGTAGATAGGAATCAACTCGGACAGGTGATAGATAATCTTGTGATCAATGCCCAACAGGCAATGCCTACCGGTGGTGTTGTAACTATCAATGCCTCCAATACAGTAGTGACGAACAGTTCAATTAACGAGGAAGATAAAGATCCTGGGGAATATGTCGCAATCGAGGTCCTAGATACCGGAGCAGGTATGAAGCCTGAAGTGCTCCAAAAGATCTATGATCCGTTCTTCACGACAAAAGAGGCAGGCAACGGTTTGGGTCTTGCCACCTGTTTCTCTATCATCAAACGCCATGAGGGCTATATTGAGGTCTCCTCTCAGGTAGGTAAGGGAAGTGTGTTCACCATCTATCTTCCTCGAGCTACAAGCCAATCCGGGATAATCCAGAATAAGAAGGATCTAGTCCATCAGGGAAGTGGTTATATACTCATCATGGATGATGAGAAGGCCATTTTGCATGTTCTCAAGACCATGCTAGTCTCAATGGGGTATCAGGTGGTGCTAGCAAAGAATAGCGAGGAAGCCATTTCTCGAACACAAGAACTCATATCTGATAATCAGCCACTACGCATGGCCATTCTCGATCTGACGATCCCTGGAGAGGCTGGAGGTTCAAAAGTGCGGAAATCGATCACAAATCTCTTCCCCTCCTGCATCACCATAGCCTCAAGTGGATACTCCAATAACCCCATCATGGCTAACCCTAAAGAATCCGGATTTTCTGGAAGTCTTAATAAACCTTTCAGGTTAAAAGAGTTGAACAGTCTCATGAATCGGTATCTTGGAGCTGAAGGCAGAAGTTAGCGATTCTCTGATCAATGATCTCTTTACCCATATGTACCTACATATTGATTACGCAAAGAGGTTTGTATAAAACAATATAGTGTTGACTATATTATATAAGTTTAGTATTTACTATAATATAGTACTTGTGATATATAGTGAAACCCATGACAAAGATGATGGGAGCGAGCTCTATAAGAGATGTATTGGTGTGGAGTCTACACGGTAACGATGAGAATATGAGGTAATAAGATCCTTTTTCTTTCATAGAGGATCTTGTATATACTGGAACGGGGGAGGAGTCTATGAACAATGATCTTTTCAAGGTGATGATCAACGATATCAAAGAAGAGCCAAAAGGAACCAAATCCTTCTATTTCGCTATACCTGATGGAATGAGTTGGGGAGCAGGTGCTGATATCCATGTCGCACATCCTGATTTCATGTCCTCCAACCAACCCGATAAATCCCTGATACGGCATATGTCCATTATGACATTACCGGAAGAGGGAAAGCTTGGGATCACTACTCGTGTGCCTGGAAGTGGATCTGATTATAAAAGACGATTGGGAAGCTTGGCAATTGGTGATGAGTTAGTCCTGTTCAAACTAGGTAATAGGATCCCCTTGAGACGTGAAGGGCGCCCTGTCGTACTCATCTCCATGGGTGTAGGTACTGCAACTATGCGCCCTATGCTATTGAGTTGGTCAAAGGATCCTACTGGAATCCCCTCAGTCACCAATCTTGTGGTAAGTAGACCACGACAGTTCGTGTTCAGAGATGAGTTAGAGTCTCTGACTGAAAGAGCATTGGTGCAGAACTTCTCAGATGATAGAAAAGATTTCTATCGAGATTTGAACGAACGAGATTTTGAAGCTGATAGTATCTTCTTTATTGTAGGTAGTGACAACTTTCTTATAGAGGTGATCCAACAGCTAAAAGCTAGAGGGATCAATCCCGATAGTATAGAGGTCGATCTGAAACCTGATAAACGTGCTTTGATTATCGAAGGGGTCCGGTAGCAGGTCGAAAGTTGCTAGAGAGTTGATCCTACAAGGGATACCGTTATACTCTCAAGCTTCCCTCTTACGGCCTGAGAATGATGATGTACAGAAAATAAAAAGACCAATATATAAATCACACTTATTATAGTATTGACTAAAATAGTTGAAACGTGTAAAACATGGATACTAATTATAGTTATTACTATAGTTAAGAATTACGGTATATGAAAGCTTGATCCTCTTACCGAAAGATTTGGTATCAGGTGTAAAAGATAAGAATTCAGGAGAGATGAGATGAGAACGAATAGGGCAATGACAGGATCGAGAAAGGTACAGTGGGTAAGGAGAATCACGCAGTTCGTGTTCTTTGGATTATTGTTGACAGGTCTCTATATGGATCTAAGGATGGTTCTTATCGTCTTTCTTCCCGCTTCATTGCTGTTCGGGAACTTCTTTTGCGGATGGGCCTGTCCCTATGGATCTCTTCAGGAGTTGATGGGAAATATCGGGAATCTGATCTTCAAGAAAAAATTCAAGATGCCAAAGAACATTCAGAAATATCTGCAGTATCTACGGTATGTCCTGTTCTTGATCCTGATAGTTGGAGTACTAGATCTTGTTCTCACTCCAATCAATGGTTATGGGACCTTCCTCGGTCAGTTCTCTGAAGATTCGACAAACGCTGCATCGACGGTAGCTCTTGGGATCATGCTCTTCTATCTAGTCTTGGGACTCTTCTTCGAGAGACCCTTTTGTAACTACCTCTGTACAGAGGCTGCTAAATACGGTATTGCCAGCATGACAAGGATCTTCTCAATCAAGAGAGATGAGGCTAGCTGTATCAGTTGTAAGAAGTGTGATAGAGCCTGCCCGATGAACATTGAAGTATCGGTGCATGAGCAAGTAAGAAACGGACAATGTATCAACTGTATGAAATGTATTGATGCCTGTCCTGTAGCAGGTACCTTGAGTTACTCTAGGGTGAGACTACCTATCGGAAAGAAAACAAAACAGTAATATAAGGATTGTCTGATCCTCAAAGTAGGGATGCAGGGTTACTTAGTTATTGTATGTGATGTTCTACATATAGGATCTTCATGATATAAAATAGATGTCCCAATCAAATAGGAGGTCTTCGGTCGATTAAGACCGAAGACCTCCTCTCATCTTCATGCTGTATAAATACCTGAAAGAGAATCCTTCTTAAGGATATTATTGAATATCCCGTACGAGTCTCACGAAGTTATCGATCGAGATATAGTCAGTTGCCATCTCTGATGCAAGTTCATACTCTTCAGCTGTGCCGGTCTTTGGGTCTGACCTTTGTGCACCAGCACCGTGCCAGTCATAGTAGGTATCTGCATCACTGTTCTTCTTACTCCAAGCCTGACCAAAAGCTACATAACATGCAGTGTATTTGAAGTCTCCCTGGGTAGTACTAGTCCAGAAATAATAGGAATCTTCCTCAGATTCGAATTGCTCAACAGTGGTGTTGAAGTATTCAGTATCAATTGCAGGGAAAGTAGTCTTCTCATAATCAACGAGACTCTGAAGCTCTTTAGAGTTTGGAAGCCTCCAATCGGAATATCCTGCTAACTCTGAGGAGTTTGCATAGGCGAGAGCTTCTAACCAATCCATAGTCTCAACGCTGTCATTCTGTGCCCACATGAGATGTGTTGAATTATCTGAGACTGTCTCATCCCCATTATCGGTATAATCCATCTCATACAGTGAGGTCTCTCCACGTACGGCTCTGACATAACAACCTGGCACCATGATATCATCTGACTCACTGAAGGCTGTCCCATCGAAATAATAACTAGTCTCATACGATTTGATATGTCCATCAGCAAAGTTGAACCCGAACCCACCAAGTAACGAACCATGATCTTCATAGTCTTGGACACCATTCTTCACATAGAGAGTGGATGACCAGTACTGTCCGGCGAAGAGCAGTCTGTCATATTCGAAATCAAAATAGTCAGTATCGATATAAGGTTGGCTATCTCCGTCAGGGATGATCTCACCTTCGAAGTAGGCGAGAGAGTAGAGTTCTTTGATACTAGGCAGTCTCCAGTCATCATAGCCCCCAACCTCTAAGTCCTCGCAGTAGGCTACTGCTTCGTCATAAGTGTATCTGCTGAAATCCGGAGTCTGCTGCCACATAAGACCGGTGTTCAGATCGGTCACCGTAGCATCTCCATTATCTTCATAGGAGAGTTCGTTGCCGGTGATCGTTGAATCTGCACCATAGTAGGGGCTTGATTCATCAACATCTTCGATAAGGCTCCCCTCACTATCATAGGTCGTTTTCTGTCCGGTATCAGGGAGTCTGAACTCTGTGATCTCTGTATTAGTCTTGTCATCAGTCTCAGTTGACATACATCCTGTAAGTATGATGATGAGTACCATCACCAGCAATAAAAGTCTTTTCATCTGTTTTCCCTCAATATGTGGTTTTGTGGTTCCAAATATATAAGATATGTAGATCTGCATCGTCCAAATGGTGCGATTTGGACACATTCATACTAAATCAGGACATTCTTATGGACTTCTTGTACTGACTAGGAGTCTGTCCATAACGGGTTTTGAAGAGACTGTTGAAACTCGATTTCGAGTTGAAACCAGAATCTAGGGCATGATCTAGGATATTGAATCTGTTCTCTGTATCCTCTTCTAGCCTTTTGCAAACCTCTTCAAGCCGGTATTGGTTCACATACTGATAGAAGTTCATGGACCGACCATTGTTGAGAATCGATGATATCTGGTGTCTCGATATGTCAACGGCCTCTGCAAGATCATAGACTGAGAGGACCGGATTAAGGTAGAGTCTCTCTTTTACCAATATGGCATCCATCTTCTCAAGAAGTTGTAGCTGCTCAGGATTCTCATCGGTAGGTCTCTTCACCGGTTCAGTCTCCTTGATGGAGGATTCGGCTTTTGGGAAGATCTGTCGTTGTCTGAGACCGAAGAAGATGAGATAGAGGGTGAAGAAGAGGAACATGCACAGATGTAAGGATTCGATGACGATATACTCCTGTAAAGGAGTGTTCTCGATCAAGAGATTGAGGAGAGTGAGTATCACAAACAGTACCGGTAGTAGGGTGAACCAGACCAATTTGATCTCACCATTCTCATAGGCAAAGGTCTCTTTTATTCTCTTCCTATGGACATATAATGATTGAAGAGATAAGAGCCCATATCCAAGGAAGACGATGATATTGACCAGTCCGAAATATGCGAAGAGGGAGAAGTCACTATTCATCGGTTCGACAGGTCCCCCTGGATGGATGGGGGCAGGATTGAGAATAAAGAGGGTATAGAATATTGAGAAGATGATGAAATGGGGCCAATACTGGATCTTCTTCTCATACTGTTTCGTTATCTCTTTGAGATACAGGTAGAGAAACGGTCCATGAAGTAGGGTGAATGATTGATTGATGACCCGTGAGAAGGTTGACCAGGAAAGTTCGAAATGGAGGAGTATCTGTTGCAAAAAGGGTAGGCTGAATATGATCAACCAACAGATAAGTATATGATCAGAGCGCACCTTCTTCTTCTTTGAGGCAATGAGGATGATTCCGAATAGTACATGTGAAACTGCGATGATACTGATTTCCCACATAGGGTGAATCTTATACTAAAGGTACTCTGTAGGGCAAGCAAGATAAGAAGGTATCATTGATGATAGCCTATGAGGAGCATGAAAGGATCTCATTGATTCAGAAATAAAAAAGGACTTTGCTCATAGTATGGTCAAAGTCCTTTTTTAGTGTGCAATAGAACCTCTATGCCGCCTGGTTACCTGTTTTGAAATCATTATCACCTTTCGTTGTGTTCCTTTTGAGTAGATTTTTAAATCGGGTGGTACTTGTAGTGTAGATCAGTTCATGAACTGCAGCATTTGCATAGATTGAACTATCTTCTTTCATCATCTCAGACCAACGGGTCGCAATTGCTAAGTAGACCTTTCCGAGAGATACTTTACGAGTGAGAATACGTACCATGAATGAATCGAGTTCATTCTTCACAGGGATGAAGATGTTCTCATGGTATGCATAGAGAGCATCGAAAGAGGATACCTCGTAGCCTAACTCTGCACAAAGAGTCTTGCTATAGGCTTTGATGTCTTCGAGGAGACCATCCCACATCTTGTCACTAGTCATGATCGCACGTATGTCTTCATAGGCATATTCGATCTCTTTTCTTACATCATTCATCTGTATCTCCTTATAATAGGTAATTATTTATCGATAACATAATCATTCTCTAGCATATAGTCAATAGAAAAAGATATAAAAAAGCTTGACAAATACATATTTATACCCTTATAGCCATTAAAATGCTTTAAATGGCTATTGTGAATATATTTTTTTCTATTCGCAAAAAAAGGACTCGTTGATCGCTATGGGGATCCTGAGAAATCTGTAGTTGTAATACGGAAAAAGATAGTACCTATGTTCACTTAACAGATGTATCTGTTATTATGCGTTTCTAATTGCATGGCAAGTGCAAATATATATTGACTCATTGGATGACCAGCTATATAGTTGCATGATAAGATATCAGGTAGGGGAGTACATGGAAGATTCACGGATCATACTCATGAGAGACAAGAAAGTGAGTACAGCTATCAACAAAATGGCAATCCCTGCTATCGTGGGTCTCATCATGATGGGAATATATAATATCGTCGATACGATGTTCGTCGCTTGGCTTGGGACTGCAGAGACTGGAGCGACTCAGGTCGTGCTTCCGATCTCATTACTGATAACCTCTTTGGGATTAGCACTTGGTATCGGTAGCGGGGCCTATATCTCTAGGTTATTGGGTATGAATAAACGCGAGACTGCTGATACTGTTGGTTCCACGATCTTCTTCACTGCCTTGATCTGTGGAATCATCTTCACTATCGTCTCTATAACCTTTCTGGACTCTCTTTTGAGCTTCTTCGGAGCTAGTGGAGCAGTTCTTTCACATTCTAGGAGTTATGGCTTCTACATCCTTTTGGGCAGCATGTTCCAGGTCGGGATGATGACGATGAACAATATGCTCAGATCAGAGGGAAGTGCACGGCTATCCATGATCGGTCAGAGTGCTGGAGCCCTGATCAATATCATCCTCGATCCGCTCTTTATATTTGTCTTCGATATGGGTATCGCTGGAGCCGCTATCGCTACGACGATATCGAAGGTGATAGCCTTCTTCATCCTGCTATCTCCCTATCTGCGTCATCAGACAGTAGTGAGGATCTCTTTGGCGAAGTTCAGACCATCTAAGAGTATCTATCGAGAGACTGCAGTAGTGGGGATCCCCACCTTTCTCAGACAGATACTGATCAGTCTTTCAGTAGGCTTCCTGAATCAGAGGGCTATGATCATTGGTGGTGAAACACTTTTAGCTGCTGTTGGTTTGGTCTGGAAGGTCAGTCTGTTCCTCTTTCTGATCATCTTAGGTCTGGGACAGGGTGTGCAGCCGGTTATCGGGTATAATATGGGAGCAGGGAGAAAGGATCGAGTCTTGGGTTCTATCCGATATGCATTGATTATAAGCATCTCGATAGCAATGATCTTCTCTATCTGTCTGGTATTATTTGGGAAACAGATCCTGGGTATCTTCAGACCGGAACCTTCAGTTCTGGACTTTGGGATCATTGGTTTACGATTCAATGCGATAGCTCTCCTTTTGATGGCTATCTCTAATACCATCACCGTATTCTACCAGGCATTGGGAAGGGCTAAGGAGTCGTTATTACTGTCTATCTCTAGACAGGGATTATTCCTGATCCCGGCAATTCTTATCTTACCGAGTTTCTTTGGTACGATGGGTACCCTTGGTGCTCAACTCGCAGCTGATGTCCTCACGTTACTCCTTGCCTTGGTTCTCTTCATCCCCTATATCAGAGGTGATAAGCTCGATGGGAATATAAGGGAGTACATCACAAAGCATGGTTCAATAAACTAGGGTAGCTCCTGAATCAAGTCGTGTGAGGGTTTCCAATAGACTGATGACTCTCTACCTGTAAGAATCTGTGATTGTTTCTGAATATTCTATCGATTGGTAGTAGATTTCAGGAATCTAATATGGCACTATGATTCTGCTTGGATTTTGGAGGTGTACGAATATGCAGATCTCTCAGGATAGACTTGATCAATTGCTACAGCAGATAAGACCCTGCACCAGGAATGGTAGACTCGCCTCCTATATCCCTGAACTGAACAAAGCAGACCCTGATACATTAGGTATATGTATCATCGATATGGATGGGAACATGGTCAGCTCTGGAGATTATGAGACGAGGTTCACTATTCAGAGCATCTCAAAGGTCATAACCCTGATCTATGCTCTTGAATCCTATGGGGACAGATTGTTCACTCGAATCGGGGTAGAACAGACTGCAGATTCATTTAACTCCATCATTAAACTCGAGACTCGGAACGATGGGAAACCCCTCAATCCACTGATCAATGCCGGTGCGATCGCAACAACCTCCTTCATCGTAGAGAGTGAAGGGCGAGAGGGGATCAAGAATCTTTCAGCTCTTTTGAAAGCACTAGCAAAGAACCCTGAATTGAAGATAAATGAGATCGTCTTGAACTCAGAGAAACGGACCGGGGATACTAACCGTGCCCTTGCCTATTTCCAACATGGACAGAAGATCTTTGATGCCTCTGTCGAAGATGTTCTCGATGCCTATTTCACTATGTGCTCTTATGAAGTCCAGGTCAAAGATCTTGCGAATATTGCCAGGATCATAGCGAACAATGGGACTGATCCAGAGACAGGAGAGATTCTGTTCTCTTCTAAGACTGCCAAGATGACGAAGACGATCATGACTACCTGTGGGATGTATGACTCTTCTGGAGAGTTTGCCCTATCAGTAGGGATTCCCTCCAAGAGTGGTGTAGGTGGAGGGATACTCTCTGTGGTCCCTGGGAAATATGGGATCGGTACGCTAGGACCTGCCCTTGATGAGAAGGGAAACAGTGCGGCAGGAGTTCCCCTGTTGCAACGGCTATCTGAAGACTATGATTTAAGTATCTTCTCTTGAACTCATAAATATGCTGGAGATAACTCAAGCAAGTGATAATCTAAAGAGTCGCAAAACCTCTCTCAATAAGATACTCAACCGAAGAGCAGAGGGCCTCGCTGACGGTCTCTCCAATAAGTTGACCTAACTTCGTATGTTTACCACAGAAATCAGCCTTCGGACCGGATCCACTTGAGACGATGATAGAATCGGTCCCCGTTCCGGTTGCTGGAGACCCTGAAAGGGTACTTATCACTCCATACTTGAAGAGGACTGCTGTCTTAGCCTCTGTTGCGATCATCAGAGCTTCAGCTAGAGCTGCATCACTCAGTGCAGCATTCGTTCCTATCATGATATTGATCGTACCGGTAGGAAGCTGTACCCCTTTCACTTCTGGGAGAAAGTCAGCTTCATCACCTGCAGCTCTTGCATTGGAGATACCAGCTGTGAGGGCACAGAATACTCCTCCCCACGCTTCATTCCTTTCAGAAAAGCGAAAGCTTTCCATCAGGGCAGAGGTCATCATGCCAGCAGCAGGACCACTCCAACCATTGTCAGAAATAAAGTCAGAGAGTGTTTTTTCAGGTGGATCCCATGAGGTCCTGTCTGTCATCTTTATGCTTTCGGGGTTTGCCTGGACTTTAAGATTCAGCACCCGTCTTATCTCAGAGAAACCTCCGGAGAGAACTGCTGAGGAAAGGGATCTCGCTGGTTGTTCATATGCTATCGTGCAGAATTGATCATCTAGGCCAATTGAGGCCTGAAGACCATCCCACTTAAGTGTTTTAATATGTTTCATGGTCAATAACAGTAACAGATTTATGGGGAAATTCCCATATAAATAAGAATCTGTTACTATATTTCAATAACTATCAGATGCTGAACCCGATACAGAGACTGACTTGGAGATCTGATTGATTGTTTCCTGATTCATTGAGATAGAGGTCAACCGTATCTCCATAATCATCACAAACAAATGGTGTCGCAGTATCACTCTTCATATTCACGATATTCACATAATCCATGTTAGCCTTGATATACAGGCCCGGGACTTTCTCAATGTTATATTTCCCACCGACACTGAGAATGAGTGTTCTTTCGATCACATCACCAGAGAGGATGGTGACAAGGTCATCCTGACCATTCTTCCCATAGGCGCTCCACTGAGAGTCTAATCTCTTGTTCCCGTGCCACATATACATCCCATTGAAATAGGCACTCCAATGACCGACATTCTCCAAGGTTGAGGAGTAGTTCAATACGATCGCATCACCACCATATTCATAGCCGAGGAATGTGCGTTGATAGTCTCCAGGTCTATTGAAGTTCTTGAGTATCACATCATATCCGTACCCATGGCTGTAACCCTCGATATTTTCTCCAGTCACACCGTCGAGTCCTCGCAGATAGAGAAAAGGGTCGGTGAGCGCTGCTTCCAAGGATGTCTCTGCAACGATCTCAGTAGAGATGGGGAAAGCAGTCCTTGCTCCAAGCATATAGGCCATGGCATTGGGATAGGCTCCATAATCTGGGGCTGTAGTCTCACCGAGTGCGATCTCATCTATTGCATACTGTGCATAGAAATCAACATTCCCAAAGGGGTTATAATCGAGTTCTACCGTGATGAGGGAGTTCGCGAGACCTCTTATATACTCATTATGGTAGAATCCGAAGGGATTGATCGCTGCCAGGTTCAGGGTATTCTCCTCAGTCTTATAGATAACTGCCTCACTCAAAGCTAGTCCGAGTTTGTCTTCTAGAAAACTGAATTCGACTCTGTGCCCTAAGAACATCGTGAAACCGGGGAATTCATTGTTCTGGTCTTCTCCCATCGTTGAATCAGGTGGGAAGAAAGAGGCTAAAAGCGTATATTTGAAGGGATTATGAAATGTCGTGAACTTTGCGAAATCATGTTGAATCACCTGGGAACCAAGCATGAAGTTGCCGCTTCTTCCAGGGCCCCAGGAGAACCGGTCTCTTCCGATAGATAGATTCCAGTGATCATCACCAACCGATCCATAACTACGGTAGGGGAATGTAAAGTCCCCATCAGCTCCGAAATCTGCTGGAGCTATGAATGGGGCATTCGTAACGAATGTATCTTGATACAGGTAGTTGCCCGCTGGATCGTTGTGATGATTACCCAATGAGTTCATAAGGAGAACTGCATCGAAGTAGATGTAGATATTATCGGTACTCCAAAGGTCCCAACCGACATCAAGGAATTTCTCTCGTTCATTGAAACCATGAACCCAGTACTCTTCATCTTTGAACTCTTCGTTCGTATGGAGATATACTTCAAAAGCAGTATTGATATCGAAGGACATAGCGACCGCATCGCTCAACGTAATCTCAGGGTTGAAGGTAAGTTCTTCAGTAAGATGATCAAAGATCCTCTTGGATGTAGGAGTTGTAGCTCTGACTCCGTCGAGCATGTCCAGGAGTTCTGCACGACTCCAGGGTCCTGCTGTAGAGGGAAGAGAATGCCCTTCGAGCAGATAGAGTTTCTCCATTGCAGAATAGAACTCTGAATCGATAGGGTAGATCTTCTGCCCGTTATCCATAGCTGTCACCAGTGAAAAAGAGCAGATACAGAAGAGTAACATGAGAATGATCCGTTTATGCATTACAATAACTCCTTGAAAGTAGGGTACCTGTTCTGATTATTCATGCACTTATCAATCTACTATAAAATTGATAGTTAAAGAATAACTTTTTGTGTAGATTCTTAAGAAGATGTCTTGATCCCTTGTAACGAAAAAGCGTACCTGATTATTATCCATTTTTTAAATAATTAATGAAGAGGTTTTCATGAAGTAAAAAATCTTACATTCTTTTTAGAAATCTAAAGAGAAGTAAAAATGGAAAGGATCTAACTTTAAAAAAGCTAGATCCTTATTTTGAAAATAATGATATTCGGGATGGGCGGATTTGAACCGCCGACCCCGTGTCCCCCAGACACGTACGCTAAACCCCTGCGCTACATCCCGATTAATTCCTCTGAAAAATACCATATTTAAAGAGTTACTGTCAACTGAAAGCTGATTTACTACTCTGAACACTCTTCTGCCTTCGTAGTGGAAGCCTTTACGTTTTCACCTCTGATTATAAGAAGTTTGTTCTGATCTTGAAATCTTCTCATAATCAGATCATTTAACTAGTTCATAATATCTACTTCTGTGATAGAGTGCTTGTTACTATGCAAAAAACTCAAAAAAAATTCAAAATGCCTCCCAAAAGATTCCAACCCAAAGGACTTAATATTCTTTATGAAGATCACTATATTCTAGTTGTGGAAAAAAGAAGCGGTCTCCTCTCGGTCAGTACCGATAAGATAAAAGAGAATACCGCTCATTATCTACTCAATGATTATGTTAAGAAAGGCAATTCAAAGTCTAGGAGTCGCGTCTTTATTGTTCATCGTCTCGACAGGGACACTTCGGGTATTCTCATCTTTGCAAAGACTGAGCAGGCAAAGTTGTTTCTCCAAAGTGAATGGGAACAGTTTGAGAAAAAATATTATGCTGTTGTACATGGACTTTTACATGAAAAAGAGGGGCTGATTACAAGTTACCTCGCAGAGAACTCTATTCATAGAGTATATTCTATAAGTAATCCCGAAAAGGGGAAACTGGCAAAAACACGGTATCAAGTGATCCGTGAAACTTCAAGGTTCAGCCTGTTACTGATTGAACTTCTTACCGGTCGAAAAAATCAAATCCGCGTTCATTTTTCTGAAGCAGGTCACCCTGTTGCCGGCGATAGAGTCTATGGTGATAAAGAGAGAGATAAAGGTATAAATAGACTGACTCTGCATGCAACTTACATGACGATTATCCATCCTTTTACCAAAGAAAAAATGACATTTGAATCTCCCGCTCCGGTATATTTTAAATCATTAATGTATCGTAAGTAGATTCTATGGGTCTTTATTGGGCAGAATCGACTTTTCAGCAGGCTCCCTTTGGAGCTCTGATGCTCAGAGGTCGTATCATACCCGATCTTGGTGGACACGCTGTTCATGAAGTGAAACTTGGTGAAGATTTTCTCATGATTCTTAATTTCCTAAAATAGGTCTCAGTTTAGGGGCTAAGGCTTTCTTTATTTCTCTTTGAGCTCTGCTAGATAAACGTCATAGAGCAGTGAAGAATGATATAGTTAAAAGAACTCTCAATACGGAGTAGCGACCTTCAATAATATTTTATGATGGGCGATTTGAACCACCGACCTCGTGTCTCCCAGACACGTTCGCTACGGCCAAATTAGTTTTTCTGAAAAACAACCTATAAAAAAATAGCAACTGTCAATTGAAAGCTGATTTACATCTATGCACACAAAACTGCACAGAGTATGTAATAAAATTTGACCTTTAAGACTTTCTATTCTATGATACCTGTATGGGAATAGTAGAACGACGTATAAGAGACAAAGAGCGAAGGGTAGGAGAGATTCTTGGTGCAGCTAAGACGCTATTCATAGACAAAGGGTATATGAATACCACCATGCTCGATATCGCAGAGCAGGCAGAGCTCAGTAGACGTACGATCTATCTCTATTTCACGAGTAAAGAGGAGATAACCCTACGGGTGATCCTAAGTTCCTTCAGATTCATCCATAAGGCGATTTCCGAAGCATGTGAACCGGAGATGACAGGTTTAGAGCAGGTCATAGCTATGAGAGATGCCTACATGAAGATCTATCATGAAGACTTCGATCATGTCTATTTCACTCTCTTCTATGATTTCAAACTATCAACAGAGACCATGAAAGATGAAGATGCACAAGCCTGTAACTATGTGATCGAACAGATCGTACAGGTCTTCACCGAATCCCTGCAAAAAGGGGTAGTTGATGGTACTATCCATATTGAAGGAGATCTGAGAGTAAGGGCCTTCACGGCCATGACTATCATTCATAGCACCATGCAGAAGGTCGCCAGTCGCCAGGAGATCATCGATAACATGGCAAATATTGATGGTGAGTTATTGATTCAGACGATGTTCGCAATGTTACTAACCTCTTTCACCCTAAAACAATAAGTTACTTTTGAACTGAAACTTCTACCATATAGAAAATATTTATCTCAAATTCTGTTGACCAACATTATGGTTTTATATACTTTAGAAATGCACACAGTGTGCAGTAAGTAAAATAATAGTGTAATATATGTGTATTACGTGCAACAGGAGTTGAATCAGTGAAAAGAATACTACAGAAACCTTGGGTCATCATAACGGTGGTTCTCCTAATAACGGTTTTCATGGGGTTACAGCTTCCTAACATCGTTCTCGATAACGATGTTAAGATCTATTTCCCCGAAGACCATGAATCCTATATCAGGATGCAGGATCTCGATGACACCTTCGAATCTCAGATCATGCTCGATATTTGCCTCACGAACCCTGACGGGTCATTCATCGAACCTGAGGTCCTTTCGGTCATTCAGGAGATCACCTCAGGATCAGAGGATCTTGATCATGTTGATGGTGTGACGTCGATCGTCAATGCCGACTTCCCTGATGGGAGTGTAGATGGAATGATCGTTGAATCCCTTGTCCCTGAGGGATTCACCGGTACTGCAGAAGAGTTGGCACAGCTGAAGTGGAAGCTTCAGGATTGGCCAGATATGTATGAGAACAGTCTCTATTCAGAGGACTTCAAGACTACTCAGATCCTATTGACTATCGATGAGGATATAAACGAAGAGCAGATGAGTATCCTCTACTATGAGGTCATGGATCTTGTAGAGGGCTATGATGATCTTGATATCAGAGTAGCAGGAGACCCTGTCCTCACAGAGAAGGCCAAAGAGTTCATGTACTCGGACCTGTCCTCTTTGATACCACTGGTCATTTTGGTGCTCCTGATCTGTCTGTATCTCTCCTTCCATAGCCTAGGAGGAACATTGTTGCCAATGATCACCGTAATGGTGACTACCATCTGGACGGTGGCTCTGATGTCATTGTTTGATTTCTCCTTCACGGTTGTCTCAACGTGTCTGCCTGTATTGATCATAGCGATAGGTAGTGCCTATGGTATCCATGTACTCAACCATTACTATGCACAGAGAAGGGCAAGCAAGGGTAAGCTCTCTATGGAAGCACATAGAGATATCGTTGCTGATTCAGTCAAACATGTCTTCAAGCCGGTACTACTTGCAGGCTTCACTACTGTTGTAGGTTTCTCTTCGATCATGACAAGTCCAATCGGTCCTCTGAAGGCCTTCGGACTATTCTCCTCTATAGGAGTCTTCATAGCCCTAGTCCTCTCTCTGACCTTTATTCCAGCTCTTGTTATCGTGAGTTATCGTGAGAATGAGAAGAACCTTTCAAAGAAGATCCAAGAGAGAAAGACTCGACGTCAGCAGCTCTCCCACAAGAGAATGGAAAATGTCTACGATAAGGTGTCGAGTCACACCGGTGCGATCATAGCAATCACTGTCGTAGTGTTGGTTGCCTCGTTCGTAGGTCTCAACCATATGAATATCGAGAGTGCCCTCATAGAGTATTTCCCTAAGGATTCATCGATCAGAGTCGATAGTGATTATATCAGTGAGAACTTAGCGGGTACCAATACTTTCAATGTCGTCATCAGCGGTGATGATCCTACTGATGTCATCGATCCTGCAGTATTGAGCGAGATGGACGGACTCAAAGAGTATCTCTTAGCAGAACATGAGGCTATTGGAAAGATCATCAGCTACAGTGATTTCATCAAACGAATGAACCAGATCATGAACTTCCCGGTAGAGGCTCTTTCTGAAGATCTCGATGACTCCTATTCTATGGATATGGATATGGATATGGGGATTGAAGACGACTCCTTCTCAAGCTTCTTTACTGATGATTCTGCAGAGACCACCTCCTTCTTCGATGAAGAAGAGCGTGTCGTCGACACTGATTCAGCCGATAGTGAAGGGACCTTTAGCACCATTGCTCTTGATACCCAACTCACTTGGGCTGGGTTCGTATCGCTCACAAGAGATATCGTACAGGAGAATAGTGGGAAAGAGCTCAGTATTGATCAGTTAGCCACTGAGATCGCTAAGGCCTGCAACTATCGAGGAATGGCCTACTATGAGATCCCTGAAGACCCTGCGAAGTATCCTGTAGATACCACAGAGGAACTCAAGAATCTTATTTCACAGTACCTGTTACTCTATTCAGGCTCCCTAGATGCCTACTCAGATGATATTCTTGAGCCAAACTCGGTACGTATGCTCATTCAGATCACATCCTATGATACCGCTGTAGTGGCAGCGATCATCGATGATGTTAATGCCTATGCTGCGCAGCACTTCCCAGAGAATATTACCGTGGAGAATACCGGCCTTGGTGAGATGACTAGTGTCCTCACCGATATGGTCACCGGTTCACAGATCAAGAGCCTTCTTACTGCCCTTGTTGCGGTATTCCTGATCGTCTCCATTGCCTACAGATCACCGGTAGCAGGGATCTTCGGGGTCATCCCCCTATCATTATCGATCCTGATCAACTTCGGTATCATGGGTGCTTTCGGTATCAACCTCGATATGGTCACTTCCCTGATTGCCTCTATAGCGATCGGAGTCGGAGTAGACTATACCATCCATTTCATCAGTTGCTATAAGAGCGAAAGGCTTCTTTCTAAAGACCTTGATGAGGTGACAAGACGTACGGTCTTGAGTACCGGAAAGGCTATCATCACCAATGCAGTATCAGTCGGATTGGGATTCGCGGTCCTGATCTTCAGTCAGTTCATCGTCTTGAGATACATCGGTATCCTCGTTGCGATCATCATGTTCACATCCTCGGTTGCTGCTTTGACAGTCCTTCCGGTGATGCTGAATCTGTTCAAGCCCAAGTTCATCAGTAGAACATAACAATCAATTACCAATTTTGGAGGAATACTATGAAAAGAATGTTAAGAAGTGCAGCGATCCTGTTGCTTATCTCCCCGGCACTGTTCGCCGTGACCGGTTTGGAAGTCGCCCAGTCATATCATGATAAGATATTACCCGATACGACCCATATGGCTCTGAAGATGGAACTCATCGAGGCCGGAGGGAAGAGTTCTAGTCGTCTCATCGAGGAGTGGGGTATAGAGGATGGAGAGCTTGCCAATACCCTCATGGTATTCAGGGCTCCCGCTAGTGTGAAGAATACCCGATTCCTGCAGGTCGAGAACAGTGACAGGGGTGATGATAAATGGATCTATCTCCCAGCACTCAAACGAGTTCGTAGGATCGCATCTTCAGAGGGGAGTAAGTCCTTCATGGGTTCAGATGCCTCCTATGATGATATGGAAGATCGTGAGGTGGAAAGAGATACCCATGAGTTCCTGCGGGAAGAACATACCGGATCTTGGGACTGTTATGTCGTCAAGGCCGTATCAGTCGATCCCGATGATTCCCAATATGGGTATCGTGTGACCTGGTTCGATAAAGAGTCTTACACACCGGTGAAGATGGAGATGTATGATAAGAAGGATCAACTTCTTAAGGTCCTCACGATAGAACAGATGGATAAGGTCGGAACACACTGGACTCCTATGGTCACAGAATACAAGAATGTCCAGACCGGCCATGCTACAAGACTTACGGTCATGAATGTGGAATATGACAAACCGATCAACAGTAAGATGTTCACCACACAATACCTCAATACCGGGAGATAACCATGAAAAAGAAAATACTATGTTCACTGATGATACTTCTAGTAGCTACAGGACTGTTCGCTGAAGATTTCTTCTCCTTTGATGATACCGATGGCTTTGGTACAGAATCCGAAGCTGTCTCATCTGTTGAGATCAATGGTTCGGTAGCAGTACCTGTTAGAGCCTATATCTCCTCTGATGCGATCGATGCAATCGGGGATGTCGAGTCCCTAGATGATACGTTAGAACTCACTCCTGAGATAGGTCTTCAACTCCATTATGATGGTGCAGATTTTCTCATCCATACCGATGCTACATTAGCACCTCAGGAAGACATGACCACCGAAATGGTTATCAATGAGGCCTATGGGCAGTATTTTGGTGAGAATATGAGTTTAGAGGCAGGACTCATGAAAGTAGTCTGGGGAAAGGCTGATGAGTATCATGTGGTCGATGTCCTCAACAATGTAGACCTGACAGAGTTCCTAAGTACCGATTATCTGGCGATGATGGATCCTGAACTGATGGTCAAAGCGAACATCCCCGTAGGAATGTCTGGCCTCTTCGAGGCTGTCTATGTTCCCGTACTCACTCCCGATAGACTCGCAGAGTCGGGAAGTATCTGGGAGGCAAAAGAGACCAAGACTGAACTCCCAGCAGCGATCACCGCTCTAGCTACCGCCTATGGTTGTGTGAATGGTGGCCGAGATGTCACAGAGATCGATCTGAACACTCTAGATTATGGACAGGCAGCACTTCACTATACCTCGACTGTCGAGGGTCTGGACTATGGGCTTACCTACTATTATGGTTTCAACAAACTCCCTTCGGTGACCGTCACTCCGAATATCGCGGAGAGTTATATAGATTACAGTCTATCCTATGACAGGATGCATACTTTTGGTCTTGAGGCAGGATATATTGCCGGCGGTTTCAATCTGAAGGCTGAGGCAGCCTATAATATGACCTATGATTTCGCTGGGGATGATACCCATGTCTACAATAACAATGTCACCTGGGTAGCAGGCTTTGATAAAGACCTTCCCATAGGAAACCTGAATATCCAGGAGACTGGTACGATCATCCTGGGAAGTGATGGGATCACCTCCGGTGATATCGAATATGATGCAGAGGGTGAATATACAGAGAACCTGATCATAGCTGCTCTTACTGACTCCTTCTGTAATGATCGTCTAGATGTGAAACTGGTAGGTTTCTACCATATCGAGGATCAGGATTACGGATTCTATCCTTCCGTAGAGTATGCACCTTCAGACAATATGAGTGCGACTCTCACCGCACATGTGTTCGGTGGTGAGGAGGATACCCTGTTCGGCCAATATTCAGATAACAATTTCGTCGAGTGTTCACTTGACTGGAACTTCTAGGAAGCTATACATACAGGATCTTATGCCAAAAAGATCAAGACCCCCGGCTCTCAATCGGATTGCCGGGGGTCTTCTTCTTTCTGCTGTCTTGCTAGCTAACCGGTTCACGTTCCTTGTATTCGGTATGAAGCAACTTATGGGATATATGACTCAGTGGTTGTTTCAGAAACTCCTTATAGAGGGTCTCTACTGCAGGGTTATCATGAGATTGTCTCAACTTCTTACCCTCATCCTCTGCATAGATCGCAGCGATTCGTGCCTCTCTGATCTCATTGGTGGTGAATCTTGGTTGCCCACCACCTCCGATACAACCCCCAGGGCAGGTCATGATCTCGACAAAGAGGAACTCATCCGGTCGATCCTTGATCCTCTCCATGAGTCTAGCTGCATTACTGAGTCCGTGAGCCACTGCTACCTTGACCTCAGCCCCTTCGAGGAACTTCCAGTCTTCTACAAGATCCTTCAGTACCACCGCAGCAGTCTTGATTCCCTCAAGCCCTGCAAGAGGACCTATATGGAGGTCTTCAGTGGGGAGGACCCTTCCAGTCGTTACCGCATAGACAGTTCTCAAGGCTGCCTCCATGACTCCCCCTGTGTTCGCGAAGATATCGGCGGCCCCTGAGGAAATACCCATGGGATTATCCATCTGACCATCTGCTAATGAGAGGAAATCTATCCCTGACATCTTGATCAGTTTGCCGAGTTCTCGAGTCGTCAGGACATAGTCCACATCCCTCACTCCACTATCGTTCATCTCATCCCGCTGTGCTTCGAACTTCTTCGCAGTACAGGGCATGATGGAGACGACTGTCATATCTTCCGGTCGTATTCCCATCTTCTGAGCATAGTAGGTCTTAGCGATAGCTCCGAACATCTGTTGAGGTGACTTACAGGAGGAGATGTTCGGAAGATAATCAGGATAGTTGTACTCTGCGAACTTGATCCAACCTGGAGAACAGCTGGTGAATTGGGGGAGGGCTACATCCTCTTTCCCCAGTACCAATCTGTTCCTCAGTCTTGTCAGGAGTTCTGTTCCCTCCTCCATGATCGTAAGATCTGCTGAGAAGTTGGTATCGAAGACTCCATCGAATCCCAGTTCTCTCAAAGCGGTGATCATCTTTCCGGTGACCAAAGTCCCAGGTGGTAGGTCAAAGGCCTCTCCCAAGGCGGCCCTGATAGCTGGAGCAGTCTGAACCACTACGTGTTTTTTCGGATCATCGAGGTCCTTGAGGACGAAGTCTATATGGGATCTCTCAACGATCGCTCCGACTGGACAAACAGCTGCACATTGACCACATTGTACACAGGCGACACTATCAAGAGGAGAGGTGAACGCTGGTCCGATCGTAGTGTTATACCCACGGTATTGCGGGAAGAGGGCCCCTACGTTCTGAACCTCATTACAGATCTGTACACATCTTCTACATTTGATACATTTTCCTGCATCCCGATAGAGGGCGGGGGTAGAGTAGTCCATGTATTGTTCTGTCTTCTCTCCCTCGTATCTGATGCTGTTGATACCAAGCTCTGTGGCAAGTGCTCTGAGTTCACAGTCCTCAGATCTGTCACAGGTGGTACACGCTCCCTCATGTTCGCTCAAAAGGAGCTCTACGACAGTCTTTCGAGCCTCTCTGACTCTTCTGTTGTTCGTGTGAATGACCATCCCATCCCTGATAGGGGTAGAGCAGGCTGCCGCTAGGTTCGCCGCTCCCTCTATCTCGACGACACAGACTCTACAGGCACCGGTGGGTTTGAGACTCTCAAGGAAGCAGAGAGTCGGTATACGGATCCCCAACTTGTTCGCAGCCTCAAGAATCGTAGTATCGACCGGGACTGTGATGAGTTTTCCATTTATAGATAGACTATGCATGAGCATCCTCCTTTATCTCTTCTCGTATATGTTTACCATAATCACATCTCAGGCATCGATGAGCCTGTCTTTGAGCAACCGGTTCACACCAGGGCTGTTCAACCTCTTCGAAATTGTTCTTCCGTCTTTCGATCGGTATCTGGTTTACCGACTCTCGAGTATCGGCACTTGGTTCTTCATCAGGGTCGTAGGTGGTGTCTATAGTTTTCTCATATCTCCAGAAGGCATGTTCCTCACCGGTGAGGTAGGAATCGATACCTACTGCACAGCGTTCACCTGCTGCGACTGCATCGATCACTGAAGCAGGTCCACTGCTGCAATCTCCTCCTGAGAAGACATGCTTCAGAGAGGTAGCACCTGTTACCGGGTCGGCATAGATGAATTTACTGTCGTTTAATTCCAGTATTGAATCACCTAAAGAATTCGAGAGCTCCAGTCGCTGTCCGATGGCCATGATGACCTGATCTGCTGTGATGGTGAACTGTACCTGTCTGTCTGCTTGAGGACGTCTTCGACCTGATGTATCGAAACCACCTAGCTGCATTCTCAGACAATCTACCCCTATGGCCTTTCCCTCATCATCTTTCTTGATACCGACTGGTTGAGTCAGACAGGATATCGTGACACCCTCTTGTAGGGCCTCTGCGATCTCCTCCTCATAGGCAGGCATCTCATAACGGGTCCTTCTATAGATGATCTCTACAGTCTCCGCTCCTAGCCGTAAGGCGGTTCTCGCCGCATCTACTGCAGCATTACCACCACCGATGATAGCGACATGCTTACCGACCTGCGCCGATCCCCTGATATTGTATCTCTGGAGGAAGGGTACTGCCTGGATCACTCCCGTAGCCTCTTCACCTGGTAGTCCAATCGATAATGAATCAGGTGCTCCTAGGGCGATACAGACGGCCTCGCTGCCATCTTCAAGGAGTGATGAGAGTGTATAGTCTGATCCCATCTTCGTATCGGTGATGATCTCTACCCCCATGTTCTCTATCATTCGGATCTCTCGTGCTATGGTCTCTCTCGGCAGTCGGTAGGAGGGGATGGTCTGAACGAGCATTCCTCCTGGACGACTAGAGGCCTCGAGTACGGTTGGTCTATAACCGAGTCGGGCCAAGAAGTAGGCACAGGAGAGGCCTGCAGGTCCAGCTCCGACGATTGTGATCTTTCTCTTCGCATTATCATCATTCTCTCTGACCTCAGGTAACTGTACGGTCACCTCCTGGTCGACCATGAATCTCTTGATGGAGCGTATAGCCACAGAATCATCCATGCTGCATCTTCTGCACATCTCTTCACAGGTGTGGAAACAGACTCGAGCACAGATCGCTGCAAAGGGATTTCGCTCTCGATGGAGCTTCAAGGCCTCTGCATAGCGTCCTTCTCCAACGAGGGAGACGAAACCCGGTATATCGACGGCTGCGGGGCAGGCACTCTGGCAAGGTGCTCTTACAAGTCCTGGGCATACTCCAGCTTCACAATGCTTGTCTCTTATGTGAGCCTCATACTCCGCTCTGAAGTGTCTGATCGTAGAGAGGACTGGATTCGGCGCGGTCTGTCCGAGTCCGCAGAGTGCGGTCTGTCTGATCTGAGTCCCCAGCTCTATGAGCTTCTCGATATCACCTTCTACACCGTCACCGTCACAGATACGGGTGAGGATCTCAAGCATTCGCTTGGTCCCTACGCGACAGGGAACACATTTTCCACAGGATTCCTCCTGGACGAACTCCAGAAAGTATCGGGCTACATCAACCATACAGGAGGTGTCATCGAGGATGATCATCCCTCCAGACCCCATGATGGCTCCGAGTTCTTTGAGATCGTCATAGTCGAGAGGTACTGAAAGATACTCTTTAGGAATACAGCCGCCAGATGGTCCACCGATCTGAGCTGCCTTGAAGGCTCTGTTCCCTTTGATTCCCCCTCCGATATCGAAGATTATATCACCAAGAGGAGTCCCTATCGGAATCTCTACGAGCCCTGTAGTGTTCACCGCACCAGCTAGAGCAAAGACTTTAGTCCCTTTACTCTTCTCCGTTCCAAAAGAGCTGTACCACTTTGCAGACTGATCGATGATTGCCGCCACATTCGCATAGGTCTCGACATTATTGAGCAGAGTAGGTCTCTCCCAGAGCCCCTTATGTGCAGGGAAGGGTGGTCTTGGTCTGGGCTCTCCACGTTTTCCTTCGATAGAGTGGATGAGAGCAGTCTCCTCTCCACAGACGAAGGCTCCTGAACCCATTCTGATCTCAAGATCGAAGGAGAATTCGGTCCCCCCGATAGCTTTTCCGAGAAGATTGAGTTCTCTTGCCTGTTCGATTGCATGCTGTAGTCTTGCGACTGCGAGTGGATACTCTGCACGAACATAGACATATCCCTGATCGGCACCGATGGTATAGGCAGCGATTGACATCCCTTCTATGATGCTGTGAGGATCCCCCTCTAGTACACTTCTATCCATGAAGGCACCAGGATCACCCTCGTCTGCATTACACAGTACATACTTATGCTCACTCTCAACCTCACGGGTGAACTTCCATTTGAGCCAGGTAGGGAATCCCGCACCACCACGACCTTTGATACCTGACTCTCTCATCTCGTTGATGATCATCTCACTGTCCATCTCGGTCAATACTTTTACTAGAGCACGATACCCACCTCTTGCAATATAGGCATGTATATCCATAGGATCGATAAGCCCACAGTTTCTCAAGACGATCCTTTGCTGGGGGGAGAGGAAATCTGATTCGGCTTCATCAAGTAAGGGAATATCTGAACCCTCATTGGTGATCAGGTATTCCAATACGGGCTGATTATTCTTTAGATGACTCTCAACGATCCTGTTGACCTTGTCTACCGTTATATTCTGGTAGATCGACCCCTCCGGCATGATCTTGACGACAGGACCTAATGAACAGGGCCCCATACATCCTGTCCCGATCACTTCGATGTCGAGGTCCTGCTGAGACAGAGACTCTTCAAAAGCCTTCTTGACTTCCAAAGATCCTGATGCAATACAACCACCACCGGTACAGATGAGTACTGACCGGTTCTTTCTGTTCTTATCATAGGTTTCAGCTATGTGTTGTAACTGTTTTATGATCGTTTCTGAGATTCTTTTCTGTGTCATCTATGATTCCTCCCCATTTCTGTAGGGAACGAGTAGCTCCCGGATCTTGGTAGGTTTCACTCGTTGGTGGACATCCTCATCGATCATCACCACCGGTGCAAGTCCACAAGCTCCAAAACATCTTCCGATCTCTAATGAGAACTGACGATCCTCGGAGGTCTCCCCAACTTTGATCCCGAGTTCTCTTGAGAAGGTCTCGAGAACATCTTTGCCACCTCTCACATAACAGGCGGTCCCAAGACATACTCTGATGACATGCTTACCTCGTGGGACAGTGGAGAAGAACGAGTAGAAAGTGACGACACCAGTGACTTCACTGTAGGGGATCTTCAATGCTCTACTGATATACTGTAATGATTCTTTGGGTAGATACCCGAGAAGATTCTGAGTGGATTGCAACACTGGGATAAGTGCTCCACCAGTATCACGATACTGTTCAATGATCGTATCGATCATAGGGAACGTATCTGAGGGATTCATCTCATGGTTAGCATCTGCTGTGTTGTTGGATAGGGAATCTGCAACTGCCATAATAACTCCTTCTTGTTGTATGACTAACTGTAGATCATATACAAAGAGGTTGGAGTAGTAGCTCGTATGGTAACTGCATCTGCTGAAAGTCTTACCGTAAAAGGGCACTGCAGTGGATAAGCTCAGAGGTAACGCTATTGGTGTAAAA
>CAKZLE010000021.1 GCA_937125225.1 uncultured Spirochaetia bacterium
GATCAGAGAAGGGAGATCTTTCTCCCTGAAGATAGGGGAGATAGAAGAGTCCTGAGGCTCCAGGGGCTGCCTTACCAGCGATCTCCTGCAGCTTCTCATACTTGTCCCCCTCGATCTCAAAGGCCTCAAGCAGCCATGAGACATTCCCTCCGGTAGTGCGCATCGCACCGATTGCGATCGTATCCTCGCCATTGGGATGTTTTAGATTAAAGATCCCATAGGAGGGATCGATAGGATCTGCAACAGTCGCTGAGACCCAGCCTGAGGTCCCAAGATAACAGGAGTAGACTCCCGGTATTCCGGCTCCAGCCCCGACAGTCGAGGAGGCTGCATCTCCAGCTCCATGAATGACCGGTAGACCTGCTCTGAGTAGGCAGTGCTCTGCAGCCTCTTCTGTGATCTTGCCGGTGATACTCCCTGCTGCTTCGATCGTTGGAAGCTGCGCCTCTTCGATCTTCAAGTAGTCAAGGAGCGTCTCATCCCAACGGCTCTTCTCATAGTTCATCAGTCCGGTGGTAGCTGCATTAGTAGGATCGGTTACCGATCTTCCGGTGAGTTTCCAGCACAGATAGTCATGTGCACCTAAAAGGAAGGTAGTTGCTTCTGTGAGCATCTTCCTCTCTGAGAGCATGAGCAGTTTTGCAGGTATTCCTGATGCATCCTGACTGTTTCTCGTGATCTGCTGTAGAGTCTCACTCGTAAGATCTGCCTCAAGCCTTTTGAACTCAGCTTGAGAGCGGGTATCAGAATACAGGATCGCATTGCTGATACATTGGCCCTCTTCGATGAGAATAAGATCCTGCATCTGTCCGCTGAGGACGATTGCTGCTATTGAGAGCTCTCCATGTTCTTCGATCAGTTGCCTCGAGGTGGTGCAGAAGGCCTCCCACCAGAGGTGGGGCTCCTGTTCGATGATCGATCCATCTGCGAGCAGTGGATAATCCTGTGAACGGGAGGCGAGGATGATCCCATCTTTAGAGATGATCGATGATTTGAGTGCTGTCGTTCCGATATCTACGGAAATCAGATACTCCATGCCGGCTCCTCCTTTTTCAGATAGGGTGAGAAACTCTTCAGGTAGTTCTCAAGATGGTCGATTCCTGCTGCTGTCTTCTTGAGGAACGCTGTTCCTATGATCACTGCATCCGCTCCGATCTCAGCTGCCTCTTCAGCATCTTCGAGGGTACTGATCCCGAAGCCTAGAGCTACTGGTAGATTGAAGGGACCTGCCAGACTCTTCACTGAATCCAGACGTCGCTTGGCCTCAGGGGTTGCCTTGAACTTCCCTCCGGTACTTCCTTCGATCGATTGAAGATAGATGAAGCCAGTAGTGTGTTCCATGATCTTTATGATCTCCTCATCACTCTTGCCGAAGCCTACGAAACTCACGATCTCGACTGAGGAGTCTTTGAGCTGTGCATACAGCAGATCTCTGTTCTTCTCTGTGATATTCGGAACGAGGACAGCGACCGCTTCTGCACTCTTACAGGTATCTGCGAAGGTCTTGACTCCGATCTCACTCAGTGTCTCATCATAGAGCATGACGATTCCCTGAATCCCAGAGGCTCTGACCTCTGTGATCGAATCATGTACTATAGTAAGGCGTTCTGAACTCGGGACATTGACCTGTGCCATAGCTTCTTTGATCACCTCTCCATCTAGATAGGGATCATTGCAGGGTACTCCGATCTCCAGGAACACTAGTCCCTGTTCTGCACAGCACTCTAGGACTCTCTTATAAGATCTTATATCTGGATAGAACGCAGGAAGGTAGCCGATAAGCAACGGCTGCCCTGTCCTCCAGGTATGATCTAGGATCATATTTTTCATCGGCTATGCCTTCTTCTTTGCCAGTGATGAGAGTAGAACTGCCAGTACGATGATGACACCGGTGAGGATCGACTGTGCATAGGTATTGATCCCCAGAATATTCAGGCCATTGCCCATGACTCCCATGATGAGGACTCCTAAGAGTGTTCCCCATACGTTCGCCTCTCCCTCTCTGAATGCTGTCATTCCCAAGAAGACTGCTGCTGCAGCGTTGAGCATGAAGGGGGAGCCTGCTTGAGGGTGAGCTGAGTAGAGTCGGCTCGTCAGTACGATCCCCCCCAATGATGCGAAGAAGCCGGAGATACCGAAGGCGATGAATCTGATCTGTTTCGTCCTGATCCCTGAGAGGAATGAGGCCTCTTCATTTCCACCGATCGCATAGAGTCTTCTTCCGAAGGTCGTTTGCTCGAGCAGTATATAGATTCCGAGTAAGGTAAGCAGCATGATGATCACCGATATCGGAAGGAAGCCGAGAGATCCCTGACCGAGGAACCTGAAGTTCTCAGGAAGGCCGAAGACTGTCGTACCCTTTGAGATCAACAGTGCAGCCCCGCTGTAGGCGGTCATGGTGGCAAGCGTGCCGACGAATGCTGATAATCCCCCATATGCGATGATCAGTCCATTCAGGAGTCCTGCAGAGGTTCCTAGAGTCAGACCAATGAGGATGCTCGCAAAGGTTCCCATACCTGCTTTCATCAATAACGCTGTCACGATACCGACGAGGGAGGCTATAGCACCTACTGAGAGATCGAAGTCTCCCGTGATCATGACCACGGTCACTCCCGATGCGACGATCGACAGAGTCGCTACCTGTTCTATGATATTCTTCAGATTTCTCCCAGAGGGGAAGACATCCGGTCTGATCGCTGAGAATATGGTCATAAGTAACAGGAACCCGATCAGGGTCCCCCAGGTTCTTATGAATGCTCCTGTTCTCTTCTCTTTATCGTTATCTAATGCTGTCTGCTTCATGACAATTCTCTCCCGTAACAGTAATTCAGGTATGATTCCTGATCAATATCGCTATTCTCTTTCTCAAATGTCTGGTATCCATCTTTTATGAAGACGATGCGATCTGCGAGCCCTAGGACCTCGTTGAAATCTGAACTCACGATGATGACACCGGTTCCCGATGCAGCTAGCTCCTGGATGATCGAATAGATCTCGAACCGTGCCCCGACATCCACCCCTTTCGAGGGTTCATCGAGCATCAGCACCTTAGGCTGCTGCAGAACCGTCTTGGCAAAGACGACCTTCTGCTGGTTTCCTCCAGAGAGGGTGCCTACATGGTTACGGTAATCTGCACTCTTGAGCCTTACCTTATCTCCAGCCTCATGGGATCTCTCTTTGATCGCTTGATGATCGAGTAGGCCTCCATGCGAGAGATCGGCTAGGGACATCATGGAGATGTTTTCGAAAATGGAGCGACTCATGACGAGTCCCTGTTTTCTTCGCTCTTCAGGAACGAGTACCACACCACTTGCGATGGCATCCTTTGGAGATGATGGTTTATAGGAGTCTCCCTCTAGTAGCATCTCTCCTGAAAAGAGGGCTCGTGATCCGAAGATCGATTCGAGCAACTCGGTCCTTCCTGAACCTACAAGCCCTCCGATCCCGAGGATCTCTCCTGCTCTCAAAGAAAAACTCAAGTCTCTTATATGAGAGTTAGAAAGATGGGATACACTCAAGAGAGTCTCTGCAGGAGATCCTAGCCTCTTCGGGAAGGAGGACTCGAGATCCTTACCGATCATAGAGCTGATCAGTGTATCTTTGGTCATCTCAGAGGTCTTCTTACACTCAACGACTGCCCCGTCTCTCATGACAGTGATCCTGTCTGTTATCTGCAGGACATCATCAAGGTTGTGAGATACATATACTACCGTCTTCCCCTGAGCTTTTAGATTCTTGATGACGGAGAAGAGCTTCTCCTTCTCGATATCGGTAAGAGCTGTTGCCGGCTCATCCATGAAATAGACATTACCATCAACGGCGAATGCACGTGCAATAGCTACCATAGCACGGTCTACTGCCGACAGGTAGCTTACCGGCCTATCAAGGGGGAAGCTGACCTGAAGAGTATCAGTTATCTTCTGAGTCCTCTTTTTCAGGGCTTTCCAGTCCACTAAGGGACCGAATCTTCTTGGATAGGAATGTCCAAGGAATATATTCTCCATAGCATTGAAATAGGTTACGAGATTCAGTTCCTGATGGATAAAAGAGAGTCCATTCGATGAAGAGTCCTTACTAGACCTGATCGTGATCTCCTCATCCCTGATGAAGAATGATCCGGTATCTGCCTTGACGATACCGGCAAGGATCTTGATGAGGGTCGATTTCCCAGCACCATTCTCCCCGATAAGACCATGAACCTCTCCCTCATTGAAACTGACATTCACCCCTTTGAGTGCTTTGACGCCTGGATAGCTCTTCTTCAGATTCTCAATGCGTAAAGCTTGCTTCTCACTCATTAAATAAGATCCTCCCATAGATCGGAATCGTTGAAACTATCAAGCGAATCGATCGTTCCTGTCTGATTGATGATATATTTGAAACTATTATTCTTTCCATGTTTTCGTGATGCCATGATCACATAGGGACCCGGCAGATACGCCTCATCATAGAGGACAACCTTCTCTTCAAGACTGATACTGACCCGTTTCGATAAGAAGGCGGTGCAGGGTTCATCGAAACCCAGGGTCTTCGCGATATCGTCAGGGAGTATGACCGGTATCATGATCTCTCTTCCCTGGGTGACCATGATCCCTGTCTTCTGGCTGAAGAGCTGGTAGAGCGATTGGTCTGCCTGGTATTCATCGAAGACAGAACTGTACTGTTTCTCTACATATGAACACTGATAGATGACTGGTTTCCCATCGATGGTCCTCAGACGAGAGAGAGAGCTGAATCTCCCGGACCTCTTACCGAAAAGATCAAGAAGCTCCCTCTGTTCGATTTCATGTTTCACACCGATGACCTCATTGGTTATGGACATCTTCTGACGATCCATCTCGTTCTGGAAACCCTGAAGACTGAGAGTGTCATTATGGATAGCTGGAGAGGAGACGAATGTCCCGACTCCATGGATGACTGTGATGATCCCCTCCTGTTCGAGTTCGGCAAGAGCGCCCCGGGTAGTCATCACCGAGGTGTTGAATATCTCAGAGAGCTCTTTCTGACTTGGCAGAGCCTGACCTTGAGGGAACTCTCCCTGTTTGATCTTCTTCTTGAGTACATCTGCTATTTCTAGATAACGAAGTTTCTTTGACATACCACACACCTTTGTTAGACTTATAGTCTTCTAGATGTCTATAACAATAACATGAGAATTCGGCGCTGTCAAATTATTTATACAACCGTTCTTTTCGATTCCAAGAGAATCTGTACAACAGGTGATTAAGTGGTATACTTGATGAAAGATCTTCCTCCTATATTCTTTTCCTAAAGGGGTTTCGAAAGATGAACTATGACCTGGAAAAACAACACAAACATGGTAAGTATCATGCGATCGAACGGATCGAACGACTCCTCGATGGAGACTCCTTCTGGGAGATCGGATCACATATAGAACACGACTGTCATGAGTTCGGGATGGATGAGAAGCATATACCCTATGATGGGGTCATCACCGGTTTCGGGACCATCATGAATCGCCAGGTAGCGATCTACTCTCAGGATTTCACCGTGATGGGTGGGACGCTCGGGAAGATGCATGGCCAGAAGATCGAGCGGGTGATCGAACTTGCTATCAAGTATCGCTGTCCGGTGATCGGTATCAATGATTCTGGTGGGGCTAGGATACAGGAGGGCATCGAAGCCCTCGGTGGGTATGGTGACATCTTCCGTCTTAATACCTTAGCCTCCGGTTATATCCCACAGATCTCGATCATCTTAGGTCCCTGTGCCGGAGGTGCTGTCTACTCACCGGGGATCACCGATTTCGTCTTCGTCGTTGAGACTATCAGTAAGATGTTCGTCACCGGGCCGAAAGTCGTCAAGCAGGTCCTCTTCGAGAGTATCGATTCGCAGACTCTCGGTGGTGCGCAGATGCACGCACATACGAGCGGGGTGGCACACTTCCTCTCAAAGACCGAAGATAGCTGTTTCGAACAGGTGAAAGAACTCTTCGATTATCTTCCCCAGAACAATATCAAACAGGATCATACCGTACTGCATCAGAGAGTATCCTATGAGGGGAAAGCTCTCTCTCACCTTATTCCAGATAATCCCAAGCAGGCCTATGATATAAGAACGGTCATCGAAGCTACTGTCGATGACAGCCGGTTTCTTGAAGTAGCTAAAGAGTTCGCTCAGAATATCGTAGTAGGGTTTGCACGTATCAGTGGAGCTGTTACCGGGGTGATCGCTAATCAACCGAAGGTCTTTGCCGGTGTCATAGATTGTGATGCTAGTGATAAGGCTGCTCGCTTCATACGTTTTTGTGATGCCTATCATATACCGCTTCTTACCTTCGTAGATGTTCCGGGATTCATGCCCGGATCAGAACAGGAGCAGAAGGGGATCATCCGCCATGGGGCAAAACTGTTGTATGCCTATTCTGAAGCGACTGTCGCAAAGATAACAGTCATTCTTAGAAAAGCCTATGGGGGAGCCTATATTGCCATGTGTTCGAAACAGCTCGGCGCCGACTTCGTCTTCGCCTGGCCAAGGGCAGAGATAGCTGTCATGGGGGCAGAGGGTGCCATTGAGGTACTCTTTAGAAAAGAGTTGGCAGCAAGTACTGATCCTGCGGCCTTCAAGCAACGGAAGACAGAGGAATACAAGAGGGCTTTCCTCAATCCTGATACGGCTGTGAAGCGAGGTATCGTCGATGAGATCATCTCCCCTGACAGGACACGGGAGTTCATCATCAAGGCCTTGAGGAGCAGTTCAAATAAAGTCGAGTGCACATTGGATAAGAAGCATGGGAACATCCCACTGTAGATCGATCCTATCTATGGGCTAATCTATACATCTCTAGGATGTTCTCTAGGGGAATATCTCCCTGGAAGGCCTGACTAGGAGACAAGATGTAACCACCTGATCTCCCGAGTATCTCTACATAATGATCGACCTCAGCAGAGACCTCTTCAGGGCTCCCGCTTGGAAGGAGATGTTGTGTATCGATCCCCCCATGATAAGCTATCCTGTTACCATGAGCTTCTCTCAGTGTCTCAGGTTCTAGACCGGCGACCTTCTGAAGCGGGTCTAGGATATCGACCCCACAGGAGATGAGCTCCTCGATGATCGGACCGACTGCACCACAGGAATGCTGCATATAATAGGCTCCATAGCTGTGGGCAAGATCTGCCAATGCTCGAGTACTCTCTTTGAAGAACTCTCGCCACATATCGAGACTGAAGAGCATGGAACCCTGAGTCCCGTAATCATCATAGACTCTGAGGATATCGATCCTTCCTTTCCCTGCCTGTAGGATCCGCTCATAGTGCTGCATCTCAAAATCATGGAATCTCTTGAACAGTGCCTTTGCGAACTCCGGCTCCAGAGCCATATCCATGTAGAGCTTCTGAGCATTACGGATCTTGGTCCCTACCTGATAGTTACCGATGTTCCCCACCATCAGAGCAAGGTCAGGATATCGTGAGATCTTATCCTTGAGACCCTCATAATCGAACCAGTCTGGATCGGGCCAGTCATGAGCTTCGATATCTGCGATAGTCTTTGCCTCATCGAGTGGGTAGTAGGAGACGATCGGGGTGTAGTCACCACCTGACCAGTGATAGGTACTGTGCCAACCGAAGATATGTTCTTCGACTCTATTACCCGAAGCATCTTTCCAACTCTTCATCTCCGGTCCGATATAATCAGGGGCGATGTAGGCTACATCTATCTCAAGAGCCTTCAACAAAGCCTCTTCTGAGTCGAGAGATAACCGCTTCTTGAGTCTATCTATCGTCTCGTCTGTAGCATTGAAGGATACGGGGACCCTGTCTGGTGTGTGGTATTGTATCGTATCTCGAACTCGAGTCCTGCTGTCCATATATTCTCCTAATCGAAATGGGTGATCTCTTCTAAGAAGGTCCAGAACTCTCCGGGCTTTCTCGTATCAAGCGGTTCCATCATGGGGTCCATGATCTTAAGCCAATCCTGAGTCACCTGATAGGATCCGATCGCCGCCATATCAGCCTCATAGTCCTCTCCGACATAGTCGAAGATGGAGACGAGCATATCATCATGGATGTAGATCGAATGGTTACGCATCCCATGTTTGAGCATCACGTTCTGAAGCTCCTCTCTCGGTTGTTGGTGGTACCAGGTATATTCTTTGATATAGTCTCGTTTGAGTCTGATCATACGTACATAACGTCTCATAGTGTTACCTTCATCAGAGTTGATCTTCGTAGGGATCAGTGAGCATACGATAGGCCTGATCATGCATATTATCTTTCGAATCATACAGATGCTTTAGCATTCTCTCTCTGAGTTCTCTCTTGATCTCTTGGAACTGAGGGTCTCTCATCAGGTTCACGAGCTCTTCAGGATCTGCAATCACATCATAGAGCTCATCCCTATCTGCGAAGTTCAATACATACTTGTATCTATCCCACCAGATGATCCTTTGGCCTACAGGGAAACGATGTCCATGGAATTCAGCCATATAGTCATCTCTCCCTTGAGTAGAGGGTTCCTCGAGTATCTCCACCAATGACTTCCCATCGGTTCCAGTCAGTTCTGAACCTGCAAGCTCACTGATCGTGGGGGCAAGGTCCAGAAGGGATATGAAACCCTCATGGGTGGTTCCCTGGTTCTTCTGGTTCGGGAGTTTTATGATCATTGGGATATGATAGATCTGCTCAAAGGCCATAGGTCCTTTATCGAAGACCCCATTGTGGATTCCCAGGCTGTCTCCATGATCTGCGGTGAAGATGATCGTCATATCATCATAGAGACCCCTGTCTTTGAGATGGTCTATCAATCGACCGATCTGGTCATCGATCTGTCTTGTGTAGGCATAATACCTGCTGATGATGGTACTCCACTGGTCCCAGTCAGCATGTGCTGCGGGGCCCATTACCGATTCTCTGAAACGTTGATGGATATAGGGCTTATTCTCCCAATCCTCCTCGAAGGATTCCCATCTCCTGACATCTTCCGCCCTGTACATCTCAAGGTAGGATTCGTGTGGCCAGTAGGGGGCATGAGGGCCCCAGAAGCTGAGCCAATGGAAGAAAGGTTTATCGCTCTCGGTGAACTCATCGATCATTCGTATAGTCTCTTCTGTCAGGAAATAGGAGCCGGTGGCTCTGATATCCCCACGTTCGAAACCTGATGAGTCGATCCAGTTATCATCGGTCTGTGCATAGAACTCTATGATCTCCTCGACCTCTTCGATTCCCAACGCTTCGAGGTAGGGTCTAAATCGTTCTGATTCTTTGTAGTTCCCATAGTCTCTTGGACCGAATCCTGAGAAACCGAGATCATTAGCCGTATTGGAGATCCCTGCATGGAACTTCCCCTGGTAACCGAGGTTGTAGCCCTCTTTTATGAGGATATCGGTGAATTTTCGTAGTCTCCTACCGATATCCTCTTCAGAGAAGGGGAACATGATACCGGAGTTGTGGAGAGCCCCGTGGTTATGGGGATATAATCCTGTGAGCATACTTGCCCGAGCTGGGGTACATAGGGCACAGGCGGTATAACACTTCTCGAACTTCACACTGTCTTGGGCCAACTTGTCGATCGATGGAGTCTCAGACAGATAGGATTCATAGCATGATAAAGCATGCAATGATAACTGATCCATGGTGATATATAATATGTTAGACATAGGTGCTCCTTGAACACGATCTAAGATCGTGAGTATCTTTTCTTTTCGATCCCTTATGATAACTCGTATCAGCTAGCCTGTTTAAGCTATGGAATCTCCTTGTATGAACTGCAGGGCCACATGTCGTGTTACAGGTGTCTGATCGAAACCAGAAACGAACCGACCGAGCATCACCTCAGCGATAGCATCTGCCACCTTCGTTGTCGGGATATAGACCCCGGTGAGTCCATAGGGTAGAACATCTGAGATATCGAGTGCATCGAAGCCGAAGACCGATATATCTCCGGGGATCGACAACTCTTTATCGTTCACCGCAGCAAGGACCCCTAAGGTGATACGGTAACCAGCAGTCAGAACTGCGGTGACTTCAGGATGGGTATCGAGAAGTTCACGGCACATCTGGCGGCTCGTACTCTTCGTATAGTCAGTATTGAGGATATAATCCTCCTCAACGGTAATATCGTTCTCTCTGAGAGCGTCGATGTAGGCATTGAGACGTTCAGTCGATGAGGAGATACCGGAGGGACCCGATAGGAGAGCTATATGGGTATGTCCCCTTCCTAGGAGCCGGTTCGTCGCCTCTTTTATGACCTCGTAGTTGTTGAGTACGATATGATCACACCTCGTCTGTTCTTCAGGGCTGTCGAAGACGACGATAGGTCGCCTCTGATCAATGAGGGAATTGATCCTCTCGATCACTCTCTGTGGGATCTCGCTAGCAGGCATGATGATCAATCCCTCTACCTGTTTCATGATCAGGGAGTGAATGATCTCATCCAATGAATCGATGATATTGTTATAACTCGACACCTGCAGGGTGTACCCGTTGTTTCTGAAGATTGTCTCAAGGTGGCTTATGGTACTGACTGCGAAGACATTACTGAAAGAGGGGATGATGACCCCGACTGTCTTGGAACTCTTCATCTTGAGGTTCCGTGCAACTTCGTTCACCTCATAACCAAGGGTTTTTATGGCCCTCTCGATCAGTTCACGATTAGCTGATTTGACACTCTTCTTGCCGTTGATATAGTTTGATACCGTTCCTACTGCCAGACCCGCCTCTTTAGCTACATCCTTCATAGTCACCGGTCTGTTCCTCTCATGATCATTCATCGTCATACACCTTCTCGTTCATCAATCGACTTTCTGTTTTCTCACATAGAATACTGTGAAGACCATCGTCACTAATAGACCGATCGTCGCTGCCGCTGAGGCCAGACCGAACTGGTAATCAACGAAGGCATACCGGTAGGTGAAGGTAGCGATCGTATCGGTCGCCGAAAGTGGTCCACCTCCGGTGAGTAGCCAGATGAGAGGAAACAGATTCAATGTCCATATTGCATCAAGTAGTACTACACTCAGGATGACTGGCCTCAGTTGAGGTAGGGTGATCCTGAAGAACAGCTGGCTTCTTCCCGCACCATCTATCTGGGCTGCCTCATAGAGACTCTCCGGTATACTCTGCAGTCCTGCAAGAAAACTCGTCATACAGAAAGGATACCCTCTCCATGCATTTACCACAATAAGTGTTCCCATGGCAATAAGCGGTTTTCCCAACCAATTGACCAAGACTCTCTGGCCGATGATGACACTGAACATCGAATTGAGTATTCCCTGGGGGAGAAGGATCAACTGCCATGCGACAGCTACTACTGCAGCAGTGAAGACCCACGGTAGGATGAAGATTCCTCTAAAGATACTCAAGGCGAACCTGTTTATATTCGTATTGAGCTTCACTGCAAGCAGGAGTCCTACAGCAAGATGGAGAAACACACTCCCGATAGTGAATACGATCGTGAAGCGTACCATCTTGAAGATGTCTGGATCGGTGAAGAAACGCATATAGTTCGAGAAGCCTACAAAAGGGGAGTTCTCAACTACCATGTTCTGAAAGAAGCTGTAGACTACTACCAAGATCAATGGCAGCAGCATGACACAGAACAATATGATAGCTGAGGGGCCGGTGAAAGAGAATGCCTCGAGGGCATTCCTCAGTTTCTTGTTCGTCTGTAAATTCGTATCTATCACATCTTTATCCTATCATCTATTTGCTTGAGTGAAGCGGTCGTTCTCAAAGTCTCCCCTCATGAGAAACTCTGAGAACATCTCTGTATATTACTGTCCTAAGATCCTGTCCCAAGCTTTCTGACATTCAGCTAAAGCTTCATCCACAGTCTTCGAACCATCTACGATCTGCATCCCTGCTTTGGTGAGTTCAGTCCAGCAGGCACTTGCAGAAGGCATCTCCATGAGTTCCTCTACCATCGCATATTCTTCGAAATAGCCTTTGACCTCGACTATCTTCTCTGAAGCTCCTTCAGGAGCATCGATACCATACATTGATGGATTCTTCATCATCTCGAGTCCTGCTCTCTCCATGTTATCTTTCTGGTGTAAGAACGAGATGAACTTCCAGGCGCCATCTTTGTTCTTACCCTTAGCAGGCATTCCCATGTCCCAACCGTGGTGTCTGAGTTCTGCTTTTCCTGATCCATCGATAGTAGGGATAGGCATGATACCATAGTTGAGATCTGGAGCTGATTGAGCTAGAGTCGCAACATGTCCATCATTGGAGATCATCATCCCGATGTTACCGAGAGAGAACTCTTCATAGACCATTGGCTCTGTCTTTGTGGTGGTACCAGGCATGATAGAACCATTCTCGCTCATGGTTCTTAGAAGATTCATGGCAGCGACCATCTCATCGGTCTGTACAGAATATCTTCCGTCAACAAGTGTTCTACCATTCGCTGCATACAGCAGTGGGTAAAGGGAGAGGATCGAACCGTTACCGGCTGCTGATTCACTCATCGAGAGGCTGAAACCATACTTGTTCTTGTTTATATCGGTAAGTTTCTTTGCAGCCATGATGATGTCATCCCAGGATTCTGGAGCATCAAGACCTGCAGCCTCGAACATATCGACATTGTAATAGAGGAAGAAACTCAAGGTGTTATAAGGAGCTAGGTAGGTCTTCCCATTGATTGGTGCCATAGAAGCACCAAAATAATCTGATTTGTTGAAATTAGGATCATTTGCCATATAGTCATCAAGAGGTTCGAGAATACCAAGGTCATAGAACTCTCTTGTCCATGGTGGATTAAGTCCTACTACATCGGCGATCGTACCTGCTGCATGGTTAGTGACAATCTGAGTCTTCGTCTCTCCGAAGGGCAGTGATACCAATTCTACCTCATATTCAGGATTCTCAGCTTCGAATTCTGCGATCAAGCCCTCTAATGATTCTTCTACTCTACCTTCAGTCGCCCACCACTGCAGGAATCTGAGTGTGGTAACAGAAGATTCATCCTCTTTTTGCCCTTGAGCCATTAGAGGTGATGCGATCAAAGCGATCGCCAATAATACTAATAAGACTCGTCTACTGATAAAATGTTTCATTTTATCCTCCTCTTTTTTATATGAATAACCCATACTGAGACCCAGTATGAAATATCAACCTTTCACAGATCCGTCTGAAAGACCGGATACGAAGTATTTCTGACCGAATAGATAGAAAACAAGGACTGGGACCGTCCCGAGCAGGGACATGGACATCATCATGTTCCACTGATAGGTAGTCTCTCCTTTCATCATGGCGATACCTACCGGGATTGTCCTGAGCGCGTCATCCTGAATGAGTGCCATGACGAAGATGAACTCATTCCAGGAGAGGATGAAGGTGTAGATCATCGTGGAGAGTATCGCAGGGATGGTCACCGGTACGATGATCTTCCAGAGAGTCTTGAATCGGGAGAGACCATCGATGATCGCCGCCTCATCAAGCTCTGTCGAGATCCCATTGAAATAACCCTGCATCATGAGGATCGCATAGGGTAGGGCGAAGGAGGTATAGGCCAAGATAAGACCGCCTCTCGTATTATAGAGATTCAGTCGTGTCATCAGGATGAAGAAGGGGATGAGCAGTGAGATCCTTGGGATCGTCTGAGTAGCGACAACAAAGAGACTGAAGGAGGTCTTTCCTCTGAACTTATACCGAGAGAGGCCATAGCCTCCCATGACACCGATGATCGTAGAGACGATAGTCACGACGATACCGATGATATAGCTATTGAGGAAGTAGGTCATATAACGATTGCTCGTCAATACATTGACATATGCCTCAAGTGTGAATTCCTGGGGGATGAAGGATGCAGGGTAGGAGAAGACCTGGTTGTTCGGTCTCAGGGAGACCGATAGCATCCAGGCTACCGGGAATAGTACGAAGACTGCACATATAGTCAATATGATATAGGTAGAGAGTTTCGAGGGTTGCATACCTGTACCACTCCCTCTGCTGTTTCTGCTCTTCTTAGCTGTTATTGCCATGTATCTACCTACTCCCAACTTGTATCAATAAAAATGAAACGTTCCATTTCTTAGATGGTAGCATGAGAGTCTGGAGTCGTCAAGAAAAAAATGAAACGTTTCAAATATTTAAGATCAGATTGTCAAGGATGTCTCCTTCAAGGTAGTGCTACAAGATATCTGAAGAAGGGGCCTACTATACGGGCAACATATATCTATGTTACTGTGTGACTTGGAACTTTAAACCATGTTTGGAGAGACAAGAAGATGAAAAGAACGATCTTATTCGGGGTATTCCTGCTTGCTCTGTTGTATAGCAGCTGTGAAGATCCCTTTATCATGCCTGATTCAGAATATGCCTACGAGAGTTACGATGGAGAGCTCGTTTGGGAACAACAGTTGTCGACTGCGGATTGGTCTCCACGTTATGATCAGGCTGCAGTCGTATTTGATGATGCCCTATGGGTCTTCGGTGGATATGATCCCACGATGCGTGGGGATAGAGACTCCTATATGGAGGATATCTGGAAGAGTGAGGATGGGATCACCTGGGCGTTAGTCAGTGACAACGCTCCCTGGAAGGGAAGGCGAGGCCATTCTGTGAGTGTTTTCGATGGATATATCTACCTCTCTGGTGGTTTCGCAGTTGATGGACTCACAGGAGAGAGAGGTTATAAGAATGATCTCTGGAGAAGTCTTGATGGTATCGTATGGGATGAGGTGAGCACAGATGCTCCCTGGGAGATGCGAATGAATCATGGGATGCTCGCATCTGATGATGCCCTCTATCTGTTTGGCGGCTTCACACATGGACGCACCTACTTCTCCGATATGTGGAAATTCGATGGGACGAATTGGACTCAGCTAGCTACTGATATACCAGGAGCCCGAGCCTCCTTCGCCTCTTGCATCGGGGATGATGGGAGATTCTATCTGCAGGGTGGTTCGTTCTATGGTTCGTCTGAATCAAGATATGGAAGGGTCGATGAGAGTGTAGAGAACTGGTCTTATCTCTGGGCCTTTGACCCGGCTGATGAGGCTGCCGGTTGGACCTTGTGTGCTAATCCCACAGGTGGATCGGTCACTCGAGCTGAGCATATCCTCATCCCCTATGATGGAAAGATATGGATGCTTGCAGGGAGAAGCAATAGCGGTTATCGGTTCTCCCATTCGACTAAGACCTATGCTACAGAGGTCTATGACCCGGAAACGGATTCCTGGAGTACTGAATCTCTAGGATCCGGCTTTGGTCCTAGATACAGTTATTCTGCTCTTTCTTTCGACTATGAAGATAGTGGTGAAGAGACGATCATGATCCTCGGGGGCTTCAATGATAGTGGTGCCCGACATGATATCTGGTATGTGAAGGGGGGTATGTGATATGAGACATATACGTGCAATACTCCTGTTACTCATACTCACTATGAGTAATCTTCTATTCGCTGGCTCATACTTTTCGAACGATGCGATCTCGTTGAAGGTTCTTCCGGTCACCTATACAGGCCTTCCTGATGATTATCTGTATCCCTCCTACCTCAGTGATCCGCTAGCGGTGAACTCCCAGATAGCGATCAGAGAGTACTCGATCGATGAGGTTCACCCAAGATCGGATGGTACTGAGACTCACTATGATGTCACTATTGGGACACGATATAATTTCATCAGATTCTCTCCTGACGGAGCACCCGATCTCGGGCTTGAGATGGATTGGGGAATGGCTCTTACCACCTTCATGGATGCACGAGTCACCGATCTACTCGGTATAGATGGGATCTACTATTTTGCCGTAGCGGTAAAACCGGTTGAATGGGCCTCTTTCAGATTCACCCGACATCATATCTGTTCTCATGCAGGTGACCAACTCGATCCTAATGGTGATGGGAATGCCTATGTAGACTTCGATCTGAATCCTCAGATAAATGAGGGTACCTTCGTAAGGGATGATTATGTGGTCTCTGCAATGGTGGAACCTCTTTATTTCCTTGAACCACTCGCTCCTGAACTAGCACGGACATTACGGGTCTATGGGGATTTTAGTTCCTATATCCCAGGCTCAGATCTGTTGGGATGGCGAAACCTGACTCCCTCTAAGTATGCCTATATCTGGTATCAGTATGGTGCCGAGATAGAATTCCCCTTTGCTGGGGGAGTTTTGGGATCTCTATTCGCAGCAGGTCAGGTCAGCCATTGGCAGGAATCTGCCTATGCTCCGAACTACAGTCTACAGGCAGGCTTCATCCTCCCGAAAGGAAAGCCTGGACAGCGGATGAAGTTAGCTTTCTCCTACTATGACGGTCAGTCTCTCATGAACAACTTCCGTTATAGAAGAGCAAGATTCATGGGAATCACCTTCACGATCGATAAGTAGGTGTAGGTAGGGTTCTTTAGAGTATAGATGGAACATCCTTATCGTAAGGGTTTTTCAAGTCATATCGGCATCTGGTAGATCCGATATACCTTTGTCTTCTGGAGTTTGAGTTTCTCGAGGGCATTCCTGATGTTCCAGTTATCTTCGAGAATATAGTTGGCCTCAAGGATGATCCCCCGAGAGGCTAATGCTTTATTGAGTTCTCGGTACAAAAGGACATCGAGTCCTTTCCCATGATACTCCGGTAGTACCCCTAAGGAGATCAGACGATATCGCTTGATCTTGGACTTTTCCAAGAGGAATCTTATGAAACCGAAAGGGAAGAGTCTCCCATCGATCTTCTTGATCAGACTATTGGGGTCGGGGAATCCCAGGGCAAAGCCTACCGGTCTCCCAAACTCCTCTATGAACCAGATAGCATCGGTATCGAGTAGTGTCTTGAGGCGTTTCACCATATCGAGGAGGACTGCATGTCCTACAGGTACATATCCCCAGTTATCACTCAAGGCGATATTGGTGATCCTCCAGATATGTTCCGCATCCTGCATCAGGTCTTTGAGTCGTATGGGTCGTAAAGTGATCTCAGGGTGTTTTTCTGAGAATGTGGTGGCAAATCGCTCTATCCTCTCAGGGATCCTGTAGCCAGTCTGACAATTCGCCTCATAGGCATAGAGATCCTTTATCTTCTTGAGCCCAAAAGACTCCATCTGATCATGGTAGTAGGGGAGGTTGTAGGGAGCCATAAGAACAGGTTCTGATTCATACCCTTCGAGAAGAAACCCCCAACTCTCCGCAATTGGATGGATCGGTCCTCTCATGAAGTCTATCCTTCGCTCGATCAGCCATGCTCTTGCCGTATCAAGCAGGAGGTCTGCGGCTCTTTGATCCTCGATGCATTCGAAGACCCCGAAGAAACCGATGTTATTATTGGTATGTTTGATGAATGAGGAGTCGATATAGACGAGGATCCTGCCGATGGTCTTCCCCGAATCATCAATGAGAATGAATAGTTGATGCTCATTATTCTGAAGCATGACATTGTTCTTTGCATAATAGGCATGATTCTCTTCATGCCATAACGGAGGAACCCAATAGTCATTGTTCTCATAGATATGTTTAGGTAGACGTACAAATTCTCTCATATGGGATTTTGACACTACTTTCACGATTCTCATAGCGTAATGATATCATGATTTTTCAGATCTATGGTATTATTTTTCTTCTCTAGGTTTTTCCTATACTAACTAAAAAACTGTTAAAGTCCCTAAGAAACGAGACTTGGATTGCTTGATTGGTATCTATCAATGCTATCTCAGAGTAGAAGTACGGGTTATTGTTTAGAGCAAAATGGGAAGCAGGTCTCTATCGACCCACATGAAGGTCTTAGGGCTATCCCTAGGAATCGTGAAGACCCTGATCCTTATCATCTAGGGACCTCACTTTCGATAGGGGGGAGCCGATGTGAGGTGAAAAATTCGGTTGGATCTCTTAACCTCATCGAGAAATCATGTATAATACGAAGTATATGCATGTTTCACGAAGGCTCTTCTACCTGATTCTCATAGGACTCATTCTCATGATCCAACCGGTTCTTGCTGAGCCGGCAGCCTCCACCCTCGAACATCTCACCGAGGGGGAGATCGTACAACTGCTTGATGGAGAACGCTTGAGATCCGGCAGTGAGGTCAATAGAGAACTGCAATTGTTACTTCCGGGGTCTCTGACAGATCATCATCTAGTCATAGCTGATGCGGGTAAGGAACTGTTCCTAATAGAAGCTCTATCACTACTTTCATACCCCTCAGGACTAAAGATCACGACTCATGAGAAAGTGATGCTTTCCCTCTTCAATACTCTCAGATCTGTCTCCACACAAGAGGGTATCGAGTATATCTCACATAGGAGGGGTGATGTACCTGCGCAGCTGATCTCTCGCTCCTATATAGTCTCTGAAGTCGGGAGTAGGGAGCCCCTAGATGATCCTGTCTCGAAGGTTCTTCCGGAAGAGGAAACGCTGATCGTCTATCAGGATGATACCTCGTTTAGAGGTAACTACTATGAATATACCTATTGGACGAATGACTCAGAGATCGCAGTAAGGATCACCAATAGATCCAAGATGAAGGTCTTTGGACTGTTCAAGGCCATAGAGGCTGATGAGATGAGTATCTATGTGCAGATCAGACCGGTAGATGAGGGACTTCTGATCTATTCCCTCGCCGTCTCCTCAGATCTTCCTGCTGAGATCTCGATCCTAGGATATAAGGTGAATCTCTCGGATTCGTTCACCGAGCGTCTGATCGCTGTTGAGAACTGGTTTGTCGACAGACTAGCATCTGATAGTATTGATTATAGAAAGGAGTAGACCCATGAAAAGATACCTGATGGTTGTATTATTCATTCTTATAGCTAGCTCGTTCAGTATGCTCATCGCTTCAGATAATGAGAATGAGGTCACCACGTTATATATCGAAGGGCTTGAGGCTCTTGCCGCGGAGGATGATACAGCTGCAGTGACCTCCTTCTCAAGGATCATTGACTCCTATCCCCGTTCATCCTATTTCGACAGAGCTGAAGCTTATCTTGATGAGATACAGAATCAAGTCGATAATACGGGTATCGTCCCCTTCTATCTGAGGAATCTCGCGACGACAACCTATACCGCTATGATGTTACCGACACTCTTCGATATAGAGGAGGGGGCGCTCACCTATGGGATCACTGGTCTAGCTGGTGTAGGTTTGGGGCTTGCTGGTTCTGCTGCGATGGCGACTGACTATCCAATCACCTCTGGACTCAGTTGGTGGATCACCAGTTCCCAGTTGATCTCTTTAGGTAATTATCTCTATCTGAATGGGATCATCGATATCTATGATATCTTCGATGATTATGAGGTGGCTGATGATGTATTTCTCTCAGGACAACTCTTGACGCTAAACGCCTCACTCTATGGTTCCTATTTTGCTCTCAGGGATCGACAGGTCTCTGAAGGGAAAGGGTCCTTCGCTCTCCAATCCTATCTTTGGGCCAATGTCTACTACTGGATGGGAGTTCTGATCTCAGAGGAGTTCGAAGTGAAGAGAAACAGTGCCTGGGGAATGGGATTGACCGATCTTGCATTCCTAGGCTCTCTTTCATTATGGGAATCCATTAGGTGGACTCCTATGAGAACTGGACTAGTCACTGTCGGTGGTCTAGGAGGAGCCTTGATCGGCTGGTTCTCTACAATGATCCTTGATGAGTTCATCACTATCGACACCCCTGAAGCATTCTCGATCGTCATGGGATCGACTGTTGCAGGACAGGCAACAGCTGTCTGGCTTACGAGAGGGCTTCCCGAAGAGCACAGTGGAAGTGCTGTAGCCTATCAGAATGATCTTACCATCTATCCTATATTCACTGCAGATGGTGATGCCGGAGTAGGATTGTTGTGTAGTCTCTGATTTCATCATCGAACCCCTCAAAACGCAAGAAAGGTTCCCGATCATAATGATCAGGAACCTTCTTAACGATTAGGGGGTTATCTTTCTATCTTATCTTACATAAGAACTAGCTTCGAAGAACTGTGAGTA
>CAKZLE010000022.1 GCA_937125225.1 uncultured Spirochaetia bacterium
TTTGAAGATTTGGGAGGCTACCAGGCGTAATCCAAAGGAGAGATCCTTTGAATTACACAGAAAAACTTCTTGAGCCTGAATAATGACATTTCTAGAATCACATTTTATTGAGAATAGGTTTTTCTATGAGCTTCAATGAGCATCAAAAGAAAAGAGAGAACTTTGTATGAATTTTATGAAGTAATCTACTTAATTATTAGGTTTTGATCCTCGACCCAAAGGAGTCAAGCATCTATGCTAATTACCTGCTAGCCCCTTCCTGCTGATACCTTGTAAGAATCTCCTGAAGTTGTAGAACAATTTCAGGTCTATCATTCCACAGATTAGTCGTTTCACGAAAATCATCATGGATATTGTATAGTTGACCCTCAGGTTTATTACCTTCTGGGGTATATCGAGCTGGTTCACTGAATCCCCCGGAACCATTCCCGAATACTGCTTTCCATTCACCTTTCCTGACAGAGAATAGCCCATCTAGAGAGTGGTGTACTAGAGCTTCATGAACAGGAGAATCTACTACCTCATTTTTAAGGACCGGTAGAAAACTCTTACTATCCTCTGCATGATTCGCAGGTATTTCTACATCGATTATATCGGCAAGAGTTGCAAAGATATCTACTAGGCAAAGTGGTTCATCAGATATCAAACCTTCAGGGATAGTATCGGGCCACTGGGCAATACATGGTTCCCGATGTCCACCATCGTAGATATCACCTTTCTGTCCCCTAAGATCCCCGTTGGATTTATGACCATAGTCCTTACCATCATAGTTGAGTGCTCGCGCCCCGTTATCTGAAGAGAAGATCACCAACGTATCCTTTTCAAGGTTATGTTCTTCTAGAGCTTTTCGTACCCTACCTACCATATGATCAACCATTAGTACCATATCACCTCGATTCCCTGCATTGGATTTACCTTTCAGGAATTCCGGTGGAACACAAGGCCTGTGAGGAGAAGAGGGGGTAAGATAGAGAAAGAACGGTTCTTCCTCCTTACTTTGTCTCTCTATGAATTCCTCTGCTTTTTTGATGAACGTGAGATCCACCTCTGTTTCCTCAAAGTTCTTCGCCTGCATCCCTTCGCGCTGCTGAGGGTAGAAATGATGCTTCTTGAACGTCGGCAGGGTTTCTGGTCGATTATTCTTCAGATAACAGTAGGGAGGCATATCAAGGGATCCGGCAATTCCGAAGAATTCATCAAAACCAAGGTCACAGGGACCTCCTTTGAATCCACGTGCATAATCGACTGTATCCCCATCTATATTCCAGCCATTGATATCACACTCTTTAAGAGCCTTACCTTCAGTATCATACCAATCCAGTCCCAGATGCCATTTACCGATTGCTGCAGTCTGGTAACCCTGTTTTTTGACTAAAGAGGCCAGTGTCTCCCTTCTCTGTTCGATGAGGGGCGCCCCGAAACCGCCGAGTACATACTCCTTCAGCCTAGTCCTCCAGCAGTATCGCCCAGTTAAGAAGCTATATCTACTCGGTGAACAAACAGCAGAGGAAGAGTGCATATCAGAGAAGCGGATACCGCTTTCTGCCATGCTATCCAAATTGGGAGTAGAGAAATTAACTGCTCCCTGGCAGCTCATATCACCATAACCCATATCATCTGCAAAAATCATTATTATGTTAGGTCTTTTACTCATGTCTATTTCCTTCTTGTTGTATTTTGTTGAAATTCACTAAAGAGGTATAATTTCGATTGTTACTCTTTATGACTAACGAAAAATTATAGAATATTCATTTTATTCTGTTCAGATATCTTACTCTCTTAGAGTTTCTCCCTGAATGAAGACAGGATCGATAGTGATGACCTCAGGGGGAATTATTATTTTGGGCTTTTTTGAGTCAATAGCCTGAAAAAGCAGTTTCACAGCTTCGTTAGCCATTTGTTTCGGTTCAAGCTCAAATGATGATAACTCTTGAACCTGAATCTCTGGAGAATAACATGAAGCACCTGAGATGATTGATATTTCCTTGGGAACACTCTTCCCTAGAGAAAAACAGACTTTCAGGGCACACATGGCCATAGGGTCATCTATGGTGAAAATACCATCTATATCAGGATTATGAGTAAGTAAATCTTTCAGCTCTTGGCTGAGTTGGTCAGAATTATTAATAACTATACATTCTATATCAGGATTCTTATTCTTAAGTTCATCAAGGAATCCCTCAGTCCTGCATATATCAGGTCTACTGGTTTGATTCCCTGAAATAGTAATAATATTTCTACATCCAGCCACTATCATCCTGTCAGCAGATTCTTTTCCAATAAACTCATTATCGACTCTTACGATTGGTGCATTGATATTATGATAATAACGTCCAAGCTGCACCACAGGTGTTCCTGAAGCTATTACCTCATTGATCTCTTCAATATTATCTCTGTTCGAGGGTGTTATGATTATCCCATCAATTGATTTGTCCTGTAGAGAGGCGATTATTGTTCTTTCTCTTTCGGTATCTCCTCTTGAAGAGGTGATGATTACATGAGATCCTCGCTGTTCAATCTGTTCTTCAAGATATTCTGCAAATTTCGGGAAAAAGGGATCTTGTAGAGTAGGAATCACTATCCCGATGTTGAAGCTTCTCTTGAGTGCCATACCACGTGCCTGTAGATTGACGTGATACCCTACTCTTTTCATGACTTCATTAACCTTCTCAATAAGCTCTGGGTCTACATTCTCTTTCCCGTTTATCACATTTGAGACTGTTCCAACGGAGACTCCTGCAATTCTTGCAACGTCTTTTATTGTAATCTTACTTTTCATATACCGTTCCTAATTGATCCCTACAGCTATATTATCATTACTATTAGCTATAAAATGATCATAAAAATCATCTCCAATATCAACCAATTTTCTTTTAAGCCTAGTTTCAAGATCATTCCTGATTGAAGAGCATTCATTTTCCCAATAGAGGTTCTTCGTCTGATAGGGATCTCTTATCATATCATATAGACGACAGTTTGAATCTTTTCTTGCCTTGATTATCAAGTAATCATTTGTTCGTAGAGCACGATAACTATACTCAAGATCATCATCATCAAACCAACTATTGAGTTCGATGAGAACTTCCTGCCTTCCAGAAATATTCTGTCCGAAAATCTGCTCTGAATAATCATTACCCTTCATCGAGTCTGGTATATCCATACCAACGAGTCCCAATGTGGTGGTTGGTATATCAATACTACTGATAAGATTCTCGCTTACTGATGGGGATATTATTTCTCCAGGATAACGAATAATAAAAGGTATGTTTGACGATTCTTCCTCAGCATAGAACTTCTGTACTCGATTGTGGCTACCCATGAAGTCTCCATGATCAGAAAAATAGAATATGATAGTATTATCATACTGGCCGTTTGATTTCAGTGTATCTATTAACCTTCCGATATTATCATCAAGATTCTTGATCTGAGCATAATACCCTTTTGATTTCGTAATATTCTCTGATGTTTTCCAACAATCAGGTACATTATCTCTAAAGCTTATTTCCCGGTCATCATAATCCCGCATATAAGATTCAGTAGTAACGTGGGGGTCATGTGGTGGTTCAATCGAAACGACCATGAACCATGGAGACTCTTCTTCCATACTATTGAGTTGGTCTATAGCTAAATCTGTAAGAGAGTCAGTCTGGTACCCTGAGAGTGTTTTTAGCGGCATCGGATAGTTCCCTTCAGCATATTGTGTATTGAAGGGTCTATTGGAATTCTCCCACCCGATCCAGGTATCCCACCCGGGGCGAAAACAGGGAGCAACGAAATGGCTTGGGGCGGCTCCACCAGAAAGATGCCACTTTCCCAAATGTACCGTATGGTAGCCATTAGCTTTGAAGACCTCTGGTAGCATGAGTATCCCTTTGTCTATAGGTCTATGCAATGAACCAACTCCATGCTGATGGATATATTGAGAAGTATAGACAGAGGCCCTGAATGGTGAGCACAAAGGACTGATAGAATAGGTATGGGTGAATCTCACCCCCTCACCTGCCAATGAGTCAAGATTTGGGGTCTCAACATTACTACACCCGCTGCAGCTCATTGCCTGTCCACGATGCTGATCACTGAATATCCAGAGAACATTCTTTTTATCTGGTTTATTACGATCACTCATTGACGAACCTCTTTTTTAAAAGATGTATCGACTGCTTGATTACAGGAGTCAAGAATGAGATACCTGCCAGAATCAGGAATACGAGACTTATTGGTCTTTCATAGAATATTGAAAATGTATTATCTGAAATAGCCATAGAACGTCTGAAGTTATTCTCAATCAATGGTCCTAGGACCAGTCCTAAGAGCATCGGAGATCTGGGAATATCCAGATTATGCATAACAAGTGCTATTATTGCTATCACGAGGGCTAAGTAGAGATAAAAGATCGTATTATTCACAGCAAAAGAACCCGCTAAACACAATGCAGCGATCACTGGAGCCAACATCGCATATGATATGGTAGATAGTTTTGTGAACAACTTAATCAATATCTTTCCTTGGAACAACATAAGGATATTGATGATTGTGAACCCAATGATTATTGCATAGATCTGAGGCCCTTGTTCAGTAAATAACCTGGGACCGGGAGTCATACCATGAACCATCAAGGCTCCCATCATGATAGCTGCAGCAGCATCGCCAGGAATTCCCAGGGTCAAAAGTGGGATCAGGGCCGTTCCAGTGGCTGCATTATTAGCAGATTCTGTTGCAGCAACGCCTTCCAAACATCCTTTCCCATACTCATCTCTACGCTTAGAGAATCGTTTTGCCTGGGAGTATGAGATATAGGAAGCTATCGCACCACCAGTACCTGGAATGGCACCTATGATATTTCCAATGAGTGTTCCTCGTATGATTACGTTCTTTGACTCCAGAAGTTCTGACATGAGAAGTTTTTCTTCCTGTTTTATCTTGTTAGAGTCTATTTTTTTAATATCAAGTTTACGGTTTTTGTTTATCAGCACCTCTGCTAATGCAAACAGCCCGATTAGAGTCACTACTAGAGGTATTCCACTAAGTAATCGATAATTATCAAAGGTGAATCGACTTACTCCAGCAGCATCTACTCCAATACAACTGATGAGGATACCAAGAGAACCACTGATAATCCCTTTCAGTAGATTCCCACCGCTTATACTCGAGATGATCGACATCCCAAAGAATGAGATCGCAAAATATTCAGAGGGACCGAACTTCAATGAAAGTTTAGCAATCTGGGGGGAGAGGAAAAGTAACATAATAGCGCTTACCACTCCTCCAATACAAGATGCATATAAGGCCATATCAAGGGCCTTCTTTGCTTTCCCGTTCTGTGCTGCAGGATACCCATCAAGAATTGTCGCAGCACCAGCTGGAGCACCTGGAGTATTTATTAATATCGCAGTAATAGATCCTCCATAAACACCACCTACATAAAGTCCAAGCAGTACCAATAGCCCTGATACGGGTGTGAGTCCAAAGGTCAGGGGGAGAAACAGGGTGATTGCCAGCATACCTGTCAAGCCGGGAATTGCACCAACAATGATCCCGAAAAATAGACTGAAGTTCATCAGTAGAAAATTTTCAAGTGTTGCCAGTTGAATAAACGATTGACCGATAATTTCAAACATCTTACATACCTCCCCAAAGTGTACTTGACGGAAGATAAACATAGAGGAAGAATTTAAATAGGAAATTAATAATGATTATTATACTGAATATGATCATATAATTGAGCCACTTTTTTTGTTTATAATTTATCAGTATGGCACTTGTGAGCATACAGGTAGAAATCATAAATCCAATAATCGGTAGTAAAATCAGATACAGATAAAAAACACCACAATACAGAATATATCCGAGACCTTTCTTAACTACAGCTCTATCGATAGTAGTCTCTATATGTTTACTATTTATGATACCCTGTAGGATGAGTATCAAGCTGCAGCTTAGGATGATCCATAGAAGCACTTTTGGAAGAGACTGTGAAGAAAAAGTTGTAATTGACCCTATCTCGATTATCTTATCCAGATTGATTAATAGATATAATGATAGAGTAGATCCAATTATTCCGGATAATGATTCTTTATTTAGGATACGATTCAATATTGCTTGTCTGTTTATCATAAATGAAACCTTTGTTACCTCCAGACAGCTTTCAAGCTGCCCGAAGGGAATAAATTTATAGTTTTAGCTATTCAACGTATTTAAGCCATTGCTTAACATCTTCGATTCCTCTGGTGATCTTTGCGTCTATCTCGTCAGGTGTCAGTGGATCTACAACAAATCCCATTCGCTCCTGCAGCTCCTTGATCTCTGACATCTCAAAGATCTCAGCAAACTTTTCCTGATAGAATTCAACTATCTCAACAGGGGTGCCTTTGGGTACAGCATAAAAATTGAATCCTGAATAGTCGATATCATAACCAAGAGATATAGCAGATGGGACCGCTTCAGTATTTTTGAACTTCACTTCCATGCTATCATTAAAAGTTATAATAGGTACTAGTTCCCCAGACTCAACATATGGTGCAACTACAGGTGCCAATGCACATACAAGATCGATGTTACCACCCAGGAGGCTTGCAATAGGTTCTGTAACTTTATCAAATGGAACTGGTGTAGCCTTAGCATCCATCTCTGTGAACAGTGCAGCTTGTAACATATGGGAATCAGATTTCAATCCAAATGTACTATATTTTATGATATTATTTATTCCATAGGCTTCCAAACTATTGAAATCTTTGATTTCTGATGAAGCAGAAGCACATACGACCATGGCAGTCTTTCCGATATTTCCAATGATTGGAATATAATCATCATAGCTATACATAACCTTTGTTGTCTGTGGTCTGATAGCCATCAATCCAATATTTGCTGTGATAATATTATATCCATCAGGTTTCTTCTCAATGAACTCTGTTACTGCTACGACGCCTCCGGCACCTGTTCTATTCACGACTCCCATGGGTTGCCCCATAACTTCATTTGCATGTTCAGCTACAGCTCTTGCAAGAACATCTGCATTTCCACCTGCTCCGTAAGGTACTGTCAGTGTTATTGGTTGTGTTGGGAAACTTGCAGTAATCTCCTCGCTTTGTCCCTGTGCCCATAAGGCCCCAGCAAAACATAACAGTACTGCACAAAGTAATGTAATCTTTCTCATTTCAAACTCCTTTTGTTTACGATGAAACGGTTCATGAACCGTTTCATCAATACTAAGCCCTGTTATGATATCTGTCAAGGATTTTTTTTAATGTTAGGATCTACCATCAGATAAGCTCACATTATAAGAGGTGGTAATCATGTATGCTTTGAATTCACTACTCCCATGTTATAATGATACCTAGAAACTACACATTGAATCAAATTACAACAGACTCAATTTATTGGACTATTGATCAGGAGAATGAATTATGTCAGTTTTAAACCGTAGATGGATGCTTATGTTACTTTTACTTATCCTCTCTCCTTCAATGATACATGCAAATCAACAGATCTATACTCCTGATTCCAGTTTTGAATATCATATCGAAGATGATGAAGTGACCATCTTAGGGTTCATGGGGACTGAAACAGAAGTAGTTATCCCTCCAGTCATTGAGGGGTATCCAGTCACCACTATAGGAGAATATGCCTTCATAGCATGTAATGATATCTGGAGCATCACCATCCCTGTCGGTGTGACTACCATAGATTATGGTGCATTTTATCTATGAGAAGGTCTTAAAGAGATCAATCTACCCGATACAATTAACGTGATCAAAGAAGAGGCTTTTACACAATGCAATAAACTTGAAAGAGTAGTCATCCCTGAAGGAGTCACCTCACTGGAAGATTATATGTTCTATGAATGCAGCGAATTGGAATTCGTCCGATTGCCGGAAACTCTTACCTCCATCGGCTCTATGGTCTTTGTCCTCTGTACGGATCTTAAGAAACTGTTGATCCCTGGAAGTGTTGATCATATTGCAGATGATGCATTCTATATACAGTTGTTTTGACTATATCTTCTGTGAGGCACCTGATAAACCTGAGAGATGGTCAGATACGTGATCAGAACAGAATCTTGACTTTCATTCTGTGGAGGTAATCTGGAGCTATGAGAGATAACGATATATAATAATTGAATAAAAATCCAATTTCGAGATGTTACGCATGAGTAAAAAGAGGAATATCATTTCCCTGTTATTAGGTTCTTTATCTCTTGTAATCTATATTCTCTTTTTCATTGACGAATCATCAGTTCTTGCCCCTGGATTCGAGGGGTACTCTATTTATCTACTATTCCTGGTTTTTCTATTTGGATACATCATTCTCTGGAGGTCTGAGACTTTGGCAGGGATAATCTTTCTCGTCTGGTATGGGCTGGATCTTTGTCTGGTGAAATAGGTATGGGTTGATGGGGTTATGACTCTTGTCCTGGGATTTCCGATTTTTTTGCTAGCAATCGCTCTCTTGATCCATGGGTCCTCTAATGAAGAAAGACCTATGCAGTGATCCACATGATGTTCCCTCCACTCCCAAAGCTACATCTATTGGTAGCTGATTATATACGGGGAGCGGGATTGAGATACTCTCATAATGCTCTATTCATAATCGATCAATGAATTGGCGGCACTTTCTTTGACCTTCTTTGATATTACCTGTTATCCCAGATTGAAGAGGGGTCTTTTCGTTTTCCGAAACCGAATACATAACTACCACTTAAGAATAATCTATTCATGAATGGAAGATGTTTGATGAAGAAACGAACGAAGTTATGAAGGAATCCACTCTTTTGATTGAATGGGCATACTCTGATACACACTCCACAATCTGTCTTACTCTTACACCAGAATCTGAAACATGATTCAGGATTGACATACCATTTCATCGGTCCGTTATTATTTGATATTGTAGGACCTTCATTCGTCATCTCATCGAAAGATATTGATTTTGAGGGACAATACCTGGCACATTTTTTACATAGGTCACAGAATCTCTTCACACCAAATGATACCGGCTTATCAGGAACTAATGGCATATTGGTGAAGATCTTACAGATTCTCACTCTTGGTCCATACTTCTCTGTTATCAAGAGCCCATTTCGGCCTAACTCTCCTAGACCTGCATCAATGGCGATAGGAATACTCAAGGCGGTACCATTTCCACAGGGATAAGCATCATAGCCAATCTCCCGGATGAACTTTGACACCATCCCGGATATGAACGCCATCTTAGAATAACCTAGACCGGCTGCTGCAGCACTTCCATTCGAGGGGGCTGTCTGTATTAGGTCATAATCCATTTCGATAGCAATCGCTATCACGTGCCCCATATCTTCGGGGAGATCTACCGGAAGATGCTCTTTTCTGCTTCTACTATATGTTTTCGAATAGAGCCACTGCTCCCGAATCTCGGCGACTCCCACAAGAGATGCGCCATAGATCTTAGCTACCCGTTTGATTTTCTTTGTCAGTTCTTTCGGTGTTGCTTTGATCTTCTCTCTTGTTGCTAAAGGGCCATTCACTTCATCAGATGCTACGGGTGAATACAGGGTTCCTTTCACACCTACAGAACTACCTTTGCCAAAGTAATCTTCTACATACCAGGCAGCATCAGTAAGAGCAAATCCTTCATGACTATACCCAGGTTTCCCGACGATCGATTCAGAATCACGGAAGATCCTATCCTGTTCTTGCCATTCCGGCTCTAATGTGCATCGTCTGAACATATCATTCTTCTGATCGAACCGTTCTATTCTGTTATCTGATTCTTTCATCTCTGTTCTATTTCCTGAATTGATCTCAACTATTCTCTGGCTAAAAAGCGGTACTAAAAGAAATCGTCTAGATGATTATACTCCATATTCTCTTTCGATTGGTAGGGAAATGATGATATCATCTTTAGTACTTTTCATTCTATCATCATTGCACAACCTGCTGATACATGTTACACCTTGTATCATTATTACTTCACAGGAGAGGACATGACTATAGAGAGAACCTATGATTATCATCAGAGAATGAAGCTTTTCTCAGAATCCTTTGATCTGAATAGAGAGAAGACCACAATAGATACATTCTCACAGGATATCTTCATGCAGGAGTTTCACTCAACAGCTCATGAGTTCCTCCCTGATGAGAACGAACATCTTCTACATATGCCTGCTTTTCTTTATCTCATGAAATACTACCTCGCAAACAGCGAAGCAACCAATAGAGAGATTTTCCATAGCCTGAAAGAACCCGATAGGATCATACCTGAGAACAACACCTTTACCTATCCGATCATAAGGAGTTCCTCTTCTGATGTATCAGATAAAGTAACGATTCTTTTCCATGGACTCAATGAGAGATTCTACCAGAAATATCTACCCTGGGCCTCAACACTTGCCGAGAAGACCAATTCTACGGTCATCATTTTCCCTATTGCCTTCCATATGAACCGTTCTCCAGAGTCCTGGAGTAATATTAGAAAGATGATGCCGGTTATGAAAGAGCGAAAGAGTCTCCTACCTCACCTAAAGGCGAGTTCCTTTGCTAATGCCGCTTTGAGTTATCGAGTTCAATTCTCACCTCAGAGATTCATCCTCTCAGGTGTACACACCTTCTTTGATGTGATCAAGCTCTTAGAAGAAATCAAGGAGGGTGACATCCCTGGGATTAAAGCTAAGGCTGAAGTCAATATCTTTGCCTATTCTATTGGAGCTACACTTACCCAAGTTCTTATGATGGCAGATCCAAAGGGCCTTCTCTCATCAACGAAAGCCTTCATGTTCTGTGGAGGGGCTGTTCTCGATCAGACTACTCCTATCAACAAGACCATCATTGACAATGAAGCTTTTGAAAGCCTCTTGATCTTCTTTGAAGCTATTCTTGACGGTCATGTCGAAGATTTGATCTCCTTAGGAGATTATAAACATGATCCCGTCTATCATTATTTCAAAAGTATGCTCATTTTCGATAAAATGGAAAAGGAACGTATAGTAAGATTCAAAGAGATTTCAGATCGGATACATATGATCTGTCTAGAAAAAGACACGGTCATGAGACCTGAAGCGGTAAGAAACTCGATGAAAGACTCAAATATCCCCTTAGAGATTTTGGATTTCTCTTATCCATACAAACATGAACACCCCTTCCCCCTTTCAGGCCCCGTGAATGAAGATGTAGAGAGAGCTTTCGAATTAATCATGAATCGTGCCTCTGTGTTCTTAAATAGTTAATTGTGACTGCATACTGAAGTCATACCAGTATGCAGCTATTCGTATTTAAACGTTGCCAGAGAAAGCCTTTACCGTGTAGTAGAGGTCATTCCATTTTAATTCTTTCTTGAACTCTTCAATCTTCGTAACTTCATTTATCATGAGCAGTTCCATATCACACATAGAAGCATAGTCAATCAGCATCTCAGGAGTCACGTCCTTACTGTAACCAGTGTGGTGAGCACCACCTGCAAGAATCCAGGCCTCTGCTGCGGTCTTAAGATCAGGAAGAGGTCTCCAAGGCACGCGTGCTACAGGGAGTTTTGGAAGTTCTACGAACTTATCGAGAGTCTGAACCTCATTGACAAGTAATCTGAACCTATTACCCATATCCATGATCGATGCATTGAGAGAGTTACCTCCGGGGACATCGAATACCATTCTCACAGGGTCCTGTTTCCCTCCGATTCCTAGCGGATGACATTCAAGTCGCACCTCATTCTTTCCAGCGATAGAGGGACAGACTTCCAGCATATGAGACCCTAAAACTAACATATTCTCAGGATCTAGATGATAGGTATAGTCTTCCATGAAGGCAGATCCTTTTCCTAGTCCTTGCCCCATTACCTTCATAGCTCTCACAAGAGCAGCAGTCTTCCAATCTCCTTCTGCTCCAAACCCATATCCTTTTGCCATAAGCCTCTGACAGGCAAGACCTGGCAACTGTGCAAGCCCACTGAGATTCTCAAAAGTCGTTGTGAACGCCTTGAATCCCCCTTTTACCAGAAATCTTTCTATACCAATCTCTAATCTTGCAGCCTCTCTTAGAGAGTCGGCACTTTCCCCACCAGGCTTCAGTTGCTCAGCAACCGTATAGGTCTCAAGGTATTCTATGATCAGAGAATCTATATCTCCATCTGTCACCGTTGCCATGGATTCTCCAAGATCAGCGAGACCATAGCCCATAACCTCATAGCCGAAGGCTATATGAGCGGCTACTTTATCGCCCTCAGTGACAGCCACATTTCTCATGTTATCACCAAATCTACAGATTGCTGCTCCATAAAGGTCCATTCTAGCCGCTGCTGCTCTTATCCAGGCTGCGATTCTTGAGAGGACCTCTTCATCCTTCCAATAGCCGACAACTACTTTTCTATTGATCTTCATACGTGAATTAATATACCCATGTTCTCTGCCACCATGAGCAGACTGATTCAGGTTCATGAAGTCCATATCAATCTCTTCCCAGGGAATATCACGATTGAACTGAGTATGAAGATGAAGTATCGGTTTCGAGAGTTTTGCCAGACCATTGATCCACATCTGAGATGGAGAGAACGTGTGCATCCAAAGCATGACCCCACCACATCGTGGATCTGCACTTGCCTCGGTACAGAACTGTTCTATCTCTTCATGGGTGGTAAGTACTCCCCTGTTGATGATCTTAGCAGGTATGACCTCTTGTTCTCCAATATAGTCAGCTATAATCCCTGTATTAGCTGCTACTTTTTTTAATGCCTCTTCTCCATACAGATGCTGTGAACCCACAGCCATCCAAATATCCATATCCTTATAGATCTTCATATGTCACTCCTTTTCATTTTTATTGCGTTTACGTTAACGCACACTATCCTAAAAATACTCTTGAAAGATATCAATCTTCTGAGATAAATGTCTCCAGATTCTCCTTTGTTATGATATGTAGAGGGGTATTCACTAGTGTTGGAATATCTTTCCCCAGTACGAGCGCTTCATAAAGCGAAATGACCCCTCTGAACCCCTGCCTCTCTGGTTGTTGGGTGATGATGAAATCTATTATCCCATTTCTGATATAATGCTCTTTACCGGGGATCATATCATATCCTATCAGATGTATATCATCATATTCTGGAGACTCACTCTCAATAAATAAGGCGACATCATAGACAAGAGAATTTGCTACGAACAATCCATCAGGTTGATGAGCCCCCCCTAAGGAAGCTTCAAGAATTCCCTGCAAGCCTTCTTTACTATAGGTAACGATCTTTTCTCTTACCAAGGATATATCAGGTTCAAGCTCCTGTAGATGAGTTTCAAAACCATCTATCCTACTCTTTAGATGTAAGTTATCTCCTGGTGGCTCTATAACGAGAACCTTGGGAGATATGATACCTTTGAACACTAAAGACATGAGTCTTGCCGATAATATACCACTTTGATTGGAATCCTGACCGATAAAGGAGATCTTTCCCTCCATCTCTGGGATATCAGAATCGATGAAGATAAAAGGTTTACCCCCTAGAGTCAATGTGTTTCCCATATCCAACGGACGAACTGGGGCCGTTATTATTCCCTCTGACCCATCTTGTAAAGCAGTCTCTAGAGATTTGATGCAGGAAGCTCTTGAATATCTGTCAAACTCATAGATGGTGAGAGTACTACCGAAACTATTAAGCTCTGCTGCCCCTTTCTCTAATCCTCTATACACCAATTCCCAATATCCGCTATCCTGATCTCTTCTTGGGATCACAGCAGAAAACGCATGTCTCTTGATGTTCTTCAGACCACGAGCATGAATATTCGGTACGTAACCAAACTCTTTCATGAGCTTCTTGACTTTCAGTGCAGTCTTCTCGGAATATCTACCTCGTTCATGGATTATTCTATCTATCGTACCTATCGAGACACCTGCAGCCTCTGCTATATCTTTGATGGTGGCCATAACAATGAAATTCCTTTTAGCGTTAACGTACACTCAAATAGTATACTCGAATTCAGCTAATGTCAAATGTATAACTCATGACTTTATTCAACTATGAATAATCATCATTATCTACATTTTTATTAACATGTTTAATCATATAATTAATTTTCTTAATTTACATATTGACTTTATTAAGTTTCGGTATTACTGTATATATATCGGAGGATAGAGATGAAACATAGCTGGAATAAACTATCAACAATGATCAGTGGAAAACGATTCTTGATCAAGAAGATTCATATCATCGAAGATGATATCGATATTGAAGGGAACTTCGATACTCCACCCTTAGCTCAATTAACGATGGAAGATCAGATCTTCGTCGCAGCCTTCGTAAAGACCCATGGTTCTATCAAACAGATGGAATCCATTTTCGGTATCAGTTATCCAACAGTAAAGAATCGATTGAATTCTATAGCTGGACGCCTGGACATCCTCGATATCGAAATAGAGATAAAAGAACCGGTCTCAACGATCCTAGATCGTTTGGAACGGGGAGAGATAGATACAGACCAGGCATTAAAGGAGATCAAGTGATGTTCCCTATGCTACTTTGGGTAAGAATCCACGATGAGAATCATAATATACGGTTCTTCATCCCGTTCCTATTAATACTGATACTCCTATTACCCCTTTTCATCATTGCCTGTATCATCTTACCGTTTTTGTATCTTGCACCCTCAAAGACACTTCCTGCTAAGGCTGCCCTACTAATAGTATTGAACATCCCAAAACTCCTGCAGTCTTCTAGAGGTCTTGAAATCGTAACTCATTCGAATGATTCAGATATTACTATTTTTATCAAATAACGTTGGAGGAAGAATATGGCTGAAGAAAGATTAAGAATCTTGAATATGCTCTCAGAGGGAAAATTGACCCCTGAAGAGGCAGAAAAACTGTTAAATGCAGTAGACACCAATAAGAAGATTGATGAGAATCAATCTGTCAATCAGATCATCGGAAATGCATTTGAGAACAAGTTCCTGTATGTACAGGTTGAACCCAAAGAGGGTAAGTCCTCAGATAGAGTTTCTGTTAAAGTACCGTTCGCCCTATTGAAGGCTGGACTGAATATCGCAGGACTCATCCCTCAGGAGGCTCAAGACAAGATTGAGTCCTCTATGAAGGAGAATGGGGTCTCTTTTGACCTGAGTAACATAAATCCCGATAATATTCAGGAACTCATGGCAGCTCTTGAAGAATTGAAGGTGGATGTAGACTCAGATGATGCTACTATCCAAGTCTATTGTAGATAATTCTACAGGGGAGTTCATACTCCCCTGTTTTCTCTAATCGGCAAGCAGTAGTTTTGAGGCGAATACCGGATCACTTGTAACATTGATCCCGAGTTTACGCATACCTGCCTCGTCCCCACTTGTAGGAATATGAGTCAGATGGGCATCAGTACCTCTAAGATGGACTAGCTGTTTCATAGCAGCTTCTGCTAAGGGATTAGAGGTCACAGACATCGCCAAAGCGATCAGGACCTCATCAACATCCAGACTGATTCTTCGACCAGCGAGAATATCCTTCTTCAATACTTGTATAGAGTTCATGATAGTCTTAGGTATAAGATCAATCTCTTCAGGTATCTTGGCTAGGTGTTTGACAGCATTGAGTACAAGAGCCGAGGAGGCATGGAGGATCTCTGAGTTCGTCCCGGTAATTATTGTACCATCGTTGAGTTCCAATGCTGATGCGGAAACAATACCGTCTTTCCCCTTATTCCTCTCAACACCATCTTTAAGAGTCGCTTTAGCAACGGGAACGATCTTCCTGTCGGCTATAGTTAGACCAAGATTATCCATAATGAGTTTGACCCGTTCGATTGCCTCTTTAGATCCAATACCCATAGCATGTTCACAAGAGACCCGATAGAATCTTCTGATGATCTCCTGTCTCGAGGCCTCCTTCACATTCTCATCATCACTAATTCCTAAACCACATTGGTTCACCCCCATATCGGTCGGGGATGCATAGAATGATTTCGTACCGGTGATTTTCTCGATTATCCGCTTAAGTAGTGGGAATGCATCGAGATCACGGTTATAGTTCACGGTAGATTCATTATAGGCATCAAGATGAAAATGATCGATTCTGTTGATATCGCCAAGGTCAGCAGTAGCTGCCTCATAGGCAACATTGACTGGATGTTTCAGTGGAAGATTCCAGATCGGAAAGGTCTCGAATTTTGCATACCCCGACTCATTTCCTTCACGATGATCATGATAGAGCTGAGAGAGACAGGTTGCGAGTTTTCCACTTCCTGGTCCCGGAGCTGTCACAATCACTATAGGCCGTTCAGTCTTTATATAATCATTGGCGCCATAACCTTTATCACTAACGATCAGATCTATATCGGTAGGATACCCTGCAGTCTTCTTATGAGTGTATACGGTAACACCTCTTCTCTCGAGGAGGTTCTTGAACTGTACAGCTGATGGTTGTTCCTCATAACGGGTAATCACTACCGCCTCGACATGAATGCCCCACTCCGTGAAATCATCAATCATCTTCATGGTATCTGCATCATAGGTGATACCAAAGTCCCCACGAATCTTCTTTTTCTCAATATCTCCTGCATAGATACAGATGATCACATCGATCTTATCTTTCACCTTCTGAAAGACCCTCAGTTTCACATTAGGATCGAATCCTGGTAAGACACGGGATGCATGGTAATCGAAAAGGAGTTTCCCTCCACATTCCAAATAGAGCTTTCCGTCGAACTGATTCATTCGTTCAAGGATAGCTTGAGTCTGTTCTTCTAAGTATTTCTCGTTATCAAAACCTTTTTTGTTCATATTCATAATGGCTTGAGATTATAGGCTATTGGTGTCGGTGTCAATTAGAATCTTTTTATAGATGTAAGGCCTTTTTCCAATCGGTATCATTGAATAGTGTGATATGCAGTACATAGAATAGGAGGCTTATCGGGATGAAGATCAACGTGGTTACGATCGACCAGTTCATCTTCCCGCTGATCACCAGTTCTAGACACCAAAGAAAGACTGCGATATCAAAGAAGAGAAATCCTATGATGTTCAAACCCCTCTTCTTCGTCCTGTTCATATAACTAAGATAGACGGTGATACCAGTATTGCAGACCAAGATGATCAGAGACCAGGTAAGATTCGAAGATATGAACCAGTTCAATCCCATACAGATGAGAGCGGTATCCAGGAAAATAGCTCCTAATAGCTGTAGGACGTTCGGTCGTCTCTTCACAATATAGAAGAGAAGTATCTCAATGATAAGGAAGATGAGAAGAAAGAAGTTCATACTTCCTGAGAGGAACCCAAGATAGGTCTCAGTCCGCATTTCAATAAGTAGATTGATGATAAAAAGAATTAGCAGACATACCGTGACCGATATGAGCGGCCTCTTACCAAATCTATAGAAGAACCAGGAGATCAACATACTGCCGATCATGGGAACGGTCACAAAGAAAGACCAAGTTATGGCCCGGTGCTGCAGGAGATCGAGACCAATGGATATGGCTATGGGGAATAAGCCAATGAAGGCGATCAGACCCGTGATCAAAAACCGTTTTTCCTTCTTTGTCAACTCCCGGTACATGGGCTTTGGTTTAACCACATCCTCAGGATAGTCTCTTTGGATATTATCAAGGTCTCTGACCTCTTGTGGTATATAGGTATCACATAAGGGGCAGGATGTTAGACGATCTTCGATCTCTACACCGCATCTAGGACAATATGGCATTATTCACTCCCGTTCGTTCTTATTGTGACATGTATTCCCATCTTTCTCAACCTTGAGAAGAATCTCTGTTCTACAGATCTATTGTCAATCGTTGAACCGAAGAGTACACTAGTCTTTCCATCATAGGCAATTGAGGTAGCACTTACCTTTTTCCTATGAGGAGGAGGGATGAACTGGTAGCTTTTTACAAAGGGATGCATTCCCTCTGGGAGTTCTACCCTCCCGAGATTAGAGAAACTCATCGTGAAAGTGATACTCCCAAATACTTCATAGAACCGCTTCAGGATAGGGTCTTTGAGCCACAGGGGCAATATTCTGACAAAAGGATTCTTCTCACTACCGACGTTCCTTGCGATCTGTCGTTTGATGAAACGATGGTCAAGTTCCATTTTCATGAACTGTTGTACCTTCCTAATCACATCCTCAAAGCTGAAATGTCCTAATCTCGGGTCTATACCCGGTTCGACAGTAAGAGCGAAGTTTCTCATCGTCTTCGAGGGGAAGATCTTTCTCAGATTAATCGGGATACTGATCCTGATCGGTCTTTTTAAAAGACTATGTTCATACATCTCATTCTGACAGGTATCAATGAGCAGTGCTGTCAAGAACTCACCTATGGTCACATCGTATCTCATCGCCTCTTTTTTAAGAGCCGCACTATCCATGATTCCCTCGATGATATTGAATTTAGGGGCATGAAATCCTTTCCCTTTTATTTGATAGGATCTATCCACTCTTGAGGGACTCGGTATTCCCTTCTCATACTGTTTGGTGAAGCTTTCCTCGAACTCATCAGGATCAAGAGGTTTCTCGCAATCAAGGACCTGTTCCTGTGAATCGATAATATGACCTGAGAGTCTCAGGTATTCTAAGATGATCCCATTGAGGAAATTCAATGCCCCTGTTCCATCCGTGATAAGATGTGCCACCTCGAAGATGACACGATTCTTATAGGCAAGTACCCTAAACGGTAGCATCCCTCGGCGTTTGAAGGGAATGTACATGCAGGGATAGCGGCTCTCCGCCTCAACATGAGCTTTTGTCTTACAGGGCTCTATATAGTACCAAAAAAGACCTCTTCTTAGCTGTACCCGATAATAGGGACACCGTACCAACATATGCTCATAGGCTGTAGTCAACCGCTTCAGATTGATTGGTGCATCGAGATCTGCAGATAATCTGAACATGGTAGTCCTGCGTTTTGAATGCTGAGCAGCGAAGATCTTCGCTGCATTATCTAATCTGAATTCAAATTCATGGCTCATGTTTGAACTATAGTTTGGAACAAAGTCTCTGTCAATCAAAGATCACAACCATAGAGTCTGAAGGAATGGTCAAATCCACTCTTCTCATAGAACTCCTGAGCTTTAAGATTTCTCGACTCTGTCCCTACCTCAAGCTCTACACAGCCGAGTCCCTTCGCTGTATCTCTCATCGCACAGATGAGCGCCAGGCCTATCCCCTCACCTCTTCTATCTCTCGTTATGATGAGTTCATTGATCAATGCACTCTTCTGAGCATAAAGAAGGGTTTGATAGACTACACCGCTGATCATCCCAACAGGCTTGTTCGAATCCACAGCGATGAGGAGTATATTGCTCTTCTGGTTCAACTTCATCTCAAGAATAGCTGAAATCTCTTCTTCAGATATCGTCACCTCACCTTCGAGAAGGTCTATAAGCTCTTTGAGAAGAGCAAATACCGCTTTGATATCTTCACCGATCATCTCTCTGATCTTTATCATGTTCGCCTCCTCAATCCTTGCTATTGATGCTATCTTTTCATTATATTCTCAAGAAGTCATTCCATATCCTCTATTAGCGATTTGATCACCATAGCCGTATCATTGATCCGGGCAACATCTATGATATCCATCGTATCTTTCTCTGTATGGGTGATCTGTTGCTCATCAAAATGTCTGATGAACCAGTCAGAAGAGAAAGCTATAGCTGGATATCCCATCTGAACGAACATACTGTGATCCCCCTGTACCCAGGATTGCCCTTCAATGACATGAGGAAAAGCTTCAGAGACCTCTCTCATCGAAGCGGTGATATTATATGGGGTATCATAGAAAGAGTATGCTGTCGCACCTTCAAGGAATCCTACTCCATCGATGTTGATATTCAGGATACAACTCTTATCATCGTCAAAATCTTTCAGATATCTCATCTGACCGGGGATATTATAGTGATCCTCACCGTTAAGCACAACGAGTTCTATCGCAAAGCCGCCCCGATGATCCTTCAAGAGCTTTGAGAGACAACTCAGGACTGCAACTCCAGCTGCATTATCAAGTGCACCTGGAGAACCCTTCTTTGCATCGATATGGGCTGTAATGACGATCTTCTCTGCATCGATCGGTCCCTTTCGGGCTATCACATTATACCCACAGGAATCTATCCTCCTCGCATCGCTGAATACATGAACGGTCACTCCATTCTGTTCTTTGAGAGATTCTCCCTCAATATCCTTGATCAGTACAGAGGGAATATGGAAATCACCATCCTCGATCAGGGGAAAAGGATAGACTCCACCTGCCAGAGAGGCATTACGACCTGTTGCACAGATGATCACCTTTGGTCCTTTTGTTTCCAATAGACTGATGATCCTCTGATGCTCCTCAGGTTGATAGAAGATGAAACCTTTAGGCATAAGCTGTTCTCTTGCGATCTCACCACAGAGTAGGAGTACTTTATCCCTACAGTAGCAACGTTCCAACTCCCTGATACTTGTAACTATCTCTAAAGGTGCTGAATCATCACAACCCAATGAGTAGGGACTAGCCGATACATCCATCATTCTGCCGCCATACTCGATATAGGCCTCTTCACAGAACCAGTCTATCGCATCGAATCTCTGCTGGTATGTTGACCAGCCATGAAGTTTGAAGATCAAATCTATATATTCAGTTGCCTTGAGATTACCGGCAGTCCCTACGGCTCTATTACCTACCTGATTCGTCAATGATCTCATCATATGGGAGATCAGGAGATCATTTATACAGAGATCACTTTTCATTGGGACATAGAGGATACCGTCTTTGACCTGTTTTTTATCTGTTGCAGAAAACCCTAACTTCTCATAGGTCCCGACTGCATTGATAGAGGAATAGACGGTGAGTGCTTTATATGACGGATCAATTTCTTGAATGAGATGCTCGAACAGAGATCTTCCGATACCTTTTCGTTGGAAATTCTCATCAACGAAGAATAGGCAGATATGAGTGGAATCTCGGAGGGCTATAATCCCAGTAAGGATATCATTCTCAAAATGGCAAAGGAGTAGATCCTTTTCAGAGAATCGTTTTACGATTTGCCTTGGAGATACCTCAAAATAGAACCTCTCTTGCCCCTCTTGAGTGAAGTCCTTACCAACAAATTTGTCGAAGACCCTCCTGATAAGTTGAGATATCGCAATCTCTGCTCCCAGTTCATATGCTTTGATCAAAACTGATACTCCCTATGATTATAATATCATACAGGAGAAGTTCATAAAGAAGAATCTCTTAAAAGATCATGTGCATAAGTAGGATATATCAAGAGCAACTCGTAACTTCCTGTTCATCTTCAAGAGTTCTTCGATCATATCGAGATAACGAGTCTGTTCACTCTCATCAAGGATTCCAATCACCTTCTTCACATATTCAAGATGCTGCTCACCGAATTCATTGGAAAAGTGTTCTCCCTGATCCGTAAGTTTTAGGAGGAATACCCGTTTATCCTCTTCTGTTCTCTGTTTTACGACATATCCAGAATTGATCAAACGGTTGGCGACTGAGGTAAAGGAGCCCTTCTCAAGAGATAATTGTTTACTTACCGATGACATCGGTGAAGGACCATTGAACTTGAGGAACATCATTGTCTTGATATGAGTAGGATTCAAGGAATCTGGAAACTCATAGGAGTTCTCGAACTCCCTGAAATAGATTTGACCCATATCACGATTTAGATTGAATAAAGTTTTGAAATACTCTTTAGGATACATCCAGATTAACCCTCTCAATTATTCTCTCGATGAACCTGCCCAGGTCCTATAGAGGTAGTGCCATCTCAAGCATACCATAGAATGGGCAGTTCATTGTAGTTTTATATTTAGACAGTCTGTGTAACGACCTTCAGGGTGCTCTCGGAAGAAGAAATACCCTTCACCTTCTTGTTTCTCCTGACATCGATCATCAGAACGATGATAGAGACAGCCACAGCGAGTCCATCTGCAATCGGTGTTGCCAACCAGACACCTTTCAAGCCTAAGAATCCAGGAAGGATGAAGACGATAGGTATCAAAAAGATGAATTGTCTTAATAGGCCCAACACCACCGAGGTCTTTCCTCTCCCGGTCGATTGGAAATATGAGATCGATAGAAGATTGATACTCAGTAGTGGCAACATCATGATGAAATACCTCAGACCTTCTACGGCAACAGGTATTGTCGAAGACCCCTTATTGAGGAATAACGTGATAGCAACCTCTGGGAACAAATACAGTAAAAGGAATACTACAGTAGAAAAGATGACCGTACCGGTTATTCCTAACCTTATGGTCTTAATTACACGATCTTGTTGCCTTGCCCCATGATTATATCCCATTATAGGTTGAATTCCCTGTTGGATTCCCATGACTGGCATGATGAAAAAAGTATAAAGACTGTTTATAGCACCCATAGCGGTTATCGCAGCTATACCTCCATAGAGATTCAGTCCTCTATTTAGGAACATCATGGATAGACTTGTCCCTATCGTACCAATGAATGTAGAGAAACCTATAAGAATGATTTTACCAGTGATCTCTAGTTGTGGTATGAAATCTTTCCATGTCACCTGTATGATTGATTTTTTTCTCAGATAGAAACTTAATAAGATACTGAAACCGGAGAACTGCCCAATGATCGTAGCGAGGGCCGCACCTTGTACTCCCATATCGAAGATACCTATGAAAAGATAGTCCAATATGATATTGGCGATTGCTGAAGTGAGCATAGCGATCATCGATAGTAAGGGGTTACCCTCATTCCTGATCATGTTATTGAAGATCATCGACATAGACTGGAAGATATAACCAATGAGGATGATCCTCATATAGGTAGTACCATAAGAGATCAATGCATCAGTCGCGCCGAGGAGATACAATATGCTCTCGAGATTCAAGGAGATGATGATCATGATGATGATTGCGACGATCAAACCATTACTTATCGTATTAGCAAAATAGTGGCTAGCACCTCTTTGATCCTTCTCTCCTAGCTTGATCGAGAACAATGCCGCCCCACCGGCTCCTATGAGGGCAGAAAAAGCAAAAGTGAGCAACATGAGTGGAAAGACTATAGTCAGACTCGCAAGAGCATCCTCCCCTGCAAATTGACCAATGAAAATCCTGTCTACGATATTATAAATCGCATTGACGATCATAGCGATCACAGAGGGTATCGAGTATTGTAATATGAGTGCACCTATCGGTTTTGTTCCAAGTTCTTTCTGTTTTTCCATTCTTCTCACCTATTAGTTTGCTTTCTAACTAATAGATACTATAAACAGACGATCATGTCAACTACTTAGATTTCTAACTTTATATTAATCCCACCGGGATAAGAACCAGTTCTCAATGACCATACTGAATGTCATAGTGAAGGAATGCTTTGAAAGGTCGTATAGCAGACCAGTAGTAAAAAGCCGTCCTCGTTCACCATAGAAAGGATTCCCTATGGCAATGGGACTGATTCGAAGGCTGATCATAGGATGATGTTCTCCAGTATCACGTTCGATAAGATAGATCATACCAAGATCAGCGATCATATTGAAATAGGTCGGTTCTATATCACCGAGAAGATCAAGCCCCAGTACCGCAGAAGCTCCTATTGTCTCTGTGATAACAGGAGTCAATTGAGTCACAATCCCCAATTCTAATTCGATTCTTGGTGTGATCCCGAATCTTGCCCCAACCTCACCATACAACCCATCAGGAACTGATTGATTATCGCTCAGGGGAAAGAAGGATATCGGTCCACCCGTGATGGCCCAGTCCATGGCATACAGAGGAACAAACGTACAGGATACGAATAACAGGAACAATATGAGTCGTTCTGTGCTTCTTACCATAGATAGAACCCCACTCTGAAGATTTCCAGGTTCCATCCCTCTAGCATCTCATCTATCCCCGCAAGAGGATTGAAGATCAGACCGGGAGAGAGGATCGAACTATACCCTCCTCCTACCTTGAACCGTAGGGGATGTATTGAACTTATGAACAACGGTTGGCTAAGGGAATCGAGGGGTGCGGTCGCTGAGATCTGAAAAGATGGAGCATAGTAGCTGTCCAATGAGATCCAGTTCTTGAAGGGATGATCCTTGATCAGGATCGGGAAGAACTCGATTCCTGCATTCAATACCATCTCAGTAGAGAGATCACCTAACAGGGGTATCCCAACTCCGGCCTCTATGGATACAGGTAGCAGCTTCACCGCCAGGACCATATCCAAAGAGATATACTCCTTATTTGACAGTGCTTCGGAAGCATACCCTTTGGATGATAACTCATACCCGATATGAGGAACATATTCTGCATAGGATGCAGTTGCCGTAAGAAGAAGGCATAATAGGCCGATCATTCTCTTCATCATCAACCTCCTAACTGCATCATCATGAAATTGAGATAATATGCGAGGCCCCGATAACTGAGAGACTCCTCTTCCGAGACCTCTCTGCAATGAGATCTCACATCAGCGATGAAAGGACTGAGCCTATCATAGGCAATCACATCATCGAATACCATCGATATCTCTCGTGAGGCTGTCTGAGATCTGTAATTATAGTTCGCTGATCCAACAGCAACTATAGAATCATCTGCAGTGATGAGCTTCTTATGTAATAGTGAACCTTCCGGGGATTCATAGATGAATACGCGCGCCCCAACTTCTAGAAGGTCTTTTATACTGTAATAGGTTGCATAGGTGAACCTTGCAGAGACATGATTCGCAGAGAGGATCACATGAACTTCCACACCTCTGTCGATCGTAAAGGCGATTCTCTCGAGAAGTGCGGGTGTCAGGATCATATAGCATTGTATCATAAGGATAGAATCTTCAGCCTGTGAGAAGACACTATCGAACATCCTCGTGGTCACACCTTGAGTCTCAGTGTTCTGGTCCAATAACCAAACTTCAGTCTCAAGGAGCCCCTCATCGACTGAAGGTACGGGAAAACTCGAAGAGGAAATAGGTTCTAAGGCATAGAGATTCCATGTACGTATAAAAGAATTGATCATCTGAGCTGCACTCTGGGGTGAGTATATCTCAGTCATCCCATCAATAGAGCCTCTCTCATAAGAGAAACCTAAAGAATCAGGATCGATATTCATACCACCGGCAACGAGATATTTACCATCTATGATCCAGAATTTCCGATGGTCTCGATCGAGAAGTCCCAATAATCTGAATATTTTGAAGGCTCTAATGGGGTTATACTCTATGATATCTATCCCCATAGCTTTAATATCTTGAATTGGAACTGGAACCTCGAGTGCTGTGGTCCTATCCTTCCGATAATATGATGCAGAATCCATGAGTAGTTTGACTGTTACCCCACGTTTCGTTGCATTGCTGAGAGCTTCGAATATCTTTATTGAGTTTACATGTGAACCCACAAGGAACGTATCTATGAGAACATAGTTCTCAGCTGATTCAATCAGTTCTACAGCTCTTTTGGTCCAACTCTCACCAGTGTAATAGTAGGAGGGAAGACTCGCTTTATGTGGGGTCATGGAAAAGGACCTGAAAAATTGTGCGATCGTATTGTGAGCAACTGAATACTCTTCCAATCTCTCAGAAGTCTTACAAGAGGTCATGCTTAACAATAAAAAGCATAACAATAATATGCTTATCAACGGTTTTCTTAAGTTCATATGTCTCATACTGGTATCATCATACCAACCACAGTTTGCTTTGTCATCTTATTTTTCAAGGACATCCCTAATATATATACTCCTCAAGATTCTCTTTTGTTATGATCGTTAAAGGGGTATGAATTGTCTCCTCAACCTCACGAGAGAGTACAATAGAGTTATAAAGAGTCAAGATTCCCTGATACCCTTGGGCTTGAGGTTCCTGGGTGATAATAAAATCGATTCGACCATCGTTAATAGACTCCTTTCCCGATGGAATAAGATCATAGCCGATCAGTGCGACCTTCTCTGCACCTAGTAGCCCAGCAGTCAATTGCTCTGCGATCTCATAGACATAGGAGTTAGCCACGAATATCCCATCAAATTGGTCCAATGGACTATAATCTACAATCAAAGAGTCGTTAGAAACTGATAGTTCTGTGATTACTACCGATTGCCTCGCCGATGAGAGATATTCAGAAAAGCCCTTGATACGTTCCTGGTGATGAATATTCTCCCCAGGAGGATGAACGATCAGGATCTTTGGTATCTCAATACCCCGTATGAGCAGGGACATCAACTTAGCAGACAGCACCCCACTCTTATAGGAATCCTGACCCATATAGGAGATCTTCGTTTTAATCCCTTCGATATCTGAATCGATAAACATAACGGGGATATCATGGTCTGAAAGAAACCTCTGCACCTCATCATGAAATGTTGGTGCGATAAGTAATCCCTCAAATGATTGTTCTACTATCTGCTCTAACCTTTTCTGAAGAGTCTCAAAAGAGAATCTATCATAGTGGTATAAGGTAAGTTCCGCCCCGAAAGAGGAGAGCTCTCGTGAACCTTTCATGATTCCCTCAGTTACAAGAGCCCAATAGCCGTTGTCCTGTGAAGGTTCTGGAATGATAGCAACGAAACGATGCGATCGTGTATTCTTCAACCCTCTAGCGTGGATATTGGGGGTATAATCGAGATCCTTCATGATCCTCTCAACCTTTAGTGCGGTCTGAGGCGAGTACCGACCTCTTTTATGTATGATCCTGTCCACGGTCCCTACTGATACTCCAGCGGCTATTGCGATCTCTTTAATAGTGGCCATATAGTGCTATACCTGCCTGCGTTATCGATAACACTTATAGTACCAGAGAGAGATCATTTGTCAATAAAGGTTTTACATCTGTGTTCAGACGTACTAGGTTGTGACTGTTCGCGAAAGATCACAATCTCGACTTTGAATAGGAAAATCGAAAAAGATGCGACTTATGGATAGGTGTGTATCATTCCCGATAACCATAGCTTATGAACGGCACTAGATCGCTTCAAGGATCCCATCGATGATCACTTGGTCTTCTACAAAGCTCTCATAACCACCAAGAACTACTGAGGGTTTGAAATAACCATGATAATCACTTCCTGCAGTGATCAGTGCCCCTTTTGCTACAGCATACTCATAGAGGTTGAGACTGACCTCTCTGCTATGATAGGAGGAAAACACCTCAAGCCCTGTTACACCAGATTTCAGAATATCATCGAGCAATTCAAAGCTCCCTTTTAAGGTTATTCCAGGATGTGCAATCACCGGGATACCCCCTGTTGAGGTGATCATTTCAATAGCCGCTGATAGGATCGGCCATCTCATAGGGCAATGGCAAGGTTTCCCTGTATCAAAAAGGTCCCAATAGAAGTTTGCATAGGGGTTGTCTGAGCGTTTCCCACCAGGTAGAAAGGGAGCAAGGATCTGAGAGTCCTTTGCTTCAGGTCGGCTCAGAAGGACTGATCCAATATCTTCTGGAGCGATAGCACCACGAGTCTCGAAGTGGGGAAAAGCCTCAAGGGAGATGGAGAAACCCAACTCCCTGATTTTCTTGAGCCTTTCATAGGAGGCCTTCTTTTCCATATCCCGACAGTATTCATTCAATAGCTCAAATACTCCCGATTCATGATCGATCCCATATCCGAGCAGGTGGATGTTGATTCCTTGAAAATCACAGTCTATTTCAATAGCAGGAATACATCTGATATCATAACTTTTTGCAGCCTGAATCGCCTTTGCAACTGAAGCGACACTATTATGATCAGTCACCGCAACATACTCAAGATTTGATTCTTTACACAATCGCAGGAGTTCTTCGGGTTCGTATTCCCCATCAAGACTTGCGCTACTATGCATATGAAGGTCTATCGTTCTCATCTCACTCCTCTTTTAGAGAAAAAGCACTCACCAGTTCAGTATGTTGTTCTCGTAGACACCAGTCATTCATGACCAACTCCAAGCGTTCAACCTGTTCTACCCCAAAGGAGTGTTCTCTATACTCTGCGATGGTATCAAGCATTCTCTTCTGCTCAGTTACCGGACGAATGATGCGTACTACTGTCACATGAGCTGTCTTCAATACATAACGGGAATCGATGGTATGGAGGATATCCTCGCTCTGATAGCGAATTCGTATGGCATCTCGAATATGATCGAGTATCTCAGAATCGGGAAATCCTTGTACGAGGATACAGGAGGGAGAGATAGTGATACCAGTAAATTCTAGAGTGAAAGCAGGAGCCTCTAGGAGAGCCTCTTCAAGATAACGCCTATGCCTTAAGAGGGTCTCTTTTGAGATCGAGAAGCCATTGTGACACTCTATTAGGCCCATTACGGTCACATGAAGATCTGTAACAGGATAATAGTATTGATCAGGTTCAATAGCCCTGAAAGCATCAAGCATGCTGTTGATCGATCGTAGCAATTCTGGAGCCTTAAGTCTCAGAATAACCGTGATACCACTTCTCTGGTCCTCAGGTGTCAGTACCTGTTCGTCAAAAGAGAAACCTGAGTGTGTAACAGTCTCTAGGGATGTCCTAAATAATGTATCATAGTGTGTTCTGTCGGTCCTCAATTGTCATTCCCTTTCTTGGTAGATCCCATGAAAGTCCCACGAAGTGACTACATGGAGGATCTGTTGTGTGGTCTTCCCCTGCTCGGTCATGATGAACATCAAGACTTTAGGATGCTCTTCGATCATCTCACTGATATCATAGACGGTCGTGTATCTTGAGATCATATGAAACAGATTATGATCATCACTCACCTTGAAGATATCTGAGACGGTGACCGAATCGATGAGCAATTCGTTACCGATCATCTTATCAGCGAGATAATTGGTAATCGCATTGGTGGTAAGCATACCGATGACTCTCTTACAATCAAGAACTGGGAATTGAGAATATCCGGAAGATTTTATCAGTTTTAAGATCTCCTCTAGGGTGTCAGAGAGGGTCACGGTGATCACCTCCTGATTCTTACAGAGGTCCTGGATCAATTTTGGTTTTGTGATCAGTTCATAGATCTTCTTGATCCTTGAGACTGTAGATTCACAGGGTTCAGCGATGACGACCTCACCGATCGTATCATGGACTATGGCATTTCTCAATGCACGAAACTCATGTAGATCATCAGCAAAATAGGCGATCTGTCTATTCTTTTTCCTCAATGCCTGTACGAGTTCATAAAAACTCATTCTCTCATCATCTTTCCCATATAACGTGTTAAGAGCTTTTTCGATCTTATTAAAATATGCAAGGAAGGCCTTTGCTCTACCCATCTAGTGTCTCTCCTTCATCTTTGTTCCAGTTCTGTATCTCTATGCAGTTCCCCTCAGGGTCTCTGCAATATGCTACGGTAAGGGTACCGAGTTCAGGATATTCTCTCACAACAATAGAGCCTACCATAGAACCACCAAGTTCGAGGACCTTATTCACGATTCGATCTACCTCATCGACATGGAAAGCTAAATGTGCGATACCTTTCCTGTTGATAGGGGCCCATTCATCTGTAAGATCTTCTGGGGCATAGGAAAAAATCTCAAGAGTGGGGCCATGTTCCGTAAATCCTGGTAGCTCTAGATGCATACCGGTGATTCGTGCATGAGAAAGGGAGGTAAGCGTGTCTATCCATTTCCCACTGAGATCCCTCTCAGGTCCAATGGGTCTGCAACCGAATACTTCGATATAAAATTCGCAAAGAATGCTCCAGTTCTCTGCAACGATATTCGTATGTACATATCTGATCTCTTCCATATGTGTACTCCTTTTTTATTGCTGATCATGTAAGAATCGATTCTCCTCATACTCCCTGAAAGCTTCACGCAATTCTCCGGAGGTATTCATCACTATCGGGCCATACCAGGCGATCGGTTCATCAAGGGGCCTACCTGATCCCAAGAGGAATCTCACAGAATGTTCCTCCGTTGAAAAGGTTATCTGTCTACCATCAGTATAATGGATGAGTGCCCCATCATGATAGGTCTTGTGTTGCTGGACTTCCGTATAGTTCTCACTCTCTTCAGAGTAGGAGTAATCTGGCTGATCCTCAGTGAATCGACCCTCTCCCTCGATGACATAAGCAAACACATTATGCCCCCTCTTCGTCGGATGGGTATAAGAGGAGTGTGGAGGGATCAGTATATCGAGAAGCTCAGGATCACTCATCGGATCCTTAACCGGCCCCTTGATCCCCGAAACGTCCCCAGCTATCAGGTGAATCTGAATCCCATTGGTAAATATCAGTTTTGGGATCTCTTCATGGCTGATCTCCTGATACCTGGGTTCCATCATCTTTGAGATTGCAGGAAGGTTCAGCCAAAGCTGAAACCCCTCGATCTTACCATCTTCATCCCCTTTCGGCATCTCCTGATGTATGATACCTCTTCCTGCAGTCATCCACTGTACATCGCCTGAACCAATAATACCGGAGTTACCGAGACTGTCCTGATGCTCTACCTTCCCGGAAAGGATATAGGTGATCGTCTCGATTCCCCTGTGAGGATGCCAAGGAAACCCTTTCGTATAAGATTCACTATCGTGAGATCTAAAATCATCGAGGAGGAGAAATGGGTCGAATGACGGTTGTTCATGAAAACCGAATGCCCGTTTTAAGACAACTCCCGCACCCTCTTTGATAGTGGAACTCCAGAGAACCTCTTTTATCTTTCTATTCTCATCCATACCTAACCCCTCTCCTAACTCTATTCTACTTTGAGGTTGGGCAACTCACAAGGTTTTCTTACCTATCTATTCCACCCTGATAAGTACAGTAATTCCCAGATCTCTAAGTCCCCTATTCTACGATTCGTACTTTCACTCCGAACAAAATCCAAGGTACTTCATCAATGATCCTTTTGAGAACTCTTCCCATAGAGGGACCTCCCAAAAATGAGGTAGATAGCACAAAGAACCGTCATGAAAGCAGCGAGTATAAAGAAAGAGGTCTCTAATGAGAACGTATCACCGATGAACCCGATGATCGGGAAGAAAATGATCATGAGAAAACTGAAGGCCATGCTTTGAAAGGAGAGGATAGTAGCTCTCTGCTCACTAGGAATGAGTCTATTGATATAATCACTGATCGCGATGATGAGGATACCATCGATGATACCGGTCAAAGCATAGAAGACCATATGCAGAGGAGTCAAGGCGATTCCCCAAAGGCAGAAGATCAGAAATATCGGCATCATGACTAACACGCCAGACACCCCTATTCTCTTCTCGATCTTTGCGGCCTTGTATCCGGTAATACCTGATACTAGGGCACTCACAGCAAAAATGATACCGATCATGAACTCGGTATACCCCATTCCTTTCCAATAGTTCTGTAGGTAGAAGAACTCCGTCGTTATACCGGTGAAGATGAGTTCAGAAAAAAGGATGAGAAATCCAATTCTAGGATTATCCTTAACTACTTGTACACTCTTGACAGTCTGCTCTTTGAGTGTCGCAAATATGGGCCTAGGGACATGTGGTTGGTCTGGTTCAAGTATAGGCTCCATGAAGAAGAAGGCTGTAACCACAGAGAGGAAGGCAAGTCCCATAGAAATACTGAAAACGGCAGGATAACTCCTTGTAGCAAGGTATCCTCCAACAAGATAGGCTATGATGGCTGCACTCTGATAGGTGAGTTCTCTCTTTCCTGCGATCTTCATATAGATAATATCTTTCCCGTCAAGTTTCAGAGAATCGAAAATTAGTGCATCCCCTGCCCCAGATTCAAGATTGTAGCCGATAGCACAGATCATAAAGCCAACTAGTTGAATGAAGAAACTCGAAGAATAGAACATGATGAGAAGACTTATGAGAAAACATACTCTTCCTAATAATCTGCTGAGTTTTCGTCCCCAGATATCAGCTATTGCACCTGTAGGAACCTCCATGAGGAATGAGGTAAGGTGAAAGATACTCTCAAATATCCCAAGCTGCATCAAGGTAAAGCCTCTGAAAGCCAGATAGATCATCCATAGACCTCGAGTGAGATCGAGGTTACAGACCATGATGAATAGATACTCTATGGTGATATTTCTACGGTACATGATTTCCAACCCCTCTGATTCGTAGTAAAGACCACTTTACCATGTTGCTAGTATAACATCATTCATCTATTTTCCAACTATCCATCAAATAGGATCCCAAGTAGATTTTACGTCATTGGGTGACCAATTTCTCTCAATTACCGATAAATAAGGGAAACTTCCCCCCTCATTCACCACTTTATTTTTCTAATGCTTGACAAATGACTCATTTGTAATTTAACTGAGTATATATGCAATTACGAGTTGACGAAATAAAAGCTAAGAAAAGGATCCGAAAAGATCTTGGAGATCTCACTCAACTGATGGAAAGCATCAACACTCATGGACTCATGAATCCGATCGTAGTTAATGAGAAGAAAGATCTCATCGCAGGGGAAAGGAGACTTGAATCTGTGAAACGTCTAGGATGGATGACCGTAGAGGTTCATGTGGTCCATATCGATAATGATGCAGCTAAGATCCAGATGGAGATCGATGAGAATCTCTACAGAAGAGCACTCTCTACATCTGAGTTAGCAGAGGGTTTTTCTCGCATCGATCGTTTACGTAATCCAAATCTATTTCACCGTATCATACGGAGAATAAAGAGTGCGTTCCTTCGACTTTTCCGTCGACAGTAAGCAGTTCAGGAGTAACAGATGAAAAAGACCGTATTACAGTATAATAACCAGTTTGCAGATATCGTTCTTCAAAAGGGGATAAATCTAAAAAAGGGTCAGAGTGTCATGATCAAATCAAGCCCTCTCAACTATGATTTTGCTCAGACTTTGGCAAAAAGAGCTTATGAGACAGGCGCTGCCTATGTTCTTATAGATCTTCAGGACAATCTCCTTGTGAGAGCAAGAATAGATAACCAGGATGCTCAACAACTCACCTATATCCCTCAGTTCGTGAGAAATATGCAGTATGAGGCTTTAGCAGAGGACTGGGCCTATATCCGGATAGACAATACTGATGATCGTGATCAGCTAGAGGGAGTCGATACAGAACTACTATCGTCCTATCAGGGAGAGGTGAGAAAAAATAGCTCTACCTTGAGGGGATCCTTCATGAGACATGAACATGCATGGTGTGTAGTCTGTGTTCCTGGACCAAAATGGGCAAAACAGGTATTGGGGAATGATGCGACTGTCGCAGATCTTTATGAAGTTCTGCTTCCTATTCTCCGTTTGGATCAGGAAGATCCCATTGCAGCATGGGATGCACATGCCAGGAGACTGGGAGTTATCTGCGAAAAGCTCAATGCAAAGAAGATACGATCCTTTCACTATGAAGACCCAAAGACCGGGACCGACTTCACCGTAGGCTTCTCAAAACTGGCAGTCTGGCTTGGTGGTCCCAAAGATCTTCCGAGTGGAAGACCCTACTTCCCGAATATCCCAACAGAAGAGGTCTTCACGGTGCCAGAGAGGCTACAGGCTGAAGGCACCCTGGTGACCACGAAACCTGTCACCATCTTTGGTTCTCAGGTTGATGGCTGTCGTTTCACCTTCAAAGATGGGAAAGTCACTGATTATTCAGCAGAAAAGGGATATGAGATCCTTAAAAGATTCATTGAAACAGATGAGGGTGCAGCCTATATCGGAGAGATCGCCTTAGTCGATAAGAACACACCTATCGCTATGAGTGATCAGACCTTCCATTCGATCCTCTTCGATGAGAATGCTGCTAGCCATTTTGCATTAGGTGCAGGATATCCAGATTGTCTGAGCAACGGAAAGACTCTTGACTCTCCAGAATCACTACGATCTGCAGGATGTAATACCTCGATGCTCCATACGGATTTCATGATAGGTTCACCTACCATGAAGATCACTGCAGAGACCTTTGATGGTAATACACTTGAGATAATGAAAGACGGGACCATCCTGATATAGGATGATAGTTTCTTTTCTTTAAGACTCTTTAAGGTGTATATGAGAGATCCTTGTATACACCTTTTCTTGATTCACTTCATACAGTCAATCAGTGGATTAAACCTATTTTCTTCCCATCCACATACGAGGTATTCAAGAAAGGATAATATACATAAATACAGACTCATCTTCTCGCCTATTGATAAGAAAGCCCATTTTTTCATAGAAACGAAGTGCCCTCTTATTAGAAGACCTTACCTCTGCGATAATCTGCTCATACCCTTCTGTTTCCGCCCAGTCTAACAAGACCTGTATTATAGCACTTGAAACTGCCTTACCTCTATATTGAGGGGATACCCACATCTGGATTAACTCTCCTGAGGTAGAATCTGGTTCAGTCTGATATATGGAGGCCATCCCTACGACTATATCATCTTCTCCTGCAAAGAAGGTCGCACGTTCTCTTCCACTGACACAAGATTCAGCCTGATCAATCCAACTCTCCTCTGTTCGTTCGAGTGAATGCTCGAAGGTAGAACCGAAAGCTTGGGGGTCTGTTTTAAGAGCTGTTAATCGTGTCTGCTTGAAGATGTCGTATTCATCGGGAAGTATTCTTCTGATTCTCATGATAATTGAGTATATAGATCAACCTTAGACCGTCAAGAGTGTGCCACGAATTGATCTCATCTATATGCTTTATGTGAGGAGCGATAATAGAAGAAAATCCACCTGTCGCAATGACATGAAGATCACCTCCCACTTCAGTTTCTGTCCTCTCGATCAGTTTCTCAACAAGACCTGTGTACCCGTAAAGGATCCCGGCTTGGATCGCCTCTACAGTATTCAGTCCCAAGACATGATCGGGCATCTCCATTGATACATGAGGAAGTTGAGCTGTATGAGAGGAAAGAGCCTCGACAGCGGTCCCTACTCCAGGAGCAATAGCGACACCTAGGATCCTTCCGTCAGAAGAGACAGTCGTGAAGGTCAAAGCAGTACCGAAGTCGATGACCATACAGTTTACTTTTGGATAGAGATGATGTGCTTGTGCTGCATTGGAGAGAAGATCAGAACCTATCTCAACGGGGATACTCCCCTGATCAAGACCATTTTCCAGATCTTTTCTAACGATAATAGGTTCTCTATTGAATAGTCTCAAGATAGTTTCTTTGATCACTGTAGTGAGTTCTGGGACTACACTGCTTATGATGATTCCACCGATAGAACCAGCGGTGATACCGCTTTGGTTCATCAGGTTAAATAGTCGGGAACGATACTCATCAGCTGTACTCTCCGTATCAGTCGATATCCTCCAGTGCTCGCCCCATGCATCACCTGCATGAAGTCCGATAGCAATTTGGGAATTTCCGATGTCGAGTGCCAGGAGCATACGTCCCCCTTCAGAAGTCTTATATAGCTAGACTACTGTGTCCATGGTAATAGCTATCACGGAGTTCATTGATCTTCTCATCCACGAGATATTCGTCGAATTTCATACTCCTATCGATGATTCCACCTGGGGTAAACTCGATAAGCCTGTTTGCAACAGTCTGTACGAACTGATGGTCATGACTCGAGAAGAGGATACATCCGACAAATTCGATCAGGCCATTATTCAAAGCATTGATCGCCTCTAAATCGAGGTGGTTCGTAGGTTCATCGAAGATGAGGGTGTTAGCGCCAGAGAGCATCAATTTGGAAAGCATACATCGAACCTTCTCTCCTCCAGAGAGTACGGTACAACTCTTGAGAGCCTCATCACCAGAGAAGAGCATCCTTCCCAGGAAACTTCTTATATAGGTATCATCCTTCTCTACTGAGAATTGTCGGAGCCAATCTGTGATGCTGTAATCATTTTCGAAATAGGAGCTGTTATCTTTTGGATAATATCCTTTCGTTATGGTAACTCCCCAGTCAAAACTTCCCTCATCAGGTTCCATATTCCCGGAAATGATCTCAAACAAGGCTGTTTTAGCTATATGGTTATTTCCGACGAATGCAATCTTATCTCCAGGCTGAACAGTCATGGAATAGTTATCCAATACTTTCACCCCATCTATGGTCTTTGAGATATTCTTGATATCAAGAATGATGTTGCCACACTCACGTTCAGGTTTGAACCCAACATAGGGGAACCGTCGTGATGATGGTTTGATATCATCGATGGTGAGTTTATCTATGAGTTTCTTCCTACTTGTCGCCTGCCGAGCCTTCGAAGCGTTAGAGGAGAATCTCTGGATGAAATCCTTGAGTTCTGAGATCTTATCCTCTCGTTTCTTCTTGTCATCTTTTCGCTGCTTATTGGCAAGCTGGCTAGCCATATACCAAAAATCATAGTTACCGACGTAAAGCTGTATCTTACTGTAGTCTATATCGACGATATGGGTTGTCACCTTGTTAAGGAAGTGACGGTCGTGAGATACGACGATGACTGTATTATTGAAGTTAAGGAGGAAATCTTCCAACCAGTTGATCGATTCAAGGTCAAGGTGGTTGGTAGGCTCATCTAATAGAAGTATATCAGGGTTACCAAAAAGTGCCTGTGCCAACAGGATTCGCACTTTTACCGTATCATCAACATCTCCCATCAATTTCTCATGCAGATCTACACCGATTCCGAGACCTGCGAGCATAGCACCAGCTTCTGCCTCTGCCTCCCAACCTCCGAGTTCAGCAAAATCAGATTCGAGTTCAGCAGCTCGAAGACCATCCTCTTCGGTAAAGTCCTCTTTTGCATAGACCTCATCTCTTTCAGACATGATCTCATAGAGTTTTTTGAATCCCATGATCACCGTACTCATTACGGTATACTTATCATAGGCGAAGTGATCCTGCTGTAGGACAGCCATTCGATCTCCCGGTGTGATATTCACCACACCGCTATCGTGTTCGAGCTCTCCTGAAAGGATCTTCAAGAAGGTAGACTTACCTGAACCATTCGCTCCAATGACTCCATAGCAATTGCCGGGAGTGAATTTAATATTCACATTCTTGAATAGTGGTCTATTCCCGAATGCCAAGCCAAGTTCTGTTACTGTAATCATATATATGTTCCTCGCGAAAGTTAATTTCAACGTAAAAAAGCCAGCCTCTAAAAGGCTGGCATATAGTCCCTAGGGGAATCGAACCCCTCTCTGAAGACTGAGAATCTTCCATCCTAGCCGATAGACGAAGGGACCATTAAAAGCTGGCCGAGAAGGACTTGAACCCTCGCAAGCAGAACCAGAATCTGCAGTGCTACCAATTACACCATCGGCCAACGTTTGTAATACTGCGCTAATGTACTAAAAGACCTTGATTTTGTCAATATCCTTTAGGATTATTTTACTCACTATCGTATTCAATGAGTGTCGTAACTGAATAATCTTTGAGAATTTCCTTGTAAGGGAGGAAGGGCAAACCAATTGTACAGAAGATATCATGGACAGTAGCTCCTGCCTCAGCGAACATCTCTGCAGCAGCTTTCACAGTCCCTCCTGTCGCGATAAGGTCATCGATGATAAGAACGTTCTCTCCTGCTTTCACATCAGCTTTGTGAATCTGTATGACATCTTCACCATATTCAAGCTCAAAGCGTTTCTCGTACGTCTCACCGGGAAGTTTTCCCTTCTTCCGTACGAGGATCAATGGAATCTGGAGTCTTTCAGCGAGCGGTGCCGCAAAGAGGAATCCTCGAGCCTCTATACCCGCTATAGCATCAATATGTTTATCACTATAGAGTTCTACCATCTTATCGATACACCAGGTGAAAGCCTCAGGATTAGCGAGAATACTCGTTATATCATAGAAGAGGATTCCTGGTTTTGGGAAATCTTCTACTTTTCTTATTGCATCATCTAGGTTGAAATTCTCATTCATGGTCTACTCCTTACACCTTTATGGATATGATCTTTTGAATGCGGTCACTCGAGGTGAAGCATTCTCATTAAGTGAAGAGGTAATTCCCTGCTTCAGATATTGGTAACCGATCGCAGCGATCATAGCGCCGTTATCGGTACATAGTTCCATGGAGGGATAGAAGACCTCTACCCCTTTGAACTGTGACAGTTCAGATCGAACGAGGGTATTCGCTGCGACACCACCCCCAGCAACGATTCGAGTCAATCCAGTATCACGGAGTGCCCGTTTGATCCTACGTGTAAGTAGGGTCACTGCAGCTCTCTGAAACGAGGCTGCAATATTTTCAGGACTCTTCTCAGATTTACCATCCCAGAATTTATCAAGTTGATTGATCACAGCCGTCTTGAGACCGGAATAGGAGACATCATAAGTATGTTTCCCCTTGTGTAACGAGGCATCAGGGAAGTTGAAAGCATAGGCATCACCCTCTTTTGCCATTCGGTCAATGATGACACCACCTGGATAACCGAAACCATAATGTTTAGACACTTTGTCAAAAGCCTCTCCGATCGCATCATCGATGGTCGTTCCCATGACATCTATATCATCGAATCCGTTGACTTTTGCGATCACGGTATGGCCACCCGATACCAATACCCCAAGATAGGGATAAGTGATCTCATGTTCTATATGTGGTGCATATAGATGTGCACGAATATGATCTATACCAATAAAGGGCTTATGGAGGCTCATGGAGAGTCCTTTCGCAAAACTGAGCCCTACAAGAAGTGACCCTACAAGTCCAGGACGATTCGTCACGGCTATGCCATCGATCTGAGAAGGTTCTATCCCAGATTCACTGATTGCCTGTTCATACACCGAGACGATCCATTCAGTATGGAGCCTCGAGGCGATCTCAGGGACGACACCATTATAGGGTTTATGTAGTTCTATCTGGGTAGCGATCACATTACTGAGGATCCTCTTCCCATCTTCTACCACTGCTATTGAGCATTCATCACATGATGATTCGATTCCCAATACGATCATAACTCATATTTCCCATTTATTATTCTGATCAAATCTACCATATCTATCTCACTATCTAAGATATCTGGATAGATATTAAATATGAATTGTGCTACCGATTCTGACCAGATGATTCCACTGCGAACTGGACGTCGCTGTTTTTTTGAGAGTTGTATTGCTTCAGTAGCCTCTAGTGCTGCTAGCAACTCCTCTTTTGTCTTATATTCCAGATCTTTCTCCTAACATTTCTCACGTCAGTAATTTACCCTAAAAACTAGTTGTTTATTACTATTTGGTCAAGTATAAAGGGGGTTGCAATTTGTTATGATTTTTACTAATTTTATTGTCAGTCATGCCAAAGTAGCTCAGGGGTAGAGCAACGCTCTCGTAAAGCGTAGGTCGTGAGTCCGAATCTCACCTTTGGCTTTTATATTTTTCACCTTAAACGTTTTTATCAAATCCCTCCAAATGGTCATTGTTCACGAATTTCTTTTCTAGGGGACCATTTGGTGACAGGATTACGATTCACCCTGAAGTTTATCAATGAATTTCAGTCTTTTACTTCAAGGAGCTTAACCTCTTTGGAAGATGAAACTATAAGAACAGGAGAAACACTCCATAGAGCTTCTGAAATTCTTAAATATTTCATTCAACAGATAAGATGTTTCTCAAGTAACTAATAACTTATGGAACAATAGAAACCCATCATGGTATTTTACTCAGAGCTAGGTGCATAAGCTAGTGCGTCATCATATCTATCAGATGTATGCTCTTTTAGATATTCAACTGCTGATGAGAATTCTCTTGATGAAGTGAACGTATAATAAGAACTTTCAGTTGTGACAGAATCCTCTATTAGTTCCTCATACACTCCATATATAGGATTCAAATGAGTTTCATTAAATAATGAAGTAGCAAAATCATTCACATAGGTCTTATAGATCGTTGTATAGTCTGAATCATCAAGTAAATACCTGATTAGAGGCCAGTCATCATCTACCTCATCCATTTCCAACTCAAGACACCGACGGCCGGAGGTCAACGCTTCATTATTATCCCAAGGAATCCATTCAAACTTACCGGTATCAGGATTATGATAGAGAAAATAATTATGTGGCATGATTCCATAGGTATCAAAGTTCTGTAAAACAGAATTAACAGCAAGCCATTTAAGAAATATATCAACATCAAAGAGAGCTTCTAGATCGGTTTTCCATGAAGTAGAATCAATATTATTGATTGCATTATATAAAGCGAGAATATCTTCATAGGTTTCATCATCATCTGTCTTAAGCCCGAATTCTTCCTCATCATAGGTACCAAGAGCAAAGGTTGCTGCATCATCTTCAGGTTTATAGAGATTACCATTGTCATCACTGTATTGAGTTTTTATGACAGTGTCATCGACCTCTTCTACAAGGGTATATAACCCATAATAGATATCATCAGAGCTATCGCCTCCATCCACATTGATATAGAGTTCATAGAATGAACAATGAGCACTAGTCAGACCAAAATCTTGAAAGAGTTCTGATGTGACGACCTCATGCATTTCAGACTCGTCTTTAAAATTATTTTTTAGGTTAAGCTGTTTGAACCCATAAAAACGTTGATTATCAATGGCCTCATAAGTATCTTCGAATTCATCAAAGTCCAACTTGAAAGGGAGCTTACCGCAATTTGCACTATAAAGGCTTGAATTACCTTTGAAGCGTATCCCTACTTTATACCACTCTAACTCATTCTCATCGGTCCCATCAGGACTATAGAAGAATTCACAGGGGACAAAGAATGGATTATCGACGGAACTGAAATCAGTTGAGTTGCCCAACTCCGCAAACAGATCATCTAGATTCTCATTCATCAGTTCCCAATTATCAGGTTCGATGACTATCCTTATCTTCTGAACTGTCGTGGTATTGAATATATTATCCATATTTGCGCGTATTTCATCAGCTGAGAGCTTTTCATGAGTCTCTTCAGTCCAGTCAGATGTACTAGTGAGTTCACTGAAATAGATATTTGATTCATCTGAACTGTCAACCTGATCAGCTATTTCGATATTACAAGAATATAATCCTAGACTGGTTACCAGTATAACCATATACAGAAACAACTTTTTTATGTGAGTTCTCCCAGTCTTATTCATTTGCTACTCCAGGAGAGGGAATACCCTGAGTCCATTCATTATCCAGATACAGGAACACTGTACCATCCCCCTGGTCATCTGCTGTATAAGTGAAGGAGTTTGTCATTTGTGATCCTTCAGAATCATAGATATACACACCTTCAGATTTACTACCTTTTAACCCCTCCGGGACTGTCAGGTATTCTAGATCATCAAATCCAGCATCTACAGATTGAGTCTCTGAATCTTCATCGACCCAGGTAACAAGGTGAGTCTCTGAAATGGCATCAGTTATCGCAAAATCATTTGAGTAGAGAATGATCAAATAGTTATTTGCAGGGATTACGTATGTATCATTACTAGTATTCGTGCTAGTCCATTCAGAATCGACTGAATCCCACTCATTAATATTTAACGTCGAGGTAACTTCATAACCTTCTGTAACACCTTCACTATCACCAAAAAAATATCCTGTTAAATCAATATCTTCGTCAGTTGGATTATACAGTTCAATATAATCTACTGAAAGACCACCGATACTTCCTGATGTCGATACTTCTGTTAGGTAAAAGGAATAACCTGAGTCAGTATCGTTTATCAAATCACAACTGAAGAGAACTAAAGAACAGACTAGCAAGACCAATACAAAATATCTTTTTCTTAACATATAACCCTCTTATACCTAAAGCTCAAGAATAACAGGGTACATATCACTCTGCAATTCACAAATAAAGCTAGTAAATATCTTTTAAAAACTGAGTTATTATCTTGATTTGTTGACAAAAAGGCAAACAGAATAGCTAGCTTATGCATAATATTTGATAGATTTTACATATCTTACAAACCATACCAATCAAATCGGAAAGATAATCCCGATATCCAAAGATAGAACTATTCTCACTGTCTAGAGGAAGACTTACCATCTATCAATCACATGAATTAAAGTGTTATTTCTCTAAATCAAAACCGGAGCTTCAAAGATTATATATACCTATTTGCATACAGGGGTATATTCATCTTATTCTACCTTCATAGCTGTTTATGAATCAGCTTCTAGTCTGATTCAAGTTAACATGACTTGATAGCCTCTTTTACAGACTTCTCATCCATATAGGTGAATCTACAGATATCTTCGATCGAGTACTGTTCTCTATATAGCCTCTTAGCCACATGTTCCATACTCTCGCCGATCTCTATGAGGTTCTTATCATAGTCATAGAAACGCATGACTTTCTGCTTCCACGGCTGTTCTCGTACTTCATGGAGAAATTCCAGACCAAGACTCTTCAACTGTTCCTGTATAGGTTCAAGCTCGTCATGTTCAAAAAAGAGTTCGAAATTATTTCTTCCTGAGATGATTTCTTTACCATCTATCAGGGAACTGAAATGTTCTTTCAGATGTAGTGAGAAATCTCCTTCGAAACTCAAGTTCTCCCCATAATCTGCTATGACACTCTGTGATAGGACTGTCTCAAAGAGATAACGAGATCTCTCGAGCTCCTTAACGGTTATAAGTGGACAACAATACTTCATGAGCGACCTCCGAATGCTTAATACTTTTTATCATATCATAGGTACGCTATGAACTCACTCATTTCAATCGAAACTACCAAGAAGACTTAAAACCTGAATATATACTTCTCATATTCAATGAAGTATACTTTTTATATAAGGAATATCATTTATTGTAGATACTTCATGGCTTTTCTTTCAAGATAAGGAGAATCACCCATGGTAACGAATAAGATACCTTTACTAGTACTTCTCACACTTTTGATCCTCTTACCACTAGCCTGCTCTTTAGGTGGTAACGGCAGTACCCCACCAGCAGACTCCGGTAACGGGACACCCCCTACAATTTATGAACTGGGAGGTACAGGACCTGGAGGAGGACTGATCTTTTTCGATAAAGGTCAGTATGACAATAAGATGTGGTATGAATCTGCGACTGCCATATACACTATTGAAGAGCATCCGAGCAAGACTACCGGAACATTCATTTGGAGATACCTGGAAATAGCTCCAAAATCAACTGAGAACACAAGTTGCGAATGGGGATCCTCCGTCATATATTGGGAAGACCTTGTTGAATATCCCCAGAATAGAGAGACTGCCATCGGGGGAGGGATCAAGAACACCAGTGAGACGGTCTACTATCATGACAGAATGCATGAACTACCGATTTATTCTGGGAATTGCATCTATTATTCACACCCAGAGCAATTCTCTCTAGTGAATGACGGGACTGTTGCTGCAAGATACTGTTCCCAACTAGGGTATAACGATCTGACAGATTGGTTCTTACCTTCTGAGGACACACTTCAGCTGATATACATGAGATTGAAAGTTCAAGGTCTGAATGGCCAGTTCTATTATTCGGAATTCGAGAATGCAGGATATTGGGGTTCTACCGAATCGGGTTCCTTCAAAAGTAATGTACTCTATTTCACTAACAGCTATAATCCAGAAGAGGGACATCAGGAGAACCACTATGTTCGTGCGGTAAGAGCCTTTTAGAGGTCCTAAGGAATTTGTTGCATTGCTTTAAACACGTTCTCATCGAGTCAAAGCTCATACAAGAAGAAACGGCAATGCGCAAAGATGGGACCGCTTTCGCAGTCCCATCTTCATAGATTATTCAAATCTATATTATTCGTTGATCTTTGCCTGAGCTGCTGCCAATCTTGCGATTGGTACTCTGAAGGGTGAACAACTTACATAGTTTAGCCCTACTTTTGCACAGAAAGCGATGGTTCTTGGTTCTCCACCGTGTTCTCCACAGATTCCCAACTTGATGTCAGGTCGAGTCTTTCTACCTAAGTCTGCTGCCATCTGAACGAGTTTTCCAACACCGTCCTGGTCGAGTACAGCAAAGGGGTCATATTCATAGAACTGTTTATCAGTGTCTTCGACATAATGTCCCAAGAAACTTCCCGAGTCGTCTCGACTGAACCCACAAGTCATCTGGGTAAGGTCATTGGTACCGAAACTGAAGAATTCAGCCTCTTTAGCAACCTCATCAGCTGTGATAGCTGCACGAGGAACCTCGATCATAGTACCGATCTTGTATTCGATAGTCTCACCAGTTGCCTCAAAGACATTCTTGATGGTTGCTAACGCATTGTTCTTACAGTATGCAAGTTCTTTAACATTTCCAACGAGTGGAATCATGATCTCTGGATATACTTCGATATCCTCTTTCTTCACATTGATAGCCGCTTCGATGACTGCCTGTACCTGCATGTTCAGGATTTCTGGGTAGACGACTGCAAGTCGACAACCTCTGAAACCGAGCATGGGGTTAAACTCATGTAATGAGGTGACCTTAGCTGCAATCTCTTCAACCTGTACTCCAAGCTGCATAGCCATCTCATGACGAGAGGTATGATCATGCGGAAGGAACTCATGCAGCGGTGGATCAAGCAGACGTACTGTCGCAGGTCGACCATCAAGTGCTCTGAAGATCTCTTCAAAGTCCTTTCTCTGCATAGGAAGAAGCTCTTTCAAAGCTGCCTCTCTTTCGATCTTGTTGTTAGCGAGGATCATCTTTCTGATAGAGATGATTCTCTCACCACCGAAGAACATGTGTTCTGTACGACAGAGTCCGATACCTTCAGCACCGAATTTGACTGCCATCTTCACATCTTCAGGTGTATCAGCATTCGTTCTGACACCCATCTCTCTAAGTTCATCCACATAACCCATGAAGGTATTGTAATTCTTAAAAAGATCTGATTCATCAGCAGCAAGTTCATCATTCAATACCTGAACGATCTCAGAAGGTTTAACATTGAGTTCTTCAGCATATACTGCACCGGTAAAACCATCGATTGAGATATAATCACCCTCATTGAGTACTACATCACCGATAGTCACGGTCTTTTTCTTATAATCGATCTTAAGGTCTCCTGCACCAGAAACACAGGGACAACCCATTCCACGAGCTACTACAGCTGCGTGAGAGGTCATTCCACCTCGTGCGGTCAGGACACCCTTAGCAACTGCCATACCACCGATGTCTTCAGGTGAAGTCTCGACTCTTACAAGGACGACCTCTTTTCCTTCAGCTACCATAGCTTCAGCATCTGCTGCAGTCATTGCGATGATTCCACAAGCTCCACCAGGTGATGCATTGAGTCCCTTGGTTACTTCGATGACACCCTTTGACTTGATCTCCTCATTATCGAGGATAGGTGCGAACAGTTTTCCGAACTCATTAGCAGGTACACGAGAAACTGCTGTTTTTTTGTCTATGAGTCCCTCTTCAACCATTTCGACCTGAGTCTTGAGCCAGCTGAAGATCGTTCGTTTACCAGTTCTGGTCTGGAGCATATAGAGCTTCCCTTCCTGAATGGTGAACTCGAGGTCCTGCATGTCTTTGTAATGATTCTCAAGGATCCCTCTGATTCCAACGAGTTGGTTAAAGACCTCTTCGTTGACATCTTTGAGAGTATCAATGGTGAGTGGAGTTCTGATACCGGCAACGACATCTTCACCCTGTGCATTCATGAGGTATTCCCCATAGAACATATTCTCACCGGTTGATGGGTCACGAGTGAAGGCTACACCAGTTCCTGATGTATCACCCATGTTACCATAGACCATTGACTGTACATTTACCGCAGTACCGAGAAGTCCTCGGATATCATTCATCTGTCGATATTTGATAGCACGGTCATTGTCCCATGAACCGAAAACTGCATCGATAGATTTGAATAGCTGTTCTTTAGCATCTTCAGGAAAATCTTCACCTGTAGCTTTCTTATAAACTGCTCGATATCCTTCGATAACCAGTTTCAGGTCATCGATTGAAAGATCTGTATCGAGTTCCTTCCCTACTTCATCTTTTACAGACTGTAAAGACTCTTCGAAATCGTGATGGGGTACTCCCATTACGACGTCTCCGAACATCTGCATGAATCTTCTGTAGGAGTCCCATGCGAATCTTTCGTTTCCGGTCTTCCTGATCAATCCTTCGACTGCAGCTCGACTCATTCCTAGGTTTAGGACTGTGTCCATCATACCAGGCATCGACTGTGCTGCACCTGAACGAACAGATACCAGTAAAGGGTTCTCGGCATCACCGAGTTTTGCACCCATCTCTTTTTCTAATTTTGCTAGATTTTCTAACACTTCATTTCTCAGTGTTTCTGGATAAGCACCATCATTCTCGCTAAAATAGGCACAAGCCTCTGTGCTGATGGTGAATCCGGGAGGAACCGGTAGACCAATACTTGTCATCTCGGCAAGGTTAGCACCTTTACCACCGAGCAGGTCCTTCATACCTGCATTTCCCTCTGAACCGCTGTCTCCAAAAAAGTAGACATACTTTGTGTTTGACATGAAATCACAACCTCCAATTTCATTATTATTCCGACCACATTGCTTACCCTAGAGTATGTTAAAAGAGTCCGGTCTGTCAATAAACAGGTACCGGACTCTTATGTAGCTTTAAACACACTTTAAAGGTTTTTATATGAATATCGCACTATTATGCGGTATATGCTTCAAGATATTTTGATCTTGATGGATGTCTCAATCTCTCAAGAGCTTTTTTCTCAATCTGACGAATCCGTTCTTTGGTCAGATTGTAGATATCACCAATCTCTTTGAGAGACATAGGATTCTTGCCATTCAGACCAAATCGGTATTGAATGATCTCTGATTCTTTCTCCGAAAGAGTCCCCAGGATCACATTGATATCATTCTTCAATGAACTCTCCATAGCCTCTTGTTCAGGTGACTTATAGTCGGTATCTTCGATGAAGTCGCCTAATTGGGAGTTGTTCTTGTCTGCGAACACTGGAGTCTCTAGAGAGACCATGTCTCTCGATATATTCAGAAGACTGGCAATGTGCTTCTCATCTAATTGTGTGAGTTTTGCGATCTCATAGAGTTCTGGCTCTTCACCCTTCATACCGGTAAGCTCTTTCTGAGCCTTCTGGATCTGAAGCAGTTCGTTGGATCTGTTCAAAGGTAATCTGATGGTTCTTGATTTCTCATATACTGCCTTCAAGATAGCCTGTCTAATCCACCATACAGCATAAGATATGAAGTGATATCCCTTCTCTACATCATACCTTTCGATTGCGTTCATCAATCCGATATTACCTTCATTGATAAGATCGATCAGTGGCAATCCCTGATTCTGGTACTTTTTTGCAACATTGACAACGAATCTCAAGTTAGCTTCGATCAGTTTCTGTATTGCAAACTCTTCTCCAGCAGTCGCTCTGGTTGCCAGATCTACCTCTTGCTCTCTTGTCAGTAGTGGGATCCTATTTATTTCTTTCAAATAGATTGAAAGGATGTTTTCGTCTTCGTTAAAAGAATTGTTAATGTAAGATGCAGCATGTTTCATAGTATTGCTCCTTATTGGATATTACTATGCAACGTTCGTGCCAAAAAAAATGCGGTGCTACAAAAAGTTAGTCTTTTCTTTGTATTATATAGGTTTATCGTGTTTCTTATTGATTTCGTCAAGGTGTGCAGATTCCGCAGTTAAGATTAGAAACGTGTCAAAAAGACTCAGTGTATGCAGAGAGGGGCAAAACTGTGTCAAAATAACTCAGTTCAGTGCTTCGAGGTGAGAAATGGGACAATTTGACCCGAATCATTTGAATCAAGAGCAATCTTATAGAGATCCACTTCTGGAAAGGAGATCCTAATAGAACGATAATAGGTACATCTATCATAATAGGACATGGGCTTCAGTCCCTCTAAGTCACATATCTCATACCAGGTCATCTTGATAAGGTCATGAATCATATCGCTCTCTGCGATGGTATCAAAGGAACCAGTTCCCTTCTGAAGAAGATACCGGGAGGTCTGTATCGTATGAAATACTCGCCAGTCCTTATCTGAGATGTCATCGAAACGGTCTCTTACAAAGGAGGCATTCTCCCAACATCGAAGCGCATATTGAGTATGACCAAGATTCCTGTAGGTAAGACCAAGGTAGAAGAAGATCTCTCCCATACAGATCGTATCTGTATCCGGACAGACAATCAGTGCCTCCTTGAATAGTTGAAGACTCTTATCAGACTTATTCTCGAAGAGTTCATATTTTCCTTGTTCTATCAGTTCCCTAGTCTCTCTCATGTCCATAATATACGAAGGGTCATTCTGAGAGACAAGTAAAAATTATAACAATATGTTATTTATGAAATATAGCTTTAATTCTTCTATTTCTCCCTCTTTTAAGCGAAAATACTTGACCTTATCAGGTTACATGCATATATTTTTTTAAGTATTTATTTTAAAATCAAAACACTACTTATTCTTTGGAGGAATATAATGAAGATCAAACCACTTGGTGACCGAGTATTGGTTAAAACTGAACAGGGTGAAGAAAAAACAGCATCAGGAATTTTCATTCCTCAGACAGCACAGGAAAAGACACAGACAGCTGTAGTCGTTGCAGTCGGCGATGATGAAGATGTGATCACTGTCAAAGTCGGCGAAAAAGTCATGTATGACAAATATGCAGGAACACCAATAAAGGTAGATGGAGACGACCACCTACTCGTAAGTATGGCAGATATCTTAGCTGTTATTGAATAATCATAATTACTAGTATGAGAAAAGGTGGACGATAATACCTATCGATTCCACCTTTTTTTATGAAAGTTCAAAATTAAGATCTTTTTATTTCTCCTGGATGAGAAAGAAATCAAATTAGTCTTCTGATACATCCAATCCAATAGTTCTAGGGCTTTCAGTTACAGACCAGAAGTACTTGAAAGAAAATACTCATAGAAAATAAATATCATCAACCGTAAGGTTCCAAATCAGATAAGTAACTGGACTTTGTGGAATAATTATCTATCTGAAGCATATGTGACGGTTATTTTTACGTAATTGTTAAGATTTTTTTCTTAACAAGTCTTCTGCCACTTCCGGGTATAGCTTTTTTATACAATCAGGACACAACCCATGTGTGACTTGTGATTCTGTATGAGCTATAATATATGAATCTGCATCCATATAATTACCTGCTTTATCGCGTATCTTTTTACAGTTACTGCATATCGGTAACACTTTTTCTAATTGATTAATGTGTTGCTGTGCTGTTACTAGCTCAGCCAAAGTTTTCTCAAGCTTTTCAATAATAATATTTTTTTCAGTTTCCGCTAGTTTGAAATCTGTGACATCCCGAATATAACTAATAACTGTTTTCACTTCGTTGCAATCGTCAATCTCTGGAGAGATGATTGCTTGCAACACCCTTTCATCATTATTTACGGTGGGGAATGAGAATTCAATTATTTCCGGTACTCCACTATTGAATACTTTATCATGTTTTTTACGCCAAAAATCGCATAAAGCCTCAGGCATCCCGATTTCTTTATTTGTCTTTCCCAAATATTGTTCAGGTGTTAACCCAGTAACAGTATAGAGTGTAGGATTCGCAAAAATATTTCGAAAATTCCTATCAATTCTTACTACGATATCCTGAGTATTGTTTAGCACTGATGCCATATTCCTTTCACTTTCCAGCAATTTCATCTCAGCCTGCTTACGGGCTGTGATGTCATGAATTATCGATATAAGGATCTTTTTCCCATGTAATTCGATTGGTGAAGAGTGTACTTCAACCGTCCGAATTTCACCACTAGAAAGTTGGTGAGGGAACTCAAAATAGTTTAAATTCTCATTAATTGCCTGTTTACGTTTTAAAGCAACTTCTTCCTGGGTTAACATATTGATATCTTGAATTTTCATCTGTTTAAAGATTTTTTGCGAATACCCGTAAAAATTTTGTGCAGCAATATTAGCATTAACAATAACTCCTGAATCGGGTTCAATGAACAGGATGATTGCATCATGCTTTTCAAACTGTAAGAATGGCATATTTTTATTATTGTTAAGTACAGGTGCTATAGCCTCTAATTCCAGGACCCTTTTTTCAAGCTCTTCATAAGTAGGTTTTCCGGACATGATGATTCCCTCAATTTTCTATTCGATTATGAGTTAAATGGTACTATATTCAGTATCTTCCTTTATACTTCTTAATTCAAGACCTAATACATTACTATTAAAATATCTTACCGCACTATCACGAGCTTGAAAGAATCCTGTTTAAATATGCACCTACATATAGTTGGAAAACCGATTTTGTTATATGTAGGAAAGCTGGATTCGATGCCCTCTCCAATATGATAACAGGAAACACCAAAATTCTTTATGATTCAGAATAGAGTTTTTCATTAATCCTAGGGATAAGTGTTACCAGGTGGTTTGCTTGTTGTAGTGCAAAATCAGCTATTGCTTTTTGCTCCTTAAAAGGGTTATTCACATTCATCTTTTGGACTTCTTTTCTAAAAGAAATCGATTTACCCGCAGCAACAATCTCAACTGCTTCATCAGTAAACAGATTTATAAAATCATCAAGATTATCAGCCATATCTGCAATCTGTATATCTACATACCCATGCTCTACTTTATGAATCAGCTGATATCTTTTTGGAAGAGATTCACAGTAAAAATAGATAAAAGTCGAATTAGAAGGTTTCTTACCTGGCATTCTCATACCGATCTCGGGATAGTTCTGAGAAGCAAAAATCCAATAATCATGCCAAAATGAGGACACTTTTGAGTCGGGTATGCTTGTGTATCCTCTCCTGTTTTGCTCGATCGCTTCATTCATGATAAATGAACGGTAGGTGCCTCTCTTGGTCTGGAAAGAAGCAAACCAATCCCTTATATCTTCATAGCTAATTTTTTTCTGATAGTTTATTACATCACTCATAGTATTCAAATAATTCTCAGGAGCGATAATGCAGGTTGAAAACGAGTCCCACAACCCCATAGTTATACCTTTATCACCTCTTAAGAAATATCTGTTTGCTTGATTTGGTTGTGCTACTGCACTTATCTTATTCTCAACGAGAATAGCATGCCCATTCTTATATTCTACTATAATATCTGACTCACCTAATTCAACATCAGAAACTGAATGAAAAGCTTTTACAACTTCAGGTACAGGCCTTGGAAGCAGATTTTTCTGATAAAACCATACGACAAAATCATAAGAGACATTGAATTCCTCCAATAAGAGCAAATCAACATCTCTTTCAGTTACCGCTTCTATGATATTCATGCTAAGCATCTCACACCTTCCAATATTCACTAAAGATCTTAAACATATTAGCGTTTTACTGCTGTAATAATATCATATCTAGAAGAATTCCACATAATGAGTTATATAGACTTTTTTCTATCTCGTAATATGACGAGTTCTCTCCTATTGTGAACTATAGAGGAAGTCTTCTACTCGCTCTACCATCCTCTGCTGTGTACCTCTATAGATCTGCGTCTTTGGTAGTGAGGCAGTGACTTGTGCACCATATCGTTTGGTCACCAATCTTGAATCAAGTATGACTACCACACCCCTGTCTCTACTTGTTCTCATGAGTCTACCAAACCCCTGTTTGAGTTTGATGATAGCTTCCGGAAGTGCCAGTTCGAAAAAGGAGTTGCCTCCTGTACTCTCAGTGAGTAGTTTTTTGGCGTAGAAGATGGGCTCTGTTGGTACATTGAAGGGGAGTTTGCAGACAATCAGGAGCTTCAAGGTATCTCCAGGGGCATCGACTCCTTCCCAGAAGGACTGAGTTGCAAGCAACACACTCTTCTCATCCTCTACGAATCTCTTCATGAGCATATACCGATTCTCATCTCCCTGCTTCAGGACGGTAAGTCCTCCGACCTCTAAGGCTTGAGCAATCTCACCATATACATCATTGAGCATGGCATAGGAGGTGAACAGGACTAGCGCCCCACCTTCAGAGATCTCAATGAGTTCTTTGATAGCTGAACAACTGTAGGCAAGATACTCCCTATAGTTTGTAGGCTCGGGAGCATCTGTCGGAAGACAAAGTAACACTCTGTTTCGATAATCGAATGGGGATTCGATCGATCTCTTCACATAGGGACGCTTGAGATCATCATCAAGACCTACCCTCTGTTCCCAGAAGCTAAAATTATCACGTACGGTCAAAGTCGCTGAAGTACAGACGATAGTCTCATATTGTGAGAATAGACCTTCCTGAAGAAGGTCAGTGAAGATTACCGGGGTGGTCTTCATCATATTATGAGGAATACCTGATCTTGAGACCCATCGCTCCATCCAATAGACATGTGACTCTTCAAGATCGAAACTCCTGTAATGATCGAGTAGCGACAACATCCCCTCCATCCTATGACGGACTGATTGTAGTTCATATATCTGAGAAACGATCTCTGCCTCTTCACTGCAGGAATCGATGCATTCTTTGAGAAGTCGTATTACCACATGAAGCTGATCCATCAAGGTAATGAGTTTGTTCGTCATACTATGATGTGACTGATAATGTTCTTTATGAATGAAGAAGGAGTTCCTCCGGTCCCCGATGAAGGCTTCGAGTTCAGTCTCTGATTGATCAATATAGAGTCTGAGATCCATCATGCTTTGATAGATGGCATTGAAGGCCATTGGGTCATCAGAGAAGGCCCTGACATCCTCCAAAAGTCCTCCTGTCCTACCCATCTTCGTATGAGAGAGCATATGAAGGTAATTCAATAGCGTCCTGGCATCATAGATCTGTGTGAAGTAACTCGTTGCATTCTTCTCGATATTATGAGCCTCATCGATGATAAGTCTGTTGAAGGCTGGAAGGATGACTGAATGGTCTGCAGCCTCATCCTCTTGTTTCATGATCATATCAGCAAAGAGCAGGTGATGATTGATGATGATGATCTGTGATGATGCAGCCTCTTTTCTCGCTTTATTGACGAAACAGGTATCCTTGTTAGGACATCTGAAACCAAGACAGCTGTCTGCATCAGAGCAGACTCTGTTCCAGACATTCTGTGTATAGGAGAATCTCAGATCCGCTTTATCACCACTATGGGTCTGAGTCGACCAGGTAAGGATCTTTGTGAGCATCTCGGACTCATTGTCATCGGTGAGTTCTCTTTGAGTGATGAGGTTCATCATCCTTCTCTTACAGAGATAGTTATTCCGTCCTTTTAAGATCACTGCAGTGATCGGCACATCTAAGCGATCCCTCAGGTAGGGGATATCTTTCTCCAACAATTGATGCTGCAGATGTATGGTAGAGGTGGCTATGACGAGTCGATCATCCTGTTGTGCAGCACACCACATGATCGCAGGGATCAGGTAGGCGAAGGACTTTCCGATTCCAGTACCTGCCTCAACGACACAGATCTGGTCTGAACTGAAAGCTTCACTCACCATCTTTGCCATTTCAACCTGTCCCTCTCGGAACTCATAAGAGTCATTATTGAGCGCTATGGGACCTTCTGGTCCCAATAGGGACGCTATTTCTTCATGATTCATCTAGTTGGTATTCCTGTATCTTTCTATGCAGTGTCTTTCTCCCGATACCAAGTACCTCTGCTGTCTTAGATTTGTTTCCCTTGCAAAAAGCAAGAGTTGCTTTGATGATCTCCTTCTCAGCCTCTCCTAGAGAAAGGCCAAGCTGAATGGAGACCTGATCATCGGTCACACCGTTGCGTACATGGACAGGTAGATCCACAATATCGATCATATCCCCCTTGCACATGACAAGAGAGCTCTCGATACAGTTCCGCAGTTCCCTGATATTCCCCGGCCAGGTATATCGATACATGATCGATTGGGCTTTAGGGGAGAACCCGTGTACCTCTTTTCCATTCTCCTCATTGAACTCTTCTAAGAAGGCGTTCATCAGAAGGGGAATATCCTCTTTTCGTTCTCTTAATGGTGGAACTTCGATATTCACGACATTCAGACGATAAAAGAGGTCCTCTCTGAAATTCCCACTCTCGATCTCACTCTTGAGATCCCTGTTGGTAGCAGAGATGATCCTCGTGTCGATGGAGATCGTCTGTTCTCCACCAACCCGTTCAAAATTCTTTTCCTGCAATACTCGTAATATCTTGATCTGGACCTGTGCATTTATCTCACCGATCTCATCAAGGAAGATCGTGCCATGGTCGGAGAGCTCAAAACGTCCCTTCTTCTGAGAGACCGCTCCGGTGAAAGAACCCTTCTCATGTCCGAAGAGTTCACTCTCTAGAAGAGATTCACTCAACGCCGCACAGTGGACTTTCACATAGGGACCGTCTGATCGAGAGGAGAATGCATGGACCGCATCAGCGACTAACTCCTTCCCTACACCACTCTCACCCGTGATCAGTACCGAAGCCTTCGTATCTGCTACCTGTTTGATGGCCTCCATCATCTTGCGCATCTTCACACTCTTACCGATGATCGCGCCATAGTCGTTCTGTTTCCTGAGTTGATCCACCTCACGTTTGAGAGCCTCATGTTTTTGGTGTAATTCTCTACTAGAGAGGGCTCGCTTTACGAGCAGAGTCAATCTATCAAGATTGATTGGTTTCGTCACAAAGTCGAAAGCACCATTCTGCATCGCCTGTACGGCTGATTCAACCGTACCATGCCCGGTAAGGATGATCACAGGGACCGTCGGATAGGCAGAGGTGACCTTCTTCAGAAGCTCCTCTCCAGACATCTTCGGCATCTTCAAGTCACTGATGATAAGATCTATCTCAGTGTTGTTCACGACTTCCCAGCCTTCTTGTCCATCTGCAGCTATGACGGTCTGATAACCCTCTAGGGAAAGTGCTTTACTGAGACCAGTACGAATATTCTTCTCATCATCTACGATCAATATCTGCATTATGCTCCCCCCTCCCAATCTATCATGACACGTTCTTTCTGTGGAAGTGGGAGTGAGATGGTGAAGGTGGTACCTTTACCCTCTTGGGAATCTAGGGAGATCTCTCCTCCATGTTCACGTATGACTTTATAGACTACGGTCAGACCAAGCCCGGAGCCGAAATCCTTAGTGGTGAAATAGGGTTCGAATATCTTGGCCATGTTCTCTTCACTGATCCCGCTTCCGTTATCGGTGATATCGAGACAGGCACTCTCCCCCTGGATATAACTCGTCACTTTAAGTACCCCGCCATCGGGCATGGCAGCCATGGCATTCTTGATGATGTTCAAGAGGGCCTGTTTGAGGTACTTTTTATCCATCTCTATCTTGGGTATCCTCTCATCGAACTCTGTCTCATAGGTAATATGGTACTGTTCAAGCTCATATTTGGTAAACTCGAAGAGTTCAGTTATCAATTCGTTCAATGATTCCGGTCTCATCCTCGTATCCATAGGCCTTACGGCAAAGAGGAAATCTACGACGATTCCATTGAGTCTTTCGATCTCCTCTGAGAGGATATCGAGATACTCAGATGCGCTCTCTTTACACAGGCAACTCTCTCGCTTTAACTCCTTCTGCATCAACTGCAGATGGATACCCATGGAGGCTAGAGGATTCTTAATCTCATGAGCAACACTGGCAGCCAAAGTGGTGAGAGAGGCAAGGTTCTCCGCCCTTCGATACTTGGCCTCATTCTTCTTCTTGTCTGTGATATCTCTTAGAATAACGATATTCCCTTGTATCTTCTTATCCAGTACGAGCGGAAGGACGGTAACGGTGAGTACAGAGAGCCCCTTCCCCAACTGGATATAGAACTCCTCTTCATCGATCTTATCACCCCGTTTTATATGAAGTTCGAGATAGTCTGCTATATCATGATCTTTGATGACTGCCCAGAGGACTCGATCATCAGTCTCATTCTGCATGGGAAGAAGTCTTTTCGTAGTCTTACTGATCAACTGTATCCGATACTCAGTATCAGTCACAATAATACCATTCTCCATAGAATCTATGACAATGGAGAGCAACTCATTCTCATCGGCTAACAGGTCAATAAGATTGGTGATCTGTTCTGGAGTGAGTTTAGGAAGTTTCTGTATAGCTTTTCTGATAAATTTCTTCATACGATATCCGCTATCCTATAATAGAGCGTCTCAAGTAGTAGTGCATCTCCTTGATGGTAGATCACTGATTTCTGATGCATATCTGAAACCATATTGAGTATTTCATAGGCCTGTTCATCAGTCAGGAGTCGATCAGTGACCTCCTCCTCGAGAATATCAGTAAGCTCTTTCAAAAAGAGAGACATCTGCTTTTTCTGTGATATTGTTGATATGATCTGTTCGATCTCACTTCTCGGGGTGATACGTCGTTCTAATGCAGTGAACAGGTAACTCTCAGCAGAATCTCTCAACTCTCTACAATCCACCCCCATCTTCGTGGTAAAGAAAGTCTGAAGGGAATCGAACTCATCTGCCTTATCGAGGAAGACCCTCTCGATCACTTGTTCCTCTGCCCCTTTACGATCTCCTAGGTAGTAAGAACGTACTCGTGAAAGTATCGTTGGAATGATCGTGTTCTTCTTCTTTGCAAGAAGAATGAAGAATACATTCTTAGGAGGCTCCTCTAAGATCTTGAGCATGCTGTTGATCGCAGAGTCATGAAACTCATCGACCCCTTCGATGATGACGATCCTACGGATATTCTCTGAGGTCGATCTGAGCCAGACCGATATATTTCTGATATAACTCACCGGTATAGAGGCATGTACCCCTGCTGCGATCTTTCGAACCTTCTTCATGATCGATTCGAGCAACTTATCAGTCGCATCAGGCTCCTCTCCCATATTCATGCCCAGAAGCTGATGAAGAAGATCATCGACATCAGAGGCCTGTTCGAAGAGCCCTTTTTTTGCTGGAGCTGCAGCTTCGATGAATACCGGTTGAAACTGTCCGAGAAGTACCATCACGGATCTGATGAACAGCTGTCTCGAGGCGAAGTTCTTTGCATACTTCACCGTGGCAAAGGCAGCCTCTATCTCAGGAATGTGATTCCTTTTTGCAAGGATCATGAGATAAGGATCATGGAGGGTACTCTGCTGTCTGCAGCGAGGGCAATCACAACTCCCGATCCCGACTCTATCACAGGAGAGAGCTCTCGCAACCTCTAAAGCTGTGGTCATTCTTCCTGTGTATTGTTTTCCATACATGAGCAGTGCAGATGGTAAATGATCCCGTTCTATATCCTTCTGTAGCTGCAAAATTACTGTATCATGGCCATATAACTGCTCAAACACTTATTACAGATTCTCCTTGACGAAATTGATACTCATGGGAGCAATTGGTTCCAGGATCTCCAAGACCCAGCTCTCACCAAAGTATGGGGTGACGTCTATGAAGGTCTGCATGTTTAATGCGAAGACCAAGAATGATACGATGATCGCACCTTCGACTGCGCCGAAAGCGAATCCGAGTATATTATCGATAAAACTCAAATGAAGAGACTCCATGATACCAGTCAATGCCATCGAAAGAAGTTTCATGATGATGAATCCTACGAAGAACAGTGCTATGAAGGCTATCAGATTACTCCAGGTTCCTAGTTGCAATCGTTCATCGATGATAGGAGCTATAACGGTAGTGAACATCAACGCTACGATAAGACCTATGATGATCCCTGCTTTGGACATGAACTCAGATACAAATCCCTTGAAGGTCACACGTAGTGCCATCAATACGATAATAGCTATTGATACGATATCAACCAATTCTAATGTGATGTTCCCAATAGTCATACACTTTCCTCTCTTTTATTGATGTACTTTTTTATCACAGTTGAGATCTTCGATGCCGCATCCGGATCGACTAGCTGGTATGCTGCATCTGTCATCTTCTTAATGATCTCACGGTGTTCTTTTACTAATAATACCGTACTTTTCACATTCTCTAAAGTAACTTCTTCATCTTTTATCACGAAAGCGGCCTCATTAGTACTAAATAGCTCTGCATTCCTTATCTGATCTCCACGTGAGCTATCGGTGCCCTTCGGTATAAGGAGCATAGGTATTTCATTCAGTGCAAACTCATGGATCGCACCGGCTCCTGCCCGTGAAATAACCATGTCGGCTGCTGAAAATAGGTCACCTAGCCCCTCAGAGATGTGTGGAACAGTCACATAGTTTTCTTTTCTCAGCTCTTTATAGGTCAGCTGACCACTCTGATGCAAGATGAACAACTCTTCGATTCCTTCCTCTGCCCACTGCCAGATGATACGGTTTATCTCCAGAGCTCCCTGTGATCCACCAAGAACTAGGATGAACATCCGATCTTCTGGTATCCCGTATCGCATTCTTGCACGCCTTGCATCACCATGAAGAAGTTCTGTACGAACCGGATTACCGGTCACAAAGGTCTCTAGATTTGAGGCATAGTGAGAACGAGACTGCTCATAGGGGATACATATCGCATCAACGAACCGAGAGTTTATCCTGTTGGCAAGTCCTGGATCTATATCGGATTCATGTGTGACTATAGGTATCCTCAGGATTTTCGCTGCGATCACCGGAGGTACACTGACAAAACCACCTTTAGAGAAGAGGATATCTGGGTGGAACCTGCGAAGGATCACTAGCGAATAAACGAAGCCCACTATGATCCTAAAAAGATCCGTGAAGTTCTGTAACGAGTGATATCTTCTGAGTTTCCCACTTGGTATATGAGAGAACCTGATCCCATGAGAACTCACTATATCTTTCTCAGGCCCACGCCTGTCTCCAAGATATAGAGCCTCTATAGAATCATCGGAGGTATCCTTCAATGCCTGCAATACCTGTATCGCAGGATAGACATGTCCACCGGTCCCTCCTCCGGTTAGAGCTATCTTCATGCTTCCCTTCCTTATTCCTCATCCTACATAAGTTGAGAGCTTTTTTCCAGTGAATTCCAAAAACCTTCCTAATCCCCCCCTGTTTAACCTCCTTCTAACATTCAGCTTATCATCTGTTCACATTCAGCAGGTAGATATTGTATGTAGCTAAAAGAATTCTATTGAGGAGAACAAAATGGAAAAAAGATTATCAGTTATGATAGTACTGCTTATGGTAGCAGCTACTATTTTCGCAGGGGGAAAACAGGAAACACAGGCACCTGTTACAGCTCCAGCTTCTGCACCGGCCGTAACAGCAACATATGACAGCACATTCAAAGGTGACTTAGCTTTCGGTGGATCTACAACAGTAGACCCCATCATCACAGCTGCAATCGAAGAATGGAAAGAACTCTACCCTAACGTACACATAAGTTATGAAGGAGTTGGTTCGTCAACCGGTATCAAAGGTGTACTAGCAGGAACCTATTCATTAGGTGCTGCTTCAAGAGAGCTCAAAGCTGCAGAAGCAGCTTCTGGAGCAGTGACTACCGCTGTTGCCCTCGATGCTATCGCAGTCGTCGTGAACAGCAACTCTGTATCACTTTCAAACCTCTCTGTTGAAGATGTCGCAAAGATCTATGCTGGTGAGATCACGAACTGGAAAGAGCTAGGTGGAGCAGATTCATCCATCGTAGTATTCAACAGAGATGAGGCATCAGGAACCTATGAGACTTTCGAGAAGAAGGTCATGGGAAAGACTGAGTTCATGAAGGCAGCTAGTGTGACAACAGGTAACGGAGACATGGCAGCAAAAGTCGGTGCTACTCCCAACGCGATTGGATATGTAGGACTCGGTTTCATCTCAGAGAAAGGCCTTAAACCACTCTCACTCAACGGTGTCGAGGCATCAATAAAGAATGTCTATAACGGCACATATGCAGTTCAGAGAAACCTGAATGTGGTATTCACAGAACTTGGTAAAATTGAAGATGCCTTTGTGAACTATATTCTCTCTAAAGATGGGCAGGATATCGTAGCAGATCTTGATTTCATCCCTCTTCCATAATCTAAGACTCTTAACAGTGATCTAACAACCGGTAGTCCTTGTGATTGCCGGTTTTTTTTACATACTCCTTTTAACACATTTCTCACATTCATCTAACACTCATAACATATTGAACCTGTTATCTATACCTATAGAAAACAGGAGAGAATTGAGTGAAAAACGATACACCTTCACATGAACGTTTTATTGAACTTATGTTGTTTCTATTTGCCTGTGTATCAATCATCAGCGTCATAGGAATCACGTTCTTCATATTCGAAGAGGGGCTCCCCCTTTTCGTTCATGTGAACTTCTTCGAGTTCCTTCTCAGCTCTGATTGGAGTCCTACAGCAGATAATCCTTCATTCGGGATCCTGGCCTTCATCATAGGCTCGATCTTCGTAACCACTATATCACTTATCATAGCAGTCCCAATAGGGATCGCTACCGGAGTGTTCATGTCTGAATATGCGAATCCTAAGTGGTCGAGTATAGTTAGGAAGGGAATAGAACTGCTTGCAGGTATACCATCGGTAATCTACGGTCTTTTCGGATTCTTCTTCATCGCACCTATCATACGAACCCTGACCTCTAGTGATACAGGGCTTGGAGTATTAACAGCCAGTATCATCCTCGGGATCATGGTACTACCGACGATAATCAATACTACGGAAGTTTCCTTGAGGGCTGTACCACGTGAACTGAAAGAGGGATCACTCGCATTAGGGGCAACCTACTGGCAGACGATCATTAGGACTCTCATTCCAGCTGCAAGATCCGGGATCATCGCAGGTATCGTATTGGGAATAGGCAGGTCCATTGGAGAGACCATGGCAGTCCTCATGGTAGCAGGTAACTCACCTATCATGCCTAAAGGGCTACTCTCGAATACAAGAACCCTGACTATGAATATTGTCACGGACCTCAAATATGCGGAAGTGGGCTCTCTCCATGAGACGAGTCTATTCACTACCGGAATCGTGCTGTTCATCTTCATCCTGTTCATAAACCTGCTCGTTCATTACTTTATGAAGAAATCTTTAGAGAGGACACAGGGGAAATGAACATACAACAAAGCACCAGGCGTGCAAAACGTGAAGAAAAGGTCGCAAAAAGTGTTGTCTATCTCTTTGTCTTCCTTACCCTGTCCGTACTTGTATGGATCGTTGGTTATGTACTGTTCAAAGGGTTCGTCACGATCAAGGATACCAGTTATGAGGTGACTCCATCATCAATAGAATCAATAGCGAGTGAAAAATACCCTGAAGAGCCTTATCTACTCATCGTTCATGACAAGGTGAGGGTCGATGAGATACTCTATGAGGAACTCATTGAGATGTACACGAAACGGAGACAGGCTAACTGGGGTGATATCACCCAACAGAACCTGAAGATATGGCCTTTCATGTATGCTGGGAACACATCATTCTATGATGCAGCTTCAGAGTTGGTAACCAGCGAGGAATCTGATGAGATCGGAGATCATGTCTCCTACATCAACACCCCTGAAGAGGCCCTGTCCTACATAGAGAACGTAGAGGGATCAGCAGGACTTGTCCCTGTAGGGGTATTTTCTGAAGATCAACTTAAAGATGTGAAGGTCGTTCCAGTCAGGATGGTCGGAGTAGCCGTAAATGACGGTGTTACTGCCATCATCGATAATATGCAACTCAGAGAGATCCGATCCGATGAGGTCGATCATCTCTTTGACGGGACTTATACCAACTGGAATCAGATTGGAGGGCCTGATCTGAGAATCGTACCGATAGTCTATCAGGATTCGAGTATCTATGGCGAGCTTACTACACAATTAGGAAACATCGCTGAGGTCTACACCGATAAAGACGATTTCATCTCTACGCTGAAGAATACTGAAGGAGCTGTAGCTCGAGTTCTCTTTAAGGATCTCGAAGAGGAGGAGTTGACCTCGCTCTCTATCATCAAACATGAGGTAAAGAGGAATCTTACCATCCATTACCTCATAGAAGAACCGGCTCGATCAGGTGCTTGGGGAGGTATATCGACTATCATCATCAATACCCTCGTATTGATCATCTTTACCTTGGTCTTCTCCTCCCCCATCGGAGTCATGGCCGCTATCTATCTTATTGAATACTCAACTGAGAACAGATTCATCAGGATCCTCAGACTCGGGACAGAGACCCTCGCAGGTATTCCTTCGATCGTCTTTGGTCTGTTCGGGTATATCTTCTTCGTAGAGCTCCTTGATATGGGCATCGGCTTCATCTCAGCTACACTGACTGTGACACTGATGATCCTCCCAACGATCATCAGGACTTCTGAAGAGGCCCTCAAATCAGTACCTAACACCTTCAGAGAGGGTTCACTGGCACTGGGAGCTACGAAATTGACAACGATCTATAAGGTTGTTCTTCCTGCAGCCTCCCCTGGTATTCTCAGTGGTATCATCCTTGCAGTAGGTCGTGTCATAGGAGAGACTGCAGTCCTCATCTATACACTCGGCTCCAACTATGAACTGGTTTCTAGTCCGACCTCTTCAGCCAGAGTACTTTCCCTGCATATCTATAATCTATTTGCAGAAGCGATATCATTCGAAAGAGCCTTCTCTACTGCAACCGTACTGATTTTCATGATCCTCCTCGTCAACTACGGGACTAATACACTGATAGGTAGGATCAATACACAACAAAGGAGTTGACTGTGAACATGGTAGAAAACAATAAACTATCAGCAAAGAGAGTGGATCTCTTCTATGGAGATTTCCAGGCACTTCATGATGTTTCTCTCAACATGGAGAAGAACAAGGTAACCGCTCTGATCGGCCCCTCAGGATGTGGAAAATCTACATTCATCAGATGTCTTAACAGGATGAATGATGTCATCGAGGGGGTCACCATCCATGGGGATATCCTCTATGATGGGAAGAACATCAGAACAGACTTTGATGTGATCGAACTCAGGAAACAGATCGGGATGGTCTTCCAGAAACCGAACCCATTTCCCATGACGGTCTTTGAGAATGTCGCATATGGACCGAAGATCCATGGTATTAAGGATAAGACTCGTCTTGATGAGATCGTTGAGACAAGCCTGAGAGACGCCGCGCTCTGGGATGAGGTGAAAGACAGACTACATAAACCTGCATTAGGGATCTCAGGTGGACAGCAACAGAGACTTTGTATCGCACGAGTTCTGGCAGTCAATCCTGAGGTGGTGCTCATGGATGAACCAACCTCAGCACTTGACCCAATATCGACAAGCAGGATCGAAGACCTTATAGACGTTCTGAAAAGAGATTATACGATTGTCATTGTCACCCATAACATGCAGCAGGCAGGTCGTATCTCTGATAAGACAGCCTTCTTCTATCAGGGTGTGATCGTCGAGGATGGACCAACAGAGAAGATCTTCTTCAATCCGGAAAACCCTCAGACCGAGGCATATATAACAGGTAAGTTCGGTTGATCAACTACATATGAAGAAGGAGAAGCATTATGGTACAGAGACATCATTACAGTGATAAGATATCAGATATAGATAGGAAAATACTCATGATGGGTACCTATGTCGAAGAGTCTATTCAGAAATGCATCAATGCCCTAGTAAAGAAAGATAAGGAACTGGCTGCGAAGATCATAAAAGAGGATGAGCTCATCAACGATCTAGAGATCGCGATCCAAGATGATCTTACACTACTCATCGCTACAGAACAGCCTGTAGCTGGGGATCTAAGACATGTGATCACCTCGCTGAAGATCGTGACACAACTGGAGAGAATGGGTGACCATGCGGTCCATATCGCAAAGACGACTCTCGATATTGCTGACCAACAATATATCAAACCTCTCATAGACCTTCCGAAGATGGCAGCTATCGGGGTCCAGATGCTGCACGATGCTCTTTCTGCCTTCTCAGAATCAGACAGAGAGTCTGCTTGCGATATAGCAAGAGAAGATGATAGAGTAGATCAACTGCGAGACCAGATAAACAGAGAATTGGTCACCTACATGTTCGAGGATGTTCAGAACCTTCCTCAGATCACCTCTCTGTTATTCATCTCTCGATGGTTGGAGCGATTTGCCGATCATGTGACGAACATCTGCGAATGGATAGTCTATGATTGCACTGGTGAACATGTAGAGTTAAACTTATGATTGAGGTAGATAGATGGCTAAAGAGACGATACTAGTAGTTGATGACGAAGCAGATATCCGAGAACTCATTGAGTTCAATCTCGATAGAGAGGGATACCAAGTCATGACGGCTGCCACTGGAGAGGAAGCTCTCTCCATGACACAGCACCACAAACCCGATTTGATCATCCTCGATCTCATGCTTCCGGGTATAGATGGGCTCGAAGTCTGTAGAGCACTATCCTCCTATGAGATCCCCATCCTGATGGTCACTGCGAAGAGCGAAGACTCTGACATCATCCTAGGCCTAGAGATGGGGGCAGACGACTATATCACCAAACCTTTCAGCCCCCGGATCCTCATCGCACGGATACGTGCTGTGTTGAGACGGAACCGTAAGAATTCCGATCTATCGATAGAACTCAAGAAGATCACCCTTCACGGGATCATCATAGACCCCGCTCGACATCACGTCTCATCTGAAGGGAAGAGTCTTGATCTCAGTGTCACTGAGTTCGGGATCCTTGAATTCCTCATGAGAAATCCTGGGTGGGTCTTCTCTCGAGGACAGATCATCGAATCTGTCAAAGGTAATGACTACCCTGTCACTGAACGTTCAGTAGATGTACAGATCCTTGCACTGAGAAAGAAACTTAAAGATAAGGGCTCTATCATCGAGACGGTTCGAGGGATCGGATACAGACTTATCGAAGAGGTGTAGCACTGAGTATGAAGAGTAAACCATTACGAAAGATCATCTATCCAAGAATAGCTATCATCATGTTATCGATCCTGGCATTCTTCACGATATTCGCTACCTATGTATCCAAACAATATATCTATCGGCAGAGTGAGGACAATCTCGTAGAGGTCCTCAAGCTCGTTGAGAACTATATCTATGAAAACAGCCAGGAAGATTTCAAGACTCTTGGTGATGATCTGAATGTGCTTACCAACACTTCTCAGATCCGTGTATCGATAATCGATCCTGACGGAGTCGTAGTCCTCGATACCGATAAAGACCCATCCCTTTTGAATAACCACTCTACCCGACCGGAGATTTACAAAGCATTCAATAGGGAAGAGAACTCCATCATCAGACACAGTGCAACCCTCAATATCGACCTTATCTACTACGCGAAGATGATGAACAGACCCCTGTATGGTCTGACTCATGTCATCAGAGTGGCTATGCCCTATACTGAGTTACAGCTTGCTTATCGATCGATATACATCTATATCGGGATATGGGCGATACTATTTCTCAGCCTCTCAGTAGTGCTCTTCATCTTTCTTGGCAATAAGTTGGAGAGACCCTTGAATGATCTTGCTACCACTGCTCAACAATACGCCTCTCTAGACTTCTCGACAGAGACTTTCATCTCATCGAACTTGACAGAGATCCAGGAGGTCTTTTCCTCTATGAGACACATGGCTAAGAAGATCGTTGAGCAGATCGATGATATCCAACAACAGAAAGAGGAGCTACAAGTGGTCCTTGATGGTATGACTGAGGCCGTCATCGTACTCGACCCCCATGGACAGATCATAGAGAGTAACCCGTCAGCAGAACAGGCGTTTTCAGTAAAAGGCTCCTCACTGATAGGAAAATACTATCTTCAACTCCTCCGTAACAGCGAACTCAATGAGATCGTAGAGGATGCCCTCGATACGATAGGACAACCGATCCAGCAGTCTGAGATAAAGGTACAACTCAATGATCACTTCTATCAGGTGCACCTCTCCCGAATTGGAATCGAGACCGAGCTTGAGAGTAAGAACATACTGATGGTACTCAATGATATTACCACTCTCATGCACCTAGAGAAGGTCAGACGTGATTTCGTAGCTAATGTATCTCATGAACTAAAAACACCAGTCACCTCGATCAAGGGGTTCACCGAGACATTGCTCTACAGTGACCTCTCTTTAGATCCACAGAAGAGTAAACACTTTCTCAAGATCATAAACTCCCAGACCGATAGGCTTCATGCGATCATAGAGGATCTACTAACCCTCTCACGGTTAGAACAGTCTCACAATAGAGCAGATGATTTCATCCCGATAAATCTGAACAGTGTCATCTCCGATTCTGTTCAGATCTGTAGAGACAAACCTGGGAATGAGGAACGTACTATCACTATCGAATGTAATAGAGATCTCCAGATGAGGGGAAACTCGCTCCTATTGGAACAGACCCTGATCAATCTGATCGATAACGCACTTAAGTACAGTGAGGTGACCACTCCTGTCAAGGTCATATGTTCTAAACTCCCTACCCAAGTAAGAATCGAAGTCTCTGATAAGGGCTATGGGATCCCTCACTCCTCCATAGACAGGATATTTGAAAGATTCTACCGTGTTGATAAGGGAAGGAGCCGTGACAAAGGTGGTACAGGTCTAGGACTTGCCATCGTCAAGCATATCGTAGCACAACATCAAGGGACCATTGAGGTCAAAAGTGAAGAGGGAGAAGGAACGACTTTCTCACTCACTTTCCCTACAGGTGAGGGAAGTTGATTCAGGAATAGTCATCGTTAGAACTAAAATCTGATTGAATTACTTATATTTATCGATTATACTCATTATTTATTAGTAAAAAAAAGTTATTTCTTGGGAGTCATTGATGAAACGTATTATCCAGATCATGTTTACGATCATATTAGTAAGTACCCTATCTATCGGTTGTCCGGTCAATCAAGTCACTAACTCGATCACCTACGATGGGAATGGGAGCACTAGTGGATCCGTTCCGGTAGATTCAACCGAATATACCGAAGGGACTCTTATCACCGTATTAGGAAATACTGGTTCGCTCATGAAGACAGGCTACTCCTTTGATGGTTGGAATACACAAAGTGATGGGAATGGGACCTCATATCTTTCAGATGGTACGCTAACTATGGGTTCTTCTGATGTAACACTCTATGCACAATGGGTAGAAGTCCTAACCTATGGAGTCACCTATGATGGGAATGGGAGCACTAGTGGATCCGTTCCAGTAGATTCAACCGAATATACCGAAGGGTCTCTTATCACCGTATTAGGGAATACTGGTTCGCTGACAAAACCCGGGTTCACCTTTGATGGGTGGAATACAGTCTCAAGTGGCATCGGTACCGCATTTCAGGCCGATGATACATTCAATATGATTTCAGACGATGTGACTCTCTATGCTCAGTGGTTAGCAGAACCCGGGATCCGGGATGTTGCAGCGGGGCAATCATTCCTGTTGATCTTGAAAGATGATGGGACTTTGTGGGTCAAGGGAGTGAACACCTATGGGCAACTCGGAACAGGTGACAATATAACTCATAATACAGCAGTCCAAGTCATGTCAGGGACCTCTATCAAAGCAATATCTGCAGGTACTGACTTTTCCATGATCCTCGATACCAATGGTAAGCTCTATGCATCAGGGAACAATGGGTATGGACAATTCGGGAATGGGACCACGGTATCATCCAATATCTTCACAGAAGTAAGAACTGGAGTCTCTACTGTTGACTGTGGTTATACCTACACCATGGTCATCGATACAGATGGGAAACTCTACGGTTCAGGACAGGGTACGATTGACGGAGCATTAGGGACTGGTTCAGATTATAATAAGGAAAGTTTTATAGAGATTGATTCCAATGTTACAGCTGTATCAGCAGCATATAGGCATACGTTATATTTGAAGTCTGGAACACTCTATGCGATGGGTAACAATGGGTATGGACAGCTGTTCAAAGGTGTGAGAAGCTCAACAGCGGAAATGGACCCTATTGCAGTAGCAACAGGCTATACGAATATTAGGTCTATCTCTGCTGGATTTGAACACTCATTATTTGTTACGACTGATGATGAACTCTATGTGGTTGGTTCACAGACAGATGGGGAACTCGGTAATGGGAATGCATCAGATGATGATATACCCTCATCGGCTACCCCCTACTATAATTCTGTCATCACCAAATTAGCAGATAACGTTCAAGCAGCAGAAGCAGGTTCTAATGTCACGATGATCCTCAAGAATGACAATACCCTTTTGGGTGTGGGTTCAGACTACAACGGACAGCAGGGAGATGGAGATAATGACCATGATAAGAACCTGACATTGGTTCAGGTCATGAGTGGAGTGCATACTTTCTCTGTTGGTGAATACCATACAGCTGTTTGGAAAATTGATGGAACGGTATGGGATACTTATAACAGGAACGCAGATACTCCTGCAAATAGGGTCAATGGACACTTCGATCAGATCACTCTCTCATCTGATGATTGATTCTATCTCTAGGGAATAAAGAATAACCGGAGCTATCTCTATTGAGGTTATCCGGTTATGGTACATATGAGAAGTCTGATTACGATACTTAACCCTATTACCTACTAGGAGACTACTTTGAAAAAGACCGTTCTACTTATAGCTTTACTTTTATTGATACTTCTTTTCACCAGCTGCGACCTTTTTACAACCGATAGTACCTACTCTGTTGGAGATACAGGTCCTGCAGGAGGGATCATCTTCTATGACAATGATGCTGATAATGAGACTGGTAATGCAGACGGTCTAGATTCCTCAATCGAAGGATGGAGATTCCTTGAGGCTGCTCCTGGAGATCTATTTCAACGATATGAAGTCCCTGAGATATTGGGGGATGAAGGTTTTAGACAGTGGTTCAAATTCGGATATCATCGGGAAGGGTCTCATACTTCAAACCTCTATGTGAATGAGACTACAGGGTATTCTGAAACAAATTGTACACGGATCGGTATCGGAGAGGGACTCAATAATACGAACCTACTTGTTGCAGATATGGGAGAGATGGCCTACATAGATTATATTGGGCAACAGAAATATATCTATGCTGCCGGATTAGCTTCACGTTTGACCTATGGGACCTATTCAGATTGGTATCTCCCAAGTCTTAATGAACTCAAGTTGATCTATTCCAATAGGAGTATTCTCAATACCTTTGATACGATGCCTGGTACGAACTATTATTGGTCCTCATCTGAAGGGGATATGGCTAATTCCGCCTATAGATTCCATTTTAATGATGGCTCATTCGAGCAAGCAATAAGGAAAGAGGATGGTGGGATCCGAGTCATCCGGCAATTCTAAGCATCCACTCAGCTATTCGAGATACCTCCTTGTTATGAATATCCCAAAGACTTGACACTCTTCTACGAAATGGCTAGAGTAACCTTGTCTTGGGGTGGTTTGCTCATGCAGACCTGAGATTACACCCGTTGAACCTGATTTGGATAATGCCAACGAAGGGAATCGACATGTCAATAATCTATAAAATATTATCCCCACAGGCACATACCACACGTTTAGGAGTCATTATTATGAAAAGACTATGTGTCATCCTGTTAACTGTGCTTGTTGCCGCAACACCGGTCTTCGCCGGTGGTGCTCAAGAGAAGCCAGTCGAGATCGAAACCAGAACCCTCACCGTCTATGCCTACGATTCGTTCGTATCTGACTGGGGTCCGGGACCTGTTGTTGCAGCAGGCTTCACTGAAGCTACCGGGATCGAATTGAATCTCGTCTCCATGGGAGACAGTGGACAAGTCCTACAAAGAACCATCCTGGAGAAGAACGCTCCAAAGGCAGATGTTGTCATCGGAATCGATAACAATCTCCTCTATAAAGCATTAGAAGAGGATGTGTTCGCACCATATGAATCACCTGCCCTCCAGCACATCGATGAGTCATTACAGTTCGATCCTTCGAACCATGTTCTGCCATTCGATTATGGATTCTTTTCGATCATCTATAATACAGAGGTCATTACCAATCCACCGACATCACTTGAAGAATTGACCAATGAACGATTCGAAGATTCTCTTATCATCATGGACCCAAGGACTTCCTCTCCAGGACTCGGCTTCCTCCTCTGGACGATCGCTGAATATGGAGATGAGGTATTTACCTACTGGGACCGTCTTGAATCTTCCCTACTAACCATTACAGACGGATGGGATACAGGGTATGGACTCTTCACCAATGGAGAGGCTCCTATGGTATTGAGTTATACCACGAGTCCTGCCTACCATGTCGAATATGAAGATACTAATATCTATCAGGCAGCGATCTTCGATGAGGGGCATTACCTTCAGATCGAGGGTGTATCATTGGTAAGAGGGGCACAGAATGAGGAAGAGGCGAAGATCTTCATAGATTATCTGCTCTCAGCAGAGGCTCAGGATATGATCCCCTTGACCAACTGGATGTACCCTACCCACTCAGATGTAGTACTTCCAGCCTCCTACGACTATGCTCCCATGGCACCATCGATGCTCTCTTTGGATTCAGCTCTCATTACCAACGAACTCGACACCTGGCTCGAGGCGTGGACAAAAGAGATGAGTAACTAGTGATGAGAAGGACTAGAAGAGAACAGGCGACTCTTATCGCCGTTTCAGCACCAGGACTCATCCTGATGTCTGTTCTCTTCATCCTACCGGTCTCCCTCATTCTGATCGAAGCGATTCGTACTCCTGAGGGAGATCTGACATTTCATTATATCGCAGAAGTCCTAACTGATCCCTATAGTTGGCGGATAGCCTGGTTCACCTTTCTACAGGCACTATTGAGTACCCTCTTTGCACTTCTCCTAGGCTTTCCAGGGGCATATCTGCTCTCACATTACGAATTCAAAGGAAAGAGATTCGTACAATCGATCGCACAGCTCCCCTTCGTACTGCCTTCAATCCTCGTCGTTCTCGGCTTCGTCATCTTCTTCGGTAATAGTGGAGTCCTCAACTCCCTGTTGAAGCACCTCTTAGACCTCAAAGAGACACCATTGAAGATACTCTACTCCTTCAAAGCGATCATCCTAGCCCATACCTTCTATAATTTTCCGATCTCTTTGAGTATCATAGCCGCCTTCTGGCAGCAACTTGATTCACGGGAAGAATCTGCCGCCATGACCTTGGGTGCAAACCATAGGACTGCTTTCAGGACGATAACACTACCGAGACTCATACCGGCGATCAGTGCAGCGGCATCGATGATCTTCCTCTTCTGTTTCACGAGTTTCTCGATCATCCTCGTTCTTGGAGGAGGACCGAAGTTCACTACCCTCGAGGTACAGATCTATCAGCTTGCACGGGTACAGTTCGATGTTTCACAGGCTGCAGCCTTTGCCCTCTATTCGTTAGCCATCTCCTCTGGGGTACTTATCCTTTATATCAAGTCACAGCACTGGATGCAGAAGACTATGGGATCAGTAGGAAGGGCCCTCTCCCCAAAGAGAACCGGTAGATTCTCCAAGTTCCTGATCATGACCTACATGCTCCTGATCATGCTCCTCATAGTAGCACCGCTTCTCTCTATCCTCTTCAGATCCTTTCAGGAACCGATAAGCAGAAGCGGGGAAAATAGAGTATCCCTCAGATGGTATCTAGAATTATTCGGTTTCGGCTCGGCTAGCCAGTTCTTCAAGGGTGCCTCACAGGCGATCTTGACGAGTATCTCAATCGCAACGGTGGTAACCCTCCTCTCGGTTCCCATATCATTAAGCCTCTCTACGCTTATCCTTCAATTGAAGAAGAGGCTCAGTATCGCAGCCGAGACACTTTTCATGCTTCCCATGGCCGTATCCTCTGTGATTATTGGTCTCGGTTATGCGATAATCGTAAGCAGGTTCCCAGTCACGAAGATAGCCTACCCTATGATCATAGGGGCTCATCTTGTGATAGCGACTCCTTTCATGATCAGGTCAGTCCTACCGGTGTTCAGAAAGATCCACAAGATCTATACACCTGCGGCACTTGTCTTAGGAGCTACACCGTTTCAAGCTTTCCTTCACATCCAATTACCATTATTGAAGATGTCTATCATATCAGGGGCTATATTCGTATTCGCCATCTCTATCGGTGAGATGAATGCCACCCTCTTGTTATCTGATGCGAAGGTGACTACTATCCCGATCCTGCTCTACAGACTCATCGGTTCCTATAACTTCTTCGGAGCCTGTGCTTTAGGTACCCTACTTATGTCTATATGTCTGATACTCTTCGCTGCGACGAATAGTATCCAGGAGAGAAAAATATGAACTATCACATATCGATCGAACAGATGAAGAAGAGCTATGCAGAGTTCGAACTCTTTGTAGATTTTAAGATTTCAGCTCATGAATTGATCTCCATTGTGGGCCCTTCCGGTTGTGGTAAGAGTACGACCTTGTCACTTATCACAGGATTGATCGAACCAGATGAGGGAGCGGTTCTCATCGATGGAGATGATATAACAGGGCTACCAGTCTGGGAGCGTAATATCGGATTCGTCTTCCAGGATTACGCATTGTTTCCCCATATGAATGTAAAGAAGAATATTGCCTATGGCCTCAAACTCGCTAAAGAAAGTACAACGATCATAGACAGCTCAGTAGAATCTCTTCTCGAGACGATTCAACTTCAAGGATACGGTTCTAGAGATATTGAGAGCCTTTCAGGGGGAGAACGGCAACGAGTAGCACTTGCGCGAGCAGTAGCCCCTCATCCTCATCTACTTCTTCTCGATGAACCCCTCTCTGCACTAGATGCAAAACTGAGGATTTCATTAAGAAAGGAGATTCAGAGGATCCATAAAGAACTCGAACTCACCACCTTATATGTCACCCATGACCAGGAGGAGGCCCTTGCGATCAGTGATCGTATCATCGTCATGAACAATGGTCGTATCGAACAGATCGGAACGCCAGAGGAGATCTATCACGAACCTGCCTCACGTTTCGTAGCCCAGTTCATCGGTTCCTCGAATATCATCGAGGAGAGTGAGTACCCGGACACCTGTCTGTTCTTCAGACCCGAGGCTCTCCATATAGATGATGATACGGTCACAGAAAAGACTCATAGAATCTATCGTAATGCCACTCTATCTTATCAAGAATTCTCAGGACAGTACTATTGCTGTACCTTCACTTGGAACTCTCAACTCCTGATTGCCTACAGTAGTTCACAACTTGATTTAGGAAAAAATGACTATACACTATCGGTTGCACATGATTCTGTCTGTTTTATCAACTGAATCACTTCTTTTTTCTTAAATAATTACGTATATTCTATCCATGAGAAGAATCATGATCTTCAGCCTATCATTCCTCATGGTAACAACCCTATTAGGTGCTGCAATAACCTATGATATCTCAATACGACCAAAGACCTATTTGAGTCTTGATCAGGATCTTGAACCTCAATATGTCTCGAACCAGGTTGGGATTCAGATTTCTGCAGGATTATCTGCCTATATCATAGATGACTTCCTTTTCAGAACTGAACTTTCCTATTCACATATTCCATCTACTGAGATGTATGGATTCTATGAGATCAGAGGCTTTGACAGCCTCTCTTTAGGTCTTGGGACGGGAGTCACCTTCTGTGACTATTTCGGTGTATACTCAATACTGTATGCTCATTACAGTACCTATAATGACACTTCTGTTCGTTTTGCACATCTTGAACTCTCAGCCATACCCTATTTTCTCCTTATAGAGAGTGAATCCTTGGATATATTGCTCGACCTTCCTATTACCTATGATATAAGAAGGGATCTTGACCATAACATCTCGATAGGTGTTGGAATCAGGTTGAGTTTCCCCTCAGGAGGTGTTGACCCATGAAAAGACTGATACCTCTCCTCATATTGAGTCTAGCAGTTTTAAGCTCCTGTTTTCTGGTTCAAGATGATTATACAGTTAATCGACATGCACTCATCTATTCAGTCGATTATGGGAATGATAACGAAAACACCCTAGATAATACCGTATATGACGGTATTGATATGGAGAATGCCTTCACTGAACTAGGTTATGTCGGAACCCATAGGCAAAACCCAACGAATACTGACATCCTCGATGATATCGCAGCCCATGCTCTCATAGCAGGTGAAACAGATATCACCTTGTTCTACTTCTCAGGCCATGGGTATGAAGATGAGGGGATCTCATATCTGGTTCCCTACTATGACGGGGGGTATGATGTGATCAGTTCCCAAGAACTCTATGAGGCACTTGATGCAGTCGATGGACAGAAGATCATCATCTTAGATATCTGTAATTCCGGAGGATTCGTCTCCTCCTCTGGCTATGATGTTGATGGACTACCTGAGGACTATGGGACAACTCTCTCTCCATCAGCCTTCTTCGAGAGTTGGACACGTTTCTTCTCACAGGAGGATATAGCCCTCGAGTTTCCGGATATCCATGCTATATCGGCTGCAGGAAGAGATGAACTCTCCTATGAACACGATACAATTCAAAATGGTTATTATACCTATTATCTACTTGAGACACTTGGCTATGATCATGAAACGAATACATTGGATATTACCGAAATGTTCGCTGATTCGGATGGGGATGGAGATGTCTCAATATCTGAACTCTATGGGAATACCTTCGATCATTTCAGTGATCATGTAACACTACCCTACTATTCTCATATCTCCGGTGGTCCGATAGATCCAATCCTCATACAGTACTAGATCATCAATTCCCCATCTTCTTGAGTTCTTCGACCTCATCCCTGATAAGGGCTGCCTGCTCGAATTCCAGCTGTTTCGCATGTTCAAGCATCTGACGTTCTAATGCACGGATAAGTTTCTTTCGTTGGGCAGGGACGATGATATTATACCCCTGTTTGAGCATTTCGATATCGGTCTCAACACCAGCCTTCTCTTTCTCCTTCTTACGCATAAGAAGGTCCTGAATGGCTTTATGGACACTCTTAGGGGTGATCCCATGCTCTTTATTATAAGCCGTCTGACGTAACCGCCTCTCTTTGGTCTCTCTGATCGCATCGACCATGGCATGGGACATCTTGTCAGCATACATGATAACGGTACCATGATCATTTCTTGCGGCCCTTCCGATCGTCTGCACGAGAGCAGTCGCAGATCGCAAGAAGCCGATCTTATCGGCATCAAGGATAGCTACCAACGATACTTCAGGTAGATCTAACCCCTCTCTAAGGAGGTTTATCCCTACAAGCACATCGAACTCACCAAGTCTTAGATCTCTCAAGAGTTCGACACGTTCGATGGTTTCGATCTCAGAGTGAAGATACCGGACCTTTACTCCTATTCCTGCAAGATACTCTGTCAGATCCTCTGACATCTTCTTTGTCAGGGTAGTGATGAGTACCCGTTCCTTGACTGCGACACGTTTCATGATCTCCCCATAGAGATCCTCGATCTGGCCTGTAGTCGGTCTTACATCGATCTCAGGGTCCAATAGACCGGTAGGTCTGATGACCTGTTCAACGATTCTCGAAGAGATATCGAGTTCTTGTTTTCTCGGTGTTGCTGTGACGAAGATACGCTTATAGAGCATATCATCGAACTCCTGATAGAATAATGGCCTGTTATCAAGAGCAGAGGGTAACCTAAAACCGAAATCAACGAGATTTCGTTTCCTTGAACGATCTCCCTCATACATACCACCTATCTGAGGGACAGTAACATGAGCCTCATCGATGAAGGTCAGGAACTTCTCAGGGAAATAGTCTAGAAGGACTGCGGGTCTCTCCCCCTCTTTCCTCCCACTAAGTTGTCTGGAGTAGTTCTCGATTCCTGAACAGTAACCCATCTCCATGAGCATCTCCAAATCATACTCTGTTCGAGTCTTGATCCGTTCAGCCTCCATGAGTTTACCCTCAGAGGTGAAGAACTCATACTGTTTATCGACCTCATCTTTGATATTACCGATTGCCTTCCTCACCTCCTCTTCGGGAATGACGAAGTGTTTCGCAGGATAGATCATGATCTTATCAGGTTCATCAAGAGTCTCTCCTGAAACAGGATTGATCATGGTGATTGCCTCGATCTCATCCCAGTCGAGTTGTATTCTGAAGGCCTCTTTCATATAGGCAGGTTGTATCTCGATCACATCGCCCCGAACTCTGAAGCCTCCTCTCTTGAGTATGGCATCATTACGTTCATACTGCATCCTAATAAGCTTCTTAAAGATCTCATTATGCTTGAAGGAGTCACCTAGATTGAAAGCAATTCTCATATCCTTGAAGGCTACAGGATTTCCAAGACCATAGATGCATGATACCGTAGCAACGATAATAACATCGTTTCGCTCCATGAGAGCTGAAGTAGCAGCGAGTCTCATCCGGTCGATCTCTTCATTGATCGAAGAATCCTTTTCGATATAGAGGTCCTTCGAAGGCACATAGGCCTCAGGTTGGTAATAATCATAATAGGAGACAAAATATTCAACAGCATTATCGGGGAAGAACGATTTGAATTCCCTATAGAGTTGTGCTGCGAGAGTCTTATTGTGTGAGAGGATAAGGGTCGGCAGCTGAGTCCTCTCGATGATCTTTGCCATAGTGTAGGTCTTACCGGAGCCGGTAACACCCTTGAGAGTCTGTATCTCATCCCCTCCGAGTACCCCCTCAGAGAGCAGATCTATAGCTTGTCCCTGATCTCCTGCCGGATCGAACGGTGAATCAACGCGGAATTCAGGCATATCTACTATTCCCACTCATACTGTTCAGGACGTTCTACGAGTTCTACATCTAAGGTTATCCGTTTATCACCACGAAGGACCACGATATCTATCGTATCCCCAGGCTTGGTCGATTCAAGAGCACTGAAGTAGTCAGCGAAGTCCTTGATCTCAATCCCGGCGATCTCTACGATGATATCACCATCGAGGAAGAAGATCAGTTCTCCATATTTCACCTTCTCAGATCCTCCACGGATACCGGCGGTCTCTGCCTTTCCCTTTGCAGTCACCTTTGAAACGAGGATACCGTTATCGACAGGGAGATCCCCGTAGGAGGAGATTCTACTATCAAGTTGTACTGGGCTGATATCGATCCAGCCTCGTACGACCTTCCCATATTCGATCAATTCTGGGATGACACGGATCGCCGTATCAACAGGGACAGCGAATCCGATTCCCATAGAACTTCCAGTTGTGGTATAGATCGTAGTATTGATCCCGATCATCTTTCCATGAGAATCAAGTAGAGGTCCACCAGAGTTTCCAGGGTTGATCGATGCATCAGTCTGTATCATATTGAGCATAATGAGATTCGAATCAGTCTTTATCGGTCTGTTGAGCCCAGATACGATCCCCTCGGTGAGGGTTCGATCATATCCAAAGGGGTTACCAATCGCTAGTGCCTTCTGCCCTATCTTGAGATTCTTTGATGAACCGAATTCGATCGTAGTGAGTTTCTCTCCCTTAGGTTCGATCTTGATGACCGCTAGATCATTCTCCTTATCACGACCGATGATCTCACCCACATAACTCGTTCCATCATAGAGGCTGACATAGACCTCTTCTGCACCATCAATAAGGTGGTAGTTCGTTATGATATGCCCCTCTTGATCGATGATCGAACCAGATCCGGTCCCCGATTCCGGGATGGCCTCTAATATGAGGTTATAACTATATTTTTGAGTTGTGATATGGACTACGGCCTTATTGAACTGGGCATAAATATCGATATTCTCTTGTTCATCGGCAGTGAAATCAGAGTAGCCTTGACTTGAGAAGACTGAAAGAGCATCTGCTATGATCCCCAGAGGGCCAGCATCGTCCTCTTCAGATATCCCGGCTAATTCAAGGAGTCCCGTCTCACCCTTCTCTCGAAGGACTGTCTGAGCGGCCTCTTGAAGTATGCGTTCCTGTTCACTCACCTTGAGGTGCTCGGTCCATGAATAGATACCGTAACCAATCAAAGAGGCGATGATAACTAGGAAGACGATCCCTACGATCCTCTTCGTATCATTTGAAGAATTACTCATGTACTCCTAATCTCCTATTCCTCACTACTATATCATAGTTATAATCAACACTAAATAGTATCAGAATTTAATCTATATTTCCAGCGTCCAGTCCTATAGAGTAACCACACCACAATAGCCACAACAAAGTTCGATGCGAACATCCCCCACCAGATCCCGTCGGGGCCCATATGGACTATCGAGGTCAAGAAGAAGGCAACCGGCACACGAATGAGCCAGAGGCGTGATATCTGAACGACCATGATTGGCTTAGTATCTCCTCCACCCTGAAAAGCCCCAATAAGAACCGTATACAGAGCAAAGAACACTACAGAGATCGATACGATACGAAACAAAGTCGCACCGTAGAATATGACCTCAGGATCATCCACGAAGAATCTGACGAGCAGGTTGCCATAGAAGAAGGTAAGGCTCATCCCTGCGATGATGAATACCGCGATTGTCATGAGACCGTAACGCACCACCTGGACTGCTCGATCTGGAGCTTTAGCGCCGAGATTCTGACCCACGAGGACAGCTGTTGCCTGACTGATTCCTTGGGCTGGCATATTGAATAGAGCAATGATCCTCCCACCGACTCCAAAGGCTGCGATGACGGCAGGTCCAAAGGTGTTGACGATTCCCTGCAACGTAGTGAATCCAAGGGCCGAGACCCCTTGGCCTATTGATGAGGGGAGCCCAATCGACATGATCAGCCCCCAAGCCCTCCTATCAGGTTTTATCGTTGACATTCTCAACCGAATCTTCAACCTACCTGAACTCAACAGATAGATATCGATGACCGAAGCGATCGATCGCGAGATGACAGTAGCCCAAGCAGCACCTGCGACCCCCATGACGGGGAAAGGTCCAATACCAAAGATCAGCAGGTAGTCGAGACCGACATTGAGAGAGACGGTAATGATCTGGATCTTCAAGGGGGTGAGACTATCACCGACTCCCTGTAAGATACCTCTGAACGCGAAGGCCACGAACATGAAAGGCATGCCATAGAATATGATCCTCATATAGGTCTTCGTATATTCATAGGTAAGACCAGTGGGTACTTGTAATAGTCGCAGAAGGGGATCGGTAAGCAGCAGACCTGTGATCATGATCAGGAACGATACGAGCACGAGGATACCAAAAGTCTGCCCTACATAGAATTCTACCTTATCAGCATCCTCACGCCCCTTAGCTTGGGAGATGAGAGTGGTTCCGGCCGAGGAGAATCCAGCACCGAAGATGATAAGAAAGATGATGATATTGAAAGAGATCGAGGGGGCTGATATAGCCTCTTTTCCCAGTTTGCCAAGGAAGTATGAATCTGCAAGATTATAGAGGGTCTGCAAGAGATTCGCCCCCATGATCGGGAGGGCTAGATGTATCAATTGAGCATAGAGTCCTCTTTTCATGATTCTCCTTGGAAATGGCACAGCCTGTTAAAGTATCTCCTAAACATATATAGCATAAACCATCGCAACGTGCTAGTATTGGTCATTATTTCTCATATTAGGAGTGTTAAGAATTATGATTCATGAGGAAACACCATCAGAGGTGATATCAAGGAATTTTATTGAGAGAATCATAGATCAGGATCTCAAGACAGGTAAACATACAGAGATCGTTACCAGATTCCCACCGGAACCTAACGGATACCTTCATATCGGTCACGCAAAATCGATCTGTCTGAACTTCGGTCTTGCAGCACAATACCATGGAAAATGCCACCTTAGATTCGATGACACCAATCCTACTAAGGAAGAGGTGGAATATATTGAATCGATCAAGAAAGACATCTCTTGGTTAGGCTTTGATTGGGGGGAAAATGAGTTCTTCGCCTCTGACTATTTTGAGAAACTCCATGAGATTGCGATAAAACTCATCAAAGAGGGAAAAGCCTATGTCGATGAGCTGACTGCAGAAGAGGTCAGAGCCTATCGGGGAAGTCTTACTGAACCGGGAAAGAACAGCCCCTATAGGGATCGATCTGTTGAAGAGAATCTCAGATTATTCGATGAGATGGGAAAAGGCCTGCACGATGAGGGGACTCTTGTCCTCAGAGCTAAGATCGATATGGCCTCCCCTAACCTCAATATGAGAGATCCTTCACTGTATAGAATACTAAAATCTGAGCATCACCGAACCGGTGATAACTGGAATATATATCCAATGTATGACTTCACCCATCCTCTTTCAGATGCGATGGAGAAGATCACCCATTCTGTATGTACTCTTGAGTTTGAAGATCATAGACCACTCTATGACTGGGTCGTGGAACAATCTGGAATCGAGACGATCCCACACCAGTATGAGTTCGCAAGATTGAACCTCACCTATACCATCATGAGCAAGAGATATCTACTTCAACTCGTCACTGATGGTCATGTCTCTGGTTGGGATGATCCAAGGATGCCTACGATCTCAGGTCTTAGACGAAGAGGATTCTCACCAGAATCTCTGAGAGCTTTCGCCAAGAGGATCGGTGTATCAAAGACCAACAGTGTAGTAGACTTCGCCCTACTCGACCATTGTCTAAGAGACGATCTCAATGCACGGGCAAGCAGAGTCATGGCAGTCCTCAAACCACTAAAGGTCATCATCACTAACTATCCAGAAGACCAGGTAGAATATCTCGATGCCGATAATAATCCAGAAGATGAGCATGCGGGAACTCGAAAGATCCCCTTCTCCCGTGAGATCTATATCGAACAGGACGATTTCATGGAGAACCCTCCGAAGAAATATTTCAGGATGTCTCCGGGTAAAGAGGTACGTCTCAAACATGCCTACTATGTAACCTGTACCGATGTCATCAAGAAAGAGGATGGCTCGATCAAGGAGTTACATTGTACCTATGACCCTGATTCTAAAGGTGGTTGGACTGATGATGGACGTAAAGTCAGAGGGACGAGCCACTGGGTAAGTGCACCACAGGCCCTCTCAGGTTCGGTACGTCTCTATGATAAGCTATTTACAGCTGAGACTCCTGGAGAGGCGACTGGTAACTTCATTGATGATCTAAACACTGATTCTATCGAGACTATCACAGGATGTAAGTTCGAACCCTCTCTTGCTGAGGCAAAAGCTGGTGACTACCTACAGTTCATGAGAACCGGATATTTCTGTCTTGATGAGAAGGATACCACTGAGGGAGAACTGGTATTCAACCGGACAATCCCGCTGAGAGATTCTTGGGCTAAGCTCAAGAAAAAGTTGGGTATTTCCTGATTAGAAAACATAGGGGGTGTTCTTGTGGGAAAATCAATGTTCTTTGATGCACATATGCATGCGATGTCTATCACACACCCCAACTATGTTGCCTTCATTCGAGAAATCGAAAGTAACTTTGCTGAAGAGGCTGTAAGCGGGATGTTCTCCTCGAACTATATCGCCTCAGCTTCCAATGCCTCCCAACTCCTTTCTAGGATGCAAATGATTCTCTCCTTGATGGATAGATCTATCGGTGAGATATTCCTTTTGATTGAAGATGATCTATCTGCCCCCTTCAAGTTGAAGAATAAGGGGCTCTTCTCTAATAATCCCCAAGTAGAACAGAAGCCCTTCATCCATGACGGAGCGTTTCATTTCAACCAAAAACCGTATGACAATCTCGGTCTATGTCCAATGATCATGGATTTCACTCGTGAGAAACAACAGATCTCAGGAGTCTATACCTATGAACATGAACCTGGACGACTCATAAAGTATATCGATGATACCAAAGAGGGAATCGAATATTATCATAAGGTAAGGCCTGAGGGGCTATTGAGGTTCTTCCCCTTCTTAGGGATCAATCCGGCTGCACATGATCTTCATTTCATCGAAGATCTCTTCAGTAGATATCTGATCACTGATGGCCAGCAGATCAATGAGACTCAATTCTGTCATGGGGTCAAATTATATCCACCATTGGATTTCAACCCTTGGCCAGTAGAAAACCCAAAGGAACTCGAGAAGGTCCGATTCATCTATGAGACCTGTATGAAAGCCGAATTACCGATAACAACCCACTGTGATGATCAGGGGTTCAGAAGTATTCCTGCAAAAACAGCATGGGACTACTCCTCACCAAAGAGGTGGGAGGAGGTTCTGAAACACTATCCCTCCCTGAACTTGGACTTTGCCCACTTCGGTTGGCAATACAGACCGAGTGCGAGTCTGCGCAATAAGACAGCTGCTAGTGTGAGACTCACCTCGAGCTTCACAGACACCTGGTATTCACAGATCCTGAAGATGATGATCAAATACGAGAATGTCTATGCGGATGTATCGTTCAGTGGAGCTTCAGAGAGTTTTTATCGACATGTGGTCGATTCCCTGAAGAGCTTCACTGTTGGAGATAGGAAACAGATCAATGAGAGGATTATGTTCGGTTCCGACTATTTCCTTCACCTCTCGAAGGTCGACTCTTATTCCCACTACTTCTCCCTTTTTGAGCACTCCCCCTTCTCTGCTGAGCAGATCGAGGCTTTTGCTTCGGAGAACGTCCTTTCTTGGCTTTCTCAGGACTATGACGGATGACCCAGCATACATGAGGCTTCCTCTTCTTAGAGAATCCTGGTGGTATGGTATGAGGGGTTATGTTCTCACATGCAGTATTCGGCAACCTGCCGGAATCAAAATGGAAGGTGGTGAGATTTGTAGAGAAGATCAGAATCCCCTTCTTTGTCAGATGCTTCAGAGCTAATGTGATATACTCTATATAATCTCTCTGGATATCAAAGGTCCCCTCCATATTGTGACTGTTGGAGAACGAGGGAGGATCCATGACGATCATATCGAACTTCTCCCCTGTTGAAGATCTCTCAGTGAGGAAAGTCTTCACATCGGCCCTGATACAGGGATACATATCCCCAGCAAAACCGTTTTCAGAGAGATTCTCTTCAGCCCAACTAAGATAGGTATTCGATAGATCGACAGATTCGATATATTTGGCCCCACCTGCAGCAGCATAGACAGAAAAGGAGCCGGTATAGCAGAAAAGATTCAGTATTCGAAGCTGATCAGCATATTCTCTGACCATCATCCTCGTTGGCATATGGTCAAGGAAAAGACCCGTATCAATACGTGTTTCGAGATTGATCTTGAAGAGCAATCCGCTCTCTTTTGCCCAGAACGGTTCGATGGAGTTCTCATCAGCCATCTTACTATGCTGTTCGATACCCTCCCGCTTCTTTCTGTATTGATAGATGATGTTTTCTCTCTGTACGTAGGCCATACTGCTCACAGCTTCGATGACCGCATCGGAATCGAGGGTCTCCTCACCATATTCGACGATCTTGGCATATGGTCCATAGAGCTCTACAGTAATGGGAAATACACCAAGATTACGATCGTAGATACGCATACAGGCCGTATCATTGTCCTGTAGCTCCTTTCGCACACCCTGGTAGGTGAATTTTATTATTTTCTTTAACTCTTTAATATCATAGTTCATTTTATTTGCCTTTTTACCCTTAAGTATATATTATTATTGTTGAATGTAAAAGGAGCCAATAATGGATCAAGAGACAGAAGCCTTATTGAAGAAGATGGAAGAAGATAACGGTGGTCCTATAGAATATAAGACCTATTGCCGTCTACTAGGTTTCAGCGATGGGACATCACTTGATCTGGGAGGACTGCTGTTTGTAGTCAATGATAAGTTGGTCTTCGAGGACTTCGAAAAACAACCTGGTATCCTAGATATGTTCGGTAAAAGCAAAAAGAGCTATGAAAAGTACAAGACCTATCGTCTTTTCGACGAAATCCTCGGCATAAAGAAGATCAAGACCAGTAGTGCTAAGAAAGTCATCGCAGGTAGGGCTGATGGGAAAGATATCCCGACTATCTCTCGATTCGATAGGCTATTCTCACAGACGATACTTGAACTCACGTTCAAAGAGGAACCAAACTGGTATATAGAACTGCTTGAAGACAAGGAGTTCATCAACTATATAGAGGAGAAAAGGTCATGAAAGCATTCAAAGCATACGATATCAGAGGAGTCTATAACAGAGATTTCAACAAAGATGATGTATATCGAGTCGGTTTCTTCCTTCCCGGGCTTCTAGGAGCAAAGACTATTCTCGTAGGTCGTGATGTCAGAGAGAGTTCTGAAGAGGTTTTTGAGAGTCTCTGCAGAGGAATCACAGATGCCGGAGCAGATGTTCATTCTATCGGCCTCTCTACTACGCCAATGGTCTATTTCGCGACTGCGTACCTCGGGTATGAGGGATCTGTGATGATCACTGCAAGTCATAACCCGAAACAATATAATGGTTTAAAGATCTCTAGAGCAAAAGCACTCCCCGTCGGAGCCGAGACTGGACTCAAAGAGCTCGAGAAGATGGTGATAGAAGATGAGGTAGTCCTCGCAGAAGAGAAAGGTACCCTCACTTCGATCGATGTGAAGCATCAGTACCTCGAGTTCCTTAAAGGTTATGCACCTGATACCTCAGATCTCGATCTTTCGGTCGACTGTTCTAATGGTATGGCGAATCTCCTTATCAAAGATCTGATCGGAGAAGAACCTCACTATCTATATGATACCTTAGATGGGACCTTTCCAAATCATGAACCTAATCCTCTCGAAGAGGAGAATGTTGAGGACCTCAAGGCCGCGGTGATTGCTAACAAGAGTGACCTCGGTATCATCTTCGATGGTGATGCAGATCGAGTCATGTTCGTCGATGAGAGAGGACGTTATATTCAACCGGATATCATCACAGGTGTCATTGCCTCTCACTTCCTTAAAAGTGAGAAGGGATATATTCTCATTGATATCCGGACCTCACGTTCTGTATCTGAGTATCTTGAACGACTCGGTGCGGATGTCTTCACCTGGAAAGTCGGACATTCTAACGCAAAGGCCAAGATGAAAGAACTCCCGGCCATCTTCGGTGGAGAACTTGCTGGCCACTACTATTTCAGAGATTTCTATAACTGTGATTCTGGGCTTTTAGCCTGTCTAATCGTACTGCAAGTTGCAGTAGCTCTTAAAAAGGAAGGTCGACAGATATCAGATCTAATCGATGATATGGTCGTTTATGCTAATTCAAGCGAGCTCAACTTCAAGATAGAAGATAAAGAGGGAGCTATGGCTGCTTTAAAAGAGAGATATACCACAAAGGAGACTCCTACTAAGGTCCTTGATTTTGACGGTTACAGGATCGAATTCGAAGACTGGTGGTTCAATGTTAGACCTTCAAACACTGAGCCATATTTACGACTTGTCGTAGAAGCTAGGAGCGATGAGATGCTGGAAGAAAAGCTAGCAGAGCTCAAAGTTATCTTGAGTACATTCGAATAGGCTATTACTATAGAGACTGTTTAGCGATAGACAGTCTTTTTATTCTAACATAAACAGATCATAAGGAGTCAGTATGAAAGTTCTATTATTTGGTGGTGCCGGTTATATAGGAACACATGTCGCATTAGCCTTCCAGAAGCGTGGAGACACAGTAGGTATCTATGATAACTTCTCCTCAGGTCTAAGAGATAATATCATCCCTGGATCAGTTGTCTATGAAGGGGATATCCTAAACAAGGACCAACTCAAAGCAGCGCTTGCAGATGGTTGGGACGCAGTAGTACATCTTGCGGCATTCAAAGCAGCTGGTGAATCTATGACAAGACCTGAGAAGTACTCCTTGAACAATATCACAGGATCTTTGAACCTGATCACTGAATGTGTATCAGCAGGTGTGAAAGGTTTCGTACTCTCCTCCTCTGCTGCAATATATGGAGAACCTACCTATCTACCGATCGATGAGGAACATCCTAAGAATCCTGAGAACTATTATGGATATACAAAACTCGCCATAGAAAGACATCTTGAATGGTACGATAAACTCAAAGATCTCAGATTTGCAGCTTTGAGATACTTCAATGCAGCTGGGTATGATTCAAACGGAGATATGATGGGACTAGAGAATAGCCCAGCCAATCTCATCCCTGTTGTCATGGAAGCAGCTGTTGGGAAAAGAGATACATTGCAGATCTTCGGAGATGACTATGATACAAAAGACGGTACCGGTGTTAGAGATTATGTACATGTCACCGACTTAGCAGAGGGCCATGTGATGGCAGTTGATTATATTCTTGCTAATGATGAGAGCATCACAGTCAATCTCGGCTCAGAGAGCGGCCTTAGCGTTCTGGAGATACTTCAGGAGTCACGTAAGGTGTCAGGACGAGAGATCCCTGCGAACTTCGTAGGCAGAAGAGCCGGAGATCCAGCGAAACTTGTAGCTACTTCTAAGAAGGCAAATGATATTCTTGGATGGTATCCTAAATACAGCTCATTAGAGTCGATAATCAAGAGTACTTGGGATGTGTATAAGAAAAATTTCAACCTCTAAAAACTTTTATCAGGTTTTTTTTGATACGTATTGACATATAAGAGGATATTGGTTAAATTATCACTCGTTCAGTAACGAACATTCCCCTGTAGCTCAGCTGGTAGAGCGGGTGACTGTTAATCACTAGGTCGGAGGTTCAAGTCCTTCCGGGGGAGCAAATCTTAAATTGTTATTTAAAATAATTTACTTTGCAATGGCAAGACAATAGGTCTTGCCATTTTTTTGTTTTGAGCCTAAAAGTCTCTATACCGATAGTAAATCCCGGCATACCGCTTGATAGGGCATTATGTGCTAGGATCTCACCAGAGTCGTCAGTGTATATGATGTGAAAGGTTTCTATCCCGGGGTTCCTGAATACTGAAAATATCTCAGCAAGTTCCGTAGGACTATTTATGGTATGACCGGTAAAGTCTATTCGTTTATGTTTCCGCCACTCGGCTTGAACTGAACTGTCGCTCCGTCGTCCGGATACAGAAACCGGACGTCCGGTTCTCGGTTTGCCGCTAATTGAAACATCGCCTTTGAGATTGATATGGATTCTTCGTGACTCTTCGATTCTTTCAAAGCCTTAGACAACTCGTCCATCGATTTCCCTGAGTGTTTCTTCTGCATAGTCAGCACCTCCGTCATGTTTAACATACAATTATAGTTGGAAATAAGCAAAGAGAGTTTATGATAAAAATACCAATATCACCCCATTCCTTCCAAACAATTACAACATAAGTACAATTTAGTAGAACTTATTCAATCTACCTCTAATTCACATATACATACCATACTATTATTTTTCAAAACTCAACCAATGCACTGATTATGTGAATTATTGATTTAATCTTGTACAAAGCAATACCCTTATTTCCACCTTTGAGTTTTTTAAAGAGATCAATCTTTATACTTTAGAAGCTCATAGACGTCTTACTATTTTAATTCTCCAAATTTGTTTTTAATAGTTACTTGAAACCAATCCCTATATTAAACTCTTTTTTACAAACTCAATTCACAATTTCCCTCAGATAATATACTTAGAGATGGGATCAAAGGGGTGGCCATGTAGGGTTGTTTCAATGTTGTTCCTTCACTACAATTTAAATTATTTTTTGAAATTTACTTTTTCTATATTAGAATCTAGGACCATGTAACTTTTCTTATTCTGCTTAAAGCTTTTTTAGTCTACCGGATTATTTTTAAAACTTGACCGTTAATGATTTTTTTCTCAGTTATATATCACTTATCATATCTCATAAAATATTAATAAATGAGACTAACTCAATTCATGGGTAGACCCTAACCTTAGAATTTTTGAATTCCTTTATAAGTCGTATTCATAATTTACTCATCAGAATATACTCCAGGAAAAAATCGATACAAATCATCGGGCATCAGGAGGGGACATGGGGACATACCTTAAGGTCCCCTTATGTCCCCCCTATTTAGGTAGTTTCCGTCATTATGTCAGTCAGTGTCATTGGCGTTATGACGACTCTGACCAATGTGTCATTTTGTGTCATTGGAGAATGACTGTAGTCTGACCAATTGACCAATAGGATTAGTCAGCATAAATCACTAGGTCGGAGGTTCAAGTCCTTCCGGGGGGAGCAAAAGCACATAACTTTTAGTTGAATGCTTTTTCTTTTTCTGCCGTTTGAAATCATACTTATACGACATTATCTGACTCTAGCCATATTTAGGCACTCATAGAAATGAATTGTAATCTTTTGTTTTCTTCAGAGATCAATATCATTATATTTCTCACAGAGGGAGAATCATGAAATATATAGCACTTCTCAGAGGTATCAATGTTGGTGGAAAAAGAAAAGTAGAGATGAAAAGACTCCGAGATCTATTCGTATCGTTAGGCTATAGGAATGTGGTAACATATCTAAATTCCGGTAATCTGATCTTTGAATCAGAGAAGGATCTGTCTTCATTACAGAAGGTGGTTCCTAATCGTTTGAAAGATGAATTTAGATTTGAGCTCCCTACCCTTATAAAAGAAGAAAATGATATCGTGAAGATTGCAAAAGCCATCCCAGAGGAATGGATGAATAATGCAGAGCAAAAGACGGATATTGCATATCTCTTTCCAGATATAGACTCAAAGGAATTGCTAGATGAAATGCCATTTAATAAAGAATTCATCCATATCAAATATATCACAGGTGCCCTCATCTGGAATCTGAAGAAAAGAGATTATACCAAGAGCCATTTGAATAAGATAGTAAGTAAAGAACAGTATCAACGAATGACTGTGAGAAATGTGAATACTGCCAGATTTCTAGCTGGTTTGAATAAGCTTTAATCGAGTAAGTAGAATAATTATATATCCTCTCTTAATGCATAGACTCTTGAGAACTACCTTAACCATATTCAATTAGGACATCCTTATATAAGGCTCTAGAATAAAATCTGTGTGATATGAAATAACTAAAAAAGTAGAAAAGAATGAAATTGGGCAAGACCTCTGTT
>CAKZLE010000023.1 GCA_937125225.1 uncultured Spirochaetia bacterium
CTTGTTTTTCCCCTGTCTCCTCGCTGACTCATTCTTTCGAATTCATCTTTAAATTGACTTAAGGACCCTTACGGTTCTATATTTGTCTCTTTTCCTTCTCTATGCTTTCAAATATCTAGAGCATCTCTGCTCACAAACTCATTCATGGTTTCCCATAAACGTGCTCGATTGTTATACCAAATTAATGGTATGCATGTCAACTACTGTGTTTCTTTTTTGTGAATTTTTTTCACATCGTGAACATCTTGCAATAAGCTGTTCAAGTAAGAAAAACGTTGTCGTTAGCAGGCTTCACCTAACTTATAGAAAACTAGTAATACGGTCAACCCATTTTATAAATAAAACTAATTTCTTTATTAACTTTTAGGGATTCACTCAACACAAAACTAATTTCATGATATAAGTAACAACAAAACAGATAAGGAGTTGTTATGAAACTTGTATTTTTAGGCCCTCCAGGGGCTGGAAAAGGGACAATAGCTCAACAGGCTAAAGAAATCTATCATATTCCACATATCTCTACTGGGGATCTATTCCGAGCTGCAATAAATAATGAGACAGCTCTAGGAAAGAAGGTAAAAGCTATCCTCGCTTCTGGAGATCTTGTTCCTGACGAAGTAACCATTGAGATGGTAAAAGAGAGACTTGCAGAGGCTGATGCTACCAATGGATTTATTCTAGACGGTTTCCCAAGAACCATTCCACAGGCAGAAGCTCTAGCAAAGATCATTGAATTAGATAATGTTATCAATTTCACCATTTCTCAGGAGCAGGTGATTAGGAGATTATCAGGTAGAAGGATCGCAAAGCAATCCGGCAAGGTCTATCATCTCGTATGGAATCCTCCAAAGGTAGAGGGAATTTGTGATGAGAGCGGCGAACCTCTCATTCAGAGAGATGATGATAAAGAGGGAGCGATCCTCAATAGATTAGAAGTCTATGAAGCTCAGACAGCTCCCCTGATCGATTATTATGATAAACTGGGAAAACTTAAGAATATAGATGCAAGTAAGTCAGTCTCAGATGTACTGGCAGAGACGAAAAAGGTTCTCGGTTAGTACTATAAAACTCTTACAAACGAAAAACTCCATAGCAATATGGAGTTTTTCTATGTATCACTCATTTGCATGATCTTCCTCAAAGGGTGGAGGACTCTTTTCGATGACTCGAATAAGTCCCTTCTCAGATAACAAGATCAAAAGACTCTCGGAGAGTTCTCCCTCTAGAGAATCATAGATACCAAGCAAATGATCAATATCATCATAACCAAGTTCTATCGCCTCACTGAGATAAGATAGACCATCTTCAGAGCCCATTAACAAAGCACGTTCTCCTAGTTCTATAAGAAGTGGTATCTGCCCAGAAGTATTGGTATTACCCTCTTCAAGGATATTGAACAACTCCAGGTATTCTGGGGTACCTACTTCTACCCCCTCAAAGGAGTCTAATAGTTTCTGTAAAGATGGAAGATATCCAGGATCCTCCAAGACGGCAATCTTATACCACTCCAAACTCTTATCTCCACCAGTCAACTCCTCAAACTGTCCCAGAAGAAATAGCAACTCTCCACTTAAGGAGCCACTCTCGAACAAAGCCAGAAGATGAGACTGAGCCACATCATACTGTCCAATATTCAGAGCGATCTTCGCTACCTCAAGCCTTTGCTCATCATCAGGCCAGGATTCGAGAATAAGATCGTAGCTATTAAGAGCCTCATTTGTCTTGCCCAGCTTATAGAGAAGATGAGCTTCTAGAAGCCTCCACTGCTTATCCTCCTGATTATCACCGATAAAGTGACTCACGATCTCAGCAGAATCCAGATAGTCTTCAGTATCGACATATAGGAGTGCTAGCGAATATGCAGCCTCGGTATAGGCGGGATACTCTTGTAAGGCATACAGGAAAGCCTTCTCAGCCTCAGAGCTATTACTTATCTGCATATTTGCGATTCCAAGATTATAGGATTGTACCGCGAGATCCGTCAGAGGATCGATCGTGGTACAGGAGCTGAAGAGTACAATAATTCCTATAAGCATGAGATAGAGATACCCCTTAGGTCTATCCAAGGACTGTCTCCTCTAGTTTACGCACCTGAGATCTGTAGAGTGACGAGATATTCGCACCATAGTCTGCGATAAGTTGGATCATATTCCTTGGATTATCATCGCTATCCACCCCGTTGAGTCTGTCTCCCGCATCTCCAAGTCCAGGGAGGATATAGGCATTCTCATTGAGAACAGGGTCCATCCATAAGGTATAGACATCTACATTCTCGATTGCTCGAACAATCCGAATAGCACCCTTGAGCGCAGATACCACGTTTATGAACTTGATTGATTTAGGCTTGATCCCTTCATCATTAAGATACTGTATGATAGTGACTAAAGAACCTCCTGTTGCATTCATTGGATCAGCGAATACAAGATCCTTTCCATTGAGAGATTCCAGATCGAAGAAGGACTTGTTCAAGTCCAAGACATATTCCATATTGTGTTCTTTCTTCGAATCATCTCGCTTTATCTTGAACAGTGCGAAAGGTGGTACGAAGTTCGTAGATGAATACTCCTGAATCTCTTTACTCAAGATCATCGAAGGAAGTAAGGCACCCCTGAGCATGACACACATGACAGTATTGTTGATCATCTCATCCACATCAGGGATCTTATGGACTGAGAAGTTCTTCACCGGGATAGTCACAGGAGTCTCTCCGATCAGATAGTTCTTATTAGCCAGCGCATTGTCAGCGAAAGCTAGGTTGAACAGAAGTTCATAGGCTCTCTGAACATAATAGACGAACTCATCATGCTGAGTATTGGGGTTTCGTAATTTTGCGATCAATCTTGAAGCCTCACCATGAGCCTCTTTTGGAGTATCAAACGAATATACATGGATATTCTCATGCTTCACAATCTCCTGCATCTCCTTACCCATCTTCTCATAACAAGTGATCAAAGACTCTTTGGCCTCCTTCAACCGTTTCTCATGTGATCCACTGTTGATCACTTCAAACTCATTTATCGCCTCACTATAGAGGGTGTTCATCAATTCGATCTTTTCCTTGTCACTATCGGTCAGGTACCCATCAAGATCTGATGCTTTCAGTATGATCTTATCCATATATTTCTCCAAACATGTTGATTATAAATTTACTTTTACTAGTATAATCTATCCCCAAAAAAAAGAAAACCAAAGAAATATAAAAGTATTCTTAGAGACAAATACTACCTGAGGGGCTCTAAGCGTTTTTTCGATAAAAATATTATCACCAGACACAAAGAATAAAGAGTACCATAAAGAGCATGAGGAACCTGATACAAACGAGCAAACATATGAACAATCTTATTATCCCTATGAGGTTCATAATCAATGAGAGATTCGAATTGTACCTGAAAGTCTTTTTTTCTATTTTTTCCTATAGTAGAATAAGTTATAGGTTGATAACGATCCGAGGAAAATATGAAAGTATCTATCCGACTACTCACCATTTCGCTCCTTCTCTTAAGTTTGCTCTTCAGCTCCTGTGAGCTCTTAAACGGGCTCTTAGGCGTTGATGAAGGCGCAGATCCTGAGTCAGTAGAGCGTCCTGATACAAAGCTCTCAGAACAATCTGGGAATCGGGTCACAATAGAATTCAATAACCCCTTAGATCTTGATTGGTTCTTCATGTTCAACTATCCCGATGAAGGAGAATTCCCTGAGTGGATCTCAGTCACAGATGCTGCAGAGACACCTGATCCGACCTATCTCAAACCAGACCGAGATAATAGTCCTGAGGAAAATGAGAATGCCTTCGGAACTCCTGTTGATCGTGCAGATTTGACATGGATGATTGATCTAGGAGAGGACTTTGATTTCATGTATACCTTCAAATCACCAGCAAATACTACCAATTATTTCGGTCCATTTCTCTCTTTAAGATATAGCTTTGATGAGAACTCATCCCATCCCGAAGAGGGGGTTGTATCTGTCATTATCAGAAAAAGACCCTATGAGGTCTCCAATGGTGAGAAGCTTTATGAGTTCTTTGTTGATAACTATGACCCGGAGCATAGTGGTGAAAATGAAGGTTTTGTTGGGGATTATGCTCAGATCGATGCTTTAGAATCAAGTACTTGGTATAAGATCACTGTTGAAATACGAAAGGGGAATACCGTTACTGCTAGACTTTATAAAGCACAAGATACACTCATGTATACGGTCACCTATCCCTTCTTCAATGGAAAGAAGGAATCTTTTTATAATCCGAGTTTCTTCGCATATGGGAATCCAGAACTGACAGACCCCTTTACAAACAGATATATCATTGGGAAGATGGAGGCGAGCATACCGGCAATTCCCTGAAATAAGAATAGAAAAGTTCCTTTGGGAGATTAGACAGGGGGCTGTGAACCAGTTCAGAGCCCCCCTGTTCTGAAAGATATCGTTGAATCTACCGTGTATTCTTCCTATCAATAGGCATATTTCACACGAACATAGTAATTATCATCAAGGTTACCCCGGGCAAGATCCGCACTCGTTGGAACTCCTGTCTTGATATCTGCACCTGCCTCCAATCTCAGACCATCTGTGATAGCAAAAGAGACTCTAGGAGCAAGATAAACTGCAGGATGGAGGTATCCTGCATTGATACTAACAGCTAATCTATCGTGAAAGAGACTGTTCTGCAAATGCAGTATCGCAAATGCAACATGTTGCAGTGGCTGATTGAAATATCCATTGAGCTCCCTTCTCAGTATATCTTCGATCTCTGGCGAATAATCTGTAGACCCCTTATCAAAATTGAAGATGTACTGGTATACGATATTCAACTGTGCCATTGTCCCACCCCAAAGAGTACCTAGAATCTGTGTATCGAGAGTAATATCGGAATTACGTATTCCAATATCAGTTCCGGCAAAGTCCTCAGTGATATTCAATGCCAGTTCCTCAGTCCAGGCGATCTCACCGATATTCATACTATAGGCTCCCCCAATAGTATGGTTTCTCGTATAGATCGTCTCTATCAGGCCCTTCAAATCAGCTCCATCCATCGTAAGTCCTGAAAGGTCAAAACCCGGTGTCTGATCGGTATAATAGGCATAACTGAGTTGTAGATCATATTCCAAACCATAATGATAATAAGAGAGAAAGAGAGAATGTGGGGATGAGAACATATAGGGTTCGTTATCGAAATCAACATCAATGTCAACGTATGTATCTTCGATAGAGACCATCCCTGAGGGTTCATAATCAGGTCTTGGGAATGGAACATAGATCAATTCGATCGAATCGTCATAATTGGGATAGTATGCAACTTGAAGCATAACATCCCCTCTTCTACTCTCATAGGGGTCGTCTAGACTGAGTTTTGTCACGTACTCCCCATTCACACAGTTCAAGGGACTGAAGATATCGGCCAACCCCGGGGAGACCGTCTTCTGCCCAAGCGTGAGATCGAAATTCTCTAACGGTACAGAGACATAGGCCTCCCTGATGATATTCTCCCAAGGTATGAGATTCAGGTCGCTGTACATATCATAGTAGAAGTTCGCAGAAATTTCGTAATCTAGAGCATAATCGAACATCGAGCCGGCAAACGTCGGTTGATAGTATACTCGAGCTCTCATATGATCAAAACTCGTTGAAGGTTCGATATTCCCATAATAGTCAGCGAAGGCGAGGCCTTCGAAATCAATGGCGAAAAGAGAACTGCAAAGACACAAGGTCAAGATGATACAAAATGATATTCTTCTCATATGTTATTACCTCTTCTCAAGGAAGCGCTTCGTAAAATAGCTGTCTGGAATGGTTTCGAGACTGATATCAGACATCTCAAGGACCGATCTATGGCCATTTTGAATATTCTTCATCTCTATGATCGTAGGATACATATACCTACCTCCTAAGAGAATAGCCTCTTTGACCCGATACTCTTTCACAAGTTCTCCTGCTAGGTCATAATAGTCTCTTCCATACATGACATAGTCATCGACACGATAGTAGTTCATCATATAGCTGAGTTTTAGATTCTGTCGCTGCTCTTGTGTCTTCGCACTCTCTTTGACCTTATAACAGGCCTCTCCATCTAGGATGACTTCCCCAAGATATTCTTGATTGAAATCATCCCTGGATTTAGGTATGAAATCACTATAGGAGAAATCGCTTCCCATGAAGTAACCTCCTCCCGAGGTTGCAAGAGCGATACGCTTCACCCGTTTCACAGCTGGGAGATACATCCACATGGTATTCTTATCACTATCCGTGTAGGAGTTTATGAGGATACCGGTATCTCTGACTGAGGGAGGATACTCAAAGAGAAACAGCCTGCTTGCATCAGTCTCACTCTTGGCCTTTTGATAAGCTCTAGCCTGGATCTCCCTGACCTCCCCTTTTGCAGAGATCAATTGAACGGTCAATGTCGTAGTTATATTGGGGATGACCACGGAGGCCTTATAGTTCTCGAAGAGTTCGTCTAAGGAGATATCATCAGCACTGATGCTCATGGTCATGAAGAGGAGACAGGTTAACAACGGAAATATTCTTTTCATTTTTGATCCTTTGCTTCAGAATTTTCTCTTTTTAGTCTATTAGGCAGAATGATGATCGGTAGCAGATAGACACTCAAAAAGAATGATATCAACAGTGAGGATACGAGCAGGAGCCCAAGAGTCCTCGCCCCCCTGAAGGAGGAGAGAAATAGTACGGAGAATGAGAACACCGAGGTGAGAAAACTCAGAAAGATCGGTTTCCCGCTGTATTCTATGATATAGGAGAATCCCTCCTCTAGAGAATTCACCATCTCGAGGGATTCGATGGCTCCAAGAGTATGTATACTGTAATCGATGACAAGTCCTATAATGATCGCAACGAATATGATACTGAAGGCATCTATATTGATTCCAGCAAGACTGATGATACCAAAGGAGCATATCATACTCAAGATCCCAGGTATAAGACTCATGAGGGCCATCTTCGATTTTCTATAGAAGATCAATACCATAATGAAGATCATGAAAGAACCGATAGCAAAGGAGAATATCCAGTTCCTCTTTAGGGTTCGTTCTTCAAGCTGCAGATCGTTCGTCATCCCATGAACGGTCAGAGTCCAACTCTCTGGGATCATCGTACGGATCTCCTCTATCACCCCATAGAAGTCTCGCAGGGAGTCGACATCATGATAATAGAGAAGCCCCTTGATGGAGAAGACCCGGTAATCTGCATTGATGAGTGACTCATATTCTAAAGGGTCGACACTAGAGGAATAATAGAGTAGATACTGTTCGATGATGAAAGATCCCAAGAGATCATCCTGCTGAAGGATCATCTCTTGATCACCCTCAAAATAGTGACTCAATCGTTTCAATACTGTAAGTAGTGAGTAGGAGTAACCGATGACTTCCCGACTCTCAAGATATTCGTGTACCTTATCAAGGGAATGTAGTCCTTCGAGGGAGATGATTCCACCCTCCTCTCCAGTATCAATCTCCAGGAAGTAGGGAATAGAACCATAGAAGTCCTTATTGATCACGGTATCAGCCTTCCTGATCGTATTATCCTCAGGAAGTTGTTGTAGAGGATAGGGCTCAATCTTCAATTGAGGTATCAGATATAGGCCACCGATGAAAACCAAGATCAGGCCAAAATAGATATATCTCCGTCCCCGTACGATAAAGGAGAAGAATCGTACCTGAAGAACATGAAATCTCGGAAGTATCGTCGATTGCGGTGGGATAAGATTCTGGTAGGGGTACCAGAAGAAAACTCCAAGATAGGTCAGAACAACACTGACAGAAATAATGGAGCCGAGAAGAAGATGCCCAGATCCGTTTATGAACAAAAGTGACAAGAATCCTGTCAGGGTCGAAATAGCAGTCATAGAAAGGGGGAATAGCAACCTTCTTCGCACATAGAAGGGGTCATGAGATCCTGGAGCATAGAATAGATGGTAATAGTAGTGGATGATATAATCACTGAGCAAACCTAGACTAAAGACAGGGACCAACAGAAGCATGGGAGATATCTCTACCCCGAAAAATCTGACAAAACTATAAGAGGCAAAGACTGAGAGCAGGATGAGGACCCAGGAAGAAGCGATCGCTCTGACATTTCTCAGACTGAGGAAGACCATCATAACAAGAATCACAAGCAACGGCAGGAATATGAGGATATCATCGGTCAGCAATTTCTCTGTTTGAGCCACGATCGGAGATTTTCCCGTATATTCCAAAGAGAGTTGTTGATACTTCGTCTGGATTCCCGCAAGAGCCTTATCGATATCTGCAGGAATCACTTTATACCCGAAATAGATATAGAACAACAAAGAATCCTGAGATGGACTTATATAGGGTTTGAGTTCTGGGTATTTCCCGAGCTCTTGAGGCAGATCTCTATAGAAAGCATCTGATCGGCCACTCTTCACAGGGATGATGGGACTTACGAAGATCTCATATTCATCACTTCGGACGGTACTTGCATTGAGGATCGAATCGACCTGAGTCACTCCCTTGATCCCTATCAGATCATCATTGAGATCCTCAAGCATCCTTATTGTCTCTTCGGAGAAAAAGGAGCGATCGTTCTCAGCAAGGTCAATCGTAGCAATCACTACATTGCGCTGGGGGATGAGGAGTTGACTGTCAGAATCATGGTAGGGTTGAACCCCCTCCTCCCCACTATCAGGGGCAAGGAAGAATGCCGACAGTCCAAGTAATAAAACGAAAAAGACAAAGACAACCTTTTTCATGAGACCACCTATACCATGTATATGCTCAACCAAATACCATATCATTATAGCCTTATAGGCAGTAAAAAGTACAACGCAGATTCAGGGTCATACAGAAATAAATAGAATAAAGTCCCAAGAATGTATTTCATGGCCTTCTTATTACTTTAGGGTTCTATTCAGACACCATGACCTTTGTCTTTCTTCTTTTGTATATACATCTCTTGATCTGCTCGATCGACAAAGTCGAAGATCGTCGAATACTCTTCAGGTTGATATTCAGCAAATCCGACACTGGCACTTATAGAAAACTGGAACTCATGAGTGTCGTTGACTTTCTCTATCTGTGCATCGATTCTTTTCCAGATCTCCTCAATATCGTCTTTACGAACACCAGGAAAGGTAATCAAGAATTCATCCCCTCCGATCCTACTGATAAAATCATTACTCCGAATTCCTTCTGAGACTATCTTACTGAAAGTCTTGATCAGATCATCACCAAAATTATGGCCAAAGGTATCATTGATATACTTTAAATTGTTCATATCAGCAAAACAGATCGTGACAGGTGTCTCTGTATCTTTGAACTCAAGCACTACCCTCTCAAGATGTTCAAAGCCTGCCCTTCGATTTGGTATACCGGTGAGGGGATCAGTCAATGCAAATTGCTTCTCTTTCTTCTCAGAGAATTTTGTCAGTCTCATATTCTGATACAAGAGAATACTGATAAGAGAAAGTGAGAAGACCAAGATGAGGAACAATCGGTTCTCATTCCAAAAATCTAAGAAGGAAAATGATCTATTAATGATCAGAGAGCCTTTGGGAAGATCATGCTCATTGATATGATACTTATCCAATTGTAATTTATCGAACATATAGGAATTCGGGCTCTCTTTCACAATCGGAATCTCTGCTAACGGAGTTCCCATAAGATATTGGAAGACCATGCTCCCAACGAGTTCTCCCTGATTATAGCCCCGTATCAGCATCCCACCGAGCAAGCCCTTTCCAAGATAGAAGTCCCATAAACCATAGATGGGAACTGGAGACCTTTCTGAGATCAGTAATATCGATTCATCATAGGAAAAATCATTATAGGACCTATCTCTGTTGAAACTTAATAACAAAACCAGATCATCTGTCCCTAAGTCTGGTAATCGCTCTTGGATATCAGCCATATTCAGATCATCCCAAAATTCAAAATCGACCCTCCCTGCGTAATCGGGAATCAACTTCTCAAGATTCTTTCTATTTCCAAGACCTGTTATTGTCTTATCATTAATGACGACAAATCGCTTGGTATCCGGGTGGACCTGTAAAGCGATCTCGATGGTCTCTTTCATATTATAGGCCTCAAGCACACCCGTGATATTTTCGATCTGCCCGATCATTTTCTCATCATAATAGTTGACTCCACAAAAGAACACAGGAATCTCTGTATTAGAAAAATGGCGAAATCCTGAAATGAACTTAAAGGCATCATCATCTGTGGTGATGATCACATCAAACTCTCTTTTATCATATTTTACCTGAAGGAAGTCATAAAGAGATTGGAAATAGGTAGGTTCAGGATTGTTCTTGACATCCATATAATCAAATGTGAACTCTACATCCTGTAACAGGGGTGCTAGAGAGTCCATGATTCCCTTCTCTATGTCATCAGTCCACTTCAAACCCTTATTGTAGGAATTCAGAATGAGTATCTGGTGTTTGTCCCCTTGACCGGTCATATTGATGATCCGGCTATTCTCGGGAAGATCCTCGACTAAGATATCATATTCATTCAGAATCGTATGATCAAACGCATATTGGGTCATATTCTCTGTGATAACCGGTAGGTTCTCTGGGGATTCACCGTGAAGTATCTCCACCGCTAGTCGTGCAGCCATCTCTCCTTGAAAGTAGCCACTGATAAGCTTTCCTCCTACTATCCCATAATCGAGATGAAAGTCCCAAACACCGAAGATTGGCACATTACTATTACTACTGATTCTTGAGATTGCCTCACTATATGAAAAATAGTTTTTCTGTTTATCTTGAAAATAGATGAGGTAGAGAATCAGACTGTCTTGGGGAAGTGTTCTCACCTTCAACTCGATATCTTCTAGGTTATCGCCATCCAAAGCAACGAAATCCACCTCAGCAGAGAACTCTGGAACCACTTTCAGGAACTCTTTCATGATAGCCTTACCGGTAAGACTGTCATCATCGATGAAATAGATCGTCTCAGTTTGAGGTCTAAGATCTAAAGCATTTCTAATCGTATTGGAGATATCATAGCGTTCCACTACTCCAGTATAATGATCATACCCAGCTAATATGCTTTCTTCGAAATAGTTCACACCACAGAAAACAGTCGGTGTATCCCCGAATATCTCCTCACCGTAAACTAGAAGAAAGTTGAAAGCGGCATCGTCTGAAGTGATGATCACATCAAATTGTTGATTTTCGAATTTATCCTGGTAGAGCCTTTGCAGATTTGTGATATAGGACGGGGAAAGGACTCTTTGCGTATCCATATACTCGACTTGTAACTCAAATGGAGTATCAAGCACTGATAATCCGATCTTGAGGCCCTTCTCAATATCATCACTCCACTTATATCCTTCATGATATGAGTTGATATAAAGAATATGATCAGACTCCTCCCCCATCAAGGAAAGGCTCGAAAGAAGAAATAGGATTATGAGGAGGATATAAAGAAAGCTAACATGTTTTATGAAAAATCTGATTTGCATGCAATCAGTTCTCCTTTTTTTTGAAAGATAGATTTGTTCGATTTTATAATACCTCGTCGCTACTCTAGCAAGACCCGATTCATACAAGTAATCCATGATCTAGAAAAATGAATCTATGGCCCTAGAATCAGTCATCTAAAGCACGCCGGATTGCATATGCTAATTCAGATTGTAATAGAGGCTTATGGCAATATTCCCTGATATTGGGGGTTCGCTGTTCACTTGATAGATTATTATAACCCGTACATATAATGACCGGTAAATCCTCTCTAATCTCATATACCCTTTTTGCCAACTCATCCCCAGAGAGCGCAGGCATAGTTAGATCGCTTATGATAATATCAAAAGAATTAGGGTCTCTCATAAACAGATCGATAGCCTCTAAACTATCTGTCGTATATGTTACCGTATAACCAAGTTTCACCAACATGTGTTTTTCGATCTCACAGATCGCTTTCTCATCATCAACGAAGAGTACGTGTTCAGATCCTTGATTCGATCGCTTCGCAACCTCAGGAGTCTCAGGTAAATCCTCATTCTCCAAAGCAGGTAGATAGACTTTGAATTCAGTACCTTTCCCGATCTCGCTTGAGACATGGATCTCTCCACCATAGCTTGTCACGATTCCATGGACAACAGCCAATCCCATACCAGTACCTTTGTGTTTTTCCTTCGTAGTGAAGTAAGGTTCAAAGATCAGAGCAAGATGTTCTTTGTCGATTCCCTCTCCTGTATCAGTGATAGTCAGCTCGATATATCTTCCAGGTGGTAATGTTCCTACCACTGATGAATCGACCTCAATATCTAAAAGACCTACACCTATCACCCCGCCGCCTTCACCGAGTGCAGCGGCTGCATTGGTAAGCAGATTCAAGATGACCTGATATATCTGAGTCGAGTTACCAGATATGAAAGAACTACTTCTCAGATCTTTTTTGATCTGTATCGAAGAGGGTATAGATGATCTGATAAAGGATATGACCTCAATGGCTACAGGTAATATATCAACAGGGCTGACCTCTACATCAGATTTTCTTGCGAAAGTAAGGATCTGTTGTGTGAGTTCTCTTGCACGTACTCCTGATGTCTCAATCTCATCGAGATACTCACAAAGTTGCCTGTTCTCTGGATTCTCGATCTTACAGATCTCAGTATAACCTAATATTGCAGCCAGGATATTATTGAAATCATGTGCGATCCCACCCGCTAGATTACCTATTGACTCCATCTTCTGAGATTGTAAGAGTCTTTTTTCTAATATCTGTTTCTGTATCTCCATCTCATTTCTTACAGAGATCTCCTCCGATAAGGATGCATTCACCTCAAGCAGCTTCTCAGTCCGTTTATAAACGGTCTCTTCTAGGTTCCTGTTGAGCGTGTACACTTTCTCTCGTTCAACATTCAGCATCCTTGACATGAAGAAGGTCTTCCGTGCATAGATCTCCACAATATAACTCGATAGCATCCCTATGATATTAGCACTGATGAAAAAGAAATTATTATTGATCAGAATCTCGGGTTGCGTGTCAAGGATGAGGACCGCTACGACCTCGTATGCGAGAACATTGAGCCAACCTGCAAGTGTAGCCCATATGAATCTGACTTTAGAATTACCATACCCAAGCATGAAGACCAAGATCACACCGGTATAATAGGCGTATGTCGACTCATGAGGGGTGATCGCGATCATGATACAGATCCCAGCTCCAGCGATGAGGAGAATGAGAGAGACGATGAACTGCATATATTTTCTACAGCTTTCTCTATAGGAAAGAAGTATCGCAATGATGATCGCAGGGGATACTATCGCATATCGAATGATCCAGAGGGCTTCTTTACTCATAGGGGCCATTTTACCATCGAGAAAGCCGAAGACCATATAGAGTATCAGACCGGTTATAAGTCCAATCCTATTGAACCATAAGGAGCTATCCGCATAATCTATCAAGAACTCTTTTTCGATTCCCTTCTCATTCTCAAAGGCTAAGGTATAAGGATTGAGATTCACCTCATCTGAGATTTGGAGGGGTGTAGCAAATAACTGTCTCATGAAACTCTTCATAGCTGCCAAGCCACCTTTTCTAATTTCACTTAAAACACCTAGTATCTAGGTATAGGATACCATGAAAATTAGAATGAATGTATCTTTTTAAAAACCTCTGCTACTCTAACCACCTGTTTTCCTAGAGAAACTCATGTTATAATCAGTCTTATACATCAGATATTCATGAAGGGGCCATAAGTATGAGAAAAATCAACGTTGCAATCATTGGATGCGGGATCATAACAAGAGAGATGCATCTCCCACAGATCAAACGATTAGATGATATCCTCACCGTAAAGGCAGTATGTAACAGGAGTATCGGTAAAGCTTTAGATATTGCGAAGGAGTTAGGACTTCCAGAATCGGCAGTGTGGACTGATTGGGAGAGTATGATAGTAGAGCTCACTGATCTTGATGCGGTCTTTATCGCCCTCCCCATCCCTCTCAACCATCCAGTCAGCAAAGCCTGTTGTGAGGCAGGGCTTTCTGTTCTCTGCGAGAAGCCTGCTGGGATGAGTACTGAAGAGGCTGAAGATACAAAGACCTTCTCTAAGACCTTTGGTGTCACCTATATGACTGCAGAGAACTACCAATATGAACCGATGCTTCAGAAGGCTGCAGAACTCATTGAAGCAGGTCTCATCGGAAAGCTCCACAGTACGAGTTGGAACTGTCTTCAGTTCATGGCTATAGATAATAAATATAACAAGACTCAATGGAGAGCTAATAATGCATATCCCGGAGGATATGTGATGGATGGAGGTGTCCATTTCGTTCATGCACTTCAGATGCTATCAGGACCTATCACTAGAGTCTATGCACAAACAGACTCGATAGAACAGGCTCTCGGGACGATGGATATGGCCCTCACTTTGTTGACTCATGAGAATGGAGTCACCAGCTCCCTGAACATGGGGTGGAGAAATGCCAATGATGATAGCAATTTAAGACTCTTTGGTGAAAAATCATCCCTTATCATCACCTCTGATGAGATCATTGAGCTCTTACCAGATAATGAAAAGATCTCCCATCCTTTTGAGAAGGAGAGCAGTTTCTATCTGATGTGGAAAGATTTCATCACATCTCTACAGAATGGAAAAACGGTGCAGATGCCAGCAGAGGCACCAGCAAGAGATGTCAAAGTGATCATGGGAATCATTGAGTCAGGAAAGAGTGGACTACCTATCACCATCGAATGATGGATAATCAGCTAATAAAAGAACGCCCCTCCATTTGTCCAGAAACACAAGGGATAATGTGGTATTCGCTGTATTCCAAGAGGGGCGGATAGAGTTTTGTAGAGACACTCCCATCTGGTTCAATAAAAATACTTTTCAGCCCACTATAGGTGATTGAACACCTTCGTCGAGTCTCTCTACAGTATACTAATAAATACGAGACAGCATCTTTCTCTGATTTACATGCAGGAGGTAATTTCAGAGTCCTATACACAGTCGCCATAAGTCTTTCCGTTGCAAATCGAGGTTTAAGATCATCTTTTTTTAATGCAGTCTTGAACTCTTCAAGATCCTCTGCTACTAACTCTTGTATCCTCTTGATATCTGCATCGATGATGGTGAGAAAACTCTTTGGGATCTCTCGCTCTAAAGCTATGAGTTCTTCAAGTATCTGAGAAGGGTCGCCCTTCTCAGGTAGATAGAGAGTCCTTAGAAAAGAATCCATTGGTCCTGCAGATAGCACCTTATCTCTTAGGTAGAATGAGGTTCTCCTGAATCTCTGATAACCGGGTACTTGATTGTGTATTGATGAACTGAACTGTTTTGGTGATGACATGCGATCCTCCGTTTTAGCAAAATTGTTTAATGACGCTTGCAAGTAGGGGAATTCCCCATAAATCAACGTCTATATCTATAATAACAGTAACGAGCACACATTTTCAAGGGTAGGATACTCGCTATGCTTCTCACAGAAAGAACAGATTCAACAACCTCCTCAGGTAGTTCAAAAAGATGAATGAGCAAGAACCTTTGCTTTCACTTCATGCTTGATAAGATAGTTATGTCATATTTCGAGAATTGAGTACTGTCACAGAGATATCGCCTATACCTAGAAACACCACGGCTATCAACAACCATACTGATTCAAGCAGAATCGAGGCTCAAAAAAAAGTAGATCACCGGCATGATCACCATCGGAAATGGAATACCGATCAATGAACAATAGAACGGTCTTTCAGAACGTCCCTGAATAACGTATCGTAACCAGCCTGCAAAGTAGATCAATAACGATAAGATCATCACTAAGAGCACCACGGTAGAATTTGACTTCAGTCGATAGAAGAACGGTAGAGTAAACACTCCGGCCTGACCGAGCCTTTCGATCAGGGTCAGAATTCTTAGGCCTCGATGACCAAGGTCTGAGTTATTCAAGAGTTTATCGGTTAGAGGACAAAACACCATCAGTAAGTTAGGTAATAGTATGATAAGGGGTATGATTCAACCAAGTGGGAATTTAATCATGACAGACCTCTCGATATAGGTTGGAAATACCATGTTCATATTACCATCATTATTCAATACTCTACAATGAAGTGAATTCGGAAATTAACTGAAAAAAGATATGAGACCTAAAACTGCAAACATGCTTTAAGGTGCGTAAGAAGATCTTAACTGAACTTACGATGATTCAAGGGATACGTTTATTCCTTGTTTGGTTTGTTCTTATTTGAAACTTAGAATATTTGGCGTCCCTTTTCTATATCTTTTTGTTATTAATATATTCTATCCCACAAGTTTTTGTTCTGAACCCAGATCCAGAAAGTCCTAGAGGCCAGTCCTACCAGTGAGTTTCATAAGTGATGTCTATGTATCAGGTGCTACTTTTGGACTCAAAAAAAGGTCACAATACGATGTATTGTGACCTTAAGCATCTCCTAGGGGAATTGAACCCCTGTTGCCGGGATGAAAACCCGGTGTCCTAACCACTAGACGAAGGAGACATTATTTGAGCCGCACAGGGTTCGAACCTGTGACCCACGCCTTAAAAGGGCGTTGCTCTACCAGCTGAGCTAGCGGCCCAAGCAACGAATAGGAATATACCAATTAGACTATTTCCTGTCAACAGTTTTCCTGATGAAAACAGAAATAATTGTATTCCATTATAACATTAGTTCTTTGCAACAGCTATCTGTTCCTGAACTAAAGAATCACATAATTCATTGAGTTCCACCCCAGCATGACCTTTTACCCAATGCCACTGAACAGGAAGTTGATCAGATATTGCTTTCAAGTCGATCCAGAGTTCTTTATTCTTCACCGGTTTCTTTGCTGCTGTCTTCCAGCCGTTCCTGATCCAGCCATGAATCCAGGTGGTGATACCATTCTTCACATACTGAGAATCAGTATGGATATGAACGGCTCTCAATCCATTAGGATGAGTAGCTTTGATATAGTGCAGTGACTCTATGACTGCTGTGAGTTCCATCTTGTTGTTTGTCGTCTGCACATCGTGTCCAGAACCAGTGATCTGCTCGTTCTCACCGGCAGCTACCACATAAGCCCATCCACCTGGACCAGGATTACCAGAGCAGCCACCATCTGTATATATTATTATGTCATTCATAATGCGATAGTACCTGTTAGGCGGCTACCCCGTCAAGGAGTTAGCATGATCGGGATATCGAGTAGTATCAGCTCTATTGCAGGTTGGTTATCAGTGAAACGATAACTTATACGTAATCCAGATGAGAACTGATAATCCTTTTGATTGAACAGGGTCATATCAACAAGGATCTCGATTCCTGCTGATTGGAGGACCCCAACTCCCCCATAGCTGATATCATAGAACATCGAGCCCCGTACCCTTTTGATGAAAGCACTTGAGAGCATCGAGAAGTCCGGATAGAGTATCGGCAGTTCATAGGTGACCCCTGATGTACCCAGAAATCCATCAGTACCGACAAGAAGAGCCACTTCGTTTCGTTCATATCCCCTAGCCGGCACCATGGTAGTTGAAATGAGACTCGTATTCCTCCATTCGATACTGCTTGAGAACTGTAGCAAGTGATCTGTGAAGATCGATGGAAGATAGCCGTTTAATGAATATTTAGCTATCATCGGAAAATCGTTACCCAAAGGGAATTCAGGAAGTATCATATAACTGAGTTCGTGATCGAAGCCTGGAATCTGATCATTCAAGGCCCTGTAGGGGGCATCCTTACCATAAGAGAACCTATCAAAGAAGCCTAACCTCAGGGGATGGCTTGGTGCATCCGCTGAACCGAATACTCCATATACCCCGATCTGATGGGTAGAGGATCGTCCATACTTCGCCCCATACATAGTAGAGGATAATACCCCCGTCAGATCATATTCCCACAAGTCAGAGAAATCGGTCTCAACGGCCCCAGTCAATGACTGCAGCAGGACATCACCAGAGTGTGTTACCCCGAGACTCCCGGTAAATCTTCCACTCTCTGGAATATAACCCACTGAGGCTGAACTCACCCATTCGATATAAGGATCTGCACTCTTCACCCCGAGAATGATTTCATCGAATTGATCAGGGATCTGCACTCCCAAGGCATAGGGATTCAAAGCCCAGGACAATTCATTATAAGTACGCTTCTCATAGGTCCTCCCATGAAGAATCTCAGAGTCGTTGAACAAGTTCGGTTCATAGAAATCTGATACATAACCTGTATGATAATCAATCATATCCTTCTTTTCAGGGATCAATACCATCAAAGACTCCTTATCGAAGGAGGTTGTCTCAACGGCATATAAGATTCCATCCACCACTTCAGGATCGAACACCCCATAGGGAGATGTGGTAAGCTGTAACAACTCCCTGGTATCCAGGTCAAGGGAGTATATCTCCTGAATTCCGGTGATATCTGATGAGAAGTAGAGCTTGTTACCGTCCACTGAAAGCCCATAGAGATAATGATGCCCAAGTTCATAGAGGACTTCTGAGGAACCATCTAGTGAGAATGCTCGAAGCTCTCGACCTGTCTTACCTTCTACTACCACATAGTAGGTATCACCATCATGGATGACACTTGAGAGATAGACAGGATCCTTTGGGGGTATCTTTGCGGTCAGCAGTTTCTTCTCAATATCAAAGGAGAGGATCATCCCCTTCTCTATCGGATCATAAGAGATGATCGAAATACTATTATCGTCCTCATCAATATAGGGAAGACCGATGAATCTCCCCTCACCTATATCTATAGTCGTTCTCTTATTTCTGTCATATAGGACAAGGACCGCAACGGTCTTATCCTTCTCGAATAGCTGTGGTCTGTGTTCGATCCAGGTGACATAGTTCTCAGATATATCAACAGCTGAACCTGAGATCGAGAGGATATCCTCTACCCTATTATCTGTAACCTCTTTAAGCCGAAGGCCCTGAGATCTATCGTAATCGATGATAGAGACCTTCTTCTCCTCGATCAGATAATCAGAAATATAGGAATACCCTTTACCTGAAGGAGTATAGATCTCCTCTCTTGGAGTCATTTCTCTCAGATTCTCTACCCTCTCCCATTTCGGAATCAGATCAGACTTCACGAGTTCGAAAAGCCTCTCAGGTGACAGATACCTGCCACCTACTCCGGACAAAGCTATCGTCGGTGAAATGAAGGGGATGGGATATCTTCCCAGACTCTGGAACAATTCACCAGCTGCTGTAGGGCCCTCTTCGTTCAGCAGGTATCCGAGCATATAGTAGCCATAGACATATTGATTGGGCATATTATGGATATAGGAGCCATTAGTGAGCTCCTCCCATGAGATCTCTGGTTTCTCAAGCAGAAGAGCTTTGAATCTACGCTCAAAATCTGCCGATCGACCTCTGCCCTCTTCTGAATAGATTGTCTCAGATACCACTGCATCACCTTCAAAGATCCAGCTAGGGATCAGGGCATGGGCAAAACTCGTCATCAGCTGATTGCCACCTAGATACCTGACAATATTCGTCACACCCGTGTTGATTGTCTCATACTGGATCATATGACGCCCCTCATGTAGGGCGAGAAGATGGAGCCAGGAATCACCAGAGAAGAAGCTGTCATAAGGAGATAACTCCCACACCGTCCTCGCAACGGGGAGGGAGACATACCCCGAAGGAGATGAGGATTCACCTTCGAGGAGGACAGGCCATGAAAAGATATTCTTCGTACCCATGAAATCTCTGTAGGTGGTGAGGATTGTATCAAGATCTGCTAAAGACTCTACGGCTATTGCTTCATAGGGTTCATCATAGATGTAGGTCAATCCATTCATAGATATTTCATACAGTTGTTCTTCGGCGAACGCTGAAGAGGCCATAAGGAGGATCACCATGATGAGAATTCCTAGAATCGATGAGTTTCGCATGCCCAATCTCCTAGTAGTGGTTAAGTAGTTTGTTTTCCTATTATAACTAAGATATCACGGTATTGACAGATAGAACCCTATGAATTAGGTTAAAGCTAAGTTTTAGTCGGCTTACCGCCGCTAAGAGGGAAACGAGTGAGATTCTCGTACGGTCCCGCCACTGAAATTGGAATGCGAACTTGAACCATCTCAAGAGATTGAGAACCACTGTTCTTGTAGAAGAATGGGAAGGTAATGGTTTTTAGGATGTCCATAGTCAGGAGACCTGCTGAAACTTGCCAGGACTGACCTGTGTGCAGTCTTAAACTCACGGAGCATGAGTTACGAGGCAATCCTCTACTTGTGTTCTCTATCTAACCATGGAGACATACATGAAAAAGAAACTGTTACTGATCTTACTTCTCATTATGATGGTCGCATTACCACTTTTTGCAAACGGTGTGAGTGAAAGTACCCCTATCGAACATGATAGTGATACCCTCTATACCGACTCCTTCTCGAGGATCGTACGAGTACCTGCAGACATCTCAAGAATCGTCTCTCTCGGACCTAATATCACAGAGGCAGTCTTTGCACTAGGACTTGGGGAGAACCTCGTTGGAAGAACAGACTATTGTGACTTCCCCGTAGAGGTGTTCGAACTCACGAGTGTAGGATCCATCAGTGACCCCAATGTAGAGACGATCATCGAACTTGATCCCGATCTCGTCATCGGATCTACCCATACCAAGAAAGAGACCCTCGACAGACTCGAGGATGCAGGTATCACCACGGTAGGAATCTATTCAGATAACTCTATGAATGGGGTCTACAAGACCATCGCAGACCTAGGGATGATCCTACGAGTAGAGGATACCGCAACTGCGACCATCACAGAGATGAAAGATACCATCAATATGATCACAGAGAAGATCGAAGGAGCTGATACCCCCTCAGTCTACTATGTGGTTGGGTTCGGCGAATGGGGAGACTTCACCGCAGGAGGAGATACCTTCATCCATGATATCATCACCCTCGCAGGAGGGGCTAATATCGCAGCCGATGTGAAGGGCTGGTCCTACAGTCTTGAGAGGATCATTGAGAATGATCCCGATATCATCATCTGTTCCCAATATTGGGGGACTCCGGAGATGTTCGTCTCAACTCCAGCTTATGAGGATCTGAGAGCGGTAAAAGAGGGACATCTCTATGCAATCGATAACAACATGCTCGATAGACAGGGTGTGAGGAACGCTCAGGGTGCATTGACCCTGGCAAAGATATTCCACCCGGAACTCTTCTAGGGAACATATGAGATACACACACGGAGCAATGAAGACAAGACCAGCCTCATTCACGATCCTCTTAGGGTCAATCATACTCATTCTAGCTGCTCTAGTATCTATATCCTTCGGTACAGCGAACATCTCGTTCACCGATACGATCAAAGTCCTAGTCTTCGGTGAACAGGCGCCAGATGTGAGTCGGTCCTATATCTACATCATCCAGGCAATCAGGATACCCCGAGTCATAACAGCTATCATCGTCGGTATGGCTCTCGCAGCATCCGGGGTGGTCTTCCAGGCACTCTTTAGAAATCCCATGGCTGAACCATTCATCCTCGGAGTCTCCTCAGGAGCTGCCTTTGGAGTCGCTTTCGGCGCACTTATCGGTGCCTTCACGCTCCTGCCTGGTTCCTGGGGAATCCCCCTGTTCGCTTTCATCGGCGGTATAGGGGCTTCTTCAACGATCTACCTCCTTTCAGGAGGGATGCGTTCCACATCAGTGACGTTACTGTTATCTGGTGTGGCGATGAACTTCCTACTATCTGCGATGATGTCCTTGAGTATGTACTTTAATCGTGAACAGCTAGAGGATATCATCTTCTGGACTATGGGTTCCTTCTCTTCAGCTAGCTGGGAGAAACTGATGATCATAGCACCTGTGATGATAATAGGTATCATCATCCTGCTCTTCTATCACCGGGAGATGGATCTTCTCCTACTCGGTGATGAGGCTGCTCGATCTATGGGATTATCGATCAAGAAGACTCGGATCCTTCTCCTGGTCCTCTCTACACTACTTACAGCAAGTGCTGTAGCTATCAGTGGGGTTATCGGTTTTGTTGGCCTGGTGACTCCTCATATCGTACGGATCATCGTAGGCCCCACTCATAAGCGACTCCTTCCACTAGCGGTGATCCTTGGAGGGTTATTCACCCTCCTCGCTGATACCATCGCACGAGGTGTCCTTCAGAATTCTGAGATACCGGTAGGTATCATCACCTCCATGACCGGGGCCCCATTCTTCATCTATCTCCTGAGAAACCAGAAGAAAGAGGTATTCTAGATGGGTAAAGATTCAATGATCAATATAGAGAAACTCTCATGGGCCTACCATGACGGTAAACCTATCCTGACGGATGTGGCAGCTTCGATAGAGAAGAACACCTTCACGACTATTCTAGGACCTAATGGTTCTGGAAAGACGACTCTCCTAAAACAGATACTTCGTGTCCTTCCGGTAGCGAAGAAGACGATATATCTCAATAAAGAGGATATAACGTTGTTGAACCGACAGGAACTCTCTCAAGAGATCGGTATGGTTCCCCAGAATGAACGCAACCCTTATCAGTTCACTGTAGAGGATATGATCAGGCTCGGGAGATATACCCATAGGAAACAGGATTCTGCTGATCTTGAGGGATCTATGAAGATCATCGCTGATGTGATGAGCCTCACATCCATCACCCATCTCAAGGACCATCTGATAACAGAACTCTCAGGGGGTGAGTATCAGCGAGTCATCATTGCCCGGGCCTTGGCTCAGGAGCCTAAAATACTGGCCCTCGACGAACCTACGACCTATCTTGACCCCAAACACCAGCTAGATATCCTGAAACTGCTTAGAGAACTGATTCAGACTGAGGATCTTACGGTGATTTGTATACTCCATGATCTCAATTCAGCCCTCACCTTCAGTGATCATGTCATCCTACTCCATGAGGGAGAGGTATATCGACACGGCTCCCCAAATCAGATGCTGACTACTGAGAATCTCAAAGCTGTCTACGGAATAGATACTGCGAGGATCATCAACCCCTTTACTGGTGGCCCTTTTATCATCTCTGATACCAGATCATAAGCAATCGAGTCAGTTTTTAACTTAACAACCTCAACCCCTGTCTCTTAAACGAAAGAGTATACGTCCATCGATGAAGATCAACCCCACTCCTATGATCAAGATACCCATTATCTGCGATATTGAGATATACTCACCGAGAAAGATAGCCCCCAATAGCAGAGCACTCACTGGATTAAGAAAGGTGACAAGAAGAACATTAGTTGCTCCTGAAGAGGCAAGGATCCTGAAATAGATGATATAGGCTACTGCAGTAGTCAGGATTGACATAAGGATGAGAGAAGTACATGAGATTGCCGTGGGCATCGGAAGATCCCAAGGTCTATCAATAAGGATTATAACAGGTATCATCGCCAATGCTGCAAACGTGATCTGCCCGGTAGCGGTCGTTAGAGGATCAAGTTCATATTTTTTGAGAGTCCTTGCATATACCCCACCACATCCATACAGGATTGCAGTCACAATCACTGCAAGTTTTCCAATGAGCTGATTATCTGCATCCTGAACACCCATGATCATAGCAACACCCCCAAGACCAATGAGAATCCCTAAGAATTTGATCAGTGTCACCTTCTCATCGGAAGTGAATGAATGAGCAATGATGATCGTGAAGAAGGGGGTTGAGGCGATCAATAGAGAGGCCATCCCTCCAGTAACAAAGGTCTGACCCCAAATGAGCAGGCTGAAGGGTATCGCATTATTCAATAGTCCCAATATGAGGAACCTCAACAGGATCTTTGGATCTCTCGGGAATGATCTTCTCGCTATGAGACGAAAGGCATGGAGACAGATTGCAGCTAGTATAAGCCTTCCTCCTGCGATACTGATTGGAGGCATGGATTGGAGACATACCTCGATGAAAAAGAATGAACCTCCCCAGAGGATCGATAAGGTGAGCAGGTACGCCCACTCTTTCAAGCCCATCTGTTTTATCGAATCATTCATATCATCCTACCTCATCTATCTAGAATCTCTATACTTTACTCTTAGTAGAAAGGAGTAGCAAGAACTCATTCTTACATTCTGAAATATTCCCTATTATTCCTCTTTTATAGAATTATACATAAATTTACTTGACTTTATCAACTATACATTCCATATTATTACATATCTAAACCATTTTAAGGAATATATCATGAATGAAAGATTCTATTCAGTCGAGGAGATAGCACAGATGCTCTCCCTTCACCCGAAGACCGTAAGACGATTCATACGTGAAGGGAAGATCGCTGGTAAGAAGATTGGTAGAGAATGGAAGGTCACACATAAGGATTTCGTGACCTATACTCATGGGGAGTTCTCTGAGAGCGAAGGAGAACCACGGGTCTATGAGACTCGTGAGAATCGGATCACCGTATCTGCAGTAGTTGAATTATATGAAAGGGAATCAGAAGAGGCTTCACGCATATCAAACAGTCTTATAGCCATGCTTAATACCAAAGACCCCTCATGGGGAAATGCAAGATATGACCTGATCTATCATCCAGAAGAGGGTAAGGCTCGGTTCATCCTCTATGGGACACCACTATTCATATCTGAGATCTTGAAGATGTTCACCTATATCGAGTAACGAGGAGATATCGATGAAAGAGATCTATAAAAGCGATCAGGGAAAGCAAATAATCAGGGACACTCTAGAAGATCTTTATCAGAACTGGCCCTATCCCTGCAAAAGAAGCTATATCGAGTCTGAGTCATATGGTAAGAGCCATGTACTAGAGACTGGCAATACAGAAGGAGCCGATCTTATCCTTCTTCATGGTTCATCGAGTAACAGTGCATCATGGCTTGGATATCTGGAAGAATGGGTAGATGATTTTCATATCTACCTCGTAGATATCCCCGGACAACCAGGCTTGAGTAGTACCCTTCGCCCTACCCTTGCAAATGAAGAGACCCTACAATGGTTTGAAGGGCTCATCGATTCACTAGGACTCCTTGAGTTCTCTCTATGTGGTATGTCATTGGGCAGCTGGATCGCTAGTGAGTATACCTTCTCAAACCCTCAGAGAGTGAATCACCTGTGCCTGATCACATCTGGGGGATTTGCCCCACAACGGTTGAGTTTCATGTTCAGAGTCCTTCCTTTGATGCTCTTAGGTAAGGCAGGATTCAGAAGGATCAACCAAATCATCTCCGGAGATGTTGAAGTCTCAGAGGAGTATGAGAGGTTCTCGTGGCTTGTAGCCAAGTATATGATCCCTCTTACAGAGAGACTCCCGATCTTCTCCGACAGACAGATTATGAGCGTCTCCTCTCCCTTGATGTTTATTGGAGGGTCAAAGGATGCGATCCTAGATACACGAGGTACGGCTAAGAGAATCAGTTCACTTCTTCCAGAGGCAAAGAGCATAATCCTCCAGGATGCTCCTCATGTGATTCTTGATCAGGGCAAGAGGATCAGGGAATTCTTCCTTACGAGATAATCCCTGATATACTCACTGCAGTATAGACCAACAATAATGAGAGTATGATATTTATCGTCAATCTTAGTGCTGGATGCTTCATGAACCTACTGATCAAAGAACCGAAGAGGGTCCAGACCGATATGGCACTGAGGCTCAAGGTTGCGAATATGAGGGCAGATAGGAAGAGGAATCTAATAGTATAATCAACCTCATTGAGAAAAGTCGAATAGATAGTGATTCCATACACGAGGGCTTTGGGGTTCAATAATTGTAGCAGATACCCGTTGACGAACCCCAAAGGAGCTACCCTCTCTTCATCGAACTGATAGTTCGCCTTGAAGGTATGATAGGCAAGCCAGATGATATAGAGAGCCCCTACAATCTGTAAGACGATCTTAACCTGAGGCAATACCTGCAGGATAGTCTTTGATATGAAGGCACAGATAAGCATCAGAGTGAAGAAGCCACTAAAGATACCGAGGAGATATCTCAAGGTCTTTGAATATCCGTAGTTCAACCCCATAGATGCACTACTTATGTTATTTGGCCCCGGTGTGTAGGTAGTGATCAAAGCGAAGGATATGAGCGATATAAGATCGAATTGAGATAAGAGTGAAGTCCCTTGCATAGTTTCTGATCCTTTTATAGAGTATACAGGTTCAAGTGAGTATACTCATGAATCTATCTTTTACCAACAGGTTATGTGAAACTATGATACAGAAGACTAAAGGCATCATATGGACTCTCATCTGTGTAGCGCTCTGGGCCTTGATCCCAGTCGTCTCTAAGACGGGTCAATCATCCCTCGATAATCACCAGTTTCTCTTCTATTCGAGTCTCATCTCAGGTGTCACCCTTTTCACTATCAGTTGTGTAAGAGGCAAGCTATCACTGTTCATTCGTTTGAATCTAAAACAGCTCCTCTCTTATTTCGTACTGGGACTGCTCGGAACCTATATCTACTATCTCTTTCTCTATTTCGGCTATGCAGAAGGAAATGGGATCGATGTACTGGTCATCCAGTATACCTGGCCTCTGTTCATCGTGATCCTTTCGATCATCTTCCTTGGAGAACAGGTGCACCTCCAGCAATTCATCTCGATCATCTGCGGTTTCGCAGGGATGTTGATCGTATTGACTAAGGGGAACTTCAGTGACCTATCCACTCTTTCAGACCCGGTTATGCTGCTTGTTGCTCTAGGAGCCATATCCTTTGCCCTATTCTCGGTATTGAGTAAGAAGGTAACAGGTGACCCGATGGTAATCACTACGATCTATTTCTTTGCAGCGACAATCGCCTCATTCATATCCATGTTCATCTTCTCAAACTTCTCATTACCGGGAACACAAGAGTTCCTACCGATCGCAGTGAATGGTATTCTCGTTAATGGACTATCATATGTATTCTGGATCTTTGCCTTGCGATCCACTTCAGCATCCTTTCTCGCACCATTCATCTACCTCACACCGATCATATCCATGATATATCTCGTCCTGTTCTTCTCAGAACCCTTCGGTCTCGCATCTGCTATCGGGTTGATTCTGGTACTAGTCGGAGGATTGGTCAATACGGTTGGGTTGAGAAAATACCATAGATCAAGCCCTAAAGAAGATCCAGTACCATGAGATGCTTATATATTCTAGAAAATTGAACTGACTAACGTTTACCGGTTACCTTGATGATATGATACCCGAATTGAGTTCGCACCAATCCACTGGTTCTACCCACCGCTAACTTTCTGCAGGCCTGTTCGAAGGCTGGGACCATCTTCCCTGGTCCGAACCATCCAAGGTCCCCACCTTTTGAACTGCTTGGACAGGTAGAGAAATCTCTTGCGAGAACTTCGAATCTTGCACCGCTCTTTATCTTTGTGAGCAGACGTGTTGCCAGGGACTTATCCTTGACCAATATATGACTTGCTTTCCATTCCATAGGCAGAATCTAACAAATAAGAGTACTCTTGTCACTAGTTATTGACCGACTGTGATGAAAACCATAATATACTCAGTATGAAAATAGCAAGAGAACCATACGGAACGACAAAAACGGGTAAAGCCGTCGATATCATCACCATAGAGAACTCCAATGGGTATTCACTGCAAGTGATCACCTACGGTGCATATCTCGTATCTTTCAAGGCCCCTGATAAAAATGGGAGGGTTGAAGAACTCACAAGAGGTTATGATAATCTCGAGGCATATATGGATCAGCCTGATTACCATGGTGCGACCGTTGGACGGTATGCCAACAGGATCAGACAGAGCAAATTTTCCATCGATGGAGAGGATTATCAACTTGAACCTACCAATGATCAATTCCAGCTACATGGAGGACCTCAAGGGTTCAACACGAAGATCTGGGAGGCCTTCCCCATTCGTTATGACAAGAGAGCGTCAGTAAAACTGACTATGACAAGTCCAGATGGTGATCAGGGATATCCTGGGACTCTAGATGTAGCCTTGACGATCACACTGACTGAAGAGAATGAACTGTTCTTCCTCTATGAGGCAGCTTCGGATAAGAAGACCTATGTGAGTCTCACCAATCACACCTACTGGAACTTGGGGGGAAGACCTGGTGAGAAGAAGATCTATGAACAACTCCTCCAGATCAATTCTGAGAAGACGGTTGCCGTAGATAAGGATCAAGTACCCACAGGTGAGTTCGCACCGGTTGCAGGAACGGTCTTCGACTTCTCGAAACCTAAAAAGATCGGTGAGGGTATCACCTCGATCGATGCAGATCCTGTAGGGTATGATCATAATTTTGTCATGTCATCAAAGAAAGGAGTTCAGGAAGCTGCATCTCTTTGGGATCCTGAATCGGGAAGATTCATGAAAGTCCTCACTGATGCTCCGGGACTACAATTCTACTCTGATAACCATGATCAGGAGAACCCTCATACTTCACTTTGCCTGGAGGCAGGAGAGCTTCCTGATGCGATGAATCATAAGAATTTCTACTCCCCATTGCTTGAACCCGGACAGCTCTACCGACAGGTGACTATCCACAGCTTCTCCATTGAGGGTTAGTGACTAATACCTTGAACAGACCCTCTACCATAGTTTAATACCAAAGATAGGGGGCCTGTTCACCGTGCAAAGTCGCTTTTCACTCCTCCAATAACATCTCCATGTAATAACGCGACTCATGTGCTTCAGATGGGATTTGTAATCTCTCCAACAGCTCGAAGATAAGCCTTTTAGCCTCTTCTACGAGAACAGCATCAACGCTCTCGACAAGGACCTCGACCTCTATGAACCAACCTAGGGGAGAGACCTCCCAGAGTCCGACCGAAAGGACACCCAATCGATACAGATATCCATGCTTGGCTTTCTTCACATAGATCTCGTTCCCAAGAGAGAACGCATACTCTATGAAGGCATCTGGATCAGAGACCTCGTATTCGATCTCGTCATTGACCTCCATCGCACCTTCAAGTCTACGAGTCTTCCTCGTGACTATACCTTTCCCTTCCGAAAGACGTAGTCTGAAAAGCGTATCGTCTACCAAGACGCCTGGTCGATAGAAGTAGGTATCACTCATATCGATAGCTATCCCTGACGAGATCCCATCTAGATGTTCGATCTTAGATCGTAGTTGTAGAGGATCTTCTACATGAGCCTTCAGTTCTACCTCTATCATCAGTCTTTCCAGGGGAAGATCATTCCCTTAAGAGTACGGTGTCCTACCTTATCTCTCTCATCAAACAGTAACCCGCCCCAAGGGAGGTGTTTTCTATCAGCTTCAGGATTCTCTTCTAGGTAATCATACTTGAACATGAGAAGCTTAAGAGCTATCTCATGAGACAAGAGGATACCTGCCCCACTTGGGACAAGAAGAGCAGTGAAGATCGAGATGACGAACAGGATGATCGTATAGAGAAACAGGAATATTGAGAAGCCGGTATTATCAAGGAAGATCAGATAGGACTTCTTCATCGCCTTCAGGGGGCGATCACCTAGTTGTGCACTGATAGGGAGGAAATATATCATGCTGATCATCGTGACGATGACGATCCAGAAGAGGATCGCCACGATGGCTATCCCAAGCACTGAATCAAGACCCATATAGAAAGGCATCACTAGAACGAACATCATGAGGACCACCGCATTCACCGCAGCCAATAACAGGGCAGATCTCCAAGAAGACTTGATTCCCTGCCAGAACTCTGCAAAGCCTGGTCTCTGGTAGAAGGCATGCTCTTTCGTAAAATAGGAGGCCCCTCCAAAAGCTAGATGTAATGCAGCGAACCAAGCTAAGAGAAGAATCCCCCCTAATAATACGTTCACTCCCAAAAGTGAGAAGGCACCATATCCTGCAGCAAGTAATGCAACGAAGAGGAGATTGACGAGAACTAGAGAGATGAGATTATCCCATCCATCAAAAAATGCCTTTTTGATAAAAAACCCTAACATATCTTATTTCCTTTTTTCAAACTATAGTAAATCTAACTAAAAAACCAGAAAAATACCAGCATTATTATCGATCGAGATGCATCCCGAAAACAAGGACAGAGGCCTCTTCATGCCCCACCCATCGTGCATCGAACGATTGTTCACTCAATACTTTGAATCCCCTCTTCTTGTAGAAGGGGACCGCTTTACTGTTGATCGAGGTGGTGATGAGATGGATCCCTCGTGCATCTGCTACGCTCATTGTTTCTATGAACCTGTCCATTAGAGCATGACCTATCCCAAGCCTCTGATATCCAGGTAACACATTTATGTGAAGATGAGCAGGATACTCTTCGATCATTGCTGGCAATTGCTCTTGGTAGCTCAAGATCTCATCATGAAGAGTACCACTTAACCAATCTTTAGCTTTCTGATCATAGAGGATTCCATATTTCTGTAGTTTGAGAACCCTCTTATTGATCTTTGGGATGATAGAAGCCTGGAATCGCCTTCTCTGAATTCTTGTATCTGAAGTACCGATAAGATAACCAGCGACCTCTCCATCTACCACTGCGACAAAACAGTTCTCAGGTTCATAGGTGATATAATACCAGGAGTAGAGGTAGCTGAACAGCAACTTATCAGGGACAATATGTCTTCCGGTAAGATCTTCACCGAATAACCCAGTCTTCCATGTGATCGAGATGACCTTCCCTCGCTCTTGGGCCTTCATTCTCCTAATAACTACTTCACGTGACATAAAATACTCCTTCAATCATATTTTAATCCTTACCACTGATAAAAGCAGTAGTGCTGATAGCCCAAAGACCAAGAGAGAGAATCCTATCCCTCTCCCATCAGTCAATATACCGAAGACTGGGGCAAGGACTCCAGTTATAAGCGTCCTCACCTGAGACTCCCCTGACAAACCGGTGGCCATGGAAGAGTTCTCTATCCTATCACTAAGATAATCGACGGTAAGGGGCTTCCTCAGGTTCTCGATCATATAGAGACAGATAAACAAAAGGACCACAGCTCCATAATGTCCAAGTATCAAAAGAATCCCAGAGGTTACCATACATATCGCTCCTGAAAAATAGAGGATATTCAAAGATCTTGGTAATCCATCAAGGCGCCTTTTGAACACACCAGCACTCCTTGAGGCGAATGAGGAGAGTCCAAAGAGGAGAAAATATACAAGACCGATGATCATCGAGGATCTCTCATGTTCATTGAAGAATAACAGAATCGGTAATGCAACAGCGAATTGATAAAGAATCGGTTGCAGATAGTCTTTACTCGTTTTGAACATCGACTCAAAAAGTCCAAAATTCAAAACACTCCTTCTCATAGTCGGATCGGTGATGATCGTCCCAAGGGTCTTCATACTGTTTTTAAAAAGAGGTTCTCTATTCTTCTCAACAGTAGAGGTATCAGTGAAATCAAGCTCCTTGGGGTAGGATATCATAAGGAGAAGCCCTACAACATAGGGGATGATCGTGAAGAGGAATACCATTCGGTACCCTCCAAAGAAGAGAACGATCACTACAGCGATCAAAGAGGATACCGCTGACCCTCGTTGAGACCAGCTTCTTGTATGTCCATAATAATCTGCTTTTAGATGGAGTAGATCATGAATCCTAAGATGTTCTAGGATCATAGCCTTATGAGTACCCGTCCTGAACGCCTCCCCTATCGAGAAGAAGAGCATTGCAATTGTGAACAACCAGTATTGTGAGGATAGGAATAGCATCAGGAAGGCTATGATATAACCGGTAAAACAGATGACCATACTCTTTCTACGTCCGATAGTATCAGCAAAGAGCCCGGAGGGGATCTCCAGAAGATGAGTAGAGAATTCTCTTATCGAGAACAGGATTCCGATGAGGGTAAAACTGATCCCTGTCTCTCTGAAGAAGAGAAGTAAGTAGGGATCGAAGAATCGAAGATTCTTCAGGAATCCGTACATAGAGAATTTCCAATACTGTTTATCACGTATAAAAGTTGCTTTCATTGCAACCCTGATAATAGCCTATTTTTAGGAGTTTGAGGAATTATTCTTATGATTTGGACATAAAAAAAGTAGTGGAGAAGGGACTTGAACCCCTGACCGAACGGATATGAGCCGTTTGCTCTACCAACTGAGCTACTCCACCACGATTTATAAAAAAGTGTTTGTTCTGAATCACATGATTTGACTCTTGCTATCAGACCTTCCGTACTATAGCAATGAAGCGTAAACGTGTCAATAATCCTAGTCAAGAAATATTTATTTCTATATGAGCGATCTTCCAACCATTCTCTGCTTCGATGAGAAAGACCATCCCAGTCATACTTTCTGATTCACTGAATTCATCCAAGAATAGTCTGAAAGGGATCCTCATTCCCTCCGTATTTACAGCTATCCCGAGACGAAGGTCCTTTGCTGGTAGTAATGAAAAGAGTTCTTGTCCATAGAGAACCTTGACCATAAGACGTGTATCTTCGTGAAGATAGAGAGAACGCTCCTCTTCTGTGAAATCTTTGAGAAAAAAATCTTCCAATAATTGCCCGATCTCTTCAGAGGGATCCTGCTGTTGGGGAATCCTCCCGATCTCAGTATCATAAGCAAAGATTTCTTCAGTCTTCTTCATCGATAGCAGACTTAGCTGTGTATCACTCAAAGCAAAGAGTTCACTACAGATGAATAGAGTCAGGATCAATATCAGTGGTCGCTTCACTTGATGATAGCCTCCGCTTTTCGAGTTTAGTATGATTATACTATACCTTGTAGCAGAGAAAATGCCTATAATCGTCACTAAGATTTTATCCCTGAAAATCACCGAAAAGATTCCTGATACTCATACTAGACACTGCTAGTACCTTAGGCTACTATCAAGGGTATGACTGCAGAAACACATCAGAAATACCAATATCTAACTACCTCCTGTACTGAACCGGTTAGAGATCCCGTATGGGGGACCGTTCTTTTTCCTCCGGCCTTCATGAGACTCTTCGATCTCCCCGATGTACAGAAACTTTCCCGAATAAGACAGTTAGGTCCGACCTACCTCGTCTATCCAGGTGCTGTGCATACAAGACTCAACCATAGTATTGGAGTCTTTGAGATATCGAAGAGGATGATGCTAGTACTGCTTCAGCAAAGAGATTCTGATGATCTATCCTTCTCTATTGAAGGCATTAGAGCTTTCCTTACGGCAGCTCTACTCCACGATATTGGGCACTTTCCCTATACTCATTCCCTGAAGGACCTCCCATTGGCAAGCCATGAGGCGTTAGCCGCAGATATGATCCTGAACTCCAGAGATCTTCAGTCAGTGATACAAGAGGTTATAGGGGCAGCTCCATTGGATGTTGCTGCAATCATAGATGATTCAATAGTACACCCGTCAAAAGAGATTGGTATCTATCGCTCTCTTCTATCAGGAACTCTAGATCCCGATAAACTCGACTATCTTAATCGTGATGCATTCTTTTGCGGAGTCCCCTACGGGTTACAGGATGTAGATTTCATCCTTACGAAGATACGACTCACGAACGAGGGAAGACTCGGAGTGCTACAGCAAGGAATAGGTTCTATAGAACACCTTCTCTTCTCAAAATATCTGATGTATCGGAACATCTATTGGAATAAGTCGGTACGCTCTGCTACAGCAATGATAAGAAAAGCCCTGTGTCTAGCGCTAGAAGAATCGGTGATAGAACCAAAAGACCTCTATGGTCTTGATGATGCAGGATTCATCGCATTACTCAGATCGAAGTCCTACGAGCCATTCAAAGTCATTGATATGGTTAATGACAATAAACTCTTCTCCCCCGCTCTCACTATCACAGCTGATCAGGTCAGCGGGTCTATTGCCCATTTGAGAGATCATGATTCTCGTTTTGAACGTGAAGAGGTCTTACGAAGAAGGATAGAAAAGAGAACAGGTAAGAACCTATCTCCTTGGCAGGTCATCATCGATATTCCAGAACCGATTTCCTTGGAGACAGAAGTTCAAGTGATCTCACCAGACGGAATCCCACAACCATTCTTAGAATCTGGTCCAGTCTTCACCAAGTCGGTCATCGAACGATTTACTAAAAGCCTGACAAATATTAGAATATTTATTCCCGAAGATATTTCTATCGATCAGGCCGATATCTGCGACCTCTTCGATTAGCATAAGGATGTTACATGGACAAACTGCCCTATTCAAAACTCATTGAAGGAGATATTCCTCCATGGGTTCATAGATTCATCAAGAAGACTGGTAAGGGAATCAATGACTTCTCGATGATAGCTGACGGAGATACGGTCCTTCTTGGAATCTCAGGAGGAAAGGACTCGTTAGCTTTAGCTCTTGCTTTATCTTTAAGACGAAAATGGCTACCCATCGATTATACATTAGAGGCTCTCCACATCAACTGGAGAGAATATCCTGTATCTGAACAAAAGGTCGCAGAACTGCAACAGTTCTTTGATGCTTTGAACATATCCTTCACTTCTGTGGATTCTCATATGTTCCATGAATCCTACCATAAGGATTTCAACTGTTATCATTGTTCCCGTAATAGAAGGCGCATACTCTTTGAAGAGGCTTCTAGGAGAGGATCTAGGATTGTAGCGCTAGGTCACCATCTTGATGACCTTGTAGAGACAAGTCTGATCAATCTCTGTTTTAGAGGGGACTTCTCGACGATGCTCCCTGTTCAGGAGTTCTTCGATGGAAAACTCTATGTGGTCAGACCTATGATTCAGGTACGGGAACATGTGATGAGAAGACTAGAAGAGGCCTATGACCTTCCTGTGGTAAAACCAGTATGTCCCTATGATCAATCTAACATCCGTTCCAAGATCAAACCAATCATAAAGGATCTATCTCAGATAGACAGACTCACAAGAGAGCATATCTACAAAGCCCATAAGCTCAGTTGCCGAATTCCTCGAGAGGAAGCTCAACAGCAACCAGTAAACAGAGAATCAGATTCTCATGAACAGGAATGATCTTCTGCAGTAATCTACTCGAATGCATCGGATCATTCGTGACTCATGACACTCCTAATCGAGATAATTGCAGTGATTTGAGAAGGTCTACCTCTGCAGCGGAGACCGTAAACTAGTTCTGTTGCTAATGTTTCACTGAATTAACCACCTATATCTTATCTTTTTCGAGGTAATACCATCTAATTGTGTTATTACTTGTAACATACTGACTATCATGTCTGTTATTATATATGAGAGAGATATTTCTATAAAAGGGATTTTTTTATACCATGAGTTATTGTATATTAGAGACAGGGAGAAAAAATATGAAAAAAAGATTGTTTTTGACAAGTCTGGTTGTACTGTTACTTTTTACAGCTACAACTGTTACTGCACAGAATTTCAGTATGGATCTGGATATTGGTGTAGATTATAATATGTTAGATGGAGCGGATGTGGTTGGTGTCAGCATCAATCCAGATATCGCAGTGGGTAATTTTGGATTTGGTATGAGTGCTATTATTAGATATAGCGTTACAGAATCCAGAATCATATCAGAAGATTGGATTCCCGATTTCACAGGTGATACAAATATTTGGGAAAAGACCCAGACAGCTGCAGCCCTGTATATTCCGCTTTTCAGATATGTACGATACGGGTATAAGGGAGATCCTCTCTATGCCAAGATCGGAGACCTCGATAATGTTACAATCGGAACAGGTATCTTCGTTGATGCATATTCAAATACAGAACTTCAGCCAGACCTCAGGATCGCAGGTCTAGAGGTAGACGTTGATGGAGAGCTCATAGGTTTCCCATATATAGGATTTGAATCCTTTACCAATGATCTTGCTAATTTTGATATAATTGGTGGTCGTGCCTATATAAGACCTCTTGCATTCGTGGAATTCCCACTCCTTCATAACCTCCAGTTCGGTGGATCGATGATTGTTGATAGAGACCCTGATATTCATGCAGAACTCGGGGACTTCACTGCCACTCCTGACATGGTACAGATGTATGGAGCTGATGTGATGATGCCTATCCTGAATATGGGACTGTTAAGCCTTACCGCTTATGGTGACTATGCATTTCAGCAGATACCTGATCAGGAGATGAGTTCAGCGATCAGAGCCGGTGCTAAGGGAAAGATCCTTGGATTCGTAACCTATGGTGCCGATATCACCATGCCACAGACAGATGCTGTTGGTTATATCCCCTCCTATTTTAATGAGGATTATGATCTAGACCGATCAGTCTCTTATGAATCAGAAGGAATTACTAGTGGAAACACCTACCTCAATGCAAATGCAGGTTTTGAACTTCTCAACGAGATGTTGGTCTTCAATCTGAATATCTTAGGAGAACTCGAATCATCAGGAAGTGCTCTCAGCATAACAGATCCTGAGATGAAAGCCTCCTTCAGCCTGGGACAGGGTGTCATCCCATTCGGTTATTTTGATCTAGCATATGAAAAGAGGAACCTTAATGGTGATTCTCTAGATCTCTTCTTCGATGGTGTCTTAAACCCAACGATCGATTCAACTATCGCGGTAAATGCCACAGTAGTATATAACATGATCGAACTACAGATTGGGGGAAGCTTTGACTTTGATGATACCGGTGAGATGACACCGAATATTACCATTGGAGGAGATCTCCAGCTTCCATGGTTTAATTAATTAATTCACTTGTTTTTACCTGTTAATTAAGGCTATAATTGAGCAATGAAATCTATAGGGTTCTTTCAAAATATATTGAGAGGACCCTATATCCATATGGAATAAAGAGAGAACTCAATGAAAAGAACAAGATTGACACTCATAAAAACACTTCTACTTGCCCTGCTGCTACTATCTCTGACTACCCCATTATATGCAGAGGATACTCCTTTGGAGTTTCTCACTCATATCAATGGGGATGAAGACGTCAAGTTCTTCAATCCTACAGGTCTATATCAGAAAATACCAGAACAGGTTACTGTCTTGCAAAAAGATTGGATCATACAGACAGGAGAAGATTCTATTGAGCTCACACTCATAGAAGGTGCCCTAAGAATCGGCTCCGATACATTACTTGCAATTGATGCGTTATCGGTAGAAAGAATCGATATATTCGTCATGAAAGGCTCAGTGAGAGCAGTATCTGATAGTGATGTCCCAATCAATCTTCTTACAAAGAGTAACCAATACTCCTTCGCTACAGGAGATTTTACACTTATCAAAGATGGTCTCGATGAAAGATTCTTCACTAATGAGGGAGCCGCTGAAGCGAGTACGCTCACAGATGCAGAGAAGATCGAGTTAGATACACATTCCACTATCACAGGCGGTGTTGTCGCTACAGTTGAGGAAGAGACTATAAGAAATGTAAACGAAAGTCTTCCCATAACGTTCTATAAGAGAGCTGAGAACTTACTAAGTATTGAGGTCTCACCTACCCCAGTCGACTCAGAACCTGAGATCGTACTAGCTGAAGCCCCCCCAGTAGATACCGAGGAGTCCCTCATACTTGATACACCAGAACCAGTCACTGAGATTGCGGCAATCGAACCTGAAGTGGTAGAACCGGAACTAGTTGCTGAACTACCCGTCGAGGATGATATCCTTATCATGGTAGAGCCTGAAGAGGAAATCCCCGTCGAAATTCCTGAACCGGTGACTGAGATTGCATCAGTAGAGGATATCCCAGCAAAAGATACAGAACATAGAGCTCCGATAGTTCAGGATATTGAGTTGATCTTAGATGATGAGACCAATGAATCCACAAAGGAAGGTTCTAATACTCCTTCAGAAAACTCTTCAGTCGCAACTTCTACAAATACTAAAAAAACAGAGTCAATAGACGACACAACGAACAGTGTGGATAATAATGAAGAAGCAACAACAGTCGTAGCGAAAGCAGACTTACAGGATGAGGCCATTAACACTTCTGAAGATGCTGATTCTGCTGCTCTCATTGATGAAAAAAAGAAGATCGAAGAAAGCTCACTCGATATAGATGCAACAATCACAACCGGTTTAGGGTATATGCATCAGTTAGGAACCAGTTCACCAGAAGAACCCTATATATCGACTGCTCTCTATCCTGAGATAAGCATTGGAAAACTTGACCTTGGTTTCAGATTATATATAGCTTTCAACGGTAACCCAATCAATGTAAGTTCCTGGTATTCACCAAGAGGTGATAATCTGTGGAATTATGGTGGTGGCACCTCGGGCTTTGTACAGATTGAAGATATAGCAACAGATGCCTTATCACTGATCGACCACGTCTATTATGGTGATCCCGAAGATACTTTTTATATCAATCTCGATCGAGAGGATACTATCACCTTCGGTAACGGTTCACTATTATCAGACCTTCAAACCTCTATTGATTCTCCATATCTTGAGAGAGCGGGTCTCTATTCAAGTATCAACTCTCCCTATTATCAACAGGAATTGCTCGTAGATGATATCTATCATTCGAGTGTTTATGGTGCACGATTTGCAGTCACACCACTTCCAGTGAGCTTCCCCTTTTCAATCGGAATCTTCACTTTGGCAGATATCTCCACATCTCCCACTAAGATCCTGATGACTCCAGGAATCGATCTAATCATGCCGATTCTCAAAACTGAAAACAGCTCTATGAATCTTATTGCAGATGCTGCTGGTATGATGGTATTTGATTTTGAGAATGATATTCTAGCTTATGATGCATCATTCTCAGGTGGGGTGATCCAGAATATTCTTGCCTCAGCAGGTATCTCAGGAACAGCAGGTAATCTCTCATATGAATTGATTGGTGCTTATGATAGAGGTAATCTATCCTATAACATGTTCGGAGAGGATTATCAGTGGAGAAGATCTGAGATCATCTCTTTGATTGATGACTATACCACAGATGCTACTGAGACTAGTTACACAGCATTTGCAAGTCTTGGTTATGATTCTAGGGCCTTTGGGACATCTCTGTCCTATCGACTTCCATTTTCTGCTTCCTTCGCTCCAGACTTGAGTTCTGATCGACTCAATCTTTCAGTGAATGCTCATATTGATAATCTCACAGCAGAGATCGGCTATTCATCTGATGGTTTGATAGATTCCCTTATGAATGGGCCTTTCGATCTATTCTCAACAGATAATAGACTCTATGGTTCGCTTGCATATGACCTTGATGATATCAATCTTAAAGTCACCTATTCACATATAGCTGAATATGACACGACAGACTACTTGGTCGCCAATCCTACTACCATTCCAACACTTTCAATCGAATCGAATATTCGATTATTCACTACTGAGAAGAGCGAGGTCATCTCCTCGGACTCAAAACAGACTAAGGTCAAGAAGAGCGAGTCTCTCTTCACTCTAGGTCTTGGTACAGCATTCATGGACTCTGCCATAGATACCTATGACTTAGGTCCCTATACAGCTCTAGAGATCTACCCGGGTCTAAGGACTAAGAACTTTGAACTTACATTAGGGTTTGGTGTAGTAACAAATGGAAACCCATTCTTATCAACAGACTGGTATTATGAGGGGGGAAATAATCCACTCTGGTTATTCTCAGACCCTATCACCGCCGATATGTATTCAATCAGATCTACCGCTCTACAGATTCTTTCCTTTATCGATCATATGGAAATTAATTCTGCTGATGACCCCTATCATCTTCTGATCTCTGATCAAGAGAATATCAGTATGGGAACAGGTACTATGATCTCAGATCTACTCACGGCAATTGATTATCCATTTGTCACAAGAACGGCTCTCTACAGCCACTTAGATACTGACTTTTTTGAATCTGAGATCTTTGTTAATGATTTGAACAATACACAATTGATGGGACTCCGATTCGGAATCACTCCTGTTCCTAATGTCTATGCTGCAGAGATTGGATTATCTGCAATAACCGATATAACTCTTCAGTCATCTGCATTGGCTGATACCTCTGCGACTCAGATGATCATGGTTCCCGGAGTCGATCTTAGCCTCCCAATCCTCGATCGTACAAATACGAACCTCTCTCTTTTCACAGATTTCTATATGCTCATGGTACTAGATGAGGGATTTAAAACAGAGGCTTTAACGAACTACCTCGCATCAGTTGGTCTCAATTTCTCCCAAGGAGTCTTCTCAACAGAGCTATCCTTAGCTTATGATCATGGTCTACTTGATCCGAACATGTTCGGTCGAGACTATTCATGGAGACGGAAAGCAGTCTGTGATGCCCTCATTAACAACTTAAATGACCCACTAGAGGTTGATCTAGATGCACTTCTTTCTTTCGGAATACAAACAGAAGTATTCTCTTTCAATGGCTTTGTAAATATGCAGATGACTACCTCTTTTGCGTTAGACTTCAGTGATAATACATCGAATATGACTGCACCAGATATCTTCGGATTCGATACGGCAGTGACTCTAGATAATTTCCAGTTCGCTCTTGGGTATGCTAAAAGAGGTATTTCTTATGATCTGAGAAATGGAAGTTTTGATTTCTTTGATAACTCTTCTCAGTTCTATGCTGACATGAGTTATGCGACCGGAGATATCGAACTATATGGAAGGTTCTCATCTGTCGGTGAATATCAAGACGAACGTAATACAGACTATTACCTTGATCATGATGATGATCCAATCTCAGAGACTGTATCACCTGCATATACCATCGGTACAGTCTTACACCTACTCTAAGAATATTGGACTAATATGGGAAATAGACCACAAAGGATCAGAGAACTTGATCCCTATGTTGCACAGAGAATAGCCGCAGGCGAGGTAATAGACCGCCCACAGGCTATCATTCGAGAATTACTTGATAACTCCATAGATGCCGGATCCACTACTATTGATGTTTATCTCGAACAGGGAGGTATCTCATCGATCAAAGTGATAGATGATGGGATTGGAATGAGTCAAGATGATATCTCTATCTGTTACAAATCACATACTACATCAAAGATCACCACCATTGATGATCTCTATTCGATTCGTACTCTTGGATTCAGAGGTGAAGCTCTATCGAGTATTGCAGCTTGTTCTAAACTCAGGATCATTAGTACCTATGAGAAAGAACCAACCTATACTGTCTCTATCCTAGATGGGAAAGCTGAAGGTCCCTATGAATCAGGTCATGCGAAAGGAACGACGATTGAGATCAATGATCTTTTCTATTCTATCCCAGGTAGAAGAAAGTTCCTGAAGAGTCCCCAAGCGGAGACAGCAGCCTGTAAGAAGATGTTCATAGAGAAATCACTCATGTACCCTGAAATCCAATTCAGATTCTTCAGTAATGGAAATCTCAATCTCTTCCTTCCAAAGAATCATCAGGTAGGAAGAATCATTGATGCCTACCCTGCAAGAAAATTCAATTCAGTCTTCCTTCATACTGTAGGAGAAAGTGCAGGAGATTTCTCCTTACGCCTCATTTGCAGTGATCCATCGATCTACAGGAATGACAGAACCTATATTCAAATATACGTGAATAATCGACGTATTGATGATTACTCATTAGTACAGGCAGTACAATACGGGTATACCGAATATCTTCCGGGAGGATGTTTTCCCTACTGCTTTGTCTCGATAAATATTGACCCAGAACTCGTTGATTTTAATATTCATCCAGCAAAGAGAGAGGTGAAACTTCGAAGAGGAAAAGAGATCCATCATCAAATCGTAGAGACCATAAAACATTTTCTCTACCAGGATCATAAGAAGGTTATACAGGATTCACAAGCGGTCCAGAAGAGTTGGAACTTCTCGGATACACCGGTAACGAGAGATATTTCGAACAATCAGCAATCATTTTCAACGAAACCGACTTATCACCCTAGTTCACGAGACTTCTCCTATCAGAGAACATCAATACCTTCACCAAATCATAACTGGATCAATGAAGCTAAAGAGATCTTTACCCCTCAGGATAAGACCCAAGTCGAAATACCAGAGAGAAGCTCCTATGATTTTTTCTACCATGGACAACTCTTTGGAGTATTCCTCATTGTCGAAAAAGAGGAATCTTTGTTCCTCATCGATCAGCATGCTGCACATGAAAAGGTAATCTACAAAGAACTCAGTGAACATGTTCACTCACAACCCCTTCTCGTTCCGATCGAATTCGATGTCACAGAAGATGTAGGACGCCATATTTCAACACATCTTGAATCCTATCAGGCTCTTGGGATCAGATTAGAACCTGTTAGTGAAAACCTCAGGAATTGGGAACTCATAGCTCTTCCAAACTATGCACGATCTATCGAGCAGGATATCATAACTTTTATACAAGAAGAGGTGGGCTCCCCCGAGGAGATCACCCGTTCACTTTTTGCTACGATTTCTTGTCGGGCTGCAATCAAAGAAGGTGATGTGATCGATGATCAGACTGCGAATGAGTTAATCTCAAAAGTGTTGGAACTAGAACTTCCAAGGTGCCCTCATGGACGCCCTGTCTGGAAAGAGATCACACGAGAAGAACTTTATCGGGCTGTGAGAAGATTAATCTGATTCTTCCATTCTAAAATACCCAGATCTGAACCATTGGTGTAGAACCTCATTATAGATCTCTAGTTCAAAATAGATCATACCTCTACCGATCGATCGATCTATGACACTCTTCTGTTCAATCAGAGGAGTTGATATCGGAATCTCAAGAGATCCTAGAGGATTTAATGCATCATCATAGGCTCTCAGTAGAACGACCTCGATCGACGGGTTATTTGATAGGATCATACCAGTACTGTTATCATAGTTGGAAAACAGTTCAGAAGTTCGTTCTGAATAGGTCACTGAATCTCTTATTTGGAATTCGATCGAATCTTCATATCCATTCTCGAATATGATCGTAGCCTGATAGGTCCCTTGTGGAAATCGTCTCAAGAGAAGTCTCGAAGTAGGTGCTGAAATGGTATTTGAACCTATCCAGATTTCCTGATCAATACTCTCTGTAAAAAGATAATCAACATCTATAGTCCATGTTAGCTGATATTTTTCAGGAGCCGTGATCAAAAGGCTCCTGATTCCAGGATCCTCATCTGTTGAATCGAGATGCAGATAGATTTCCATTTGCTTATTTAGAGTCCCCTCATCAACAGAGGAGACATTGACGATTCGAGTCTCGATCCCGAGTATCTGGGGTGTGTTCTGGGTGCAAGAGCAAAAAAACAGTCCGATAATCAGGACTAACGAACTGAGTACCCTCATCTTTTTTATTGACATTCCCCTTGAGCCTTCAACTGCATCTTCACAGGATTCGCATAAGTTTCCATGACCTGAGATTTTAAATCAGGAGTGAAATCGTCATACCTACTCAGAAATTTCTCTTTCTGCTCATCGGTGTATTTCGAGATGAATCTATCGCTTTTCGTAATGATATCATAAGCAATATAATTCGAGTCCCACAGTTTATAACCTAAGTGAATCTGACGATCGATCTCAGCAGCGACAGCAAGATGATCTGGGAGATTAGGATCTATCGGAGTACCTACATGCAGATGGACATTGCCCTTATACTTCTTGATACCTTTGAGTACCTGGATCATATCCTCATATTTCTTCTTCTCATAATAACCGGTGAGTTTCTTAGAGAGTACCTCTCGTCCTTTATTGATATCACAAGGATCATACTGGTATGAGACAGAGACAGGAACGATTGAACAATCAGCCAAGAGTTGTTTGAACGTCATTCCAGAATCTTTTTGAGCCATATAGAGCATCTTGATAATAGAAGGACTCGTTAGATCGAGTCCATCTTTCGCCCTACCACTCTTCTGAGCTACCCACATTGATTTATTATGTTTAGCTATCCCCTCATAAAAATAAGAAGAGAGTCTCTTTGATTCAAAGAACTTCTCTCGAATAGGGAGTGTTCTTTTCACAGTCACACCACCATTGAGTTTAAAGAGGTCCTTTGAGAGTTGTGAAGTGAGTAGATTATCACCGATGGCAATCTCTGTGAAGCCATGTCCCTCTTTACCCAATACATCATTGAGAAGTGCACAATCAAGAACTATATCACGGTGGTTACTGAAGAAAAAATAGGCGTGGCCCTTCTCTAGATTCTCGATACCCTCATAGGTGAATTCATCCATGGTATTTTTGATAACAGCCGAGATCAATATCTTGGAGGTAACATTCCCTTGAAAATCATCAACAGAGTGCACTGTATCGAGCGCTTCATGCAACTTATGCTGTAGAGCCATCTTCTTTACGGTAGACATCAGGTTGAACTTAGTCAGAAATACCATCTCACTAGCACTCTTGATGAATCCTTTATTTTCTCGGAGACGATCTAGTGCTTCATCTAGTTCCTCTCCATAATAGGGTGCAATATCCCTATATGCTTCATTTTCCATCTATACCTCGTTAAGAAATACCACAGACTGCTTTGATATATTGAGATCTTTCCCATATCTCAGGCTCATTGGATCTTTCCTGACAGAGTTTCCCCTTAAAATCTGCTATTGAGGCATAGCCCTTACGGTCCATCCATGATTCAAGGGTATCTCTCATATTACCGATCACCCCATGACCCTCTTTTATCAATGCAGAGCAGATCCCTACAGATGAAGCGCCGGCAAGAAGCATCTTGATGACAGTCTCACCGTCATGGACTCCAGTATTCGCACAAATGTCACAATCAAGTTCTCCAGACATGAGTCCAGTCCACTGAAGTGACGTAGCATATTCCTCAGGAGAGCTCACTACTTTTCCAGGAACAGTAGATTCATCCTCTATGTTAATATCTGTCCTATAGAATCTGTTGAACAGCACCAGTCCATCAGCACCCATCTCATCGAAACTTCGCATCCTATGAGCTAGTCCAGAGAAGTTCTGTCCCATCTTAAAAGCGATAGGTATGGATACTCTTTTGCGAATCTCTTTGAAGAGGAGATCATATTCCTGTTCGATCTCTAAAGCAGTCTTAGAAGCAACAGAGGGGATGATATAGGCATTGATCTCCAATGCATCAGCGCCAACCTCTTCGAATCTATGAGCATAATCTAGCCAGGATCCAGCTGAGACACAGTTCAGACTTGCAATAACGGGAATCTGCACACTTTTCTTCGCCTTCTCGACAAGGTCGAGATAGGTATCTATAAAATAGTCTTTACTTGAATTGGCAAAGAAATCAAATGCATCTGCATGTATAGAATAATCAGCCCCTTCCATCATACTGGAAGCGTCAGCTGTGATCTGTTCTTCGAACAATGATTTTAATACGACTGCTCCTGCTCCAGATTCTTCACATCTTTTCACCCCTGCTAGGGTAGATGTCAAACGTGAGCTGGCAACCAAAATCGGATTAGGTAATGTAAGTCCCAAATATCGAGTTGTTAAATCAGCCATTGATAACCTCCTATGGCACAATTATATGTCATTGTACAGGTCTTTTTCCTGATTAACAAGAGGGTTCTATACCATTTACTTATTGGCTATGGCCTAATGCATCAAACGAAAATCAGCTTTACTACCAACCTGAAATGAACTGTGCTATGATAATTCATAATAGGATGGAGGGAAGAATATGGTATATAGGGAAATTGGAAGAACAGGAGTTATAGTATCCCCTCTAGGCCTTGGCTGTATGAGACTTCCCCTCGTAGATGGGAAATATGATGCAATAGATGAAAGACGAGCGATAGAGATGATTCGCTATGCCGTCGATCATGGAATAAACTATTTTGATACGGCTTGGCCCTATCACGGGAGTGGACATATTGCAGGGGGTAAAAGCGAACCTCTTTTGGGAAAAGCTCTTCGAGATGGGTATCGTGAAAAAGTGAATATAGCTACAAAGCTTCCCTCCTGGCTCATCAAAGATCGTGATGATATGGATAGGTTCCTTAACACTCAACTAGAACGGTTGGAGACTGATAGCATAGACTTCTATCTTCTGCATGCACTAAATACCGATAACTGGAATAACCTGATCGATCATGGGATATATGATTTCATGACCGACGCAAAAGCTTCAGGGAAGATCAAATATATGGGATTCTCCTTTCATGATGAACTTGAACTCTTCATGAAGATCATAGATGCCTATGATTGGGACTTCACTCAGATCCAATATAACTATATGGATCAAGATTTCCAAGCGGGTCTTGAAGGTCTAAGATATGCAGCAGGGAAAGGTCTTGGTGTGATCGCAATGGAACCTCTGAGAGGAGGGAACCTTGCGACACTACCTGAAGAAGCTCGTTCGGAAATACATAAAAGACATTCGGGTTGGGGATGTGTGGATCTAGCTTTCAATTGGTTGTGGAATCAGGAGGAGGTCTCTGTAGTTCTCAGTGGGATGTCTGATAAGGAACAATTGACTGAGAACATCAAGATTGCAGAGAAGGCCTCGAGATGCTCATTTAATGAAAATGAAGATGCCCTATTAGATTCAGTGATGACTATTCTGAAGAACAAACCTCAGATCGGTTGCACCGATTGTAAATATTGTATGCCCTGCCCAGTCGGTGTGGAGATTCCACGAAATTTTTCTCTGTATAACAGTCACCTAATCTATAGTAACCCAAATGCCCAATTCTTCTATAACGTTCACCTGTCTGAAAAGGAACGTGCAGACAACTGTATAGAATGTGGCAGGTGCGAAGGACTCTGCCCACAACATCTGAAGATCAGGGATCTTCTCAAACAGGTTCATAGGCGAATGGCTCTCTAAAAATAACAAAAGCCGTCTTCTTACGAAGACGACCTCTGATTCAAAGACTTAACGTTCACTAGTTCTCTTGAGGACACCAACGTACTTTAGGTTTTCTAGCTGCGAGCACCTCATCAACACGCCCAATAGGAGTGTTAATTGGTGCTTCATGGAGAGATTGAGGATCATCAGCCGCTTTCTTCGCTAGCGCTTTCATCACTTCAATGAAATGATCGAGCTCAGCCAAGGATTCAGTCTCTGTCGGCTCTATCATCAGTGCCTCTGGTACTATCAGAGGGAAATACATCGTTGGAGGATGAATACCTTCATCAAGAAGTCCTTTAGCTATATCCATCGCAGAGATACCGTATTTCTCTTTGATCTCTGAAGCGGATATGACGAATTCATGTTTACAGATAGTATCATAGGGGAGAAGATAGTCCTCTTTGAGGGCCACTCTCAAATAATTTGCAAATAGCACTGCATGCTCTGAAGCCTCCTGCAGTCCATTACAACCCATGACAATCACATAGGTGTAGGCTCGAATCAGTACTCCAATATTACCAAAGAACCCGGAGACTCTTCCCATGGAATCAGGATTATCATAGGAAAGATCATAGCTTACCCCATCGAAGGTTATATCGGGTTGTGGAATGAAAGGTACAAGTCTTTCAGCGACCAATACCGGACCTGCTCCAGGTCCACCACCACCATGAGGAGTTGCAAAAGTCTTATGAAGGTTGAGGTGTATCACATCAAAACCCATATCTCCAGGTCTTGTCTTTCCCATGATTGCATTGAAGTTGGCCCCATCATAATAGAGGAGCCCCCCTGCATCATGGATTTTATGAGATACTTGCAGGATATCTTCTTCGAAGATTCCCAAAGTGTTGGGGTTCGTCAGCATGATACCGGCTAGTTCATCATCAAGATACTGTTCAAGATCAGCTAGAGAGACCTGACCATTTTCGTTAGCCGCAACCTCAACAACATCGAATCCTGCCATATGGGCGGAGGCGGGGTTAGTTCCATGAGAAGCTGTTGGTACGAGGATTCTCTTTCTCTTTGTATCACCCATCTTATCAAAATAGGATTTAAAGAACTTCATTCCCGTATACTCACCATGAGCACCTGCGAATGGTTGAAGAGTACCCCATTTCATCCCAGTCATCTTTGAGAGTCTATCTATTAGCTCATATTGCAGTTTCAGAATACCCTGTATCGTATCAACACTCTGAAGCGGATGAAGTTCTGTGAACCCCGGTAAAGCCGCAGCATCCTCGTTGATCTTAGGGTTATATTTCATAGTACAGGACCCTAGAGGGTAGCTTCCAGTATCAACAGAAAAGCATTTGAGACTCAGATTTGAGTAGTGTCTAACGACCTCGACCTCTGAGACCTCCGGAAGGATCGGTGTACTGGTACGCTGAAGTGATTTAGGAAGGATCTGATTGATATCGAGAGCCTCAACATCGAGTCTAGGAAATTGATATCCTTGACGTTCTGGAGAACTCTTTTCAAATATAAGGCTTGTGTAGGTCATACTAATACCTCTTTTGCTGCAGTTATATACTCTTCAAGTTGTCTCTTTTTACGCTTCTCAGTGACCGCAACAGTCACTAGGGTCGAGAACTGTTCATGAAGTTCACCAAGATGTATACCAGCGAAGATTCCTTTTGCTTTCATACCATTTAGGAACTTCATCACGAGTTCAGTATTACTGAACTTGAGAGTGAATTCCCCTAGAAACGGAGCTGAACCATACAGAGAGAGGCCAGGAATATCCTTGAGTGCTGAAGAAAGAAAATGTGCCTTCTGTGCCGATTGTAATGCAACCTGTCTGATCCCTGCATTACCTACTAAAGAGATATAGATCGAGGCGGTAAGCGCTACATGTGCCTGGTTCGAACAAATATTAGAGGTCGCCCTCTCTCGTTTGATATGCTGTTCTCGGGCCTGGAGAGTCAATACAAAAGCTCTGTTACCACGAGTATCAACAGTCTCACCGACGATTCGTCCCGGAAGTTTTCTCATCATCTTGTCTTTCACGGCGATATATCCAGCCGAAGGGCCACCAAAACTCCTAGAGATACCAAAAGGTTGAATATCACCGATGGCAATATCAGCGCCCCAGTCTCCCTGTGAGGGGATGAGCCCCAAATCGATCGGATCACTTGAGATGATGAACTTAGCTTTATGGGAATGGATACAATCTGCGAATCCGGTGTAGTCTTCGATATACCCGAAGATGTTCGGAGTTTGAACGAGGACTCCGATGACCTCTTCGTCCATCATAGATTCCAAAGTCTCAAGTCTCAGGACCCCATCAGTCTCCGGCAGTATTTTGACTACGATGTCAGAACTCGAAATATGAGTACGTAAAACCGCTAGTGTATTCGGGTGTATAGTTTCTGAAACGAGGATCACATTGCCCTTTCGTTTTGCACCTCTAGCCATAACCACGGCCTCAGAAGCTGCGGTATGACCATCATAGAGGGACGCATTAGACACATCCATCCCAGTCAACTCACAGATCATTGTCTGATACTCGAAGATGGCCTGCAGAGATCCCTGTGAGATCTCTGGCTGGTAGGGTGTATATGAGGTCAGGAACGCAGGAAGAGAAGCAAGATGCTTAACAGCAGAGGGAATGATCCGGTCATAGGAACCACAGCCAAGATATGATGTTCCAACCATATTCATATTTGCAAGTTCCTGAAGCTTCAGAATCGCCTCATGTTCGGTGATCCCCTCAGGGATGTGATCACAACTCTCAAGGTAGAGATGTGAAGGGATATCTTTGAAGAGGTCGTGAATACTATCGACGCCTATGGCCTTGAGCATTATTTCCTTTTCGCTCTTTGTTGGGACACTATATGGATTCATTTGATTTAGTCGCTCCTATTTAGAGAGTCTTGATGAACTCTTCATAAGCTGCAGCATCCATGAGACCTTCTAACTCACTCTCATCAGAGAGTTCGATGACAAAGATAGGATTCTCATAGGGTGCACCATTCACACTCTCTGGTGTATCTTCAAGATCTTCATTTACCCCAACGATCGTTCCACTCAATGGGGTAATGATCGCTGAAGCAGCCTTGACGGATTCGATACTGGAGACTTCGTCGTCTTTAGAGAAATCATCATCGACTTCAGGGAGCTCTACATAGACGACCTCACCTAATTGAGCCTGTGCGAAATCGGTGATTCCGACTGAAGCTTTATTTCCATCAACTCTGACCCACTCATGATCTTCACTGTACAATAATCCTTTTACAACTTCGCTCATTTCTTCCTCCCAGTATTCTTATAAAATGGTGTCTTAACCAATTTTGCTTTTTTCCGTTTTCCACGAATATCGATTTCTATGATATTCCCCAATTTCAATCCAGCTCCTCGTTTGACCATGACTAGTCCAACGAACTCTTCTAGCATAGGTGATTTAGCGCCGCTCGTAACATGTCCAAGAAGCTCATCTCCTCGATATACATCATAGCCGGCTCTAGGTACTCCCTTATCCTCCATGATGATGCCTCTTAAAGATCTTGGGATCCCATCGGCCTTCTGCTGTAGAAGTGCAGCCTTACCACAGAAATCACCACTCTCCAACGATACAAAGACAGAAAGGTTAGCTTCTAATGGGGTAATATCTTTGGTAAGCTCATGACCATACAGAGGTAGTTTTGACTCAAGTCGCAGGGTATCTCTTGCACCAAGTCCACAGGGAATCAAACCTGCGTCCTTTCCCGCTTCCATCAGAGTATTCCAAACAGTAACCCCTGATTCACTAGGCAAATAGAGTTCGAATCCATCTTCACCGGTATAGCCGGTCCTAGAGACGAGACATTCTATCCCTCCGATAACTACAGACTCATTGAACCTGAAGAATTCAAGTTCCTTAGCTCCGCTCCAGAGAGATTCCATGACACCCTGTGCTTTCGGACCCTGAAGAGCGATCTGCACATAGGCTTCTGATTTGTTGATTATGGTTGGCATTACCTTCGAATCATCTGTGACCCAGGGATTCTCACATGTAACCCAGGCAAGATCCTTTTCGATGTTTGCAGCGTTCACTACAAGAAGATAAGAATCTGTTGCTCGTTTATAGATGATCAGATCATCGACGACACCACCTGAAGGGTAACACATTAAAGCATACATGACCTGTCCATTGGACATAGAAGCCACATTATTTGAGACCAGATAGTCAACGAAGTCATCGCTTCCTGGTCCATCTACGAGAAACTCTCCCATGTGAGAGACGTCAAACAGTCCTGCATCATTTCTTACAGCCATATGTTCAGCTATGATACCTGTCTTAAAATTCACTGGTAGTTCCCAACCTCCGAAGTCAATCAATTTGACTCCTGGGTAGGTACTGTACACATCATACAATGGTGTTCTGTTCATTTACCAAACCTCTTATACATACATGTATAAAAAGCAGTACCTCTACAAGTAGAGGACCGCTTTATATCTTATAGGATTGAAGACCCTAAAGGATGTATGGAACCCGAAGATCGTATGATTCATAGACCACGAAGGTCTCAACGTCCTGAATCTCTGAGACTTTGACGAGCTCCTTATTGAAGAAATCCAATAAGGTATACCCATTACTCTCATTGATCAGAACCTGTACGATCAGATCATATCGTCCGGTGACTACCGTAGCAAACACAACTCCCCGCAGACGTGTGAACTCGTTAGCCTTTCTTCCAAGATCCAAGGTCTTCAATTTGATCCCCATCATCACAATCTTATGGTTAGGCAGTGATGAGGGGTCGACGAGACCGGCAATATCCAGCACGTGTTCTTCAAGAAGCTTATTCACTCTAGCTCTTACCGTGTTCTCAGTGATTGAGAGCTCCTCAGCAATAGCACTATAAGATTTTCTTCCATCTCTGAGCTGTTTAATGATTGCTTTGTTAGTATCGTCGATTTTCATATGATTATCCGTTTTTCCTTGCAAATTCAGTCATAAAGTCAACAAGAGATGCTACATCTTCTTCAGGTAGTGAGTTATAGATTGATGCTCGACATCCACCTACACTTCTGTGACCCTTGAGACCGAGCATGCCCTGTTCTCCAGCTTCCTTGAGGAATTGTTTCTCTAGTGATTCTTCCTTCAATCTGAATACTACATTCATCTTAGATCGATAGTTCGCATCAACTGGTGAATAGAACATATCGCTGAGACCATCGATAGCACCATAGAGAAGGCCTGCTTTTCGAGAAGCTCTAGCGGCCATTCCAGCAGCTCCACCATTAGCCTTGATCCATTCAAGAACGAGCTTCACACCCCAGATAGAGAAAACTGGAGGAGTATTATAAAGGCCATCTTTTGGTGCATGAGTGTTGTAGTTAAGGTAAGCCGTAAGATTCTTTGGAGATCTCTCGAGCATATCATCTCTGAGAATGACGAAAGTCGCACCAGCTGGTCCGAGGTTCTTCTGTACACCACCATAGATCATTGCGAACTTATCAACAGGAACCGGTCGGGAGAGAATATCACTAGACATGTCAGCGATAAGAGGTGTATCTCCAGTCTCTGGCCAATCCTGCCACTCGATGCCTCCGATAGTCTCATTAGAACAGAGATACAGATATGCAGAATCATCACTGGGTTTCACCGTCTTAGGATCAGGAAGTGTAGAATAGTTGGATTCTTTCCCATCAAAGTAAAGATTCACCTTACCTAGTTTCTGAGCATCTTCAGTCGCTTTGTTCGACCAGGTACCACTCATACAGTAATCAGCGACCTGTCCAGCACCCAAGAAGTTCATAGGAATCATGGAGAACTGTAATGTAGCTCCTCCACCTAAGAAGAATACAGAGTAATTCTCAGGAATTCCAAGAAGTTCTCTGAAGAGATCAAGACATTCATGATACATAGTGTCGAAGGCAGGTCCTCTATGACTTGCTTCGATCATTGAGAAACCATTATCTTTGTAATCGCCGATCTGGTTCTCTAATTCAGCTAGGACATCCATAGGAAGTACCGATGGTCCTGCAAAAAAATTCAATTTTCTATTACTCATAGTTTTCCTCCATCCACAGCGCCTTTGATGATACCGAAAGCCTCATCACCGATTCGCAGTAGGTTCTCATTGCTGCTTGCCCCGATATGTGGGGTCATTGTCACATTTGGTGCATTAAGGATAGGATAATCCTCTGATGGTGGGTCTGAAGGCCATACGTCAGTCGCATACCAACTGATCCTTCCATCTTTCAAGGCTGCTACCATCGCCTCTGCATCGACACAAGGACCACGTCCAGTATTGATGACAACAGGGTTCTTCTTACAGACATTGATCATATCTTCTCCGAACACACCCTTAGTCTCTGGTGTCAGCGGTAGGTGTAAAGAGATATAGTCAGCATCTGCGACAGCCTCTGCAAGAGATGGTTTCATCTCAGCTACAGGACTTTCTGAAACATATTTATCATAGGCAACGACTTTCATACCGAAAGCTGCTGCTCTTTCTGCTACTTTAGAAGCAATATTACCTATTCCACCAAGACAGAGTGTCTTACCGTATAGTTCAGTCCTTTTCAATGATTTCTTCAACCATTTTCCCTCAGCCATACCGTTATGACCTGCAATAACATGGTTAGGGACAGAAATCATCAATGCGAATGCTAATTCAGCAACGGCAATCGATGAGGCTTTAGGAGTATTATGGACAAGAATACCCATGCTCTCAGCATAGGCTTTATCGATATTATCGATTCCTACACCACCTCTGATGATCAATTTAAGATTCTCTGCAGAATCTATATATTCCTTAGTACATTTTGTCTTACTTCGAACTAGTACGACATCCGCTTGTGCTAGTCGTGAAGTGTCAGTAGTCACTTCACCAAACAACTGTAATTTTTCTGGTAAGGACGCGTCAAAAGCGTCAGAAATTAGGATTAGCATCTATTTGGCTCCTCTAAACTGTTAGAATCTACCATATTGTATAGCCTAACTGAGTTAATGTCAAATATTTATAGGCTAAATTACTGTAAAACTCATGACTACCTAGTCAGCGAAGAGCGTAAAAAAAGGATGAAATCGTAATGATCTCATCCTCTCTATCGGTTAGCCAGTAACCGTAAAGCAACAAGCCAGACTAAATAACTTAGTAGCTCTTCATTGCTTTGAGTTTTCTCAGCTTCTTCATCTGTTTTCTCTGAAGAGCTTTTTTCTTTCTATTATTGATCGTTGAAGGTTTCTCGAAATATTCTCGTTTCTTCCACTCTCTAATAATGCCCTCTTTCTCAACCATTCTCTTGAATCGTTTTAGAGACTTCTCTAGAGGTTCGTTTTCGTCAACTTTTACGAAAGCTATAGTAATCACCCCCTTTCCCTTATGGGAAATACTACTGAAGTACTATCACTGAAAATCAGATGTTTGTCAACAGCTCTGTAGCATCTCGGGAGATATCAAGTACAGTTAATTGCAGAGACTCCATATTCTTATAATAATTCCTACCGAAACGGAAGATGATATCAACCTGATCTCCTAAAGAGAAATCTGTATTGACTCTTTCACCGGCTCGCCAGAAGATCGCCGGCCATTTATGTTTTCCATAACTGATGAGCATCTTAACATGTTTCTGTTCACCATTCCCAAGTAGACTCATCTCTTCGATCTTAGCCTTTCGCAACATGAATTGCAGGGGAGAATGATCAACACCATACGGTTCGAACCGTTCCACCACCTTTATGAGGTCCGGGGTCATATATTTGACTGGTAATTCTGCATCAATATAATAGGAGCCCTCATCGATCGTTGAATCGAGTTCACTAGCAGCCTCATCCACTCTGATCATATACTCATCAAGATTACTTTCAATGAGACTGAACCCACCTGCACACTGGTGACCACCGTGATCGAGGAGTATATCATCGAAAAGATTCAAGAAGTTCTTGATATGCATCGATTTATCACTACGCATAGAACCTACGAGATTACCCTCTAGCTGTGCAATGACCATTGCAGGAACTTTAAAGAGATTCATCAGTCTAGCGGCCATGATACCGGTGATCCCTCTACTCATCTTCTTATCATAGACGATGACGATCTTATGCTCATGCTCTTCAAAGCTCTTCTTAGCTTTAGGAAGTATTCTGTTCCAGGACTCATCCCCCATTTTCTTTCTTCGTTTATTCAGTTGAACGAGCTCTGTAGAGAGTCGTTCTTGCTCTTCTCTTTCACTACTGACTAACATCTTCACCGCAATATCAGGAACACCGAGTCTTCCTGCTGCATTGAAGATTGGTGATATCTGCCAGCCGATATTGACTGTAGAGATTCTCTTGCCTGCCAGATTGAGCATATAAAGGAAGGTGTTGAGAGATTTTCGCTTTCCTCGAGCTATAGCTTCGAGGCCTCTTTTCACAAGAATACGATTCTCACCTTTCATAGGCATAAGATCTGCGACCGTCCCTATAGCGACGAGATCGAGATTATCTTCATATTCCGATGAGATTCCTGGATGCGATTTCAAAACAAAGGAGTTGAACAGTCTCACAAGAGCATCAATCTCTCCTAATCCCTGCTGGCTATACCGCAGAGCCTTACTTTTCTGTTGCAATCTAACCAGACTCTTACCCCTGATCGCGGGAAATAGATCATAGACTTGTGGAGCAAAATCCATCAGATGAATATCAGCCTTGCCACCGAAAGCATGTTGGAGCATCCTTTTCTCAAGAGGTTCATCGAACACCAGGATCTGTTTCCCAATGAGAAATTCGAATAATCTGGACTGCTCAGGCATGAGTACACCTGCGACGACCTCTTCAGTGATCCTGTCTATCTCGACAAGATTCTCCAATTTAATGGCATCGATGATGGTTGTCTGGTTTCCAGGGCGGGCATGAAGTAGGATGACCTCCTCTTTATAGAAGTTGGTCTTACTGAATTCAAGGGCCCAGATAAACTTTGCGACTACCCCACAACCTGCTAGGTCCGGAAAGGGATAACCACTGCCATCCATCTTTGGATCTATGATAGCTATGGCCCCCGGAAGTCTATCTCCCGGGATATGGTGGTCCATGATGATCGAATCAATCGAATTCTGTGTAGCGAAAGCCACCTCTTGCGTTGAGGATATACCACAGTCAACGGTGATCAATAGAGTCACATCATCTTCGATGAGTCTCTTCACCCCGTCCATAGTCAGGCCGTAGGGTTCGTCTTCCATCGGTAGTTTCCAGTCAACATCGATACCTATCCCCTTGAGAGCCTCGTAAAGAAGGACTGTTGAAGTCATACCATCAACATCTCTATCTCCGAATATTCGAACCTTCTCCCCATCAGTCTTTGCCTCGAGTATCCGGTCTACCGCAATCTCCATATCCTCGAAGAGAAAGGGATTGTGTAGATATGAGATCTCATCCTCTAGATAGAATCTGTACTGGTCCTGTGAGACCTCTCTCCGTTCGAGGATAGAGGCAGTGAGTAGATCGATCTGAAATTGATCATGAGTCATTCTGATTTTTTCACCATCGATCGGGCGTTTTTCCCATTTCATTTGTGCAACCTTATTGATCGTAGCCTCTCATAACGAGCACCACTGCGTTCCAGATGAGAACGAAATAATACGATTTCTTCTGGAATGAATCTTATATCTATTAAAGGCCCCAAAGATCTGACAAGCTTGCCGCGATCGATAGAAGTCCCTTTCCTTACCCTAGCTACTGTCAGATGAGGGATGGACTTCCCCATCCTCCCGGTGACCCCAAGACCTGTTCTCAGCTCTTTGGCAATCCTGATCATCTGTTCTTTTCCCTCAATGACCGGAGTCACGATTGTTCTTGGTGCTGCACCCGAGGGGAAGGTGATCACGCCCTTACAGTGGACTGAACTCACAAGGTGATCATGCATCACATGATCGAATCGTTCAAACAGTCCTGGTAGTTCCTGCGCCTCTCGCTCTCCGAGAAACGCAAGAGTGATATGATACTGTGTTTGTGGTACACAGAAGATACCATGCCTATCCAAGGAAGGCATGATCTTACCATGGAGAGTCGTACCAAATTCCCTTGGAGCAGGTATCCCGATGAACAATCTCATAACATCCCACTTTTCAATGTTTTAAGGTATCCATCAGTAAGACTATCAATATAATGAAGCAGTGTATTCTTCAGCTGTTGAGTCTGATCACTGTTCAACTTCACCTTTACAGCCCTGTCGACTGACAGTGTCTCAGTATACGATAAATATCGCCTCTGAACAAACCCTATTCTCACAGAATCGTTCTGTGCAGGATAACAACTACTACACCATAGCCCATGCTCATTGAGATGAATCCAACTCGGCTGTTTCTCGAATGGTGTCCCACAGGATGCACATTCAAGGAGGTCTGGTTTCAGTCCGAACATATCCAACAAGCGCCAACACCCCTGTATCAGAAGATATTCATGATCGATGTCTTGTTCCAAAAGATCTAGTAGAGTCGTTATGAGTTCATATAACCTTTGATTATCACCTCCACTGCTAAAACTCTTCAATACGACCTCAGCGAAGAAGGATGCAGTGTAGAGTTTAACAATATCGGATTGCAGATACTCTCTAAATGCTACTGGACGAACATCCTCTATCTTGTATTGATCCTTTACTGGATTATGATAGAGGAAGAACCTTCCCGATATAAAGGGACTGACAAGCCCTGTTAGTTTACCACTGCCCTTTCTCGATCCAAAGGCCGCAGCTCTGATGATCCCGAGTTCAGGAGAGAACAGTACGATGATCCGATGTGTATCTCCCATTCTCGTACTTTTGAGAATGAGGGCATCACTCTGAAGGTGTCTTGTCATAGGGAGCTAGGCGTCAATTCTCAGATGTGAATACTCAGTCACCACTGATTCAAGGAGTGTAACAGCTTTTTGTACTACAGCTATACACCCATCTTGCTCATCGGCGTAGAGATCTTTCAACACAAGACAGTTCGTCGAGCTATGGCTCTTCTCAAACTGTTCCATCATAGTAGCGCCTATCACCTTGATGTGCTGTTCTCCCTCGTGGGCACGTTCTTCAACAAAAAGATACCCAAGCGCCATCATGGCACCTGAGACAGCACCACAGACATTACCTGTTGTCATCCCGCCTCCGAAAGCTGCAGAAAGTTTCAGAGTCGTAGGGTCGATCCCCATACCATAGAAATCATTAGCGGCACAGATCACCGATTCTGCACAGTTGTAGTCCTTTTCGCGATAATAATATTCGGCTATCTCAACCATAGTCTTATTTTCTTCATTCATCTTCATGTCCTTCAAAATAGTTGTTCAATCAGTAATAGTCAATCTACCTCAAAGCAGCATCAACCGCTTTCAGGATCATAAGAGAGCTGTAGGTAGCACTGGAAATCGTATCAACCTCTAGGGATTGCTTCAACAAAATATCCTCTATGATGAATTCGGCCTCATCGCCCTGACCATTCTTATGTTCTAAAAGATCGATCCTTGTAATCAGATGATCTGTGACAAAGACATCCACTGTTACTGAGATAGCGATAGTACCCGCTTCACCACGATAGATCCCATCGGCAACCTTTCTCAGATCACCGACAGAGAACTCTTCGTTCTTCAGAGCCACAAGGTCCCTTTCTATGGACCTGATGACTCGTGGGAGGATGATTACTGAGGCTAATATGATCACAATGATGATCGATACTAAGATAAGAATAATCTTATGTCTTCGCCTTAAGTTGATACCTACCCCTTCAAGGAGGCAATACGCCTTCTCAGTCGAATCATCTTTCGCAGTCTCGTCTTTGTCGACTTCAATCGCTTCGAACTCTTTGGTGATTCTTCTGATTTGAGGCTCCGAAATCGCTCTTTATCTGTATCGATTCGTTTGATGAGTATCTCATCGAGATTATCGATAGTCTCCAGTCTTTTCTTCAAACTTCTTGCGCTTCCTGCCATCTTTCCCTTAGGATCACTCTTTGTAAGAGATCTCACCTTCCTTGATCCAGAATGTTTTCTCCATATAGCGACCTGTACTCTACCCGCTAAAGAGAATCGCCAGAGACAGAATCCAATGAAGATGAGAAATAGAGCCAGAACTAACAATATGTTCCTGAGATTCCAGAATTGATCTCTTCCATACAGTCTGTAACCTTTTACGAATAGATCATCAAGAGTTCCCCCCTCAGCGATCAATACATCAAAAGAGGTTTGAGAGATAATAAAATCCTTGAGCTTACCAGTATCTGTATCCAGTTGGACTATCGTTGCTTCCCCCTCTTTGACCTTGACTTCCCAGGAGAAGGATCCCGATCTAAGTTCATGAACCCCTTTCGTCAGGGAGATCACCTTCGGGGCGATATCAGCGACAGCATCAATCGAGAATACAAGACCAGAAGTCTTTCCTGTCACAAGGAGTATTCCAGGTCTTGGAGTAGCGGAGAGTTTTCTGACCTGCGGACTATAGAGAGAGGAGACCTCATTCAAAGAGAGGAGAACTTCTGCACGCTCTCCCTGTGAGATTCTCACTGGCTGATCGATCTGTTGGTAACCCTCTACATAGGCCTGGAGACGATGTATTCCCTCTGAGAGCCATACGGTCATACCCTGTTCGAAGGATAAGGACTGCTGATCGATTCTAAGATCCCATTCTACTGTAGAATCCTCACTCATGATTTGTAGCACCCCGTCTGCAAAGACAGAACAGGTGATAAGAGTGAATAGTAATAGCAATAGTGCCCGTCGTAGAATTCTCATGCATCCTATTTTATATCTTACACAGTATGTTCACAACTAGTTTTTATGATATTAATATGCAAAACATCTTGACTTCAACTCTAAAAGAACTCATAAAGCTAAGGGGGGGGATATCATGGAAAAGAAAATTCATATCATCGCATCAGGCGGTACATTCGATAAACAGTATGACGAACTCAAAGGAGAACTGACCTTCAAGGATTCACATCTTCCGGAAATCATGAAGAGAGTACGTTGCACGGTCCCCTATGATCTGACCTTTCTTCCTCTCAAAGATAGCCTGAATATGGATGATCACGATAGGAATTCCCTACTAGAGGCCTGCAAATCAAGTGATTCTGATCGAATCATCATCATTCATGGTACAGATACCATGGATCTCACAGCTCAAGTGATTGGTACTCAAACTATCGCTAAGACGATCATACTCACGGGTGCGATGGTTCCTTACAGCGTTATGGGTTCGGATGCGATCTTCAACCTCGGTACAGCCATCAGTTATGCCCAGACACAGGATACTGGGACCTTCATCAGCATGAACGGCAGATGCTTTCCCTGGAATAATGTGAAGAAGAATCGAGAAAAAGGACTCTTCGAATATCTCAGATAGTATTTCTTAAGGTCTTGAATTATATCCTACAATTTTGTAGGATATGGTATGACAAATGCAAATGGACTGCAGGTATTATATGAAATAAGTAAGATTCTTGATGAGACTGAAGACTTCAAGAAAATATTAACCCCCATTCTCAACTCTCTAGCACAACACTCTCCCGTCATTCGGGGTTCGATCACCCTTCTCAACAGAGATACTGATCAGATCGTCATCGAGTCAGCTTATGGACTTACCGATGCCCAGAAACGTCGAGGACGATATCAGATTGGTGAGGGAATCACCGGGAGGGTCGTTCAATCAGGACAACCAGTCGTGATTCCAGACATAGCAAAGACCGAGACCTATATCAATAAGACTGGTGCAGAGACGAAGGCGATACAGGAAGAGCGACTGGTCTCTTTCATCTGTGTTCCCATCATCAGTGACATCGAGACGGTAGGTACGCTGAACATCTCGATCGTTAATCTCTCAAGTGATGATCTTAATGAGTATTTCAAGCTCTTATCAGTAATTGCATCGATGATAGCAAGAGCTGCGAAGGTACGTCAGGAACTTAGGGAAGATAAAGAACGGCTCATCGCAGAGAATGACAGATTGAAACGAGAACTCAAGGAACGTTATCAACCGGCGAATATCATAGGGAAGTCTCAAAGTATGCAAGAGGTCTTCGACCTGATCTCTCATGTAAGCACTAGTGAAGCCACAGTGCTCATCAGAGGTGAGAGTGGTACGGGTAAGGAACTCGTTGCTCATGAAATACACTACAACTCTTTGAGAGCAGGAATGCCCTTCATCAAGGTAAACTGTGCAGCCCTTCCTGAGAGTATCATCGAGAGTGAACTCTTCGGACATGAGAAAGGAGCCTTCACAGGGGCTCATACACTCCGGAAAGGACGATTCGAACTTGCAGATAAGGGCACGCTCTTCCTTGATGAGATCGGGGAACTCTCTCCACAGATGCAGGTAAAACTGCTGAGAGCCATACAGGAACAGGAATTCGAGCGTGTCGGAGGCATCAAGACCCTTCGTGTGAATGTCCGTTTAATTGCAGCTACCAACAGGAATCTAGAAGAGGAGATAGTAAATGGAACCTTTAGAGAGGATCTCTATTATCGACTCAATGTCTTCCCCATCCATATACCACCGGTAAGAGAACGAAAGAGCGATATCATGCTCCTATGTGACCATTTCATCGAGAAATACAACAAGAAGAACCACCGGAAGATCAAACGTATCACAAGTTCAGCAATAGACTTACTCGTGATGTATCACTGGCCGGGAAATGTACGAGAACTCGAGAACTGTATCGAACGATCGGTATTAGTCAGTATGGATGATGTCATACATGCCTATCACCTGCCCCCCTCTCTTCAATCTGCAGAATCATCGAACACCCAGTTCGATTCTACTTTGAAATCTGCAGTCGAGGAGCTTGAGCGAGAGCTTATAGCAGATTCATTGAAGAATGCGAGAGGAAACAGAGCGAAAGCGGCTAGGAATCTCGGAATCACTGAAAGGATCATGGGTTTGAGATTAGAAAAATATCACATCGAGGCAGAGCGATACAAAAGACAATAATCATACATATTTGTAGGCAACAACACTTGTACCTACAAATATGTAGCAAATGAAATACACAAAGGTATAGAGAATCATCTATACCTTTTTTTAATATTTAATTTATAAACACATACACAACAACATATTAGAAACCTACCTGTGACATATATCCTCAAGTTGGCACGTTTTCTGCTTTATGAGAGGCAACACACAAACACACAGGAGATGTATATGAAGTACAAAATCATTCTTATGGTTACAGCACTACTACTATTGTGCAGTGGTATGCTCTTTGCGGATGAACTCGCAGATACGGTAACGGTTCATCAGGACGCGCTGGACATGATCTGGCTGATTCTTGCAGCAGCTCTGGTATTCTTTATGCAGGCAGGGTTCGCGATGGTAGAGATGGGGCTCACAAGAGCTAAGAACGCCGGAAACATCATCATGAAGAATCTGATGGATTTCAGTGCCGGTGCAGTCATCTATTGGGCTATCGGTTGGGCATTGATGTATGGATCAGATGTTGGAGGCCTATTCGGTTTCTCACAGTTCTTCATCAAAGGTGCAGACTACATCCTATTCAGAGATTGGATGTTCCAGGTAGTATTCGCAGCTACAGCAGCTACGATCGTTTCTGGAGCTATGGCTGAAAGAACCAAGTTCTCAGCATATCTTATCTACAGTGTATTTATTTCTGGACTCATCTATCCTATCTCAGGACATTGGATCTGGGGTGGCGGCTGGTTAGCTGAATTAGGTTTCCACGATTTTGCCGGTTCTACTGTAGTACACTCAGTCGGTGGATGGGCCGCTCTTGCAGGAGCTCTCTTCCTAGGACCTCGAATCGGAAAATTCGTAAAAGTGAATGGTAAGACCACCTCTAAGGCGATCTTGGGACATAACCTTCCTATAGCAAGTCTGGGTGTATTCATCCTTTGGTTCGGTTGGTACGGATTCAACGCAGGATCTACCTTGAGTGGAACTGATATGTCAATTGCTACTGTTGCAGTAACTACTACATTGGCTGCAGCGATGGGTTCTATCGCAGCGATGGTAATCTCCTGGATCCATTTCGGAAAACCAGATGTTTCCATGTCACTCAATGGTGCATTGGCAGGACTCGTAGGTATTACCGCTCCAACGGCAGTCGTAACACCTTTCGGAGCAGTAATCATAGGATTGATCGCAGGAATCCTGGTTGTCTACTCGGTTGAGTTCTTCGACAAGGTCCTACATATAGATGATCCGGTCGGTGCAATATCAGTACATGGAGTCTGTGGTCTTTGGGGAACACTCGCAGTCGGACTCTTCGCTAACACAGAAGATATCAAGGGACTATTCTACGGTGGAGGATTCGGACAGCTAGGAGTTCAGGCCTTAGGTGCTGCAGCAGTCTTCGCATGGGTCTTCTTTACCGCTTCACTCTTGTTCTTCATCATCAAGAAGACCAATGGCCTACGAGTCACAGAGACTGAGGAATTAGTCGGTCTAGACTTGAGTGAACATGGAACTGAATCATACAGTGGATTCCAGATCTTCACAAACATGTAATGAAAAGGAGATACGTATATGAAAATGATTATTGCCTACATACAGCCTGACAAACTGAATTCAGTCAAACAGGAGCTATATAAGAAGGAGATCTACAAGATCTCAGTGACGAATGCCATGGGCTGCGGACAGCAGAAAGGTTTCACAGAGACCTATCGTGGTGTAGATAAAGAGGTAAACCTATTAAAGAAACTTCGCATAGAGATTGCCGTGAACGATCCATTCGTCAAACCTACTATTGATGCAATCATCAGGGGTGCACAGTCAAACACCATTGGTGATGGTAAGATATTCGTGATGCCTATCGAAGAGTGTATCAGGATCAGAAATAATGATTCTGGAACCAAAGCAATAGGTTAAGGGATTCGAAGAACCTACATTTATGTAATACCAGCTATACATAAATTACATTTATGTAGGTTCTTTCGATAGAACGACGTGATGCAGCAGAATGTAAATACTGCTATCACACTACTGTATATATATTTATTAGACTTGGCATGTATTTTGCTAAATAAAGAGTAATAATAAGAAACCAATATGAAAGGAGTATGTAATGTCAGAGTGTATAGATTTTACTAAAAAAACCCTACCGGAAGTCTACGGGGAGAATTGCTTCAGCGATGTAGTGATGCATGAGAGACTTCCTGCAAAAGTCTACCAGGAATTGAAACTCGTCCAGCAGGGAGAGAAAAAACTCTCAGGTGAAGTCGCAGAAGTAGTAGCGAACGCTATGAAAGACTGGGCCCTTGAAAAGGGAGCGACCCATTACACACACTGGTTCCAGCCACTAACAGGATTGACTGCTGAGAAGCATGACTCCTTCATCAACCCGGGACCTGGAGGAACAGTCCTTCTCGAATTCTCAGGAAAAGAGTTGATCCAGGGTGAACCTGATGCATCATCCTTCCCTAATGGTGGATTACGTGCGACTTTCGAAGCAAGAGGTTATACTGCATGGGACACCTCCTCTCCAGCTGTGATCAAAGATAATCTAGGGGTCAAGACTTTGACCATACCTACAGCTTTCATCTCCTATACAGGAGAGGCTTTAGATAAGAAAGTACCATTACTCAGATCGATGGATGCAATAAATAAACAGGGGCTTCGAGTATTACGAGCTCTTGGTAATGAAAAAAGTAAGAAAATAGTCATCAATGTCGGTCCTGAACAGGAATATTTCTTAGTGGATGAAGAGTTCTTTGATGAACGACCGGATCTTCGTCTTACCGGAAGAACCGTATTCGGAACTATGAGTGCAAAAGGTCAGGAAATGGATGACCACTACTTCGGAGCGATCAAAGGTAGAGTCGCAGTATTCATGAATGAACTTAACTATGAACTCTGGAAGCTCGGGATCTCGGCAAAGACCCAGCATAATGAGGTAGCCCCCAACCAGTTCGAGATTGCTTCAGTCTATGCTTCAGCGAACAACTCGACTGATACCAATCAGCTTACCATGGAAGTCATCAAGAATGTTGCAAAGCGACATGGTCTTGTAGCCCTACTCCATGAGAAACCTTTTGCAGGAGTGAATGGTTCTGGTAAACATAACAACTGGTCTATTGGTACTGATGATGGCCTTAATCTACTCCAGCCAGGAAAGAGCCCTGAAGACAATGCTCATTTCCTTCTCTTTCTTACTTCCATCATCAAGGCAGTAGACATCTATGCACCTCTTTTGAGAATGTCTGCTGCATGTGCAGGAAATGACCACAGACTCGGAGCCAACGAAGCACCTCCTGCGATCATCTCGATGTTCTTAGGGGAGCAACTCAAAGACATCCTCGATTCTATCGTCGATGGAAAAGAGCTTATCAAGGTAGATGGACAGAAGGTAAGAGTCGGTTCGACTACTATCCCAAGTTTCCCTAAAGATGCTACAGACCGAAACAGAACTTCCCCTTTCGCCTTTACCGGTAACAAGTTCGAATTCAGAATGGTTGGTTCGAGCCAGTCTCTATCAGGACCGAACACAGTCCTCAATACGGGAGTCGCTGAGGTTCTCGAAGGGGTAGCTGACAGACTTGAAGCTTCAGATGATACTATCGCAGAGGTAAATTCGATCATCAATGAATTCTATTCCGAACACAGAAGAGTAGTCTTCAACGGTAACGGATATTCAGATGAATGGGTCGTTGAGGCAGAGAAGAGAAAGCTTCCTAACCTCAAGAGTACCGTTTCCGCAGTCAAGGTGATCACCAATGAAGAATTCATCAAGGTCTTTGAAAAACACAAAGTACTTTCAAAAGCTGAGTTGGAATCACGAGAAGAGATCTATCTTGAGACCTACAGCAAGCAGATCAATATCGAAGCTGGTGTCATGGTCGAGATGGCTAAGAGACTCATCGTCCCTGCATCAACAAGATACATGCAGGAGATTATCGAATCAGTCACGAGTCAGGTTGCATTGGGACTTGATCCTGCAGCTCAGAAAGATATGATTGTTCAGCTGTCACAGAATATCAACGCAACTATCGTTGCAGCTGATAAACTTGCAGAGGTGATGAACACCGCACATGAACTTGAAGAAGATGTACCTGCTCAAGCAGATAGCTACTACGAGAAGGTCGTTCCAGCAATGGAAGAACTCAGAACATATGGAGATGCGCTAGAGAAGATTACCGATAAAGCTTACTGGCCATACCCTTCATATGAGGACATGCTTTTCAGACTCTAGTCTAGAGTTTGACATATACACACTGCGCATTCATATGCATTGCGAGACCGTCAACTTTGGCGGTCTCCTCTTCGTCTATAATCCGCAGTGTGTCTGTTTTTACCATCTGGTAAGACTATTTCAATAATACGATCATAGCCTCATAACCTGCCAACTTCTCGAATGTATCATAATCCATATCACTTCTTTGCAACAAGATTCTATCCCATTGTCCATAGAGGACCACATCGGGATCGATCTTTCGTGCAAATCGGTTGAAATTGAGAATACAGAGTATCCTCTGTTCTTCATGTCTGAAAAAACAGAGAATATCCTTTTCTGGGACGTCAAGAAAGCGTATATCCCCACCATACAGGGTCCGGTACTTTCTTCTGATCGTAAGAATCTCCCTATACCAAGACAGGAGGGACCCAGCCTCATCTGATTGCCTTGCTACATTATGATCGCTTCCCCACTTCTCATCTACAGGTAACCAGGTTTGCTCATTATCAGAGAATCCAAGATTATGGGAATCATCCCATTGCATAGGGAGTCGATCAGGGTCTCTCCCCCAATAAAAGGGCCAATACTGGAGACCCGGGGGGTCTACTATATGTTTATGGTCAACGATCTTATGTCGCATCCCTATCTCCTCTCCATAGTAGATGAAGGGGGTCCCCCTCTGCATCAGGAGAAATAGGGCCGCTATCTTCGCTCTTTGTTCATGGTTCCCGTATCTCGAATAGGCCCTCTTCTGATCATGATTAGACAAGACCCATGCTGGCCACCTATCATCACCGATCGAAGCATACCATTTCATAGCTCGTTTCTTGAATTCCTGAGCATCCCATACGGTCCAGATGAAGGAGAAGTCGAAGGTCAGGTGCAATTGATCATCACCAAGGTAGGAGGCTGCTATATCTGGCTCACCCGGTTGTTCTACATTGATCTCCCCGACTAGCATCTTTCCCGGATATGAATCGATGAGCCGTCGGAAGTCTCTAATACTATCATGTGAATCCTCTTGGTTACGATCATAGAGGTGTCTCTGCATGTCATAGGGTCGGACTGAGGCTCCAACTGTGAAAGGATTATTCCTCAACTCTCTATCCTTTATGATATGGTTGATCACATCCAATCTAAAACCATCGATTCCAAGCTCCAGCCAAAAGGCTACATCTGCGAAGAGTCCCTCTACCACTTTTGGATTACGCCAGTTAAGATCTGGTTGTTGGGCCTTGAAAGAGTGCATATAGTACTGTCCTGTCTGTTCATCGAACTCCCAGGCATTGCCACCAAAGGCGGCTTTCCAGTTATTGGGTTCACGCCCACCTTTCGGGTCTTCCCAAATATAATAGTCTCTGTAGGGGGATCTCTTTGAGGACCTGCTCTCGATGAACCATCTATGCTCATTCGAGGTGTGGTTGAGGACCATATCCATGATGATCCTGATACTCTTCTCATGAGCTCTTGTGATAAGTTCATTCATATCTTCGAATGTACCGAAGACAGGATCTATCTCGCGGTAATCACTGATATCATAACCAAAGTCTACCATAGGCGACTTATAGATAGGAGATATCCAGATGGCATCGATTCCGAGCTCCTCTAGATAATCCAATCTTGAGATGATGCCCTGTATATCACCGACACCATCACCATTTGAATCCTGGAAACTCCTAGGATAGATCTGATAGATCACTCCATGTTTCCACCATACCCATTTTTCACTCATACTATTAACCTTACTTTTTATATTAACTTCATTATACGCGAAAAAATAGAATAATCTACCTTCTTTTCCATCGATATTTATCTTGTTTCCTTTTGCTGATAGTTTTTGTAAGTTATTCATGAATAACAAAGAGACCTGGAGGTCATATGAAACGAAAGATAGTATTCTTTGATGCAAAGCCCTATGACATTGAGTCATTCGAATCCCACCTAGATCCTGAACTATACTCTTTATCATTCGTAAGCGACCGTCTGTCAGAGAATACCGCCTCAATGATGTATGGGGCAGATGCAATCTCCCTGTTCGTTAATGATAAAGTCACTGAGGAGATCGCAAAGCTGATCGACTCCTATAATATTACATTGATAGCACTCCGGTGTGCAGGTTATAACAATATAGATCTCAAAGCGGTATATGATCGTCACATTCATGTCGTTAGAGTCCCAGCCTACTCTCCCTATGCCGTTGCCGAACATGCCACAGCACTATTGATGGCCCTCAACCGGAAGACTCATAAGGCCTATAATAGAACACGAGAGAGTAATTTCAATATCTCGGGTCTTACAGGTTTTGACCTTCACGGGAAGACAGTAGGGGTGATCGGGGCCGGAAAGATCGGCAGGATCATGGTTTCCATCATGAAGGGATTTGGGACAGAGATCCTTATCCATGATCGATATGAGGACCCTGTACTTGCTGCCGACCCTCAGATCAGTTTCACCGACTTGGAGACCCTTTATAAAAGATCAGATATCATAACGCTTCATTGTCCCCTTACTGAAGGTACCTATCATCTCATCGATGAGAAAGCCCTTAACCTCATGAAGGATAAGGTGATACTCATCAACACCAGTAGAGGTCAACTGATCAAGACGAGCGCCCTTGTCGAGGGACTCAAGACAGAGAAGATCGGGGGAGCAGGCTTAGATGTCTATGAGGAAGAGAGCCAATACTTCTTTCACGACTATTCCCTATCTCATATCGACGATGATAATCTTGCAAGACTGTTGTCCTTCAACAATGTGCTTATCACCTCTCACCAGGCTTTCTTGACTAAAGAGGCTCTCACGAACATCGCAATGACGACCTTTGAGAACCTCAAAGCCTTCTTCGGAGGAGCTCCGCTAGCTAATGAGGTCTGTTATAGATGTGATAAGGAATGTGTGAAAGAGACTAAAGGAAGATGCTTCTAGCTCTTTTTGATCATCAGGAAGAGCTCTCTGACCCGTTCAGGAACAGGAAGAGGTCTGCCAGTCTTTAGATCGACATGACCGACCTTTGTCTCCTGAACCGCAAGAGTCGTATCACCTCGAGTGATCCGCTGTTCGATGAGCATGGAAAACCTCCCGCACTTGAGAACCTGAGACTCGATGGTAAGCAGGTCATCGAGAATAGCAGGGATCGCATAGTCGATCGATAAAGACCTGACCACGAATGCCTGACTAGCCTCTTTGAGAGCCTCTGACTGATCGATGCCCAGTGTCCTGAGCAGCTCAGTCCTCGCATGTTCGGTGAAATCAAGATATCTACTATGGTAGACGATCCCACCCGCATCAGTATCACTATAATAGACCCTCTGCGAATAGTAACAGATATTATCCGAGATCCTAGCGATACCTATGCCGGTGTGTTCCATCATTCAGCCCTCATACTTACAGTGTCTTGAACTCAAAATCCAGAGTCGAAAAGAGATCCTCAATAGTCTCAGCACGTCTGATCAGTTCTACTGACGCATCAGGTTTGAGGAGGAGCTCTGCTGATCTGAGTTTTCCATTATAGTTGAAACCCATGGCATGTCCATGTGCTCCAGTATCATGAATCACCACGATATCATCCACATCGATCTTAGGAAGTTGTCTATCGATAGCGAATTTATCGTTGTTCTCACATAATGATCCGGTCACATCATAGACTTCTGAACACTCAGATCCCTCTTTCCCTAATACTGTTATATGATGGTACGCCCCATACAGAGCAGGTCTCATCAGGTTGGTCATACAGGCATCAAGCCCTACATAACTCTTATATTTCTCTGTGACATGTCTTACCTTACCGACTAGGTAACCATACGGACCTGTGACCATTCGTCCACATTCGAAGACGATCTTCAAAGGATCGAGTCCAGCTGGAACGATCATCTGCTCATAGAGATCCTTCATTCCTGCAGACACTGCCTCAAGGTCTACCGGTTTATCATCAAGGCCATAGGGGATACCGATACCACCACCCATATTGATGAACTCTATACGAACACCTGCCTCTTTCTGGATCCTTATGACAAGAGCGAATAGCATTCGAGCAGTCTCAACGAAATAATCACCATTAAGCTCATTCGAAGCGACCATAGTATGGAGCCCGAATCGCGTGGAGCCCTTCTCTTTCATGATACGGTAGGCATCGATGAGCTGGTCTGTCGTCACCCCATACTTTGCCTCAGTAGGGTGTCCAATGATCACATTCCCAGTCCTTCCCTCACCAGGATTATAACGGAAGCAGATCAATTCAGGTATTGAGGCACTCTTTTCGAGAGTCTCTATATGGGAAATATCATCGAGATTGACAATAGCCCCGAGCTCAACTGCTGCCTGAAACTCCTCATCAGGAGTATCATTGGAGGTGAACATCACATCCTCTCCGGTCAGGCCGACTCGTTCAGATAGAAGCAGTTCAGGAAGAGAACTGCAGTCTGCACCGAAGCCCTCCTCTTTGAGTAGGCTCATGATCGTAGGGTTTGGACAGGCTTTCACCGCAAAATAGTTCTTGAACCCTGGGGCCCAAGAGAAAGCTTTTGTGAAGGCTTGAGCATTCGCCCTGATCGCTGCCTCATCATAGATATGGAAGGGGGTCGGAACGCTCTTTTCCACCCGTTCTATCAATTCTTTTGTAAATGGTACATGTTTCATCTTTATCTTACTCTCCCTACTACGCCAGTACGAGGTTCTTCTTGATACTCTCTACTGCTGCGATGATATCTTCTCGATGTCCAAAAGCACTCAATCGAAAATAACCCTCTCCTGCCGGACCGAAGCCGACACCAGGGGTACCTACGACCCAGGCCTCATGTAATAGCTTATCGAAGAACTCCCATGAGGAGAGACCTTCAGGTGCATGAACCCAGAGGTAGGGGGCATTATCACCACCATAGACGGTAAGCCCGAGAGACTGAAGACCATCACGGATGATCTTTGCATTCTCCATATAGTATGAGATCAACTCATAACACTCTTTAAGTCCAGCATCACTCAATACAGCCTTACCACCAGCCTGTACGATATTGGAGGCACCATTGAAGAAGGTACACTGTCTTCTGTTCCATAATCGGTTGACCACACCAGCCTCAGATCCTTCAACGACTAGATCCTTGGGGACGATACACCAACCAAGTCTAACACCGGTGAATCCGGCAAACTTCGAGAAACTGTTTATCTCGATGGCACATTCGGTAGCACCTTCTATCTCGAAGATCGTCTTAGGATAGGAGGGGTCTGAAATATATTCACTGTAGGCCGCATCGAAGATGATCACAGCTTTATGTTCTCTTGCATAATCCACGAAGCCTTTGAGCTGTTCTTTTGTCGCTACGGCACCTGTGGGGTTGTTCGGAGAGCAGAGATAGATAAGATCCACATGTTCTTGTGGTATCTCGGGAATGAACCCGTTCTCATCATTACAGGGCATATAGACAAAACCCTTGTATTTACTGCTTGCCTCATCGAAGCCTTTGGACCTTCCGGCGATGACATTGGAATCGACATATACCGGATATGCAGGATCCTGGACCGCTACGATCGAATCGGTACTGAAGATCGACTGTATATTACCTGAATCAGGTTTCGCCCCATCACTGATGAAGAACTCATCTGCAGAGAGTTCAACTCCTCTAGTCTTCTTATAGAAAGAGACTAGGTCCTCTCTTAGATCACTGTTTCCCTGTTCATCACCATAACCACTGTAGGATTCCAGCTTCCCAAGTCTAGCCACACCATCATGAAGTCCTTCAAGGATCGCAGGGGTCAAAGCTTCAGTCGTATTACCGATACCTAACTTCTTGATCTCTGCCTGTGGGTTATCACTCTGAAATGATCGCATTCTTCTCGCGATCTCAGGAAAAAGATACCCAGCTGCAAGCATCTGGTAATTCTCGTTGATTCTCGCCATGTTCGTAAATCTCCTATATCGTTTATCTTAAATTCTCTCTAGTCCTAACGCATTAACCGCGTTCATCAATAACTGTCTGTTCTCATCATTCGACAGAGTGCACATAGGAAGTCTAAAACTCTCCTCACACCAGCCAATATGAGCCATAGCGGTCTTGATCGGAATCGGGTTCGTCTCGACAAAGCAGGCTTTGAAGAATGGAGTGAGTCTCTTTTCGAGTCTTCTAGCTCCTTCAATATCTCCATCAAGTGCCGTATGGACCATCTCTACCATCAATTCCGGGATCAGATTAGATGATACAGAAATAACACCATCTCCTCCAGCCTCGATGAGGTCAATCGTCATATTATCATCACCGGAGAGTACCACGAACTTATCGTGACGCTGCTCGATAACGGATTTCATCTGATCCAAGTTTCCTGATGCCTCTTTTACCGCCAGGATATTATCACACTCAGTCATCAGCCTGACAACAACATCGGTCTCTATATTCACACCGGTCCGTCCCAAGATGTTATAGAGGACACAGGGGATGTTCACCGCATCAGCGATAGCCTTGAAATGAAGATAGAGGCCCTTCTGTGTAGGTTTGTTATAATAAGGGTTCACGAGTAACAGAGCATCGACACCTGAAGCCTCAGCGTGCTGTGAGAGACGAATCGCCTCTGAAGTTGCATTACTACCAGTTCCAGCTATGACAGGGACTCTTCCCGCTGCATACTCGACGGTGAGTTTGATGACTCGGTCATGTTCCTCATGAGACAGGGTCGGACTCTCACCTGTCGTCCCACAGGGGACGAGACCATCAACACCGGCATCGATCTGATGATTTATCAGCCTCTTCAGGGCCTCCTCATCTACGGTTCCCTCTTTGGTAAATGGTGTTATCAGTGCGGTAAAAACTCCCTGAAAAATCTTGTCTGCCATATCTATTCTCCTCCCAACATACTTTGTAACATATCATCTATGGAGAAGAAACCTCTCTTCCCCCCTATCCACTTTGCAGCCTCTACAGCGCCAGATGCGAAACCTTCTCGATTACGAGCCCTATGAGTGAGCTCGATACTATCGACAGGGCTATCGAAGATGACTGTATGAGTTCCCGGTATCGAACCACCACGTGTCGATGAGACATGTAACTCATCAGCTTCTATCGGTCTATCGAGCATCTGTGGGACGACCTTTGACTTTGCATCGAGCCCCTCGATGAGAATATCTCCAATCATAGCAGCGGTCCCAGAGGGACTATCTGCCTTCTTATTATGGTGGAACTCATGTACCATACAGTCATATGCAGGGAATGCATTCATTAAACCTGCTGCTTTCTGTATCATATGAAAGAACAGATGGACTCCCACCGAGAAGTTCCCTGACCAGATACATCCAATCTTATCTCCAACGATCTGTGATACCTCATCCATCCGGTCATACCACCCTGTGGTACCAATGACAACAGAGATTCCACAGGCCGTATATTCTCTAATATTTTTTACTAATACCTGGGGTATCGTGAAGTCGATCACGACATCTGCACTCTGTAATGATTCACGACTGATTTCCCTTGCCGTGACGATCCTGTCAGCACTGACAGGATCGATCACAGCAACTACATCATATCCAGCTTCTAAAGCCTTCTCTCTTATCAATTTACCCATTCGTCCATAACCGCTGATCGCTATCTTCATCTGGTAGTGCTCCTTATTCGATTTCCATCATAGTATAATAATAACTTTTTGTCTATATAATAACATTTTGTTTTTATAATAACTATATTATATAAAATCACTCATATTTAAGCCGGTAATTGTTTTTGACATTTCCATACTATATTGTTATGATAAATAGTCAATCTGGCTAGGACTATTTCCCCTGACAAAACAGAGGATTCTTTCTGGTACATCATACCATGCAGAGGTTTATCATATGCAGAATTCATGGGACATTTTAGAGAAATATCGGGGTACTGCCATTGCTGGTGAATGGCCGACCATAACAGAACAGTTTCATATATCAACTACGGAGTATCCTCAGGCAGCATGCTTCACCGCATTTGGAAAGGAGAAGGTATCTTACACCTATGAAGAGGTCTCCGCTTATGTTGAGAAGGCAGCCGACCACCTCATTGAGAATGGGGTCAAGCCCGGTGACAATATAATCCTGACCGGTAAGAACACCCCTTACTGGGGAATTGCCTATCTTGCTATTCTCGAGGCTGGGGCAGTCATCGTACCTATCGACTATCAACTCGATAATGAGACCATAGAAAGACTGATAGACTATGCAGAATCTACAGTCCTCATCGTGGATAAGGAAAAATATGAGGAGCTCTCGATCGGAGAGACTTCACCGATAAAGACGAGAATCGCACTCTGTGATGAAAATGATCAGTTCATCCTAGACTTGAAGGCAAAAGCACATAATAAACCTCGTAGAACAGAGAACGACCTTGCAGCGATCCTCTATACCTCTGGTACGACCGGCAATGAGAAGGGTGTCATGCTCACGCACAAGAACTTCATGTCAGATGTCTATCAAGCCTGTCATGATATGTTCCTAGGAGCCTCACAGGAGGACGTCTGGTATGCCCTCCTACCACTCCACCACAGTTATTGCATGACAGCAGTCTTTCTAGAGGGAATCAAATTCGGCTCAGAGATAGTCTTTGCCCAACGGCTCGTGGTCCCTCAGATCATGAAGGATCTCAAGCAAGGAAATATCACCATGTTCATGGCGATCCCCCTCCTCTACAACAAGATCCTTCAGGGGATGATGAAACAGGTTCGTGCAAAAGGGCTCGCAGTACATCTCTACATTGGCCTGATGATGAAGATCAGTGGATTGATCAAGAAGATCTTCCACAAGAACCCAGGAAAGGTGATCTTCGCCTCACTGTTGAAGAAGGCTAATCTAGACAATCTGAGGATCCTTATCTGTGGTGGTGGCCCTCTAGCTCCAGAGACATTTAGAAGATACAACCAACTCGGACTCGATTTCGTTCAGGGATATGGGCTCACTGAGACTTCTCCTATCCTCACTTTGAATCCTACAGCACATTTCAAGGTAGACTCAGTAGGAAAGGTATTTCCCTTAGTAGAAATGAAGATCATCGACAAGGATGAGCAGGGAACTGGTGAGATAATCGTTAAGGGGCCAAATGTCACAACCGGCTATTATAACAATACAGAGGCCACTGAGGAGTTGTTCACTGAAGATGGCTACCTGAAAACAGGAGATGTAGGTTATCTAGATAGTGAGAACTATCTCTATCTGACCGGTAGAAAGAAATCATTGATTGTCACCGAGGGGGGCAAGAATGTCTTCCCTGAAGAGATCGAGGACCACTTCCAACTCGACGTACAGATCGAACAGATGATGGTACGGGGGTATATAGCGAACAGAGAGACTAAATCAGAAGGTATCGAAGCAGTCATTCTTCCTAATACTGAATATTTCAATAGTAAGGGAATCTATAACAAGAAAAAGATCATCGAGGAAATCGTTGAGGTCATCAGAGACCATAACAAAGAACTCCTTCCCTATAAACGAATTGGTCGACTGAGAGTCATCGAAGAGGCTTTGGAGATGACTACCACTCAGAAGATAAAAAGACCTAAGGTAGATGCTCTTATAGAGAAGACTGATCCAGGAATACTAGAGAAGATCTGAGTCCAAGGCCTCTTCGAGATAACTGAACAGTTCGAAGAGGTCATCATAGCGAAGGGAGGCATAGCTGTCCAAGGGTGTCTCCCCTCTATTTGCGATGATGATCTTTCCCCCATTCTGCAGTGTCCTCAACGGTAGCGAAGAGGCAGGACTGACTAACAGCGTAGAACCAAGTATCAACATACAATCACTCTTTGAACTCTCAGCGTAGGCCTCTTGGAGAGCTTTCTGAGGGAGTGATTCTCCAAAGAAGGTGATATCGGGTTTGATCAACCCATCACATACCTCACAAAAAGGGACCTGCCCGAACCTGACGATCGGTACGATCTCATCATAGAGATAGACTCTCCCACAAGAGAGACAATGGTGGGTCCTAGGAGATCCATGGATCTCAAGGACATCAGTCGATCCCCCTTTCTGATGAAGGAGGTCTATATTCTGAGTGATGACCCGCTTCACATATCCTCTTCTCTGTAGCCTTGCAAGTACAGTATGTACTAGAGAGGGTCTTATCTGTTGTGTGTCATAGATCAGATCTAGGGTATGCGAATAGTAGAATCCGGGGTCCTCAAGAAAATAGGGAAGATCAAAGATCTTATTGGCATCAACCTCCCTATACAGACCATCTTTACCACGGAAGTCCCGTAGGCCTGAGAGTGTTGAGACCCCGGCACCGGTGAATACCGTAAGATACTGTGCATCGGTGATAAACTTGAGAATCTCATCAACTTCGTTCATGCCATTATTGTAAAAACTGTACAAATCCATGTCAATACAACAATTTAGAGCTGATAAAACTTGACTTGCCACTTGCATGAGGTATATAGTCTCAAAAGATAATACTAAGCGATAAGGAGGCCAAATATGGCTTACAAAATCACTGATGCTTGCGTTGCTTGTGGTTCATGTCTTCCTGAATGTCCAGTTGAGGCAATCTCTGAAGGCGATATCTACGTAATCGACGCTGACCTTTGTACAGATTGTGGATCATGTGCAGACGTTTGTCCTACAGAAGCAATCGTAGCAGAATAATCTCCGTACATACGAGAGAGGGCTGTCTTACTCATGAAGTAAGTCAGCCTTTTTTATTTTCCAAAGAATAGGAAGGAATATTTCATGAGTGTCATGACCATCATCATCATAGCTTTCATCATTCTAGAGAGTCTCAATGTGCTTCTCCTCTATTTTGCTCCCGATTCAAAGAGAGGAAATGGTGTCGGGGTCTTCGACGCCTGGGAAGAGTCCAAACAGTATGAGCATATTCATGATCTTATGAGATATCTGGTCTTCTGGGTTGCCGGAACAAAACTCATATTCATCGTGCTCCTATTAGTTATCCTCATCACAGGGACTAGGATGACACAGATCGCAGCCACTATTGCCATGATCGCATCGATCCTCTCCTATTTCTGGAGACTCCATCCGATCATCAGAGACATTGATTCAAAAGGAAAACTCACACCATCAGGTTATTCCAAGACTCTGTCGAGGATGATCGCTGCCTTCGTCGCTATATACACGATAGGATTGATAATATCCCTGGTATTTGGGATCTAAAGCTACAAGAACCACTATCTTTTTGTGCTAAACCACATTGCATGTATCCATGAGTTCTCTGTATACTATCTCTATCTATGATAAACGATCAATTAATCTATACCGTATCAGATATCACACAACTCCTTAAAGAAATCATCGAAGGTGCATTCTCTCGAATCACGATCGAAGGTGAGATATCGAATTTCAGACCCGCTAGCACAGGACACTGGTATTTCACCCTCAAGGATCGAAATGCCGCGATCTCCGCAGTCATGTTCAAGAACAGGATATTCAGACAACAGATAAAGCCCCAAGAGGGTATGAAGGTGAGAATCACCGGATCCCTATCGGTATATGCACCACGTGGAAGCTATCAGATCATCTGTGATTCGATCGAGAAGATCGGGACAGGTGACATCCTGCAGAGACTCGAAGAGCGAAAGAGACAGCTTGCCGCAGAAGGTCTTTTCGACCAGGAGAGAAAGAGAGCGATCCCTCTCATGCCCAAACATGTGGCAGTCATCACTTCGCCAACAGGTGCAGCTCTCAGAGATATCCTGCAGGTCATGAGAAGAAGGAATGCAGGGATCACGGTATCCATCCTACCTGCAGCAGTACAGGGTGAGGCTGCAGCCTCACATCTTGTCCATATGCTACAGACAGCTATCGATAATAGGATCGGCGATGTCATCATCATTGGACGTGGTGGAGGATCGGTCGAGGACCTTCTCCCCTTCTCCGATGAGATGGTCGTCAGAATGATCGCTGACTCCCCTATCCCTGTCATCTCAGCAGTGGGCCATGAGATAGACTGGGCCCTCAGTGATTATGCGGCAGACTTGAGAGCACCCACTCCCTCGGCAGCGGCAGAACTCGTCACGGCAGAGACAGGAGCCCTCAACGATAGGATCACAGACTTCAAAGGGCAGTTGATCCATGAGATGAGAAGGAGCATTGATCTGATGAGGCTCAGAATGAGTAACGCCTCCTCTGATACGCTAGTGGAGCGAATCACCCATAAGATCGATGATCATCATATGAGGATCACCGATCATCATGATCGCATACAGGAATATATGTTCAATTGCATGAGAGTAAGATCTCATGCAATTGAACTGTCGAAGAGGACTCTAGAGAGTAGCTCTCCAAAAGCTCTACTCTCAAGGGGTTACTCACTCCTAACAGAACAAAGCAGTGGATTACCTATCACGAGTATCGATGAGATCTCGGAGGGTATGTTACTAGAGACACACATAGCTGATGGTGCTATCATTTCAGAAGTCAAAGAGGTGAGAAGATGAAGGATTTTGAGCAACGATTAGAAAGGCTTGAGTTTATAAGTACACAGATGAAAGAACAGGGGCTCTCCTTAAGTGAGTCACTATCTCTTTTCGAAGAGGGTATGGACCTCTTAAAAGGGCTTGAAAAGGAACTTGAATCAATTGAACAAAAGGTCCAAATACTTGTATCATCTTCGGAAGAAGATTCACCAGTCTTTGAACCATTCAACAAGGAAGATGAATAACAGATGAATAAGATCGTTTTTTTAATCCAGACAAGCGACCAGAAAGGGCTCCTTGCCGATATAACCAGCTACTTCTACACTAAAGGATTCAATATCCTACACTGTCAGCAGCATACTGACTCCCGAGCTAAGAAATACTATATGAGATTAGAACTCGACATGAAGGACCTCTCCTGTTCGAGAGGAGATCTCAAGAGTGATTTCGCAAAGTTCGCAGAACCGAGAAAACTCGATTGGTCCTGTAATTTCACCGATAACATACAGAGAGTCGCTATCATGGCATCAAAAACTTCTCATTGTGTCTATGATCTGATCATGAGACAGAAAGAGGAGGATATTCGATGTGAGATCCCTCTCATGATCAGTAATCATCCTGACCTTGAACATATCGCAGATCAGTTCAAGATCCCCTTCTACTACCTTCCTGTCACTAAAGAGACGAAAAAACAACAGGAACAGCAGGTTTTGGAGATTCTGCAAAGACACCATATTGATCTTGTGGTCATGGCTCGTTATATGCAGATACTCACCTCAGACTTCATAGATCCCTATGCAGGGAGAATCATCAATATCCATCATGCCTTCCTCCCGGCCTTCCAGGGGGCGAATCCCTATCTTAGAGCCTACCAGAGAGGGGTAAAGATGATTGGGGCTACTGCCCATTATGCTACTGAAGACCTCGATCAGGGTCCGATCATAGAACAGGATGTCTATCGTGTGAATCATGAACTGACACCAGTGGGGCTCAAGAAGGTCGGCAAGGATGTAGAGAGGATCGTATTATCCAGGGCGGTTCAGGCTCACCTAGAACATCGAGTCATCATCTCAGGAAACAAGACTGTAGTCTTTTCTAACGAACATTGATCAATGATGATAGGGTCTAGAATGAGAGCTTCAGATCGCGAGAAAGAGCCCTGTGGGAGTTCGATAGCGGCTATCACCTTCACAGGGGACGTCACGAGTTCAAGACTCATCGGAACCAGATCCACTACCTCATAGATCCTGCCCTCTTCGTCTATCCAAGCTAAAGAGAGCTCGAGAATCGTGTCTCTCATCCAGAAACTGACTCTCTGAGCCTCATCGAAGAGGAACAACATCCCCTCATCTATATCTAGTGAAGACCTTGAAGAGAGCCCCCGCTGGCGCTGCTCATCAGTATGAGCCACCTCAAGCCGGTAGATATCATCTCCAATCTCCACATCGACGATATCCAACTTTTCATGAGCTACTGGAGCAGTGATGCAGGATCCCAGCAACACCGCGTAGAACATACTACAGATTATCAGGATTGAGAGCTGTGAACGCTTCATGTACGAATACTCCATCTTTTCTGATCAGCTCCCCATCCATCCAGATCTCACCACCACCATATTCAGATGTCTGGATCGATACCAGATCCCAGTGCAGTGCACTGTCATTACCATTATAGCAATCATCATAGGCTGCTCCTGGGGTAAAGTGGAAGGAACCTGCTATCTTCTCATCGAAGAGGGTGTTATCCATAGGGAATGTTATCGAAGGATTACATCCTAGAGCGAACTCCCCTACATACCTTGCCCCCTCATCTGTGTCCAATACCGCATTCAGTCTTTCAGTATCATTTGCCGTAGCCTTCACAATCTTACCGTCTTCGAATTCCAAACAGACATCTCTAAAGGTGAACCCGTTCTTCGTGGAGGGGGTATTATAGGTGATCTTACCATTCACACTCGTCTTGAGCGGACAGCTGTAGATCTCGCCATCCGGAATGTTCATCGCACCATCACATTTTATCGCTCCAAGTCCCTTTATCGAGAACTTGAGATCGGTTCCCGGACCAATGATATGTACCTTATCTGCTGCCTCCATATAAGAGACCGCCCTATCCATAGCTTTTGACATAGCCTCATAATCGACCTCCGTACAGACTCGGTAATAGTAGTCTTCGAACTCTACAGTGGACATACCGGCATTATAGGCCATGATGACTGTTGGATACCTTAAGACGACCCATCGTGTATCAGGGACTCTCACATCACTATGGAGAGGTTTTCCATATCTGAGAGCGGATAGTCTCACCTGGTCCTCAGGGATATCGGCTGTCTCTTTCGTGTTCATAGGTCCCCGTACCCCGATGAAGGTATCCATCTTCTTCATACGATAGACCTCACAATCGGCACGCAGGTCTAGACTCTCAGAGGTCGCTCCCTTCAGCAGGGCCCGTTCTAACCGTTCAGAGGTGATATTCACCACAGGTCTTCCTCCAGCTGCATACACAGCGTCTACAAGCTCCTCGACGAGTTCTAGGGGAACATCGACAGCATTGATCAAACAGGACTCCCCCTTTTTCAACTTTATGGAAAAATTGACCAATAGTTCTGCCAATCTCTTATCTCTTATATCTCTCATATGCATCTCCTGATTATTTTTGCGAAGTACTAGTATATCATGGTACGGTTTCTCACTCAACATTGATGAAATTCAAGAGTAAAAAGCTCACTCATCTTAACAATCATCCCGTAATGTGTATAATCATGAATATGCAGAAAATTCCGATAAATACCTATAATTCACCAACGGTGATACTAGAACTGATCTATAGACTCAAAGTAAAAGATGTGATGTGTTCAAACCTGATCACAGTCAATCGTCGTACGAGTATGCGTGAGATCCAGAAACTGATGCGAAAGGAATCGATCACCGGGATGCCCATAGCAGAGGGCAAGCGTCTTGTGGGGATCGTGAGTATGGATGATATCATCACGGCACTTGATGAGGGATATATCGAAGAGGAGGCACAAGATCATATGTCCTCCAAACTGATTGTCCTAGAGGATGATATGCCCGTTTCATTCGCCATCACCTATTTTGATCGCTACCCCTTCCACCGGTTCCCGGTACTCAACAGGAAGAAAGAACTCGTAGGAATCGTAACCTCACGTGATATCACGACGAGGCTCCTCATGGAGATCAACAGAGAGATCGACCGGATCGAGAGAGTCACCGGTTATGATAAACAGACTGGTGGAGAGACTCACCAGGTCAGAACCTTCACTGTCCTCAAGCATGATTTTGAGAACGCGGGAGGGGCCTCCACCGAGATCAAGAAACGTTTAAAGAAGGATAATAGGGATCCAAGACTCATACGAAGAGCTGCAATAGCCTCATATGAGTTGGAGATAAATCTTGTCGTCCATGCCAACGGGGGGGAGATCAAAGCGACCTTCGAGACCGATTCTATCACCATAGAAGCTAAAGATACCGGTCCGGGTATCCCAAGTGTAGAACAAGCTTTGACTGAGGGTTACTCTACGGCGAACGAATGGATACGATCCCTAGGCTTCGGAGCCGGGATGGGTCTCCCTAATGTCAGAAGAGTCTCTGATGAGTTCTCCATCGAATCATCATTGGAGACAGGTACGCATGTCATATCAAAGATAAATCTATAGAAACGAGGTAAACATATGAAATTACAGGATATTGAGAAGAAACTTGGTTATACGGTAGTGACACTACCTGATGTGGATGTCGAGATCACTGATGCTTATACTTCTGATCTGTTAAGTGATGTTATGGGAAATGCCCCAGAGGATTCAGTACTGATCACGATACAAGGACATAAGAACTCCATAGCAGTAGCATCACTCATTGGGATGCAGGCCATCATTCTCTGTAACAAACGATCAGCACCTGAAGATATGGTCGATGCAGCCATCTCAGAGAGCATCGCTATCTTTACCACATCAGACAGCCAGTTCATCGCTTCTTGTAAGATAGGGACCCTACTAAACTCCTGATGATGAGTAGATTCACCATAGACTTACATAATCATTCCTGTCTCAGCCCCTGCGGTAGTCTAGAACAGTCACCTTCGGTCATGGCTAGGCGAGCAAAAGAGATGGGGATCGATATGATGGCTCTCACTGACCATAACAATACCGGGAATCTTCCGGCCTTCGAGAAATGCTGTAAAACAGAGGGAATCATCCCGGTCTTCGGCCTTGAGGTGACCACCCAGGAAGAGGTCCATGTCGTATGTCTCTTTTCCACTTTGAACAAGGCGATGGAGTTCGGTCGTTATATAGAGTTCTTACTCCCTGACATCCCAAACATCCCCGAACTCTTCGGAGATCAGGTGATAGTGGATGCAGATGAGAATATTGAGGGGCTCGTTGAGAAGAACCTCCTCAGCAGTACTGAGATCAGCTTTGAGACACTTATCGAAGAGGTCTTGAGTAATGATGGTCTAGCAATCCCCGCCCATATCGACCGCCTTGCCTTCAGTGTCACCTCACAACTCGGATTCCTGCCGGATCTGAACTATTCAGCAGTCGAGGTGGTGAACTACCCTACAAGACACCAGACCTATGAGAATACGATAATACGCAGTTCAGATGCCCACTATCCCGATGATATCGGAAAGAGAGTCTCCTACATCGAATCAGAGAGACTTGATTTTTCCGTGTTAAAAGAGGCCTTGGAATACCATAGGATTATGTTATCCTAGACTGGTTCGCTAAAATCCTTGAGCATCGTCAATAACTCTTTTATCGTGAAGGGCTTTTTGATACTCTCTTCGAAACCATAATCAGAGGGGTTTGACATGATTGGATCTTCAGCATAGCCACTAGCCGCAAAGCAGGGCAGCTCTGGAGAGAATCTCTTAATAAGCTGGACCACATCCTTGCCACTGAGTTTCCCAGGCAATGTCAAATCAAGTATACAGAACCTAAAAGGATCCTCAGAGTTCTTAGCGTAATCGATCTGCTGTAGAGCATCTTCACCATTATCTACTACCGTAACGGTGAAGCCTACCTCCTGCAACATATTCGAGAATACCTCCTGCATGAATACCTGATCATCCATGACAAGGACTCTACCCCTCCCTCGATAATGGATAGGGTCATCAACGGTTTCCTTTGATTTCAGATCGCCAAAATGTGCAGGGATGAATAGGGTGAACGTAGTCCCTCTTCCCAGTTCTGAGTCGACCTCGATCCACCCTTTATGCTTCTCAATAATAGAGAATACCATAGCAAGACCAAGACCATGTCCAGTCTCTTTTGTTGAGAAGAAGGGGTCGAAGATCTTTTGGATTATCTCTTTGGACATCCCTATTCCCGTATCCACTATCGTGATCTCAATATAGTCTTCCGTGGTCAAGACTCCCTGGACCTCATGCTCGATGGAAGAGATATTCCTTGCTGAGATCGACAGTTGTCCTGTTCCAGCCATCGCCTGTTTGGCATTGATGAGTAGATTATCGATACTCTGCTCAATCTGCTGTCTATCACAAAGGCAGGTCCATAGACCCTCCTGGATATCGATCACTGGGAATATATTCGATCCGCTGAATACAAAGTTGATACAGGTCTGTAGTATATCGCGAATCGAGTTGATCTCCATTCTTACCGGTGCACTTTTTGAGAAGGTCATGAGCTGCTTAGCCAGACCCTTCGCCGATTCGAAGACATCCATGGAGTTCTGCAGGTATGAAGTCACCCCGTGATCATCTTTATCCTTCAACATCAAGAGCGATAGTTCGATATTACCAAATATCCCGGCAAGATAATTATTAAAATCATGTGCGATTCCTCCGGCTAGCACCCCGAGGGACTCTAGCTTCTCTGAGAGGATGAGATGATCTCTCATCTGCTCTTTCTCAGTAACATCTTTCAAGATGATCACCACACCGAAATCTTGGTCTTCACTCATACCAATTGGAGCAAGTGAATATTCCAGGACTTTTAACTCTTGATCGATCATCACAGATCTTGGATAGGTTGAGTTTATAGGATTCCCGTTAGTCAGAACACTCTGAACTAGGCAATTCCCCCTCTCATCACGAAGAATATCACAGATCTCATGAATCAGTTTCCCTCTCTTCTTATCATCCCATCCTAACAGATTCTGAGTCTCTGCATTATAAAAGGAGATTACTCCACTCGGATCAGTGACGATGACCGCCTCAGAGATCGAGTCGAGGGTAGTCTCCAATAACTCATTATCGAGTATCAACTGCTTTTCGACGGTTTTTAGATTCGTGATATCGGTTATGAGGGTTGCAAACTCACCTTTTTGAGGGGAGAAAGCAAATACCATGAAGTGTTTCTTCAGATCCTCTGCGTAGTACTCAAAGGAGGCAGAGTCGCCAGTCCGTTCGATCTCACTATAGAGATAGATCAACGAATCATCAGTATGAGGGAGGATCTCCTTCATACCTTTCCCTAGGAACTCTTCTCGTTTCAACCCAAGGATCTTCTCATATGAGGGGTTTGCGATAAGGAACCGATAATCTACAGGCTTTCCCTCTTCATCATAGATGAGTTCATGATGACAGAATCCCTCATTCATTTGGTCGAATAGTTGTCGATATCTATTCTCCTCGTGTTCTCTTAAGGATATCTGCTGTAATAATTCTGTCTTCGAGGTCATTGTAGAATCGAGGGTCAATGCCATATGGTTCATCGAAGAAAGGAGGTTACCAAACTCATCCTTAGTCTCTACCGGTATGGTCAGACCGAGGTCTCCCCTCCCCAATCTCTCAACATAATCGACTGCCGATCTGATAGGTCTTGTGAAGACCTTACTTATGATGATAGCAACCGATCCATTGATGATGATGATCACAAACCCAAGAATGAGTATTCTAGAGAGGTCCTGATAGAATAAGAGAAGCGCATCTCTTTTCTCGAGGATAGATACGATGACCCAAGGTTCCCCATTGTTGCCTTTCTTATGGTCGATGGATTCTGAGGAGCCACCGAACACATACCCTTCAGGAAAGTCGAGCAGAGAATATGAGAGGAATCTCTCCTGGGTGTCTTGATAAATCGATCGACTTACCATAGAACCCTGAGTTATCCAAGCAACAATATCTTCAGGGAGTTCCATACCATCAGTGAGCTCTGACTTGCTCTGTAGGATCATCCCCCCCATTCTGATGATGTAGGTTTCAGGATCGGAACTATCTACGTTTTCTAGAGCACCACCAAGAATAGTATCTACGATATAGTTTATCTTCAACATACCGATGATCTGATCTTCCTCATAGACGGGGACCACGATGCCTATGACATCACTTCCCACGCTCGTATCAAAGCCTCTATCATCAATATAGACACGGCCTACTCCACCGTCATAGGCCCCTTTCCACCAATACTTATGGGCATGGTCGAAGGTTGTGAGTTTCTTCGTCGTACTGACCACGACACCAAATCTGTTAGTCAGGAAGATCTCACCAATTTCACCAGGAAAGCTTTTTTGTAGATTGGAGAAATAGGTCGCAATCTCATTTGACATGGCCTGAGAGACGATCGAACTGTCAAGATCAGATTGTTGCCAGAGCTCGCTCGATCTTTTTATCGAATCATTCCTCTCTGTCTCTGACATAACCGAATAGCGATAGTTACTCTCCCTAACAACCTGTTTCAAGGATGTCGTACAGGAGATCGTCTGTGTTCTTTGGGTAAAAGATTTTATCGAAGTCTCTAGGTGATAGGCAAGATCGCTACTATATGAAGTCAGTCTATCGAGGGTTGTATCAATCTCTGAATCTCTTTCTATATAAAAGAATAGCGTACTGATGATCAGGATCGTGAAAAATCCAGAGATTAAGATCAGTAGGCTAAATTTCGTAGCTATTCTCATCAATCGGCACCTTGTTTGAGGATGATAGGTATTAGAATTTGTAACTCTTATATTCTATTTAACACCATAATCAGGGGCAAAGCAAGAAAAGAGTTTTTTATCCTAGTTCTGAGACTCCAATCAACACCATCAGATGAGGGTAAAGAGCAGGATACCAAGGAGTGCCGATATGATCACACAGGTGATCGGATGAACCTTGAACTTCTTAGAGAGTAGCAAAATGGTAAAAAAGATCACAACGCCCTGCCAGTAGACAGAAAGATCCCCAGCTCTTAGATCACCTGCGAAGATGGACATCGAGGCAAAGAAGAGGACTGCAGAGCCTATCAAGCCTATCGCTGCCGGACGTATCGTAAGAAGTGCCGCCTGCAACAAATGATTCTGTTTGAACTTATCGACCATATGAGCGACGATCGTGATGATTACAAGAGAGGGAAGGAGGAGCCCTAAAGTCGCACAGAATCCGCCTAGGATCCCATAGGTCCGGAATCCGATGAAGGTTGCGGCATTCACCGCTACCGGTCCTGGTGTCATCTGTGAGACCGCTACGATATCTGCGAACTCAGCAGGAGCGAGCCAATTATGATTGATGATCTCGGTCTGGATCAGCGGTATCATGGCATAACCACCTCCGAAGCCGACGAGCCCTATCTTCGCGAAAGTCAGGATTAGATTAATCAAGCCCATGAGACCTCGCTTCTGTGATCCCATAGACCACAAGACCGACTACTGCCGCAATCACGATGATCAGGGCTGCATGAACCTCGAAGTACCAGACTGCCAGAAAACTCGCAACGGCGATGAGAGCCTTGAGCGATGAATCTAGTACCCTCTTCCCCAATTTATAACCGGCAAGTCCGATCAAAGCGGTGACTCCTGCCCTTATCCCCATGAAAGCCCCCTGAATATAGAGATTATCCTGAACCGAGACATAGAGCATGGCAAAGAGGGTGATGATGATAAGGGAAGGGAACAACATTCCCAGCGCAGCTATGAGCGCTCCTGGAAACTTTGCTATCTTATAGCCTATGAACATGGAGGTGTTGAATGCAATGACACCAGGAAGGGATTGGACGATCGCTATGATATCGATCATCTCCTCTTCTGAGACCCATTTCCTGTTTGAGACGAACTCCTTCTCCATGATCGGGAGCATCGCATAGCCACCACCGATGGTGAAGAATCCGATACGAAAGAAGGTACTGAAGAGGATAAGAGATCTTTTGAAGAGTGACAACTCAGAATACATCGTGCAATGGGTCCCCTTAACGAGTGATTTATGCCAGAAGTATAACGATTACGAAGGGGTTGTTCAATGAGATGCTAGTTTCTCCGTCCGAATATTCGTAGGAGATATAAGAAGATATTGATGAAATCCAGATAGAGTTTCAATGCACCGAGGATCGAGAGTTTTACATAGGTCTCCTCATCCATAGAGGCTCCATAAGATTCATTCCAGCTTTTGATCTTCTGAGTATCCCAGGCGGTGAGTCCTAAGAACACGAGTACTGCCGCATAGGAGATCAGATAGTAGGTGGTGGCACTGCCGATGAAGATATTGATCACACTCGCGATGATGATACCCCAAAGCCCCATCATCAGATACTGCCCCATCCCATCAAGGGATCGCTTGGTAGTCATACCATACAGACTCATACCCGCGAAGGCCGCTGCAGTGGTGAAGAAGGCATTCGAGATCGTAAGGCCCGTATAAGCAAGGAATACACTCGAGAGTACTACTCCATTGATCGCCGCATACCCGATGAAAGAGAAGACTGCCGTCTGAGCACTCATCTTCTCGAGTCTAGATGATATATAGATGACCAACCCCAGTTCTGCAAAGATCAGAAGGAGGAACACCCCAGGCGTCCCGAATATAGCATTCAAAAGGGTCGGAGACGATGCCACGAAATAGGCGACCACTCCGGTAAGAGCGAGCCCTCCGGTCATCCAGAGATAGACGTTTCGCAGGAGACTTCGCTCTCGAACGATCGGATTATGTAGTATCTGTTCACGTGTGTTAGCCATGGCTGAACCTCCATATGGGTAATTCTAGTAATAACATCTCTCTAGATGAAGAAAAAATCAATCACTTTCTGATACTTTCTTGAAATATCCTGGGTGATCAGCCCCATCATGGGAGATTCCGAATATCGTATCTTTGAAATCCCAGAAGAGAATATCGACCCCTAGCTTCTCTGAGAGCACTACGGCCCTGTCATAGTATTCATGATAATCGGTAGTCAACATGATGTAATCTGGTTCATAGAGCTCAACGACTCGAGTGAGCTCAGCCTCAAAGAGCGGATAGATGAAACCGGTATAGAGCATGAAAGGAAGAAGTTCGGGTGCATTAAGATAACAGAGCCCCCAACTCTCATTCTCGTTGACCATCTCTTTCAGTAGATCGGCTTTATCATAGTAGAGGGTCATATAACTCAGAGGTGTACTATCAGAGAACTCTGCCCGTACCCTTGAGAGGAACCTCTCCATAGCCTCTGGTCCCTCTCCGATGAGTTTCACCTCAAGCATGACTCCACCTCTATCGGAGAAGTCCTTCACCTCATCAGCGACCTCTTCGAGAGTGAGAACCGGTTCACCAGCATATTCTCTATTGTAGAACGAGCCCATATCGATCTCTTTTATCTCCTCTAGGGTGAGATCTTTGATCGATTCGAGTCTTCCGGCATATCTGAGAAAGTTCAGATCATGGACTGCCACATATTCTCCATCGGCTGTGATGTTCATATCAGTCTCGATGAATGAGATTTCATCTCGGCCCAATGCATAGGAGAATGCTGGGGCGGTATTTTCCGGTGCATGAAGCATACTGCCCCGATGGGCGCCTACATAATCCCAATCCAGATCTGCAGCCTTATCTACCGGGGGATCGTAATGAGACAACCCGAAGGCCAAAGATATTCTCATATCATCTTCTAGAGAACAACGAAGACTCCATGTCTCCTTGATGCGATAATCCAACGTCACGCTCCAATCAAGTAGTTCTCCCTCCTCGATACCATAGACTGTCTCTCCATGCACAGAGACATCCTTCATCGAGTAGCTCAGAGAGTTCTGAAGTCGCATACTGTCCTCATAGAAACGAAATCCATGGGAGAGGTTATAGAAACGCGATCCGATAGTGATGAACTTATCAATGGAGAGGTCACCGAACAGATCGATCTCAAAACCCATGGACCCAGACTGGATAAGAGCCACTTCGCTATAATCATTAAAGAAGCCTACCTGCATATCAGTCCCTAGTCCCAGAAAGAACGGTGTCGGTCGATGCAGAGGGAGCCCTGTCATTATGGAGAGGGTCCCAGGATGAATATCTATGATGAAGGGAAAATCTCCTGTGAAGATATCATAGTAGAGCTCTCCACTCTGGTTGCTCCCATCATAAGTAAGACCGGTAAATACATATTTCTCCTGAGATGTCCATCCCAAGTCATAGGAGAACAAGGAAGAAATCGATATAAGGAGGATACTGAGTATTAGGAAGGACTTTTTCACAAGCTGACTCCATGGCAAGGTATATACTATACAATTGATGTCAGGCATTCTTTCAGGTATCAATGTAAATTTCAAGTAGAGTTGATGCTTCTACTTTTCGGATTCATAGACTATAATCAACATTATGGACCTATTCTCATCTTCAACACAGCAGGATCATCAACCCTTAGCCTATCGAATGCGCCCAAGACATCTCGATGAATACATGGGTCAAGATCACATAATCGGTACTGGGAGACTCCTCAGACGAGCTATTCAGGCAGATCAACTATCCTCGGTCATCTTTTATGGCCCCCCTGGGACTGGAAAGACTACTTTAGCTAGGGTCATCGCTAATACGACGAAAAGCCACTTTTCCACTCTGAATGCAGTATTATCCGGGGTAAAACAGCTCAGAGAAGAGATCGAAGAGGCAAAGAACAGACTCGATTATTACCATAAGAAGACTATTCTCTTTATCGATGAGGTCCACAGATGGAACAAATCACAGCAGGATGCCCTTCTCCCCTGGGTTGAGAATGGTACGGTAGTCCTTATCGGTGCAACTACTGAGAATCCCTATTTCGAAGTCAATGCAGCCTTGGTGAGTCGGAGTCGTATCTTCCAACTGACCAGGCTTACTGAATCAGATCTTGCAGATATAGCACAGCAGACTCTAAAAGATACTGAAAGAGGTTATGGCTCATATGAAATCAGTTTCAGTGATGGTGCCTTGGAGCATATCATCGATATCGCCAATGGTGATGCCAGATCCCTACTCAATGCACTAGAACTCGCCGTTGAGACAACTCCATCTGCGTTCCCGCCCCCTGAAGGTGAGAAGATCCTCATCTCCCGAGAGATAGCAGAGGAGAGTATACAGAAGAAGGTAGTCCTCTATGATAAAGAGGGTGATTATCATTTTGATGTCATCAGTGCCTTCATCAAGTCAGTTCGAGGGTCAGACCCTGATGCAGTTCTCTACTGGATGGCAAAGATGATAAAGGCTGGAGAAGACCCGAAATATATCTTCAGGAGGATGCTCATCTCGGCATCAGAGGATATAGGGCTCGCCGACCCACAGGCTTTGGGGGTCGTCACCGCAGCAGCAGATGCCTATGACCGAGTAGGGATGCCAGAGGGACGCTTTCATCTGACACAGGCAGCACTCTACCTCGCCACAGCTCCGAAGTCGAACAGTGCATTGGGATTCTTCTCAGCACTTAAGCATCTTGAATTAGAGTCTTCTGAAGATGTCCCTAACCACCTGAAAGACAGTTCTCGAGATAAAGAGGGTTTCGGACACGGAAAAGGTTACCAATATCCGCATGCCTATAAGGACCATTGGGTCGCACAGCAATATCTCCCCAATGGGATTCAGGGATCAGTCTTCTATGACCCCTCTGAACAGGGGTATGAACATACGATCAGAGAACTTGTCCAACAGCGCAGAGAGGCTCAACTCGATGCAGCCGTGAAGGAACCATTCCCTGAGATACTCACCTTCTCTCCTCCTGATACCCAAAGAGACCATTGGCTGCAGCGACTCATAACCTCGAGAGGTGATACATTTGCCTCCATACGAGGGAGACTCTTCTCTCCATTAAAACTCGTGCGTCATGATAGAGTCCTCATCTTCGAGCTCGGAAGAGGTATGCTTACTTGGGAGGCCTGCAGACAGACTCCTGAGGGAGGGGTCACCGCGGTCACCACTGAGAAAAGGCTTTCTGAAGAACTCGAAGAGTATGCAAAAGGTCTGATCCCCGTAGACAGACCTGAGATCATTCAACTTCCCTCGTTAAAGGACTTTCGAGCCTCCTCTGTCAAGGGAAGCTTTGAAGCTGTGATTGGTCAGAATATCTTCACTAAGATCGAAGATCAGAAGAAGATGGCTGACCAACTGTTTACGATCGCAAAGCACCTTTCCCTGTGTGAGATCATCCCGAGTCGTTGCCAGAGACTTTCTGAACTCTGTGACGATCCTGAGAGAAAGATGCTACTCGAAGAGGCAGAACTCACCATCTATGGGGTAAAAGACAGTCCTTTGATGAGGATCACTGAAAAATTTCTCACTGATTTATTGGAGAAGACCGGCTTTGAGCAGATGAGGAGTGAGACAATCAAACTTTTTGAGAAACGACTTATCACAGAGGCCGATATAACAAAATGGTGTGAGAATACCTATGCGCCTGTGGTCCCCTTCGAAAAACTCGATATCCTGGAACAGACGAGACAATCCTTAGTTAAATCCTATGCAGATAAGGTCATAGATTGGCGGATCTCTCTTTGCTTTATCACCGCCGAAAAAAGAATAGATAAGAAAAATTGATTTGGTCACAGATCATTCCCAGAAGGTATTGACAAAAAATGCTTTTTATTACAAAGTACACATCGTTCGCAAGAACAAATGAATGATGTCACATGGTGGATGTAGTTCAATGGTAGAGCACCAGATTGTGGTTCTGGTTGTTGCGGGTTCAAGTCCCGTCATCCACCCTCCTTTGACATTTATTTATCGATGTGCTAACATCGAAAAACGCTTAAATGCGTCCATAGCTCAGCTGGATAGAGCGCCGGACTTCGAATCCGTAGGTCGCAGGTTCGAATCCTGCTGGACGTAATGACTTTAGGGCCGTTAGCTCAGCTGGGAGAGCAGCAGACTCTTAATCTGCGGGTCGAAGGTTCGATCCCTTCACGGCTCATTAGTTCGATTTTGTTGAAAAACAGTATTGAACTGTGTTATATCACTGCGAGAGTGGTGAAATTGGCAGACACGCTAGATTTAGGATCTAGTGCCTATGGCGTAAGGGTTCAAGTCCCTTCTCTCGCATGAGGGTCTTCATCCATGAAGAAGTTGATCCTTTGCACCGCGTTTTAAACGCGAGAGTAGCTCAGTGGTAGAGCTCCACCTTGCCAAGGTGGATGTCGCGGGTTCAAATCCCGTCTCTCGCTCAAAAAGGCGATCCAATTTTGGGTCGCCTTTTTTATTATGCATTTCGAACGATTTATACCATGTCGTGTGGTTACTATAGTCGTTGCTTAGTATCTTTAGTATACTAGATAAGAGATAGAGTTTATTTATTGGAAAGAGGTTGAAAATGGTAGCCGACAAGAAGATTAAAGAGCTGGAAAAATCAGCAGTAGAGATGACTGTGACCATAGCTCAGAAGACTGTTTCAGAAGAGTATGACAAAGTAGTGAAGAAGTATCAGAAGACTCTTCAAGTCAAGGGATTCAGAAAAGGGAAAGCCCCTATTGCAATCCTCGAGAAGAAATATGGAGAGGCCTTCAAAGAAGAGTCCATGTACGGTATGATCGAAGGATCTATTGAAGAAGTACTCAAAGATATTGAAGATCAGTACAAACCACTCCCCTACAGCCAGCCAAAACTGGTTGATGAAGAGAACATCTCATGCACTGTCGATGCAGATTTTTCTTTTGCGGTATCATATGATGTATACCCTAAATTTGAAGTCCCCAACTACACAGGTCACAATATTACGATCCCAAGCGTGAGTGTCGATGACGAAGTGGTGGCCGAAGAACTCAAGAAACTTCAGGAACAGAATTCGATGGTCATCGATAAGACTGGTGCAATCGAGAAAGACGATATCGTCACAATCGATTATTCAGAGCTCGATGAAGAGGGTGCAGTAATCGAAGGTTCACCAAGAGAGGATTTCGTATTCACTGTTGGAACCGGATATAACTTCTACAAGCTTGATGATGATATCCTCGGTATGGTCAAAGATGAAGAGAAAGTCATTGAAAAGAGCTTCGGAGAGGATCATGACATCCCTGAATATGTAGGAAAGACCGTCAAAATAAAAGTATCAGTGAAAGCTGTGAAAGTCCGCGACCTTCCTGAACTCGATGATGAGTTCGCACAGGATGTCAGTGATGACTATAAGACTCTTGATGATCTCAAGAAGGCAACTAATGAGAAACTCACAGAGACCCTCGACCAGAAACTGAGAAGTATCAAGGCCGAGAGACTCTATGATGCTCTTCTAGAAGATTTCACTGTAGAAATCCCAGAATCAATGGTCCAGGCTGAATTGGAGAACTCATGGAGAAACTTTGCTCAACAATCAGGAATGGCTGAACAGCAGTTACTCGATATCCTAGCCTACCAGGAAAAAGGAAAGGCTGATCTGCTCGAAGAGTGGAGACCACAGGCTCTGAAGAGTATCCGTGTTCAGATGATCCTTGAGAAGGCTGGAGAAGAAGAGAAAGTCGAGGTTACCGATGAGGATATCGCTGACTTGATGCCACAGCTCGAGGGAATTGAGAACAAAGAACAGAGAGAATATTATACCTACCTCATGAAAGAGGAAAAGAAAAGTCAGAAAGTTGTTGACCTCTTGCTGGAAAAGAACGAATTTACAGCTGGAGATGCAGTGACTTATACTGATCTTATGCAGAATAAATTAGACTAACTTCGGAGGAACCGCATGCGATTTGGTATGGAAAAGATGAATACCCTAGTACCCATGGTAGTTGAGCAGACAGGTATTGGAGAGAGATCCTATGATATCTTTTCACGACTGTTAAAAGAGAGAATCATCTTTTTAGATGGTGAGATCAATGATGCTACGGCTGATTTAGTTGTTGCTCAACTCCTATTCCTTGAGTCTCAGGACCCAGAAAGGGATATCAGCCTTTATATCAACTCGCCCGGTGGAAGTGTGACAGCAGGTCTTGCTATGTATGATACCATGCAGTACATCAGATCCGATGTACAGACCATCTGTCTAGGGCAGGCAGCCTCAATGGCAGCATTGATCCTAGCTAGCGGTCAGGCAGGAAAACGGTTCGCACTTCCCTCTTCAAGAGTCATGATCCATCAGCCTTGGGGTGGCGCTCAAGGTCAGGCTACAGATATTGGGATACATGCAAAGGAGATCGTCAGACTCAAACAGATGTCGATCGACTATTTTGCTCATCATACGGGTAAGACCAATGATGAGATCGCTAAGGACCTGGAAAGAGACCTGTTCCTCTCAGCTTCTGAAGCTGTAGATTATGGGTTAGTTGATAGCCTATTATCACGAAATTAGGTTAGATCATTCTATTGACTGAGAGATGCGGAAGCATCTCTTGTTCTTATTAAAGAGGTTGTAATGGGAAAAAACAAATCTACACAGAAGACCTGTTCTTTTTGCGGTAAAAGCTCTGAGATGGTCGAAAGACTTATAGCTGGTCCTGGTGTGTTCATCTGTAACGAATGTGTACAGGTATGTAATACCATCATCAAAGAGGAAGATTCCATCACTGATGAGGAATTCCTCGATGAAGTACCAAAACCTAAAGAGATAAAAGCGTACCTGGATAACTATGTTGTCGGTCAGGATCAGGCTAAAAAGACTCTTTCTGTTGCCGTCTATAACCACTATAAACGAGTAGTCCATCAGGACCGGGTAGAGGATGATGTAGAGCTCGAGAAATCGAATGTTCTCTTGATCGGACCTACCGGTACCGGTAAGACCCTGCTTGCAAGAACTCTAGCAAGGAAACTCAAAGTACCCTTTGCTATTGCAGATGCTACGACTTTAACTGAAGCCGGCTATGTCGGTGAAGATGTTGAGAATATCCTATTGAAACTCATTCAGAATGCAGGAAACAATATCTCTTCAGCTGAGAAGGGAATCATATTCATAGATGAGATCGATAAGATTGCTCGTAAGACTGAGAATGTCTCTATCACAAGAGATGTATCAGGAGAAGGTGTCCAGCAGGCATTGCTGAAGATCATTGAAGGGACTGTTGCCTCAGTACCACCGCAGGGTGGGCGAAAACATCCGAATCAGGAGATGCTCAAAATAGATACGAGTAATATACTATTCATCTGTGGTGGAGCTTTCGTTGGCCTTGATAAGGTGATCGAATCACGTGTGAGTAAACACCCCTTGGGCTTCGGCGCTGATATCAAGATGACCTCAGAGAAAGACCTTGCATCTCTCTATTCTAAATTGCATCCGGAAGACTTGATCAAATTCGGTCTCATACCTGAGTTCATCGGTAGACTTCCCATCCATGTATCACTTGCGCATCTCGAGAGAGAAGATCTGATGAGGATCATCACCGAGCCACGGAACTCTGTTATTAAGCAGTATCAAGCTTCGATGAAACTTGATGACGTGGCACTCCTCTTCGAAGAGGGAGCAGTCGAAGCGATAGCTGAGAAGGCAATCGAACAGAAGACTGGTGCTCGAGGTCTACGTTCTATCGTTGAAAATCTCATGACAGATATCATGTTTGAGATTCCATCAATTGAAGGTGACAAAGAGGTGATCATCACAAGAAGCGTTGTTGAAGAAGATGAGAAGCCAAAGGTGACACCTAAAAAAATATCCGCATGAAAACACATGAACAACATACACATATAGACTGTATAGAGCTCCCTCTTATTTCTTCGAGGGAGCTTATTGTCTTACCCCACTCTATCGTTCCCTATGTAGCATCCACGAGTAGTTCGATCGATGCACTCACTAGAGCGATGAAGAATGATAGATTGCTCTTCTTCGCCTATCCGAAAGAGGATATCGATGATGAGTTTCACCCTATCGGTACGGTTGTGAAAGTCCTTCAGATCTTTAAACTCAAGGATGGAACAACCAGAATGATCGGAGAGGCGCTCTACCGAGCAGAACTCTGCTCCTGCAATGAGTCCTCAACAAGGATACTCTTCGCAAGGATCGATCCTGTCATCGACTCAAAACAGGTAGATGCGCAGATCGAACTGCTGATGCAGGCCTTATTGACCTCCTTCGACACCTATATCGCCCTACTCAAAAAGTTCCCTGAAGAGATCAAAGCGAAGATCTCAGGTGCTGAGTATGGGGATAAACTTGTTGATCTTCTTGCATCTCATGTCCCATTCAAAAAAGAACTTAAACGAGATCTTGTTCAGAATCTTGATACAATAGACAGATTACAGCAGACTCTTGTCCTTATGGAGACTGAGATCGAGATGATCAAACTCCAAGGAACGATTCAACAGAGAGTGAAAGAGCGTCTTGAAAAGTCTCAGAAAGAGTATTTCCTCCATGAACAGATAAGACAGATCAATAAAGAGTTAGGAAGAGAGCAAGACGAAGCTGATGAGGCAGATGAACTGCTTGCTAGGATCTCTGCATTGGATCCTCCTGAGGAGGTGATCCTCAAAGCGAAAAAAGAGGCTAACCGCCTGAGAAAGCTGCAGTCAATGGCACCTGAATCAGGGGTCATCAGAACTTATTTGGAATGGCTTGCCGATATACCCTGGTCATACTCGACCGAGGACAACTATGATATACCGCGGGCCAAGAAAGTGCTAAACGAGGATCATTACAATATGATCAAGCCAAAAGAGAGGATCCTCGACTATCTTGCAGTACGAAGCATCAAACAGAGTCTGAAAGGTCCAATACTCTGTCTTGTGGGTCCTCCAGGAACCGGAAAGACCTCTTTGGGAAAATCCATTGCAAAGACCATGGGACGTGAGCTTGTGCGAATATCTTTGGGCGGAGTTCGTGATGAGGCTGAGATCAGAGGTCACAGGAAGACCTATGTTGGAGCACTACCGGGAAAGATCATCCAATCGATGAAGAAGGCCGGAACGAGTAATCCAGTATTCCTCCTCGATGAGATCGATAAGATGAGTTCAGACTTCAGAGGAGATCCCTCCTCTGCGATGCTCGAGGTTCTAGACCCTGAGCAGAACTATAGTTTCAACGACCACTATCTTGAAGTTCCCTATGATCTATCTCAGGTCCTGTTCATTGCAACCGCAAATTCTCTGCATACCATCCCCTCTCCCTTGAGAGATAGGATGGAGATCATTGAGATCCCTGGTTATTCAGATATTGAGAAGTTCCATATCGCTACACGCTTCCTCATTCCTAAACAGCTAGAGGAGAATGGACTCTCAAAAGCTCCAATCAGATTCAGAAGAGATGCGGTAATGAGTCTCATTCATGACTATACGATGGAATCAGGGGTAAGATCACTTGAGAGGGTCATCGGATCAGTCATTCGAAAGCTTGCACGGATCTATCTTGCAAAAGAGAAAGAGAACATCCCGCTTGAGGAGTTCACTAAGATGATCACGGCAAAGAGCCTACCTCTGTTATTGGGTAAACCGATTTATTCTGATGAACTCGTTCACAAGACTCCAGCTCCAGGGATCGCCCATGGGTTGGCATGGACAGAGATGGGAGGACGGATGCTCTCTGTAGAGACAGCCCTATTCCCAGGTTCCGGAAAGCTCATCCTTACCGGTAATCTCGGAGATGTTATGAAAGAGAGTGCAAGAATAAGTCTCTCCTATATACAGTCTCATGCGGACCTTCTCTCGATTGACCCGGAAATGATCAAGAACCATGATATTCACATCCATGTACCACAGGGTGCGATTCCTAAAGATGGACCATCAGCTGGTATCACACTTACTATAGCGCTGTATTCTGCACTGATAAAGACCCCACCAAAAGGTAATTACTCCATGACTGGAGAATTGACCCTGACCGGTAACATTTTAGCTATTGGGGGAGTAAAAGAGAAGATCCTTGCCTCCTACAGGAATGGGATCAAGAACATCCTTCTCCCTGCAAGGAATGAGAAGGATGTTTCAGAGGATATTCCTAAGAAGGTCCTCGACGAGATCGACATAACCTATATCACCAACGTACAACAGGCCCTACAGCAACTCTTCCCAGAGTTCTGTGACGCCCAACGATGTGTTGTCTCAACAGAGGAGAAGAGAACATGAGAGAAATCAAGCAGGTCCCCCAGAACATCATAGATGCCATAGAGGCACATGATCATTTCATCATCATAGGACATATGAATCCGGATAGTGATTCCATCAACTCTCAGTTAGCTCTGGCATCATTACTGCAGTATCTTGGGAAGGAGACACTCCTCGCATCCGCAGGCCCCTTCACGAGACAGGAGATAGCCTCTCTTGAATCACAGTTTCATGCCCATATTCCGAGAAAGTATAAGTCACTTGACCCGCTAGTCCTCGTAGTTGATTGCTCTTCCCCTGATCGTATCGGGTATCTATCAGAAGAGATCGCGGGGCTTACCGTCGGAGTGATCGACCATCATGCCGCGGGACAGGGTTTCGGTGATATAACCTATATAGACCCTACAGCCTTCTCCGTCACCTATCTGATTCTTCAGATGTATCACGCCTATGCTGCCCCTATCTCTCAGACAGATGCACACAGAATGCTCTTCGGTCTTGCTACAGATACCGGTTATTTCAGACATGTGGGAGAGTATCGAGGAGAGGTGTTCCTTACAATCTCAGAACTCGTAGAAGCCGGTGCTTCACCTCGAGTGATCTATCAGGAGATGTATGGGAAGAGGACATTCGAATCACGAAAACTCATCGGCCTGCTACTAGGCAGGATGGAACAATACTTCGATGGGCGTATGCTCGTGACTTGGGAGACTTGTGAAGAGACTCTTCATTATGGGGAAGTCAATAGAGATTCAGAGACTCTTTACGCACAGATGCTTGGGGTCAATGAATGTGAGGTAATCCTCTTCGTTCGACAGAATGATGATGAGAATACCTGTACAGTCGGTTTCAGAGCTCACGGGGAGAGTCCGATAAATGTTGGAGCTATCGCTGCCGACTTTGGTGGAGGTGGCCATAAGAAGGCTGCAGGTGCGACAATGGAGGGTGATATCCATGATGTCATCGATACATTGATTGGGCGATTCACCCCCTTTCTTTCATAACGAGAGTCATAAATAATTACTTGTTTTTACACCATATGATACCACAACACAACTAACACTATATATATAGGTATAGCTGTATATACATTACCATATATAGTATAATCTCTCTATTGGCACGTATATTGCTTTATCCTTGAGACACATCAAGAAAGGAGCATATATGAATACGTACTCTGTAACCTCACACATCAATTTAACAAAGTTAGTTCTCTCTTACCAGCAAGGTCAGACAACAAAAGATGAACTCCTTCATCATATGTATAGCATCGCCTACTCCTATCCTTTGAAGAAACGTCTACTTCAGGAGGAGGAAGCCGCAGATTTTCTCATTTTCTTCCTACCGACTATCGAGGGGATGATCAAGAACTTCTCCTATGAGGGGAAGCCCTTCGAGCATTACCTCCATTGTTCTATTCGAAACAAGATACGATCCTACAAGAGCACTCAATACAAGAAGACAGCAAAGGAGATCATGTCTATCTATGCAATCAGAGAGGAGCATGTCGTAGAGGATTTTCAGGACTATGTATGTGAATCACACTCCCCAGCCTATCAGATCAGGCAGAATGAGGATAAGAAGCATCAGATCCTCATTAAGGAGAACCACAGCAGACAGAGCATGTCAGTAGATCATGCTCGATTGCTATATCTGCTCCTCATCTGCTACCGAAACATTCCTACCGGGCAGATGGAAGCTATAGGAGAGCTCTACCTCTCCTATGATATTGATTTCCATGCCCTAGTTCATCGCCTTGATGAGACCTGCAGTAAGCAACTCGCATCGATCGAGAGGTTGCAGAATAGGAAGAGCAGACTATTTTCCGAGATCATCCTCCTCGAGACACAGATCATGCATGAACCAGACCCAGAATTCAAAGTGGCACTAGAGAACAAACTCTCAATTCGTCAAAGCCAGCTTCAACAGCTCTTGAAGCGTTTGAACGGAAGATCTCCACGTCCAAGCCACCGCCAGATCGCTGAACTGCTCAAGGTCCCAAAAGGAAGTGTAGATTCAGGAGTGTACTACCTGAAGAAGAATCTGAAATTGTTGCTGGACGATGAATAAGGAAAATTGGTATTGTATAGGTATGAAAATTCTAGTAGCTACGGGAAACGCACATAAGAAGATCGAACTATCTCAGATATTCAACTCTCATGAAATCCTCACTCCAGAGGATATCGGAATCGTTGGCTTTGATTTCGAGGAGACAGAATCGACCTTTCTGGGGAATTCGTTGGGAAAGGCACAAGCTCTATGGGAACTTATCCAGGACAGGACAGATGCAAGTGATTACGCCGTCCTCGCTGATGACTCAGGTCTTGCAGTCGCTGCATTGGATGGAGCACCTGGGATCTATTCAGCACGATATGGCTCAGATGTCTTCGGACGGATGCTCGAATCCCCTGAGAGAAACTCATACCTTCTCAAGAATATGGAGGGGCTTACCGATAGACGGGCCTTCTTCGTCTGCTGTATGTCCTTGATCCTCGATGAGTATCGAGTCTATACCATCCAAGAACAGTTTGATGGTCAGATCATAGAAGAGGAGATTGGAACCGGTGGCTTCGGCTATGACCCGATCTTCTATCTACCTGAATACAGGAAGACGGTTGCACAACTTCCCGCTGATCTCAAGAACAGGATCAGCCACAGAGGGAAAGCAGGTCTTAAACTCGCTACATTACTGTAAACATAATCAAAGGAGCTTCTAACACGATGAGTAACACCTATTCAATACCGACACGAGAAGAGACTGCATCTCAGGATCAGTGGGATCTTTCAAAACTCTGCACAGATGATGCAGCCTGGGAGAAGGCTTTCAATGAGTTCACCTCCCTGATCCCTCAAGCAGAATCATATTCTGGCTCACTGAATGTTTCAGCACAGAATCTTCATGATTGTCTCGATTTCCTCAAGGTTGCGGGTATTCTTTCTGAGAGGATCGGCTATTATGCCTTTCTCCGATATGCAGAGGATGCAGGGAATAGTGATAACCAGAGTCGCTATGGCCGAGTCATGCAGGCAGAATCACAGTTTGCAGCAGCGACGAGTTTCATAGAACCAGAGATCCAGGCGATCGATGATCTTCAGATGGAAGATTTCCTCTCTGACCCCATACTTGATGAGTATAAAATCATGTTGAAGAAGATCCTCCGTTATAAACCCTATATCCTCAGTACTGAGGAGGAACGGCTCATTGCAATGGAGAGTGAATCTGCAGCTACAGCTCAGAAGGCCTTCTCTTCATTGACAGATGTCGACCTTGAATTCGGAACGATCGAGATCGACGGTGAGAGCAGACCGGTGAGTCAGTCAAGTTACAGCTCATTTATGATCAACAGTGACAGGAATGTCCGAGAGGCAGCCTTCAAGACCTTCTATAAGGGCTTCGATGCCCATAAGAACACCCTTGCCTCCCTCTATTGTGGATCTGTCCAACATGATGCCTTCATCGCTCGGGTCCGTAATCATCAGTCTTCGAGATCTTCATCACTATTCCGTGATAATGTAAAACCTGAGGTCTATGACAACCTCATCTCAACGATTCATGACCATCTACCTGCTCTCCACAAGTATTACAATCTGAGAAAGAGACTGCTCGGTGTCGAGGAGCTAAGGCATTATGATGTCTATGTTCCCCTGATCGATTCGATCAAATCACACCATACCTTTGATGAGGCAATAGAGGTGGTCATCGAATCCTTGGCGCCATTAGGCTCTGAGTATACACAGACACTCCAATCAGGGCTCAAGGGTGGTTGGGTTGATAAATATGAGAACAAGGGCAAGCGATCAGGAGCCTTTTCAGCAGGCTCTTTCATAGGAGACCCCTATATCCTCATGAACTTCAAAGAGGATGTACTCCGAGATGTCTTTACCCTCGCTCACGAGGCTGGGCATTCCATGCACAGCTACTACAGTGTGAAGAGTAATCCCTTCCAACACTATAACTATACGATCTTCGAAGCAGAGGTAGCCTCTACCTTCAATGAACAGCTATTGGCACACCACCTGCTCAAGAATACCGATGATCCAACGATGAGAGCCTATATCATAGGCAAACAGATCGATGATATCATCGCTACGATCTATAGACAGACTATGTTCGCAGAATTCGAACATCTTACCCATGAGGCCTATGAGAGCGGCACCCCCCTTACGCTTGACTACTTCAGGACAACCTATAGGGCTCTGCTCGAACAGTACTTCGGACCTGATATGGTATTCGAAGAGGAAAGTGATCTTGAAGGATTGAGGATTCCCCATTTCTATCGAGCATTCTATGTCTACAAGTATGCAACCGGTCTATCAGCAGCTATCGCCCTCTCGCAGAAGGTCTTAAACGGTAATGAGGATGATCTCGGTGATTATCTCTCCTTCCTCTGTTCAGGAGGATCTGAATATCCTCTTGACTCTCTCAAGAAGGCAGGAGTCGATATGAGCACTCCTAAACCGGTAGAAGACGCTCTAGCCTACTTCTCAGCATTGTTAGAGGAGTTTGAAACTCTCCTCACCCAACAGGAAACCTAGAATTCCAGACTACTAGCCTGTCCTCTAGATTCCGATAGTTCTTAGAGGGGACAGGACTCGTCGAGGGCATCTTGTAAACATCAATAGTATCAAACAATATGGCATGATCATCTGAGACTTTTCTCAGATGATCTTTGGCATATGAGTAGAAGTACTTATAGGAGGCACCACCATTACAGAAGATGGTACTAATACTCTTATAGCCTTCTAGCAGTCCCAGGATGTCATTGGGATGCTGTTCCTTTATCCGTTGATCTAATGATCCTTCTCTCTTGCAACTCCTCAAAGAATCCCATAAGGCTACTCCGTGATCACATAGCGTGTCCGTACGCTGCTCATAACTATCTGACCAGGGATCTCGGTCTACTCGTATTAAGGTATAGAGGATCTGCCAGAAGAAATTCCTAGGATAGGCATAGTACTCCTGTAATCGTAATGATTCTGCTCCGGGCATAGAACCAAGAATCAACAAAGTGGCATTATCTGAGATTATGGGAGGCATAGATGTAAGATATTCTTTTTGCAATGTAACTACTTCACTCCTGAACTGTACTAATTATAGAGAGGTTGTGACAATTATATCATCATATTTGGAGGGTACCATGAAAAATATCTATAAACTCATCCTTTTGATTCTTGCATCATTAGTGTTCTTTACAAACTGTGGAACGATCATTTCGATCTCAACAGATTCTGAAGATCCCTATATGACGGTTGGAACACCTGAATATGATCGCTATACCCAAAACCTCCTAGGGACTTGGGAAGTGATCTCCATGGAACAGTTTGGAGAGGACTCACTTGCTAGTCTCTATGATAAGATCACTTTGACTATAAGCCATAATCCGACAGCTTTCGTCATGGAATTCTATCCTAAACAGAGCATTGTTGATAAGAGAACAAAAGACTGGAAAGCTAAAGACGCCTCTTTCAAGGTCAATAGCTATAAAAGAGTCATATCTTGGGGTGATTGGGAAGTCGGAGAGAAAGGATTTCTCTATGATGAAGATTTCATCTCATTCGCAGGAGAGAGTCCTAGTACCAACCTTGTCATCACCGGAGATGGAAAGACCTTTGATGGTTTCGCAGGTTGGGAGATGATGGTCTCATCTATCATCGGATTGAACTACTGGCCCGAACGCTATCTAGTTCAACTCATCGGACCTGACACCTTGAGACTCTATAGTTATGAGAAGAAAGGGATCCTTCACTGGAATCGGGATATCGTCTATACTGACATATACTTGAAGAAGGTACGTTAGTACCCATATGATTTTAAAGGATACCCCAATGAAACGAACTATACATGCCGTCCTCTTCGATATGGACGGTGTCCTTGTTGATTCTGAGCCCTTCATCTGCAAAGCCGCAGTCATGATGTTCGCCGAACATGGAGTGATTGTTGAAGAGGATGACTTTCTTCCCTTCGTAGGTGCCGGAGAGAACGCATACCTTGGAGGAGTTGCTAAGAAACACTCCTTCCCTATCGATATCGAACGTGATAAGAAACGGACCTATGAGATCTACTTAGAGATCATCAAAGGAAATATCGAAGCACTCCCGGGAGTCGAGTCCTGTATCAGGATCTGTAAGCAGAAGGGACTCAAGATCGCTGTCGCTACTAGTGCAGATAAGGTGAAGATGACTGCCAATCTTTCAGAGATTGGTCTCCCTTTAACCATATTCGATGCAACAGTCAACGGTCTTGATGTCGAAAGAAAGAAGCCCTTCCCTGATATCTATGAATATGCAGCAAGTCTTATAGAGGCAGACCCAAAGAAGTGTCTGGTCATCGAAGATGCGGTGAACGGTATTGAAGCCGGAAAAGCAGCCGGTTCTGTCTGTATCGGACTGACTACGAGTTTTGATGCAAAACTGTTGAAAAAGGCAGATTTCATCATCAAAGACCTCTCAGAATTCGATACGGTCATCGATCAGTTTGATACTGAAAAAATCTAAGTCAACTTTATTGACAGAGAAAGCATTATAGTGTAAATTTGCTCTTGTCGATTACCGACATATGCGGTAGTGGTGGAATTGGTAGACACGCTAGCTTGAGGGGCTAGTGGTTATTGTAACCGTGGAAGTTCAAGTCTTCTCTACCGCATAGTATAACCTGTTTAAAGTGATTTTAGAGCAACTACCTCAGTTGCTCTTTTTTTTTGGCTCAATGTAAGACTCTCAAGGATCTACATCCACTTTCAAAGCTCAGAATAAGGAAAAGATGTTCAAAGACACATGATGCTCCTTCCCTCTACCTATTCATGATCATAGAATCCCCTGCAGCAACATGTTACTGCAGAGTACTATAGGCTATCATCATGGTACATTCTATTATTCACTAGGTCGTCCCACTCCTGCTATATCGTATGACGAGCAGGAACACTATCAAGATAATCATCATCTAACTCAGAGACTCTTCTGTCGATCTCAACTAAAGCTTGTTCTTTATCTCTCGGTAGGACACAGTTGAAGGGGATTGAATTGATGATATGGGCACCATAATATATAAGATCATCTGTTTCGATGAGTTCGATAGTCTTCTTCATCTCCTCATAGACTTCTCTTTCAGTAGCCAAGATGAAAATCCCATCTTTCACATCTCTTTCTAATGGAGTACCCTCATTTGCACTCAGGGTAGTCGGTGCGATACCAATGGGTTTTGAGGAATTTATCAGCTTAGCATTCTCGATCGCACTCTCTATGCCCTTACCTTTTCCCGCAGCACCATACATGAATCCATAGAAGAAATCCATTCCCGCCTCATTAAGTCTCTTCAATTGAGTATGCGTATCCTCAATATAGGAGCCCTTATTCAGATATTCAAGAGCCTTTCCATGAGCTGTTTCAACACCGATCCACAATTCATTGATTCTTAATTTTCTCAATTCCAGCAGTTCTTCATCGGTCTTACCCTTCACATTGCTGATGGATGCATACATTGTGATGACTTCCACCTCAGGGAAGACTTCGATGATCTTCTCTGCAATTGGCTTGAGCCTTCCTGCACTCAATACGAAGGCATCCCCATTCACAAGAAATACTCTCTTAACATTCTTATAGAGTCTCCTTGCCTCCAGAATATCTCTTTCGATCTGTTCAAAAGGATCCATAGAAAATGGGATGTCCCTATACATGGTACAGAAAGTACATGTGTTATGGGCACAACCCACTGTCACCTGCAGCAGTAAACTGTCTGCCTCCCATGGTGGCCTAAAGACTGGTCCTGTATAGGTCATTTTTTCACTCCTGTTCTTACTAATATCCTTTCGATCAATCTAACTACTTCTATTACTAACTCATCGTCGAGTGCATCCGGATGAGGCATAGCAAAAATCCCCCTATCATTATCAAAATACTTACCTGAGGCCTGAGCAAAATCATCAGAGAGTGAAGCACGGCAGAGTATATCAGCTCCGATACGAAGATCCCCACCTTTGACACCATAGGCCTCTTTCACCATCTTGCTACCCAACAGTGATGCAGGATTCACCGCAATCACTACCGGGCCATTCTCCCTGAGTTCGTTCCCCAGATACCTAGACCACATAGTAATAGCTAGTTTGCTCATCGAATAGGCACTGTTGGCTGAGATATTCGCTACATTCCCCATCATAGCCTCAAGATTGACTGTTGATTGAGCTGCTGAAGAAAGATTGACTACTCGAGAATCTCTATCCATGATAGGTAAAAGCAAACTTGTAAGAAAGAAAGGTGCAACGGTATTTACGGCAAATCTGAGATCCAGTCCATCAGGGGTCATACCTCCAGTGGTAAATACCCCGGCATTATTAATCAAGACATCCACATGATCATGTTTTAATCTGATCTCCTCACCAAGCTTTCTTACTTCGTTCATGATCGACAGATCGGCTCTGTATTGTTCTCTTATATTCAACTCTTCAGCAATTCTAGTCAGTTTGATTGAGTTTCGTCCATGAAGGAGTACATTATGCCCTTGGGATACCAGCATACGGGCTGTTTCCAGACCGATACCATCAGTTGAACCGGTAATAAGAATCGTTTTATTTTTCATATTTGTTGACCTCTTCAGATTTACCTGTAAAATATAAGGTAAGGATCAAAACGTCAAGTAGGATCTTTTTTCAGACATAGTATCATAAAGTATACCATTGGAGAAATATGAAAAGGCATAGCGATTATCAGTGTAATTATGGTTGCCCAGTAGAGGCGACTCTGGATATCATTGGGGGAAAATGGAAAGGAGTGATCCTCTATCATCTGATGGAAAGGACCTTTCGTTTTGGAGAGTTGAAGAAGACCATGCCCGATATCACTCAGCATATCTTGACAAAACAGTTGCGTGAACTCGAGAAAGACGGTCTGGTAAACCGAAAAGTTTATGGTGAGGTCCCCCCAAGAGTTGAGTATTCATTGACTGAAACAGGAGAGAGCCTTAGAGAGATCATTATGAATATCCATTCATGGGGATCGAAACGCTTTAACCTGTGATGTCAGTAATAGCATAGATCTACCTACCTCTTTAAGGTCCAGCTCAACTGATCTCATGATCTTTAGTGCTCTTAATGATGCTGAAGGTACGAATATATTATGAGAACCTTTAGATAATATCCATAGTTTGCTTGATGCTTTCATAATCTCAAATATAATCGTATCATGAATGCATAAATATACAATAAATATTCTTTTTTTTGTATTTTTTGTTGACGGGTAAATCACATTGTCTTATCATAAGCTAATATTCGTTCCTAACTGACGTTGAAATCGTAAGATGAACATGATTTGTGAAAAACTGTTTGTCTGGTATTCACTGAAGATTTCAGTTTTATACTGAATAACTCACATTCATAACTTTATCCGAAATAATAAAGAACTGATCAGACTAGTATTGATCTTTTCACAAGAGGATTTGATTTTGGCAGTTAGTAACCTTCTAAATGAGACCGGAAACGTTTCCAGTATGTTGGACCTTCTTCATGAATATGCCTCTATACACGATTCAGATCTTTATCTGGGACTCTTTGCAGATGATGCTGTTTTCCTTGGGACTGATGCCGCAGAGCGTTGGGATAAAACAGCTATGGCACAATGGGTGATACCATTATTCGCTTCTGGAAGCGGTTGGACCTATGTCTCTAGTAACCGTCATATATTCCTGTCTGATGACGGATCTACCGCATGGTTCGATGAACAGTTATTCAATGAGAAGTTCGGAGAATGCCGAGGAAGCGGAGTTCTGAGACAGATCGATACCGAATGGAAACTCGCACAATACAATCTGACGATCCCCATACCCAATGAATTAGCACATTCAGTCGTTGATATGATCAAAGAGGGGACCAATTCGTGATTCCCTATTTCAATAGTCGAGGTGAAGTCGATAGATGTTAAAATATATAATACAACGCCTACTCGCAATGATCGTAACCCTGTTTATGATCGCAACCATAACCTTCTTTCTCATGCATGCAGTCCCTGGGGGCCCCTTTGCCTCGGAGCAGAAAGTCCCACCAGAGGTGCAGAAAGCACTTGAAGACAAATATCATCTCAATGATCCGGTGATCAAGCAGTATTTTGACTATATGTCCGGACTCATACGTTTTGATCTAGGGCCCTCCTTCAAGTTCAAAGGGGTCACCGTAAACTCTTTGATACAGAGAGGTTTTCCCGTATCCGCGAAACTGGGGATCTTCTCCGTGCTCGCCATACTGGTTCTGGGAATACCTCTGGGAGTCATCGCAGCTCTCAAACATAACAAATGGCAAGATACCTGTGTGCGTTTCACAGCCACAATAGGAATCACCGTACCCTCCTTTGTCATAGCAACCGTACTCCTGTATATCTTTGCGTTGAAACTGAGAATACTCCCGAGTTTTGGAATAGAGACCTGGAAAGGATATGTCCTACCAGTAGCAGCTCTCTCAGGCTATTCAGTGTCATTCGTTGCCCGACTGACTAGATCTAGTCTGCTCGAAGTCTTTAGACAAGACTATATGAGGACAGCACGAGCCAAGGGGCTAGGAGAGAGTAAGATCCTCATAAAGCATGGTTTGAAGAACGCTCTCATTCCTATCGTGACAGTCCTCGGTCCATTGATCGCAGGACTACTAACAGGATCATTCGTAATCGAGAGCATCTTTGCGATCCCAGGGATGGGAGGATATTTCGTGAATGCTATCAGTAATAGAGACTACACCGTCATCATGGGAATCACCGTCTTCTATGCAGCCTTCCTTCTCATCATGATCTTCATAGTGGATCTTATCTACGGTCTTCTCGATCCAAGAATCAAGTTAGGGAAATAGGAGTTTTGATGAACGATACTATATCAGATAGAAAGCCTTCCTTAGATTTCACACCGGTGAGGGCAAGTAGAGAGGAAAGTGAAGCCGTAACTACCCCCTCTCTGACCTATTCACAAGATGTATGGCGCAGGTTCAAGAAGCACAAGTCTGCGATGGCCGGATCTATAGTGATCATCTTACTGATCTTCACAGCGGTTCTTGGTCCGATCGTCTCAAGTCACACCTATTATGAACAGGAACTTGACTATGCCAATATACCACCTCTATTAGAGATCTATAAGATCTCAGAGGATTCCTATATCTATCTTCACAAACATCTCAAAGTGATCAGAGTGACTCCAGAAGGGAGACTGATCGAACGAGTAAAACCTCTGAAAGATGATTTTCTGAAGAAGACTATGCTCTATGAGATCAACGGAGTCGAGATCATCATCGACTACAATGAATTGCCAGTGGTCATGCATGACACACAAGGGCAACAGTTTGAGATGACGAAGAAGATGAACAAGAGTTATCTATTGGGTACTGATGCATTAGGGAGGGATCTCCTGATCCGTGTGATCTATGGAGCACGTATCTCATTATTGATCGCACTGATAGCGACCCTGGCCAATTTTATCATTGGAGTCATATATGGTGGTATTTCTGGGTTTGCAGGTGGAAGAGCAGATATGATCATGATGCGTATCGTTGATATCATCAGTGCCATCCCGCTCACCCTCTATGTCATCCTGATCATGGTGATCCTAGGAGCCGGTCTACAGAGTATCATCATCGCCTTATCATCAGTCTACTGGGTCGGGATGGCAAGGATAGTCAGAGGACAGGTACTTGCCTTGAAAGAGCAAGAATTCATCCTGGCGGCTAAGACCATCGGGGTAAGCACGTTCAGGATACTTCTGAAACACCTGCTACCAAATGCATTGGGAGTCATCGTGATCACTGCGACCATGTTGATCCCGAGTGCGATCTTCCTGGAAGCCTTCCTCTCCTTCATCGGTCTTGGGGTCTCAGCTCCCATGGCCTCCTGGGGAACACTCTGCAGTGACTCTCTTGAAGCATTGAGAAGTTTTCCCTACCAGTTGTTCGTACCAGCCATGGCTATCTGTATAACGATGTTCGCCTTTAACTTTCTCGGAGACGGTCTACGTGATGTCTTAGACCCTAAATTACGGAAATAGGAAATTCAATGGAAGATAACATATTAGAGATCAAGAACCTTTCTACCTCGTTCTTCACCCATCTGGGGGAAGTCAAAGCCGTCAGAGACGTTAGTTTCTCTGTCGAAAAGGGTAAAGTCCTTGGGATAGTAGGAGAATCGGGAAGCGGGAAGAGTGTAACAGCCCTATCCTGTATGAGGATCCTTCAGGAACCGGGTCGTATCGTAGGAGGAGAGATCCTCTTCAAAGGTGAAGACCTCGGTAAGAAGAGCAACAAGGAAATGCGCGCCATCCGTGGTAATGATATCTCAATGATCTTTCAGAACCCAATGTCTAGTATGAATGCGGTCCTGAGAGTCGGAGACCAGCTAACCGAACCTCTGATGGAGCATACCTCGATCTCAAAGAAAGATGCCATGAAGAGGGCAGCAGAGTTGCTGAGTCTCGTACAGATCCCTGATGCAGAGAAACGACTTAGGGCATATCCCCATGAGTTCTCTGGGGGAATGAGGCAAAGAGCGATGATAGCGATGGCCCTAGCCTGCGATCCTGAACTGTTGATCGCCGATGAACCAACAACAGCGCTTGATGTGACCACTCAATCACAGATCATCAAACTGTTATCTGATATCAGAGAGAAACTCGGCATGTCCATTATCTTGATCACCCATGATCTGGGAGTGGTTGCAGAGATTTGTGATTCCGTCGTAGTCATGTACGGGTCGATGATCATGGAAGAGGCACCGGTCGATGATATCTTCCACAATGCCTGCCATCCCTACACGCTCGGTCTGCTCAACTCGATACCCGTAGTGACCGGGGACTCGAAGAACACCAGACTCGAACCGATCCCAGGAACCCCTCCGAATCTGTTACAGCCTCCTCCGGGATGTCCTTTTGCACCACGATGTGCATATGCCATGAAAGTCTGTACAGAAAAGGCCCCACAAAATACCCAAATAAGTGACAACCATCGCTCAATGTGCTGGTTGCTCCACGAAGATGCTCCGGATAATTTCTTGAAGAGAGGGAACCCAATTGTCAGATAAAGATATCGTACTTCAGGTGAAGAACCTCGTGAAATATTTTCCGGTAAAGCGGCAGAGTATAAAAGCCGTAGATGATGTCTCTTTCTCTGTGGAGAGAGGGACTACCCTAGGGCTAGTCGGAGAATCAGGCTGTGGAAAATCTACTACGGCTAGATCGATCATCCGTCTATACAAACCAGACAGTGGAGATATCCTCATCGATGGAGAGGATATCTCAGGACTCTCTAGAAAACAGTTACTACCCTATAGGAAGAAGATGCAGATGATCTTTCAAGATCCCTACTCTTCACTCAATGAGAGAATGACCGTATCGGACATTATCAGTGAATCATTGCTCGTTCATAATATATGTGCTCCCAAAGATAGGAAGGACCATGTCATATCCCTATTGAACAAAGTAGGTCTCAGTGCCGGCCATGCCAATAGATATCCCCATGAGTTCTCAGGGGGGCAACGTCAGCGAATCGGTATCGCAAGGGCTCTAGCAGTTCAACCTGAGATCATCCTCTGTGATGAACCGATCTCCGCACTCGATGTATCGATCCAGGCTCAGGTTATCAATATGCTTGAAGACCTCCAGTCTGAACTGGGACTGACCTATCTGTTCATCGCACATGACCTGAGCATGGTCCGCCATATCTCGAAGCAGATGGGAGTCATGTACCTCGGCAAGATCATCGAGCTCGTTGATAGTGAAGAACTCTACAAGAACCCATTACACCCCTACTCGAAAGGGCTTCTAGCAGCAAACCCTACCCAAGACCCCCGAATCACTAAGGGAGATATCTTACTCAAGGGAGATGTCCCTAGTCCATTGGATGTTCCCTCAGGGTGTCGTTTCAGAACGAGGTGCAATTATGCAAAACCAATCTGCAGCGAGATAGAACCTGAACTTAAGGGCACCGATCATCAGGTAGCCTGCCATTTATATCAGTAATTTTTCGGCAGATGCCGTTAAAAATAACAAGGAGTATTTTATGAGAAAGAGAGCTACAGTTGCAGTCGTACTGCTTCTCTGTCTGAGTTTCAGTCTGTTCGCGATGGGAAATCAGGAAGCGTCAGATTCTGCACCAGCAGAAGCCGAAGCAGTCCCCAGTGTAGAGCAGAAGATCACTTTTGTTGTCAATAATGAGGCAGAGGATATGGATCCTACAACCTCTCAGGAGACCTTCGCACTACCGGTCATCAATAACTGTTTCATGGGGTTGTTCACCACAGATGACGAGGGCGCTCAGGTTCCTGGATTGGCTGAAAGCTTTGAAGTGAATGCCGATGGTACCATCTATACCTTTAAGATCAGAGAGAACGCTAAATGGTCTGATGGTAAGGATCTTACCGCAGATGATTTCGTATACTCTTGGTTGAGAGTCATGGATTCTTCAGTAGCTTCCCAGTCCGCAGGAATGATGAAACCTTATATCAAGAATGGTTCAAAATTCTGGGACGGTGAAGTAACAGCTGAAGAGGTAGGTCTTAAAGCGCTAGATAGCAAGACCTTCGAGGTCACTCTAGAGGCTGCAGCTCCACAGATCATGCAGGTCTTCAACATCAGATGTTTCTACCCAGTTCGTCAGGATGTTGTAGAGGCTAACCCAGATGCATGGCATCGTGATCCTGCGACCTATATCTGTAATGGCCCTTTCAAGGTAAAAGAGATGAACTTCGGTGAATCTGTTGTTCTGATCCCAAACGAGTATTTCTGGAATGCTGATGAGGTTAAGCTCGAAGAGATCACCTTTAGAACTATACCAGAACAGACTACTGCCCTAACAGCTATGGAGACCGGCGACGTTGACGGCATCTATGATGTACCTGGAGCTGAGATCCCAAGATTGAGAATCGAGAGTGACGAACTCTATATCCTCCCATCTTGTGGTACTACCTACTACCTGCTGAACAACTACAGTGAAGGACTTGATGATGTCAGAGTCAGAATGGCCTTATCACTAGCATTGGACAGAACCGAGATCGTAGATGTCATCGCACAGGGAATCGGTGTACCTGCATTAGGACTTATTCCTCCTGGAGTCTATCTTGATGGAAAGGACTTCAGAGATGAGACCGATTTTGCAGGAGTCACCGGAGTCGCACAGATCGAGGAGGCCCAGAAGCTACTCGCAGCTGCAGGATATCCAAATGGTGAAGGCTTCCCTGAATTAAGATTAGGGTATTATACAAACCCCTCAGTCAAGAAACTTGTTGAAGTCATGCAGCAGATGTGGAAGAAGAACCTCAATATCGATGTTATGATCGAGAATGCCGATTGGCAGGTTTTCTTCGCAGATGTACAGAATCATGACTATGATATAGCAGCAATGGGTAATGGTGCTGATTACAGCCACCCTAGCCCCTTCCTAGAGACTTTCGGTGCTGATGACCCAGTTCACTTCGTAACATGGGACAACACAGAATATAATACCTATATGGAGGCAGCTCTGACTTCAACAGATGAGAAGACCATTGCAGAGAATCTTCATAAGGCAGAGAACCTTCTTCTAGAAGAATCAAGAATGCTCAACCTCTATCACCGTGGATTCACCATGATGATGGGAGATCATGTCAAGAACTGGCGTAGAGATGTTCTGAACATGATCTTCTTCCATTATGCCTATGTTGAATAGTAGAGAAAGAGTGAGTTTATGGTTCGGTAATATACCGTAACTAGGTTAGACCGCCGTCTTCACGGCGGTTTAACTGTTTTATAAAGAGGAATAGCATATGAAAAAGCACCCACTGGTTAAACTGACTATGGAAAACGGTAGTATTATGGAGATAGAACTCTATCCTGAGATCGCTCCGATAACCGTGAACAATTTCATTTCACTGACTAAGAAGAAATTCTTCGATGGACTGATATTTCACCGGGTCATCTCTGGTTTCGTCATTCAGGGAGGATGTCCCGATGGTGGCGGGTTTGGAACCCCTGGATATGCGATCAAGGGGGAGTTCTCTGCTAATGGTATTGATAATCCCCTGAAGCATACAGAGGGAGTCATCAGCATGGCAAGAGATGATAATTTTGACAGTGCAGGCTCACAGTTCTTCATCATGCATGCCTATACTGCTCGCCTTGATGGTAAGTATGCCGCTTTCGGAAAACTCGTGATGGGATTCAATGAAGTAGAGCGTATCGCGAACGTTGATACCAATGAGAAGGATAGACCTCTCGTTCCAGAGATAATCAAGAGTATCTCCGTTGATTGCTTTGGAGAGACCTATCCTGAACCTGAGAAGATCATCGATTGAACTTAATCGAATCGGCCCTCTTCAATCTGAAGGTTAAACAGTAAAGCAAGGCCCCCTGATCCTTCTCAACTAAATATAAGAGCAGCTTACACGAGTTGCTCTTTTTTCTATTCAACATCCCCTGAGGTTTTGAGCTTATCTAGTACAAATCATGAGGAGCTTCAACACTCATGTACATTCCCCCACTTCAATTTGACACCTCCTATATTAGATGGTAATATATGCAAGATCTAACACGTCTTAATTTGTCTTTAATTAATTTTGGAGGATATATGGCTAATCTCGTAGATGAAGCAAGAGACTTGCAGGAAGAGATCGTAGCGCATAGACGCTACATCCACCAGCATGCAGAACTCAGTATGGACCTACCCATGACAACAGCATATGTGACTGAACAACTCAAGAAGATGGGATATGAACCTCAATCGATCTGTCAATCAGGTATTGTGGCTACCGCTGGACGAAAGAGACCTGGTAAAGTGATACTTCTCAGAGCCGATATGGATGCTCTCCCGATCACTGAGGACACAGAGGAACCTTTCAAATCTACTAATGGTGCCATGCACGCCTGTGGCCATGACCTTCATACTGCGATGCTCTTAGGTGCAGCGAAGCTCCTTAAAGAGCATGAACAGGAGATAGAGGGAACCGTCAAACTCATGTTCCAACCAGCGGAGGAGACGCTTCTCGGAGCAAAGACTATGGTCGAGGCAGGAGTCCTTGAGAATCCTACCGTCGATATGACCATGATGATCCATGTAGCTACCGGGATGCCGATTCCTGCAGGGCTCATCCTCACACCTGGTTCAGGCTCCTTCTCCGCTACTTCTGACTGGTTCGGTATAAAGATACAGGGAAAGGGAGGACATGGAGCTATGCCTGAGATGGCCGTCGACCCATTGATTGCCGCATCGAATATTCACCTAGGCCTCCAATCAATATTGAGTAGAGAGATGGCCGCTGCAGATTCTGTGGTCGTGACGATCGGGAAATATGCAGGAGGACAGACTGCCAATATCATCCCCGACTGCGCTGAGATGGAGGGGACGATCCGTACCTTCGATAATGCCCACCGTGATTTCGTGAAGAAACGAATGAACGAGATCGTCGAAGGAATCGCGACAGCCTATCGTTGTACTGCCGAGGTAACCTTTGGTAACGGATGCCCCTCGGTGCTCGTTCCCAAAGAGGGATCAGTGGATTTCGCCCAAATCATGGAAGGACTCTTTGGAGCGAGTTCCCTCGTTTCCATGGAAGATATCATGCCGGGAGGAAAACTCATGGGTAGTGAAGATTTCGCCTTCATCACCGAAAAGGTCCCAGGTATCATGTCCGTCCTGACAGCAGGTGATGCGAGAGAAGGTTATGTCTATCCTCAGCACCATCCTAAAGCAATATTCACAGAAGATGTACTGTATCGGGGAGCAGCCGCATATGCCGGTTTTGCCCTTGAATGGTTACAGAAACAGAGCTAAGAAAAGGAGATATATATGGAATTCATGCAGATAGCCGAAAGCCCTAGCCTCTACATACTCGTAGGAGTCTTTGGAATCGGTGCGGTACTCATCATGGCCGTTGTGTTCTTAAGAAAGTCTTGGATCCGAGCCAATGAGCTAGGATACACCCACGACCAGTTGAAGGATGTGGTTAAATCATCACTGTCTTTCTCGCTGGTACCATCTATCGCCATCGTAGTAGGTTTCTTCAGCCTAGCTGCTATGTTAGGTGTCCCCTGGCCCTGGTACCGGTTATCGGTTATCGGTTCGGTCGCCTATGAGATCATGGCAGCAGATATGGCACTCAGCTCCATTGGTAGGGAGCTTGTCAATGCTTCAGGTACTGACTTCACCCTGATGATGTATGTCATGAGTGTCTCCATTACCGGTGGGCTCATCACCATTCTCTTCTTGGGAAAGAAACTACAGGAGGGAACCTTGAAACTGAAAGAGAAAGATGCTCATTGGGGAGCTCTGGCTAATAGCTGTTTCATGTTGACCATCGTTGTGGTGCTTGTCATCCCTATGATCCTTGAAGGTGGGGTATCTCTGTTGACTCTGCTCTCAAGTGCTCTGATTGCCATCATCCTCAGTCTCCTAGTCAAAGCTGGAGCCAAATGGCTCTCGAGCTTCGTCTTGGCCATCTGCCTTATCGGCGCCATGGCTTCGTCGGTCCTCTGGACCAATCTCTTAGGTTAGGAGGAGAATATGCAGACAACAAAAGAATATTTCCATTCAATACATAGGCTTGGCAGACTCTGTACGGTAGCTGCCCTATTGATCATGCTCGGGATCCCTACAGTGATAAGTCTTATCTTCGGAACCTTCCCAGGATTTCTGAAGATCATCACCGCCTCCGCAGGACTCCTGGCGATCATGGTACCACTTGCCATCGCAGAAGTGATCTCCTATACCCCGATCCTCGGCTCTTCGGTCTACCTCACCTTCATCACCGGTAATATACTGAACCTGAAGCTACCGGTAGTCACCAATGCCCAGTCGATAACTAATACCGAAGCAGGAACAGAAGAGGCAGATGTCATCTCGACAATCGCCGTATCAGTCTCCTCGATCTCAACGATCGTATTGATCGCCCTCGGGGCACTCCTACTCGTTCCCTTGAAACCTGTCCTGACCTCAGCTTCAGCTCAGACTGCGGCTGCTAATATACTCCCAGCACTCTTCGGGGCTATGGGATTAGGATTACTTGGACGAAAAGTCTCAGGAGGAGCCGTGATCAAAGGTCGACTAGTTGCAGCGATCATACCGGCGATTATCGTAGTCGCAGTGACTTTCCTGTCTCCGAAGATCGCACACCAGGCATCAGGACTACTGATCCTGATCTGTCTACCCATCACCTATTTCGGTTCTAAGTTGCTTTACAAGAGGGGAAAGATCAGCGTCAGACTCCCGACTGATACAGTCACCATAGAAGAGGACTGATGAAACCAAGAATAGGATTGATCGCCTCACAACCAATGGCTCAGTTCATCAAAGGCCTAGAGAGGGATCTATCAGACCGCTGTGAGATTCTCTATCTCATAGCGGAGTCTTCAGAGGATGTGCTCGAGCTCTATCAGGATAACCTTGAGAATGTGGATATTTTCCTCTTCTCAGGGAGACTCTTCTATCTGACACTACTCGATCGGGGAGTCTATCCTGAGAAGATATTCTATATCTTCAATGAGTTCGAAGGTGATATCAAAGGGATACTCCTAGAACAGCTGATCGCTGATAGATCCATAGATCTATCTCGTATATTCATCGATGTAGCATTCGCTGAGAACAATTATCTCGGGATCAAAGATCTCCTACCTCCTGAAGAACGGCCTCTTTGCAGTGAGGATGCACGTATCTTCACCAACAGAGATTATGGAAGACATCTATTCGATTATCATAAGAGCCTACATGAACAGGACAGGATAGATCTATCGATCACTGGGGTTGGAACACTCGTAAAACATTTTGAGGCTCAGGGTATACCCTACCGCTATTTCTATCCTACAAGGGAGTATGTACTCAACTTCATCATTCAGATTCTTACATCTAGACCTGCTTCTCAGACAAATATCCCCGCTGCGATCATGATCCAGCCAGAGATCATGGATGAGGAGAGGATATCACGGTGCGTGAGACAGTTGCGCAAGAGAGCCAAAGAATCAGAGATGGAAGTATCCATCAGACATGAGGCTACAGGTCTTCTCGTAATGACCAACTTGACGAACCTCCATAAGCTTACCCATGGGTTTAATGATCTTTCCTTTAAAAAGGTCTTAGAAGAGTCTACCGGGGCCCTCTATATAGGTTTTGGTTCCGGGAAGAACCAATTCCATGCACGGTTGAATGCGTCGACCGCCCTTAGTACAGGAATGAGTCAGCAAGGAAAAGTCTACTATGCGACCCTCGATAACGAACTCATAGGACCATTAGGTTCAAGGCATATCGAATCCTACCAGCAACGACCGACGAAACAGATCCTTGAGATGTCAAAGACCTATCATGTAGATCACCAGAATATTCAGAAACTGTTAAACTACACTGCTATTATCGACTCTGATACCTTCTCTGCAATCGAGCTTTCTCAGTTCATGGAGATAACGGTCAGAAGTGCCTCTCGACTGATGAACAGGATCATCGAGCATGGAGGGGCTACCTCCTATATGGACAAGACTAAGCGGGGACGAGGTAGACCAGTCAAACTCTATAAGCTGATATGGTGATTCCCACCCTCCTACCTTCGCCCCTTCAACAGAGAAAGACTATCTTTTCTTAGATTTTTCTAACTTCTCACATGCGGTAAGAGAACCTGTCTGCTTATGATAGGTGCTACAGGCAGCACAATCCCCATGTCGACTGCAATTGTGGGTACAAGGACAATTTGGATTCATAGTATTCTGTGACATGCGAACGACCTCTTTTCTTCTCAGATGAGTGAATACTACCAAAGAACTCAATAAGAGACAATCAAGGCTGGGATCCTCAACGTCAAAGGGACGCCCATATTCCCTGTCTAGATAGTTCGTATCTCAGACCTTGAATTACCTGGCGTCCCTGTTGATCATCGATCGCTTCGATGCAATAGTTTCCTGTTCTAAGCTTCTCTAGTTCAGTATATCTCCATTCACATATAATGTGATATCCATATCTGTCGCATTCTTGAGCCCCTCACCTGCAAAACACAAAGATAAGGACTTATTATAGAAGGCTTCAAGTCGCTCTTGAGATTCCTCTGACTCGATGAGAATATAAGAATGAACAGTATCTGCGAAACTCTCCATCTGAGGTGTACCTATATGCTCCTGTCGATAATCAGTCTGGTTCTCAACACGGTACTCGGTAAACTCCAACCCCATCATCGCACCCACTAAGGTTGTCTGAGAGGTGAGACAGAGCGCAGTTCCTGCGGTAAAGTACTCGAGAGAGGTAGGTGCTACAGGCATATCATCGTCTCCCATGAATTCATCTGAATAGATCTCCCATGTCTCAGCTGAAGGTGTTGAAAGAGTGATTCTTTTCAGATAGGGCCGTTCACTACTACCTGCAGACTCAGATATGGCGAATATATCGAATCTCATATTTGACATATCAGGCAACAGTGGGAACAAGCTTTCATCCTCTTCTTCGACAGTCTGTTCTAGATACTCCGGTACTCTCGGTAGGTCTGTGACAGAACTCAATATCAACTCATCCACAACAGATTCATCTGAGGAGGATGAACCAGGTACTGATCGATAGGTGTCCCAATTATCTCCATTCACCACGAGAGCGGGTTCGATGACCGTCTCATTCTTCAAAGCTTCACCTGCAGCCCAACCGTTCATAGCGATATCGATCATCTCTCCTATTGCCTCTTTAGATGCACTACTCTCTATGATGATATTGATAGTCGAGACATCAAGATGTCCTGCACCATCCTCAGAGATCATATCATCCCAACGAAATGCATTAGAGACCTCTACCTTCACATTATCTAATTCAATAGCCGTCACCTCTGCTGCCTTGATGATCTGTGTATGGAGATTTGCGGCCAATCCGGAGGTATAATAACTCAGTGGTGATGGACCATAAGGGTTCACTCCCTCTGCAGCCCCTTCATCCGCAAGAAGATGCCAGCCGGTATAATCATCGACCCCTATCGTTTGTACATTGCCCTTCTTCATCATGCTTGAAGTATCATTCTTCACCATCTCTGTGATGACCGCAATATTCATATTGTCTTCACCCCTACTCGATACCGCAGCAATTGGTTCGAAGGACGTTGGAGCTAGGGGACCCTCATTACGATCGATCACCTGATACTCGAGATAACTATCATAGCTCTCTCCACTAGCTACCATGAACCATAGCATATTCCTCTGTTCTTTTGGCATAGAGAACCAATAGATACCAGCACCAATGACTATGACTGCAATAACAGATACCGCTGCTATGACTACCCTCTTGATCACTTTCTTCTTCTTATTCGTATGTTGCTTACCCATGTTAAAACTCCTTAGTTCATATTCTTATTTTATTTACCCGACTTTCATTTAGCCGACTAAGTTTTATTCGAAAAAAATTACTCACTCAGGTTTTTTAGAACCCGATCCAAATAGACCCGCATAGTCTTTTTCTCCTCTTCAGAGAAGCCACAAAAGACCACCTCTTCCATCTCCTTCTGTAGATCTTTCAATTGAGAACTGATAGCTCTCCCAGCATCGGTAAGATAGACATTTGAGACTCTCTCATCTTTTGCATCCCTCTTTCGTTGAACGAAACCAGCTTTCTCCATTCGTTTTACCATCGTACTAGCTGTAGCAGCAGTTATTACCATCTCTCGCGCTAAAGTAGATTGGGGTACCCCATTCTCTTTGTAGAGTAACCCTAGCATGATTGGTTGCCCTTTATGCAAGTTCACTCTATTCAATATCTGGTTGATCTTATTAGCATGAGCTTTCCCTACCTGCCTTAATACGATATCTAGAGTAGTATCATTCTCCATTTGGTAACTCCTTCTTATTATTTGCCAACTTATCTTATGTCGACATAATATATCTGATTCTAATAGTTTGTCAAGTAGAATTATCTTAAAAACATACAATCGTCAATTACCCTCTTTTTATTATACATCTATAAGATTCCCTGATAGACTACTAAAAGACTTACTATACGAGAGAGAACCTATGATTAGATGTGACTGGTCCACGAGCGATCCCCAATATATTTCCTATCATGATGAAGACTGGGGTGTTCCCATCCATGATGACAGACTGCTTTTTGAGATGCTTATCCTAGAAGGAGCCCAGGCAGGTCTCAGTTGGATAACCATCCTGAAGAAACGTGAGAACTACAAGGCAGCATTCGATGATTTCGATTGTGAACTGATAGCGAACTATACAGATGATGATGTGAATCGCCTTCTTGCAAACTCAGGGATTGTTCGAAACAGACTTAAGATACACTCTGCAATCAAGAATGCGAAAGCGACCTTGAGGCTCAGGGAGGAGTTCGGAACACTCGATTCCTACCTCTGGAGTTTCGTTGGTGGAAAGCCGATACAGAACTCCTTCTCTTCTATGTCAGAGATACCGGCAACCTCTGAGATATCTGATAAGATGAGTAAAGATATGAAAAAGAGAGGCTTCAACTTCGTAGGATCTACGATAATCTATGCTTTCATGCAGTCAACTGGGATGGTCAACGACCATATGATCGATTGTTTTAGATATGAAGAGATCAGAGATCTCTCACACCAGTGACCATGACAGAATCATTATCACTCGAACAGGCAAGAAGACTCATTCTCCTCTCACAGAGGGTTCCTCCAGGTAAACAGAGGGGTACAGCTGTCTCTGAGACGCTCTCTGTGATCGACCAGCTCAGTTATATTCAGATCGATACGATCTCGGTCGTACAGAGGGCCCACCACCATACTCTGTGGAACAGGAACCCAAGATATAAGCCATCTCATCTTGATGCTCTTCTCGCAGAGAAACGGATCTTCGAATACTGGACTCATGCAGCAGCCTATCTTCCCATGAGTGACTACCGCTATAGCCTTCCTCGAAAGCAGGCCTTCAAGTGTGGAGAGCAGAAGCATTGGTTCAAACGGGATGAGATACTCATGAAACATGTTCTCGATCGAATCTCTTCTGAAGGTCCATTGATGGCAAAGGATTTCAACTATAATGGTGACAAGATAGGAGCATGGGGCTCAAAACCTGCGAAACAGTCGTTAGAGAACCTGTTTGTACAAGGAGAACTGATGATCGCCTCTCGTAGGAACTTCCATAAGGTATACGATCTTACGCACCGGGTCCTACCTGAAGGGCTCGATACATCGATCCCCTCCCCTGAAGAGCATGCTCGATTTCTCATAACCAGGTTCTTAGGGTCACAGGGAATAGGACAGGTCTCTGAGATCACCTACCTACTCAAGCAGGTAAAACCCCTTGTTACTACCGTCCTACAGGATATGATCAAACAGGGTGAGTTACATCAAGTCCAGGTCGAGGGTATTCACTACGTGGCTCTACCCCAGTCATTAGAGTTATTGAACCGTCCCTTACCGGGTAAAAGGATGCAATTCCTCTCCCCCTTTGATAACCTGATCATTCAAAGAAAAAGGACTAAAGCGCTATTTGGCTTTGATTATATCCTCGAATGCTATTACCCTGCAGCAAAACGTAAGTATGGGTATTTCTCCCTTCCCATCCTCTGGGATGGGAGATTCGTTGCAAGGCTGGACTGTAAGGTCGATAGAAAACAGTCGATACTCAATATCAACCAGCTTTCTATAGAGGATAATATAACGGTAGATGATGAGTTCATGACCGCTTTTAGCAGAGAACTCGATCATTTTATGGACTTCAATGATTGTCTAGGACTACAGATTCATCAAGTGACCCCAGAACTATTCAAGGAACCCCTGAAGGCTCGATTACGAGAAGGTCGAGAGAACACCTAATAGATTTTGATAAAGTCTATTCACCGAAATATCTTTTTGGATGATTATTCAACTTTTTTAGGCTATACTGATTCTATGAACTACTAAGGGGTACCCATGAGGCTGAGAAGGCAATACCTAAGAATCGCTATCTTCCTATATCTTATTCTAGCAACCACCTCAGCAATCGCCACAGACCCCATAGTCTACCCGATACATAAACAGGTACTCATCGTTCATTCAGCTTATCAGGGGTATCCCTGGACAGATTCACTGAACCGGGGTATCGATAAGGCCTTCAGCAACTCGTCTCTAACAGCAGAGTTACAGTACGAATACCTTGATACCAAGCGGTATAGAGACCCTCTCTACTTCGAAGGAGTCATGGACCTCTGGAGAGAGAAATATGGTAATCAGCATCTTGATCTGGTATTTGTCTGTGATAATGAGGCCTATGATTTCGTATTACAGGAACGTGAAGGACTCTTTAAAGATATCCCTATAGTCTTTGCAGCCTACATAGGCTATGAAGAGGATATGCTTGTGGACCTGCAGCCAATCACGGGAGTGGTTCAAGAGACAGATATCATAAAGACCATCGAATTGGCACTTGAACTCCACCCCAAAACTGAGAAAGTCGTATTCCTATCACCAGGTACTCCTCAATTCAGGATGAACTGGCTTATTGGCCTAGATGACTATTTCAAAGATTCCGTAGAACTCATCACCCTACCTCAGGAGAGCATCGAAGAGATCGATATAGAACTTCAAAGTCTAGGGAATGATATCGTAGTGATTCCGTTAAACAGTATCTTGCTACCAAATGGGACCTATATTCCCTTTGATGAGTTCGTCTCCTATTTTTCACAGGATAGAGCATACCCCATGTATGCCCTATGGGATATAGCATTAGGAAACGGTGTGGTCGGAGGGGTGATGGTCACAGGTAGCTCTCAAGGTGAGAAAGCTGCTGAACTTGCCATCAGTCTATTACAGGGCACTCCGATCACTGACGTACCGGTAATCCTTGAGAGTCCCAATCAATATCTCCTTGATTACACAATTTTAGAAAAATTCAATATCAACGTATCAAAACTTCCTGAAGACTCGATCATCGTCAACAAGCCAAGCTCCTTTATCGCCGAGAATGCCCTACTTGTAATCATGACCTTCATCATCATACTCATATTATTACTACTTATCACATTACTCTCACGTAGTGTCATGAGACTACAAAAAACTCAGGAAGAGCTTTCCCTATTTGCTAAGGACCTTGAAAGCAGTGAGATGAGATTCAAGAATATGATCATGAAATCCCCTCTTCCGATGATCGTCATCGACCCCGGTCAGAATATCAATTTTTTCAATGACAGGTTCACACAACAATTCGGGTATACCATCGACGATATCCATCTCCTTGAAGATTGGTGGCAACAGGTCTATCCAGACCCTACCTATCGTGAGACAGTAAAAGATACGTGGAACAAGGCCATAGAGGAATCTAAGCTCCTTGGTTCTGATATGGCAGTACAGCAGTGGACCATAACAACAAAGAACAGATCAATGAGAATATGTGAATTCTATATGTATCCAGTGCAAGAGATGTCTCTCATCATCATGAAGGATGTGACCGAAGAAAAAGAGATGGAGCAAAAGCTCAGAGACAGTGAAGAACAATTCAGGGTTTTAGCAGATGAACTCCCAGCGATCTATGCGGAGTGGTTACCCGACAGCTCGCTGCTCTATACAAATAAAGCTTTTGGTGAGTTATTTGGTGATTTGGTACAGGAAAACACCGCTATAAGGTTATTAGACCTCATTCCAGAGAAAACATTTAATAAGATAAAATCTGAGTACCTATCACTCACAGCAGCCAACCCCTTTGGAACCAGTATCATCCCAATTACTATTCATCAAACAGAATACTGGATCGAATGGCGTTACAGGGGTATCTTCGATGAGACCGAAGAGTTGATCCTGATACATGGGTTAGGTTCTGATGTCACCAAGGGGAAGATCGATCAAGAAGAGCGAGAGAGACTGACCTTTGCTATCGAGCAAGCCGGTGAGACTATCCTCATCACAAACAAAGATGGAGATATACAGTATTGTAATCCTATCTTCGAGAAGATCACAGGGTATAGTAGAAACGAAGTAATTGGGCAGAATCCACGGTTTCTCAAAAGTGGTGATAAGGACCTTGCCTTTTATCAAGAGCTCTGGGCGACCATCACCCAAGGGAAGGTTTGGACAGGACAGTTTACTAACAAACGGAAGGACGGGGCACTCTTCATTGAGGCTGCTACCATATCACCGATTAAGGACAAAACCGGTGAGATCATAAACTTCGTTGCGGTAAAAAGAGATATTACAGAGACGATGAGACTAGAGGCCCAATTTCAGCAATCACAGAAGATGGAATCTGTCGGCAGGCTCGCAGGTGGTGTGGCACATGATTTCAATAATATGTTGAGTGTGATCATCGGTTATACCGAGATAGCTAAAGAGTCGAATCTTGAAAATACACTACTCTCTGATAATCTAGATCAGGTGCTAGATGCTGCGAACAGATCAAAAGAGATAACCCAGCAATTGCTTGCCTTCGCACGAAAACAGACGATCAAACCCATTGTGATAGATCTTAATAGCAATATCGCAGATATGTTGAATATGCTCAAACGTCTGATAGGAGAAGAGATCTCCCTTCGATGGCAACCTGGAGATCTACTTAGTCCTATAAAGATCGATCCTTCACAACTGAATCAGATCCTCGTCAACCTCTGTATCAATTCCCGTGATGCTATAGATGAGCAAGGAGAGATCAGGATATGCACCTTCAATCGCATGATAGATGAAGAGTTCTGTATCGATAAACCCTATTTCAGACCAGGAGGATATGTGGTCCTCTCTGTAGAGGATAATGGGATAGGAATGGAGAAATCCATGTTAAAGAAGATATTCGAACCCTTCTTTACTACAAAAGAGCTCTATAAAGGAACAGGCTTAGGTCTATCCTCTGTCTATGGGATCATCAAGCAGAATGATGGTTATATTCATGTTGAGAGTGAACCGGGAAATGGATCAGTATTCGAGATCTTCTTCAAACAGATCAAGACTGAATTGGATCTTATCAAATCGGAGGATCATGAGAAGATCCCAATGGGCTCTGGTGAACTTATCCTCATCGTAGAAGATGAAGGAATCAACATAGAACTCTATCAGACCATGCTCAAACATCTTGGTTATGAAGTATTGATCGCAATGAACGGTACAGAGGCAATCAACATCTATAAAGATCATAGGGATAGAATCAGCCTACTCTTAAGTGATGTGATACTTCCGGGAATGAATGGCCGTGAACTCTCAGATACGATTCAAAGTCTTGATCCTTCTCTAAAGACTTTGTTCATGTCGGGTTACACAACAGATATCATTGCGAAGAAAGGAGTCCTTGATAAAGGAGACTTCTTCATCCAGAAGCCCTTCTCGATCTATGATATTGCCTGTAAAGTCAGATCAGTTCTAGATGAGAACTAAGATACCCAGGAGTAGGACATACCACTATAGCAGTCTCTTCTGATTGCTCAGGCAATACTTTATCTTTGAATACTCATAAGATTGAAATACTTTTTCACATGCTATCTAACAATTCTCCCTCATTACCATCTCTTCTAACACACTTATTGCACCATGTAAGATATCTAAACTGATCATCCTATCAGGTGCGGTAGACTTTCATCTTCTACGGTATACAATTTGTACCTACTATCTTTTTCTGCTACTACTTGACATATTTGTATATAATTGTATTATATGCATTATAATCATGAATCAAACACATGAGCCATCGAAACAGGGGAAACGAAGTTACCCGGTGGTATGACACAAAGAGATTCAAAATAAAGAGTAAAGGGAAAATGATGAAAGAGAGAAAAGAAGAGATCCTACAGGCTTTCGAATATAGACGGGCAATAAAAGAGTTCCAGGCAGACAAGAAGATCTCAGATGATGATTTTGAGTTCATCCTGGAGACCGGGAGATTATCACCGAGTTCATTTGGATATGAACCCTGGAAGTTCTTAGTCATTCAGAATACAGATCTCAGAGAGAAATTGAGTGGACCAAGCTGGGGTGCACAGAGGCAGTTACCAGGGGCTAGTCACTTTGTTGTCCTTCTTGCGAGAAAAGCAGTTGATATGAGACCGGGATCCAAATATCTCGAATGGAAATCACAGAAAGTGGATGGACTCCCTGCAGCGGTCGATGCTGAGAAACAGAGTTTCTTTGGTAATTTCCAGCAGAATGAGTTCGATCTGACTGATGATCGAAAACTCTTTGATTGGGCATGTAGACAGGTCTATCTTCCATTTGCGAATATGATGACCAGTGCAGCTATGATCGGTATCGATTCCTGTCCTATTGAAGGTTTCGATAAGAACAAAGTCGAAGAGATCCTTGAGACTGAGAAGATAGTCGATCCAGAGCATTTCGGAGTTGCCGCAATGGTCGCCTTTGGCTACAGAGCAGAAGATTCACCCTTTCCAAGAACAAGACACACTACTGAAGATGTCATTCAGTGGGTTAAATAGTCCAATAAAGTGACTTTGTAAGGAGAGCCTATGGAGTCTCATAGCTCTCCAGAGATAAGCCGAATGCTGAAAAGACTAAACTCCAAACCAACAGAATAAAAAAGTTGTTCTTAGCCTCTCCTTAAGAACCATTTTGATCAAGACGATAACCATACTAATGGTATAGTGCTGTTTGACAAGTAGAAATCATTATGTATATAATGAACAAAAAGTATGTTAGGTACAGTTATTATACTAAGGATAGATTATGGAATATAATGAGAATGCTTCTCTAGGTTGTCCCGTTGAGGCCACATTGAATGTTATCGGTGGAAAATGGAAAGGAATCGCTCTATTCCATCTATTGGTAGATGGTACTCTCCGTTTCAACGAATTGAAGAGAAGAGTCGGAGATGTCACACAGAGAATGCTTACCAAACAACTCAGAGAGTTAGAGGCAGATGGCCTGATCAATAGACATGTATATGCTGAAGTACCTCCTAAGGTCGAATACAGTCTTACAGAGAAGGGAGAGTCCCTTCGACCTATACTATTGGCCTTAAGAGATTGGGGCATGATCAATGTCTTCTTACTTGAACCCGATCAGATACCTGAGATCAAATAGATAATACTGAGACGATACATCCAATCCACTTCTTCATTTCTTTTTAGGACTACCTATAGATAAAGGCTAAGAGCCTCTCTGATCGCATCATCTCCCGGGAATCCCCCATAGAACAGAAGTGTGCCATTGACCACCATAGCAGGAGTCTGTTTGACTCCGGGATTCTCTTTTGCCATTGCATGACATCCAGGACAATAACCATAGAGGCAATTGATCTCCACCCCATATTTCATTGATTCTTCTTCAGTCTCAGTCTTTTTGATAGAATAGTCTAGTTCAAGAGTATCAGCGATCTCTTTGACAAGCTCCATATAGCTATCAGTCACGGCACAGGAAGATCCCAGGATGGTTATTGATGTATTCATGAGAAGGAATATACCAGATTTTAATGAGGTATCCTAGTATACTGCATTCCTCTGTTCAGTAGGTTCATTCCCATTATTTGATGGGGAACAACCCTAATCGACAATGATTGGATACCCCCAGTGCTGAGAACACCTTGTACCGTAAAACAATTTGTGTATTTCTTGTATGAATGATGATATTCTTAAAAATATACTTTGCAGGAGTAGCCATGAGAACTGAGTCCTTCTCTTTTGAGACACAGACAGAAGATGATAAGAATATCATCACGAACATCCTCTATGAATCATTTGATATGAAATTCAAACCTCTTTTCAAGAGGTTCTCTTCAGAGGAGACTATTGGGATCATTAAGGCATCACTCAACCAGGCTGAAGGGATTCTCTATAAAGAGGACGATACGATCCTGGGAGTTGCAGTGTTCTCAACAAAGCAGAACCCCGGGATGGAGATCACGAAAGATATGAGAAAGAGACTGGGTCTGTTCTCCTACCACCTCTATCGTTGGTTGTTTCAGTCAGAGAAGCTGACAGATGAAGGGATAATCAAACTGGAAATGATCGCAACAAAGACTGAAACACGGGGAAAGGGTGTCGGGACAACATTGATCCATAAGATGATCGAATATGCTAAGAGGAGTGAATACAACAAGATAACTCTAGAGGTCGTCAATACGAATCCCAGAGCAAAAGCACTATACGAAAGAATGGGTTTCACCACATACAAACATCATCATACAGGGATCTTCACTAGAGCCTTTGATTTCTCAGGTTTTGATGATATGAGTCTATCGTTAAGATAAGAAAGGTACTTTGAAAAGGAGAACAACGTGCAAAAGAGTTTCATCACCATCATGACAAACACACTAGAGGATTCAACTACCTTCTACTGTGACATACTGGGATTCGAGGTACAACATATCATGACCCCTGCTGAGGATATCAAACTCATATGGTTGAAGAATGAGAATGATATGATCATAGAACTCGCCTATATAGCACAGGGAGGAGCGGGCGATAATTCAGGAGCCTCGATCACCCTTACCTTTCAAGTCGAGGACCTGGAGAGCAAAAGACAGTTACTCATAATTAATGATGTGCCTTATCAGACCCACAGCCTACCTAATGGATCAACTGTACATCGATTCAGTGATCCTAATGGAACGGCTATCTCATTTATGGACTAGTTGGAGATACCCATGATACATGTGATAAAGAAGAGAAAATCTGTACGAACATTCAGCAAGCAACCATTTAATGAGGAGCTTATCACCTCGATCAATACAATAATCACAGAATATAGCAAGAGTGTCGGGCCCTTCGGCAATCTATGCAGATTCACACTCATCCCTGCCCTAGTTGAAGGTTTCAAGCCGGGAACCTATGGTTTCATCAAAGATCCTGAGGCATATATTGCCGGGATCTGTAAGAATGACAATGAGGCCCTCGTTGATTTTGGCTATACCTTTGAAAAGATCATTCTAGAACTTACCGCTTTGAATCTTGGTACCTGTTGGCTCGGAGGTACATTCAAACGAGAATCCTTCAAGAGCAATCTTCATATTACCGGGTCAGAGCTAATCCCAGCAGTAACTCCAATCGGTTTTCCGGCAGAACATAGGAGAGTATTTGAAAAGGGTATGCGAAAGATCGCTCAGTCCGATAGGAGAAAACCCTGGGAGGTGCTCTTCTTTGATGGAGGACTCTTAACACCCCTATCAAAGCAGTCTGCAGGTGAGCTCTCTATTGTCTTCGAGATGGTCCGTATAGGTCCTTCTGCCTCAAACAAACAACCTTGGGTCTTAGTCCTTTCTGAGGATAGGACTCTCATACATTTCTTCCTGAACTTTATGCCCGGTTATACAGGTAATAAGATGGGCTTCGAGATGCAGCGTCTCGACATTGGTATCGCCATGGCCCATCTAGAGATCGCCTGTGATGCGATAGGTATCTCCGGTACCTTCAAAGCTATATCACATAGGATCAGGGTTCATGATGAGAACCTGAAATATATAACGACCTATCACCTGCAGGACCCGATAGATTGACAGGACTATTATGAAACAGAGACATAAGAATATCTTGGGATGGACAGGAGTCTCGATCACTATACTATTCTCGAGTCTTTGGGCCTACTGGGGTTCTTTTGAGAACTTTCATGAAGGATGGTATGAAGAATCACTCTTATTGAATCTTATGATATTCCTTGTGCAGTATTTACTTTTCAGTATCTTCTTCACATTCCTAGCATGTATCTCTTTGCGCTGGAAGAAGAGAGGACTGATCCTCCATATACTCATAGGTATGTTCTGTATCTATTTCTTCTCTGGAGCTAACTTCCAGGTATTGGGCATGCTGATCATCATCCCCTTTGCTCTACTGGGTCTTATGTACTATATCGGAGAGCCTCAGCCTCGTCGTTGGGCCTATCGTCTGATAATCTTCGTACCCTTGGTGGTAACCCTCGCCATCTCTATTCCCTTGGGGATCAGAGTGTCACATCGAATAGATGACAGGGATCTCTCGATGAGGATCATTGAGGGCAATGAGGTGACTCTTGCCTGGGCTCCCCGTGGTCCGGGATGGCCTGATGTGGGCATCTCCTGGGAGGATGCGCAGAGGCTCTGTGCTCATCTCTCAGAGGATGGGCTTACGCTAAGTGATGATGAGCTGAATATCTGGAGATTACCCACGGTTGATGAAGCAGTAAGATCCATGATGCTCCATGGAGAATCTTCGATGGGAACATGGGACCCCGAAGAGGAGAAAGCCTACTATTCACAGAAGCCAGATAAGGAAAGCCCACTCTGGGACTTAGGATCCAAGGTGATCTACTACTGGACTTCCGATACCTCGAAAGAAGACCCAGAACAGGCCTACATCATCGTCTATGATGGTGGAGTCTTTGATAAAAGAAAGTCAAACAGACAGGACTACCAGAGTTTTAGAGCTGTCAAAGAATTACCCTAAAGGTATCCATAAAAGCAGAATGTTCATCTCGATTCTTTTACCGATCTCTTTACTTCTGCTATAATTATATATTGATGTATCACTATCAGGAGTCCCATAATGAATAATGACCCAGGTGAATTGTATCGTATCACAAAGAAAGATATAGCAAAGACTGGAATCATTCTCGCAGAGGCCTTCCGGAACGATCCAATATTCGAGGCAATATTTCATGGTAAGAGGTCCAAACATATCGACTCCTTCTTTGAAGGTGCCGCTCGTTTTGGTATCCGTTATGGTCAAGCTCTTGCACCTTCAGAGGCCCTTGAAGGGGTTGCTGTCTGGGTACCCGGTGATCAAGCAGATATGACAGCTTGGCGAACTCTTATCACAGGAGCAGCCTTCGCTTCCTTGGGACTCGGTATACGACTCCTGAAGAATATGGAGGTCATCTTCTCCCCCCTAGAAAAGAATCGAAGACGTCTGATGAAGGGTCGAGACTATATCTATCTGATGGCTATAGCTGTCGCACCAGAATATCAGGGACAAGGGATGGGAAAGAGATTACTCACACAGTTGTTCAGAGAAAGTGAAGAGGCGGCTCTTCCTATCTTTCTAGAGACTGCAACAGAGAAGAATGTCAGGATGTATGAACACTTGGGTTTCAAACTCATCGATACGGTGATTCAGCCGATCATCAACCTTCCCCACCATGGCATGCTCAGAGAACCAAAATAGCATTCATGAACCCCCGTTTAGTCTGAAAGAATATAATTCCTTGACAACCGTTCTTATTGTATATATATTTCTATATACAATTTCTTTGGTTGGAGAATATGGTCAGTATAATTATTTCTAATTCATCAGATAGACCCCTTTATCGTCAGATCGCAGATCAGATAAAGAGGGGTATCCTTGATGGTGAGATCAACTCTGGAGAGAGTCTTCCCTCTATTAGAGCCCTTGCAGCAGAGCTGTCTATCAGCGTCATCACCACTAAACGTGCCTATGATGAACTCGAGACTCAGGGACTCATAGAGACCTATCGAGGTCGTGGTTGCTTTGCGGCAGGAGATAATGAACTGCTCAGAGAAAGACGACTCAGAATGTTGGAGGAGCATCTTGAAGATGCTCTCAAACAGGCTGCGTACCTTGGTTTGTCACAACAGGAGTTGATCTCCATGCTCAGAGTACTTCAGGAGGATAACGATGGACTCGATACTTGAGATCAATGATCTCACTAAACGGTATGATACATTCACCCTAGACGGTATCTCTATGAGACTTGATGAGGGTTTCATCATGGGACTCGTAGGCCCGAATGGAGCAGGAAAGACCACCCTGATCAAGCTCATCCTGTCTCTCCTACGAAAAGATTCAGGGAAGATCTCGATCTTCGGAATGGATGCGACTGATAAAGAGGATCATATCAAACAGCAACTAGGATTCGTCCTTGATGAATCGAGTTGGTATGATGATCTCCGAGTCCGTGAGATGGCAGCGGTCATCTCTCCCTTCTACGTTGATTGGAATAGTACTATTTTCAATGACTATCTGAATAGATTCGGTATTTTTACCGATCAGAGGATCGGTACTCTTTCGAAGGGTATGAAAATGAAGTTCTCTTTGGCCGTCGCCCTCTCCCACAACGCACGACTGATCATCATGGATGAGCCTACCTCAGGGCTCGACCCCATCATCAGAGATGAGGTACTCGATATGCTTCAGGAGATCATCAGAGAGGGAGACAGGTCTATCCTCTTCTCAAGCCACATATCAAGCGATGTGGATAAGATCGCCGATTATATTACCTTCATCAACGATGGGAAGATCGTATTCAGTGAATCTCGAGAATTTATCAAGGACACCTACCATATCATCAAGGGACCTCTCGAGTACCTTGATCGAGACACCTCTCGATTCTTTGTTGGGATCAGAAAGAAGCAGCATACTTTCAGCGCTATCACAACTCGATCAAATATGGTCCTCAAGGACTTCGGTAGATATTTGAACAGTGGGAAGATGATCATGGAGCCGGCATCGATTGATGAGATCATGCTACATACGATCAAAGGAGAAAACTATGATCAGCCTAGTGTATAAGGACTTTCTGCTACAACGAGGAGGAAAGTCATTGATCTACATGGCTATTATGCCCATCATAAGTGCTTTCGCCCTCTCTACGACCATCTTCAATGTGATCATGCCCTATATTGCAGGAAGCTATCTCTACATCGTCTATGCCAATGCACTTGATGATAAATATCAGACAGAGAGACTCTTCATCGCTATGCCTGTCAGTCGCAGGACTATCGTAGGTTCAAAATATATGAGTATGGGGTTCTATATGGTGGCCTTTCTCACGATCATCGGAATCCTGAGCCCTCTTTTTCGACTCTTCATACCTTCATTATTGAATATGCAACTTCTATCATGGCAGATCATCGTGCAATTCTTCGCTGTCTCTAGTCTCTATTACAGTATCTACTTCCCCCTCTACTTCAAAGTCGGATATCAGAAGAGCAGATGGGCCAACTATATTGCACTGATCGCTTCTGCAGGACTTTTCATAGGAATACTGCAATTAGTGTCAGAACTATCAGGAATTGAGATGGAGAGCCTCCAGGAGGCCTTAGCTTTTTATTTGCGAGTTCCTGCAGGACTCTGGGATATCATCATCCCTATCGCCTCAGTAGGAATCATCGTACTCTCGATCAAGTTGTCTACCTACTATTACAAACAACGTGAATTCTGATTTGAGAACTCATCTGTTAAGAATGCAATAAACATCTAAAAGGTGTACTAAACTCAATGAATAAATAATTTGAATATTTTATTTTTTTATTCAGAAAGCTATGATATAGTTGAAAATCAAACATGTTAGAGTTGTGAATTTTGGAAAGGATTCATACGCTTAACAAACTAAAAACACAATTACGTGGGGTAACATATGTGTAAAACTCGAAGAATTCAAGCTACTATTCTCATTATGTCTACATTAGTATTATTGATCTCTCTTACAGGATGTGACTTGACATCCAATACTATGAGCTACAGTATTGTCTCTTTTGATGGAAATGGAGCCGAATCCGGATCAAGCCCGGGAACCATAATACAGGATTCTAATCTTGAAATAACTCTTCCTACTACGTATGGAAGCTTTTATCGAGAAGGGAACTATATCTCAGGATGGAATACAAAAGCTGATGGATCAGGAACAGCATATAAGAAAGGTGAGACTGTTGAGTTAACCGGCACTTCTTTGACCCTATTTGCTCAATGGACCCATGTTATAGATCAGATCCAAGCACTATTGAGACATATGCTCATTTTAAAAGATAATGGAGATCTATTTGCAGGTGGTAGTAGCAGGTCCTACCAGTTAGGATTCTATTCTGATTATCATAATTCTACAGACCCACTACTTATCATGACGGATGTCAAATCTGTTAGCTCAAATGATAACTTCACGCTAGTTTTGAAGAATGATGGATCTTTGTTTGCCTCCGGGACGAATACTTATGGAGCATTTGGAGATGGTACGACTACGTATAGAAGATTTTTCACGAGAATAACTGATATCGACAATATTGAATCGGTATATTCGAGTACCTATGGGACTATGATCAAGAAGAAAGATGATACCCTTTGGGCCGCAGGAAAAAATAATGTCGGACAACTTGGGATAGGGGCCCTCGCAAGTACTAGTTCTTTCGTTGAGTTACCAAATATGACAGATGTTTCATCCATAAGTATGAGTGACACCCATACCGTTGTTGTCAAGAATGATGGGACACTATGGGTTACCGGAAGTGATTCCAACGGCCAGTTGGGTCTAGAGAATAGTAGTGAGAATAAGACCTCTTTCGTACAAGTACCTGGTGTCACGGGAGTTGCATCGGTTGTGACTAGTACTAATAATACTCTGATCCTAAAAACTGATGGTACTGTCTGGGCAACAGGGCAAAACTCACAAGGATCATTGGGATTTGAAAACCAAGCCTCCTCTAACACCTTTCAACAAGTCTCTGGCATAAGTGATGCAATCTCTTTGACTACTAATTCTAACTACTCCATGATAATAACCGGTGATGGTCAGTTGTGGGTTTCAGGGAATAATCAAAACGGGCAGTTTGGTGATGAGACCTTTACCAATAGTACGACCTTCAAACAAACGGGTATAACAGATGTGTTATCAGTATCCGCAGGGTCTACGGGGGCTGCTATTGTTAAAGAAGATGGATCATTATGGGTTACCGGAAGCGCATTCAGTAAATATTTCAACTCAGGGCAAGAACCAGGTGATCTTGTTAATAGCAAACCCATACAAATAAGCCTATCGTCACTACGGATGTTTCTCTAGTGCTTGTAAGTCAATACAAGAGGGGGGTGTCTTTTATGAGGACAACCCCTTTTTATTGGGTCAAGAATATTCTCACATTCTATCGTTACGGCTCTCCCCCATCCCTATCCAATCATCAAAGCTGACTTTATCGCCATCATCATCTATGATATATCCCTTCAATCTTCCAATAGGTCCATAATAAAAGGTAGAGATCATACCAAATCTCTTCTTCATAGGTTCTCCACATAGTGGGGTAAAAGAGAGAGACACTCGATCATAGGTATCACTGATCTCCCATCGCTCTTTGAGCCCCTCTGATCTGATCATCTTGACTGGGGGAAGAAGGCACATTCTCCCATCGACCCAGAGACAGTTCTCATTATATCTTTCGGGGTCCTTTACCTGGTTGTCGGTGAGATTGAACCCGATCAAGTGACCATCTTCCTGCTTCAACGCAGTAAGCCAGTCATACCTCGTATGGTAGGGATAAAAACCCTTATGATCATCAAGGATCACAGCAGTCGCACCCTTTTTGAATCTTGAAGTCTTCTCCCCGACAGTCACGGTACCATAACCTTTCATAAGAGCCTTGTGTGAATACAGAGGCCTATTCTTACCGAGAGGATGTACGATCACGAGAGGAGCATTATCATGCGACGCACTGATCTGACCTTCACAGGCAGGTTGATCTTCTGTCGCCTCAGCACTGAAGTGGATAGTGAAAAGATTATCTGAAAGATGATTCCCTATCCTGATATTCAACGTCTCACTTGAATAATGACAGACCGATTCCATCAAGCCTGTGGGGACAGAGACCCTATTTGCTCGGGTCTTCTGGAAATAACGGTAGTATCGCTCTTCAAGCTTATCATAGATGAAGATGAAGGCTACTCCTAACAGTTTGAAGTTCGATACGGCAAGACAGATGAAATAGTTCTCGTCAGATATCTGAAAAGCCTCCCACTCCTTCAGGCGAAATGATTTGAAACAGGAAGGAACTAAGGCACCTAACGGTTTCTCAGCTTCAAGAAGGTTCAGTTCAGTAAAGGGAGCCCAATAGGTCCCCATGGAACAGATACCCTCTTCGACAGGTCTCTCATCAGGTAACAGTAGATCTCGGTGATATTGATTCATAGGTATTCTACCTCTATATATGCTTACAGTCTTTTCTCTAGTCTATCACGAATAGATATAAAAAGAATATTCATCAGAATGAAATAGATACAATCAATATCAAAATCTCATAACATGAAAATAGTGACGGTTGCCCCGTGATTAGAGAAGCAATAACCCAAACTGTATATTCTTTTATACAGTAATAGCAATTATCACACTACATATAACATGGGTTAACTCTAAATTATACAAAAAGAAGTCCTTTCTCTGTATAATTTTATTGATTTATTTTGACATATGTATTACATTCTGTCATAATAAAACTATCATAAAGTAGTAAACAGGGGGAATCCCATGGAAAAGACATTACCATTGCTTTTGAGATCTATACAGAAGCAGCATCCAGATACAGAGGTTCAATTATGGAAGGATCATTCAGGATTATTCCAACCTACGACCTATTCACAATTCTATCAGGAAGTGATGGACTTTGCTGCCGGATTGCAGCATTACGGTGTGAAGAGGGCTCACCATATTGGTCTGATCTCCGATAACAGACGAGAATGGCTGATCGCAGATATGGCAACACTCACCCTCGGAGCAGCAGATGTACCAAGAGGCCGTGATGCGATGCCTCATGAACTCGAATATATTCTCGGATTCAGTGAATGTGCTCTTTGCTTCGTTGAGAATGAGCAACAACTGAAGAAGATCCTTGCACTGAAAGATAACCTTCCAAAACTTAAGAAGATCATTATGCTCGATCAAGATTTTCAGAAAGATGAAGGGCTTCCTCAATCACCTGAGATCATCACCTTCCTAGAAGTTATGAAAGAGGGGCAGAAGAAGACTGGAAAATCGGGTATAGCCGCATTAGAGAAAGAGATGGAGAAGGGAGAATCTGATGATCTGGCTACGATCATATTCACCTCTGGGACGACCGGAGAGCCAAAGGGAGTCATGCTCACGCATGGGAACTTCACATTTCAGGTCAAGGAAGTTTCCAAGGTCATCGACATCCAACCCGGAGACAGATGGTTATCAGTATTGCCGGTATGGCACTCATTCGAGAGGATTCTGCAGTATGTTGCCATAGGATATGCCTCGACTCTCGCCTATTCAAAACCGATCGGAAAAGTACTCCTGACTGACTTCGGTAGAGTGAACCCCACATGGATGGGATCAGTCCCAAGGATCTGGGAATCGATCAAACAAGGAGTCTATAAGAGTGTCAAAAGTAAGAGCGTCATCGCACGTGGGATGTTCAAGTTCTTCGTCTGGGCTGGGAGTTCACACGCTGTAGCAAGAGATCTTATCCTCAACAGGACTCCTCAGTTCAAGAAAAGATTCTATCCTCTAGATATACTGTTAGGAATCGTTCCCTTTATCCTACTCTACCCCTTCAAACTGTTGGGTAATGCCCTGGTCTTCAAGACGATACAGCAGAAGCTTGGTACCAACTTCAAAGCAGGTGTCTCAGGTGGTGGATCGCTCCCCTCTGAAGTCGATAAGTTCTTCAGAGCGATCGGTATTGTACTCCTTGATGGATATGGTCTTACAGAGACTGCACCTGTTATAGGGATAAGATCCTTCGATCATCCAGTCCCCTCAACGGTCTCACCTCTACCGGGAACCTTGATCGAGATCAGGGATGAGCAGGGAGAAGCGCTACCTCCTGGAAAGAAGGGAGTCATCCATGCAAAGGGACCTCAGATCATGAAAGGGTACTTTCAGAAGCCAGGACTCACACGGGCTATCCTCAGCGAGGATGGATGGTTGAATACCGGGGATATAGGCATGTGGACCTTTAAAGGTGAATACTGTATCTCAGGACGTGCCAAAGATACGATCGTACTCTCAGGTGGAGAGAACATCGAACCAGTGCCGATAGAGGCACGATTAAGAGAGTCCGAGTATATCGAACATGCGATCGTATTGGGACAGGACAAGAAGTACCTCGGAGCATTGATCATACCAGATACGAAACTCCTAGAACTCTATATGAAGAATAACAGTATCCCCTATATCTCACGAGGAGACCTCATCGGAATGCCAGAGATCATTGAACTGCTCAATGAGGAGATCAGTAACCAGATCAGCACGAAGAATGGCTTCAAGACATTCGAACACATCGTGCGCTTCAAACTGATCAAAGCGAATCTCGAGATTGGTAAAGAACTCTCTGCGAAGCAGGAGATCAAAAGACATGTGATCAATGAACTGTATAAGAAAGAGATCAAAGCGCTCTTCAACTAGAAACTAATAAGGGTGTCGGTCTATAAGACTGACACCCTCTCTTGTCAAGTTGTTTGAAGTTAAGCGAGTTTGGTACTTCCACTATAGACTTCATCGACTTTCAATGCTACTGCAGCATTTCCAGGAAGATGATCGGGGTTCCAGGACTTCATGAAATCAAAGTATTCACCCTCAGATTCATAAACGAGTGTACCCTTGATCTGATAACCCTTCTTCTCAGATGTAAGAAATAGGATCGAACCGGTAGAACCAGCTTCAATATTAGCCTTAGTCTTTCCAAAATAGTTATCAGCCACTACAAAAGTAGAATCATCAAGGATCCTGATGCAGGTAGCATATACTGAGTTGGGAATCCCGTTTGTATCTGTTGTAGTGAATACTGGTGCGATGACCTGGTCTTCCCAAGCGGTCTTTACCTCTTGTGGTATAATTGCCATGAGCTTCTCCTTGTTTTTCTTAGAGTATGCATAAAATATAGCATATGCTCAATACTATTCAAACCAATTAAGTGCATCTCCTTCGCAATCAAAAACCCGCATATCCATCCGAGATTCAGCAGCGAATATGTTCTCCTCTGGGATCTTTGACTCTTCAGAGACAAGGATTCCCATACGAATCCCTCTAGGCATCGTCTGATGAAGATTCTTCGAGAAGATATAATGTTCAAAATCAATTAGATCAGTTCCGGGGACCTCCCTGAAATCGACCAATACATTACTCCATTGTTTGAAGGCTAATACATTCATCATCTCAGGAAGTACTTTAGATCCGATCGTATGTTCAAATTCTTGGTGGTGAACGATCACCACCAGTCTTCTTTCTCTATTCAACCGTATTTCGTATGACAAAAAAGATCTCTCCTTATCACCGTTCTCTAACCATATCTACTCATTACGTCTAGCTATAGTAACACAGCTCATTTGGATCAATAAAGAGTTAAAAACTACTTCTTTCTTCTGTCTTTGAGGTAGGTGGATTTGAAAGGTCCCTGTCCATTCTGACGCTCATCGATCTCAAAGAGTTTTATAGCCTTCATCAACTCACCGAGTCTCTTGTATCCATAGTTTCGAGGGTCGAATTCAGGGGATCTTTTTGCGATATTGCTACCAACAGATGCAAGGTGTGCCCATCCTCCATCGTCTGAGGCAAGTTCTACTGCATTTCTCAAGAGGGTAACCAGTTTTGTATCCTGTTTGAGTTCTGCTGTGCTCTTCTTCGTCGAAATATCATTATCATCCTCATCATCCTTGATCCTCAGGACCTCGGTATAGATGAACTTGTCACAGGCTGCGACAAAGGGATTCGGTGTCTTCTTCTCACCAAACCCATAGGTGATGAGTCCGGCCTCTCTGATACGGGATGCTAATTTAGTGAAGTCACTGTCACTAGAGACGATGGCGAATGCATCAAAACTCTTGGTATAGAGCAGATCCATCGCATCGATGATCATCGCACTATCTGTAGCATTCTTGCCAGTGGTATAACCGAACTGCTGTATCGGTTGGATCGAATACAGGAGGAGCATCTCTTTCCATCCATTGAGTCTTGGAGAAGTCCAGTCTCCATATATTCTCTTAACATGGGCAGTCCCATATTTCGAGATCTCCATCAAAAGTCCCTCTATTATGGTTGGCTGTGCATTATCAGCATCTATAAGAACTGCTATCTTAACATTCTTTTCGCTGTTTATTTCTGACATCTAGTGTACTCCTTATCATTCAATGAAGTATAAGTGTACCACACAGATTCATAAACTGCTATAGAACAGCAAAGAAGATAAACGGTCCCAAATACCTTTACCATATTTACAATTAGGAGTCTGTTGCGTATACTGACGGCAAATAAAACATACTTGGAGAGCACTATGAAAAAAGTTGCACTGTTATGCCTTATTGCGGTACTGGGGACAACCCTACTATTCGCGGGCGGTACTCAAGAGACATCAGGTGATAATTCACTCAATTACATTAAAGAGAAAGGGACATTCATCCTTGGTTTGGATGACAGCTTCCCTCCTATGGGCTTCAGAGGAGAAGATGGAGAGGTAACAGGATTCGATATCGACCTTGCAAAGGAACTTTGTGAGAGAATGGGACTCGAACTCGTTCTTCAGCCAATCGACTGGGATGCGAAGATCCTAGATCTGAACAGCAAAGACATCGATGTCATCTGGAATGGTCTTACCATCACCGATGAGAGAATGGAGAAGATCGAATTCTCAAAACCCTATATTGCGAACAGACAGATCGTCATCGTACAGGATGCTTCAGGTATCGACCTGTTAAGTGATCTTGCAGATAAGTCAGTCGGATTCCAGTTGGGATCAAGTGCTGAAGCTGCAATCACTAGTAATGCACCAGTCGCAGCATCTTTTGCAGAGAGTTTCAAATACCAGGATAATATCCAGGCACTCATGGACCTGGAAGCAGGAAAGATCGACGCAGTCGTCGTAGATGAGATCCTCGGACGATACTATATCTCCAAAAAACCTGGCATCTATGCTGTAGCTACTGAGTACTTCTCAGAAGAGGAATACGGTATCGGAATCAGAAAAGGTGAGTTAGCATTCAAAGCAGAGATCGATCGTGTATTCGACGAGATGGTAGCTGATGGAGCTGCTGTAACGATCTCAGAGAAATGGTTTGCTGAAGACATCCTACTGGAACGCTAGATGAATATAGAATATCTGGTTCAATCAACGGGGTACATCCTTCAAGGATGTTCAGTGACGATAAAACTCTTCTTCTTGACACTCTTATTCTCCATGCCTCTGGGATTCCTCGGAGCGATGGCAAAGACTTCAAGAGTCAAGACACTTCATATCATCATGGAGTTCTACACATCGATTGTGCGTGGGACACCGTTACTGCTCCAGATATTCTTCGTCTATTATGGACTTCCTCTGATCATCCCAGGGTTGAGATTCGATCGCTTCAATGCTGCGGCATTGACCTTCATTCTCAACTATGGGGCCTATTTCACTGAAATATTCAGAGGAGGTATCCAATCGATCGAAAAGGGACAGTATGAGGCATCTAAGGTCCTTGGTATGTCATACCAGCAGACCATGTTGCGTATCATCCTCCCTCAGACGATAAAAAGGGTTCTCCCTCCTGTAGCCAATGAATCAATAACCCTAGTTAAGGATACAGCTCTCGTAGTTGTCCTCGGTATCGGTGATATCCTGCGAAACTCAAAAGAGATCGTAGCTCGTGATTTCACGATCAGTCCATTCGTCATCGCAGCACTCATCTACCTTCTGATGAACTACGTGGTGGTTATCTTCTTCAAGAATCTTGAAAAGAGGTATGCTGTATATGAATAATCAACATATGATTGAAGTAGATGGATTGAGAAAGGCCTTTGGTGATCTTGAGGTCCTCAAAGGGATCGATCTCGTTGTTGATAGAGGAGACATCATCTCTGTCATAGGACCCTCGGGCTCAGGGAAAAGCACCCTCTTACGCTCCCTTATTCACCTTGAGAAGGCTGAACATGGAACGATCCTTATAGAGGGAGCCCCTATTCTTGAGGAACGTGGGAACAAACTTACCCATATCAGTGAGACAGAGATCCGAAAACGCTGTAAAAAGCTAGGTATGGTATTCCAAGGATTCAACCTCTATCCACATAAGACTGCATTAGAGAATATCATCGAGGCACCCACCGTCGTCGCAAAGGTTCCCAAAGCTGAGGCAATCAAGAACGGTGAAGAGCTACTGCAGAAGGTAGGTCTCTCTGACAAAAGAGACACCTACCCCTGTTTTCTTTCAGGTGGTCAAAAACAACGTGTAGCGATAGCGAGAGCTCTTGCGATGAACCCAGACATACTCCTGTTCGATGAACCGACGAGTGCTCTCGATCCTGAACTGATCGGTGAAGTACTACAGGTCATAAAGGAGCTTGCAGCTGAACATATGACGATGATCATCGTCACCCATGAGATGACCTTCGCAAAAGAGGTCTCTGACCGGGTGATCTTCATGGATGAGGGAAAGATACTTGAAGAGGCACATCCAGACAAACTCTTCAATGACCCTGACCATCCACGTATCAAGACATTCCTTGATAAGATGCTCTAAAGAACAAGGTCTGAATCATCTCTGATCCAGACCTCAAATCTTTCTATTAACCTATTAGACTAAGTCCACTCTGCAAGCAGTTCTTCAATCTCTTCGATTGTATTGGTATCACCTTGAGAAGGAGATACCATAGCATCATATTCATTGATCAGCCAGTTTAGGATGATCACTGATTCCTCATGGTCACTCATATCCTGCAATTCCTTGTCAGTATAGACAGGTGAGTAATCATATCCCAATGAGCCTTCAAAGTACTGCATCTTCTCGAACTCTTTAGTCTTCTTATTGAAATTCTTAGTCTCACCTTTAATCTTGTTCTTTCGGTCTTTTGCCTTCCAGTTCCTCTTCCTGAGATTCTCAGCAAGACTCTTGTAATAGGAAAACTTAAGATCGTCACCATCATACACATCAATAGCACGACGAGTGAAAGATACTGCAAAGATCGAATTACCAAACGATAGAGGCCATCCTGGTAATAACATGTGCAGTCGACCAAAGACGTACCAGGCATCTGCATAGTTCTTATCATACTCGATTACCTTGTATAGATCCTTTTTCATCGGATCTGCTTTGAACAGTGAGTCTAGGATCCCTTTTGTCTCTCCCCATCTTCCTACATTGGAAGATTTCCAGTAATAGGCGTCAGCAGAGGGTTTCAGCTCTATTGCCTTCTCAGCAAACTCTCGACCTTCAACAAACATCTTCAGGAGTTCAGCATTAGGAGTCCCCTCTCGTTCCTCATCATCTGTGATGAATAATTTGAATCGTGAGAGTCTCCAATAGACTTCAGCCTTATCCCCATCCCCGTCTATAGACGGTAAGAGGTTGTCCAAAAACTCAAACCCTTCGATATATTGTTCATCATCATACATTGCATCTGCTTGAGCAATATCGTCAGATACTCCAGCAAATAATGCTGGCATAACGAATAGGCATAACACCGCGATAGATATCCATCGTTTCATGAAATACACTCCTTTTGTTAAATCATCCATGTGAAATCTAATTCTGATTATAACAGAGATTTAGCATTACTCTAAGTAAAAATGACAAAACCGAGGAATCACCCTCGGTCTCTTATCATTCTCAAGTTTTAGATCTAAGCTAAATAGAACTCTTTCTTCAAGAAATCAAGATCGATATCAGGATAGACAGGATATTGATCAAGAAGAGTCTTCACTAGAGCACGTGCTTCAGTGATGATCTCTGAATCGATTGTATATTTTGCCTTACTAGGTTTTCCAGCATTCTTTCCTTTGGTCAGGATCTTTGGATTGGTAGCTTCAAGAACGATCTTCACGATCTTAGCGATCTCCTTCATCTGTTCGACTCCCATTCCTAGAGTCGTGATCGCAGGAGTACCAATTCTCAAACCACTCGTATACCAAGGGCCATTGGGGTCGAAAGGTAGAGCATTTCTATTCAATGTCACCCCACACTCTCGTAACACACTCTCAGCCTGTCGTCCGTTGATCCCAAAGGATCTGACATCAAGTAGCATCAGGTGATTATCTGTACCCCCGGTAGCGATGGTTATCCCCTCTTCGATGCAGGCAGCCGCAAGTGCTTTTGAGTTCTTTACAATCTGCTTAGCGTAGTCTTGGTAGGCCTCTGTCTGTGCCTCTGTATATGCAACGGCCTTTGCAGCCATCATATGAGGAAGTGGTCCACCAAGTACCATCGGACACCCTTTATCAAGGGCCTCGGTATATTCATCGGTACAGAGTACCATTCCCCCTCGAGGACCTCGAAGAGTCTTATGTGTCGTAGTAGTCACAACATCAGCATAAGCAACAGGATTGTAGACACCAGTCATCTGTTTTCCTGCTACGAGTCCTGAGAAGTGAGCCATGTCTACCATAAGGACAGCACCGATGCTGTCTGCGATCTCTCGCATCTTGCTGAAATCGATGAGTCTTGGATAGGCACTGTATCCTGCAAGAAGGATAAGAGGTTTTATCTCCTGAGCCATCGCAGAGAGTTCATCATAATCAAGCAGACCAGTCTCCCTGTTCACACTGTAACTATAGGCATCGAACATCTGCGCAGAGATATTATGTCGGTAGCCATGAGTGAGGTGTCCACCTGAATAGTAATCAAGTCCCAGTAGTCTCTGATTTCCTAGCTTCTCTCTAATGACATCCCAGTCCTCTCGCGAGAGGTTCGCAGGATTCATCTCACCAAGTTCCTCAAGAGCAGGCATCTCGATCTTAGTGGAGAGTATAGTCCAATATGCTACAAGATTCGCATCTGCACCACTATGTGGTTGCACATAGGCATGATCTGAACCGAAGATCTCACAAGCTTTCTTGACAGCTAGAGCTTCGATCTCATCCACATTGTCACAACCTGCATAGAATCTATGATAGGGAAAACCTTCAGCATACTTATCTGTGAGGAGGTTACCCATCGCAGCCTGTGTAGCTAGTGAGGTATAGTTCTCACTTGCGATCAATTTGAGGTTAGAACGTTGATCCTCTAACTCTTTTACGATAGAACTAGCAACCTTTGGGCTCACCTCTTTTACCTGTTCAAGGCTAGAAATGTAATTGATACAACCGGTATTGATGTTCTCTACACCAATTTCATTGATATAACGTATTACCGCTGATTCTTTCATCACAGACTCCTTTTATGCAACAAATTGAAACAATATTTATGTATATCTAAATTTTCAAGATACTTATAGTACTATTTCTAATATATTTCTAGATTAATTGCAATTGTACGCAATTAATTTATAAAACTATTTTTCCAGTATAGCCCTTTTAGAGCATTTAAATGCATTTTTTATTTTTTCTTGTATACCTGACATCTCATATGGGCTATACTGTTTTAGAGTTACAGTTTGTAACTGATATATGCGATACACATCTGTGCATCGTATTATGCATGAAATTCTCACAATTACCTTGCATAATTTAGGTAATGTGATATTATTTTATGTATAAATTATACCACCAAGGGGGTTCTCATGAACTTACATGATCAAATCGTAGAACAATATGAAATGTATATTGCTGAAAGTCAGAAATTCGAAGAAAAAGGCGTAAAAGCATCTGCTACACGTGCACGAAAGGCACTTGGTGAATTAGGTAAACTAGCAAAAGAAAGAAGAAAAGAGATTCAGGAAGCTAAAAACGAACTCTAGAACTTTTCGCTAGACCAAATAAAAAGGACTCAATATTGAGTCCTTTTTTTATGGATCACTACCTACCATCAAGCATTTTTAAGCATTGACATATGAGCCTCGATCTTGAGCAGATGGTCACTGAATTCCTTCAGTTTTCCCTTCTCCTTCTCGATCACGGCATCTGGGGCATTCGATAGGAACTTCTCGTTCGAAAGTTTCTTTTGGACACCAATCTTCTGCTTCTCTAGCTTACCTGCCTCTTTCTCGAGTTTAGCAAGCTCTTTGGGGATATCGATCGCATCTCTAATGAATACAAAAGCTTCAAATCCATTCCCAGCGACAGGGACACTATCAGCAACATCATATTCCTCACTACCTATGGTAACCTCAGAACCTTGTACAAACTGTCTGATCATAGCATTCTGTGCTTTTAGGAAATCACTGTTCTTATCGGTGGAGTCAAGTTTGATGATTACTCTCACTCTCTTCTCTGGTGGAAGAGAGAACTCACTTCTTAAGGTTCTGATACTCCTGATCACCTCTTGGAGCATGGTGAATCTCTTATCAGCAAGATCATGAACACGGTCTTCACGATAGACCGGATAATCAGCACTTATCACATACCCGTCAGTGTTTGGAAGTTTCTGATATATCTCTTCAGTGATAAAGGAGACGAAAGGATGAAGCATTCTCATAGCCTCTGCAAGTAGATCTAGGAGAAGAGAGAGCGCTCTATTCTGCTCTGCTGGATCCTTACTATAAAGAGAACTCTTAGATGCTTCGATATACCAGTCACAAAAATCATTCCAGAAGAATTCATAGAGGGCCTGTGATGCATCATTGAACCTATAGATCTTCATAGCCTGTTCAACCTGAAGTGCGGTCTGATTGAGTCTATGGTAGATCCATTTATCAAGGTCTCTCAATTCTATCTGTTCTACAGGGATAAGATCTTTCCCCTCAAGGTTCATAAGCAGGAATCTAGTTGCATTCCAGATCTTATTGGCGAACTTCGAACCGAATTTGAATGATTCCATATCAATAAGGATATCTTGCCCCTGCGCTGCAAGGAAGCAGAGGGTGAACTTCATCGCATCTGCCCCATAGAGGTCTACGACCTTCAATGGGTCGATACCATTACCAAGAGATTTGGACATCTTTCGCCCCTGACGATCACGTACGAGTCCTGTGATATATATATCTCTGAAAGGTACCTCATCCATGAACTCCAAAGAGGACATGATCATTCGTGCTACCCAGAAGAAGATGATGTCATACCCGGTCACAAGAGTACTTGTAGGAAAGAACCTTTTCAGATCCTCTGTGTCCTTTGGCCACCCTAGAGTCGAGAAAGGCCATAACCATGATGAGAACCAGGTATCAAGGACATCTTCATCCTGTCTGATATTGGTACTATCACATTTACTACAGGAATGCGGAGCTTCACGACAGACCATCATCTCCCCGCAATCATTGCAGTACCAGACAGGAATCCTGTGTCCCCACCATAATTGACGTGAAATACACCAGTCACGGATATTCTTCAACCAATGAGAATAGGTATTTTCCCATTTCTTCGGATAGAAGATGACTTCATCTTTTTCCCATGCAGCAAGGGCCTTCTTAGCCATGGATTCCATCTTTACGAACCACTGTTCGGAGAGATAGGGCTCAATGACGGTATTACATCGGTAACAATGCCCAACCTGATGTACATGATCCTCATCCTTGATGAACAGTTCCTGTTCTACAAGATCTGCGATGATGAGTTTCCGCGCCTGCTTTGTCGTCATCCCACGGTATCGTTGTGGTACATTACTGTTGAGCGTACCATTGGGGTTCAATATATTTATCTTCTCAAGATCATGTCTGTTTCCGATCTCATAGTCATTAGGGTCATGAGCTGGAGTGATCTTCACCATTCCGGTTCCAAACTCCATGGAGACATAACTGTCTGCGATGATCGGAATCTCTCTATCAGTGAGAGGAAGCAGGAGTTTCTTACCGATGAAAGCCTTGTATCGTTCATCATTCGGATTGACTGCTACAGCGACATCACCGAGAAGAGTCTCTGGTCTCGTGGTAGCGATCTCGATGAATCCGGATCCATCTGCGAAAGGATATCTGATATGATACATCTTACCGGGAAGTTCTTTATGTTCTACCTCATCATCGGCCAACGCTGTCGTACAGTTCGGGCACCAGTTAACGAGATAATTACCTTTATAGACAAGCCCTCTCTCATAGAGAGATACAAAGACCTCTCTTACTGCTTCTGAGAGCCCCTCATCCAAGGTGAATCGTTCTCTATCCCAATCACAGGTCGCACCGATCTTCTCAAGTTGTTTTGAGATGATCTCATGATGTTCTTTCTTGACTTTCCAGGTCTCTTCGACAAAGGCCTCTCTCCCGATCTCATGTCTGGAGGAACCCTTCTCTTTCAGCCTTCTCTCAACGACATGCTGAGTTGCGATACCTGCATGATCTGTTCCAGGAACCCATAAGGTAGGTCTTCCGAGCATCCTGTTGTAACGAATGAGAATATCCTGTAGTGAGTTGTTCAGACCATGTCCCATATGAAGGACTCCGGTCACATTTGGAGGTGGTATCACAATGACAAAAGGATCTTTCCCCTCTGTTCGCTCTGATACGTCAGGGCTGAACATCCCCTGACCTTTCCACTCTGCATAGATTCTGTCCTCAAACTCTTTTGGGCTAAAGGATTTAGCTAGTTCGACAGCTTTCATTAGTTTACCGATCCTCCGTAAGTCTACAATCTTTGAGACATAGTATCAAAATCTTATCTGAAATACAACATAGCGTTGAACTTCACCTATTCATATTCAGTTTTTTCAGAGCGAGAACCTTGAAGAATAGGGACTTACCCCTTACAATTGATACATGAGAAAATCCATCGTGAATTATGCAATTGTAACCAATGCAGACACAGGGTTCGGTAGGGAACTTGCCCTTTCCCTAGCAAAACGGGGGAATGTGGTACTTATCACTACTATAGATGAGGCCATCGGAGAGAAACTCCTTGAGGAGATTCGTTATAAGGCACGATCGAAATCTGTCCTCTATCATCCTTTGGACCTTTCGTCTCAGAAGTCTATCAGGAAGTTCGTCTCTGACTATCGATACAATGTGAAACAACTCGATTATCTCATCTTCAATGACTCAATTGAATTCCTCAAGACGAAGAAACGGCAATACACCGCTGATGATATCGAACACAACTGGGCTGAATATCATATGGGTCCAGTCATCATGTCAGGACTGCTGTTGGCCATGCTCAAAGAATCTCCAGATGCCAGGATCATCATCTCTTTACCAGAGAGCGTGTTCGCAAATCGACACCAGAAGGTGAATCTTGAGGATGCAGAGTTCAGAAACTCAAAATATAATCTTATGCATGCCTACCATCAGGCGAAATTGGCAGAGATCTTTTTCATCCAATACCTTGCAGAGCATATCAACGAGACGAATATCATCCTCAATGGAATCTCGATACCAAACCTCAAGATCCCAAAGGATCATCTCAAGAAGATAGGATTGGGGGTCCGACTGCATAACAGGTTCGCAACGGGTCCTAAGAAGGCAAGCCACACCGTCCTCTTCGCCCTCACCTGTTCCCGAAAGAAACTGGTCACGGGTTCGATTCTGTCACTTCACAGGAAGAACCGAAGACTCAACCCCTATCTCAAGGATGTTGAGATCAAAGATCAGGTGATGACCCTCACCCGTAAATATATCATCACATAATCTAAACCGTATTTGACATTGATAGAGTTCATGATATGATTGTGCCCATGAACATGCAACGTAAACTGCTCCTCCTATTGATGATCCTTTTGACCTGCAGTCTCTCTCTTCATGCAGAGGAAACCTTGAGTGAAGAGGCCTTAAGAGGGGAACACCTCACCATAAGACTCATGACCCTCGGGCAGGGAGATCCACTGTACATCTGGTATGGTCATGTCGGTATCATAGTTGACGATACCCTCACTGACAGATCATTGATGTTTGATTTCGGAGTGTTCAATTTCAAACAAGATAACTTCTACCTCAATTTCTCCATGGGAAGGCTTTTTTATCAGGTCATGGCCTCATATGCCGAGCAGAGAATCGACTATGCCGTAGATTCGAAGAGAAATACCTCGATGATAACCCTTGATCTACCTCCCGAGAGCAGATACAAGATCTATACGGCACTCATCGATCATATCCAACCGGAGAATCGTACCTATCTCTATCATCATTACTATAACAATTGTTCGACGAAGATCAGGGACATCATCGATATGGGTGTTGATGGGCAACTAAAACAGTGGTCAGAAGATATCCCCTCTCAATACAGTTATCGGGAACACATCAGGCGTTATTCCGGAAACAGCCTCATCATGGATTTCATCCTGAACTTCCTGCAGAGTTCTGTGATTGATACTCCTATCTCTGTTTGGGATGAGATGTTTCTCCCAGATCGTATGGAACGAGCCCTTATGCGATTCTCTTACACTGATGAGTCTGGAGTATCAAGACCAATCGTCTCAGAGAGGGAGATCCTCTCTGATTTCGAGGACAGACCAGAGATACCAGACCTATGGACACCAAAATGGCCGTGGGCCTTAGCTCTGGGGAGTCTTATCGGCATCTTTGGGATCCTTCTGAGATATCTTGTTGATATGAAAGATCTAAACTTCATAAAAATCCTACTTGGAGCCTACCATACGGTGTTAGCACTATTCGGAGGACTTCTGGGTACTGTTCTACTATTTATGATGCTCTTTACTGACCATGATGTGACTTTCGGGAATGTCAATCTTTTGTTACTGAATCCTCTTCTTCTCTATGCTGCTCTTAAAGGTATCCTGTTGATCTTCGGAAAGCAGAAGAACAGACATATAAGAGATATAGATAATCTCTGGGCTATCATGTCCTTGCTCTCTTTGACATTGCTATTCTTGAAATTTTTCTCTATTATTGTCCAACAGAATCAGATGTCAATAGCTCTGATCGTTCCGATCAACTTTGCTTTAGGGATATATCCTTTGATCAGAAGACGACGGGATAGAAAGAGTACTGAAGAGGAGAGATGAAGATGAAAGAACGAGTCGTAGTACTTGGTGCAAGTTCTAAACCTGATAGATATTCATATAAAGCTATAGCATTGTTGCAGGAGCATGATCATACACCGATTCCTGTATCCGTAAGAGATGAGGAGATCCTAGGTTTGAAAGCGGTGAAATCGATCTCTCAGATCGATGAACCTATCGACACGGTCACCCTTTATGTCAATCCAAAGATCCTCTCTGAGGTCGTTGATGATATCATAGCCATCAGGCCAAAACGGGTTATCATGAATCCAGGGACTGAATCACCCGAGGCAGCAGAGCAGTTCAAACAGCATGGGATCAGAGTGTTAGAGGCTTGTACCCTCGTTTTACTCAAGACAAACCAATATTCAAAAGCATGATCAAAGAACGTAGGTACTCAAGAACATTTGCCAATATCCCAGATGAGAAACAGCACTTCATCATCGAAAAGGCGATCAAGGAGTTTGCTCAGAAAGGTTATATCACCGCTAATATAAATAGGATAGCAAAAGAGGCAAATATCAGTATTGGTTCTATGTACAGCTATTTCCCCTCTAAAGAGGCTCTCTTCCTATCGATCATCGATGAGGGTGTCGGGGTTCTGCAGGAGGCTCTCAAAGGAGTTACCGATACGAAAGGAGGCTTCTTCGACAAATATCATCAGATGCTCAAGGCCGCTATCACCTATGCAAAAGAGTATGAATATCTTCACCAGATATATCTGGAGATCTCGACAGAGGGACTCTCCCACCTCGCAACAGAGTTGACTCAGAGTATGGAGAGTGTCACCACAGAGGTCTATGAGATCATATTGGCTGAGGCCGAAGCATCAGATGAGATCAGAAAGGGACTTGATAAACAGGTAGTAGCCTTCTGTCTCGATAATATCGCGATGATGCTTCAGTTCTCCTTCGCATCAAAGTACTATTATGAACGAATGAAACTCTTCATCTCTGGAGAGCGTGATGAGGATGAACTCATAGATTCTATCATATCTATCCTTAAGAACGGGATGGCCCCTTAATAGGGTGTCTGTAGCGCAGAGATCATCGTAAACTCACCATAATCAGGTAGTTCCATCACACTTACAGCAAAGATATTCAAAACAGAAGTAACCGCTCGCTCATAGTTCAAGAGTTGACTATGATAGACTGCGACATGATCGCCAAGCATCATCTCATTGGCCATCAACTCTCTAACCGGTATCAGCAGTGGTGAGGGAATAGCTTTCCCATACTCCTTTGATAGTTCGATGACACAATCATTGAGCAGATCATCTAGACTCAGATAGAGATGAGAAAGTTCTTCGACTCCAAGGAGGCTGATATCCCCTGCAGGAAGCACTGCCTCAAGCTGAATACCAAATTCCTTGAGTACCTGAACTTCTTCAGATTTCAATCTACCCGAGAGTTCTGCGACGGAATCAAGACGTTCCTCGAACAGAGTAGAGATAGCAACCTGTTGGGTATCAAGAGTATCTATCCACTTCTCAAGACCTCTTCTCTCTGCAAGGAAGACTAGTCCTATCGCAAATATCACGATCACACCATAGACGATGATCCGAAACCAGATTGGTGGGTTCTCAACGGAAAATGCCATATACCTACTCTCCTAACTTCTCTACTGCATCAGTGAGAGCCTCATAGATCTTCATAAGATTCAAGATGGTAGCAGTATTGATCAGTTTAAGGTCCTGTGTATCACTGAAGTCATAGACCACAGCTAGTTCTGCCGAAGATAACTCGTAGAGTTCACTGATGATATCCACGATACCTGAAAAGGATTCTTCGAGGATCCTCTCGATATGGCTCTCATCTTTTAGAATGATCAATGCTCGAAAGATAGAATCCTGTGCATCACACCACTGATTGAGGAACTCTGTCAGGGGCCTTCTGCGTCCCTCTATCTGTAGGAGCAGTTGACGAAGGGTCATCACAGACCCTCGAAGCCCCATCTCCAATTGATGACGATAAAGCGATCTGTCTATCTTGAGAGAATCGAACAGATCATCACCATGAACCACTCGTGCAGTATGTTTGAGTTCGATATATTCCATGGTATAGATATCGGCTGACTCATTGAGTTCATCCTCTGTAACTAAAACAGGATGTATTCGATACTGCTGGATGGCACGAGATGTATAGGATGACAACTTGCCAAGCTGTTCGTCTAAAGGACCTGTGAGGACTACGAATAGTTTGATATCTGAGAAGCCGCAGATGAACGTTCCCTTCGCAGCACTTCCATAGAGTGCGACCATGCGGATCTCATCTGATGTAAAGACCTTGAGCATAGCGCTCATGAAGGCATCTACACCCTCACTGATGAATAGGTCTGGTCTCTGTTCTTTCATAAAGATCTCTCCTGTAACTCTAGTATATAACGAACCCCCGCAGTTTGGGTACCTGCAGGGGTTAGAGATTCGGAAGTGGCTATATTACATATACTATCTCTTCGGTGATATACGAGTCCCTTTACCATGATTCACTGCATCATACAGATTCTCGGGGTTGGTAACGAGACCGACATGACCGGAGTTCTCAATGAAATCAACGACGGCCTGCATCTTGGGAAGCATGCTTCCTGGTGCAAAATGGCCCTCTTCAATATATTTTTTCGCATCATCAACGGTAATATCACTGAGGCTCTTCTGCTCAGGAGTACCAAAATTCAGACATACCTGTTCCACAGCTGTTGAGATCACGAACAGATCCGCACCGAGCTCTTTTGCCATGAGGGCTGCTGCGAGGTCCTTATCGATGACAGCCTCGGCCCCACTGAACACCCCTTCTTCTGAGATGGTAACAGGGATCCCACCACCACCGGCTGCGATGACGATCGTGCCGTTATCAAGTAAGGTCCGTACGGTATCGAGTTCTACGATTCGTTTTGGAAAGGGAGATGCTACCACACGACGATACCCTCTACCTGCATCCTCTACGATGTTCCAACCATCATTGTCTCTATGATACTCAGCATCTTCCTGAGTCATGAAAGTCCCGATAGGCTTTGAAGGATGTGTGAATGATGGATCGTCTTTAGCGACCTCTACCTGAGTGACGACTGTCGCTACAGGTCTTGATGTACCAAGCTTAGCGAACTCGTTATGCAGTGCCATCTGAAGGTTGTAACCGATTGCTCCTTGAGTATCAGCAACACAGGAATCAAGGGGAACTGTATGCAGAATCCTTCTAGAGAACTCTGCTCTTCGCAGGATGAAACCTACCTGAGGTCCATTCCCATGTGCGATCACGATCTTGTGCCCTTCAGCTGCAAGTCTTACGATATGAGCTGCAGTCTTACGTGCAGCCTCATACTGAGCGGCAACGGTGACATGTTTTGTATCCTCGATCAGGGAATTCCCTCCGATCGCAATGACAATCAACTTCTTATCCATATATATATCTCCTACTGTTTATCTATATCCAATATCACTGGCAAACCAGCTAATTTCTCTATTATAACTCCATTGCAACAAATTGCAACAAATATTTTCTCCAATTGGCAACTTTCTTCATGATATATAAATATTACCATACATCAGTTCAACTAGTTTGACTAATCTGCCCTAATCAGCTATGGTACGTCTCATATTATTTCTGATATTTCATCTTGGAAGAGGAGATTAGTCATATGAATCTAATAGAGCGAAAGACACAGGTCCTATTGGCCCTATTCGTCAGTTCCATGGTCATCGTCAACACACTAGGAACAAAGATCACTACGATGTTCGGAGTCAGGGTATCTGTCGGTATCCTGTTCGTCCCTATCCTCTTCCTCATAACCGATATCATCGGTGAGGTTCATGGTAAGAAAAGAGCCCAGTTCTTCGTAAAGGTATCTTCTGGTATCCTGATCTTCATGTTCACGATGATCCTCATCTGTATCAAGCTCCCTGCGAATGCAAGCTGGGAAAACCAGGAACAGTACGAGCTGATCTTTGGTAGTTCATTGAGAATGACATTTGCCAGTATCGTCTCCTTCATGATCAGTCAATACTATGATGTGATAGCTTTCGACTTCTTCAAAAGGATCACCAATGGCAAACATCTCTGGTTGAGAAACAACCTCTCTACCATGACCAGCCAACTCATTGATACCACGATCTTCATGTTCCTTGCCTTCTACCGGATCAGTCCAAAGTTCTCCGCGGGATTCATATTCTCATTGATCGTCCCCTATTGGCTGTTCAAAGTGATCTTCGCTCTGATAGATACCCCATTGTGTTACCTTGGAGTTAGATGGCTCAGAGGAGATTCACTGACAGATAAGAAGATCGTAGGTTCACAGTCTACTGCACTATAAGATTCTCATCACAAGACCTTAGTCACCTCGACTGCTATCGTATGTGTCCTTGAACCATAGGATGGCATCGTTGGGATATCAGAGGTAAGCATATTACAATCCTGATCACGGGTGTCCTGAGGATCCCAGAAACCCTCGAGTTTACAGATAGCACCTCTTATGATCTGACTGTCGAGGGAGACGATTCCTTCAAAACAACCTACTGGACTGATAACCCTCACAGAATCTCCATGTTCTATCCCCCTGCATCTCGCATCATCAAGATGCATCCAGATCGTATCATCTACCATTCCCTGCAGTGAAGGGATCTGTACATTCTGTGAATGGATACGGTATCGTGCATGAGGAGTGACCATCGTCAAGGGGTACTCCTTACTAGTAAAGAGATCCTGCAGAAGAGGATAATGATCGATACCTGCTGAATCAAGATGCTCTGATACGAGCTCTATCTTACCTGAGGGTGTAGTCAGTCGGTGGGTCTCAGGTTCTTTGAAGAAGTCCGTAAAGGCAACGAAGCCTCTCTTAGGGCTTGCAAAGAAGCCCTTCCTCTTGAAATGGTCGATATCATCGATCTCACTCTCATCAAGAAATTGTTGAATCCACTGAGACTCACTCTTCCCCTCATCGAAGTCCTCTTTGAATCCTAACCGACTCGAGAGATCACAGAAGATCTGATAATCGGTCTTCACGCCAACAGGAGGTTCTATCACCTTCTGAGAATAGAAGAGGAACCCTGAATTCGAAGAACAGAGGTCCTCTCGCTCAGGGAACATCGCAACAGGAAGTATGATATCACTGTATCTGCAGGTCGGAGTCATGAACATCTCATGGGTGACGACAAAATCAACCTTACCAAAAGCATCTTTGACCTTAGTGGTATCGCTACTTTGTAGCAGATAGTTTCCACCGACATTATAGATCACTTTGATATCTGTGGGATATCCACCAGAGGTGCCCTGAAGAACCGCATCGGCCCACCTGTAGACAGGAACACCATTACAGGTAGCAGGAGCAGTCATGGAGCCGTATCGAACCTTTGGGACCTTATTCCATTGCCCCCCACCGATACTACCACCACACGTTCCTCCATTACCGGCCATCAACTGAAGGAATATCAGCAACCTTTGAAGGTTCTCTCCCCCCATGACCCTCTGAACCGAGAGACCGGGAAGAATTGCTGCAGGAATATCTGCTGTCAAAGCCTCGAATATCTGATCGATCATCTGTAAAGAAATCCCACATCGTGCGGAAGCTAGTTCAGGAGTCTTGGAGACCCCATCCACCTTACCAAGGAGATAATCTGCGATATCCTTGTGCCCCTCACAAACAGAATCGAGACTCTGTAATCTATCGGGAAACCTCTGGATACAGAGATATCCCAGAGCTGCTGCAAGATAGGAGTCTGTCCCTGGTCTGATACCGACCCATTCCCCTCCACACAGGGAGACACTCTTGGTCTCTCTCGGGTCGATGACGAAACAGGGGATACCCCGCTTCTTCACCTCTCTGAACACCGATTCTGATTCACACCCGAATCGGGTATCAAAGGGATTATAACCCCAGAGGATAATAGCTTTTGAGTGGAGAACCGTTCGTATATCGATTCCTACCGTCTTGGTCCCAAAGATATAAGGGTTGATGAAATCTACCACCTGAGAGCTATAGGTCCCAAGGGTATCGGTAAAGTCACCCATCATGGCAAGAAATCTTGAAGTGAGAGTATCAGTATTATGGAGAGCCCCTCTGCAGGAGCCAGAACCACCGAGTCTCATGATCTGAGCTGCATCGACAGTCCCGAGCCTCTCCACGATCTCTGTATAGGCTGTTTCCCAGCTGATAGGGATGAACTGATCCTCTCCCCGTCTACCGACTCTCTTCAAGGGAGTAGTCAGACGGTCCTCATGATAGAGTATCTCCGGCATACGATAACCTTTCACGCAACCCTGCATATAGGGAAGTCGTTCTGAGTTATCTGTTACCTTTAGCAGTAACCCATTCTCTATATGGGCTTCGAGTGCACAACCTGCACCACAATCCTTGTTACATGATATGGGGAATCTTTCCATCACTATCCTCTCTATTCTTTAGATGATTCTAATATATGGGTTTTTTCTTTTCAATCTGTTATACTTCCCAATCATCAGTAATGGAGGTCTTTCGTGTCAATCTACCGAATTCATTTCACCTGGAAATCAAAAGAGGTCACTCTCAGCGCAAAGCTTCTCGATATGACACATCCCTACTTCGTTTCGATCAAGGAGATTCTCTTACCGAAGGCTAGTTCATTGATCATCGATCCCGGTAGAGAGGAGTTCGAGAAGACCTTCGGGAAGGCTAACCATCTCATGATCCCCTTTCAGGGAGTCTCTCTCATAGAGGAGATCGATGAGAAAGATATCGAGAATGAGAAGAGGATATCTGCCTTCTCTATCATAGAGACAGAGAGGAAAAACTAGATGATCCTGATAGCAGGGGACAGCCTTACCGCAGGTAATATCGGAATAGGTTTCACAGAGTTTCTCCCTGAAGGATCATATCTTTTCAGGGGAATCGATGGGGATACGATGAGAGGGGTAACCTCAAGGACTCTTCGCTATATCAGACAGTCTAAGATAAGGACTCAACTCCGTGGGATAGTCCTTGAATGTGGGACCAATGATGTATTGCTCCCCTATCTTCTTAGTAGCCCCCTCAAGCTTTTGAGGGATTCTGCTCATACACTGATCAGAGAATCCTCTGAACCGTCAGGTGATTCACTTGAATTCTACACTATCTACAGAGAACGGCTGAGAGCTATCATCAAGGAGACCTCCGGTATACTCGAGACTAACCAGATAGCGATCACGACTCTACCACCCATTGGAGAGGATCTTGACCATGAGCTACAAGATCTCAGAAAAGGTCATAATACTCAGATAAGAAGGATCTCAGAGGAGTTTTGCCTCTCACTGATCGATCTAGAGGCAGCGATGCTAAGACTCTACCGGGAATCTCCACCGTTCAAAGAATCCCCCTACTTCATGGATGATCCCGGTAATTTCATCATCGATGCAAGACTCATAGCCTCTGATCATCGTAAAGCCCTGGCTCTTACACAAAAGCGTGGTCTGAACTATACTATTGATGGACTACATTTTAATGCAAACGGAGCAAGAGCGTTAGCTATTCCATTCAGTGAGTTCATAGAGACCCTAAATTAGGATATTCTCGATTTTAGCCTTTCCTCTTGCTCACAGATTGATTACATTTAACTGTGCATAAATCGTATGAGGAGGAATGGATGTCAGAGAACACCACCATATTGCCTATTAATCAAATACTGCCACATCACCTATTCATGGTACCCTTGACCGGTAACCCGATATTCCCAGGGATCTTTACCCCTTTAGTCATTGAGGACGAAGAGGATATCACCGTTATCGAGGCAGCAATGGAAAGAGACAATCTGATTGGGCTCATCCTTACCAAAGAGACCGAGAAAGATGGATACGATCCTGAGAATCTCTACCGAATCGGAACTGTCGCAAAGATCGTGAAAAAGATCAAACTGCCTGACGGTGGACTCAATATATTCATCTCGACTCTCAAGAGATTCGAGGTAAAACGATATATATCGGAAGAGAAACCTTTGACTGCCATCGTCGATTATATCGAACCTGTCGAAGAACGTGATGATGAGATCAAAGCCCTCACCCGTTCACTACTCATCGAGATGAAACAACTCTCAAAATCGAATCCACTCTTCACCGAAGAGATGCGACTTAATATGGTGAATATCGATGAGCCGGGTAAGATCGCTGACTTCATCACCTCGATCATGAATATCGATAGGGAACAGCAGCAAGAGATACTTGAGACCGTATTGGTTCGAGATAGACTCGAGCAGGTACTTATCTTCATCAAACGAGAACAGGATCTCATGAAACTTCAGCAGAAGATCCAGAACAGGATCAATAAGAAGATCGAGAAGAATCAAAGAGACTATTTCCTCAGAGAGGAGCTCAAAGCTATCCAACAAGAGTTGGGAATCGCTGATGATCCTCGGACTCTTGCCTATGATCAGTTCAAAGAACTCATTGAGACCCTCCCTCTGAATCCAGAGGCCTATGAACAGGCGACTAGGGAACTTGAGAAGTTCCAGTTCCTCGATCCGAACTCAGCAGAGTCATCAGTGACACGTAATTACCTTGAGACTATGACCTCACTCCCCTGGAAGGATGCAGTCCCAAAGAACTTCAATCTGAAGAAGGCGATAAGGATCCTTGATCGGGACCATTATGGTATGCAGGATGTGAAGAATAGGATCATTGAACATCTCTCAGTTCGAAAACTGAAACAGGACACAAAGGGTTCCATCATCTGTCTTGTCGGTCCTCCAGGAGTCGGGAAGACCTCTGTCGGAAGGTCCATCGCACGTGCACTCAATAAAGAGTTCTTCAGATTCTCTGTAGGGGGAATGCGTGATGAAGCAGAGATCAAGGGTCACAGAAGGACCTATGTAGGGGCTATGCCCGGAAAGATCATTCAAGGACTCAAGATCGTTAAGACCAAGGACCCTGTGTTCATGATCGATGAGATCGATAAGATGGGAGCCTCCTATCAGGGAGACCCCTCATCCGCACTGCTCGAGGTCCTTGACCCTGAACAGAATGATAACTTCAGGGATCATTATCTCGATGTACCCTTCGACCTCTCACAGATCCTGTTCGTCGTCACGGCGAACACCCTCGACACCATCCCAAGACCTCTACTTGATAGAATGGAGATCATTCGACTCTCAGGGTATATCGCTCAAGAGAAGATCGCGATCGCAAAAAAATACCTTGTTCCGAAATCGCTTGATCGTAATGGTCTGACAAAAGGTCAAGTGAGCTTCAAACAGAGATCACTTACTCGTATTGCCGATGAGTATGCAAGAGAGGCAGGTGTGAGGAACTTTGAGAAAGCTCTCAATAAGATCCTTCGAAAGGTCGCTAAGAAAGTTGTTGCTGAGGAGATCGAACTACCATTAGTCGTAGAATCTGGCTCGATCGAAGAATACTTGGGCAAGCCGATATTCAGAGAGGATGAGATCAAAAAGGCAGAACGTCCCGGGATGACAGTAGGTCTTGCATGGACCAACTTCGGTGGAGATACCCTCCTGATCGAAGCAGTGAACATCAAAGGGAAAGAGGGATTGAAACTCACAGGACAGATGGGCGATGTCATGAAAGAATCTGCCGGTATCTCCTATACCTATGTTCGCCATATTGCCGAAGCCTATGGGATCGACCCTAGTTTCTTTAATAAGAATGTGATACACCTTCATATTCCTGAAGGTGCTACACCAAAAGATGGTCCATCAGCAGGTATTACCATGGCCACGACATTGATGTCTTTAGCCATGGATAAGAAGATTCGGGCGAATCTGGCCATGACTGGAGAACTGTCATTGACTGGTAAAGTCCTTCCCATCGGTGGACTCAAAGAGAAGGTCATCGCGGCTAGAAGAAACAAGATAAAGACGATCATCATCCCGGCTCAGAACCAACGAGACCTTGATGAGATTCCTGAGTATATAAAGAAGGGGATAACCTTCCATACAGCTTCTCGTCTAGAAGAGGTGTTGGAAGTCGCTTTCACCCATCTAGCAAAGAAAGATTAGAAGAGGATAACATGGAACTATTGGCTCCGGCAGGAAATCTAGAAAAACTCTATTATGCATATACCTATGGTGCAGATGCAGCATATATAGGCCTCAGTAACTTCTCCCTTCGTGCACGAGCCGAGAATTTCCATGGAGATCAATGGAGGCGTATCAAAGAGGTCAAAGGGGATAAGAAACTCTTTGGGGCAGTGAATATCTACTTTCATAATGGGGATCTCTCAAAACTGCAGGAGTCCTATGAGTATATTGAACAGTATCCTCTAGATGCCTTTATCGTCAGTGACCTTGGAGCAGCCTCACTCTTGAAGAACCGTTTTCCCGATATTCCATTACACCTCAGTACACAGGCAAACTGTATCAATGCTGAGGCTGCAAAGGTGTATCAGTCACTCGGTTTTGAGAGGATCGTTCTTGGTCGGGAGACTAGTCTCGATGAGATCAAAGCGATCAAGGATGCGGTTCCTGATCTTGAGCTAGAGACTTTCGTTCATGGTGCGATGTGTATCGCCTACTCCGGAAGATGTTTCCTGAGTCGATACCTCTCTGACAGGTCTGCTAACCAGGGAGATTGTGCCCACTCCTGTAGATGGGACTACCAGGTGAACTCACTCGACCTCGCGCTAGAGGAGAAACAGAGACCCGGAGAGTACTTCCCTATCTATGAGGGAGAGAATTTCACTTCGATCCTCTCCTCGAAAGATATGTGTATGATAGATTACCTGAAGGATCTCAAGGCCGCAGGAGTGGACTCACTCAAGGTCGAAGGTCGTATGAAGTCGATCTACTATGCTGCAGTCACAACTAGAGCCTATAGAAAAGCATTGGATGCTCTAGAGGCAGGAAAATCAGATGAGTCCTGGCAGGGTTATAAGGATGAGCTGTACAAAGTAAGCAGACGCGAATACTCTACCGGATTCTATTTCGATAAAGAGGACATCGAGGCCTCGACTCAAAAGAGTTATGACCGTGAGTACCTGTTTCTCGGATCTGTCGGAGAGAAGGCAGATAATGGATATTATGAACTGACTGTCAAGAATCAGATCAGAGAGGATGACACGATCGAATATATCGGACCTGATATCCTCTTCATAGAGGATACCTCTTTCACTATCGTTGATGAGAATTATCATCCTGTAGTGAAGGCAGATCATGGGAAGACCTACTTCATCAAAGCCTCCCAACCGGTCGAACCCGGGTATATCCTCAGAAAGAAGAGAGATCCCGACTGTGCTAATTAGCAGTCAAGCCAGAATCGCATAGACTACTGCTCTCTTCTTAACTCAGTTATATGCTTTCCTGGAGATACTTTGACCGGACAGACTCTACTACAGATAAAATGCTTATCACAACCAGAGACCCCGGTCTCACCATATGCGAGAGCTCTCAGCTCTCGTATCTCATCGGGATCCTTTCGTTTGAGTATCTCTGTGTGGATCGCTGCTAATGGTGAGGGGCCGAGAAATCTCTCAGATACCGGACAGGCTGAGATACAGGATCCACACTCTATACAGTTCTCGAACCTGACCCAACTTGCTATCCCATCAGGAGGGAGTACTTCGGTATTGAGTTCACTATCACGCAAGTAGGAGTTCACCGGCATCTTCTGTACCATCGAAGAGATATCGACCACGAGGTCTGAGATTATCCTGAAGGAATCTAGAGGTCTCACTGAGATCTTCCGATCCGGGAACTCAGAAAGCCTGGTCATACAGGCTAGACGTTGGGTACCCTCGATAATACAGGCACAGGTACCGCAGGAGCCATGATGGCAGGAATGTCTGTATTGCAGAGAGCTATCCATGGTATATCGGATCTCATCAAGGGCATCAAGGATCGTGAGTTCATCGCTCAGATTGAGAACGAACTCCATATACTCCTCCTCTCTCAGAATGGAGATGCTATACATATGTTCATCAGTTCCCATGGTATCCTCTCTTATAGAACTCTCGATGTGAAGGTAGTACAATATCAGCAGTCGTACAGGGTATCTCTACTCCTATCTTCTTACAGACCATATCGGTGGCCACTTCTCCCATACCTCTGAGAGTCGTAGCCTTCCCTCCTACGATACTCACCATATTGTCGATCTTATCAGCGATCTCATGATCGATCGCGGCAAAGTCACGACTGAGAGCACGTACATCCTCTGCATCCTGTGAGACCCCATACAGAGGTCTTGCAGCAGCCCATGCCGTATGGAACTTCTGTTCACTGAAACCAGGGAACATGGCCTCTGCTGATTCATAGAGGAAGGGAATATCTCCCTCATGGATCCGTACGATATCAGGGTCCTCAGAGAGCCATTGGGTAGAACCTATGATAGTCAGTCCTCTCTGAGGTACGATGATATCACCGTCACCTGCCTTATGGAGTCTACTCACCACCATATTCGACATCCGCCCCTTCACCACGAGCATCGTCCCAGGAGAGGGAGCGACCTGTAAAGGAATCCCTGCCATCTGAGCGATCTGTCCTGCCCAGGGACCTGCAGCATTGATGAAAAGATCTGCATCAATTGTACGCTGTTCCCCATTCGTATGATCGACGACCGAGATGGAATCTATATGTTCATCACTCGTATTGATGGCTATGACCTCTGTATAGGGACATATCTGTGCATTTTGAGTCTCAAGTGCGCCTGCAGCGAAACTGATAACCAATCGCCATGGGTCGATCGTACCATCTGGTACGACTACCGCAGCTTTGATCTTCACAGAAAGGGCCTTCTCATAGTTCAAAGCTTGTGGTACGGGAATCTCCTGAGCTGGAATATCTGATTCCAGGCAGGCCTCGATGAACTGTTCACGATAGGACATATCTTCATCATCAACTGCGACGAAGAGCCCCTTATTATACTCTATAGCCTGTGGGGCGATCTTTCTTAGGATCTCACTCTCATGCATACATTCACGGGCAATATTCCTGTCACCCATAGCATAGCGTGCACCGCAGTGAAGCTGGCCATGATGTCTTCCCGTCGTTCCGGAAGTCAACTCCCCACGCTCTATGAGGGTCACTTTGAAACCACGTCTACAAAGATCGTACATGGTGGCGATTCCCGTCCCCCCACCTCCGATCACTACGATGTGACCGAGTCTATTACTCATAGTCTACTCCTCGTCCTCATGATGTTCCTTAAGATTTATATAGTACCATGAAGATCAATAAAAAAGGTGAATCAATTTCTTGATTCACCCATGTATCTTTGAACCTATGTACTAGGTCACTATTTTGAGAGGATACCTTTCATCTCATCGAACTGTTTCAGGATTGCACTGTCTTTCTGAGGTGAGACCCTATTCATGATCTGGATGACGAGGAAGTTCGCGATGAAGCCTGGTACGATCTCATACATCTGAGCCCCGAGTCCGATCTCTTTCCAGAGAACACAGACAACAGCACCAGTGATCATTCCAGCAAGAGCCGACTTGGCAGTGGTCTTCTTGGAGAAGAGTGCCATAAGGACGACAGGACCGAAGGCCGCACCAAACCCACCCCAAGCATATGATACCAGGGAAAGAATACTGCTCTTAGGATTGAGAGCAAGGACCATGGCAAGTACGGAGATCACAATAACACAGATCCTTCCTACCCAGATGAGCTCTTTCTCAGATGCATTCTTGTTTATGATCTTCTGGTAGAAGTCCTCTGTGAGTGCAGAGGAGGATACGAGAAGCTGTGAATCGATCGTGGACATGATCGCTGAGAGGATCGCTGCTAAGAGGATCCCTCCGATCCATGGATTAAAAAGATCTGAGATCATATAGATGAAGACCTTCTCTGCATCACCACCAGGAGCCTGTTGATACATAACCATTCCGATGAGTCCTACAAGGATCGCGCCGGCTAATGATATAAGCACCCAGATCGTTGCGATCGTTGTCGATCGTGAGAGCTCTTTCACATTTTTGATGCTCATGAACCTTGCGAGGATATGGGGTTGTCCGAAGTATCCAAGTCCCCAAGCCATAGTAGAGATGATCGCTACGACTCCCGCGATACCACTTCCGGTATCAAAGAGACTCAAGGATATATTCTTGATTTGCGCCACATTCACGATAGCCTCAGCACCACCATGAGCATTGTAGGCAACAATCGGTACGATGAGGATAGAGAAGAACATCAGAGCCCCCTGAAAGAGGTCTGTCCAGCATACGGCTAGAAAGCCTCCAAGGAAGGTATAGATAACGATGACGATACAGCCACCGATGACTGCTGAGACATACGGAATACCGAACATTGCTTCGAAGAGTTTTCCCGCACCTGCCATACCAGAAGAGGCATATATGGTAAAGAATATAAGGGTGATGACTGCTGATATCACTCGAAGAAGACCTGAAGAGTCTTTGAAACGGTTCTCAAAGAAGCTAGATAACGTCAATGAGGAGGTCTCCTCCGTGTATACTCTCAATCGAGGTGCTACGAGAATCCAGTTTAGGACAGTACCGATAAAAAGACCGATAGCGATCCAACTCTGTCCGATACCATACAGAAAGACGGCTCCAGGAAGTCCCATGAGTAGCCATCCAGACATATCACTTGCCTGCGCAGAGAGAGCTGTTACCCAGACCCCCATAGAGCGTCCACCGAGAATATAGTCTTCTAGACTATTCGTTCGTTTGTAAAAATATAATCCGACACACAGTAGAAATATAAGATAGATAATAAATGTTATGATCGTTGCTGCATTTGCCATACATCCTCCTAATTAATCATGCTGATTCTATAGGAGAATGTATATTTATGCAATAATTATACAGAATTTATACAATTCTATTTTTCTTTGAGATCTCTTTAAAACACGTTCCTGAATCTAGCTCTTGTGCTTTTCAGCTCGAACCATCAATACAGGGACCTTTCCGGCACGTAAGACCTTATCAGTGACACTTCCAAAGGCCCATCGACTCAAACCAGAACGTCCATGAGTTGACATGGCTACGAGGTCACAGCCAAAGTCTGTCTCAGCTTTGACGATCTCTTCTGCAGGGTTGTTTCCGATCACGATATGAGTTTCGATGATCGCTCCACAACCGGAGATCTTCTTACCAGCCTTTTTCAGGTATTCGACTGATTCCTTCTCCATCTTCTCTATCTCTTCGGGCGTGAAGGGGATGATGACCGTCCCAACCCCTCCGCTATGAACATCAAGTTGATGAGTCAAGGTAGTGATGATGTGCAGTAGAATAACTGTTACATGCTCTGTTGGTGATAACCTGGAGATAAAACTGTTGACATATTCGAGAGCAGCTTCTCCAAGTCCTGATCCATCTAATGGAACCAAAATCTTTTCTGCCATAGTGCTCCCCCTATGATTTAAGAATAGTCCTGTACACGTGCAAAATCAAGAGTTGGATAAGATATTACCTGATGAGTAATATCTGGGTGGGGGGATTATTTCTTTCGATGATCAGTCTGCCTGATCTGTGAGCCTCTTTGGGATCTGCCGCTTCGTCTTGGCTCCAAGAGTCTTGATCGTCTCTGACTGTCGAACGAGATTGCCCCGCCCCTTCGAAAGTCGGTCAAAGGCCTTATCCAATGATCCTTTGGTATTCCCTAGATGTTTTTCAACCTCAAGAAGGGCCTCTACGAAAAGGGTGAACTTATCGTAGAGTTTCCCGGCCTTCTCAGCTATCTCCTGAGCATTGGCGTTCTGTCTCTCATATCGCCAGATATTCTGTATGGTCCTCAAGGTCACCATGAGGGTAGAGGGAGAGACGATGATGATATTCTTCTCATACGCATCAGTAAAGAGCCGTTTATCGGCTTCAATAGCCGTCATGAAGGCAGATTCTATAGGTATGAACATCAGAACATAATCGAGAGTCCTCACCTCTTCTAGTTCATCGTAGTTCTTCAACGCAAGCTCTTTGATATGAGCTCTCACACTCGCTACATGACTCTTCAAACCTTTGATCATTTCCGCATCATCAACCTCTGAGGTATACTGTTCATAGCCGACTAGGGATACCTTCGAATCAAGGATGATATCCTTCTCATCCGGGAGATGAAGAATGACATCAGGTCGTTTCCTTCGCCCTTCAGCATCTGTGAAGGAGGTCTGAGTCTCATACTCATACCCTTTTCTTAGACCTGATTCCTCGAGAAGGCGTTCCAGTACGACCTCTCCCCAGGCTCCCTGTTTTTGAGAATCTCCTTTGAGAGCCTTCGTAAGATTAGCAGCCTCATCATTTATTCGCTTATTGAGCTCTTTGAGATTGGATATCTCATTATAGAGGGCCTGCCTGTCTCTAGCCTCTTTATCATAGACGACATCGACCCTCTCACGAAAACCCTTTATCTGGGTCTTCAACGGTTCGAGCATCTGATTGATCGATTCTCTATTATGAGAATTGAGCCGTTCGGTAGTCGTGTTGAAGATCTGGTTCGAGATGTTCTCAAAGTCCTTTGTCAGCTCGGTCCTAGCATTCTGTAAAAGAGATATCTGCTCTTTGTGATAGAGTTCTTGAGCTTTACTCTTCTCAGTGAGACTACTATTGTCCTTCTCGAGAAGAATGATCTTATCCCTGAGGGTCTCAGTCCTGGTATCGGCCTCTTTGAGTCTTGCCTCCATAACAGCTAACTGCTCTCTCGTTTTCTCATGAAGGCTCTTCTCAGTCTCGAGAATACCTCTCGACTTCTCTTCGTTCACCCGGTATTCTGAGGTGAGACCTGCCTGAACCTGCTTGAGTCTTCCTTTGGATAGCAACCCGATCACCAGAAAGTAACCGAAGAGTCCTCCGATCAATAACGATATAATAATGAACACAACACCCATGAACTGCTCCTTGAAGAGAGGATCTACCCATCTATGATAGCTTATCCAGTTGATTTACAAAAGAGAATAGAGCAATCAAAAGAGGCCCTATCTTCTTGAGTGGTAAAACACATACCTTGATTGATCCTACTTCTATAACCAACAAGAGCACGATCTATAAGACCGTGCTCCTGTTCTCAACTCATAAAAATCGAAAGACTAATCGTCCTCTTTCTTCATAAGACTTGGAGGTAGAATAAGGTTCAGTACGATACCTACGAGAGTTGCTAGTGCAACACCACTCAGCTCGAATGTGAGTGATTCATTGATTGGGAGGTAGATCATTCCACCACCGATCCCGATAACGAGGATGACTGAAGTGATTGTAAGATTCCTCTTACAGGAATAGTCTACACCACTCTCTACAACCGTTCTGATACCAGCACTCGCGATGATACCGAAGAGCATCATCGAGATTCCACCCATGACTGGAGTCGGGATGGTCTGGATGATAGCACCTACCTTTTGAATGAAGGAGAGTACTAGAGCGATGATGGCAGCACCACCGATTACCCATACACTATATACTTTCGAGATTGCCATTACCCCGATATTCTCACCATAGGTGGTATTTGGAGGTCCACCGAAGAGTGATGCAAAAGCGGTAGCGACACCGTCACCTGCCAGGGTTCTATGAAGGCCTGGGTCCTTATAGAAATCCTTACCCACGACCTTACTCACGACCATGGTATCACCAAGGTGTTCAGCAATAGTAGCAAGAGAGACAAGTAGGAAAGTTATGATCGGAACAAGAGCAAACTTTGGCATAGCGAACTTAGGAAGTCCGAACCATGCTGCATCATTGATTATCTGGAAGTCGATCAGTGCGAATGCTGGGAATATGAATCCCATGATCAAGGTAAAAAGGTATCCACCGACGATCGCGATAAGTATAGGGATGACGGTAAAGAAACCTTTCATGACGATACTACAGAAGATCGCGATCCCTAAGGTGACTACTGCGATCAGCACATAACTACCACTATAACCGTTCGCTGCATCAGCAAATGGATACATCGCCATATTCATGGCTACCGGTGCTAACTTCAATCCGATGACCATGATGACACTACCGATCACGACAGGTGGCAGCACACGGTCAAGCCAGTCCACGCCGAACTTCCTGATGATCGCTGAAATGATCACATAGAAGATACCGACACAGAAGGAGGCTCCCATCGCATAAGCTACCCCATAAGATGCGCTGACAGTGATCAGCGGGACGATGAATGCGAAAGAGGATCCAAGATAGGTTGGGACCTTTCCTTTAGTGATCAGGATATAGATAAGTGTACCCATACCTGAAGTGAATAAAGCGATCGATGGACTCAACCCTGTGAGCATCGGAACTAATACGGTCGAGCCAAACATAGCGAAGACATGTTGGAAACTAAGTGGGATCCATTTCTTCAGTTCTGGCTTCTGATCGACATCGATGATTTCGTGTGACATACCATTCCCCTTGTGTGTGTTTTATCGGTCAGTGTTGCAGGATGTAGCACAGTATGTCATGGTCATTACAAAAAAAAAGGCCCTTCCGCTTGTCTTTAAGCAGAAAAACCGTTCCTAGAATATATTCATACTGTATTCATATCTAACAATCAAACCCATGTTAGAACTATTTTTACAATGATTCCTACATAATGTCAAGGAATGAAACGGTACCCTCTCCCTCTAACGGTCCTGATATGATTCGGATTCTCTGATTCTTTCAGATGAAATCGCAACTTGGCAATGTGAACATCTACTGTTCTAGTATAGATACTCGTATCATAGCCCCATACATCATCAAGAATCTGATCACGGGAGACGATCTGTTGGGGATGTAATGCAAGATACTCAAGAAGACGATACTCCTGAGCGTTCAAAGAGATTTGGTCCTCTCCAAAGAAGAGAGATCCTTTCACACGATCCAAGGTGTAGTCCCCAAAGACTATCAGATCCGGACTCTCCTTTGATTCTGGTTGGTCAACAGGAGACTCTGCACGTCTCAAAGAGGCTTCGATCCTTGCAAGCAGCACACCCATATCAAAAGGTTTCATGACATAGTCGTCAGCCCCCTGCTGAAGACCCATGATCACATCTATATTGGTGTTTCTTGCGGTAAGCATGATGATCGGAGTCCTGATACCATGCTCTCTCAGATGTTTACATACCGTGAATCCATCACGTCCGGGTAACATGACATCAAGAAGTATGAGATCGAACTCATGCTGTTTTGCAGCCTCTTCCCCTCTGATACCATCTCCTTTGACCTCTACCTCATATCCCTCTGCGATCAGGCGATCTTCCAAGGTCATCTGTACTCCAAGTTCATCTTCTATGATTAGTATCTTAGCCATTATTCTCTACCTTACAGGGGATGTTGATGGTGAACCTACATCCCGATTTCTCTATTCCATCTAATCTCTGATAGGGCGATTCCAAATCTACTTTCCCACCTAAGATAGAAACGTTCCTCTTAACGATAAACAGTCCAAGACCGCTACCTCGCTCCTGAGAGTCCCTTGATTGGGCACCTCTATAATAGGATTTCCAGATATCCTTCTGTTCCTTGAAAGATATACCGATACCATCATCTTCAACAACACACTGCAAAGTCTCTGGTTCTGAGAAGCGTATGGTAATACGGATCTCACCATGTTTCTGGGAGTATGCATGATATACGCCATTGCTAATAAGGTTCGTGATCACTAGAGCCAATAGCTCTTTATCGGTAAGCACCTCTTTGCTAGTATTGATCTTGACCCAATGTAAAGAGATTCCCTTCTCTTCAGCAAGAATCCCCATCTGCTGCTCAATATCACCAAGTAGCCGGTCAAGCTGTAGTGGACTCTCATGATAAGTATAGACCTTCTTATCCTCGATACGGGAGAATACAAGAATATTCTCTATCATCGATCCTAACCTATGGGTCTGTTGTTTGATGAGTTTCCCGTAGGCAGGGATCCTCTCCCCTTTTATGACCCCTTCAGCAAGATTGTCTGAGGCTGACTGGATGATCGTCAAGGGGGTCCTCAACTCATGGGTGATAGATGCCGTGAACTCTCGCTCTTTCTGACGCTGACCCTGTATCCGTCTCATCTGATAGAAGAGAAGAAGACAGATGAAACCGATAAGAAGAATGAGCAGGATCCCACCGATGAACACGATACTCAGAGTACGTTCGATGGAGCTGCTATAAGATGAACTCGAGGTGAAGGAGACTCCTGCTAAGATAAAGTCAAAATCACTAAGATGCAGGAATTCTTCAGGTGGCATCTCATTCTCAGATTTTGGTTTATTCTCGATATCAAAGGACTTCATGAAGTCTGGAAGTTTATATCCTCTACCTAATAAGAAAGGGATGAACTGTTCAGTGGTCTCTATATAGGAATCTCCCATGAGGGCACGAACCGGATTATAATGATAATCTGTTATAATCCGACCCTGATCATCAATATAGGTGGTGAAGTCAGGGTCCTGTGGAGTGATCATCCAATTGATCTCGATATCCTGATAGACCTGTTCGATCTCGGGAAGAACACCTGTCTCAATGAAAGTGAAGAGGTCGAGTTCGATCAATATGACATATTGCTCATCGAGTGGTACCTGAATATAGACAGCTGAAGCGGTGATCGTGAGACTCTTGGTGTTACTTGCTACTCCTGCTCTTATATCGATCTCATATGGGAGAGAGACCTCTTGAAAGCCCCTCTCACTATACTGACGTATTCTATGCTCATCAGAGAGGAGATCCACATAACCTATGGTGGTAAACAGATAGTCTGATTGGCTATTTGGCCCGAACCTCTCATAAATATCAACAAGCTGATCCTCAATGACATCTTTTCTGTTTCCCGAGTTCTCGAGCATCTGATCCAACCAGTTCGTCAGCAACTCCGTTCGCTGTAGTTCTCTACTGATGATCCTGTTTATCGAGAAGATGAGAGAGTTGTATGTCTTTTGATACTCCTCCTCAGCAATTGCTGAGAACCATCGGTATTCGAGCATACCGAAAGTGAACAGGATCACGAGAAAGAGGAGGATGGTGGTTGTGATGATGAATCTACTCTTCAGCCATTTCACATTCATAAGACTATCATAACGGGTTAAGCCGATTTGAACTATAAAAATCTTTCTTGGGTCATCTTCTTTTACATAATTTACATCTGATTTACCTGAGGTTTACCTTCAATAGAACATTTAACGGTATGTTATTCTCAGGAGGCGACTATATGAGTACAGAAGAACATATCATCCAAGTGAATAAGGTAAAACCCCATACATCTAAGAAGAAAAGAAGAAGGATCATCATCGTTTCGATCCTTTTGCTAGCATTGGCAGGAGGGGCCTACTGGTACCTCACTCAAGCAACACAACAAGAGGTCCTTACCATCTCCTCATACGATGAGATCAATGTGACGCTAGGATCATTAGTCTCGACAACAGAGGCTAGTGGTACGGTAGTACTACCCTCTCAGGTCACCATTATCAACTCAGATGATGCCTACGTAAAAGAGCTTCTCGTAACAGAAGGAGATGAGATCACCACCGAAGATATTCTTCTCATCATGGACGTTCCTGAATATGAAGAACAGATGGAGACCTACGAGGTAGAGCTCGAACAGGCGAACATCGAACTCGACTCTCAGATCTCACAATATGATTATGACATACAGACACTGCGACTGAAGATCGCTAGAACTATAGAAGATATTGCAGGGGCTGAAGCCGATATAGAAGAGATAACCTCTGACTCTCTCTATGAGATCAAGACACTACAACTTGAACTCGATAGACTCATAGAGGATATTGCAGAGGCGACTGTAGAGGTCGAAGAGGCTGAAGCGCTCTCGAACTTGAGGACGACCTATAGTGAGACCTATGAGAATGCCCTAGACTCACTCGAAGCTCTGATAGAGAACAAAGAGGACCTAGAGGCACAATTGGCCGAGACCTATGCAGATACCTATGAAGGTGCCGTAGAGACTCTTGAGGCACTGAAAGAGAATCATGAGGATTACGAATCTGAACTCACACAGACGATCGCAGAACGTGAATACTATATAGCTAAACAGAACTCGAACATAAGACAGATCGCACTCAACATCTCTCAACTTGAAGAGGAGATTGCAGATCTTCATCTCACGAGTCCTATCGCAGGTGAGATCCTGAGCATAAATGAGGATGCTGAGATCATCGGTAACTACCTAGATTCATCAACCTCTCTGTTCATCGTAGCGGACCGATCCGATGTCTATGTCGATCTTGATATCTATGAGCAATACTCATCACTTCTCGAGATTGGAGATCCGGTAGAGCTCACCATAGGTACAGAGACCATGGAATCAGAGATCATCAAGATCGGGAAGGTCGCATCCCTTGATTCAGATGGCTTGAGTGCTACGATCACTATCAGAGTCCGTCCGATCACAGATACCGTACTCAACCCTGGTGCATCTGCAGTATCAAGTATCATACTTGGTATCCAGGAGAATGCGTTGCTCCTTCCAAGAGGAGCCTATCTGACGACCGGTAATCAGAAGTACCTGTATGTCATTGAAGGTGATAAGGCCTATAAGACAGAGGTATCCTTCGGTGATATCGAAGGAAACAGTGTAGAGATACTCAGTGGAGTCGATGCAGGTGATACGATCATCACATCCTCTTATTCGAATTTCATCGGTGAAGATGTCATCCAATTACAGTAACAAGGAGAGAATCATGATTCAATTAGAGAATATTTCAAAGATATATGACCTGCAGGAGGTGAAGATCACCGCCTTAGATAACGTTTCCTTCAACATCGACCGTGGTGAGTACATTGCGATCATGGGACCCTCAGGGTCAGGGAAGTCAACTATGATGCAGATCCTTGGGATCTTAGACAATGCCACCAATGGGGTCTATAAACTCGAAGGCTATGATATTACTACCCTGCCAGACAAAGAACAGGCAAGGATCAGGAACAAGCATTTCGGGTTCATCTTCCAGAGTTTCAACCTCTTCCCCGAACTCAGTGCGGTAGAGAATGTCATGCTTCCTATGCAGTATGCCGGAGTCCCGGTAAAAAAGAGAAAAGAACGGGCAATCTACCTTCTCAATGAGGTGGGACTCGATCACCGAATGAACCACCTCCCTACCATGCTCAGTGGTGGAGAACAGCAGAGAGTCGCTATCGCAAGAGCTCTCTCGAATGAACCAGACCTGATCCTTGCAGACGAACCTACTGGAAATCTGCCAACCGAAAAAGGTGATGAGATCATGGATATCCTCGAGAAGGTTAACAATAATGGTGTCACCATCGTCATGGTCACCCATAACCCGAATCAGGGCAAGAGAGCTAAGCGGATCATAAATCTGCGAGATGGTAGATTGGAATCATCTATCACTGCAACAGGAGCAGCATATGCGAAATGAATCAGGCAAGATCATGCTGCGACGGTTCATTGACCGTCTGACTGAATCTGGTCTTCTAATCCTCACGGTTGCTCTAGGTGTCGGCGCCTTTGCAGCCGGTGGTGCACTTTTCATCAATGTCCAGCAGCAGAGTATCGAGATGCTCAACTCTCCGGCCTATCAGGAGATCGTAGTCTCAACAAGGACTGATACGGAGAATATGGATGTCCCGGTAGAGGCGAAAGCTCTCAATGAGAATGCGATCCTCACTCAGGCCGATCTTGATGCGGCAGACCTTATCCCATCGATCGAGTACTCCTATATTCTCAATAACTCTAGAATACACCCGATCAATGAGGATTCACTAGCTGAAGAAGCAGAGAAATCTGCGATGCGAGAACAGTTCCAGGCAAGTAACAAGGCCAGTGAAGATACAGAGGCTCCCGGTGAACCCCCAGAAGGTGATAAGCAGGGCTTCGGTCTCGATGTCACAGATGAGTGGGACTCCCTCCAGGCATCAGATGATATCATCATCTCGCAGGAGGACGAATACTCAGGTTATGAGATCACCTCAGAATTCTTCAGCGCTACCAAACTCGCTGTCTCAGCGGGGTCACTCTTCTCAATGAGTGATTATACCGATACAGCATCTGTCATCATCCTGGGAGATACCATGGCACAGAATCTCGCAACTGAAGGGGAATCTACCGATACCCTCATAGGAAAGAGACTTCTCACAAGAGAGGGGTATCAGACTATCGTCGGTATACTCGAACCTACAGGAGATACCTATGACGCCCTATACTACGAACCCTACAGGGATTCAGCTAATTCAGCAGGTTTCACCGGGATCAGAAGGATGTCGATGAACAGCGAACTTCGTTTCAGTGTATCAGATGTTGAAAAACTCGATTCAGTCGCAGCACTTCTTGATGACTGGTTCATCAATCAGTTCGGTGAGGATCAGGTGAATGTCTCAAACCCAAGGATCGAGGCAGAGCAGACCATTGCTAGAAATAACGGTATCAGTCTTCTCCTCTTCATCCTCTCCCTCGCAGGCCTGTTCATCGCATCGGTTAATGTAGCACATATGATGCTCAGTAGGACGATGAGAATGAAGAAACATGTCGGTATACTTATGGCCCTCGGTGCAACGAGAAAGAATATCAACAGGCTCTTCGCATCAGAATCTCTTGTGGTAATAGCACTTGGCTCCATCGCAGGGGCACTGATCGCTATACCGCTCAATATCCAGATGAAGAACACCCTTGAACTTCAGGGAAGTGCGACACCGCTTGTCATCATCAGTGCACTCGTCTCAGCTCTGATCATCTTCACCTTTACGCAGATACCGATCAGAAGGTTCGACAGTATCAAACCTGCCGATGCCATGAGATCTAATTAGGAGATATGCTATGAAAAAGTTTTTTGTCATGCTCATTAGACAGTGGGCACAATCACCGATAAAAGTATTACTGACACTCTTAGCAGTCTCACTTGGAACATTCATCCTCATCCTCTCCTTCAGTGTGACGAACATCATACAGAGTGAGGTGACCGATGTCCTCAATGAACAGGGTGTCATCGTACATGTCGCAAATGGGGAATGGTCCTCAGATGGAGGGATAGATCAGAACAGACCCTCAGAGTGGGATGCATCAGCTAAGGATTATCTCATCTCTGATACTGATACGGTGGAGTATGCCGCAATCGTCAGCTTTGCCCCTTTTGCAGAGCTTACCATTGACGGATCATCCTACAACCTTCGAAGTGCTGTTGGTACAGAACCAAGCTATTTTGATGTCTACGATCTGCTGCTCATAGCAGGAAACCCCATGACGGATGAGGATATCGATCAAGGATCAAGAAAGACCTGGATCAGTGAATCCACAGCTATCGCACTATTCGGTTCTGCTGAAGAGGCAATCGGAGAATGGGTCCAGCCCCCGGGAATGCAGATGGGGAGAGGAATGAATAACAAGCAAGAGAATGTGGTGACTCTTTACAGTGTCACCGGTGTCTATGGAGACCCCTCGGAGATCACCAGGAAATCCTATGGTATAGGGGATCTGATCATTCCCTACACAGCACTGCTTCCTAGCGGCATCAACTCCAATATGGCGAAGAACCTGATGTCCGGGATGATGGTAGTGAAGAGTTCTGATACTTCAATCGATTCTGCTGAATCGACCATTCGACAGACATTGACCCAGAACTATGGGGATGATATCGATATCATCGTATGGGAGGGTTCGACTCAGGGAGAGACCACCTATATGCATGATCTGAGAAAGACTGTTGATGTATTTACTGTATCGGTCAATATCCTTGGTATCGTATTGATGCTTGTCAGTACCCTCGGAGTCTTCAGTATCATGCTCGTAGAGGCTTTGAGCCGAAAAAAACATATCGCTTTAGAACGAGCACTTGGAGCCTCGAAAGGAAGGATCATCAAGGAGTTCTGGAGCTGGTCAATATCAATGAGTTTCTTTGGTGTGGTCATCGGGGCAATCATTGCCTACTTTGCCTGCCCGTCAGTACTGTCTACTATAGCACCGCTAGTCGGCGATCTATCCTCTGAACTCGATCTCTCCTCAGGAATCGACCTGATGGCACTCTTAGAAAGCACTATCCTCGTACTGGGCTTTGGCGGCCTCTTTGGTCTACTCCCTGCCCTACCGGTAGTCAATGATAACATCTCTGATGTTCTGAAGGAGTCATAAAACATGAAAAAATTCCTACTTGTAACTGCAGTAATCCTTTTGCTGCTCTCTCCCATCTATGCAGAGACCCTAGAGAGTACAGATGATCTGATCGCCTATGGATTAGCTCATAACATTACCTATATGAAAGCACTCTATGCTCTAAGGTCTGCAGAGAGTGCCCTTGATGTCGAGAAGCCCTATGAAGCAGCTTCTTTAGAGGTCAGCTCTACAGCAAAGTTGAATTCGAGTAGTAACAGCTGGGATTCATCGATGGACCTCGATGTTCCCCTACTCGACCAGCTCTCTTTGAGTGCTAACATCGATACAGACCTTGATGGTTCTGTAGGATTGACCTACAAGCCATTCGAAGTGTCAGAATCTACCGTCACCATCGATACCACCTATGAGAGCGCACTCGTATACCTGAATGAACTTGAGAAGACACTCACTTCAACAATCATCGATGATTATCTGAGTTATATGATCGCATTAGAGGAGCTCGAGTATCAGCAGGGGGTCGCAGACCTCGAGAAGATATATTATGAAGATGAGCTCGCTCTCTATGACCTTGGAGAATCAACGATCATCGAAGTCCAGGACGTGTTCATCGACTGGACTGAGAAGAAGGCTCTCGTCCGGTCGAAACAGAATACGTTGACAGAGGCGAAGATCAATCTCTATACGACTCTCGGTAGTGATTCACAGAGTCTAGATCTACCAGTAATCGATATAGCATCTTTGACTGCAATCATTGCGGAGAATGATCTCATAGATTTTGAGTCTATAACCTCTCCTATGGTCGCCTATTCAGTGGTCGATGCGCAGAATACCGTGTTAAAAGCACAGGATGCCTATGATACCCAGCGTTCCTATGATCCTGATCTTAAGATCTCGGGTGATATGGACACCTCCGGGGAGATCACCACTTCAATAGTATTCGGTATCGGTTTCGATGATTTCAATGGTGATGAGAAAGATGAACTCTACGACGATCTGATCCTTGCTCAGGCAGAGGCTGTCTCGAAGATAACTGAGGTTCAGTTCAAAATCGACACCCTCATCATGACTCTTGAAGAGGATAAGAGGGAGATCGACGACCTGAGTCTTGAGATCGAGATGAATGATCTATTGATCGAAGAAGGAAAGTTATTATTCGAATATGGAGAATTCACAGAACTGGAACTACAGTCCCTCCTGCTCAATTCAGAGCTGTTAGAGATCAATCTCTATAGCAAGATCAAAGAGAAATATATACATCAGTTGGATCTTCTCGTCTATGTGAATAATCAGTAAATATGCTACAGGGTACAGGCTTCGTCTGTACCCTGTTTTTTTGTTGAAAAACAAATCAACCCAATCTAGAAATCGAAATTATCGGGATCAGGACCTATGCGAGATCCTTCCAAGACTCTCATCCTCTCAAGATCTTCATGACTTATGGTAATATCAGGAATCTGAAGATTCTCAACCATACGCTCTTTATGAGTCGATTTGACCAACGGAAGGGTTCCCATCTGAAGTTGCCAGACTGTGGCGAACTGTGCTATCGAAACATCATAGGCCTTTGCGAGTTCTCCGATCAGGGGGATAGAGAAGATCGCCCCCTGCATCAGTGGAGCCCATGCTTCAATGAGGATATCATGCTTAAGACAATACTCTCTCAACTCTAATTGTGGGAACTGCGGGTGGAGTTCGATCTGATTGACCATCGGTACGATAGATGAGGCTTCAATGAGTTCATCAAGCATCGGAATAGTGAAATTACTCACCCCTATCGACTTGATCGAACCCTCTGAATAGAGTCTCTCTAAGGCTTTCCAACTCTCTTTACTGAGAGGCTTCGGCCAGTGAATCAGATAGAGATCAAGATAATCGGTCTTGAGCCGTTCTAAGGATTCTTCAAAGGCTCTCAGAGTCTGATCATAACCTTGATCAGCATTCCACAATTTACTCGTGAGGAATATCTCCTCACGCTCTTTAACACAATTATGAAGTCCCTCTCCTACACCCTTCTCATTTCCATATACCGATGCAGTATCAATATGGGTATAGCCGAGGTCAACAGCATCAATGATTACGTTCGGGGCCTCTTCATCGGGAATCTTGAATGTCCCAAACCCGATTGAAGGTATGTTCTTTCCATTAGACAGTATATAATCTTTCATCGTTTCCTCCAAATCATCTTCATCCACTAGTATACCATGCTACCTATAAGAAGTTCACCTCACATTTCAGCTATACCACCCTTCAGTCTATCGAGGGTGGTGTTCAAGACGTTTTCCAGTCTATTGAGGGCTTTATAACTCGTGATTGGGACAGAGGCTATCTCCAACCTTTGTCACCTTTTCGGATCAGAGAGAGTTCTTATTCCCACGCATGAGTATGCCAGCTAAGAAGATCAACAGAGTGATCACAACAAAAGGGATGATCATGGCCTTTTGTATTGCTCCCCAGATGATATAACAAGAGCCAACTGCAGCAAGAGCAGGAGCAATGAATCGAACGAAAACTGTCTCATCAGTGAAGGATCTCATGACCCATAGATAGAGTGAGAGATAGATCAGATAGAGAAAGGCGATAGGAAGCTCTGAGATATCCATGAAACCCCACCAGCCATGAAAGTTGCCATACCAGACAACCAACCATATAGCGGATAAGATAAATCCGAGGATACCTGAGTTGATCGTACTGTTTGTCTTCTCATTGACCTTTCCGAAGATCTCAGGTTTTGGTCCAAGCTTTCTCGCTGCGATCGAATACATCCCTCGAACCGATCCCATCACTAGACCGTTCAGAGTCCCAAGACAGGAGACAACCACAAAAAGAGTGAGGATAGTTCCTGCGAGATTACCGAATACCAAGGAGATGACCTGTACCGGCGCATTATCTGCTGCAGCTATTACCTGATCGTTGGTAAGTACTCCGGCGATTCCAATATAGTAGAGCATATAGGCTATTACGACTACCGCAGCACCGACCATCAAGGCCTTAGGAAGAGTCTTCTTAGCGTCACGAAGTTCTGCATTGATAGAAGTCGCAATGATCCACCCCTCATAGGCGAAGACGGTTGCAAGTGTCGCTACTGCAAGACCTCCACCACTAGAGGATATATTCTGGGCTGAATTCGTGAAACTTGCGATCGTCTGACCTTTTGTCAGCCCCATGACCAAGCCGATCACCACGACGATAGCGATCGGAACCAGTTTGATCATGGCAGTAGAGACCTGCCATCGACCTGCAAGAACAGGGGATAATACATTCAGGAGGAAGAAGAGCGTCAGATAGATGAATGCGATCAACCATATACCAGACTCAAGTGCGAAGAGTCCCATAGTATAGTTCGCTGATACCCAAGCAAGTACTGCACAGAGTGTGGGATAATAGACAAAGGTCATGAACCAACCGACGAGGTACCCCCCCTTCGGGCCATAGGCCTCTTCAAAATAGTCTACAAGACCGTTAACCCTCTCATATCTTGTCGCGATCTTTGCGAAGACGAAAGAGGTTATGATCATGATCAGACCACCGATGAGCCATGCGACAAGGGCAATAGGCAATGAGCCTCCAGATGCGATCAACACATCGTCAGCCTTGAAAAAGACACCAGAACCAATGACGATCCCTACAACCATAGCCGTAGCGGTCCAGAATCCATATTTCTTTTGTAATTTTTCCATGTACACACTCCAATTTTAGACTACTCTTCAGGTACAAGTCTTATGTACCGATGAGTAAGATATCATATATGTAGGTAGTTGTGTAAAAAAAAAGACTGAAGATCATTACTGATCATCAGTCTTCATCGACTTGCTGGACTGTCACCTATTCTGTGGTCAGTTCAGTCTCCTCTGGGAGTTCCCCAAGGGATTCGTCCCAAGGTGTTTCTGGATCATCCACTAATGGAGTCTCCAAAGCAACTGGAACTTCCTCTATATCTTTCAAGCGCAATTCAACTTCAAAGCCCTTCTTATCGAGCATCACTAGGATGTCTTCTACAGAAAGGTCATCGAGAATACGCGCTACTGCAACTGAATCCGTCGCACTGACTGGTACCATCTCACCTACTGGAGCTGCAGTCTCTACCTCTACTGCTGCACTGATCACGGGGATCGGTGTATCATTAAGGTCCTGTCCTCCGTTGATATTCTGTAGAACAAAGAAGTTAATAGCAAAAAGACAGACAAAAGCAGCAGCGACTCCGATCAACATCGGGGTTCTGACATACAGACGTTTCTTCATGAAACGTGAAGGCTCCTCTGTGACCACATTACTTTTCAGATATTTCCAAACTCTCTCTTTCTGATCTTCGAACTCATAATCCTGAATTCGAGCAGATTGTATTTGCTTACCTAATGACTTGTGTTGTTCGAACCGATGTTTGCAGTCCTGGCAATGAAGAAGATGCTCTTCCACTTGAGTCTTCCATGGTTCACCAAGTTCCCCATCAATGTAAGCTGATAATGTCTTATCATCTAGACACATACATATCCTCCTGATTCAGCAGTTTTTCTAATTGCTGCCTTGCTCGGTGCACTCGCACCTTCACATTACTTTCGGAAATATTAAGTATAGTGGCGATCTCTCGATAGTTCAGTTCACTATACTCTTTAAGTACGAGCACTGCTCGTAACTTTTCCGGTAACTTATGTATTGCTTCCCGAACAAGAGCACATGTCTCTTGACCAAGAACTTCATCCTCACCAGTCTTGAGAACAGGCTTTGTCTGTTTCTTTATCTTCTCAACAGCAACTTGCTCTCTACCCTTTCTCTTCACATAGTTGATTGACAGGTTCTTAGTCACACGGATCAGCCAATATTTCGCCTCATCAATCGATGGAAATGAAAGACTCCGGTTATAAAACCTGATAAAAGCTTCCTGACAGATGTCCTCTGATGCATCCATATTATAGGTAACATGATAGGCAACACGCATCAAAACAGGAAAGACTTCCTTATAAACTAGTTGAAAAGACTCATAACCGTTACTTTTAACTTCCATAACTATTAACAACACACCATAAAATAAGTTACACGATTGATTTCCATTTTGTACCAGAAGCGGTATCTTTTATCTCAATACCGTGCTCTAGGAGTATATCACGAATCTCATCTGCTCTTATAAAGTTTTTATTTTTCCTGACAATCTCACGCTCTTGAATCAGAGCAAGAAGGTCAGCACTCAGCTCCTGTACCTCTGCAACCACTACTCCATCTATTCGTAAACCCAAGACTTTGTCAATATCATAGAGTATAGTTATCTTCTCTGATGGAGTCAAATCATTATCTTTCAGTACTGCCCAGACTACAGAGAGAGCTCTAGGCATATTGAGGTCCCTGAAGACCGCACCCTTGAACTCTTCGATACATTTCTGTGCCGGTGCCGAAAGAGCCGACAGTTCTAACTGAGATGCCCCCTCCTCGAGGAGTTTCTGCACTCGAGTGACCAGATTGTTCCGAGCTGTCTTTGCAGAATCAAGCGATTCGAAAGAGAACTGGAGCTGAGATCTATAGTGACCTCCCAAACAGAAGTATCTAAAGTCCATAGGGTCGTAACCCTTCTTCTTCAGAAGTGACAGGGTCAAGAACTCCCCTTTCGACTTTGACATCTTACCAGTCTCATCGAGAAGGAACTCCCCATGAATCCAGAAATTGACCCAGGGACTCTTTCCCGTCGCAGCCTCTGATTGTGCGATCTCATTCGTGTGATGGACTGGTATATGGTCGGTACCACCACAATGGATATCGAACTGTTCGCCTAGATATTTCATACTCATGGCACTACACTCGAGGTGCCAACCAGGATAACCGACTCCCCAGGGAGAATCCCAGGTCATCGCCTGCTTATCGAACTTGGAGTTGGTGAACCAGAGGACGAAATCCTTGGGATTTCGTTTATTGGTATCTACTTCGATCCTAGCCCCAGATTTCAACTCACTCAGATCGAGTCTAGCAAGCTTTCCATAGGCAGGGAAGGTATCGATACTGAAATAGACATTACCACCTGAGATATAAGTGTGTCCGTTTTCTTCTAGTCGTCTGATCAGAGCTATCATCTCACCGATATGTTCTGTAGCTTTACACGCTACGGTCGGAACTTCGATGTTCAGATCCTTTGTATCGTCAAAGAAGGCCTTTGTATAGAATTCTGCGATATCATAGACACTTCGACCAGTCTCTTTCGAAGTCTTGACCATCTTGTCCTCACCATCATCTCCATCCCCAACGAGATGACCGACATCGGTGACGTTCATGACATGATTGACCTTATACCCATCATATTCAAGGACTCTCCTGAGAATATCCTCGAATACGTAGGTTCTCAAGTTCCCGATATGTGCATAATTATAGACTGTGGGTCCACATGCATAGAGTTTCACTTCTTCGGGATCTATCGGAGTGAACTCCTCCAAGCTTTTTTTCATAGTATTATATAGAGTTAATGACATAACTGCCCCCAATTTCAATAATAAATAACATGTCCATTATATTTGCCCAAATGGGATTAATCCAGTACAATGATACTTGTGCAATCAAATGTACGAGAAACAGGTGAAAAAATCAACATGGAACATTTAATACAAAAAGACATATTATTAGAATCATATACATCGATCAAAGCAGGTGGACGAGCAGAATATATAGCACAACCTGAAAACTATGAGGAACTCTCAGGACTACTCGCATGGGCTTTAGACCAACAACAGGATGTGAATATTCTCGGAAGTGGAACGAATACCCTCATCTCTGAAAAGGGTGTAGAGGGGCTCCTTATCGACATTAAGAAGTTGCGAAAGGTCCATACTCGTGGAACCCTTCTTACAGCCTATGCAGGAAGTTCTATGGAGAGCGTAGTCAAGGCAGCAGGGGATGCAGGGCTATCAGGCCTGGAGTATTTCTCAGGACTTCCGGGTACTGTCGGTGGGGCAGTCTATGGCAACGCAGGATGCTTCGGACATGAGGTCGCTGATCTCATTGAATGGATCGAATATATGACCCCGGATGGGGAAATGCATAAGATGAGAAAAGACCAGTACCTATTCACTTATAGGGGATCTCCCTGTAAATGCAATGGATGGATCATTACAGAGGTTGGTTTCAATCTTACCCCGAAACCATCTATAGAGATTCAGGATAAGGCTAAAGGCTATAGACAGAAAAGACGAGATATGGGCCACTACCGATACCCCTCCCTCGGATCAATATTCAAGAACCCGAGCATCGAGGGAATCGATGAAAGGATTTCTGCGGGAAAACTGATTGACGAAGCAGGCCTACTCGGGCATGCTGTCGGTGCTGCAAAGATTGCAGAATATCATGGTAATATCATCATCAACCCAAAAGGTGAAGCTAAATCTGATGACATATATCAACTCATAGAGTACATTCAGATGCAGGTCAAGAAGAAACACGATATAGCATTGGAATTGGAGATCAATCTACTAGGAAACTGGTAGAACAGGCTAAAGCCATCGTCATCGAGAAGGAGTCAACATGAATGAACCACTGAAACACTTCCTTGAATATTATGAGAGAATGACTCCCTCTGAGAGAAAACTGTTTCTCAATGAGATTCCCTTTGCCGACATGGTGGAAGATTGGAACGATCTAGAAGATCAGGAAGCAATGAAGATCTTCGTAGAACTTCCTCTTGAGATAAAGACTGACCTCATATCTGAACTATCATATCAGGATCAGGAACTCCTGATCCTAGGACTTTCTGAAAAGAGCAAAAAGAACCTCTTCCAGATGATGGAACCCGACGACCTGGTAGATATCATGCAGTCGGTGAATAAAGAGGTTCGTGATTCAGTCTGGAAGAGTTTGAGTGATGATGCGAAAAGGGAGATGCTCTTCCTTCTCAGATTCGATGAAGATGATGCTGCAGGGCTCATGACCCCCAGATTCCTTGCGGTTCAAGCACATACTTCAGTCGGTCAGGCCATCAATTTCATACGAGCTAACTGTAATACGGTCGAGTATCTTTTCAGTATCTACGTCATCGATCAACTCGAGCGACTCATCGGCTTTGTAGATATGAAATATCTTCTTGCAGCGAAAGACAGCCAGAAGATCAGCGAGATCCTCGAGGACAAGATCGTCTATGTCTACGAGGACACAGACCAGGAAGAGGTAGCCAAACTGATGGATACCAATGACTTCGCATCTATTCCGGTAATAAACCATGAACATATCCTCATTGGTATCGTCACTTTCGATGATGTCATCGATGTCATTAGAGAGGAACAGACAGAGGATGTCTATAAGATGGGTGGTATGGCATCATCGACGGATACCTATATGCACAACTCAGTATGGGACCTCGTGAAGATGCGTGTCCCCTGGTTGATCATTCTCCTACTCTTAGGGACTGTATCGGCGAATGTTCTCAACCATTATGAATCGATCCTTGTCGGAGCTGCATTCCTTATCATATTCATGCCGGTAATCACTCAGACTGGTGGTAATGCAGGGTCTCAGGCCTCAACTCTGATGATCCGTGGTCTTGCGACCGGAGAGATCCAATTCAGGGACGTGATGAAGATCATCTCAAAAGAGCTTCTGATAGGTATCATCATGGGAGTGATAACCGGCGGTGTCATCATCCTACGATCGATCTTCCTCCCCCCTGGTGTCGGGGTCTATGAGGGCATGGTCATAGGGCTATCACTGATGATTGTAGTGTTCATATCGAACCTCATTGGTATCTTAGCTCCATTAGGGATCGCACGTCTCGGTAAAGACCCGACAGTCATGTCTGCCCCATTGATGGCTACAGTCATCGATATCTGCGGATATGCCATCTACTTCGAGACTGCGAAATGGTTATTGAAGCTTTCCTGAGGATTATCGACGGTACGCAAACATCGTCACCAGGAGATCGTGGATCTTAATACCTCTTCGGACTCACCGATACTCTTCTTCAAGGAGAGTATCTCATCTGTATAATCTATTGATATCGTGAAATCTAATGTATGATCACTCATCCCAACAGAGAGTCCAAACTCTAGTCTGTCATGATCATAGATCAAACCTATCTCATGATCCCCCACCCACTCTCCTCTTACATAGCTATATTGGGTCTTCACGTTCATCTTCAAGGGATCAAGAGAAAGAGTGACCCTACTACTATCTTCAAGACTCTCTTCAAAAAATAGAAGATTCTCCGCCATGAATCGGTAGGACCAACGCCTCTCATAGGATATTCTCCCGAATTCCAAGTCTAGCCCAGTAGTATATTGCCGATCATAGACCCCCGTGAAGACGAGAGGCTCCTTATGGTAATGATATTCTCTCCACTGTGCGAAGAGACTCAATAGTTGCTTCGAATACTCTACCTTGAAATATCTTCCGAGTTTCAAGTTCTTCGATACAAGAGAGAATCCATCTTCTATCGCCCGTTGAGCTATGTTGAAATGGAAGGACCCGAATTCCTCGAGTATTGAGAATTCCAGTAAACTGACACTCTTCCCATATTCAGAGAGCCTTGTGAGGTATCTCATATCAAGGGCATCGTCTAGAGACCACCTCAAACCAATCACAGAAGATTCGAGAGAGCGATGCCCCCCTAGGAGTTCCGCTAGCCCATCTTCTCTATAGTGATCATACTGACCTAAGATCTCGAAAGCCTCAGAATACTCTCCCAATAATCCAACCGAGGTCACTTCTGTATCTGAGAGGAGATACCCCCCTATGCGAAAGATCCCACTGCTATAGGAGTCATATAAAGCAAGCGTATTACCATGAGCGTAGGGAGAGACCGTTATGTGAGAGATTGCAAAGATATTAGCGAATGAGACTGAATCAGGGTAATAAAGAGAGTGCAGCAATCCTTTGTATACAGGGCTACCGATAGAGATGCCTGCGATGTCTCTCAATCGTATAGCTAGCTCAGCCTCTCCATCCATAGATAGAGAACCCCAGTCAGCCTTAAAGGTGATCAGGTTATCGACGTCCTCTTCTCTTTCAATATGGGTAACAGAGAGAGAATTGCCGTAACCTCGAATACCGAGAATCAGGATTATAATAATAAATGGATAGAGTTTCTTTGTTCTCACGGTTTCTATTAACTGATATACCTGAATTTTGATTCATATATAGCCATAATAATAATATTGTTATTGCATTTTTTATCCTAAAGTGAAAAAATAGGCGCAGAAAATTACACTTGTCAAATATTTGTTCGGAGGTTTTATAACATGGTGATTCTCACATTGAACTGCGGAAGCTCTTCTGCTAAATATCAATTATATGATTGGGCTGCTAAAGAGGTACTTGCAGTCGGAGCTATTGAACGAATCGGTCAGAAGATCTCAACAATAGAACATAAAGCAAAGGGAGAGACCTATGAATCTGAAGTATCCTCTCCTTCACATAAAGAGGCGATAGAGATCATCATCTCAACGATCCTCGATGAGAAACTCGGGGTCATCAGTTCCGTCGATGAAATCAAAGCCGTAGGACACAGAGTCCTTCATGGTGGAGAGAAATTCAAAGAGTCTGTGATCGTGACCGATGAGGTCATGGAAGTGTTCGAATCTCTTGTACACCTCGGACCTCTTCATATGCCTGCAAACATCCTGGGTATCAAAGCAGCTCAGCAGGTCATTCCTGAAGTACCTCATTGTGCTGTCATGGATACCGCTTGGCACCAGACGATGCCACCAGAGGCCTATCTCTATGCAGTACCCTATCAGTGGTATACCGACCATAATGTAAGAAGATACGGTTTCCACGGAACCAGTTATGTATATACGGCTAAAAGAGCCTCAGTACTGCTAGGGAAAGCGCCAAAAGATACGAATCTAGTAATCGCCCATATCGGTAACGGTGCATCGATCTGTGCAGTGAAGAATGGAGTCTGTGTAGATACCTCCATGGGACTCACCCCTCTTGAGGGACTGATCATGGGAACTCGATCAGGAGACCTCGATCCAGCCATACTCCCCTACATCATGAATGCAACGGGAAAGAGTGCGACAGAGATCGATACTGCGCTCAATAAAGAGAGTGGTATCCTCGCTATCAGTGGACTGTCCAGTGACCGACGAGATATCAGAGATGCCGCAGCGAACGGTGATGAAAGAAGCCAATTGGCTATCGATATGGAATGCTACCGATTGAAGAAATACATTGGTGGGTATATGGCAGCAGTCGGAAAGATCGATGCACTCGTATTCACAGCCGGTGTCGGAGAGATGGCCCCTCATATCAGAAAGGGAGTCCTTAGTGGACTAGAACATCTTGGGATCATCTTCGATCCTGTTAAGAACGAACAGGCTACCTGCAGGAATACAGAACTTGAGATATCTACCGATGACTCACCAGTGAAGATCCTGATCATCCCTACAGATGAAGAGCTTGTCATGACTGAAGATACCTATGCATTACTCCAGGGAACCTATGATGTTCATACCAAGTTCACCTACTCCTTCCAATCAGCGGATTATGAGAACAAAGCAAGAGCTGCTGCTCTGAAGAAAGATCTCGAAAAGAGACCTTATCTCAAGGATCTGATGGCATAGCAATTCAGAGTTTACATATGATATTGACAGCAGCTGTAACTAGCTGCTGTTTTTTTGGGTTTAACAGGTATGAAAAGGTTATTGTTAAGTCTGTTATTGTTTGCAGTCCTGCTCGGATGCACACTGTTGAACGAGGGGTTCCAGGACCCGATGGTGACAGACAAGATCATCGGAGTCGCATCCGACCCCGATCCCGTTTTAGCAGAGGTTCTCTCATTAGCAAAACAGGGGAAAGTATCGGATGTCATCATCCTCGAATCCTTCCCCGTTCAGATAATACTCACGGCACATCAATCTGTCTTTGAATCCCTTGAAGAGATACGTCCCTAGTGATCTATTCCTTTACTGCTCCAGCAGAGAATCCCTTCTTCAACTGTTTATGGAAGAACAGGTAGAAGACGATCATTGGGATCGTTCCAATGACGAGTGCTGCAAACTGTAGACCATAATTACGTGACATACCACCTGCAAAGGCGTTGATTCCTACAGGTAGGGATCTCAAAGCCGTCTTACTCGTCAAGATGAAGACGAAGATGAACTCGTTCCAGTTACCCAGGAAGTTATAGATGATCATGGTTGCTGTAACAGGGACGGCCATAGGAAGTATGACCATACGGAAGATCTGCCCATAATTCGCGCCATCGATAAGAGCAGCCTCTTCGAGAGCACTAGGTATCCCTTTTATATAGGATGTTGCAAGATATATGAGAAAAGGCAGTCCAAAGGCGATATAGGGAAGAATGACTCCGATCCTCGTATCATCGATATTCAGTTTTACCTCTAACAGGAACAATGGGACCAATACTGAATGTGCTGTGATGAGCATACCCAGGATGAAGAACTTATAGAAGAATCCTGTCAGTTTATCATAACCGAACTTGGCAAAACCATATCCAGTCATAAGAGCCAACATGGTTGTCGCACCGGTAGCAATAGCGGTATAGATGATACTGTTCATACTATAGATCCCGAGTTTTCCCAATCTCCAGGCCTCTGTATAGTTCTCAAAGAACAGTGTCTTAGGGAAACTGAAGATATTCTGGATGATATCCTGATGTGGTTTCAAAGAGGAATAGAAGAGCCAGAATAGTGGTCCTATCGTCAATAAGGTAAAGAATACCATAACGATATAGGCAAATACACGCCAACCAGTCGTACGTTCATTATGTATTGTCATTTTACGGTTCTCCCCTTATTCATACTTCTTCTCAAAGAAGCCATATACTTTTTGTGCAATAGTTATCAGCCCCATACTCAGAGCTACTATAACGATCGATACGGCAGAGCCGAATCCATAGTTATAATATTTAAAGGTATTGGTATACATATAGATAGCAATTACCTCAGTATAGTGGGCAGGCCCACCTGATGTCATAGCGAAGATCAGATCGAAACTCTTCAATGATCCTGCGATCGCAAAGACGGCTGTCGTGAAGAGTATGTTTGACATGGATGGAGCTACAATCTTCATGAGAATCTGAAATTCTGAAGCACCGTCTATGATAGCAGACTCGATCACTGATGGGGATATCTTCTGCATCGAAGCAAGAAAGATAACCATATACATTCCTGTGTACATCCAGAGGACTACAAACAGGATGGGGAGGATCGCTAACTGTTTATCTTGAGCGACCGCCATGATATATCTTGGATTATCTGTGAGCCGTTGGATCAATGTAGTATATAATCCTGTTGGAGCAAAGATCTGTGCCCAAAGAATAGCTACGACTATGGCTGAGATGGTAATCGGTAGAAATATCATTGATTCGAAGAAGGACTGAGCCTTGACCATCTTTCTGTATAAGATGTATGCAAGTATGAATCCCAATGGAAGTTGTCCGAATATGGAGACTGCAACGATCAGTAGATTGTTTCTCAGTCCGAGAAGGAAGACGTCATCCTTGAACATCCTGACATAGTTTGCCAGTTTTACGAACTCCATCTTCTCATACCCATTCCAATTGAAGAAACTCAAACCAAGACTGTAGAGTACGGGGAATATGATGATACAGGCATAGATGAATACTGCCGGTCCGATGAAGGCTGCATAATAGGCCTTCTTACTTGTATGAAAGGTCATGGGTTCTCCTTTTCCCGGTGAAGCCCTATAGATCTGAATCAACAGATCTATAGAGACTTCTTAGATTAGGGGGTTATCGCTCGTTAGCTGCTACCCATGCTTCGTATTCAGCTCCGACCTCTTCTGGAGTCTTTGTTCCGAAGATAAGTTCCTGAAGTGCTGGATGAAGAACACCCATGCCCTCGCCGTCCATCACTGCATCGATTACATAACCTGATGGAGTGTTGTTCACGAACTCTGAGAGTTTTACCGTAAGAGGATCAATGTCATTAGGCATTGGGATCTTGTATGCAGGAAGAGCGCCGAAGCTCTGTCTGATAGCTGATCCAACTGGTCCTGAATAGAACCAGATCCACTTGAAAGCTGCATCAGCTTCTGCATCACTGAGGTTAGCATTCATACCATGACCGGTTCCAGCTACAGCGGCTGTAGAAGCTGCCTGACCATTTTCCATAGGTACTGATGGGAATACATTCAAGGTGACATAGTCAACCATATCTGCAGGAAGCTCACCATTAAGGTTATTCACTCTCCAACCACCATCGATGTAATAGACAGCCTTTCCGGTTACGAACTCTGTAAGAGCACTACCATAGTTAAGGGTGTTGATTCCTGCTGAGAACATATCGTTCTTAGCAAGTACATCGATAACGTTCAATGCGTTGATGAATTCATCATCTGCAAATGATACATCACCAGCTAAAGCACTATCCATCCATTTTCTTCCACCAGTTCTGTCAATAAGAGCTGAGAGGAAACAGGACTGCATCTGCCATCCATCACCATTAGTCATAGCGATTGGGGTATAACCAGCTGCACGGATCACATCACCCTGAGCTACCATTTCGTCCAATGTCTTTGGAAGTGTGAGTCCAAGTTCAGCCATCAGTTTCTCATTGGTATACATTACATGAGTCGCTGTGACCTGTTCTGGTAATTCGAAGATCTCTCCGTTAGGACCCTGAGCTGCAACAGCTGTTGGTGAGAATCCATCGAGTTTTCCTTCGAGCCATGGTGAGAGGTCTTTAGCCTTACCTGCACTAGTAACCATTCCAGTTCTCTTTCCAGGCCATAGGAACATGATGTCTGGTAACTGATTAGCAATAGCCATCGCCTGAAGTTTGTCATGATATGGTTCGTTGAAACCATATTCGATCTCTAATTCGATCTCTGGATAGGTTGCTTCGAAAGTCGAAAGCAGAATGTCCCAGTTAGCTGTCGCTACAGGGTCTGTCAAATCAAGATAATGAAACATAGACAACTTCACTTTCCCGTCATCTACTGTCTCAGCCTGTGCCTGAGCGAAAGCCAGCGAACCTACTGCTAGTAGGACCAAGATGATTCCTAATACTCTTTTCATATAAATTCCTCCTTAAAAAACACTTTTTGTGTTTTCTATTCATATATTCTTCGTATCTGCGATACGATCTGCCCATAGTCAACCTTATTGAATCTTCCACCAGCATCGAGCCATGTGGATATAAGGTCTATATTACTGAATCGGTCTGTTCGATTCTCACCTGCAAGTTCCTCATCCATGAAGATACGATCCAACAGCATACCAGCAGCCCCATAGGCTACTGATTTGTCATTCATCGTGGAGAACTGGATCTTACAAGTCGGTTCATCAGGATATGCCCAGTTAATATCAAGTTCCTCTTTGAGGATCTCTGAAGTAAGCTGCTGGTATCTTATGATATCTCCTCCTAAGAAGATCTCACTCAAGTTGAAAGTATTCGCAAGGACTGCGAGGTTCTTCGAGAGTTCTCTGATGAACTTCTCCAAGATCTTCGGATCCTCTTCAAGCTTGAGCATCTCCTCATCGGTGATCGCAAACTGCCCCTTGTAATCTGAGGTCGTGAACACACTCCTGAACTCACCCGCTGTGAAGTTCATTCCATGGAAGACTCTTCCATTAATGACGATACCGATACCAAAGGCAGTCCTCTCACAGATCCTACTCTCATCCTTGATATCTCGAAACTCCAATAATGCAAAGACGAAGTTCTTCAACTCCTTCTGACGATGGAAGGTCATCTCTCCCCAAGCACAGCAGTTGGCATCATTCTCTGGCATGACTGGTATAGGAAAGTTCTTTGAGATCTCCTCATAGAAATCGAAAGAATCACTCATGGTAAGAGGTATGGAGTATCGTATCTTCTGGCTGTAAGGATCCACAGGAGCTGATATACCTACCCCGATCCCTAATAAGGGTCTGTCTACATTATTACATTCAGACTCTATCCTCTTAAGGATCTCGATGAAGTTCTTTGAGAAGTTTGTCGCCGAGATCTGTAGTGTCTCTGTCTTCATGAAAAGGATCTCACCTGTAAGATCTACACCGATAGCGGTGTAGGATTCAGGTCTCATCTCAATACCGATGACCAACCCGAAGTTGCTATTGAGTTTGAGATTGATTGGTTTTCTACCACCCATGACCGTCGATTCACCGATAGAGTCTTCAATGACGACCCCCTCTTCCAAAAGAGAGGTGATAATATTAGAGACGGTTGATTTGTTGAGGTTGAGAGACCTGGCGATGTTCACGCGGCTGATTGTCTTATTAGTCCAGATCTGCCTCATCACTCTAGTTGTGTTTATGATCTTCGTTCTATTCATCACCACTGCCTTTTTGATTAGTTGGTACTTATATCAACTAACTAGATTCTCTCATGATAGTACTTATCTGTCAAGGAACAAAACCAATAATTATCAATACCAATATAATTCATTATCAATACTATATTTACACATTACTTTACTAGCTTGAGGATCAAACGATACTTTACGGTAACAGAAATATTGACGGAGTCGTTTTTTCATGAGATAGTATGGTTGGTATAATAATAAACTAACGGAAGGCTTATAATGAATAAGAGATCTATAGAACTATCAGGTGTTTGGAATGCTAAGATCATTGAGAGAGGCCTTGAGTTTCCCATGAATATTCCAGGAGACTCGATCTCTGCACTTCTTGATGCACAGCTTATCGAAGATCCCTATATAGGGACTCATGAGCTTGATATCCAATGGATAAATACTTCAAGACTGGTTATCGAGAAGAGCTTTGAGGTATCTGAACCGATACTCTCGGCTCAGAGGATCGAACTTGTCCTCCCCCAGATCGATACATTCTCACAAGTGTACCTCAATGATACCCTCATCGGTAAGAGCTGTAGTCAATTCATCGATTACCGGTTCGATATATCAGAGGTCTTGATCTCTGGAGTCAATGGACTTCGGGTCGAATTCGATTCAGCAGAGGAGGAAGCCCTCAGAAGAAATGAGACACTCCCCTATAGCATCCCTCATCAGATCTACCCGATCCAGTCCATGCATCGTAATCTGGTACGAAAGGTCCAATGTCATAGTGGCTGGGATTGGGGTCCATGTCTGATGGTCTCAGGTCTCTATGAGACTCCTGTCATCGAGGCATGGGACTCTGTACAGTTACGATCGGTAAAGGTCGATACACTCAAAGACGAGAATGGTACCTGGGAACTCTCTTTCCGGATCAAGACCGCTATCTCAGATGATCTAAAGATTCCGAATGAGAAGATCCACATCCAAGTTCCTGAACTTGACCTTTCAAGCACCATAGAGCTCTCACAGGTATTCTCCCTTCGTGATATCACGAGAGAAGACGACCAAGCATATTTGGAGGCTGCTATCAGCTTCACAGATTTGACTCCTGAACTATGGTGGCCTGCAGGATATGGAGAACAGCCCCTGTATGAAGCATCTGTCACCATCGGTAATGATGACAGAACAGTTCGCTTCGGTTTCAGGACCATCTCACTGGATTTCTCTGATGATGAGGCCGGAAGAGCTATGACGGTATTAGTCAATGATAAGCGGATCTTCTGTAAAGGAGCTGACTGGATCCCCATAGATGCCCTTCCAAGTAAACAGACTGATCAACGATATATCCAATTACTCGAGGATTCAGTTGCCGTGGGGATGAACATGATCAGGATATGGGGTGGAGGCCAATATGAAAAAGATATCTTCTATTCAACCTGTGATGAACTCGGTATCCTCCTATGGCATGACTGTATGTTCTCCTGTTCCCTCTACCCCTCTACCGATTCATTCCTTGCGGAGGTACGAGAGGAGATGAGATCACAGATCGATCGTCTTCAATACCACCCCTCGATCGCACTGTGGTGTGGTAACAATGAGGATGTGGGAGCTTTGACCTGGTATGAGGAAAGCCGTGAGAATCGTGATAGGTATATCATCGATTATGATAGGCTCAATGAGGGAGTGATCGGAAATATGGTTCGAGAACTCGACCCACATAGACCCTGGTGGCCCTCAAGCCCATCAGGAGGTCCTGGTGACTACTCGGATTGCTGGCATAACGATGCAAAAGGGGATATGCACTATTGGAGTGTATGGCATGAGGGAAAGCCTTTTGAAGCATACCGGGATGTGACCCCCCGATTCTGTTCAGAGTTCGGTTTCCAGTCCTTCTCATCCTATCAGGAGATGAGTGAGGTCATCGATCGAGATCAGATGCAACCTACAAGTGAACAGATGCTTCACCATCAGAAGAACCCGCGAGGGAATTCGATCATCACTCAGACGATGCAAAGATATTTCTCTGTACCGAAAGGAGATGCAGAACTACTTTACCTCTCTCAGGTACAGCAGGCCTATGGTATTCAGATAGCAGTGGATTATTGGAGGAGCAAACGTGATACCTGTATGGGAATTCTCTATTGGCAACTCAATGACCTTTGGCCTGTAGCCTCCTGGTCCTCGATCGAATACTCCGGTAGATGGAAGGTACTTCACAACAGTGCGAAGAGATTCTTCGCCCCTATACACATAACCTGTATCCCTGAAGATGATAGACTGAATATCTATGGTATCAACGACTCGTTCAATGATTTAGATCTTAGATCATCGATCCAACTCATCAGTAGTGATTCTGGAAAGATCTTAGAGGAGACGAATCGAGACGTCGTATTGAAAGCGGAGAGTTCACTCCTGCTCGAACACCGAGCACGGGAAGACTCCTCAACTCTCTATCGAGTCCAGATCCTTTCTAGTGACACGGTCATTGCTGAGAACTGGCATTTCAATAGACTTCCTAATGAAACTGAACTCAAAGAACCGAAAATAACCCTATCCTATGACAAGGAAGAGGACCTTTGGACTGTTGAGAGTGATAGACCTGCCTACTATGTCTGGCTTTCATGTAAAGCACCTGGGTATTTCAGTGATAACGGCTTCAATCTGCTGCCGGGAGAAAGAAAAGAGGTGACATTCTTCTCTTCAAGGGGCAGCATGTTCCATGCCGATACCCCCTCTACAACAGAAGAGATCACCATATTCGATCTCTATCATGCTATGTTCTCATAGCTTAGACTAGAACAGGGCTCCTGCCTTGACCTCTTCAGACTTCTCTTTGCTGATCAGATATTCGATGATCGCGAAGGCGAAATCAGCGGCAAGTCCAGGGCCCGAAGCTGTGATGAGATTACCATCCATGACTAAGGACTCTTTCACGAATCTTGCTTCAGGGGCAAAGGTTTCAGCTCCAGGATAACAGGTAGCTCTTCTGCCCTCGATAAGTCCAGCTTTCCCGAGTACCGCTGCAGGGGCTGCACAGATAGCTGCAACGAGTTTTCCCTCATTGAGCATTGAGATGAGTATTTCGTTCACCTCCCATGAGGCCGCAAGATTCGTAGCTCCTGGCATCCCACCGGGGAGAATTATCCCATCATATGTCTCATCTTTGAGTTCTTCGATTGGTCCATTTGGTACAATCGAGATACCTCGAGAACCGGTGATCACATCATCACCTACTCCAGCGATGATCACATCGATCCCCGCTCTTCGTAGTAGATCTATCGGTGTCACCGCTTCTATCTCTTCAAAACCGTCTGCTAGACAGATTAATACTTTTGACATCTCTACACCTCTCCCATAGCTTCATATGCTTTCATGATAATCTCTTCTGTCTCTTCCCATCCAATACAGGCATCAGTGATCGAGACACCATATTTCAGCTTTGAAGGATCATCAGTGATCTTCTGATTCCCAGGAAACAGATTACTCTCGAGCATAAAACCGGAAATAGATCTATTCCCATGAGCTATCTGATCGGTCATGGATCTAAGGACACGAGATTGGTTCTCATGACGTTTTCGCGAGTTGGCATGGGAACAGTCGATGATGATCGAAGGAGTAAGATCCATCTCTTTCATCATATTCTCAGCCTCTTCGATATACTCTTCATAATAGTTCGGAGAGCTTGACCCTCCTCTGAGGATAAGGTGTCCTCTATCATTTCCTGTGGTTCGAAGGATCGAGGAGTATCCATCTTGATCGATACCGATAAAACTTGCAGGACTTGCTGCAGATTTTACCGCATTCACTGCATTGAGGAGATTACCATTCGTACTGTTCTTGAATCCGACAGGTACTGATAAGCCACTAGAGAGATTCCTATGTGTCTGACTCTCTGTGGTCCTTGCTCCAATAGCAGCCCAACAGACGATATCATCGATATACTGAGGGACGATCGGGTCGAGGACTTCACACCCAACAGGGATACCGATCTTCGTTATTTCCAGGAGGAGCTCTCTCGCAAGCTCTATACCAAAGGCTATATCATAGGTACCACCAAGATGTGGATCCATAATGAGACCACGCCATCCCACGATAGTCATTGGTTTCTCAAAATAGGTCCTCATGATTAAGACCATCTTATCTTTTACCTTATCAGAAAGTCCCTTGAGTTTATGAGCGTATTCCAATGCAGCTTCTTTATCATGAATCGAACAGGGCCCTGAAATCCCTAGGATCCTCTTATCATCACGATTGATGATCGCATTTATCTGTGATCTTTGGTCAAGGATGAACTCAACAGATCTTTCATCTAAAGAGAGAAGACTGCGAATCTTCTCAGGGCTTACCAGCGGTGCGGTAGATTGGATCCTGACATCTTTAATACTACTCATATTCGAACTCCTTGCGATAAGTTATATCATGAAGTATCAAGAATGTTCAAATAGGTAAAATGTGTTTATTATATGATTTTACCGGTTCTCAGTGCTCCTGAATGCATACTGCCCTTACTACAGACGATGATCTCCTTATCTGAGAGAACCTCTGTTGCGATCCTTCGTTTCAGAAGATCAGGATGATTGTTCGTATCAGACATATGACAAAGATAGATCTTCTGAGGCCTTGGCTCATCTGAGATACTGTCGATGAGTTCTAGTGCATCACTGTTGGACAGGTGCCCTTGATCTGAGTCGATCCGCTTCTTCAGGTAATAGGGATAAGGACCGTTCTCGAGCATCCTCTTCTCATAGTTCGCCTCGAGGAATAGAATATCAGTCCGGTCGATCAACTCTCTCATAGTCTTGGTTATTTGACCTGAATCGGTGAGGACCATAAGAGAACTCCCCCCTGCTGACACATGAAAGTTTATCGAATGCGCCGCATCATGGCTCGTCTCATAGGGGGTTATGGTAAAAGGGCCTATAGAGAATTCCTTATCAGGTACGACAGGTCTAGGTGGCACAGGGGTCTTTCCGGGGATCACGTATGATGAATGTTCATGATGGATGTAGACCGGGACGAGGAGTTTCCTCGTAAGGACACCTACCCCCTTCATATGGTCACTGTGATCATGACTGACCATGACCCCCTTCAAAAGGTTTAGATCTACCCCTAACAGAGTCGCTCTCCTTGAGAGTTCCTTGAAGGAGAAGCCGTTATCGATGAGGATCGCAGTCCCTTCGAACTCGATATAGTAGGAGTTTGCAGAGGATCCACTCCCGAGGATCGCATAGTTTATATCACTCATCCTTTCAACGCACCCTCTAAAGTCTTCGCATCAAAACCGACTAATGCATTCCTGTCCATCCTGATGATGGGGGTGACAAGGAGTTCGGGATGCTCAAGGATCTCCTCTATCGGGTCATAATCAAGATAGGCATAGCCTTGCTTCTGATAGAACTTAGAGGTGGTATCGATAAGCTCTGCAGCCTCATGGTAACGCAGGACATGCGATAGTTCACCGGGAGATAACATGCGCTCATTGAGATCGATCAACTGATAGGGAATCGACCTCTCCTTGCAGAATCTCACGGCTTTTCTTGTATCTGAGGACTTCTTGGTCCCTATTATCTGTAGTGTCATGATCCCTCCGGTTCCCCTATTCGTAACATAAAATAGTATAGTGTAGTCCTACTATATATGATACTATAGGGTTGTTCTAGAGAGCTCTGTTTTCAGAACTTTAAAAACTCATATGATCATTAAGGAGCATACACATGCAGAATCGAATAGTACATCTTATTGATGCAGATCCTTCAGAAACACGTATCAATGTAGAGGGATGGATTCGTACTAAAAGAGACTCCAAGAACTTCTGTTTCTTTGAGATAAATGACGGATCCTGTCTGAAGAACCTGCAGGTCATTCTCGATAAATCGACATCTGAACTTTCCGAGGTCATCACTCATATCAGTACTGGAGCAAGTGTGACCTTCACAGGCATACTCGTGGAATCACCAGGAAAGAATCAAAAAGTAGAACTTCAGGCAGAGGATGTCATCCTGCATGGAGAGGCTCCTGCTGACACCTATCCGCTACAGAAGAAACGACATTCTTTAGAGTTTCTTAGAGAAATCGCACATCTCAGACCACGTACCAATACCATCAGTGCCGTTGCGAGAGTACGTAACTCACTGAGTTTTGCTATCCACTCCTATTTCCAGGAAAAGGAGTTCATCTATGTTCATACGCCTATCGTATCTGCATCAGATGCTGAAGGGGCAGGAGAGATGTTCCAGGTGACCACTCTCCCGCTAGATGATATCCCTAAAGATAACGGTGTCGTCGACTACTCGAAGGATTTCTTCGGCAAACCTGCGAATCTCACTGTAAGTGGCCAGTTAGAGGCTGAGATCTATGCGATGGCTCTTAAGAATGTATATACTTTCGGTCCTACCTTCAGAGCAGAGAACTCCAATACGGCAAGACACCTTGCAGAGTTCTGGATGATCGAACCTGAGATGGCCTTCTGTACCCTTGAGGGTGATATGGCTGTCGCAGAGGAGTTTCTTAAATATATATTCAATTATGTCCTCAACCATTGTGAAGCCGATATGGCCTTTTTCAACAAGTGGGTACAGAAGGGAGTCGCAGATGGACTCAAAGAGGTCGTTGATAAACCTTTTATCCACCTCCCCTATACAGATGCGATCAAAGAATTGACCTCGACAAAGAAAGAGTTCGAATTCCCCGTCTCATGGGGAGCTGACCTGCAGTCTGAACATGAGAAGTTTCTTACCGAAGAGGTCTTCAAGGCTCCGGTCATCGTGACTGATTATCCTAAGGAGATAAAAGCCTTCTATATGAAACTCAATGATGATGAGAAGACTGTACGGGCAATGGACGTCCTTGTGCCTAGGCTTGGTGAGATCATCGGTGGGTCAGAGAGGGAATACCGCTATGATGTCCTCACGAGAAGACTTGATGAACTCGGTCTCGATCCAAAGGATTACTGGTGGTACCTCGATCTGAGAAAATACGGGTCAGTACCTCATGCAGGGTTTGGTCTCGGATTTGATCGTGTAGTCCAGTATGTCACCGGTATGCAGAACATAAGAGACGTCATCCCCTTCCCAAGAACCGTACATAACGCAGAATTCTAGAGGGCAGTCAACTCCATTCGCAGAGCATACTTGGTAAGCTCTGCCACTGAGTGTACATCAAGTTTCGTCAGAAGTCTCTTACGATAGACATCTACCGTACTCACGGCGATACCGAGATGAGCAGAGATCTCTTTAGAGGTCTCTCCCATACTGATTCTCTGCAATACCTGAGTCTCTCTTGCAGTAAGAGAGGCTCGTGGGAACTTACCGAAACCCGCATGATAACTCTGTTTCTCCGCTACGAACGAAGGAAGGTAGACTGCTCCTTGATGCAAAGCGAGAAGCGCCTGCTCGAACTCTCTATAGGTAGCCTGTTCGAAGACGAATCCTTGAAAACCGAATGTGTGAAACTGCTCTAGCATCACCTCATCATTGCGTTCGATGAGTATTACCGTATGAACCGTATCACTGGTGAATCGTCGCTTACAGGCGTCGATCAAAGCTACAGCTCTCCTACAGGCAGTAGCAGAACCCAATAGAGAGGAACCGATGATTATGAAGGAGGGAGGAATCCCCTCTAACCATCGTTTGAGGGAGTCAAGTTCCGTCGATCTCCCCACCATCTCTAGATTATCTGAACTCTTACATAGATCGATCAATCCATCATGCAGTAGCCCTTGTCGTTGAATCAGTACTAGTGTTTTCATATCCCCTATAAACAGACAACTTGAATCTATGATTCAAAAAAAGCGAAGATCTCAACCATCACAGGAGAAACTTCACCTTTGTTCAACTATCTAGGGGATATCAATCGGAGTTCTTGGGATCTATTGGGATGAAGCCTTCACCTAATACCTCCTGAGCACTCGTTATGATCATGAAGGCATTTGGATCCATCTTCCTGACGATACTAGTTACTTGAGAGACTTTACGGTTTCTGACGACCATCATGATCATCTGCTTGTCATCATTCTTGAACATACCATGAGAATCCACCATCGTCCCACCGAGACCACAGTCGAAGGTGAGGACATCTCTGATCTCCTGATACTTATCACTGATGATATAGGCCATCTTTGCATAGTTCGCACCACTGGTGATCGTATTGATGAACTGTCCTGTGGTGAAGAGGGTGATCACAGCGAAGAGCCCCTGCTCGATGGAGAAGGTCATAGCGGCGATCAAGACGATGATCCCATCTACGATATAAAGAGAACTCCCGAGAGAGATCCGAGTATAGTGGTTGATGATCTGAGCGATGATATCGGTCCCACCGGTGTTCGCCCCACCTTTCATCGTGATTCCGAGTCCTAGACCAGTAAGGGATCCTCCGAAAAGGGCTGCTAATAGGATGTCAGTCTTATCTCCTGAGGTCAGTATACCTTCATACCCGAGGAACTGTCCCAGTAGCATCACAGATACAGAGAGCGCAATCGTTCCCCAGAGTGATTTTAGACCGAATCGGTGACCGAAGACCATTACCCCGAGTCCGAATATAGGAATACTCAAGATCAGGATGATGATACCGGGATCCCAGCCAAACCAATGGTAGGCTATGATCGCAAGACCACTCACCCCACCTGCAGCTATCTGAGAAGGGGTCAGGAAGAGCACCAGTCCAAGCGCGGTGATCAAGGAACCGAGTGTTATGAGAAAATAGTTACTTACTACCCTCATCAGGTTCTCATGTCTCATCAGTCTCCTCCCGTATCAGTCTTGTCACCGTAGCATCAAGTTTATTGGCAAAGGCCTGAGTCTCTTTCCCTGATAGAGGTCTCGTCCGCTCGAAATGTAGACCCGCCTCTCTGAACTCTGTCATCATGTTTCTGATTGACAGTCGTTCTGCCATATTCTCTCTGGTAAAGATCCCACCTCGATCATCGATCGCAATACACCCCTTATCCACTACCCGTGAAGCCAAAATCACATCACGAGTGATGACAAGGTCGCCAGAGTTGACCTCTTCTACTACTCGATGATCAGCCTCATCAGGACCGGGATCGACGACTATCATAGTCACGAGCTTCCCAACACAATCCTGGAGCGGTCTATCAGCAATGAAGAAGACTTCTCTCTTGATCCTCTTAGAGGCCTTCAAGATGATTGCTCTCACATTCTTCGGGCAGGAGTCTGCATCTACGACTATCTTCATCTATTGAGGTACTCCTGCGATAAAAAGTGAACCTGTACAAGCTATCTTATAGGAAGAGATCTCTGAAGGGATGAGATAACAGCTACCGGAGGCAACCTGAACACTCTGAGGTAATCCACTCTCACTATCGATATATTCGATCCTTGATTCTCCATCTGCCTGGATGAGCATCTCTAGAGAACTCCGTCCCTCTAAAGAGACGAGACCTTTAGATACCTTTGAGAGAAGGAACTCCTCAGAAGGGGTCTCATAGATACTGAAAGAAGGAGTGATCTCTGTAGGATAACTCTTCTGTTTATCGATATGGGTAAAGATCACTACGTCCATGAGCTGCTCGACATCTATATGTTTTGGAGTGAGTCCTCCTCTTAGGACATTATCACTATTGGCCATCAACTCCACACCGATCCCCTCGACATAGGCATGCATCTCACCTGCCGGTTGATACAAGGCCTCTCCGGGAGCTAGTTCGATGACATTAAGATACAGAGGAGCAAGTACAGCGGGATCCTCAGGATAGAGCGATAGGAATCGCTTGATCAATCGAACCTCGATCTTCAAGGATTCATTATGCTCAAGATCTTCTGAGATCAAACTCATCAAGGTCTTCCTCTCTTCACCGGAGATGGTAAGGATACGGTATAACAGATCCCGATACAGCTGTTCCTCAGTGGTGTCCTTCTCAAGAACATTCTTCAAGAGACTCTCATAGGCTGAAGGTATGAGGGTGTTCATCAAATCTTTGATCACCTCGATCGATCGGAAACCACACATTGCGGTAAACTGTGTGATAGCACAGAGGATCTCTGGTTTATGATTCTGATCCTTATAGTTCCTATTTGGAGCATTCAGGGAGATACTCTGTTCCTCCTCTCGTCTAAACCCCTCTTTCGCCTGTGCGATAGAGGGATGGCATTGGATCGACAGAGGTTCTGCGATAGCAAGGATCTTATAGAGAAGTGGTAACTTAGCTACCCCCTCCCCAAGCATCCTCTCTTTATCTTCGTCTATCACTTCGATAAGTGGTCTTCGTTCGCCTGCGGTGATGACCTCTGTCATTCCCTTGGGATGAATACCAAGCCACATCTCAGCCCATGGCTCTTTTTCTGCAGCTTCAGGATGGTTCATGAACTTCTGAAGCCAACTCATATGACCCCAAGCATAGTGTTGTATGAAGGGGCTTAATTCTTGTATTTTCATGGCCTCAAGTCTAACTCTCCATAGCAATATGGTCAATCACTGAGATCTTTCCTTTTACACATGAGTGGTTAAACTTGTATTTTTATTGGATTAACGATATAAAAGAAGGGATCAATTTGAAACAGGCGACATTAAAGAGTGTATATATATAATGATATCGGCCTGAACACAAGAATATTCAAGGAGCATCACATGCACTATTCCCCCCTTCAGAAAGCACGTTATGTGTACCAACCAAAACTACCTAAGATACTTCGAGAGAAGATCGATACTATCGTACCGGTATTTGGTGAGAAAACAGAATCAGTAACAGATCAGGCAGAGCTCAAAGAACTCTTCCCTGGAACCTATGGGATGCCAATGGTATCATTTGAGACTGGAGAAAATGAGACGATCGGAAAGAAGATCAACATCGGTGTCATCCTCTCAGGTGGACAGGCCCCTGGTGGACACAATGTCATCGCAGGTCTCTACGATGCGATCAAGAATGCCAACCCAGAATCAAAACTCATTGGTTTCAAGGGTGGACCCTCAGGGATCCTTGACGCAGATACGATCGAGTTCACTGATGAATACATGAATGAATACCGTAATACTGGTGGATTCGATATCATCGGATCAGGAAGGACCAAGCTCGAATCTGAAGAGCAGTTCGCAGTTTGTGAGAAGGTCTGTAAGGATCTAGAGATCGAAGCTATCATCATCATAGGTGGTGATGATTCTAACACCAATGCTGCAGTACTTGCTGAATACTTCAAGAGTAGAGATTCAGGTATCGCCGTCATCGGAGCTCCAAAGACTATCGATGGAGACTTGAAGAATGAGTCGATCGAAGTCTCTTTCGGTTTTGATACAGCTACTAAGACCTACTCAGAACTGATTGGTAATATAGAGAGAGATGCTAACTCAGCAAAGAAATACTGGCACTTCATCAAACTCATGGGAAGAAGTGCTTCACATATCGCACTCGAATGCGCTCTTCAGACACAGCCTACCGCTGCTTTGATATCTGAAGAGGTCGCACAGAACAAGACCACACTCACAGAGATCGTTGATGACCTCGTAGAGAAGATCGTCTATCGAGCGAACAACAATGAGAACTTCGGTGTCATTCTTGTTCCGGAAGGTCTCATAGAGTTCATCCCTGAGATGAAGGCTCTCATCGCAGAACTCAATGATCTCATGGCAGAGCATACAGAGTTCTTCCAGACTCTCAACACCTTTGAAGATCAGTCAGAATGGATCAATAAGAATCTCTCAAAAGACTCTTCCTATGCATTCTCCTCACTACCTAATAACATCCAACGACAGCTTCTCATGGATAGAGATCCTCATGGTAATGTCCAGGTATCAAGGATCGAGACTGAGAAACTCCTTATTGAGATGGTAGAACTCAAGCTCAAAGAGCTCAAAGCAGCTGGAACCTACACAGGTTCCTTCAGCTCCCAGAGCCATTTCTTCGGATATGAAGGGAGATGTGCCTTCCCATCCAATTTTGACTCAGACTACTGCTACTCACTTGGATACAATGCATTCATGCTCATCGCATCAGGTCTTACCGGTTACCTCTCCTCTATCTCCAACCTTTCTGCACCTGCAGATCAGTGGATAGCCGGTGGTGTTCCTGTGACGATGATGATGAACCTAGAACAGCGACATGGTGAGAAGAAACCCGTTATCAAGAAGGCTCTCGTAGAACTTGATGAGAAACCCTTCCTGACATTCGCTGCAAATCGAGAGACTTGGTACAAGACAACTTCGTTTACCGTTCCAGGTGCTATCCAGTACTACGGACCAGATGAGGTTTGTAACCAACCAACAATCACCTTGACCTTAGAACATGAATAAGAGTCTCCTCTGAGACCTTGAATGATAAGAAGCTGTGACACCCGTCGCAGCTTCTTTCTTTTGCCCCTTCCCGCTTTTCATTGCTCAGGTCCAAGAATCATGAGATACTGAACTTGAGAAAACATATGAACATATTCAATAAGCTATGGAACAGATCTCAATCCCAGAAACCAGATACCTTAGCTCCCTTACCTGAGGATACGAGTCTCTCAGAGGTTAGTAAGACTCTCTATCTTGATGGAAGAGTCATCAAAGCTTCACAACTTGTCAAAAGGATCACCGTTATCCTAGAACCGAAGAATCTTATCACGACTGGGGGGATATTGTTCAAATCAGAGATCTCAGGAGATGTGTTTGAACTCGGGATCCTTCCTCAATTCTTCGAGGGTGAGAGAGGCTACCATTACGATATACATCTCAAAGGTGAGAATGAGTTCTCACTCATCGGAAGTCTCACCGCTCAAAGAGAGTTGACCATCCTCTTCAAATGCCTCGAGATGACAGATGAGAAAAGGGCTGTATACCGAAAGAACTATCGGGCAATTGCTAGATTGTTCGATCTTTGTAGCGGGAGTAATGAGATTCAATTAGATTGGATCACCACAAAACTTATGGAGGATCAACTGATCTATCGACAAACCCCCTCTACCCTAAAGGAGATCATCAACTTCAGGGAGTAGAGACCGCTCTAGATTCTCTTTCTAGAGCGGTATAGATCAGACAGAGGCTAACTTTTCCGCTTTCCTGTAATCAGCGATACCACGATCAAGGTAAGAAAGCTCAAGGGGATCGAAATGATCGCTGGATTATCGAGACCGATAAGCGCCTTATCTGCCGCCATCCCATACTTATCGAGCATACTCGGTGAGAGGAGAATGATGATCAGGGAGGAGACCATCCCCACGAAGATCGAAGCTACGATCCCTTTTGCTGTCGTCCTCTTCCAGAAGAGCATCATGATGATCGCAGGGAAGTTCGCAGAGGCTGCGATCGCAAATGCCCATCCAACGAGGAAAGAGACGTTCATCCCTTTAAAGAGAATCCCCAGCACTATAGCGATGCCCCCAACGGTGATCGCTGAGATCTTCCCGATCACGACTCGGGTCGAATCAGAGATCTCCTTGCCTTTAAACAGACTACTCATCATATCATGAGCAACAGCACCCGAGGCTGCGACGATGAGCCCAGAGACGGTACCAAGTACTGTGGCAAAGGCTATCGCTGAGATCACAGAGAAGAGAAACAGTCCGAATGATTTCGCTAACAAGGGTGCACTCATATTACTGCTCTGTACATCGAGTACCCCGTTCACCATAGCACCGAAACCGATATACATCGTCAGTATATAGAAGAAACCGATAGCGGTGATCGCAAGGATGGTTGATTTTCGAGCATCTTTAGGACTAGGGACCGTATAGTAACGAATCAGGACATGCGGCAATGCAGAAGTACCGAAGAAGAGTGCGAGCATCAGTGAGACGAAGTTCATCTTCGATAGCGGAGTAGACCCCTTATCGACCTTGAACTTCAATCCGGGACGCATCAGTTCACTTCCCGAGGTGATCTCCTGAGACCAGAGAGATATGGAGTCCCCCTCATAAGAGAACGAGGTCTTAGAGAATCTGACCACCTCACTATCTTCGAGGGTCTCAATATACTTGAACGGTCCTAACGCACCAGTATCTTCGACCTCTTCACCGTCAACGATGATCTTGTTCATATGACCTACAGGATAGAAGGCCTCAGCCTCTTTTGGTTCTCCATTATAGAGGATCTCACTATCAGCTTTCTGAGTCACCGTAAGGGTCTCCAATAATGTAGCGGACACTCCATCGATCTGAGCATCCCACCACCGTTCGACCCCTTCTTTCTCTGTTCTGATGAAAGTCTTATCCCCAGAACTATATTCACCGGTGATCACATACCCTGAAGTCTCTATCGAGGTGACCACAGAGCCTGTGACTGTCCCATCTAGTCTGATGAACTCATGGTAATCATCTGTAGGATGAGTCGAGACACCTTTATTGAGGATGGAGATGACGAGAACTAGCGAGAAGACTATCAGGAGAGCACCCTTGATGAACTGCACATAGGTCGTAGCCTTCATCCCTGCTGTTGCAACGATGAAGATGACTATAGCACCCACACCGATGACTCCGACATAATGGGGAAATCCCAGTAAGGGAGTGACCAGAGCTCCTGCCCCTACCATCTGAGGAATCAGATAGAACACTGAGACTACCAGAGTACTGATCCCTGCCATCAATCGAATCCCAGGATAGTTGAACTTGGAATCAAGGGCATCTGCAAAGGTATATTTACCGAGTCTTTTCAACGGCTCTGCAATGACGAAGAGCGCTACGATCCAACCTGCAAGATATCCAATGGAATAGAGAAAACCATCATAACCTGCAACAGCGATCATCCCACAGATCCCTAAAAAAGAGGCTGCTGAGAGATAGTCCCCTGCAAAAGCTACACCATTTACCGTCCAGGGAATGGTCCCCCCGGCTGCGAAGTAGCCCTTCGAAGAGGCTGACTGTCTTGAAAAATAGACCGAGATCCCGAGGACCGTGATGACTATAAGAGAAAAAATGATCGTGGCGAGTATTGAAGGAGTATAGATCATGAGTGGGCCTCCGCTTCAGTTGAGGCATTCTCGAACTCCAGCTCTTTTTTTGTACAGAGAGCATTATAGATGAGCCCCATCACGATTGCCGTGAGAATGAGAAAGAAGCCATAGGTCACCGCTAGGTTGAGACCGAAAACCACTCTTACCATCATGAGTTTTGGAAAAAAGGTATTGATACCGACGAATCCTACAAAGATGATCCCATATATGGCAAAGAATCTTAGTCCGACTCTTGTCTTATATTCAGAGACTACCGAATCCTCAGTGACTTTGACTGCTGGTCCATGATCCATGAAAAACCCTCCATAAACAATTTTTATAAATCGTATGTATGATAAGGAGTTGCAGGGTTCCTCTGCTAGTCTGAAATACATGTTCTCTTGGGTACTGCTTACATTCCTATCTGTTCTCACTGATGTATGACAAAGCTGCTTAATTTAAGAGTATACCATCACTGTTGATACTTTTGCTGTTTTTATGAGGATTATTTCATAGTAACTGAAGAAAAGAGAAGGAACGATATACCTTGAGCGAAAAGATAGGGATCCCTAGAATGGCAAATTATAGCTTTTATATGGAGAGACTTTTTCTTATTCGCTTCATTTCAGAACCGCTAAAAGTACTGAGAGCCCTACAACTTCTCATTCCCTGAACAGATAAGAGCTCTCTCCTGTCATATATATTCTAAGATGACGAGCTCTTCAAGAGAGACAGGAGGTTCATCTGCTACCGCTCTTCTTCCATTCCAATCATATTCACCCGTTCAGATTCTTTCAGACTCAACGGGAAGACCGGTATCGATCGTTCCTTGATCTTTCTAGCTACATACTCCTCCATGATGATTCAGTTCTCTACTGCTATAGCCGATACCGGGATGGTAATCGAGAAGTTCTCAAGAATCTCTATATCACCAAAGAGGTGAGCGTACTGCGTAGGAATCATATCATGGCTGTCTCAGATCATTCAGCCATCTCTAGAGCGATCTTCATCATATTGGTGAAGGCAGACTGTCTCTCTTCACTTGTTGTCTGTTCATGAGTGATCAGATTATCAGAGACGGTAAGAATACAGGCGGCCTGTTTACCCGTGACTTGAGCCGTTGAGAATAGGGCAAAGGCCTCCATCTCTACAGCAAGACACCCATGCTCCTCATAAGCTGTATTGAAATCAAAACCATCGTTTCGGTAGAAGACATCTGCTGAGTGGATAGCTCCTCTATGAAGAGGTATACCTAACTCTTCAGCATAGGTTGCTAGCCGCTCATTGACTAGTGGAGAAGCATCTAGGGTATCTTTATCATAGCCTGTCTGAGTATGGGCAAATGATGATTCTGACCAGGCAGAGTCTGCTAGAATGACATCATAGAGTTTCACCTCTGGAGCATAGGAGCCACAGGAGCCTATCCGTATGATGTTCTCTACCCCATAGAACTGATACAGCTCATAGGAATAGATCCCGATACTCGGCATCCCCATACCTGAAGCGATCACTGAGATCTTCCTTCCCTTATAGGTACCGGTATATCCGAATACATTCCTGACCTGATTGATCTGTTGTGGATTCTCTAAGAATGTCTCTGCGATGAATTTCGCTCGAAGTGGATCTCCGGGCATCAGGACGGTCTTCGCGACCTCTTCAGTACTCTTCATCTCAAGATGTGGTGTTGGTATAGCCATATTACATATCTCCTTATCTAAAACTTTTTCCGTGTATCATCTCAGGGGTGCCGAAGTAGGAGCAGATACTTTGAGACATATCTGCAAAGCTCTCTCTTACCCCAAGATTCTCGATTATTCTACCCTTCTCGAACCACAGAAGTGGCACATGCTCTCTTGTATGATCTGTACCCCTATGGGTAGGATCACACCCATGATCTCCATTTATGATCAGGAGATCCCCTTCATTGAGGGTCTCGATCAGTTTCCCGAGTGCACGGTCTATCCTCTCGACCTCTTTAGCATATCCTAAGACATCCCTCCTATGGCCGAAGAGCATATCGGTATCTACAAGATTGACGAAGATAAAGCGATGCTCATCACTTTGATCCTCTGCAAGTGCGAGCATCCGCTCGATACATGCCGGATTTCCTGAGTCATGGTAAGAGTCGGTGATACCTGACTCATTGAAGATCGAACCGATCTTCCCTACTGCTTGAGTCCTGATCCCGTTCTTCTGAAGATGATCTAAGATCGTCTCTTCAGGAAGAGCTATACTGAAATCATGCCTATCTTTCGTCCTGATATAATGCCCCTCCTCTCCGATGAACGGTCTTGCGATGATCCTCCCGATCTGATACTCATCACAGAGTCTACGAGCGATCTCACACTGTCGGTACAATTCCTCTAATGGGATGATATCATTATGGGCTGCGATCTGATATACCGAGTCTGCCGAGGTATAACAGATTGGCCAGCCGGTCCTCTCATGCTCAGACCCGAGCTCTGCGATGATCGCAGTACCAGAGGAGGCCTTATTACCTAGGATCCCACCGACACCTGCCTCAGCACAGAATCTGTCAATAAGTTCCTGAGGGAATGAGGGATATTCCTGATCGAAGACGACAAAGGGTTTATCGAGTACGATACCTGCCATCTCCCAATGCCCGGTGGTGGTATCCTTCCCGGGAGATTTCTCCTTCATGATCCCATAGGATGCAAGCGGGCTCTCTACCGATTCACATCCGGGAAGCTCACCCTCTGCAAGCAAAGAACTATTTCCCAGTCCAAGAGCCTGCAGATTCTTCCAGTTGACATCTACCGATTCACATATATGTTTCGTTGTATTGGACCCCACATCACCATATGCTGCTGCATCAGGCAATGCCCCGATCCCTAAACTGTCGATGACAACGACAATAGCTTTCTTCATCTTTATGATCCTCCAATCTATCTTGAAGAGTATACTATAGTTCCTCTCTATCGAACATGACGTGAGGCATGTTCATCTATTATCTCTGATCCAAATGTAATATGCTTCTCACCATAAGTGAAGAGAGAACTCTTCATATCTTGGTGTTGCTATAGTATAACATGCGGCTATCTCTGAAAACAGATAGGAACAGCTACCTGTCCAGATAAGATCCTCCTGCCCCAGATACTGATCATGAATGAATCCACCAGACGCTTTCAATGGTACCCGTCGGTTATCCATTAAAGTGTTCATATCACTGTTCTCAGTTCTATTCTTTTACTATGACGAAGATTCGGCTGTCTATAAGATCATCATAAACAGCCGAAATGGTTCACCGGTAAGAGCTGTCTACTTCACACTACCCATCGTCAAGCCTCTGACAAGGTGCCTTTGAGCTAGAAGTCCAAAGATGATAAGAGGAAGTACTGTGATCAGTCCTGCTGAACTCATTGTTCCCCAGTCGATCGACTTCTCACTGACGAACGTGTTCACGAGAACCGGTAAAGTCTGAGTATGTTTCCCACTGAGGATCAGTGCAAAGAAGAACTCATTCCATACAAGAAGGGAGCTCAGAACTGCGGTAGCCGCGATCCCTGGAGCTGCCAGGGGTAGGACGATCTTCCACAGAGCCGATGTTCTGTTGCAACCATCGATCATCGCAGACTCCTCGAGAGATA
>CAKZLE010000024.1 GCA_937125225.1 uncultured Spirochaetia bacterium
CTTTACAGTATATAAAGAGGTTTATTAGTTAAAGTTAACGTATGACATTAGAACCATTTCTCACAATATATTTCCTCTATACCCTCCTCTCTGCAGTCTTAGTCGGTGTGATTGTATGGATCCTCACACGAAGATACGATAAAAGACGCTATCAGAAGATCCTAAAAGAGACGGATGATCAACTACACTTCACATTAGAGGGGGAGAAGCTTCTCTATAAGAGCCTCCTTGATAATGTCTCTGACGGAATCGTTCTGATGGACCCCGATTATACGATAATTCAGGTCAACAAGAGTTTCTTGAACATGTTCGAATATGCTGAGGGGGAACTGCTCGGTAACCCTCTATTCCAATATATCCTGACGGCAAACTCTGAAGACATCGATTCTCAGGAGGCTCTGATCAAGATCGATGAAGACTCTTATGAGGCTGTTCGAGTAAGAAAGAATGGGGACCCTATCATCGTGAATATCTCGACCTTCACGATCAAACTTCCCACACATGATGGACACCGACCCTTTATCTGTTCTCAGTACTCTGATGTGACAGAGAAGGTGAAGAAAGAGAAGAAGATAACAGAACTAGCCTATTTCGATTCTCTTACCTCTCTTCCGAATAGATATCTCCTTGAGGCGAAGGCTTCAGAGCTTCACCTTAAGGGGGATGATAGACAATTCTCCTTCGTTTTCATGGATCTTAATGGGTTCAAACATATCAATGATACACTTGGCCATGAATATGGGGATGCTCTTCTTATCGCCTTCAGCAAAAGGGTGAAGGGTAATATCAAGAAGAACGACTTCCTCGCTCGAATAGGTGGAGATGAATTCGTCCTGTTATTGCCGAACACTCCTCGTGATAGAGCCTACAAGGTTGTCGAAAGGATTAATGGCCTTTTGGAGAACCCTTTTATGATCAAGGGGCAGAGGATCTTCATCGGGGTAGCAGCAGGTATCACCGGATACCCAGATGATAGTGAATCGATCGATGAGCTTCAACGATTCGCTGATATCGCCATGTATACGGCGAAACAGCAGAAGATCCCCTACCTCTATTATGATGAGAAGATGAAGAATCAGTATCAGGAGAAGATGACTCTTGAACAGAATCTAGCCTCTGCCCTCAAGGCAAAGGATGAGATCCTGCTGCATTATCTTCCTGTGATCGATTTCTCTGATCAAAGGGTGGTCTCGGTTGAGGCTCTATGTCGGTGGAATCATCCAGAACTCGGAGTTATTCCCCCTTCAAAGTTCATCCCGATCGCAGAGGACTCTCAACTGATCTATGAACTTGGTGCCTATGTCTTGAAGCGGGCATTCAAACAGGCCTATAACTGGCACAATGAGGGTTATGATTTCGGTGTGACGGTGAACCTGTCGGCCAAAGAGGTTCTGCTTGCAGGGACCCTCACTTTGATCAAGAAGCTGGTGAAACAGTATCCAGGAGTAGAGAAGGTCATTGGCTTAGAGATCACTGAGAGTATCACCATGTTGAATGCTCAAAGAGGTAAGGATGCCATCAAAGAGCTCAAGGCAATTGGACTTACCATCATATTAGATGACTTCGGATCGGGATACTCCTCATTGAGTTTCCTTAGAGACCTTGAGGCAGATCGATTGAAGATCGATAAACATCTCATCGATGATATCGAATATTCCAATGCTACCACCCTGATTCTCAAAGGACTGCTGCATCTTGCTCAGATGATGGATCTGCAGGTTATCGCAGAGGGTATATCCTCGATAGAACAGATGGAACTAGTTCAGGATATCGGCTTCGCCTATGGCCAGGGCTTTCTCTTTAGCAAACCGGTCAAAGCTGCAGATATTGATATCATGTTAGAAGAAGTGTCACAATGTAACCATTTTTTACGAAGTGAAGATCATCATGTGTCAAATATACGCAGAAATGAGGCCTAAATGACACAGTGAGTCATAATGACTCACTGTCGCTAGTTGACTCGTAGAATGATGACACTATCAACTTCTCTCAAAATATAATAAATATATACTATATAACAACATAACGCCTTTTTGCTAACGTGATGAAAAAGTTGGCACACCTTATGCATTATATGTTTGTGTAAGAAGCAAACAATTAATACGGAGGTGTATTATGAAATACATAGTAAAAAGAAATCCATCCATCAACCTAATGAACGACTTTGACAAGATCTTCGATAGTTTCTGGGACTATCCTACTGTCGCAAGTCGAGTCAGAAAACCCTCAGTCGATGTACGAGAGACAGAAGAGAGTTTTATCCTAGAGGCAGAACTTCCTGGATTCGATGAGAGACTCATCGATGTGAATGTTGACAAGCATGTGCTCCACATCTCATCGAGGAAGGAAGAGGAAGAGGGTGAGAAACAGGTTTCAGAGATCAAAGATTCCTATCTACTGAGAGAAAGAGCCCTCTACACCTTTGATAGAAGCTTCTCGCTACCAGAACATGTGGACGAGGAACATATCTCAGGTGAGTTCAAACAGGGTATCCTCACACTGACCATTCCAAAACGGCCAGAGAAGAAACCAAAGAGGATCGATGTGAAACTCGCTTCCTAAAGAGAACTGATCATGAGATGATGTATAGTAGAATTTGAGATCTGGCTGCAGTGTAGTTCTAATAGAACGGTACTGCAGCTTTTTTAGGCCCTACCAGGTGACCGAATAGTTAATCGGTTCAGCTAGCAGAAGGAAGTCTATGATAGGGATCGCGAATTCAACCTGATCCTCAGCATGTTCGATTCCATTCGTCTGTGAGATGATAGGGGAATCTGTATTGATGATGATCGAAATCTCAGAGCGGTCGATAGCGCCTGGACCCTCATCTCCTAATAGATAGCTGATCATATCAAGATAGTCCTCCTCAGATACTCCGACATTCTCTTCAGGTCCGAATATGGAGAATGAGGGGTCTTTCAGGAGGGGGATGAGTTCCGTGAGTTCAGCATAATTATCCATATCAAGATAGACCGTCAGGGTATTCTGATCACCTTTTGTAGTGAAAGAGAAGAGGGATTCGAGCTTGAGTTCATCATGCACATCATTGAAGAAGCTCTCAGCATCATCAAACTTGAAGGTTCCGATATAATGGTTCTTCTCAGTCTCGATGAATACTGCATCATGAGCATAGGGTGACTCATTGATTGAGTCTTGTAATTCCTGGATATTCGTATCGGTCACGTCTCGCTCCTCTTCAGGGATGAAGACGGTGAAATCCTCAACGACTGCAGTGAAGAACTCTTCGACTTCTATGTCGAATTCGACCTCTCCAGCGGCGTTCACGTCGATGAAGATCTCCTGTTTTATCGAGCAGGAGGTAAGACTTATGAGAAGTATTAGAAGAGCTAAAGGTAATAATATATAGGTTATCTTATGCCTGTTCTGCATGTGTTTGATCCTTATTCTGAACTGTTTGATTTTATAAAATAGTAAAACTACTCATTTAATGGTAACTAATAAGATTTTATCATGTTGTTCTAATATATAGAATACTATAATATGGGTAAAAGTTACAATTAATTGAAATGCTCGATATACAAACGGTACTTATCAACCTTAAAAATAGTAACAATAATTTTAATTTTTACTGGAATCATACATGAATGGAAAGAACTTTTATTATAATATTGTGAAATTCTCACAAAGACACTCTACTGCAGTCATCGTCTCAACCATCATCATCACGATCCTCATGGCTGTCTCGATGTCCAATATACGGATCAACGCAGACTATAGCACTTTGCTTGGAGACGATGAGGCGAGTAAGAACTTTGAAGAATACAATGCTAACAACGATGCTTCAGAAGATATCATCATAACTATAAAGGGCTCTGACCTCTATGATCCTGAGGCTCTCTCTACGATTGAGACGGCTATGAATGAGATAGTCTCCTTTGAGAATGTCGAAGTGGGGTCACACCCCTTTTCGATGGTGACTGCTGAGAATAAGAATGGTCGTCTAGTCATCGTCCCGATAAATCCTCATACCGGTGATGAACCGTGGACTGAGGATGAGGCGGCTCTTTTTAAAGAGCGACTACTTAATGATGCTGTGGCAAGGAATCTTGTAGTATCTGAAAATGGTGAGATGATGCTCTTCTTCTTCCCCATGCGTGGTCTCGGAGATGGCAACAGTGATCAGTATGCAGCCATCAAGAGGATTCTAGCACCGGTTGAGACGTATGCGACAGTCGCGATCAATGGTGGGATCGCTATCACTGAGAGTGTGACCAACTATCTGATCCGTGATCTGTTCACCCTCTTAGGGGTTTCTTTTCTTGTTATCATGCTTGTCTATTATCTTAGTTTCAAAGCTAAGAGATCGGTCTTCCTTCCCCTGTCCGTTGTCGTGATGGGGGTTATCTGGTGCCTTGGGATCATGTCGCTTTTAGGATATGACCTGACCATCTTCAATATCGTGACCCCCCCCTTAGTGCTGACTCTAGGAAGTTCCTATAGCATACATCTACTCAATGAGTACTATCGTTCTGGTAGAGAGAATACCGATGAGAACGATAAAGAGTGGATCGCTGGTGCTGTATTTCACATAAACAAGACTATCGTACTTGCTTGTGTCACATCTGTAGCGGGATTCCTGTCATTGTTAGTGACTGAGATCGAACAGTTTCAACAGTTCGGTGTCTCAACAGCTATTGGAATAACGATCTGTGCGCTCCTAACCCTTTTCTACCTCCCTGCAACACTTCACCAGTTACCGAATCCGAGTAAGACTCAGTTGAGAATCGTAAGAGAGGGTGGAATCACGAAGATCGTATCTGTAGTAGGTGAGATCGTGATCGCCCATTGGAAGATCATTCTTCTTGCCTTCATCCTGTTGATCGGAGGATTCTTCTTTGCGTTTCCTAGAGTCGAGTTCGAGACGAACTATACAAAATACTTTCAGGAAGATGATCCTCTCGTAGTGAGTTCCAATGAATACATCTCAACTATCGGAGGGGTCGATCTACTCTATGTGACCTTGAAGGCACCTGAGGGAGTCGATGACTACTTCTTGAATCCTGAGGTGTTGGCAACTGTCGATGCCTTCGAACAGTCGACCTGTGACCTCTCAGACGATATAACCCATCGGATGTCCTTCACAAGCTATCTGAGATTCCTCGATGGGACCATGGATGGAGACCCCGATATTCCCGAGTCTCGTGGGCTGATCATGCTCCTGTCTCGGTATCTCTCTCTGATTGCCAGGATGGATGAGAATAATAACGAACTGAAGATGCTCATATCTGAGGATAGTAATCAGATGACTGTTGCGTTTAGATATAGAGACTCGTTGAATATGGCGACTACCGGTTTAGAGAATACACTAAACGTTATGGCTGCGATCGACGAGGGTCTTCAATTACTTCCGGGGGATGTAGAAGTCGTAACTTGGGGGAGTGGTCTAAGGTATCTCTCTTTGAGTGATAAGATCCAGGAGGACCAGAGACGATCGACTCTTGCTTCTATCCTCGTAGTGTTCCTGATCACGGCTATCACCTTCAGGTCGATAGGCTATGGCTTCTTCTCGATCATACCGATCGCAGTCGGGATCATGGCAAACTATATTTTCATGGTTAGTTTCAATATCCCCTTTGATATGATCACCATGGGCTTCTCCAGTGTCACTGTCGGAGTCGGGATCGATGATGCTATCCACTTCATCATACGCTTCAAAGAGATTGAGAAGGATGGTGGTGAATTGAAACAGAATATCAAGGATACGATCGTTCAGACTGGACGGCCGATAACACTGACCTCTGTCTCGATCATCGCAGGGCTTATGGTATTGAGCTTCGCAAGTTTCATGCCGGTAAGATTCTTCGGTATCCTGATCTCTATCGCACTGTTCAATACACTACTCGCAACCCTGTTCATCCTTCCTGCCCTGATGTATGGGGGACTGACGTTCGTGAGAAGACACGCTAGGAAAAGTTCTTAGTCAGCTTCTACCATAATAGCGGTCTTCTATCTGTGCCTGCCTATAGAGCCTGTGGAGACCTCGCCAGCTGATGATGAGTAGAGGGATGATGAGTACCCATAACAGGGTCTCGGTCATCAGGAAGAAATCATATAGACCATGGATCCCGATTGCAATGAATAATCCTTTACGTGATGACACCTCTTTGTTGAATTTGGCACTACCGATGTAATAACCCATGATACCTGAGGCCAATGCATGTAACGGTACAGCTGTGATACCCCTGATCAGTACGGTCGACAATGGATCTCCGACACTATAGGTGATATTCTCAAAGAGTGCGAACCCCATACTGATGGCGATCGTGTAGACGATCCCATCGGTCACCTCATCAAAGGAGGCTGACTTGGCGGTGACTCTTTTGATCACGAGATACTTGAAGCCTTCTTCTGTACCGGCGGCGATGATGAACCCTGTGACTAGCGCATACCCAAACTGTGACATCCCTGTGGTGATCGGGCTCAAGAGCGTCTCGATGAGTGCCACTGGTGCAACGATGATGATCCCGAAGATCACCGTCTTGATGATAGCGCCTTTTGGTTCTGGTCGGAGGGTGTCTTTCTTATAGAAGTAGTAAAGCAGTCCCAATGCTGGAGCGACTGCAAGTAGGATCGTAATGATTACCATGGCAAAACCTGTCTCCTTAATCTATATCATACTCATTTGTCTTGTATCTTGTCGATGGGGAGGATAGGTAAGTATCTTATAGATGAGAACAATCATTCTATGTATGAGGTGATAGAGATGAGATTTGATAAAATGACGATTAAACTCCAGGAGGCAATCCAGGAGGCTGAGACCCTGACCCATGATTACCACCATAGTACCCTTGGCAGTGAGCACCTACTATATGTTCTCATTGGACAGAAGGAGGGAATATTCACTCCACTCCTGACCTCCCTTGGGATAGATGTCGGTTCATTGATCCAGGAGCTCGACACGAGACTTACATCGATGCCGAGAGCCTATGGCGATGGTCCTCAACAGGCAAGCATGACTAACGAACTTTCGAAAGTGCTGATGAGATCCGAAAAAGAGGCGATGACCCTGCATGATGATTATACGAGCACCGAGCATGTACTTCTCGCTTGGAGCCACACAGACAGTTCGATATCGCCACTTTTAAAGAGTGTTGGTGTGAAGTATTCAAGTCTGTTATCTGCCCTGAAGCAGGTGCGAGGTTCTCAACGGATCACTGATCAGAACCCCGAAGCTAAGTACCAGGTGCTCGATAAATATTGTAAAGATCTCACACGATTGGCAAAACAAGAGAGACTCGATCCTGTTATCGGTAGGGATGAAGAGATCCGAAGGGTGATGCAGGTCCTCTCAAGGAGGACGAAGAACAATCCTGTACTCATTGGAGAGCCTGGAGTGGGAAAGACTGCAATAGCAGAGGGGCTAGCACGAAGGATCGTCTCAGGAGATGTTCCTGAAGGGCTTAAATCGAAGAGGCTTCTCTCCTTGGATCTTGGGGCACTCATTGCAGGTGCGAAATTTCGAGGAGAGTTCGAAGATCGCTTGAAAGCAGTCATAACCGAAATAGAGGAGGCTGAGGGCCAGATCATCCTCTTTATTGATGAACTTCATACGGTAGTGGGAGCAGGGGCTGCAGAGGGATCGACAGATGCCTCTAATCTGCTCAAACCGGCACTCGCTCGCGGGGAACTCAGGGCTATAGGTGCGACAACCCTTGACGAGTATCGGAAATATATTGAGAAGGATGCTGCACTTGAAAGAAGGTTCCAGCCTGTATTTACCAAGGAGCCTTCGGTAGAGAGCACCATAGCGATCCTTAGAGGACTCAAGGAACGTTATGAGGTTCATCATGGGGTAAGGATCAAAGATGAGGCATTGATCGCTGCTGCGACCCTCTCGGATCGTTATATCACCTCGAGATTCCTGCCTGATAAGGCGATTGATCTTGTCGATGAGGCTGCGAGTAGGATGAAGCTGGAGATAGAGAGTCAGCCCCTCGAACTCGATAAGATAGAGAGAAGGATCCTTCAGCTGACGATCGAGAAACAGGCCTTACTCAGAGAGGTTGATAGAGCATCTGTAGAGCATCGGAAGAAGATCGAACAAGAATTGACCGATCTTCAGAGTCGTAGGGATGGGATGAGATTCCAATGGCAGAACGAGAAGGTGATCATCGATGATATCAGGAAGAGCAAGGCAGACCTTGAACAGTTGAAGAGTGAGGAGACTCAAGCTATAAGGGACGGTGATCTCTCTAGAGCGGCAAAGATCAAGCATGGGTCGATCCCTGATCTTTTAGAGCAAATAGTCGTAAAAGGTGAGGAGTTGCATTCGATCCAAGGTGATGTTCAACTCCTGCGAGAGGAGATTGGTGAAGATGATATCGCTCAGGTCGTATCTACCTGGACTGGTATCCCTATCACAAAGATGCTCTCTTCAGAGATGGAGAGATATGTCGAGCTCGAGAAGATACTCTCGGAACGTGTGATCGGACAGGACCATGCGATATCTGCTGTCGCAAACGCCATCAGACGAAACAAGACGGGGATAAGTGATGATGGAAGACCTCTCGGTTCCTTTCTGTGTATCGGTCCGACGGGAGTCGGTAAGACTGAACTCGCACGGACTCTAGCAGATTTTCTCTTTGATGATGAACGAGCTCTCACACGGATAGATATGAGTGAATATATGGAGAAGCATGCAGTCTCACGACTCATTGGAGCTCCTCCGGGGTATGTTGGTTATGATCAAGGAGGACAACTCACAGAAGCAGTCAGGAGAAGGCCCTATTCAGTCATCCTCTTCGATGAGGTCGAGAAGGCCCATTCTGATGTCTTCAATATCTTGCTTCAGGTCCTAGATGACGGAAGGCTGACAGATGGACAAGGGAGGGTAGTGGACTTCAAGAATGTGATCATCATCATGACGAGCAACCTTGGCAGTGAGCTTATCCTTCAGAGTTCTAGTCTGCAAGAGACAACCGAGACTATCGGGGAATTGCTCAAAAAGACCTTCAAACCTGAATTTCTCAACAGACTTGATGAGGTCCTCCTGTTCGAAAAGCTCACTAAGAAGGCTATCGGTAGGATCGTCACCATTCAACTCGACCGCTTGAAGAGTAGACTCTTCTCGAAAGGTATCACTATGACTACTACTGAGGAGATCGACGCTTTGATCGCAAAAGAGGGGTATGATCCCTCCTATGGGGCTAGACCCGTAAAAAGAGCTATTCAGAATCTTATTGAGAATCCCTTGGCTCTTAGATTACTAGAGCATCCGAGCAGTGTCGTCACTATATCTCTTGTTGATGGCGAGATCCGAATAGGTTAGCTTCTCTGTTCGAGGATCCTCTGATAGGCTTCCGGAGTATCAACATCACTGACTATGGCAGGGTCGTGCCATGGAATCTGAGTGTAGGTGCACCGGGAGATGACCTCTCTCATGTTCGAGTCAGCGGGTAATGACAGAATGATCTCTCTAGCTGCACTATTCACGAGTACCGGATGCCCGGGGACTCCATCATAGACAGGTTGGATGATATCGGCTGGGTTCTCACAACTCCTTCGATAGGCAAGCAGGTCTGATAATGTCTGAGAGGTGATCAGTGGTAGGTCTGCTAAGAGGATGAAGATCTCCTCTGCTTTGCTACAGCTCATCCCCGTCTGGATCGAAGAGAACATCCCCGTACGATAATCCCTGTTCTCTATGAAGATCAGGCGCTCCTCTTCAAGATCCTGTTCAGTGATATACGCTCTCAAAGCCTCTGTCTTGAAGCCTGAGACGAGAATCACCCGATCAGCTGTGGCCATTCCTGCAGTGATACAATAGCTGATGACAGGCGAGCCTTCAAAGGGGAGGAAGAGTTTCCAGGACCTCATTCGAGAGGATTTTCCTGCAGCAGGGATGATACATTCGACCATGAGTAATCATATCATGATTGCATATTAAAGCCAATGAACATATAATCTGTTCTTATGGTAGCTACATATATAAACTGTCTTACAATAATACTAGGATCTCTCATTGGCCTCTTCATGAGATCCAAGATCCGTTCAGATATCAGGAATGTCATTTTCGCGAGTTCTGGTTTCGTCTCACTGACCATCGGTATGAAGATGGCACTGACAATGGAGAGTTTTCTTATCATGATGCTCTCTCTTGCTTTCGGTGGTATCATCGGGTTCGTCCTCGACTTCGAGGGGGGGATCCTCAAGATCGGCGTTTTCTTCGAGAAGATTACTTCTCGAAAGAATCCCGGCCATTCCGAAGAGTTCAGAATTGCGGAATCGAAGAATTTCGCCAAGGGATTCCTTGAGGCCTCGATCCTGTTCTGTGCAGGGGCTATGACGATAGTAGGTGCGATCAATGCAGGGTTGGATGGGAATTATGAACTGATTCTCATCAAGTCTGTCATGGATGGTTTTATGGCTATCCTCTTTACCGCCGCCTATGGGATAGGTGTCATATTCTCAGTAGTGACCATTCTCGTCTATCAGGGTGGTCTGACTCTGGCTGCTGGATGGATCGCTCCTCTGATGGGGGAGGCCGGACTCGCTGGGATATCGGCTGTCGGTGGAGTCCTCATCATGATGATAGGGCTCAATCTGCTAGGGATCAAGGAGTTCAAGACTGCGAACTTCTTACCCGCTCTTCTGATCGTACTCATCCTGACAGCGATCTCACCTTGGTTTTCAGAGATCTACCTGTCTCTCATCACATAAAAAGAGAAACACCTGTTCTTACACATGTTGAAAGACTCAAAAGAGCAAAGAAAATGGCCAATAGAACTGGCCATTTTCTTTTGGGATGCTACACTAGCTTTGGATCATTGCTTTTTTGCATCCTCTAACACAGATGAGGGTGAGTCTGTACCTTTGATGATGCAAGGTTTTACACCCCAGATCTCGTTATTGTACTGACCGATAGTCCTATCTGAAGAGAACTTGCCTGATGCTGCAATATTGAGTACAGCTTTCTTGTTCCACTGCGCTTTATCTTTATAGAGATTTAGCATGTCTGTATGTGCTACATCATAGGATTTGAGATCCGCGAAGTGCATATACTTATCACCCTCATCAAAGAGAGTCCTTCTGATAGGTTCGAAGATATCTGGTTCTGAGAAGTTGAAATACCCGGTAGTGATCAGATCTATAGCACTTCTGATCTCATCATCTGCGAAACAGTAGCTATAGGGGTCATAGGTATCTTTGAGGTCTGCGACCTCATCTGCAGTCTTTCCGAAGATGAACACATTCTCTCTTCCCGCCTCTTCCATGATCTCAATATTTGCACCATCAAGAGTTCCTAGGGTAAGTGCCCCGTTACACATGAACTTCATGTTACCGGTTCCTGATGCCTCAGTACCTGCTGTCGAGATCTGTTCTGAGATATTCGTAGCTGGAATGATCTTCTCAGCCATCGATACTCGATAGTTCGGCATGAAATAGACCTTTAACATACCATCTAGACTCTTATCATTGTTCACGACACTTGAGATGTTGTTGATCAGTTTGATGATCAACTTTGCCATCATATAACCTGGAGCTGCCTTTCCCCCGAAAAGGAAGGTCAACGGATGGAAATCTGCTGGTTTGTTCTCTTTGAGTCGATTGTAGATCATGACGATATGGATAGCATTGAGGAGCTGTCGCTTGTACTCATGTATTCGTTTTACTTGAACATCAAAGATACTGTAGGGATCCACTGACCATCCGAACTCAGCCTTCAGGTAGTTAGATGCCTCTTTCTTGGCACGGAGTTTTACCGTATCAAAGGATTCGAGGAACATCTTATCCTCTGCAAAAGGTCTGAGCTTGGAGATCTGGTTGAAGTCTTTGATCCAACCATCTCCGATAGACTCGGTGATCAGATCTGCGAGTGGTGGATTTGAATGAAGTAGCCATCTTCTCTGTGTGATACCATTGGTCTTGTTATTGAAACGTTCAGGGAATATCCTGGCCATCTCAGGGAACATCCTGCTCTTAAGCAGCTCTGTATGAAGAGCAGCGACTCCATTGGTCGAATGTGATCCTACGATGCAAAGATTTCCCATCCTGATATGTTTGCCGCCGTGTTCATCGACGATGCTTACCTTCTCAATGGCTTTATTGTCTCCAGGGAAGTAGGTGATTGCCTGTTGTAGGAACCTGTGATTTATCTCGAAGATGATCTGCAGATGCCTTGGAAGATTCTTCTCCATCATCTCTACTGGCCACTTCTCTATAGCCTCCGGCATGAGAGTGTGGTTTGTATAGCCCAAAGTCGTTACGGTAATCTCCCAGGCCTCGTCCCAGCTCAGCGCCTCTTCATCGACAAGGATCCTCATCAATTCAGGGACTGCAAGGGAAGGGTGGGTATCATTCATCTGGATCGCTGCATGATCGGAGAAATCCTTCCACGGTGCTCCCGATTTCTTGAATCTTCTGATGATGTCTGCGAGTGAGCAGGCTACAAAGAAGTATTGCTGTCGTAAACGGAGCTCTTTTCCAAGATAGAGGTTGTCATTGGGGTAGAGTACCTGAGTGAGGTTCTCTGCCATCACTTTTGATCTAACCGCCTCTACATAATCACCATCGTTGAAGTCTTGAAAGCTGAAATCCTCTGCGGCCCTAGCACTCCACAATCTCAAGGTGTTGATAGTCTTTCCACCATACCCCACGACTGGTACATCATAGGCGATCCCGATCACATTGGTCGTGTCGAGCCATTTATAATAGGTCTCACCGTTCTCAGTGATAGCCTTCGTATATCCGCCAAATCGTACTGGGAAGGTGAGGTCAGAACGTTCGATCTCCCATGGATTCCCATATCGTAACCAATCATCAGGTTGTTCGAGCTGGTACCCGTTTTCGATCTTCTGTCTGAATATCCCATAATTATATCGCAATCCATATCCATAGGCTGGTAGGTCCATAGTTGCCATTGAATCAAGGAAGCAGGCTGCGAGTCGACCGAGCCCCCCGTTCCCGAGCCCCGCATCGACCTCATAATCGATGATCTCCTCGTAAGAGTATCCGAGGTCGCTTAAGGCTTTCTTGAATTCCTTTTCCAATCCAAGATTGTTTATATTGTTCGTCATAGCTCTGCCCATGAGGAATTCAAGAGAGAGGTAATAGATCCTCTTCACCTGTTTGTCATGGTGAGTCTGTTGAGTCTGTGTCCATTGGTGAACGATCCTATCCCTGACGGCTAAGGCTAATGCTTTGAATCGGTCTCTATCAGTTGCTGTATATCGATCGCATCCTAATGAATACATCAGATGTTCAGCAAAATCCCACTTGATAGATTCACTGTCGTTTTCAAATCTTATATGCATCGAATCCATGATTTCCTCCTCAAATAAACCGGTTTAGTAGGTTTATGTCTTACTATATACATAAATATTGCTCCTTTTCAATATCTGTAGTATGGTAAGCATGCTGTTTCACGAGGATTAAGCATTCTTGTGTTAGGGTAGTGCAGAGTCTAGAGCATGGGTGTTTCCCCTAGGTGTTTGGTCTTTTGAAAGTCTAGGGTGGTATTTCTTGAAGATTATCATTTAGTATTGAGAGGAGAGGGAAAAGATTCATATTCTATTTTCTCTACTATCACGAAAATCCCTTGACAAAAAGGGATTGCTTTGGTATTTTTCACCCTACGTGGTTTTATCTCTGCTTGAGAAAACAGCAGCGTGAAAGCTTCAGTACTCAGGCCTCTGTAGCTCAGTCGGTAGAGCACCACCATGGTAAGGTGGGGGTCACCGGTTCAAATCCGGTCGGAGGCTCTTTTAGACGATGCAGATGAGATGGTCTTTGTACCATCTGTTGCTTAATATGGTTATACTGGTGCTTATTACCAGTAGATTGGGAGACGATAATGGCAAGTAAGAAGAAAGGTCCTGTTGAGAAGATTGCTTTACAGTGTACCGAATGTAAGAGAAAGAACTATACAACTTCGAAGAATAAGAGAAACATTCAGGGAAAGCTAGAGTTGAAAAAATACTGTAAGTTTGACCGGAAACACACTGTTCATAAAGAGACGAAGATTAAATAGTAAGAATTAATATAGGTCAGTAGCTCCAACGGCTAGAGCGCCGGTCTCCAAAACCGGATGTTGAAGGTTCGAATCCTTCCTGACCTGCTTTTTTTCTTGATTTCTATCGGAGATAGTATGAAAAAACTGATTAAATACCTGAAAGAGAGCTACCTCGAAATGAAGAAAGTCGTATGGCCTACACGTGAGACCGTCATCTCTTCAACAAAGGTTGTTCTTGTATCGACTCTCATCTTCGCAGTGATCCTCGGATTAGTCGATTATCTTCTTCTTGAGGGTCTGTATCTTATTTTCTAGTTTAGACAACTAGAGGTTTTGGAGAAATTATGGCTAAGGGCTGGTATGTAGTTCACACATATTCTGGATATGAGAATAAAATAGAGAGAACCATCAGGAAGTTGATGGAAGATCCTAAGATCGCTGAGACAGTCTTTGATATCAGGGTTCCTGCAGAGGAAGTTATTGAGGTTAAAGATGGTAAGCGTAAGGTAGTCTCTAAGAAAATTCTTCCTGGGTATATCCTTTTAGAGATGGATCTTCCGAATCTGGGATGGAAATATCCATGTTCCATGATTAAGAGGATTCAGGGTGTTACCGGATTTGTCGGTGCCCGTGATGGTGCTAAACCACAACCTATCAGCGATGAAGAGGCTAGAGCGATCTTTCAGAGGTCTGGAGATATTAAATCTGATAAGAATATCAGACCGAAACAGTCTTTCACTGTTGGTGAGAAGGTTAAGATAGTCGACGGACCGTTTGATACCTTTACCGGAACAGTAGAAGATGTCAATGACGAGAGGGCTAAACTCAAAGTCATGGTCGGAATCTTCGGTCGATCTACACCAGTGGAGCTGAGCTTCCTGCAGGTGGAGAAGATCTGATTATAAAGTGATAGTTCAGAGGCTTTATGCCTCTGTTCATGATATTTGACATATATGATATTTATACATATATAGTACCCCTTCCTAAAGGGGCTTTTGCTGTCTTAGGAAGTGTTGGGAGCCTGTCGTTGACGGGCGCTAGTACCAGCATGGGAGATTTAATCCCATGTGAAGGAGAACTGTTATGGCTAAGAAAAAGGTTACTGCAATGATCAAATTGCAGGTGCCAGCTCAAAAGGCTACACCGGCACCGCCGGTAGGTCCAGCTCTTGGACCTCATGGTGTGAGTGCACCACAGTTTGTACAGCAGTTTAATGATCGTTCAAAGAACATCGAGGCAGGATTGACTGTTCCCGTTGTTATTACGGTCTACGCAGATCGAAGTTTTTCATTCGAAATGAAGACTCCTCCTGCAGCTGTACTTATCAAAAAGGCTTGCGGAATCGCAAAAGGTTCTGGAGAACCTCACAAAGTGAAAGTCGCAAAGATCAAACGAGATCAGCTTAAAGAGATCGCTGAATTGAAGATGCCCGACCTGAATGCAAACGATATTGATGCAGGCATCAGTATTATTGCAGGCACAGCTCGATCAATGGGTGTCGAGGTAGAGGGGTAACTTATGAAGCGTGGTAAGAGATATCTAGAAGCGTTAAAGAAAGTTGATCGTGAAGCTCTTTATGAGGTCAATGATGCATTGGTCCTTCTTAAAGATGTTGCATTCGCAAAATTCGATGAGACAGTAGAACTCTCAATCAAGCTGAATATCAAGCGAAGTCAGTCAGTACGTGATACTGTCGTTCTTCCTAACCAATTCTCTGAAGAGAAGAAGGTTCTTGTTTTTGCTAAGGGTGAGAAAGCAGAAGAGGCTAGAGAAGCCGGCGCTGCATATGTTGGTGACGCTGACCTAGTCGAGAAGATTCGTGGTGGATGGTTGGACTTCGATGTTGCTGTTGCAACTCCTGATATGATGAAAGATGTTGGTCGACTTGGGCCGATTCTTGGTCGTAGAGGATTGATGCCTAACCCTAAGACCCGAACTGTTACTTTCGATATTAAAGCTGCACTTGCAGAATTGAAGAAGGGACGAGTTGAGTTCAGAGCTGATAAGACTGGTGTTATTCACCTGGCTATCGGTAAGGTCTCAATGGATGCTGGTCTTGTTGCTGAGAACGTCAACCTTGTCATCAAGGAGATCTTGAGAAAGAAGCCTTCAGATGTTAAGGGTGATTTCGTCAAGAGTGTTGCACTCTCTTCTACAATGGGTCCTGGTGTCAAACTTGATGCTAAGGCATTCCAGTAGGAATAGGAGGTAAAAGATGGCAGAATACGAAATCAAATTACAGCAGAATAAAGTTGAAGCGATTCAGGTACTGAAAGACGAGTTCAAAGATGTGAAAGATTTTATCTTCACAGATTATCGAGGTCTTACAGTAGAACAGATCACTGATCTTCGAAGCAAGCTGAGAGAACAGAATGCAACCTACAAGGTTGTCAAGAATAGATTCGCAAGAATCGCACTTAAGGATCTCGACAGACCATCAGCAGATGAGTGCCTAGTCGGCCCTACTGCTATTGCACTTCCGACTGCGGAGTCTGGTCCAGTAGCTAAGATCCTTGTTGAATTTGCAAGGAATGCACCAATGGAGATCAAAGGTGGAATTCTTGACAACAACGTCTTCGATGCAAAACAGGTTGAGGCTTTCAGTAAGTTACCTACAAAGGACGAACTGATCTCAATGTTGATGAGTACCATGAAGGCACCAATTCAGAATGTGGTATATGTGCTTAATGCTGTACCAACGAAACTTGTAAGAACTCTGCAAGCAGTTGCAGATTCAAAAGAATAAACGACATTAGTCTTCACTAGTAGCATGCTACTGTCGTTTAGGAAATACAATATTATATTTATAAGGAGAAGATAATATGGCTACCAAAGATGAAATTTTAGAAGCTATCGCAAACATGACTGTACTTGAGGTCTCAGAACTGATCTCAGCAATGGAAGAGAAATTCGGCGTAACCGCTGCTGCACCAGTTGCAGCTGCTGCCGCTGCTGCACCTGCAGCTGCGGAAGAAGTTGAAGAACAGACAGAATTCGACGTAATCCTCAAAGGGATTGCAGATGGAAAGAAGATTCCAGTAATTAAAGCTGTTCGAGCTCTTACAGGTCTTGGTCTTAAAGAGGCTAAAGAAGTTGTTGAGGCTGGAGACAAAGCCGTTAAAGAAGGCGTCTCTAAAGAAGAAGCTGCAACAGTTAAGGCTAAACTTGAAGAAGCTGGCGCTACTGTTGAGGTCAAATAATATTTCAATACGAAATATACAGCATGTGATATGTTTGGATCTTTCAGTACTCTGAGAGATCTGTACATCAGCCACCGGAAGAATGATTTGTTCCGGTGGCCTGTTGTGTCTTCATTGAAGACGTGATAAATCTATTTGGTTTGGATTTTGCATAGTGTTGAACTATGCGAACATTATTAGCTAAGAGAGGCGGTTTGAGTGCTACAGGAATCATCTGTATGCCTATGATCGAGTCTCTTGATATATGAACCAGGGGGTAACGATGCTTGCCAATGGCAAAGCTATAGAGCGAAAGTATGTAGGAGCAAAATTCGAAGAGGTATTGGGTCTTCCCGATCTCGTAGATATTCAGCTCTCATCGTACGATAAGTTTCTTCAGAGAGAGAAACTTACTAAACATGAACCTCTTGAGCTACAGGGGTTGGAAGAGGTGTTTCAATCAACTTTTCCAATTGAGAGCCCCGGCGGCGATATGGTGCTTGAGTATGTCTCTTACACACTAGATGAAGAGCATATCAAATTCAACGAGATTGAGTGTAAGCAAAAGGGACTGTCTTATTCAGTACCAATCAAAGCAAGAATCAATCTGATCTTCCAAGAGACAGGAGAGATCCGACAGAAAGATATTTATGTTGGCGATATCCCACTCATGACTGATAGAGGTACGTTCATCATCAATGGTGCAGAACGTGTCGTGGTAAGTCAGATCCATAGGTCTCCGGGTGTGATCTTCTCATATGAGAAGGGTGTATACTCTTCGAGGATCATTCCTTATAGAGGATCTTGGCTTGAGTTTGAGATTGATCATAAAAAAGATCTCGTCTATACGAAGATAGACCGGAAAAAACGTATCCTAGGAACCCTGTTCTTGAGAGCGTTAGGTTTTGATAGTCGTGAGAAGATTCTTGAGCTCTATTATAAATCGAAGAAAGTTTCGTTAGCTGGCTCATTTGAAGCGGCTGATTTTAACAATATTGTACTCTTTAAGGACGTCTACGTCACTGAAGACGATGAGCAGAAGAAGCTCTATCGTGCTGGTGATAGAATTCATCCGCATGAGGTAGATGAGTTGATCCATTCTGGTATCAAGGAGATTGAAGTCCTTGATATGGAATCTGAGGAATCACTCAATGCTCAGACGGTATTGAGATGTTTTGAGATTGAAGATTCAAAACATACCAGAGTAGAGCAGGGCTTTGATGAGCCTACCAAAGAGGATGCCTTGATAGCAGTATATTCAGTACTGATGCCTGGTGAACCTATTACTCTTGAGAGTGCTGAAAAAGATCTAAATACAATGTTCTTCACCTATAGAAGATACGATCTTGGAAGAGTTGGACGATACAAACTCAATAAGAAGTTTGATCGTGATGATCCTACCGATGATCCTGTTCTTACTAAGACTGATATTATCAATACCATGGGGTATCTGATAAAGGTCTATATGGGTGAGGCGAATATCGATGATATTGACCATCTTGGTAATAGACGAATCCGTTCAGTAGGTGAGCTTATGCAGAACCAGCTGAAGACGGCGTTCACAAGAATGGAAAGAATAGCTAAAGAGCGAATGAATCTTGAGACTGAGACGGTAAAACCTCAGGACTTGATTTCCATCAAGCCTATTGTTGCAGCCATTAAAGAGTTTTTCGGATCTTCCCAGCTCAGTCAGTTTATGGATCAGATCAACCCTCTTGCAGAGTTGACCCATAAACGAAGGTTGAATGCATTGGGACCTGGTGGTCTCTCACGAGATAGGGCTGGGTTCGAGGTTCGAGATGTACACTATACCCACTATGGTAGAATGTGCCCTATCGAGACTCCTGAAGGTCCGAACATCGGTCTTATCGTATCATTGGCAAACTATACACAGGTCAATGACTATGGTTTTCTCGAGACTCCTTATCGTAAGGTGATTGACGGAAAGGTAACTAAAGAGGTTGAGTATCTATCAGCGATCGATGAGGAAAAACACTTCATCGCACAGGCGAATGCCAGGATCGATGGTGAAGGCAACTTCCTTGATGAGCAGGTCTCTGTTCGTCGGTCAGGGGACTATAGTACTAAAGAACCTGAGACGATCACTTATATGGACGTCTCTCCAAAACAGGTAATATCTGTTGCAACATCATTGATTCCTTTCTTGGAGCATGATGATGCCAACCGTGCATTGATGGGATCGAACATGCAACGTCAGGCTGTACCTCTCGTATTCCCGGAACCACCTCGTGTAGGTACCGGTATGGAAGGTAAGACAGCATATGACTCGGGTGTGTTGATCAAAGCGAAAAGAGCTGGTGTGGTTGATTATGTATCAGCGACTGAGGTTGTGATCGCTCCTGAGAATGCCGTGAGTGAAGATGATAAAGATGCCTATATCGTTCAGAAATACCAGAGAACGAACCAGGATACCTGTTTTACACAGAAGCCTATCGTATTGAAAGGGCAGAAGATAGAAAAGGGACAGGCTATTGCTGATGGCCCTTCAACATATCAGGGAGAATTGGCTCTCGGTAGAAATGTTCTCGTAGGGTTCGTTCCATGGAACGGGTATAACTATGAGGATGCTATACTGATCTCAGAGAAGGTGGTTAAAGAGGATGTATATACCTCAGTCCATATCAAAGAGTTTACTATAGACGTACGAGAGACAAAACTAGGACCGGAGAAGCTGACACGAGACATACCTAATACCAGCGAGAAATCATTGGAACAGCTTGATACTGATGGTATCATCAGAGTCGGAGCGAAGGTTAAATCAGGATATATTCTGGTTGGTAAAGTCACTCCTAAGTCAGAGGCTGATTCAACACCAGAGTTCAAGTTGTTGAACTCGATCTTCGGTGAGAAGGCAAAAGAGGTGCGTGACACCTCTCTGAAGGTTCCTCACGGAACTGAAGGTACTGTCATTGATATCCAGAGACTGAAACGATCTGAAGGGGATGATCTCTCTCCAGGTGTGGATGAGGTGGTGAAGGTTCTTGTTGCTCGAAAGCGAAAGCTCAAAGAGGGTGACAAGATGGCCGGTCGACATGGTAATAAAGGTGTCGTCGCTAGAGTACTACCTGAAGAGGATATGCCTTACATGGATGACGGAACTCCGCTGGATATCTGTTTGAATCCACTTGGTGTACCATCTCGAATGAATATTGGACAGTTACTTGAGACTGAACTTGGATGGGCAGCAAAAGAGTTGGATCAGTGGTTCTCCACTCCCGTATTCCAGTCAGCATCTGTTGAGCAGATCGAAGATAAGTTGAAAGAGGCCGGACTTCCCGTAACCTCAAAAACACCTCTTCGAGATGGAAGAACTGGTGAACTTTTTGTGAACCCAGTATTCTGTGGCTGTGTATACATGTTGAAGCTTGCGCACCTTGTTGATGATAAGATGCATGCAAGATCTACCGGACCGTATTCCCTTGTTACCCAGCAACCGCTTGGTGGTAAGGCGCAGTTTGGTGGTCAGAGACTTGGAGAGATGGAAGTTTGGGCATTAGAGGCATATGGTGCAGCTAATACTCTACAGGAACTTCTTACCATCAAGTCTGATGATATGAACGGACGTGTGAAGATATATGAAAGTATTGTGAAGGGCGAACCGGCAACGAGTGCTGGAATGCCTGAATCATTTAACGTATTAGTACAGGAACTTCGGGGACTAGCTTTAGATATGAGTATTTATGACTCAAAGGGTAAGCAGATTCCGTTAACTGAACGAGATGAAGAATTGATAAACAAGAAAGGGACTCAGTTCTAAGCAGGAGATAACATCGAATGAGAGAAATTCAGGATTTCGATAGTATTCTGATCAAATTAGCTTCACCAGACCAGATTAGAGACTGGTCTTATGGTGAAGTGAAAAAGCCAGAGACTATCAACTACAGGACTCTTCGTCCAGAAAAGGACGGCCTCTTTTGCGAGAGAATATTTGGTACCACCAAAGAGTGGGAGTGTTATTGTGGTAAGTTCAAGTCGATCCGATATAAGGGTGTGATCTGTGACCGTTGTGGTGTAGAGGTTACTCACTTTAAGGTACGACGAGAACGAATGGGCCATATCGAATTGGCAGCTCCTGTATCACATATATGGTACTACCGCTCTGTACCCTCAAGAATGGGTCTTCTATTAGACTTATCTATGGGTGCGTTACGGTCAATTCTCTACTATGAGAAGTATGTAGTCATCAATCCTGGTGATACAGAACTAAAGTATCAGCAGTTGCTGGGGGAAGAAGAATACTTTGAGGCACGAGACCGATTCGGTGAAAACTTCACTGCAGGTATCGGAGCTGAGGCAGTACGATCTCTCCTTGAGAATCTTGACCTTGACACCCTCTCCGCAGAGCTTCGAACGAAGATGTTGCAGAAAGGACCTAAGGCAGATAAACGATTATTGAAAAGAATCGAAGTTGTTGAAAACTTCAGAGACTCGAAGAACAGACCAGAGTGGATGATCCTTAGTGTGATTCCAGTCATTCCGCCAGAGCTTCGACCTATGGTACAGCTTGATGGTGGTCGTTTTGCGACATCTGACCTCAATGACCTCTATAGAAGGGTTATCAATAGAAATAACCGACTGAAACGACTCATGTCACTTCACGCACCTGATATCATTATCAGGAATGAGAAGAGGATGCTTCAGGAAGCAGTCGATGCGCTCTTTGATAACTCAAAAAAGAAAAGAGTGGTAAAAGGTGCTTCTAACAGACCTTTGAAATCACTTTCAGATATGCTTAAAGGTAAGCAGGGACGATTCCGACAGAACCTTCTCGGAAAACGTGTCGACTATTCTGGTCGATCAGTAATCGTCGTTGGTCCTGAGTTGAGACTACATCAGTGTGGTCTACCTTCAAAGATGGCTTTAGAACTCTATAAGCCATTCATTATGAAGCGACTAGTTCAGAAGGGTGTTGTCTATAACATCAAGAAAGCTAAGAGCCTCGTAGAACAGGAGACTCAGGAAGTATGGTCTATCCTTGATGAGGTCGTCAAAGAGCACCCAGTGCTCTTGAACCGTGCGCCGACCCTTCACCGACTTGGTATACAGGCTTTTGAGCCGGTGCTTGTCGAAGGAAAAGCGATAAAACTTCACCCGTTAGTTTGTCATGCTTACAATGCTGACTTTGACGGTGACCAGATGGCTGTTCACGTACCGCTTACACAGGCAGCCCAGATCGAGTGTTGGACTTTGATGCTCTCTACTAATAACCTGCTAGACCCTGCGAATGGTAATCCTATCGTATTCCCGTCTCAGGACATGGTACTTGGTATTAACTACTTGACTCGAGAGAAGCCCGGTGATGCTGGTGAAGGGAAGTTCTATGATTCAATAGATGAGATCTTCATGGCCATCGAAAGTAAGTCTTTAACTTATAATGCTCTGATCTCCTATAAATTAGGGCCTGGTAATATCGTCAAGACCACAGCAGGTCGGGTCATCTTCAATGATGCTATGCCTGCCGCTATCGAGTATCAGAATAGCTGCCTCGGTGATAAAGAACTGAGAGTGCTTGTTGGTAAGACCCTAGCAAAATATTCGAATTCAATCGCTGTCGAGATGCTTGATGCTATCAAGGATGTCGGTTACAAATATGCGACGGTATTCGGTTGTACTATCGGTGTCTCTGACATCATCATCCCTGCTAAGAAGAAGGAAATGATCGAAGGAGCCAATGAAGAGGTTCGACTGATACAGGAACAGTACCTACAGGGACATATCACTCAGGAAGAGCGATATAACCGTGTCATTGAGGTCTGGAGTAAGACCAATGAGGAACTTACTAACGAACTCATGGATATACTCAAGAAACATCAGGATGGGTTCAACTCTGTATATCTGATGGCAGACTCTGGTGCTCGAGGTAGTAGAACTCAGATCAGACAGCTTGGTGGTATGCGAGGATTGATGGCGAAACCGTCAGGTGACATCATCGAACTTCCTATTCGATCGAACTTTAAAGAGGGGCTCTCGATCATCGAGTTCTTCATCTCTACCAATGGTGCCCGAAAGGGACTCGCCGATACAGCGTTGAAGACTGCAGATGCCGGTTACCTGACAAGACGTCTTGTCGATATCGCACAGGATGTGGTGATCAACGAGGAAGACTGTGGTACCATCAATGGTATTGAGACTAAGGCGATCAAAGATGGAGAGGATGTAGTAGAATCACTATCAGATAGAATCGTCGGTAGATTCACCCTTGAAAGGGTCAAGCATCCTATCACCGGTGAGATTATCATCGATGTGAATGAAGAGATCACTGAAGAGAGTGCTGAATTGATCGAGAGTGCCGGTATCGAATCGGTACGAATCAGAACAGTACTCACCTGTGAATCAAAACACGGTGTCTGTCAGAAATGTTACGGCAGAAACCTTGCGACTAATAAGACTGTCAATATTGGTGAGGCTGTCGGAATCATCGCGGCTCAGTCGATCGGACAGCCTGGTACTCAGTTGACCATGCGTACGTTCCATATCGGTGGTGCGGCGATGAAGTCTTCTGAGGAAAACAAGATAGCACTAAACTATCCTGTATTGTTACAGTCTGCTGCCGGTAATACGGTAACACTTGACGATGGTACGATCGTCTTCACGAGAAAGGGTGTGATCGGTGCTTCAAGAGTACTGAGAACTATCTCTGCTGATCAGTATGATGAGTTACTTGTCGAAGATGATGAGAAGGTTGTTAATGGTAAACTTATCGCTCGTAAGGGTGGTGAGGATGTACTTGCTAATGAGATCGCTTATGTGAAGCTCTATGGCAAGGATGTACTTCTTGTGACTCAGGAACAGCATATTGATATCAAGACTGGCTCTGAGCTTCATGTTGAGATTGGTAAGGTGATCCCTGCTAATGAGGCGATCGTAACGTTCGACCCATTCTCAGAACCGATCATCGCAGAACAGGATGGTAAGGTCAAATTCGTGGATATCCTATTGGGGACCACTCTTAAGGAAGAGGTCAACGAAGAGACAGGTAATGTTGAAAAGAAGATCACTGAGTATACTTTGGAGACTCTTCAGCCTCGTATCGTTATCGTTGATGATAATGATGCCGAGATAGCTACATACTTCCTTCCTGGTGCTTCTTACCTGAACGTTGAAGATGGTACTATAGTTAAAAAAGGACGATCACTTGCGAAACTCTTGAAGGAGTCTGTGAAGACTCGAGATATTACAGGTGGACTTCCTAGAGTTGGAGAGCTTTTCGAGGCTCGAAGACCTAAGAATATTGCAACACTAGCTAAGCTTGATGGATTCGTAAGATTCAAAGGAATCGTTAAGGCTAAACGAGTTGTCGCAGTCGAGGATGAGTTTGGTAATGAGGGGAAACATCTCATTCCTATGGGTAAGCACCTGCTTGTTCGAGATGGAGACCTTGTCAAGGCTGGAGAATCGCTTTGTGACGGTGCAGTCGACCCACATGATATCTTGGATATCCTTGGTGAGAATGCATTGCAGTCATTCCTCGTTGACGAGGTGCAGGAGGTCTACAGACTCCAGGGTGTAGATATCAACGATAAACACATCGGTGTTATCGTAAGACAGATGATGAGAAAAGTTGAGATCGTCTCTGTTGGTGATACAAGCTTCATCTATGGACAGCAGATCGACAAGTATCGGTTCAATGAAGAGAATTTGCGAGTGCTTCGAGAAGGTGGACAGCCTGCGATCGCACAACCACTACTTCTTGGAATAACAAGGGCGTCGCTGAGTATTGACTCGTTCATATCAGCTGCTTCGTTCCAAGAGACTACTAAGGTATTGACAAATGCGGCAATAGCTGGTAGTAGAGATGAGTTGCGTGGTCTAAAAGAGAATGTCATTATAGGACATCTTATTCCGGCTGGTACTGGTATGAAGCAGTATCGTGACATAACGCTTGTAGATGAGGATGCTCAAGCTCTGAACGATTCCGTGCAGTCTGTGATGGAAGCACGAAAGAGGGAAGGGGAACTTGAGGGTCGCGAATTGGTGAATGAACTATCTGAAGGTGAGATGTAAGACCTCATCGGGTCTACATATAAAAACTCCATGCTGACTTCAGGTGTTGATATACATGACGGTGCCCGACGTTTTAGTTCGGGCAATTATGAATGGAAACTGAAAAGGGAGAGTATCTAAAAGATGCCTACAATTAATCAGCTTGTTAGAAAGGGACGAAAGTCTCAGAAAAAGAAAACCGGCTCACCTGCTTTGGACAGTTGTCCTCAGAAAAGAGGTGTATGCACACGTGTTATGACAGTAACACCTAAGAAACCAAACTCTGCTCTTAGAAAGGTAGCCAGAGTAAGATTGTCAAACGGTATTGAAGTAACCGCTTATATCCCAGGTATTGGACATAACCTTCAGGAGCACTCAGTAGTACTCTTAAGAGGTGGTAAGATCAAGGACCTTCCGGGTGTACGTTACCATATCGTTCGTGGCGCTAAGGATACACTTGGTGTTGATGATCGAAGAAAATCTCGATCAAAATATGGTACTAAGAGACCAAAGGCTTAAGGAGATACTCAGATGGCTAGAAGAAAAGTTGCACCGGTCAGAGATATACTTCCTGACCCACGATATAATTCTACTGTAGTAGAGAAGTTTATCAGAAGAATGATGGTTGACGGTAAAAAATCAATCAGTACAAAGATTATCTATGATGCAATGGCAATCATGGAGACAAAAGCTGGAGAACCTGCTTTAGACGTCTTCACAAAAGCTCTTGCCAATGTCAAGCCTGTCGTTGAGGTTAAATCTCGACGTGTAGGTGGTTCAACCTACCAGGTTCCTGTAGAGATTCGAGAGAGTCGACGGGAAGCTTTGGCAATGAGATGGGTCATTATTGCTGCTCGTACAAGAAGCGGTAAATCAATGAGCGAAAAACTCTCATCAGAGATGGTTGATGCATTCAATTCAACAGGTAGTGCTTTCAAGAAGAAAGAGGATACACACCGAATGGCAGAAGCGAACAAAGCTTTCTCTCATTATAGATGGTAAGTATCTGATACTACTGAAAATAGCCACCATATATGGTGGCTTTTTATTGCCCCGATTGATTAATCATTTATTTGTTAGTAATAATTCTTGTTACTCTTGACTAAAGATAGAATTAATCATATATTCGTCAAGGCTAGCGTTTAGTACTAGCGGTATATCCGTTGGTAGCGCTTGCAGGTTTGAACCAAACCCATCGTCTAGAAGTTGCAGATGATCAGGTGGTTCCAGACATAACGTAATTAATTTTATTAATTGCACTATGTCAGTATGGAGATTTCTTTCTACCATTCTGACCTCTGGATCCTTCTAATCGTCTTTTTGCAATCAAACAATAGATGTTGGATCTCGGTTTATGAATGGTATTAGGATAATACTTTTATAATTTATTTAACTTAATTGTGACTTGGTCACAAGGAGGAAAAACGGATGGCTAAAGAGAAATTTGAAAGGACGAAACCGCATATCAATGTAGGTACTATCGGACACGTCGACCATGGTAAGACAACTCTTACTGCAGCTATCACCATGCATTGCGCAAGAAAACACGGTGATAAGATCATGAATTACGAAGATATCGACAATGCTCCAGAAGAGAAAGCTAGAGGTATCACAATCAATACTCGACACGTTGAGTATCAGTCAGATAACAGACACTACGCACACGTAGACTGTCCAGGACACGCCGACTATATCAAGAACATGATTACTGGTGCTGCTCAGATGGATGGTTCTATTATTGTTGTTGCTGCTACAGATGGTGCTATGGCTCAGACTAAAGAGCATATCCTTCTTGCACGACAGGTTGGTGTACCTTCACTTATTGTTTTTATTAACAAATGTGATCAGGTAGACGATCCGGATCTTATCGAACTCGTAGAAGAAGAGATGAGAGATCTTCTCTCTGAATATGAGTATCCAGGAGATGAGACTCCAGTTATCAAGGGTTCAGCTTTTGAAGCAATGGAAAACCCTGATAATCCAGAGAAGACAAAATGTATCGATGACCTCATTGAAGCTATGGATACATACTTCCCACTCCCAGAGAGAGCTGTAGATCAGCCATTCTTGATGCCAATCGAGGATATTTTCTCTATTCAGGGACGAGGAACTGTAGTTACAGGAAGAATCGAAAGAGGAATCCTTAAAGTCGGTGAAGAAATCGAAATCGTAGGAATTAAAGATACTTCTAAGACCACCTGTACTGGTGTAGAGATGTTCAACAAGCTTCTTGACGAAGGTCAGGCGGGTGATAATGTTGGTGCTCTTCTTCGAGGTGTTGATAAGAAAGAGGTTGTTCGTGGTCAGGTTTTGGCTAAGCCAGGAACTATTACTCCTCATAAGAAATTCAAAGGTCAGATCTACTGCTTGAGCAAAGATGAGGGTGGACGACACTCACCATTCTTCTCAGGTTATAGGCCTCAGTTCTACTTTAGAACAACTGATATCACTGGAACAGTAACACTTTCTGAAGACAAACAGATGGTAATGCCTGGTGATCATACAGAAGTTAACGTTGAATTGATCTACCCGATCGCTATGGAAAAAGGACTCAAATTCGCTATCCGTGAGGGTGGACGAACTGTAGCATCAGGTCAGGTTACAGAAATAATCGAATAATGATGGTGAGAAGTCTCGCATCGGTAAATAAGCCGGGCGAGACTTGCTTTGTGGAGGAATGATGACCAAAGATAGAATTCGAGTACGGTTAAGAGGTTTCGATGTAGATCTCGTTGAACAAAGTTCAAAAGCGATCGTTCAGACAGTTGTGAAGGCTGGGGCTAAAGTTTCCGGACCAGTACCTCTTCCTACTCGTATCAATAAATTCACGGTGCTCAGATCACCTCATGTCAACAAAAAGTCGCGTGAGCAGTTTGAGATGCGAACACATAAAAGACTGATTGACATCCTAGATCCTACATCCAAAGTAATGGATGCCTTGATGAAGCTTGAGCTTCCTGCAGGTGTGGATGTAGAGATTAAACAGTAATTAATAGTTGAGGTAAGAGATGTTAGGGCTTATCGGCAAAAAAGTCGGAATGACACAAGTATTTGATGAAAGAGGGGTATTGACCCCGGTAACGGTAATCAAGATTGAAGACAATATAGTCGTATCTGAGAGAACCGATGATAAAAACGGTTACAGTGCTTGTGTTATCGGTGCTGTAGACGCGAAACAGAGTCGTGTTACAAAGCCGTATGCTGGACAATTCAGCGATGTCTGCGAACCTAAAAAGTGTCTAGTAGAGATGAAGAACTTTGATAAAGAAGTCTCTATTGGTGATGTGTTAGGTGTAGATATCTTTCAGGATATAGCGTTTGTAGATGTGGAAGGAACTTCGAAAGGTAAAGGGTTCCAGGGAGCTATGAAGCGACATAACTTTTCAGGTGGTCGTGCAACTCATGGTTCTAAATTTCATAGAGGTCTTGGTGGTACAGGAATGGCTGCTACTCCATCACGTGTTTTTAAGGGTACAAAGATGCCTGGTAGAATGGGTGGAGAGAAGACTACGATTCAGAATCTACGATTAGTAAAGGTTGATGTGGAGAGAAAGGTTCTCATGGTTAAAGGTGCGATTCCTGGTCCCCGTCAAAGTGTTGTGATTGTTAAAAAATCAAAGAAGAAATAGAGGCGAGACATGAAAGCGAAAGTCTTTTCGATACAAGGTGAAGAAGTAAAAGATATCACACTTGATGATTCTGTTTTTGCAGCAGAAGTGAGTGATGGTTCTATATACTACGCCGTTAATAACGAATTAGCAAACCGCAGAGTCGGAACCGCCTGTACTAAGACACGAGGTGAAGTGAACTACAGTAACGCTAAACCTTGGAGACAGAAAGGAACTGGTAATGCACGATCCGGAGATAAGAAATCTCCAGTATGGGTCGGTGGTGGTACTATTTTTGGACCAAAGCCACGAGATTATAGCTATAAGCTACCGAAGAAGATGAAACGATTGGCGATGAAGTCTTTACTTTCAATGAAAGTAAAGGAAAATAGTCTGAAAGTTGTTGAAGATTTTTCAGTAGAGAGTGGGAAAACAAAGGATCTTGTGAATGTTCTCAAGAATCTTGTTAACCAGGAACGAACGTTGATCATCCTCAAAGATGATGATGTGATGCTTCGTAGAGCTGGGAAGAATATTCCCTGGGTTAAGATCAATTCTTATAACAGACTATCAGCAAAAGAACTGCTTTACGGCAAGAACGTTCTTTTACTTGAGACTGCTGCCGGGAATTTGAACGAATTCTACGGAAAAGAGTAAGGGGACGATTGTGAGAGCAGATCAGATCATTTTAGCACCTGTTTTAACAGAAAAGTCCAACTTGGACCGTGAAGGTGAAACAAAGAAGTATACCTTCAAAGTAGATCCTAGAGCGAATAAGATTCAGGTGATGAGAGCAGTAGAGGAATTATTCTCTGTTAAGGCTCTTAGTTGTAATGTATCAATAGTGAAAGGGAAACCTAAATTCACTAGAACAAAATCAGGCGTTCGTGCAGGGTCTACAACACCTTGGAAAAAAGCGATCGTAACTGTAGCTAAAGGCGATTCTATCAGCGCTATAGAAGGCGTTTAGGAGAGGGGTATTATGGGTATCAAGAAGTATAATCCGAGAACCCCCAGTCTTCGATACACAACGACTTTGACTTTCGAAGAAGTAACAACTTCAACAAGTGAGAAATCACTTACGAAAGGTATAAGTAAACACGCCGGACGTGGAGCCGGTGGTCGTATCAGCGTTCGAAGACGCGGTGGCGGACATAAGAGAAAATATCGAGAGATAGATTTCAAGAGAAACAAGCATAACATTCCTGGTTTTATTGCCAGTATTGAGTATGATCCAAACAGATCTGCTAACATTGCTTTGGTCAACTACAAAGATGGTGAGAAACGTTACATCTTAGCTCCTAAGGGACTTAAGGTGGGCATGGAGATCATCAGTGGTGAGACTGCACCTCTAGAGATTGGAAATGCGATTCCTTTGAAGAACATTCCCCTCGGTATGGCAGTACACAATGTGGAGCTGCAGAGAGGTAAAGGTGGCCAGTTAGTTAGATCTGCTGGAACAGTTGCAACAGTAGTCGCTAAAGAAGGCGATTATGCAACTCTAAAACTACCTTCAGGTGAGATGAGAATGGTATTCGGTGAATGTTTCGCAACTTTGGGAAGCATTGGAAACGAAGATCATATGAATGTAAGTCTTGGTAAAGCAGGTCGGTCACGATGGCTTGGTCGTCGTCCAAAAGTCCGAGGTGTTGTCATGAACCCAGTCGATCACCCACATGGTGGTGGTGAGGGTAAGACATCAGGTGGACGTCATCCTGTTTCTCCATGGGGTATGCCTACTAAGGGATACAAGACTAGAAAGAAGAGAAAACCTTCTAGCAAGTTTATCGTGAAGAAGCGGAAGTAGGAGTAGAAAGTGGCTAGGTCAATCAAAAAAGGACCTTTTATAGAGAAAAAACTGTATAAAAGAGTTCTTGAAGCAAACAAAGCGGGACAAAAACCAATGGTTAAAACATATTCCCGTACCTCGACTATTATCCCCGAGATGGTAGGTTTTACCATTTCTGTCTACAATGGAAAGACTTGGGTCCCTGTTTATGTTACAGAGAACCTTGTTGGTCATAAGCTTGGTGAGTTTTCACCAACTAGATTCTATCGTGGACACGCTGGGTCTGATAAAAAATCGAAGAAGAGATAGGTATCGTGATGGAAGCAAAGAAAGGTTACAAAGCAATCGCTAAATATGTGATGGTTTCTCCTACAAAAGTACGCCCTATCGCGAATGTTGTACGAAGTAAACCGTATGCAGACGCTGTAGCGATTCTAGAGGCTATGCCTCAGAAGGGTGCAGGTCTGATTAAGAAGGTCGTACAGTCAGCAGCAGCAAATGCTCTTATGCAGAACAAGCAGCTCGATGAAGAGATGCTGTTCATTAAAGAGATACGTATTGACGAAGGTCCACGTTTAAAACGTGTTTGGCCAAGATCTCATGGACGTAGAGATATTCTACTTAAAAGAGAAAGTCATATTTCTGTTGTTCTAGACGAAATTGCGAGTATGGGGGAATAAATGGGGCAGAAAGTTAATCCTATAGGACTCCGACTTGGAGTTAATAAGACATGGAAGTCAAAATGGTATGTAGATCCAAAAGATTATGCAGATACTCTGCATGAGGACCTGCAAATCCGGAAAGCTCTTACGAGCTGCCCTGAGACTAAAGGTGCTGATATCTCAGATGTTGAGATTATCAGAAAACCCCAGAGAATAACTGTTGTCATCAAGACATCAAAACCTGGAATCATCATTGGTTCCAAAGGTTCTAATGTTGAGAAGCTCGGAATGAGACTTCAGACTCTTGCGAACAAAAAAGTTCAGATCAAGATCAAAGAAGTTAAAAGACCGGAAGCTGATGCTCAGCTTATTGCACTTAATGTTGCAAGACAGTTGAAGATGAGAGGTTCTTTTAGAAGAGCTTTAAAGATGGCAGTAAGCAGTGCAATGAAAGCTGGTGTACAGGGTGTGAAGATCAAGGTCTCTGGTCGACTTGGTGGTGCTGAGATGGCACGTACTGAATGGCATAAAGATGGTCGAGTTCCTCTGCATACACTGCGGTCTGATATCGATTATGGATTTGCTGAAGCAAATACAACCTTTGGTATCATCGGTGTAAAAGTATGGGTCTTCAATGGTGAGATCTATGACAAAGCTCAAAAAGAGGATGCTGGTCTTTTAGTAAAGAAATCTACTAGAGATCGTAGACCTTCAGCAAGGAGATAGATAGTCATGCTTAGTCCAAAAAGAGTTAAGTATCGAAAGAAAATGAGAGGCAAGATGGACGGTGTTGCACATCGTGGTAATACTGTTGCCTTCGGAGATTTTGGTCTACAGGCTCTTGAGCCTAAATGGATCACAAACCGCCAGATTGAAGCTGCTCGTGTCGCTATGACACGACACATCAAGAGAGGTGGTAAGGTTTGGATCAGAATATTCCCGGATATGCCTTATACTAAAAAACCTGCAGAAACAAGACAGGGAAAGGGTAAAGGTAATCCAGAAGGTTGGGTTGCTGTTGTGAAGAAGGGAGCTGTCATGTTTGAGATGGCAGGTGTTCCTGAAGAGCTAGCCCGTGAAGCTATGGCTCTTGCTGCAAGCAAATTGCCTATTAAGACAAAGTTTGTAACAAGACGAGATGCGGAGTAGTAATATGAAAAGTACATTTAACGACCTGACATATGCAGAGTTGATAAATAAGAAAGAAGATCTCCATAAGGAGTATCTCAAATTACGAATGGATAAGGTCCTTGGACATCTTGAGAACCCTCTCAGATTGAGAACAGTTCGAAGAGATATTGCTAGAGTTAATACCATTGTTCATGAATATGCTTTAGGCATACGTAAAAATACTAAGTAAGGGAGCCTGTGTTCTATGAAAGCGAATAAAAAGACATTTACAGGACAGGTTGTAAGTGATGCGATGGATAAGACTATCGTTGTAGCAATCACAACCAGAAGGCTTCACCCTCTTTATAAGAAATATGTAAAGCAGACAAAAAAAGTCAAAGCACATGATGAGAGAAATGAAGCTAAGAAAGGCGATACTGTTCGTGTCGTTGAATGTCGTCCTCTCAGTAAAGACAAGAGCTGGAGATTAAACCAGATTGTCGAGCGTGCTAAATAGTCGTAAAGGAGTTGCGTTATGGTTCAAATGCAAACGTATTTAAACGTTGCCGATAATAGCGGTGCAAAACGTGTACAATGTATCAAGGTACTTGGTGGTAGTAAGAGAATGAATGCCAGTATCGGTGATATCATCGTAGTTGCAGTTAAGGACGCTCTTCCAAACGGCCAGATTAAAAAGGGTGACGTGCAGAAAGCGGTTATTGTCCGTGTTAGAAAAGAATACCGAAGACCTGACGGTACCTATATCAGGTTTGATGATAATGCTTGTGTTATTATCGATGCCAACAATAACCCGCGTGGAAAGCGAATCTTTGGACCGGTTGCTCGAGAACTTCGAGAAGATGGTTTCATGAAGATCGTGTCTCTAGCGCCGGAAGTGTTGTAGGGAGAATAAGATGGGAATTTCAAAAATCAAGAAGAATGACACTGTCATGATCCTTGCCGGAAAAGACAAAGGAAAGACAGGAAAAGTCCTGAAGATCGATTCTGATAACGATCGTGTGATCGTTCAGGGTGTCAACATGGTAAAAAAAGCCATGAAGAAAAAGAGTCAGCAGGATAAGGGTGGAATCATTGAAGTCGAAGCACCTTTGCACATTTCTAATGTAGCAATCGTGACTAAGGACGGTTCTCCTTCAAGAATCGGCTATAAGATTGAAGATGGTAAGAAAGTTCGTTTTGCGAAAAAGACCGGGGAAGTGCTCTAATGGATAAGTATATACCGAATATGAAGAAGAAGTATAAAGAGAGTGTTGCTCCAGAGCTGCTGAAAGATTTCAGTTACTCTTCTGCTATGCAGATACCTACAATTGAGAAGATCTCAGTTAGTGTTGGTGTCGGAGATGCTATTGATAACAAGAAGTTTCTTGAAGCTTCAGTTAAAGAGTTAGAGCAGATAACAGGACAGCATGCGGTCAAAACCAAGGCGAGAAAATCTATTGCGAACTTTAAGCTTCGTCAAGGTCAGGAAATCGGAACTATGGTCACTCTTCGTGGCGCACAAATGTGGGAATTTTTTGACAGACTAGTGAATGTTGCATTACCTCGTGTAAAGGACTTCAGGGGAATCAACCCGAATGCTTTTGATGGTCACGGTAATTATTCACTTGGGGTAAAGGAACAGATAATCTTCCCTGAGATTGATTATGATCATATCGAAAGGATTAGTGGTCTCAATATTGCTATTGTTACGACTGCTAAAAACGACGAAGAGGGCTTTGCGCTGCTGAAAAAGCTCGGCATGCCCTTTAGTAAATAGTTGGGAGTAGATCAATGGCAAAAAAATCAATGATTGTTAAGGCCCAAAGGGAGCCAAAGTACAGCACACGTCAAGTGAATCGTTGTAGGGTTTGTGGAAGACCTAGGGGTTATATGCGTAAGTTTCAGATGTGTAGGGTCTGTTTTCGAAAGCTAGCTAGTGAAGGTAAGATTCCTGGCGTTACAAAATCCAGCTGGTAGGAGAGTGAGATGGCTATAAGTGATCCTGTTGCTGATATGTTAACGAAGATTCGAAACGCAAATCTAGCAAAACACGAAAAAGTTGATGTAACTACATCAAAACTGAAATTACAGATTGTAAAGATCCTCAAGAACGAGGGTTATATTAAGAATTTCAAGAAGGTAAGTAAGGAGAATGTAAACTTCATTCGAATCTTCTTGAAATATGATGGCAAACAGAAACCAATCATCCATGGATTGGAGAGAATCTCTACTCCAGGTAGACGAGTATACTCAGGATACAAAGAGATCCCAAGAATATTCAATGGTCATGGTGTGGTTGTCGTTTCAACTTCTAGTGGTGTAATTACTGGAAAGAAAGCAACTGATCAGAAAGTCGGCGGTGAGCTGATCTGTTCAGTTTGGTAAGGTGGTGAACTATGTCTCGTATTGGTAAATTGCCTATTACAATACCTGCAGGTGTCAAAGTAGCTGTAACAGCTAAAGAGATTACCGTCGAAGGGCCGAAAGGGAAACTGGTTCAGGGATATCAGCCAAGTGTAACGATCGCTGTAGAAGGTGAACAAATCGTTGTAACACGAAAGGATGATTCCAAGAGTTCAAGAAGTTATCATGGACTCTACAGACAACTTATCCAGAATATGGTTATTGGTGTCTCAACTGGATTCACTCGTGCTTTGCTGATCAATGGTGTTGGTTATAGGGCTGAAGTTAAAGGAAATATACTATATCTTAATTTAGGTTTTTCAAACCAGATTGAGTTTGTGATCAATGAAGATATCACTATTACTTGTGACGGACAGACTAAGGTCATCGTTACTGGTATTGATAAACAGAAAGTCGGTCAAGCGTGTGCTGAGATTCGTTCATTACGACCACCTGAGCCTTACAAAGGTAAAGGTATTAAGTATGAAAATGAAGTTATCAGACGTAAGATCGGTAAATCTGGTGTTAAGTAGGGTAGTACAATGAAACAAGTTAACAATAAGCGAAGAAAAAAACTTAAAAGAAAAATCCATATTCGAAAGAGGATTTTCGGTACGCCAGAAAGACCAAGAATGACAGTATATAGAAGTAATAAACACCTCTATGTACAGGTGATCGATGATACTTCAGGTGTTACAATCGCTTCTGCAAGCAATATGGATGCTGAATATAAGGCATTGAAGAATAATGTTGCAGATGCTATGAAGATCGGTGAGGCTATTGGTCAGAAACTGGTCGAAAAGAAGATTGAGGCTGTTGTATTTGATAGAAATGGATATCTCTATCATGGAATCGTCAAAAGCTTAGCTGATGGCGCTCGAAAATCTGGATTGAAGTTCTAGGGGGATATGGTGGAAAAAAGATCCAAAGATCAAGAATATGTTGAAAAACTGATTAAACTCAATCGAGTTGCTAAAGTTGTAAAGGGTGGACGAAGATTCTCTTTTTCTGCTCTTGTAGTTGTTGGTGATCAGAAAGGCCGAGTTGGCTATGGTTTTGGTAAAGCTAATGATGTAACAGAAGCTATTAGAAAGAGTGTTGAGAAAGCTAAAAATAGTATGATCGAGGTCCCCTTGAAGAGAACCACGATCCCTCATGAGATTCAGGGTGAATTCAAGAGTGCAAAAGTTCTACTAAGACCTGCTGCTCCTGGTACAGGAATTATCGCAGGTGGTCCAGTGCGTGCCGTAATGGACGCTTGTGGAATACATGACATTCTTGCAAAATCACTTGGTTCAAAGAATACCATTAATATTGTGAAAGCAGTGTTTGACGGATTAGAGAACCTGTTCGATGCTCGTGAAGTCGCAAAGAACCGTGGTAAATCACTCAATGAGATGTGGGGTTAATTATGGCTAAGAAAAAAGTTGAACAAGTACGAATCGAACTTATCAAAAGTATGATTGGTTCTAAACCAAAGCAACGTGGTACTATCAAGGCCCTTGGCCTTGGTAAGATAAACAGTTCTGTCGTACGAGAAGCTACTCCTGTCGTGAAAGGTATGATCAATGTCGTTTCACATCTTGTTAAAGTCGAGGAGATAAAGTAGGATGGGACAGATAAAGGCGCCCGTTGGGGCAAATAAGAAAAAAACAATCATCGGTCGAGGGTATGGATCTAAGGGTCGAGCCTCCGGTCGAGGACATGATGGACAGAAGTCTCGATCAGGTGGTGGTGTAAGACCAGGATTCGAGGGTGGTCAGATGCCATTGTATCGACGACTCGCACGAAGAGGTTTCTCTAACCATCCTTTTAAGATTGAATATACTGTTGTCTCTCTCTCAGAGATCTCCAAGGCATTTGTCGATGGAGAGATTGTTTCTGTTGAAACACTGAAAGAGAAGAAGATTGTAAAAGGTAAGAACGTTCTCGTAAAGATCCTTGCTAATGGTGAGATCGACAAGAAGGTGATTATCGAAGGTTTGAAAGTCTCCGGTAGTGCTGCTGAGTTAATCACAGCTGCTGGTGGAGAAATAAAATAGATTTAAAAGAGGGGATCGATGGCTAACTCATTGGTTGAGGTTTTCAGAATAAAAGAGCTTCGGAAGAGAATTGGTTTTACTGCTATCATGTTGGTTATTTTCCGACTTGGAGCGACACTTCCGATTCCCGGTATCAATGTAAATGCATTACAAGTCTATTTTATGACTTCCGGTTCAACAGCAGGTATCGGTCTGACCGAATACCTGGACTTCTTTGCCGGTGGTGCATTCAAGAACTTCTCAGTCTTCATGCTTGGTATCATGCCGTATATTTCGACACAGATCATCATGCAGCTTATGCTGATAATCTTCCCTAGCCTTAAGGCATTGTCTGAAGAGGACGGTGGAAGAAAGAAGATACAGAAGATCACAAGATATGGAACAGTTGCTATGTGTATCATCCAGTCATATGTCGTGACTGTATATGCAAAATCAATACCAGATGCGATTACATTAAACTTCACAGCTTATACATTAATCGCAATGTTAACCGTTACTACAGGAACTATGTTCCTCGTATGGATCGGTGAACAGATCACTGCTAAAGGTATCGGAAACGGTGTCTCTTTGATCATTTTCTCAGGTATTGTTGCTAGAATCCCTAATGCAATTGTTACTTTAGTTAAGAGTGTTCAGAGCGGAACTTTAAACCCCGTTGTCATTATTATCGTAATGGCAATGTTTGTTACTGTTGTCGCCCTGGTCATATATGAACAGCAGGGACAGAGAAAGATCCCAGTACATTATGCAAAAAGAGTTGTTGGAAGAAAGATGTACGGCTCACAGAGTACTTACATTCCTTTCAAGATCAACCCATCGGGAGTAATTCCGGTAATCTTTGCATCTGCACTGCTTTCTTTTCCTTTGCAAATTGCAACATCCCTCGGGCCAGAGGTTGAATGGTTGGCAAGGTTTGCGAATTGGCTAAGACCACAGGGTACCCCGTATCTAATTATCTACACCCTGTTTATTATCCTGTTTGCATTTTTCTATACACAGGTTTCTCTTAATCCTACTGAGATAGCTCGACAGATTAGAGAAAATGGTGGATCAATTCCTGGAATCAGATCAGAAAAAATAGAAGAGTATCTGACAAGGGTCTTGAATAGAATTGTATTCCCGGGTTCGTTATTTCTGGCGTTTATTGCGCTGATCCCGACGTTAATGCAGAAATTCTTCAATTTCCCAGCATCCGTGGCAATGTTGTTGGGTGGTACTTCGCTGTTGATCATGGTGGGTGTAGACCTTGATACCATGAGCCAGGTCGAAGGACATATGAAGATGCATCACTCGGATGGATTAGTTAAGAAAGGCCGAATCAAATCCAGGAATCTATAGAGGTGTACCATGAAAGTTAGAGCAAGTGTTAAACCTATTTGCGATAAGTGCAAGGTAATCAGACGAAAGGGCGTAGTCCGAATCATCTGTGATAATCCTAAGCACAAACAGAGACAGAAATAAGAGCCTAAAGTTTTAGGACTCTTGAATTACGAAAAGATTGATTATTATATAGGAGGCCAGTTACATGGCGAGGATTGCGGGTATTGATCTTCCTAATAAAGCAACAAAGATCTCTTTGACCTATATCTTTGGAATTGGTCGGACATCAGCTGTCGAGATCTGTAAGAAAACAGGTATCGATCCGGATACTAAGATGAATGAGTTATCAGCTGAACAGGTCAATGATCTAAGAAAGACCATTGAGAACGACTACAAGGTTGAAGGCCGTCTTCGAACTGAAGTCGCACTTAACATCAAGAGATTGATGGACATCGGTTGTTACCGAGGTTTGCGACACAGAAGAGGCTTACCAGTACGTGGACAGAGAACTAAAACGAATGCACGTACAAGAAAGGGTAAGAAGAAGACTGTTGCCAATAAGAAGAAATAAGAGGAGATACGAAGTTGGCTAAGGCTAAAAGAAAATCCAAGAAGACTGTTTACGAAGGTAAAGTATTTATTCAGGCTACTTTTAACAACACCATCGTAACAGTAACTGACTTGAAAGGTAATACAGTATCATGGGCAAGTGCCGGCGGCCTTGGTTTCCGTGGTGCTAAGAAATCTACTCCTTATGCTGCACAGACAACGGCAGAAACTGCTGCGAAGAAGGCCATGGATTATGGTCTGAGAGAAGTGCATGTATTGGTAAAAGGCCCTGGTGTTGGTAGAGAGTCTGCAGTTAGAGCACTTGGTGCATTAGGATTGCAGGTACGAAGCATTCGTGACGTGACACCTATACCACACAATGGTTGTCGACCACGAAAGACACGACGAGTCTAAGAGGAGCTAGTTAAAGATGGCAAGAGAAATCGGACCAAAATGTAGACAGTGTAGAACTGAACAGACAAAGTTGTTCCTTAAGGGTGAACGATGTCATACAGCTAAATGTCCCATAAACAAAAAAGCTGGGAAACCAGGAAAAGAGCCAAGAGCACGATCAAAGAAAATGACTGATTATGGTGTTCAGCTCAGAGAGAAACAAAAACTCAAAAGAACGTACGGAATGCTGGAGAAACAGTTCAAGTTAACTTTTAACGAAGCTGATCGACAGACAGGAAAAACAGGTGAGAACCTGATCGTTCTTCTTGAGAGAAGATTAGACAATATGGTATTCCGTCTTCACTACGGAACATCAAGATCACAGGCTAGACAGCTTGTATCACATGGTCATATCCTGGTTAACGGGAAACGAGTGACTATTCCATCATATAGAGTGAAAGTCGGAGATGAGATTAAAGTCGTCGAAGCTTCACAGAAAATGATCGTGATCAAAGAAAGCTTGAAAGAGTATACAAAATCAGGTGTTCCAGCTTGGTTAGATCTAGATGCTGACGCAATGAAAGGGAAAGTTTTGGCATTCCCAAGAAGAAGTGAAGTTACAGAAACAACTGTTATTAATGAACAGCTGATTGTCGAGCTCTATTCAAGATAGGAGTAATCATGGCACGTAAGAGTTTAATGAAGGGTTTTAAGAAGCCTAAAGGTATTACCTTTGAACAAAGTACTATCGAAGAGAACTATGGTAAGTTTATTGCTTATCCGTTTGAACGCGGTTTTGGTACTACTATCGGTAATACGCTTCGTCGAGTCCTTTTATCTTCTATCCAGGGTTATGCCGTTACTGCTGTAAAATTCACATGCTATGATAGCGAAGGTAATCCGCATATGATCTCAAGTGAGTTTGAATCACTACCTGGTGTAGTAGAGGATACTCCTGAGATTATTGCAAACCTTAAGAAATTGATGATCACCTTGCCTGAAGATGTTGAAGAGAAGGTTATCCTGATCGAATGCAAAGGGCCGGGTAATGTCACTGGTGCAGACTTCGAAGTCGACACCATTGAGATCATGAATAAGGATGCAGTCATCTTTACTATGATGGAAGATGCAAATATTGACATGGAAGTTCAGATCGATTTGAATCGAGGATATGTACCATCAGAATTAAACGAGAAGTACATTGAAGAAATTGGAACAATTCCAATAGATGCTGTTTTCTCTCCTGTCAAAAGGGTTAAGTACTCAATTGAGAACTGTCGTGTAGGTCAGAGAAATGATTATGATAAACTGATACTTGAGATCTATACAGATGGTACTATTCTTCCACAGAATGCACTAGCAGAAGCTGCGAAGATTGCGAAGGATCACTTCACTATCTTCATCAACTTCGATGAGTCAGTCATCAACAGTAATGAAGAGGTTGATAAAGAGGAAGAACGTGTACAGCAGATTCTCAATACCCCAGTCGAAGAGTTGGAACTTTCCGTACGATCAAGTAACTGCTTGAAGAATGCAGATATACGATCTATTGGGGACCTTACTCGAAAAACAGAGGAAGAGATTGCAAAGACTCGAAATTTTGGTAAGAAATCACTTACTGAAATCAAAGAGAAGTTGAAGGAATGGAATCTTAGTCTTGGAATGACCGACTATAGCGTTCTTAAAACTTCCATCAGAATCCCAGGGAATAAGGAAGAAGATAATGAGGCATAGAGTAGGCTTTAACAGACTAGATAGAAGATCAAGCCACCGAAAGGCTATGTTACGTAATATGGTCATTTCGCTGTTTAGATACGAAAGAATCGAGACTACGAAGGCAAAGGCATTAGAGTGTAAAAGAGTTGCTGAGAAAATGATCACTAGAGCAAAAACTGATTCTGTACATAACAGAAGAACTATTGCTAAAGATATGAATGACAAAGAGATCCTCAACAAACTCTTCACAGAGATTGCACCTATGTTTGATGGAAGACCTGGCGGATATACTAGAATATTGAAGTTAGGTTTCAGACAGGGTGATGCAGCGGAAATGGTTATCTTAGAGTTGGTAGAGAAGACTACTGACAAAAAAGATGATAAGAAAAAAGCGAAGAAAAGCGCTAAAAAAGAAGAAGCTGTAGCTAAATAGTAATCATCTGTTAATTACTAAGAACCGCTCTCTCCATAATCTGGGGGGTAGCGGTTTTTCTATTTTTAAAGAAGAGTAAAGTAATAAGCATTTAGAAGTATAATGGGCGGATTCAACAAGGAGGGTGCAATGCACATAGTCATAACGGGAAGTACTAGAGGGCTCGGCCAAGGACTTGCAGTAGAATTTCTTAATCAAGGCCATGATGTGCTGATCAATGGAAGGGATTCGAAGCGTGTTGAAGAAGTAAAGAAATCGTTAGATAAACGTTATCCTTCAAATAGGATCCTAGCATACAGTTGTGATGTTGTAGATTTTTCAGAAGTAGAAAAGATGTACCAGTATGCATTAACTGAATTTGGGTCTGTAGATATCTGGATTAATAATGCTGGAATGGATCAGAATAGAGAGCATGTTTGGGATTATGATCCAGAACATATGAACACTATAATTGATGTGAATATTAAAGGTGTTCTCAATGGTACTCGTGTTGCCAGTGAGAGAATGAAAGAGTCTGGAGGGTTCATCTATAATATGGAAGGCTATGGTAGTAATGATATGATGAGCGATAAGATGAGTATTTACGGGATGACCAAAAGAGCTGTCACCTATTTTACGTTGTCTGCAGCTAAAGAGGTCAAAGATTCTCAAGTAAAGATATGTTTATTGAGTCCCGGCATGGTGGTGACTGATCTTTTACTAGGATCACTTCCAAAAGATTCTGAAAAAAGAGAGAAGAGTATCAGGATATTTAATATTCTTGCTGATACAGTAGCTGATGTAGCAACTTTTCTTGTTGATAGAATAATCAAAAATAAAAAGAATGGAGTGAGAATAGCATGGCTTACTAAAACACGTATAACAGGGAGATTTCTCTCTCAGATATTCCGAAAACGAGAACTGAAAGGATTGGAATGATTTAAGTTTAGAAAGAGTTTTCGAACATATCAAAACCTCCGAAGAAAGGATCTCTAGAACTTTTTTTAGAGTTCGAGGTTTCCTATACTGATAGATAAAGCCTTATCGATGTGCTCAATAATTATCAGTAGTTATCAATAACTCACATTTATGCATTATCATTCCCACTTATTAGTAAGAACTCTGTTTATGTCTTTGCCATATGTAATTATCTGAATTCATTCCTTTTAAACCATTTTTGTAGGTGAGTGATCTTTTTGTTAATGAGTATTTCCTCAAGATCTAAGCCTAGAATACATCTTGAATGAATTCTAAAAAATCTTAACATGAAATTATTGGGTCTCACCTGAACAATTGATCAATATTGTATCCTGTAACTGAACAGGTTATCTTATTAATCTTTAAGATACCCCATTATTTACAGTCACAATAGTATTATCTTATAGGAATTCATTTATTACATCATGTGTTCATACCAATGAGATGAATCTGTTTTCCATAAGAAACAGTTAGCAAATGTTATAAAAACAATATATATAAGTAAATAAAAAAATCACTTAAATAAAAAAACAGTTTGACAGATATGAAAATCCATATAATAATAATCTACAAGCATCAGTGGTATGACGACCATAACACGGTAAGATGTTTTTTTAGTACATGTCTATGAGGAGTTTTGTTGATGAGAGCTATAATGGTGATGTTTGATTCTCTCAGTAAGAGAATGCTCCCTCTTTATGGGGGAACTGAAACAAAAGCCGATAATTTTAATCGTTTAGCTGATAAGAGTACGGTCTTTAATAATTTCTATGCTGGGAGTATGCCATGTATGCCTGCTCGACGTGAGTTACATACCGGTAGATATAATTTCCTTCACAGGTCATGGGGCCCAGTGGAACCATTTGATGATTCCATGCCTGAGATTTTAAGGACTAGTGGTGTCTATACACATATCGTAAGTGATCATTTACATTATTGGGATGACGGTGGCGCCACTTACCATAGAAGATATTCTTCTTGGGAATGTGTACGTGGACAAGTAGCTGATTCCTGGGTGGGGAAGGTAGAAGATGCCGAAGTTCCTGAGCATGTTCCTACTATGAGAGAATTCACACATCCGAGATGGTGGAGTAACTATTGGAAAAATAGAGATAAGATCATGTCTGAAGATGCTTATCCACAGAATAATACCTTCAAGAAGGGGTTGGAATTCCTAGAAGATAATAAGGATCAAGATAATTGGTTTTTACAGATCGAGACTTTTGATCCCCATGAACCTTTTGATGTGCCGCAAGAATTTATTGATATGTATCGGGATGAGTATGATGGTCCATTCTTCAATTCTCCTCCTTATGGTGTCTGTGACGATTCAGAAGAAATCGTAAAGCATGCGCAGGCTCTTTATCGGGCTCTTACTTCTATGTGTGACAGAAATCTAGGTAAAGTCCTTAATTTTATGGATGAGCATGAGATGTGGGAAGACACGATGCTTATCGTGAACACTGATCATGGTCTACTTGTAGGAGAAAGAGACTGGTGGGCTAAATCAGTGATGCCCTGTTATAACGAACTTGTTAATATTCCATTCTGTCTTTGGGATCCGAGGGTCAAGAAGACTGGAAAACGAGATGCTCTTGCTCAGACTATTGATATAGCTCCAACCTTATTGGATTTTTTTGGGTGTAAGATCCCAGAAGATATGCAGGGAAAATCATTGAAGCCAGTAGTCGAAGATGATACTCCTGTGCGAGATATTGCATTATTCGGTTATGCCGGATCGTTCATAAATATTACAGATGGTAAGCATGTCTATATGAGAGCTTCCCAGACCTTAGGAAATAAACCTCTGTATGAATATACCCTTATGGGCACAGACAGAGCTGGATTTATGACCAATACTCAGCTTAGAGGTGCAGAGATGGCGCCCCCCTTCAAGTTTACCAAGGGTTGTCCCGTTATGAAGGTCCCTTTCAAGAATCTGGCAAAAGCACCGATCTTTTGCAACTCTTTCCAATATGGGAATCTGTTATGGGACCTCCAGAAAGACCCCGGTCAGGAAAGTCCCCTAGAAGATGATGCTTTAGAAGCTGAGTTTATAAATAAACTCATGAAGGAGATGAAAGTTTCCGAGGCTCCTGTGGAGCAGTATGAGCGGGTAGGTCTCGATCCAGTTAAGGATTACAAGGCAAGTGATGTAGCTGATATGAAAGCAAAGCGAGCTACAGCGATCGAGAAGGTTCTTCCAGCGGCTCAATGGGAAGATCAGGCATTGACTCTGTTCGTAGCTCTAGCAGGTCTGATGAATGATGAACAATTGTCATTTGCAAGTAGGGTCATCAAAGAGAGGCTACTGCAAGAGAGAAGGGAAGAGGTCGCATTCAGAGATGTGACAAAACTGATTATCGATGACTTCAAGGTCAATCCAGAGGCAGCAAGATTTCTTATAAGTAAGATGATCAGGATCAGATAACAAAAATCAGGAAAGATTCGTTTTTATTTTTAGGTTTTTATTCAATATAATTGAATGATATATAAACAAGGAGAGGATTATGAGAAAATTAGCTTTAATCGCAACTATGATAGTATTTGTGATTGTTGGTGGCATGGTATTTGCCACTGGACAGCAGGAAGAGACTACAGGCTTTGATTACCCCAAAAAGGATATTACTCTTATCATCGGATTTGGTGCCGGTGGTGGAACCGATACTACAGGAAGAGTCTTTATAGAGGCGTTGGGAAAACAGATTCCAGGCGTGAATCTTGTTCCTACGAATATGGCAGGAGCTGGTGGTACTGTTGGTGCTACACATGTATTGAATGCAAAACCAGATGGATATACACTTTTTATCGCACACCCTGGAATACCTGTACCATACTTGAAGGGTAATTTCGATCATACCTATGCGGATTATACCCCTATTGCATCATTCGCTGACTCTTCAGTAGCAATGTATGTTAATGGAGAATCACCATACTATACGGTTGATGATATTGTTGCAGATGTCAAAGCAGCCCCAGATTCACTCATCATGGGTGTTTCAACAGGAACCCTCATTCATCTAGCATCACTTCACATGGAACAGGAGAATGGAGTGTCGTTCAAAAAGGTTTCTATCGGTGGTGGACAGCCAACAGCACCTGAACTCTTAAGTGGACGAGTCGATACGTTCCTTCAGTCAATCTCAGTCGGTGCCCCCTATGTGAAATCCGGCGATTTCCGAGCACTCGCAGTATTTGGATCAGAAAGAGTCGAGGCGTTCCCAGACGTGCCTACATTCCAGGAACTTGGACTTCCCTATACCTTCGAACAGTCCTTCGGACTATGGGCACCTCCTGAGACTCCAGCAGATATCATCGCATATCTTTCAGATGCGGTTGAGAAAGCATGTGCAGATCCTGAATATGTTGAAGCTCTAGCAGTACTTGGGGTCCGATCAGGATACCGAGCGACAGCAGATTATGAGGCTCTTCTTGCAGAATCATTCGCAGAACTCGAAGAGACTGCTCCGTTAATGAACAAATAGTTTATAACCATGATGCCTGGTAGTTTTCTACCGGGCTTCTTGGTGTCTAGAGCGAAAGCTCTATCGAGAGGTTTTTATGATTTCACAATTGATATTATATGGAGTTTTCGCTCTGATACCAATCTACGTCCTGATCGAGAGTTCAGGATTTGCGGCAGGTTCATTTGCTACTTCAGGTGGTCCGGGTTCATTCCCTACTGGAATAGCATGGTTCATGCTTGGATTGATCATTATACAGATCATTCGGGTAGCCCTCCATGGACTCAAACAGTCAAGGAAGGATACATCAGAAGAGGATGAATCTTCATTGAGCACACCTGTTGTGTTCTTGAGTCTTTTTTGGGGAACTCCAGGATTCTTTATGTTGGGAACCATCTTATATGCGCTATTGGTTCCAATCCTCGGGTTCGTCCTCTCCTCGACTCTTTTCCTGATAGCTTCAGGGGCTTTTCTCATGTATAAAGCCGATGGTCAGATAGTACGCAAATCTCTACTGATCCGATCTGTTGTCTTTTTTGTATTTTCTTTCGGGCTGTTTCAGCTTTTCATGAGGGGAATGCGAATCTATCTACCAACCGGTATCTTCGGTTTTTAGAAACGTTTAGGAGTAATCTATGGATATTGGTGTCATAACAGAAATACTGAATCTTCAGGTTCTACTTTTTATGGCCGGTGGAGTATTGATCGGAATAGGATTTGGATCAATACCCGGTTTGAACACACCCATGGCACTGGCTGTTGTTCTTCCTCTTACCTATGGGATGGGTACGATTGCTGCAATCAGTACCTTATTGGCAGTCTACTGTGGAGGAATCTCCGGTGGATTGATCTCTGCGATCTTATTACGAATGCCGGGTACGGCCGCAGCGGTGGTCACTACATTTGATGGATACCCGATGGCTCAGAAAGGCCAAGCCATGCGAGCATTGGGACTGGGTGTCATCTCCTCTTTTGTTGGAGGAATGTTCAGTGCAATCATCTTGATGTTCCTCACACCTGTTCTCGCAGATGTGGCACTTGGATTCGGTCCTTGGGAATTCTTTGGTGCGACAGCACTATCTTTAAGTATGATGTCGACTCTTGTTCGAGGTGATATGGTCAAAGGATTCATTGCATGTGCACTCGGTATGTTGATCGGGACGATCGGTACTGACCCCATCGATGGGCTTGTAAGATTTACCTTTGGGCAATATCAACTTGCCGGTGGAGTGAAGATGGTCGTTATGATCATTGCGACATTCGCACTCTCCGAGGTCTTTTCCTCTACAGGGAAATCTCTTAAACCGATCGAGAAGAGTAGTGTGGATCTTGGATATAAAGATTTTTTCAAAGTATTCAAAGAGTTGAAGGGACAAGTTGGGAACCTACTCAGATCAAGTGCGATTGGGACGGCTATCGGTATCCTACCTGGACTTGCTGGATCCACTGCATCACTCATGGCCTATTCGACTGCACAGAAGTTCGTTAAAGATCCAGAAGGCTTTGGAGAGGGGCACCCTAGTGGAATCGTCGCTCCCGAATCTGCTAATAACGCAGTCTCTGGTGGGGCAATGATTCCCATGTTGGCACTTGGGATCCCTGGAAGCTCTCCGGTAGCACTTATCATGGGCGCCTTTATGGTTCATGGTGTACAAATAGGGCCACTCATGCTGACCCAATCACCAGAGATGATTCAGACGATCTTTCTTGCTCTCATCGTAGCGAATATACTTATGCTTATCTTTCAGACTGGACTTTTGAGAGCCTATGCACGAGTCATCCTAGTCGCTAAAGCTATACTCCTCCCTATTCTAGTCGTTTTCTGTGTGGTAGGCGCATTTATCTCAAATAACAGCATGTTCGATGTTGGTCTGTTGATCGGCTTTGGTGCTGTAGCCTATATTCTTGAAAGAAACAAGTTTCACTTAGCACCATACCTCATGGGATTCGTTCTTGGTGGGTATGTGGAACTCTTCTATCGAAGAACCGTAATCTACTATGAATCTCTTTCGAATGCATATTTCCAGTTCTCAGCCGGTTCAGTCATGATGACTATTGCCGTACTGGTCCCCGCTTTCTCGATCGTGAACAGGGTACCTGCTGTCAAACGGTGGAAGGCTGAAAAGAAGCAACAGAGAGTTGATAGAAGAGTAGCGAAGTAGAACGGAGATTTTCTTAAAGAAGAGTCAATCTAGATCTATGTCAAGAAAAAGCAGCTGCGAATGTGGCTGCTTTCATATGTAAAGGAGGGTGACCTGTGGAATTTGCAAAGAGAGAGGAGATCGCAAAACTGGTAGAAAGGTATGCAGAATCTATAAACCATGCAGATCTGGATCTAGCAGCTGAGTTATGGGCTACTGAGGATCCGGTAGTATTCATCCACCCAAAGGGTGATGAACGTGGATATGCTGGAGTCATAGAGGGCTTCTATATCAAACTTATGAAAGACAAGTTCTCTGAACGGACCTTGACGGTCTATGATCTCGATATTTCATGTTATGAAGGGTTGGCTATAGCGGTCTTCTATTGGGAATTCAACGCGACCTGGCGTGAAGACGGGAGTCCGCAACATACAGAGGGAAGGGAGACGCAAGTCTTTCGCCATGATGGAAAGAAATGGGCTCTTACCCATATTCACTATTCGAATATGCCAGTATTGGGAGTGAAAGAGGGTTTCTAGCAAGATATTTGGATGATATGATAAATATTGTTTAAAATAACACTTCTTTAGTAAGGTGCGGAGAAACTTCAGCTTTTCAGAAGCTAGAGGTTCTTTCCCTTACCATCGAAGTAGGGCCAATTCTTGTACCATAGAAATGATCTGATCCCTATTCTTGTTTGTTTCCCTGTAGTGAATAAAACGATCTGAGATTGATTACTCTCCTCATGCATGAGGGGTATTAGCAGTGAGGACCTTCCTCATTAGTACTAAGAATTCAAGGATCAAGATACCCTTACAGGCCTGGCTAGAATGCTTGAAATCCTGCGGTTTTCCCTCAATACTCACGGTAAAACCACTCTGGGGACTTTTCGCGGAGAGGTAGCGCATACTATAGGATTGACAATCCCATAGTACTTACTTATGATGGTAACAAATAAAATGGGGGGAAGACTATGATTTTAAATATAATCCTTCCTCTGGCTGGAGTAATTCTAGGTTGGTTAATCCGTTGGCTGTATGCTAAATTTCAGCTTTCTTCTACAGAACAGAGAGCTGCAAGACTAAGCGAAGAAGCAATAAAAGAGGCTGAAGCAAAAAGTCGAGACATTCAGCTTGAAACTAGAGATCAGCTGCTTAAAGAGCGGCATCAACAGGAACGAGAAAACAGAGAAAGAAGAAATGAACTGCAGAGATACGAGAAAAGAGTTCTGCAGAAAGAAGAAAATCTAGAAAGAAAACAGAGTGCATTGGATCAAACGAAACGAATGTATTCTGAGCGAGAGGAAAAGTTATCTGGTCGTGAGCAATCAGTAGCAAATCAGGAAGAGCAGTTACGTGCTGAATTGGAACGTATCGCTGGCCTGAGTGCTGATGAAGCGAAGAACATGATCATCGCGGGTATGGAGAACGAAGCTAAGAGAGACGCTCAAGCTCTGATCAACAAGATCGAGCAGGAGACACAACTCAAGGCAGAGAAACTTGCACGGGATGTCGTGGTCACAACTATACAGAGAATCGCTACTGAGGTGAGTTCAGAACTCACGGTGAGCTCTGTGAATCTACCTAGTGATGAGATGAAAGGTCGAATCATCGGTAGAGAGGGAAGGAATATCAGGACATTAGAGACGTTGACTGGCGTGGATATCATCATTGATGATACACCTGAAGCCGTCGTCATATCTTGTTTTGATCCAGTTCGAAAAGAGATTGCTAGAAAATCTCTTGAAAGACTAGTACAGGATGGGCGAATCCACCCTGCACGAATCGAAGAAGTAGTTCATAAGGTGACTCGTGAAGTATCACGTGTTATCACTGATGAGGGTGAGAAGGTCATGTTCGACCTTGGAATCCATAATGTCAGTCAGGAACTCGTAAGGGCTCTCGGTCGATTGTACTACCGTACTAGTTACGGACAGAATGTTCTGTATCACTCGAAAGAGGTTGCAGTACTTGCTGGAATGATCGCTGCTGAAGTCGGTGCTGATAGAGAACTCGCCATCAGAGGTGGTATCCTCCATGATATTGGAAAGGGTATTGAATCTGAAGGTTCTGCTAACCATGCAGAGATGGGAACTGATCTTGCCAAGAAACTTGGTGAGGATGCGAATGTTCTTAATGCGATACTTTCACACCATAATGATGTAGAGCCTAATTGTATCGAGTCTATCATTGTTCAGATCGCAGATGCGATCTCAGCTTCTAGACCTGGTGCACGTCGAGAGACGCTTAACAACTATATCAAGCGATTAGAGAATCTAGAGAAGATCTCGAATAGCTATGATGGAGTTGAAAAGTCTTATGCTGTACAGGCAGGTAGAGAATTACGTGTACTTGTCAACAATGATTCTGTTGATGATATCGAAGCTAAGGATTTGGCTAAGGATATCGCAAAGAGGATCGAAGCTGAGCTTCGATATCCTGGAAGGATCAAAGTGACGATCATTCGTGAGACTCGTGTCGTCGAGTATGCTAAATAGGTAACTATATGTCAAATAAGACAGTGGAGGCTCTGTTCCTTGGTGATATCTGCGGAAAACCAGGGTGCAGAGCTCTATTTATTGGATTACGTCAATTGATTCGTAATCATAAGATCGATGTGGTCATCGCCAATGGCGAGAATTCTGCCAACGGTTTTGGTATAACTCCCGAGGAGGCTGATCAGTTCTTCTCAGTAGGAGTGGATGTCATCACTACTGGTAACCACATCTGGCAGAAAGAGGAGATCCAGTATCGTCTGAAATCAGATGAGCGAATTCTCCGACCTGCGAATTATCCTCCTGGTGTCATTGGTCATGGATATACTGTCATTGAAAAGAATGGCATCTCCGTGGCCGTAGTGAACCTTCAGGGACGGGTGAGTATGCCACAGACAGACTGTCCTTTCCGTACTGCTGATGAGATCATCAAGCAGCTTCAGGGGAAGGCAAAGATCATTCTTATAGATTTCCATGCTGAATCCTCAGAAGAGAAAGAGGCTTTAGCGCTCTATCTTGATGGAAGAGCATCTGTACTTGTTGGGACTCATACTCATGTGCAGACAGCTGATGAGCGGATACTCCCTGAAGGGACTGGTTATATCACCGATATCGGGATGACCGGTGCTGCGTTGAGTGTTATAGGTAGTGATCCTGGAATCTCTATTCAGAGACAGTTGACTCAGATCCCTCTTCGTAGTGAGATCTCAGACTCTCCAGCTATGATCAATGGGCTCATCGCGACGATAGATCCTGCTTCAGGAAAGACTCTCAAACTGAAACGACTGAACACCTATCTTGGAGTCTAGAACGTGAAGCGTCTGCCCCTTCTAGATCTGCTATGCAGAGAATACCCCGATGATGAGAGAGAACGTCTGTTCGCTCTCATCATGTGTCGTAAAGTGATCGTAGACGGGGGACGAATCGCAAACCCCAAAGAACTCGTACGAGTAGATGCACAGATAACCCTCGCTGACGAACAGTTCGTATCAAGAGGGGGGAAGAAGCTCGAACATGCATTGAGCTGTTGGAAGATCGATGTAGAAGGGAAGAGCTTCATCGATGCAGGTGCATCAACTGGAGGGTTCTCCCATTGTCTGATCTCTCATGGTGCGAAAAGGGTCTATTCAGTTGATGTGGGATATAACCAACTCTCTTACCAGTTACGAACCGATTCCCGTATCGTCGTGATGGAGCAGACTAATATCATGCATGTGAATGATCTTGATCCTCAACCAGATGCAGCGGTAGCAGACCTCTCCTTCAGGTCGATCTCCGGAGCAGCCTCACATATCTTAGGGCAGACCAAAGAACGATGGTTGATCGCTCTAATCAAACCGCAATTCGAACTACAGCAGGATGACCCGACCTTTGATGGGGTTATAAAAGATGATTCGGTGATCTCTTTAGTTCTATTGAGAGTCTTTTCTCAGTTACAGGAAGAGGGTATATTCATCTCGAAGTTCATTGCCTCTCCGATACTTGGGACCAAGGGGAATAGGGAGTACCTGGCACTTTTGAAAGATACGGACTCAGATGCTCTTGATCTCGAAGAATTCTCCCACATTATTAAGGCTCTAATATAAGGATGCATTCTCATAATAGAAGGTAGCTCCGTCGATGAGGATCACACATTCTTCTATATAGGGAAGAGATTTTACCGTGGCTGCAATCTGTCTGCAGGCGAACTCTGTCCCCTCATTACCAAAATTACCTGAAGATTTGAGTTGTTGAGAGAATTCGATATAGGCAACCTCTTTTACGATAGAACTTCCGATGAGTTGCGTGTCCTGAGGGATAAGAGTGATTGAACCGTTCTTCAGTTCCTTAAGGTCGGGCCCCCTAAGCAGATCTTCTATCAGACTGTCGAGACCGGTCCCATAGGCGATTTCTGTTGACCTTGGTGTGAGTATCAATGTTCCGTTCTGTTCAGGAGTCAGGAAGAAGAGATTTGCCTGATAGAATAACCGCTGTTCCTCTAGCCTCCCGGATCGTTGGTCAAGGTAGTTCGTAACCGTCTCTTTCAGTTCTGATTCCCTATAGGTGCTGATAGTCTTCGGGATACTGTAGATAGTGGATGCAAGTATAGCAACGACTAGTACTATCCACATACCCAGAGGTATTTTATTACGCCTTTGCGGTTCTTGATCCTTCATGGATTTCAGCATACCTCAAAGAGCATCATGGAGCAACCCGAAGATCCATAAATCATCAGCCGTGTACCCCCTTAGACTTTGACATCGAGGGTAAAAGTCCGTATAGTAGGGACTACCATGAGAATTGTGAAAGGTATTCCGGCATCTTCCGGTATTGTAACAGGTAAAGTATTCCTCTATGCGACTCAATCGCTCAAAGCCCCAAGGTATAATATCGATACCGATGAGGTCTCAGAGGAGCATGAACGCTTCATGGATGCGCTGTCTCGAGCTAAGGATGATCTCGATATCCTGAAGACTGAGACAGAGCTCAAGCAAGTGGCGAATGAACTTGCTATCATCGATGCTCATATCATGATGATCGGTGACCCTGAGTTCGAAAGAAAGATACTTGCCGGTATAGAGATGCGTCTTATGAATGCCGAATGCATCATAGAAGATACGATACAGATCATGGTTCAGACTTTAGAGGAGACTCAGGACGAGTACCTAAAAGAGCGGACCATGGACTTGTACGATATACAGAGTCGACTGATACATCAGTTGATGTACATAGAACGTGCATCGCTAGTCGACATATCAGAAGAGGTTGTCCTCGTTGCTAACAACCTGCTTCCTTCTGAAGTCCTCACGATGAATAGAGATTATATCAAGGGAATAGTTCTTGATACAGGTGGTAAGACATCGCATACAGCGATCTTAGCCCGTGCTTTTGAGATTCCTGCTGTAGTAGGTCTCACCTCAATCACTAAGAAAGTCACCAATGAAGATCGTATCATCGTTGACGGGAATGAGGGAAAGGTCTTCGTAAGACCTAACAGGATCACTGAGCAAGAATATGAGGAGAAACTCAGAAAGTGGATCGAACACGAGGAGGAGATGCTGACCTTCCATTCTCTCTCCGCTCGAACTACAGATGGTCACACAGTGGTCTTGAAGGCGAATATAGAGATCCCGGAAGAGGTCGACAGCAGTATCACGCACGGAGCGGAAGGAATCGGTCTTTATCGATCAGAATTCCTGTTCATGCGACCCGGAGAACATGCCTCGGAAGAGGAGCAGTTCCTCGAATATGCGAAAGTCATCAAGGGAATGAAAGATCATGGCCCCGTAACTATAAGGACGATCGATGTCGGTGGTGATAAGGTACTCCCTGGTGTTGAGGAGTTCGATGAGGAGAACCCGATCCTTGGCTGGAGAGCGGTAAGATTCTGTCTCTCAAGACCAGATATCTTCAAGACTCAGTTGCGAGCGATGATCAGAGCCTCTGTATATGGTCCCTTAAGGATCATGTTCCCTATGATCAGTGGATTGGAAGAGTTGAATCAAGTACTCGAAATCGTAGAAGAGGTCAAACGAGGCCTATTCCGCGATGGAATCGAGTATGATCACAATATTAAACTTGGAACTATGATTGAAGTCCCTGCTGCAGCGTTGATCGCTGATGTCCTGGCAAAGCGGGTGGACTTTCTCTCAATAGGAACTAATGACCTGATCCAGTACACGATCGCAGTCGATCGTGGAAATGAGAAGATCGCATACCTCTATGAACCCCTGCATCCTGGAGTTCTTCGAATGATCAAGATGATCATCGATAAGGGCCATGGAAAGAACGTACCGGTAGGTATGTGTGGTGAGGTAGCAGCAGACCCGTTATATACGTGTGTACTGCTGGGATTAGGTCTCGACGAATTCAGTATGAGCCCGGTAGGAATACCTGAGGTTAAACGTATCATCCGTTCTGTTAGTATGGAAGATGCAACATCTTTAGTAGATGCGATAATCGAACTAGAATCATACGAAGAAATAAATAGATATGTCAGGAACTGGATGGATGAAAGATTTGAAATCTTCAATTACTAATAACACGATGCCGACGGTTGCCATAATAGGTAGACCGAATGTCGGAAAATCAACGCTCTTCAATCGAATGATCAGAAAACGAAGAGCTATCACAGACTCGATGCCGGGAGTTACCCGGGATCCGATCTTCGATCAGTGGATGGTCGGAGACAGAGTCGTAGAACTCGTAGATACCGGTGGAGTCAAACTCGATCAGGAGGGGCTTGATTCCCTCGTGACCGATAAGAGCTATCTTGTTCTCAAAGAGTCCGATGTCATCGTCCTTCTGCTCGATGTCACCGATGTTACCCCAGAAGATGAGACTCTCATGGAGGCTCTGCGTCCCTATGGTAAGAAGATCCTGCTTGCGATCAATAAGATCGATACACCACAAAGAGATGATCTGTTATGGAATTTCTACTCCTATGGTTATGATAAGATCGTAGGTCTTTCTGCAGAGCATGGCCTCGGGATCGATATCCTCGAAGAGGCGCTAGAGGAGATGATCGATTTCTCTGCATACGATGGGATCGAACCGACCTTCGATGATGAGAAGGCGATCAAGATCGCTATCATGGGTAAACCGAATACCGGGAAGTCTACCTTGACGAACAGGCTGCTTGGAAGAGACGCTTCGATCGTCAGTGCTATTCCGGGAACCACCCGTGATGTCGTTATAGGGGACTTCTCCTATAAGGGAGCAGCCTATACCGTTCTCGATACTGCTGGTATCAGACGAAAGAAAAAAGTAGACCAAGATGTTGAATACTATTCGGTCAACAGAGCGATCAAGACGATTGATGATGCAGATATTATCTTCCTTATGGTTGATTCGGCTGTTGGTCTCGTTGAGCAGGATAAGAAGATTGCGAACCTTATTGTGAATAAGGGAAAGGGTGTGGTCATAGTCCTCAATAAATGGGACCTGGTCAAAGAGACTCCCAATCAGATGGATGCTATCAAGGATCGAACCCGTTTCGTATTCCCTATTCTGAACTTCGCACCGATGGTACCTACCTCCTCAGAGACTGGTGAGGGAGTTGAAAAACTCTTGGATACTGCATGGGGCGTCTATAAACAACTCAATACACGTGCCGAAACTTCACGAGTAAATTCAGCTCTACAAAAATGGCTTGAACATTACGAACCACCAAGGGGAACTAACACCTTCTATAAGATCTATTATGGGACTCAGACCCATGCAGCTCCAGTAGAATTTCTCTTTTTCGTCAATAGAATGAAAGGATTCCCTAAGGGATACCTTCAGTATCTGACGAATAACATAAGAAAGGACCTCGGCTTCACATCGATCCCGATCAGAGTGGATCTTCGTGAGAGGAAACGGAAAGCCTGATGATAGAGTCTCTCGATGCGATAGGTTTTGATATAGATGGAACACTCTATCCTGAGACTGTGATGTATCTTTGTTCCCTTCCTGCATTCATCCGATCTCCCTCTCTGATGAGCCGCTTCGGCCGTATGAGAAGGGAGGTCCGATCCTATGAACCTGCCGGCTCCCAAGAGGAGTTTCGTGAACAGCAGGCAACCCTCATCTTGGAGGCAATGGGAAAGCGGGCAGATCCCATCGGGATCAAGAAGCTCCTCAAGAGGATCGATTCTCAGATCTATGGTACTTGGCTCCATAGTTTCCGGTTCATACAACCCTTTGATGGGGTAAGGGAGCTATTTAGAGCTCTTGGAGAATCTCCCTACAAGGTAGGGCTTCTCTCAGACTTTCCTCCGGGGATAAAACCTGAGGCATTGGGGGTATCTCCCTACTGCGATGCTATCACTAGTGCCGAGGATACAGGTCAGCTCAAACCTCATCAGGCTCCATTCCTTCGATTCTCTGAAGAACTCGGGTGCTCTGACCCGTCGAGGATGCTCTACGTTGGGAATAGCTATGGAAAGGATATTCTTGGAGCTAGTGCTGCAGGCATGAAGACTGCACTCTATATCCACCCAATTCACAAAAGGGCCTTGAATCGTTCATATCCTGCAGCAGATATCGTTTTCAGCTCCTACCGAGAACTACAGCGGATTCTCTTACCTTCTGGAGTTGACAACTAGAATCTTAGGGGAGAGAATATACTGGAACTGTATCGTATTGTTCTATAGGAAATCATATGTTATATCTATATAAGGGTATGATTACTCTGTGCTACTGAAATTCTGTGAGGTTAGTATGTTATATATTGTATTTGACATTGCCCTATTTCTCCTATCTGTCCTAGTCATCTTCCTCTATCGATATCTTGATCGAAAGGATCGTCAGATCTATCTAGTCAAAACCTATATGGAGAGGATGAAGCATGAGATGGAAGATCGCAGTATTGAGATTCACAGTGGATTCTCTCAGATAACTGAACAGGTCGAGGTCCATGAGGCCTCAGTCAGGTCCATGCTCAAACGAGTCGATCAGTCTCTCGAAGACCTTGAGACTCATGCAGCAGATCTTTCACAGCTTCAGACCTACATAGCCCATTACCACCGGATCCTGAAGGATCTTGCGACTCTCACCGATAAGGCTGAGACGAGATTGTCCTCTTTGAGTTCCGATATCGAAGGGCTCGATGAGGTGAAGAGCAAAATTGCTAGTATGCAGGCGACAAAGAGTCAATTCGAAGATACCGTACGGGAGTTAGAAGGCTCCCTACTTCAACTCAAAGAGCAGAAGAGTACAGAGGTCGGAGAGGTGATCAAAGATCAGTTGACTCAGGAGATGGAGAAGGTGATGGCTGCAGGACAGCGGAAGGTCTCTCTATCAGAGAAGGAGTTCTCACAACTCTATGATAATGCACTTCGTGCATTCTCCTCTGAGGTGAATCGATCTATCGCTGAGGCGCAACAGTCTATCCAGGATGAGATCTCCGTTTCCGTTCAAACAGCCTTTGCTACCATTGATGAGAGATTGAAAGAATTGCCGGACCTCTCCGAGTCTGTGGTGGTAGAAAGATCAGTACCTGAAGAGGTCCAAATCTCAGAACCTGAAGCAAAGGTGATCTCTCAGGAGGTCGAAGGGTTTGAAGCACCTGAAGAGGTGAAAGCACAGGATGCCAGTGATGAGGTACAAGAGGTCAAAGAGGTTCTTGCTCCAGTAACCGAAATTGCAGAGGGAGACTCCTTTGCAGAGGATCTCCTTGACTTGTTAGATGAGGATATGGTCGAAGATGCCGTATCAGAGATCGAACAACTCATCGAGGTTGAAGTCGAGGTTGGTGAGGATCAGGTGCTTCTTGATGAGGTCGAAGAGGATGAGGTCGAAGAGGACCCCAAAAGCACTGACACTCAAGAGGAGCCCGAAGAGACTGATGAGTTTGATGAGATATATTACGAGGATGACGAAGAGATCATTCTTGATGATGTTGATGATGAGGTCCCAGATGAGGATCCCGAACCGATGATCTCTCCTGATAAGAAGAGTCTCGTAGAGGAACATCTGAAGGAGGGCTTCTCCATCGCTGAGATCGCAGAGTTGACGAATATTCCGAAAGGGGAGATAGAACTGATCAAAGAACTCTCTGAATTCTCAAACTAATACCTTTTTCTAGTCGATTAGATAAAAAACTCTTGACTCATACAAAACGCTCTTAGTATGTTAAGTTTGCAGTTAAAAATAATTACACACTCTTAGATTTTAGAGATAACACAATAGGAATGCGGAAGATTGGATAGAATGCTCAGGAAGGACCTGAGCTTATTATATGTATATCTTAGGAGAAAGTATGGCTAAGAAGAATCAAAAGAAAACAGCTGAGGCTGAAGAGAAGATCATAGAAGGTGAATTCTCTTCAGAGGCTGATTCAATAGAGGGAAGTTCTGATGAACCTTGTGAAGAGTTATCTGAATTTGAAATCCTTAAAGGGTCAGTCGAGGAACTCGAGAAAGAACTCGAAGACTATAAAGGGAAGTACTTGAGAAAACATGCAGATTTCGAGAACTTCAGGAAGAGGATGCTTCGAGAGAAAGAGGACTCCATCAAGTACGCGAATGCTAATCTTCTCAAAGACCTGGTATCTGTTATCGATGATTTCGAACGTGCGATCAACTCAGCACAGGAATCAAAGGACTATGAGAGTTTTCTCTCAGGTATCAAACTTATCGAGAAGCAGTTCGGAGCGATGCTCGAGAACAACTGGGGCCTGAAGAGGATGGAGACGATAGGAGAGGAATTCAATCCTCAGATGCATGAGGCACTGATGATGGAAGAGAATGCTGATTGCAGTACAGAGACAGTCATCGAAGACTACCAGAAAGGGTATGTTCTTCATGATCGGGTCATACGACATGCAAAAGTGAAAGTCGGAAAGCCTCCTGTTGAGGCTGTAGCACCAGTTAGCGAGTAATACTCGAATAAACTGGATCAACTAGAAATACATAAACTACCAATAGTGTAAGGAGAAAGGATACTATGGGACGGATAATTGGAATTGACCTTGGAACAACAAACTCTTGTGTCGCAGTGATGGAAGGTGGAGAACCTGTTGTAATTCAGAATTCAGAGGGACAGCGAACGACTCCATCGATCGTTGGTTTTACTACAAAAGGCGAACGACTTGTTGGTCAGCCTGCAAAGAATCAGATTGTTACGAACCCTGTTAATACAATCTTCTCAGTAAAGAGATTCATGGGACGTAGATATGGAGAGGTGCCGTCAGAGATCTCAATGGTCCCTTATGTGGTAAAAGCTGGTTCTAACAAAGAGGTTCAAGTAGAGGCTCAAGGTAAGGACTATTCTCCACAGGAGATCTCCGCAGCTACTCTTCAGAAGATGAAACAGACTGCCGAGGATTATCTTGGTGAAGAGGTGACAGAAGCTGTCATCACAGTCCCTGCATACTTCAATGATGCACAGAGACAGGCAACCAAAGATGCCGGAAGGATCTCAGGACTCGAAGTAAAGAGAATCGTGAACGAACCAACAGCAGCCTCACTTGCTTATGGTTTCGGAAAAGATATGACAAAAGATGAGAAGATCGCAGTATACGACCTTGGTGGTGGTACCTTCGATGTATCTATCCTCGAACTAGGTGATGGTGTCTTCGAAGTAAAATCAACCAATGGTGATACTCACCTCGGTGGTGATAACTTCGACCAGAAGATCATTGATTGGTTGATCTCGACTTTCAAATCAGAGTCAGGAATCGATCTGTCTCAGGACAGAATGGCACTACAGCGACTCAAAGAAGCTGCAGAGAAAGCTAAGATCGAACTCTCGAGTCGTCAGCAGACTGATATCAATCTGCCATTCATCACAGCTGATGCTAGTGGCCCTAAACACCTTCAGGTGGAGCTCACTCGATCAAAGTTCGAACAGATGGTAGGGGAACTCATTCTGAGAACCAAAGCACCTTGTCTCAAAGCGATCAAGGATGCAGGTCTTTCTGCGACAGAGATCGATGAGGTCATCCTCGTCGGTGGTTCAACACGAATCCCTGCAGTGCAGGAACTCGTAAAGGAACTCTTCAAGAAGACTCCGAACAAGAGCGTCAACCCTGATGAGGTAGTTGCCATGGGTGCAGCGATTCAGGGTGGTATCCTTGGTGGTGACGTCAAAGATGTACTTCTTTTGGACGTGACTCCACTTTCTTTGGGAATTGAGACCCTCGGAGGTGTATTTACTAAGCTGATCGAGCGAAATACCACTATCCCAACTCGGAAAAGTCAGATATTCTCTACAGCAGCGGATAGTCAGACTGCAGTTTCCATTCATGTACTTCAAGGTGAACGAGAGATGGCGACTCAGAACCGTACTTTAGGAAACTTTGATCTTATCGGAATCCCCTCTGCACCAAGAGGTGTCCCTCAGATCGAAGTGACTTTTGACATTGATGCCAATGGTATCGTACATGTATCTGCCAAGGATCTTGGAACTGGGAAAGAACAGAAGATCAGGATCGAATCCTCTTCAGGTCTTTCAGATGATGAGATCGATAAGATGGTTCAGGATGCTGAACTGCATGCAGAAGAAGATAAGGCTGAGAGAGATAAGATCGAAGTGACTAACCAGGCTGACAATCTGATCTACTCCACTGAGAAATCACTCAAGGATTACGGAGACAAGATCTCTGATGAAGACAAGAGTGCTATCGAAGTTGCAAAAGAAGAGTTGAGTGCAGCCTTGAGTGCTGGAGATGTAGAACAGATCAAAGCTAAAATGGAGACATTACAGCAGGCATCCTACAAACTTGCAGAAGAGGTCTACAAACAGGCTTCTGCTGAACAGGGAGCTCAGCCAGGCGCTGAGGGAGCTGCAGCACAGGGTGAACAGCCAGCAAACGATGACAATGTCGAAGATGCAGACTTCGAAGTCGTCGATGATGATAACTAGAAATAAAGGAAGTCTTGAGTCTTGAGTAAAAGAGATTATTATGAAGTGTTGGGGGTCCAGAAAGGGGCTTCTGACGATGAGATCAAAAAAGCCTATCGTAAATTGGCGATCAAGTTCCACCCGGATAAGAATCCGGGGGACCATAAGGCAGAAGAGTCTTTCAAAGAGGCTACTGAAGCCTATGAAGTACTGAGCAATGAGCAGAAACGACAGGCCTACGATCAGTTCGGGTTTGCCGGTGTCGATGGTATGAATGGGGGCTCCCATGATTACTCCTCAGTATTCCGTGACTTCAGCGATATCTTTGGAGATTTCGGTGGTGGCATCTTCGACTCCTTCTTCGGAGGAGGCGGTGGGCGCCAGTCGACCGGTAGAGGTGGCCCTGCACATGGTGCAAACCTCCGTTATAATCTCGATATCGATTTCAAAGATGCGGTCTTCGGTATCAAAGCCGAGATCGCATACTCAAGAAATATCTCCTGTTCTGTTTGCGGCGGATCAGGTGGAAGTGGCCGAAAGGTATGCCCGACATGTGGTGGTACCGGTCAGGTGAGAAGGAACTCCGGTTTCTTCTCTATAGCTTCTACCTGTCCTAGCTGTAATGGAGAGGGCTTTGTCATAGAGAACCCCTGTACCAATTGCCATGGTAAGGGTGTGACAAAGAAACAGCAGAAAATCAAGGTCACTATTCCTGCGGGAATTGATTCTGGAAAGAGAATCAGTATTCCAGGTCAGGGTGACGCAGGTCCGAACGGAGGTCCATCCGGTGATCTGTATGTATATGTGACTGTACGTCCTCATAAGTATTTTGAGAGAGATGGGAATGACCTCTATTGTGTCATCCCTATATCATTGACGCAGGCTACATTAGGTACAGAGATAGAAGTTAACACCATCGATGATACCCGAGTTAAGATCAAGATTCCATCAGGAGTTCAGAACGGGAAGATACTTCGACTGAAGAATAGAGGTGTCCCCTTCCTGCATAATTCTGATAGACGAGGAGATATGTATATTAAACTACATATTCAAATACCTAAACGGGTCTCATCGAAAGCCAAAGCACTTCTTAGAGAGCTTTCAGATGTTATCGGAGAGAATGGCAAACCGGATCCCGTCCCATTATCAGAGTTATAAACTATGTCAGAATTAATCATTGGATTTCATCCTATCGAAGAGGCCCTCAAGACTGCAGGGCCCTCATCCATTCTCTATGTGGATCAGCAACCGAACAAGCGTAACAACCTTCTCTCAAAGCAGGCGACGAAACAGCATGTACAGATAAAACAGGTCGCACCAGCTGAATTTGACCGACTTGTCGGAAAACAGGCCAAGCATAAGGGAGCAGTACTGCTCTACAGCCCTAAGGCGACAGCTAGCCGGAAGTTGGACGTGAAAGAGTACCTAGACCAGCTTGGAGAAAAGAAAGATGCTCTAGTGCTGTTTCTCGATGGTATCACCGATCCTCAAAACCTTGGAGCAATCCTGCGAAGCGCAGATCTCTTCAATGTGGATCTCGTTGTGATTCCAGAAAGAAGAAGCGCATCACAGAACACTACAGTCATGAAGGTGTCTGCAGGTGCTTCACGGTATGTCCCTGTACTCACTGTCAAGAACCTCGTACGGGAGATGCAGACCATGCAACAGGAAGGTTTCTGGTTCTATGGTGCAGATATGGGTGGAGATGCTGTTCATACGGTAAAGATGGATGGCCGAGTAGCACTAGTCCTTGGCTCAGAGGGTGCAGGTCTAGGACGTCTCGTTCATGATACCTGTGACAAGATCATTGCGATCCCTATCGGTGGCCATATCGATTCTCTCAATGTCTCAGTTGCAGCGGGAATCCTGCTGTATGAAGTACGAAGAGGAACGATGGCATAAAGAGCTGCCTACGGAGTGAAGAATAAAAAAGACGATGAAATACATCGTCTTTTTTTTTTGTGCGTGCGCCGAGCATGGTGCTTATCTTGGAGGTGAAAGTCCTCTGTGGGGGTTGCAATGCCTACCACTAGCTGAAGGCAAGGGTGTCCATCGCGAGGTGGAATCTGAAGGAAGCCGGAGGCAAAATCCTGAGCCAAGGAACACGAACTGAATATGAGGCTGTTTCAGGTGGATGAGTTTGCACAACAGAACAAAGTCCAACATTGCACAGAACCTAGAACAGTAGATTCAGTGGCTACATGGGAGGAAAGAGAAGCATCTTACCTCGGGAGGTCTCACGGACACTGTAGGCTGCAATATCGCTGATGACCAGTGGAGTAAAGCTTATCGTGAGAAGTCAGCAGAGGTCATAGTACCAGAGAAGAACTCTGGGAAGGACCGAACCAGAACGGAGGAACTCAGACTATGGGAGTATCCACAGACAACGAAAAAGACCGCCAACCTGAATTACCAGGACTGTATCTGGAGGATAGCCCGGAAGGTGAAAGTATGGATACAGAGTCGCAGTTGTCAGGGAAGAAACGATACGAGAGGACCAATACCAATCGAATGAGTATCGACACAAGTAAGCTATTCGATCAGATGGTGAGCTATAAGAACATGCACCAAGCATTCAGCAAGGTAGCACGAAATAAAGGCTCAGGTGGTGTAGATGGGATGAAGGCAACTGAATTGGTGCCGTATTTCGAAGAACACTACCACGAACTGAAAGAAGAACTGCTGGAGAAGCGGTACAAACCACAGCCGGTACGGCGGGTAGAGATACCCAAAGATAATGGCAAGAAGAGACAACTAGGCATACCAACGGTCATAGACCGAGGAGTCCAGATGTCAATCGCACAGGTTCTCAGTGACTTATATGAACCGAAGTTCAGTGAGACCAGTTATGGATTCAGACCGAATCGGAGTGCTCATGATGCATTGAAGAAGTGCTTGGAGTATGCCCGAGAAGGTAATCTATGGGTGGTTGACCTAGACCTAGAACGGTTCTTTGATACCGTGGGGCAAAGCAAACTCTTACAGATGGTCAGTATGAGCGTAGATGATGGACGAGTCATCTCCCTCCTCTACAAGTTCGTAAAAGCAGGGGTAATGGTGAATGGTGTGAAAAGACCGAGTGAAGAGGGAGTGCCGCAAGGCGGACCACTCTCCCCGGTACTGAGTAACATCATGCTTAACGATTGTGACAAGGAGCTGGAGAAGCGAGGTCATAAGTTTGTCAGGTATGCAGATGATCTGATGGTTTTCTGTAGATCAAAACGCTCAGCAGAACGGGTGATGGAAAGTATCACAAAGTTCCTTGAAATGAAGCTGAAACTCAAAGTGAATCGGGAAAAGAGTGTCGTTCGGTATATAACGAAAGATGTGAAGTATCTCGGACATGGATTCTACAACAACAAAGGAACTATACAACTCACCATTCATAAGAAGAGTCTGAAAAAGATGAAGCTGAAACTCAAAGAGGTATTGAATAAGAATAATGGATGGAGCTATGAGTTCCGAAAGTTACGATTGAGATACCTCATACGGGGCTGGGTAAGCTATTTTCGGATGGCTCATGCCAAAACACGTCTAGCTCAACTAGATGAGTGGATGCGTCATAAAATTCGAGCGGTAATTCTGAGACAGAACTGGCGAGTGCGTTCTCGCTATCGATTGTTTCGACAATGTGGTGCAAAACACTGTGATGCTCTTTTGGTGGCTAATGCGAGACAGAAAGTCTGGGCTTTGGCAGGCTTCTATGCTGTCTCTTGGTGGTTAAGTGTGAAGATGCTGAGAAACCATGGTTATGAGTTCTTCAGTGATTGGTATACGAGAGTTCGCATAACTGTGTAACTCGAATTTTGGAACCGCCGTGGTACGGGTCCGTATGCCCGGTGGTGTGGAAGGACGAGAAAACTAGATTTGTTTAGTTTTCTCTCCTATCCGATCCTAATCTGCGATATATTCCTTTTGAACTCCATTTATCGGTAGCCAGGTTTTCAGATATTCGTGGTCTCTGATTGCAGTCAAGGACCCTAAAGTATGAATAAGATCATCTTATTATTCAAAACTGTGTTATAGGCATACAAAAACTCTGTTATTGGATTGTATCTAGCAGAGATTTTAATTGCATAAACAATATATTTGCCCTACAATTGATAAGGGGAGTCCACATGACGAGCATTCATGAGCTTCACAGTAATGAATACGGTGAACCACCAGAAGTAGCCGTATCTGTCCCCGGGGTAATAACCCTTATGGGAGAGTATTCAGACCTCTGTGATGGCTATGCACTTACTGGCGCTGTAGATTGTACAACTGAGATCTCGATTTCTCGAAGAACTGATAATTCTTTGCGCTTCTATTCTGCTGAACTTGATGAGCGGAAACGTACGACCATCCCTAATCTGAAATATAGAAGAGAAGATCGCTGGGCCAATTATATCAAGGGAGTTCTCTATGAGACCTATCGTAGGAACTTTCTCTTTAAAGGGCTTAATATAACGGTAAAATCAAACATCCCGCAAAGAGTAGGGTTGAGAGCTTCAACGGCTGTCTGTACCTCTACGGCCCTTGCATTGAAAGAGCTTTTCTCTTTCGATGTCGATGATAACCAATTGATACAGGCTATCTATTTTGCTGAGACCTCATTCCTCCAGTCGAAATCACGACTGGTAGATATCATGACTATGCTCAATGCAAAAGAGGGCTATGTGATGCTCTTTGATCTTCACTCCTTTGAGTTTTCCTATATACCGGTTGATATGGGTTCAGATGTATTTCTGATCACTGAGAGTAATGTCCCACCCTTCCCAGTTCGAGAAGAGATCGTCTATAGGGAAGAGGAGTGCCAACAGGGTTTGGCAGTCATGAGATCGAAGCTTCAAGGTGGTTTCATCAGAGACTATTCGATAGGAGCGATCAATGCGGCGGCTGCCCCTCTTCCAGAGGAACAGAAGCGGTTTTGTGTCTATGTTCTCGAGGAAAGTTATCGAGTTCAAGAAGCAGGCCACGCACTTGAACAAAAAGACTCCTTAGCATATGGTAGGTTCATGAACAGGTCCCAGGCCGGGCTACGAGACCAATTCGAGGTCTCCTGTCCCGAGATAGACTGGCTGACCAAACGTGCGACTGAGATCAATGGGTGTTATGGTGCCAATATGATCGGCCCTGGATTCGGAGGTAGTACTCTGTCTCTCATGACTCAAGCTGCTCGTGATGACTACATTAAACGATTAGAGGAGTATGAGCACATATTCGGGTTCCATCCTGAGTTGATAGAGTATCACCCCATGGGGAAATCCCGTATTTTGTGATCTAAAATAACATACCTATGAAGATCCTAATAACAAATGATGATGGTATACACAGCGATGGTCTTATGATCTTGGCAGATGCTGTACGTGAAGCAGGCCACGATGTATGGATCTGTGCTCCTGATACCGAACGAAGTGCACACTCTCATTCCATATCCCTTAAGGATCCAGTGAAGTTCCATGAGATCGAACATCAGGTATATACCTGTAGTGGGACACCTGTCGATTGTGTCTTCTATGGTTTGAAGGGGGCTCTTCCCATGGTCCCGGACCTTGTCCTCTCAGGTATCAACAGAGGGTATAATGTCGGGACAGATATCATCTATTCCGGTACCGTAGGGGCTGCAAGAGAGAGTGCCTTTCATAAGATACCCTCTATTGCGATCTCTGCTGAGGGATTCGAACCCCCATTTCCCTTTGAGCAGGCTGCTTCCTTCCTCATTTCGCACTTAGAAGACTTCTTAAAACTGTGGACTCCAGATAATGTGATAAATATCAACGTCCCTCTCAAGCCTGATGGAAGGTGGGGAGCTGCTACACCTCAACAGCGTGACTATGATGATAAGATCCAGCCCTTCCAGGTCAGAGACAAGGAGATATTCTATCTCCTCTCGGGTGGTAATTCCATCACGGAGAGGCTCGTTATAGACCCCGGTTCGGATATGGATCTCCTACGAAGAAATATCATATCAGTGACTCCTCTGTATATACATCCTGCGATGGATACGGTACAGTATGAAGCCTTTAAGAGGCTACAGGAGAATAACTAGATCGATGATACGAATGGGGCGATGGTTCAAACAGCTTAAGGATCTCAAGGAAGACAGATGGGAAAACCATTGTCATCAATGTGGTATGTGCTGTCATGAGAAGACTATCGTTGGCAAGGATATCATCTATAATCTTGATCAATGGTGTGAACACTATGATCCTGAGACCAAGTTATGCCGAATCTATGCAAAGAGACTGACAGAACATGCAAGATGTAAGTCTGTCAATATCTACCGAGCGATGTTCGCATCGTATCTACCTCCTACTTGTGGCTATGTCGAATGGGCTCAGAAGAACCATCTTCGTTTTGCCCCCTACCGACGTATCCAGTATGTCAGGGAGAGTTCTGACGAAGATCCCGAGATCAACACACCTCTGACCGCTCAAGTAGATTAAAAACTTGACGGTCGATTCCTCAATCAGTATGTTAATATCACCAATGGATCACTAAATTGTGATCTGTCTATCATCAGACGGGACTACTGTCTGATACAAGGAAAGTGTTGAGATAAACTTATGAATAGTAAGATAGTCTATTTAGATAATAATGCGACCACACCCGTTGCACCAGAGGTCAAGGAGATCATTCTTGAGACCCTCGATATTTATGGCAATGCATCAAGTATGCATGGACCTGGAAGACTCGCTAATGCTGCGGTCTCCCATTCCAGAAAGGCTGTAGCCTCTCTGATCGGAGCAGAACCTGAAGAGATCATCTTCACTGGAGGTGGTTCCGAATCGAATAATACCGTCCTGAATCTGGTCTTCTCGGATATTTTCGAGAATACCGGAAGAGACAGGATCATCACTACGAAGATCGAACATCCAAGTATCTATGAGACGGTACAGACCTTAGAGACCAAAGGGGTCAAGGTCACCCTCATCGGAGTCGATGGCAAGGGTAATCTGAAGATGGATGAACTCGAAGAGGCCATGGGGGATGATGTAGCTATCGTCTCGATCATGATGGCCAACAATGAGATCGGAACGATCCTTGATATCGGTGAAGCTGCTCGTATCGCTCATAGCTGTGGTGCGTTGTTTCACACAGATGCGGTTCAGGCGGTAGGGAAGATACCAGTGGATGTAAAGGCTCTCGATATTGATTTTCTGAGCCTCTCAGGACATAAGCTCTATGCGCAGAAGGGGATCGGTGCACTGTTCATAAAAAAAGGTATTCCTTTCTGTCCTCTGATCCATGGCGGACACCAAGAGGCAGGTCGTAGAGCCGGGACCTATAACAATACCGGCATCATCGCCTTAGGTCGTGCTGCAAAACTTGCAGAGGATCAGATGGAGCAGGAGATTCCGAGAGAGCAGGCCCTCAGAGATGATCTGAAGGAACGACTGCTCGCTACGGTACCCGATATCACCATCAATGGTGATCAGGAAGCGATACTTCCTGGAACATTGAATGTCTCGTTTCCAGGAGCGGAGGGTGAATCGATCCTCCTCTATCTAGATCTCGAGGGGATCGCCGTATCGACAGGATCAGCTTGTGCGACAGGTTCCCTAGAGGCATCATATGTACTTCTCGAATTAGGATTGGGACCGGAGTTAGCACACAGCTCTATACGATTCAGCTTAGGTGCTTATAACACACAAGAGGATGTGGATTATGTATTGGAGAAGCTTCCTCCGATCATCAAGAAGATAAGGGAGATGTCAACATTATGAGTTTTATGGATGAATGGGTATATACAGATACAGTAAAGGATCATTTCATGAATCCTAAGAATATTCTCAGTGACCCTGACTACAAAGAGGATGGAAAGGGTATGGTAGGTTCAATGGCCTGCGGTGACCAGATGCTCGTAGCGCTGAAGATCGAGAATGATATTGTCGTTGACCTCAAATGGAAGACTTATGGCTGTGCATCAGCGATAGCTAGTACCTCCATGATGTCTGAGATGGCTATCGGTATGACACTAGATGAAGCCTACCACCTGACACCAGAGATGATCACTGATAGACTCGGAGGTCTTCCCAATCATAAGTTTCACTGCTCTGTGCTTGGCGACAAGGCCTTGAGGGCAGCGATCGATGACTATCTAGAGAGACAGGGAAGAGAGAACACCTTCAAGAAGAGTGTCGCTAAGATCATTTGTGAGTGTAAGGGTGTGACCGATCAACAGATCGAGGCCCTCGTACAAAGCGAAGAGGCTCTTAGCTTCGAGCAACTACAGGAACAGACGGGACTCGGAACAGTTTGTGGAAAGTGTAAGAACACTGCCAAAGAGCTGTTTGATGAACTTCTGCATATCTACGGCCATTGATATAGTCTTCTGAGTAAAGAAAAGGCCGATTATAGCAGTTGGAACCTGATAAGGTTATCTGACGATTAGTGCATATGATCGGCCCTTCTGTTATAATGGAGATAGAGAAGGAGTAGTAGGAGATATATGTCAGAAAAACGTGATATTAAGACTATCATCGATCAGGAAGTGGAGATCGTTGAACCATCACTGTACCATGTGATATTGCTCAATGATGACTATACCACTATGGAGTTCGTCGTAAGCGTCATAACCGACGTCTTTCACCTCCAGGCAGCTCAAGCTTCACGGGTCATGATGGAAGTACATACGAAAGGTCGCGGTGTTGCCGGGACCTATACGAAGGATATTGCACAGACTAAAGCAGAGATAGTGATGCGAATGGCATTCAAGAGGAACTTTCCTTTAAAATGCATCCTCGAAGAGGTTTGAAAAGCCAGCTAACGGGAGATTGATATGAAGGTATCAGAGATTGTACAAGAGGCGTTAGGTACAGCCTACCTGACAGCTAGAGAACATAGACACGAATATATCACACCAGAACATATGTTATATGCGATGCTCTTCTATGATGAGACACGTTTTGTCCTCAGAGAGAGCGGTGTAGACTTAAATAAACTCAAAGAGAATCTAGAAGAGTATTTTGAGAAACGGATTCCCGTCCTTGACGGGGAGCAGGAGAGAGAACCTGAACAGACCCTGGGCTTCCAGGACATCATAGAACAGGCCGTGTCTCATACTGATTCCTCTCAGAAAGAGACTCTAGAGCTCTCTGATCTGCTCGTTGCTATTTTCGATGAACCTGAGACCTATGGGAATTACTATCTCGTGAAGAACGGTCTTACGAGATATAACCTCACTGAGGTCATCAGCCATAAACTGCCTACCTATCTAAAGAACTTAGTTCAACAGAAACTCGAACAATCAGAGCTTTCCAGTGGTGATGAGGGGACCTTCTCGACTGAGGATGCAGAAGATGAAAGAATAGGAGTCTTGTCACTCTATACGAGGAATCTGACTAAAGCTGCTGCGCAGAGAGAGCTAGATCCTCTCATTGGGAGAGAGACCATTCTCGACAGGACCTTACAGGTCCTCTGCAGAAGGGTGAAGAATAATCCAATTCTCGTGGGAGAACCCGGTGTCGGGAAGACAGCCTTAGCAAGTGGTGTCGCAATGAGGATAGTCGAGGGTAAAGTCCCTGCACGGTTGGTTGAGGCAGAGATCTTTGAACTAGACATGGGGTCTCTTCTAGCAGGGACCAAGTATAGGGGTGACTTCGAGGAACGGCTAAAAGCGATCATCGATGAACTCAAACAGAGAAAAGCAATCCTATTCATTGATGAGATCCATACCATCATTGGTGCCGGATCGGTATCAGGGGGCTCTGTGGATGGAGCGAATCTGTTGAAGCCAGCTTTAGCTGATGGAAGCATCAAATGTATTGGTTCGACGACTGAGGATGAGTTCAAGAAGATCTTCAGTAAGGATGGAGCTCTTTCAAGACGTTTTCAGAAGGTAACCATCCCAGAGACGACAACTGAGGAGACAGTAAAGATCCTCAAAGGGCTCAGGAGTAGATTCGAGAGTTATCACCACGTTCATTACACAGATTCAGCGTTGAAAGCGGCGGTAGAACTCTCTCAGAAATTCATAAATGATCGAGCCCTTCCTGATAAGGCGATCGATGTCATAGATGAGGCAGGGGCCTCCATGCAGTTGAAGGTCGCAGCCTCAAAAAAACCTATGAAGATCATCCCTGAGATTCTACCTCAGAATGTGATCTATCTTGATGCGGATGGTATCGGTCATGATGATCTTGAAGAGATCGTCCTAGAGGATGTGAAACGGATCGATGTGAGATACATCGAGAAGATCGTAGCAAATATCGCAAGAGTCCCGGTGAAGAGTGTAAGTAGATCGGAGATCGATCGACTCAAACTATTAGAACCGGAACTGAAATCTCATATATTCGGTCAGGACCAGGCCGTAGAGAGTGTGGTGAGTGCTATCAAGCGATCACGGGCCGGTTTCACCAAGGACCAGAAACCTGTAGCATCCTTTCTGTTTGTCGGCCCTACAGGGGTAGGAAAGACAGAGTTGTGTGTTCAACTCTCTGATACCCTCGGTATACCACTGTTACGCTTCGATATGAGTGAATATCAGGAAAAACATACGGTAAGTAGACTCGTTGGATCCCCTCCAGGCTATGTTGGATTCGAGGAGGGGGGACTTCTCACTGATGCAGTGAGAAAACAGCCTCATGCCGTTCTCCTTCTCGATGAGATAGAGAAGGCCCATGGTGATATCTATAATATTCTCCTTCAGATCCTTGATTATGCTACGCTCACTGACAATATGGGAAGGAAGGCAGATTTCAGGAATGTCATCATCATCATGACTAGTAATGCTGGTGCGAGAGATCTCGGAAAACGAATGATCGGATTCGTGGATAACCGGATCGATGATTCATCAGTGGATTCTGCCTTAGAGAAGATATTCTCTCCAGAGTTCAGAAACCGCCTTGATAAGATTGTCTCATTCAAGAGACTCGGACATACACAGATCCTCGCTATCGTCGGAAAGGAGATCGAAGAGTTCGCAGCTCAACTGAAGAAGAAACGGGTATCGATCTCTGTGACAACCGCTGCGAGAGAATGGTTCGTAGCTTCAGGCTACTCCCATGAGTTCGGGGCAAGAAATATCTCGAGGATCATCCAAGATAGGCTCAAAGACTACTTTGTAGATAATATACTCTTCGGCGATCTGAAACAGGGTGGATTGATCACCGTCGACGTACGGGACAAGCAAAAACCAGGGATTGAGCAGAAGGAACTCCTTAAAGGAATCAGTGATCATCCAGATCTCTATGATCTTGTTTTCCTTTCTGAAGAATCGGTAACGAACGCCTGACTCATGGATGATACCCAACTGCCCTATTTCGATGAGAAGGTCCGAGTGACCTTCCCCGATCCCGATCCTGATGAAGAGTTCGGGATCGTCATGGTCGGAGGGAATCTCTCCCCGGGTATGTTGATTTCTGCCTATGAACAGGGAGTCTTTCCATGGTTCGAACCACATCAGCCAATACTCTGGTGGAATCCTCCCTTTCGATGTCTTCTTTTCCCGGGTGAACTTCATATGAGCAAATCGATGCGTCGATTCATGAAGAGGACGAACTACCGGGTCACGAAGAACAACTCCTTCTCGAAGGTCATAAGAAACTGCAAGGAGGTCCCGCGAGAGGGACAGCAGGGAACTTGGATAACTGAGGATATGGTCGATGCCTATACTGAACTCCATAGACTCGGGTTCGCTCACTCCTATGAAGTCTGGGATGATGATCTACTCGTAGGCGGTTTGTACGGAGTGGAGATGAGAGGGTACTTCTGTGGAGAGTCTATGTTCTCCTATAGGTCTAATGCCTCCAAACTCGCACTAGTGCATCTTTATCGAGAGATGATCATAGAGAAAGGGTATGCCTTCATCGACTTTCAGGTGATCAATCCTCATTCAGAGAGCCTTGGAGCCCGAGAGATCCCAAGGGATGAGTTTCTCCGTATGATCACAAAGTATTGATTTTTTTCCTTCCTACCCTTACTGTTAGAGTATGAAGAATACTCTTAGATCCCTTATCATCCTGTCTCTCTTACTCCTCTGTGACCAGATAACAGCCTCAGTAGCTGAAGATTATCAATGGTTTGAGGACTCCTTCCTCTCTGGGAGGCTCTCCTATGAGGAGTTGCTTGAATCTGCCGATAACTTCAGAGCTGATGACAGCAATGACTCTCAGGTCATAGCAGCAGGGCTCTATATTCTTGCAGGAGATTATCAAGTAGGGTATTTCAAGGATCGGGAGGCTGGGAGCCTACACTATAGTGAGGCTGCAGAGGTGACTCGTGATCTCGAGAGTGGTACATCCCTTGGAGCTAACTTTCTCATTGATGCCAAGATCAGAAACCTCATCGGAGGGAATATCATCTCATTCATTAAAGCAGGGATAGAGCTTACCAATCTGATGAACAGTGCGATCGAATCTTATCCTGATGATCCAAGGACTCGATTCCAACTGGCTATGAAGACGCTCAATGCACCTGCTCTCTTTGGTGGGGATATCCCCAAAGGACAGGCTATGATCAATGAGATCATTAAGGATCCTGAGACCTCGACACCACTCAAATTCTCTATATACCAGGGAATGGCTTTCTTCTGGTATCAGAAGAAAGACCTGAGGAAATCTGATCTCTATTGGGAGGCAGCTCAGAGGATCTATCCAGATTCCTGGATGTTACCCCCAGAAGATCGTCTTCAATAACTGAACCCACTATCTCCTATGAACTCTCTGAGCAGTGAATTCTTCGGGACCATCGTCGGTGATATCTGATAGAAGTTCTCAAGGAACGCAAGAAGTCTTCTTGCCTCTGTATAGGTCTGATCAGATGGCTTGATAGATTTGAGTAGCGGTTGAGCATAGATCTTCAAGACTGCAAGTTCATAGTCCAATGCGGAGTTGAAGGCTGCATCTGCATTGTTCTGATAGGGGAATATATTATGTTTCTCTCCCCGATGTACCGAAGGCCACATCTCAATGGTTCTCTTTGCCGACATCCCTCTAAAATTATGATCCCTTACGATCCTTCTGATGATCCGGTTATCTGTTGTGGATATCCTGTTATGATCATCGAGGTTGAGTTGTGTGAGAGCTGATATATAGATCTGAAACTTTGATTGAGCTGGTACATCAGGAGTAAGTCCTGGATTCAGACCGTGGATCCCCTCCATGATGATCAGAGAGTTTTCCTTGAGTCTCAACATCTTTCCGGTATTGAACCGGGTGTGGGTGATGAAATCGAACTCGATCATATCGATCGTCTCTCCTGCTAGCAGGGCAAGAAGATCCTCATTGATCTTCTCTACATCGATTGCACCAAGAGCCTCAAGGTCAGGTTTTCCATCCTCATCCTTTGGAGCTTGTGAAGGTGGGAAATAGTAGTTATCCAAGGATATCTCGATAGGTTCGAATCCAAGGACCTTGAGTTGGACTCCAAGCTTCTTCGTGAAGGTGGTCTTTCCCGAGGAAGAGGGGCCTGCGATGAGGATAGTCTTCACCTTGCCTCGTCTTTTATTTATCTGATCAGCGATCTTTGAGATCTTCTTGTTCTGGTAAGCCTCAGAGATCCGGATGAAATCATCTATCTTGCGCTCATAGCAGAGTCTGTTGAGTTGTCCTACACAGTTGACCTTTACGATATGTCCCCATCTCTTATGATCCTGATAGATCGAGAATAGTACTTGATTATCTGAATATGCCCCGAGTCGCTTAAAGTCATTCTGTCGTGGATAGCGAAGGAGGATACCTGTGTTCCCATAAGCATTGACCTCGAAACGATCGATCAGGTTTGTATGAGGGACAAGTGGCTCATAGGCGAGATCGATGAAACCGTCACACTCATACAATGGAATCTTTGGATCATTCTGATAGGAAAGGAGGAGTGCTGTATCGGTAATACCCTTGGATTCGAAGAACTTCAGGGCATCTTCATATGAATAGAGAAGATTATTGATCGGGAAGTTCTTTTCCTTGATCCTTCGCATCTCGGCTTCGAGTGATCGAGCATCTTCTTTCTTGACCGGTTTGTCATCCTCAAAGGTGAAGTAGTAACCATCTCCGAGTGAGTGGCCGATGATCAGTCGCCTATGGGGGAACACTCTCGAAGCTGCCATGGCTAGGATGAAGCAGATGGAGTGTCTATATATCCTCTTCCCATATTCGGAGAACAGGTAGACCGGTTCGATCTCTGCATGTGTTTCGATGGGTGACGAGAGTGGTTGGAGTGAATTATTCACAAGAACCCCTACGATCGGGTCATCGTTATATTGAGTTTCAACTAGATTCAAATTCATATGCATAGTCAAAAGTGAAGAGATCTTCAATCCGAAAGGAACTGTGACCTCCCTGTTATTTGGAAGTCTGACATTCACATCTTGCATCATAAGCGGCCCCCTCTGTATTGCATATACTCATGATATGCTTGTTGTATCTCAGTATAGCAGATTTCTGCCGTCTTATAGCCATTTTTATTAAGAGCATCTTTCCAGTCGAGGGTCAATTCATCGACCACAGCCTCTGTTCGTTTGAGGATAGCAGAGGATCCTCCTGTATCCGTTGCCATGGCTGGGGAGGTCCTGCGAGCCTTCTCTGAGAAGATGACAGCCTCTTTTCTGCTGGTCGGGAGGGTTGAATTTCTCAATTGTGTAAGCTGTCTTTCATTAGAAGGTATAGGAAATGGTTGATAGAGGGCCGAGCAGGGATAAGGAGCGTTCGTTGCCCATGCGTAACAGTGTCCGGCTCCGTCATAGTCAACGATGATTGATGAAGTGGTCGCACTCTTGATCAATGGGCCACTGTGGATACATACGGAGTTCATACCTGTATGCTGGGATCCAGATATGTGAGACCTACAGAGAGATCTGAGGGAAGTAACCGATGCATCCATCTTCATGAGTTCTCTTCGTGTATGAGCGACACGTTTTGCCCCCTTCGAGAAGAAGGTATAGAGTTTATCCTGATGTGATGCGGAGAAGTCCCCCTTTTGGCTGCTCTCATCCTGGTCCTCTCGTATCGTCAGGATATTAGATATTGAGGAGGATTCAATCTGTCTATAGGCCCAATGAGTCCCTGCAGTCTCTAGAATATAGCTTCTCCTACCATCAGTGATAAGGAAGGAGTTGTGATAGTATAGGGAACCTCTATAGGCTCCATTTCCTCCCTGCCCATAGGTGTCGATCAATCTGATGATAAACTCTACAGCAACTAAGGCACTGTGTGAGTTGTGAAGGGCTAGCCTGAGAATATCCATCCCAAGTAAACCATCTTTACGGTAGGGAGTGCTCCTCTTTGTGAATACCGCTTCGTTGCCAATGGCCACTCCCTGAGTATTCACTCCCATCTCTGCTCCCCATAACCAGGAGGGGGTCGAGATGAGTGCGGGGTAGGGATGGTCGAATTCTTGTAACACCTGGCCTAGTGCTAACCAGTTATTCGACCTGTATTGCTGTTGGTACTCGATTGCATCAGGGCTCATATAATCACTGATAGCATCAAGAGCATACCAGACATACTGTGGCTCCTTTGGATGCCTGTCAGAGTTCTTTGCGAATAAGATATGGGTATCTCTTTTAACACATATGGTATCACACATGAGTCCCCCCTTATCAGTATAGAGGAACTGAATCCCCGCTGTCATGGAAAATCTTTGATTTCTGTAAAGGCCGGGATTTATCCTTTACTTGATGGCTTTCTTCATGTAGTATACCCGTTACAACCTGCTGTGTATGAATTTAGATATTCTTAGGTTGAATTTCATTTTTGGAGAAAATTGAGAATGAAGAATCTTTTAATCCACAACGGTCTTATGGTTATTGCAGGTACGGGAACACAGGCCCTCTATGCAGCAGCGGCTTGCCGCATATAAACCTTTCTTTCAGACAGACTCCAGAAACAAATCAAAAGATCGATCCCAGGAGGATTATCATGCATATATCTAATCGTATAGAGGCTTTTGAAGCTTCACCAATAAGAAGATTGAGACCCTATTCAGATAAGGCAAAAGCTGAAGGGAAGAAAGTATATCACCTGAATATCGGACAACCTGATATCAAGACACCAAAGAACCTCGTGGATGCAGTGAAGAACATTGAGATGGACGTACTTGCCTATGGCCCCTCTGATGGTCTTACTGAATACCGGGAGGCTCTTCCCCTCTACTACAAGAAACATGGGGTAGACCTGAAACCTGAGAATATCATGGTGACTACCGGAGGCAGTGAGGCGATTCTCTTCACCTTCATGACTATCTGTGATCCAGGTGACGAGATCATCATACCTGAACCTTTCTATACCAACTTCGGGGGATTCGCACGAATGGCTGGTATCAAGCTCGTTCCCATCACTGCTGAGCTTGAGAAGGGCTTCAGACTCCCTACGATCGATGCTTTCGCACAGAAGATCACTGATAAGACAAAAGCGATCATGATCTGTAACCCAGGGAATCCTACTGGTCATGTCTATACGAAAGAGGATCTGTTTGGTCTTGCCACTCTGGTAAAAGACCATGATCTTTTCTTCATCGCTGATGAGGTCTATCGAGAGTTCGTCTATAATGGAGCTACCCATACGAGTGTGATGACCCTCAAAGGGATCGAAGACCGAACGGTCATGGTCGATAGTATCTCCAAACGATACAGTGCCTGTGGTGCAAGGATCGGATTCATGATCTCAAGGAATCTCGATATCCTCGCTGCCGCATTGAAACTCGGTCAATCGAGACTCTGTCCTCCTCATGTGGAGCAGGTCGCAGCATTAGCGGCTATCGAGACTCCAGACTCTTATATGGCAGATGTCCTAGGAGAATATGAGAAGCGAAGAGATATCGTATCTCATGCCTTAGAGCATATGGAAGGAGTTGTCCATAGCCATCCAGATGGGGCTTTCTACATCATCGCACGACTCCCCGTAGACAATGCTGAGAAGTTTGCGATCTTTCTCTTAGAAGAGTTCGACCTCGCTGGAGAGACTGTCATGTTTGCCCCTGCCTCAGGCTTCTATGCCACTGAGGGGTTAGGAGAGCAGGAGATCCGAATCGCCTATGTCCTCAACGAACATGACCTTAAAGCTTCCATGAAGATCCTTGAAGCAGGACTTACAGCATATAGGAACAAGACAGCAGAATAAGACACATCATTGATAGACTCTTATAAACATCCCACTGAGAACAGTGGGATGTTTTTTATCATTCTATGATCAGAGATCTCTCAACGATTGTGGAGGGGGCATACCCATCTTTGAAGGCACGAATCTGTAACAGGGTGGCAGCACTCAAAAGAAAGCTATGAGAAACACAGAGATGTACAGGATCTGTTCATTGATACTACTCAAATCGTGAGTTCTCTTTGTTGGGTGTCCTCTTATATTTTTGGTAAGGAAAAGTTTTCTTGAATATTGCTGAGATTATCTTTGTCAGTATCGATACGTTTTGGAATAATATGCTTTATTATAGTAACATAGCCGATTGCAGTAGACCTTACGTCTGATTCGTGACATACTTGCCGCGTTTTATTGATATTATGAGGTATGTATGAAATTACGAGTAGATAGGCCGGTCAATCCGGTAGCCTTTCCCTTCTATTATGGATGGTTCTTAGTTCCTATAGCGGTCATCGGGGTACTCATGAGTATGCCGGGCCAGACTGCAGGTTTCAGTGCCTTCACTGAATCGATCCTATCCTTCACGGGATTCACTCGTACCCAGCTATCTCTCTACTATATGATCGGTACGATCTCAAGTGGTTTTATCATCCCTGTCATGGGCCGCTTCCTTGACCGGTGGGGTTCTCGTAATATGATGATATTCGCATCCCTGATGCTCGGTCTCACTTTATTGTGGCTCAGCTATATGGATAGGATCGCCGGACTGATCACGATTGCCTCTCCTAAGGTGGTCTATACAGTTCTTATGATCTTTGGGATCTTCTCCCTCAGGTTCTTTGGTCAGGGCCTTCTCCCGATGACCTCCAATACGATGATAGGAAAATGGTTCGATCAAAAACGTGGAAGAGCCATAGCTATTATGGGAGTCATCAACACTATCGTTTTCTCGGCTGCACCAGCGATCATGGCTGCTTTGGTCCTGAGATTGGAGTGGAATGGCGCCTGGAGATTGGTAGCACTGATCGTAGGTTTGGGGATGACCTTACTTGGTTGGGCCTTCTTCCGTGATACCCCTGAGATTTGTGGTCTTACCGTTGATGGGATCGCTGAGGACCATCATGAGTTCAAAGGTGATCAAGAGGTAACTGGTGCTACGGTAAAAGAGGCCGTTACCTATCGTTCATTCTGGGCGATCCTTCTCGTGATCGGGACTGCCTCATTAGTGAATACGGGGATGACTTTCCATATTCAGGCGATAGGGTTAGAGGTCGGGATGACCGTTCAGAAAGCTGTTGCTATCTTTATCCCTATCTCTTTCATCGCTGTACCGATAAGCTTCCTATCTGCACTTCTGACAGAGAAGATACATGTTTGGATTCTCGTCTCTATTATGGCATTAGGTCAGTTGGTAGCCTATGGAGCTATCTTCATTCTAAATACAACTCCTGGATACTACCTCACTATAGTTGCTTTGGGTATCGGGACCGGCCTGTTCGGAACGGTTCAGACTGCAGTCATTCCGAAGATCTTCGGTAGAAAGCATCTTGGATCGATCAATGGGATCGTCTCTTCTGTGCTTGTGATCGCAAGTGCTCTTGGCCCCATCTTCTTATCTCGTATGAATGATATGTTCGGATCCCTCACAATCGGTATAACGGTCATGGGAATCCTCCCGATCATCACCTTGATATTATCCTATAAGATGCCTGAGAGATACGCTGACTAGGCGTCTGCGTGGTAACTGCTCCGTGTGAACGGAGATGACATGACCCAATCAAAACCTATCTCTCTTGCCGTCTTCTCCCACCACTCGAACTTCTCGGGTGTGACATACTCTTTTACTTCAAGAGAGTCTCTATCAGGCTTCAGGTATTGTCCCATGGCTACACGGGTACAACCTGCCTCATGAAGGTCCTCTAGAACCTCAATGACTTCCGCTTCGGTCTCTCCGAGTCCAAGCATGATCGAGGATTTGATCGGGGTGTTCGGGTAGCGGATCGAGGCAAGGTTGAGAAGTCTCAGTGTCCTCTCATAGACTCCCCCTGGACGAGCAGTTGGATAGAGTCTCGATACCGTCTCGATATTATGGCTGAAGACGAAGGGGAGAGCTGAAGAGAGGATCTCCAATGACTTAGCTTGAGAACCCTTGAAGTCTGGGGTGAGTATCTCAAAACGGATATCATCATTCATGTTCCTACAAGCATCCATAACATCTCTGAACTGTGAGGCCCCTCCATCGAGGAGGTCATCTCTATCTACACTGGTAATTACCAGATAGGTGATTCCCATCTCTTTTACCATCTTCGCGACCCGTTCGGGTTCACTCATATCTAGAGGTTCAGGTTTCCCATGTCCGACTGCACAGAAGGGGCAGTTTCTCGTACAGATATTTCCCATGATCAATACCGTCGCAGTCCCTCGAGACCAACACTCACCCTTGTTCGGGCACTTAGCATTAGTACAGATGGTCTGTATCCCATGAGAGTTTATGATCTCATCTGTTGCCATGAATGATCTGTTGTACTGCATTTTCTTCCTGATCCATTCAGGAAGCCTCTTTGACGCCATGATCAACTCCTTATTCTCGGGTTCTCAGATAAGAATCCCATACTCTGTTCTATTACGAATTCTTTGTTCGATTGCATACTCTGTAAAGTGACTTCCGCACTGAGTTCTGCCATACTGGTCATCACGACACCTTCAAGGCCACAGGGGATGATCGAACTGAAGAGCTCGAGGTCATTGGTTATATTCATAGCTATCCCATGAATCGTCACACCCTTGATTATCTGAACCCCTACAGATGCAAGTTTCTTCTCTCCTACCCATACACCAGGAAGTCTGTTACGCCTATGGGCCTCTATACCATATCTGGCAGCAAGGGTGATACAGAGATTCTCGAGGAATCTGATATAGGGGACTACTCTGATTCGTCTAGATGGGATCTTCACGATAGGGTAGACCACTAACTGCCCAGGATTATGGGCGGTCACACCACCCCCACGTTGTATCTGGATTATCTGGACTCCCTGAGCCTCTAGTATGGCTCTTTCGGTGAGCAGTCTATTCTTCTCTTTCCTGATTCCCAGAGTGAGGACCGGAGGGTGTTCAAGTAGAAGGATCGTGTCAGGGATCTGATCTTCGATCCGGAGGCGTTGCATCCTCATCTGTAGATCAAGTGCTGTAGAGTAATCGATAAGTCCGCAATCTACGAAGAGCTGATCCTCTTTCGTAGAGGCTTTGAGTTGTTCGATCAGTGTTTCTGAATCGGTGTAATGTACCATGTACTATCTTTACATGTAACGATATCCTTGTCAATTTGCAAAAATGATATAGTTTTAGAGAGTAAGTGACTCACATTTTGCTTGTAAAAGTAAAATAAAGTAAATATACTAATAATAGTAACAGAAAGGAGTGGGTATGAGAGAGGATAGAGCAGCGTTATTTCTTCTGGGAGTCATTCTTGTTTCGATCATCATCGGGTCGCTTGGAGCCTGCAGGATAGGGAAGGTTCTCATCGGGTTCACCAATAGTGACAGTCAGCTTCTTGCTGATCGGATCGTCCTTCTCATTAATGAGATCTATGATTCGACGACGTTGATGATCTGTGGGGTCTACGGTGAAGATCCCGGGGATTATATGCTTCCAGAAGGGGTGAGTATCGCAACCGACCCTCGAAGCGGGAGTTATACCTGTAGCTTCTCAGGTTACCATCTTGATGATCTACAAGTGATTGATGGTTCCTATATGCTTCGGGAGAGTAGATATACCCTAGCGCATTCGCTGAGAGTGACGGTATCAGGTGAAGGGCTCGAGCCATTACCCTTGGAGTTGACGATGAATGTGATCTCTCAACCCTATGCGAGTTCTCAGATCGATATCACTAGGTGCAAGGTCGACGGTCTCAGCTTCCCCTCAGAGCCTCTCATCGATAGCAGGGTAACAGTCAGCCCCCTCTCGAGGCTTGAGAATGAGAAGATCTTACCAGAATTCAATAATTAGGAGTCTTACTATGAAGTTGTTACAAAAGATCATGATGTTGCTGTCGTGTATTCTTTTCCTGACGGGCTGTCTTACCACTGACTTCAGCATGCCGTATGTGGAGCCACCTTTAGAAGTATCTGATCAAAGATTGACCGAGATGCTTGAGGATATCATAGGATTCAGTGAACTCCTCTCAATGGGGGCCTTAGAGGGTCTGCAGATGGAGGTGACAATGGATGAAGATCAAAATCTCATCTGTACGATCACCGCCTCAGGATATGTCTCACTTGTGACTGGTAATCACTATGAGGGGAGCCAGGTTACTACCATGATCATAGATAGTGATGCGAGTATTATCGAATCGATCGAGTCCATGATCTCCATGCTCGTAGATGCTGAGACTGAACTCGATATCGACTATAGGTACTCACCTAGTGATGATACCTGTTTCGTGACGAACTGTTTCGTCAACGGACAGCGACACGATACCCGATTTGTCATAGAGACGATAACCCTGAGATAAAAACTCTCTTTAGTTCTATACTTATCAAAAGAGGTCCATTAGAGTAAGAGTATGAAAAATACCCACTGGTTGAGGCGTCTAGTCTCCTACATCATAGACTCTATGATCACCGCAGTATTCTTGATCCCCTTCTGGGTCTGGTTCGTAAGAGGTCTCTTCAGTTCGCAGAGTGGTAACTATCTTCTTGGGTATAGCATGATCATCCCCTTTCTCTGGGGCTTTGTACAACTCCTGTATATGACCATCCTCTGGTCGACGATCGGGGCAACAGCAGGGATGGCCCTTCTTCATTGCAGGGTTCTCACTGGAACTGATCAAAGACGGGTCTCTTTCTTTCGAGCACTCCTCAGGTATCTTGGGATGATTCTAAACACTCTTCTCTTCGGGCTTGGATTTATCCCCTGTCTGTTCGGAAGAGAACGTAGAGCTCTCCAGGACAGAATCTCTTCAACACGAATCTTCAACAGTTAAAGAATCTTTTCTCTTGTATTGCTATATAACACAGTGTATAGTATTCCTTGAAGAGTATATGTAAATATATGTAAATTAAGGTGACGCAACAAATTTATTCAAGGAGCATGAAGAATGTGGGAAAAGAGAAAGAGTAGCTGGTTGTTAGTAGGCTTTGCTGTCGTGGGACTCCTCTTAGGGGGCTGCCCCGTCGTTGAGGTTCAAGAGCCATTGGAACTTCAGGTTTTGGTGCCATCGAGTCCTGAAGCGGTCAGAGGGTACTGTGAATGTTTTAATGAGAGCGATCTAGATGGAGAATCGGTACTCTTCGAACTTACGTTGGATGAGGCTTCTGGCGTGTGGGGAGGGGCAATAGAATTTGATGTGATCAGTTCTTTTCGAGTGGTGAGTATATTGGAGGATGAGAGTCAAAAGACCCTTAGCTATGCTCTCAATATGGTGGAGATGAATGTTTCTCAACGTATCACCGTAGCCCCGAACATCGGTCATGAGATCACCGAAGAACTCATCTGTGGAGATCATGTATTCTATGAACAGTCCAATAGAGATTATGCTGCAGATCAGTGGCGGTATCTGTGTTGTGCAGAGAACGACTGGCATCCCTCCCTTAGTGATCCGGTGATCGGTTGGGGCTATGGAGGGAAGTTCACTGAGTTGACTGATGAATCTATCGGATCAGGGAAGAGTAATAGTGATGCCCTATATTCCCTTGATAGTAGCGCTCAGACGGCTACAGTTCTATGTGAGGAGTTAGTATGCAATGATTTTACCGATTGGTATCTTCCTTCGATCGAGGAGCTCGAACTGATTCATTCCAATCTCTATGGGGCAACGGAGACGACAGCCTCTTTCATCACTGACGGCTTCTATTGGTCTTCAAGTGAGGTTGATGAGACGAAAGCGATCTGCCTCCAGTTCGATGAACAGGGTGATCGGATCGAGGGTTCGAAACTGCTTACGAATGTTATCAGAGTGAGACCTGTGAGGAATCTATGAGTCACAGATGATCAGGGGGTAGGACCTTCCTATCCTCTGATCGTCAGGATCTGATCCCATGAGAGGGAAACTGCAGAGAGAGTGTCGCCAACACGGGGTGTCCCATACAGGAGTCTGAGTATATGAATACCTGCTCCAAGTGCTATACTCTGTTGATGTGAGTATGCAGCTCTGACCCGTTTATCATGATCAGCTTCATCATACCAGCTTGATCGAAGCTCCTTCTCAAGGAGCTCGGTGAAAAGATCGAATCGAGTCGCGAAGACTCCTCCGAGAATGATCCTGTCAGGATCTAGCATCCTGGCAGCAGGGATCAGTTTTATCAAGACGGTCTTCATGAAATCTTTGAGTCTCTCCTCTGAACTGAGGATGAGTTTGAGGTCTTCCTGTAAGAAGGGGACCTGTTCTACTGGAGAGTTGAACCAGGATTTCATGGAGAACTCTCCGGTAACGAATCTTGACCCATACCAGATATCACCATTGACGATGACAGCTCCTCCTAGTTCTACTGACTGGATGCTCTCTTTTTCAGTGATAATTCTTGGGAGGACGAATATCCCATTCTCAAAAAGATCATGAGAACTACTGTTGAAGATCTCGATACCTGCACAACTATTGGCATCATTCTCAATAAGGACCGGTACGGGGAAGTCTTCGAAGAGTTCTGAAAGGTTCAGTGAACGGATCCCATGGAGCCGGGACTCGATGATAGAGGAGTTCCTCTGGTCTACGATTCCCGATATCCCTATCCCAACAGCGACCACAGGGCTTTCGTGACACAAGTTAAAATATTCATAGCTCTCTTTCACCGTCTCATAGATGAGCTTATGTGGATCATCGGAGCGATAGCTTAGCACAAGAGTGTCTACGACCCTTCCAGTAAGATCGATGAGAAGGGCCTTTGCATCTCTGAGATCAAGATCTATCCCGATGATGTATCTTACCTCATTGTTTATCTGAAGGAGTACCGGTCGTCTCCCTCCTGAAGGGGTAGACTCTCCACTCGATACCTCACTGATGATGCCAGTGGGTAGGAGTTCATGTATGATATTACTCACTGTGGGACGTTTCAGGGATGTTATTCTCGATAGTTCTGCACGACTGACTGCCCCGCGTTTTCTTATCTCATCGAGGATGAGCGAGCGATGTGCTTCCCGTTGATATTCCTGACTGACTGTGATCACAAGGTTCTTCCATTATCATAACAGAATCTTCCACCGATCATAGTCCTTTTGACATTCAACTCCTTATCACAGACAACGAGGTCTGCCTGTCTTCCCGGAAGTAATGAGCCAAAGAGATTATCAGTCTCATAGATCCTTGCAGGGTTGAGGGTAGCCATCGGGATCGCATCACTCTTGGTCAAACCATACCCGAGCATATACCGGATACTCGCATTCATCGTGAGAGCAGAACCTGCGATCGTTCCATCCTCTACCCGACAGAATACTCCATTCTCAAGTCGTACATTATCACCTTTGACATCATAGATGCCATCTGGGGAAAGTCCGGTAGGTTTGAGGGAATCGGTAACGAGTACGATCTTTCCTGCTGGCTTCTCTTTGACGAGAAACTCCACTAGGGCCGGGTGGACATGGATCCCATCCGATATGAGTTCACAGGAGATCTCTGAATGTATCAGGATCGCACCTACTACACCAGGGTCTCTGTGATGCATAGATCTCATGGCATTGAAGAAGTGAGCTGCATGGAGGATTCCCACCTCGATTCCCTCGACCATCTGCTCATATGAAGCATTTGAGTGCCCAGCTAACAGGGTGATGCCCAGTTTTTGTGCCTCATTGGCAAATGATCGCATACCTTTGAGTTCGGGGGCTACTGTCATAGCAGTGATAGTGCCCTCCGATGCATCCCAATATTCTTTGAGCAGATCCTTATCTGCAGCTTTGATGAAGTTGGCGTCATGGATACCCTTCTTATTCGTCGAGATGAAGGGACCTTCTAGATGCATCCCTCTGATGGTTGCTCCAGGGATTCCCTCTTTTTGTTGTAGCTTCTGGGCTTCAGTGATCGCTCTGATCGCTCTAAGCGTATGCTGTTTCTCTAGACTAGCTAAGGTAGGGAGGAAGGAGGTGACTCCATAGGCAAGTTGGTGCTCTGCCATCTTCAGGATAGCTTCGACTGTAGCATCCTCAGTACCATACCCATGGATCCCATGAATATGGGTATCGAAGAATCCTGGGGTGATCACGGCCCCTTTGCAATCGACCTTCTCATACATGGAGATATCTGAGTAGCTTTCAAATCTCTGCATGGAATGGACATTCTCGATCACTCCATTACGGATTAGGATGAAGCCCTCTCGAATATGGGTGAATCCAGTATAGATATCTGCATTATAGAGACAAAAGGCATTCTTCTCTTGACCTTTGGAATTCATGGCGATAGACTCCTCTTAGTTAGTTCACGCTGTTAACATACTAAAGATACAACTCTCAGCGGTACTTTTCAAGTGGAAAACGTCGATGAATAGGGATAAGACTTCGCATGTTACGAGATTATGAAAAACACTGTGTAGACCTGATTGCATATGGACAATCTGTAGTATACTCTATTAAGAGTAGAACTTTTTTTGGAGGTCCCTATGTTTAGAGCTCTCACCAGTAGTGAGATTACACAGCTAGAAAATAATGGATGTGAATCTTCTCAATGGTCTTTGGTGACCGTAAAAGATGGTTTCGATCCTTCAAGGGTCCGGAAGACCTCCTTCTCAGGGGAAATCAACCTTGGGGTCTATAGGGGGACTGTAACACTCCCAGGTGGATTGACTGTCAATACTGGTATCTATAACGCAGTACTCCATAATGTATCTGTGGGTGATGAGGTAATGATCAGAAAGGTGGACCAGTATATCGCGAACTACATCATCTCGGATTATGCGGTAATCTATGAGGTGACCTCCCTGATCGTAGAGGGGGAGTCTAGCTTCGGGAACGGAGTCAAGGTCTCAGTGATCAATGAGGGTGGTGGCCGGGAGGTCACGATGTTCGACTCTATGTCTGCCCATATAGCATATCTCCAGGCTCTCTACCGATATAAACCAGATCTTATGGACTCCCTGAATACTCTTATCGATGCTCATGTGAAAGAACGGGTATCTGACAGGGCCGTAATCGGTGAACATGCACATCTTTTTGGTTGTGGACCTATGAGGAATGTAGCAGTGGGACCCTATGCCAGAATAGAGGGGGTCGCGAAACTCAACGATGGAACAGTCAATAGTTGCCAGGAAGATCCTACATTCGTAGGGAACGATGTGGTCGCCAAGGCTTTTATCTTCGCAGAAGGTGCTAGAGTCACAGAGGGTGCGATCGTCGACTCCTGTTACATTGGCCAGTCTGTCGAGTTATCCAAACAGTTCTCTGCTGAGAATTCACTCTTCTTCGCTAATTGCGCCTGTTTTCATGGAGAGGCCTGTTCTATATTCGCAGGTCCTAATACCGTCTCTCATCATAAGTCAACATTACTGATCGCTGCACTCGTCTCATTCCTGAATGCAGGTAGTGGCTCTAACCAGAGTAACCACCTCTATAAACTCGGACCGAACCATCAGGGAATATTGGAAAGAGGCTCAAAGACAGCCTCTGACTCCTATATGCTCTTTCCTATGCATGTCGGAGCCTTCTCGGTGGTCATGGGGCGACATTATAATAACTCTGATACCTCAGACCTCCCGTTCTCCTATCTCATAGAGCATGATGGAGAGAGTCTCCTGATCCCTGGAGTCAATCTGAGAAGTGTCGGAACAGTAAGAGACTCGAGAAAATGGCCGAATCGTGATAAAAGAAAGATGGCGGATCCTCATGATCTGATCATATATCATCTGTTGACTCCCTATACGGTACAACGAGTTTTCAGCGGGGTCAAGAAGCTCAAGGAGATTCAGTCCTTAGCAGGTCACTCCTCGATCAACTATTTCTATAATGGGGTCCAGATGTCCAAGTCAGGGCTAGAAAAGGGTCTTCAGTTCTACGACCTGGCAATCAGACGGTATTTAGGTAATATCGTGGTAAATTTTCTACGGGGCTGTGATGAGATACATGAAGAGGTCGTAGGAGATGTCTTAAGACCTGTTTCTCAGATGGGCGAGGGTACCTGGTTGGATATCTCAGGATTGTTGACCCCCAAGGTCGCACTTGATGAACTCATAGAGGATATTGAACAGGGAGTGTTGGGAACGATTGAGCTGATCAATGAGCGTTTCAATGAGATCTATAAGAACTTTCACGACTATGAGAGAGCTTGGGTGATAAAGAAGATCTGTGAAGAGAGAGGCAAGGATTTCTCTCAACTCGATCTTGGCGATATCAGAGAGGTCGTTGCTCAGTGGATCGATGCGGTGAATATCCTCGATAATATGAGGATGGCCGATGCTCAGAAGGAGTTCGCTCAGACTGCTAAGGTCGGCTATGCCCTCAATGGTGATCAGAGTGATAGAGATGATGAATACCGCATCCTCCATGGAGATCCTAGTGATAACAGCTTTATCAAGGATCTGCAGGAGAGGCTTGAGGCAAAGAATAAGACTGCAGAATTACTGCTGAAGGATCTTGATGCAGCTATTGCATCAATGTGATAAACAAGTCGTAAGACAGGAGAAAAGATAATGCGTGTAATAATACAACCGGAATACCAGATGATCTCAGAGTGGTCAGCTAACTATATCGTTGCAGCCATCAATACCTATGGGCCAACAGCGGCTGATCCTTTCGTATTAGGGCTCCCGACAGGGTCATCACCTCTCGGGACCTATAGAGAATTGATCAAGCTCTATGAGGCAGGGAAAGTCTCCTTCAAACATGTGATCACTTTCAATATGGATGAATATGTGGGAATCCCTGAAGATCATCCTGAGAGCTATCATTCCTTCATGTGGAACAATTTCTTCTCTCATGTCGATATCAATGCAGATCATGTTCATATCCTCAATGGTAATGCACCAGATCTGAAGATCGAGTGTGAGAATTATGAACAGAAGATCAAGCGTGTAGGGGGGATCGATCTGTTTCTTGGAGGGATTGGGCCAGATGGCCATATCGCTTTCAATGAACCGGGGTCCTCACTTTCCTCGAGGACTCGAGTGAAGAGTCTCACCTATGATACGATCGTAGCGAACTCCCGCTTCTTCGATGGTGACCTTGATAAGGTACCTAAACTTGCACTGACTGTAGGTGTTCAGACTGTGATGGATGCGAAAGAGCTGTTGATCCTCGTAAATGGCCATAACAAGGCTGTAGCGCTACAGAAGACTGTCGAAGAGGGAATCAATCATATGTGGTCCTGTAGTATCATACAGATGCATGAGAAGGCAATGATCGTCTGTGATGACGAGGCTACCTCAGAGTTGAAGGTGAAGACGGTGAACTACTTCAAAGATATTGAATCTGAGAACACAAAACCTTCATCTTTTCAGATCTGATACTGGTAAATCCCGTGAAACAGGTATAGGATTCGCGGTATGACTACACAACAGAAACATCACTATAAATATTTTCTCGTCACCGTCTTGTTCTTTGGAATAGCGACAGCGCTATTTAGAGGTATCCTCGATAACTATCTTGCGGAGATCCTTCAGGTCTCAAAGGCTAATCGAGGTATCTTGGAGTTCTTTCGTGAGCTACCTGGACTATTTCTGGTAGTGCTCCTAGCCCTATTCTACCGGACCCCTGAGAATAGGATATTGACGATCGGTTACGTGATTGCCTTCATCGGTGTCGTAGGTTTCATGGTAGCCGGTGAGAATCTTATCCCTGCAGTCATTCTCCTTATGGTCTGGAGTACCGGACAGCACCTGATCATGCCGGTAAGGCAATCCTTCATGGTCCATTCCGTCGAGAAGGGTAATGAGGGAAAGGCTCTTGGGACCTTGAGAAGTTTTCAGAGTATCGGGCAGGTAGCAGGGTATCTTATCGTACCTCTCATCTTCTTCTTCGTTTCAGGTATCGAGGGATATCATATTTCATTCTATCTGATCATTGCTTTAGTTGGTTGTGCCGTACTGTTCTCTCTTCGCTTGAAACAGACTGGGGAAAAGATCAAACGTCAACGTATCTACTTCAATAGAAAATATAATAAATACTATCTGTTGCAGAGCTTCTATGGGGCAAGGAAACAGGTGTTTCTGACCTTTGGCCCCTATGTCCTTATTCTCATGTACTCGACGAGTGCAGCGACTATCGCGACTCTCATGGGAATCTGTGCTGCACTGAATATATTCATTTCACCACAGATCGGAAAGATCATTGATAAGATCGGGTATAAGAAGGTGATGGTCGGAGATACGATCATCCTCTTTTTCGTCTGTCTCGTATATGGCTTTGCCCACCACGTCTTCTCCCCTGATGTAGCCTATATTGCTGTGGTGATCGTATTCATTCTCGACAGGTTGCTCTCTAATGCGAGTATGGCAGGATCCGTCTATGTGAAAGCCTTGAGTGATGACCGAGAAGAGATGACAGCCACACTTACTACAGGACTCTCCATCGATCATCTTATCAGTATCTTCATCGCCTTGGGGGGCGGGTTGATCTGGGAACACTTCGGCATCGAGATGCTCTTCATCTCTGCAGGAGTCATGGCTCTGGCTAACTCTGCGGTAGCTCTTACGGTGAAGGTGGTTAAGAGGTAGGTTGGGATTCTTCAAGTCTCTTATTGCGGAAATAAAGGAAGAGGTCTATCGCTACCATGACAAGATTGATAGCATAGAGGAAGATCACGAAGTCATAAGCATAGAAGAACTTATGGAGGATCCCACTCATATATCCTATAAGAATGATGATCAGGAACTCGATACTCTTTCCCCTGTTGCTTCTTGCCTTATAGGATCTGTAGATCGAAGTCGGCCAAGCGAAACCGAAACAAAGTAGCATGATGATCTCGAATATACTCATAGTCATGAGAGCCTCCTGATGAGATTGCTACTTTACAGATACCGTTAAAAGCTACTGAAAATCAAGTATATAAGAACAGCTCAGCCAATAATCTTAGTTCTTTAAAAGCTAAAGGTGTGATCTAGAGGTCTTCTGTGGTATCCTAGATGTATGAGGATCGAACGGATCATTCTGATTTTCGGGTTCACTATCCTTATGGTTACTGTCTCCATGCTTTACATCTTAAGTGGTATTGAATCACTGCAATCTCATCCGGTAATCGTTATAGTGAAACTCATTATGTTCATCGGCTTCATCTATGAGGTCTTCCTTGATGCAAAAAGCTCCTATCATCAACCTCTGTTAAAAAGGTATTATTGGAATATTGAATCAGTCTATGAAGTGGCAGCACTCATCACTGGATCGATCGTCACCTATTTCATAAGCATTGAGATTGGCCATGGCGGGGTGATAGCCTCTGCTATCGTCGGGATGACTGCAGTGATCATCTTTCCCTATTATGCTGCTGCAGCAGCCTATTGTGGATCTTTCGTTGGAATGGCTTCGACAATCCTATTCTCCTCCTATGAAGAGTTACTCCTTGCAGGTGTATTCTCCTCGATGATCTTCATTATGGTGAAACCGGTCTGTAAGGGGTTCGGAGGAAAACTTGGGACTATAGCCTTTGCCGGGTCTCTATACTCCATCACGATACTCGGTTCTCCTGTTATCACCCATACTATCCCGAGTCTTGAGATCGGTATCTCCCTTGTAGTCTATTCGGTAACCGGAGCCTATCTTACCTATCTGATCAATGTGATCTTGGGGCATGGCCCCGTGATTGCCTCAGCACTTGTGGGGCTGCTAGCAGGATTGCTCCTCCCTGTTATTCATGGGACTTCAGATGGTTCTACGATGGCTCTCATGGTGTTCTGTGCATCATTTACCGGTATGAGTAGTAGAGAGAGGATACGTTCCTCATATCTCATTATGTTGGCAGGTGCGTTAACAGCACTCCTTTTTATCTATTCCATGCCACATCTAGGTGGTGCTGGAGGGAAGCTGGGGACTATTGCATTCGGGGCGGTCATCGCAGTATCGGGGATCGATAAACTTGTGAGAAGAGGAATTCAAAAAGCTCGCTGAATGAGTTCGCAGGAGCTGAGAATACTCTCTTATGATAGGAAGCTATCAATAGAGCTTTTATGAGTGAGGTCTAGTGATTTCAGGATCTATTAAGGATGAACATAGCAAAAGTTTTCCTTACGGACACAGATAAGAGCCTTCAAGGAGAGGTTATGAAGGCTCTTATCAAGAGAAAAAATCATTATTCTTTCAGATCACCAACAGCTTTGACTCTGATTCGGGTCGCATTACCCGGTAGGTAGGCCAATGGAATATCTTCTACTTCTACGATTCTTACGGTCTCTGCGGCAGCTCCAGCTTTGATCGCCTCTTCAGTGGCGATCCTCTTTGCATCGGCTACGGCCTCTTCTCGAGTCATCTGATCAAGGGAGTAGACTCTCTCGATCTGACCACTGACCTGTGCGATAGCAGCTCCAAGAGCATTGGCAACACCGAAGTTCTCTGGTCTGATGATCTCTTTGGTCCCTTCGATCTCATCACCTATGAGGATAGATCCTCCTCCAACGAGAACGAGAGGCACCGGGTCCTTTGTGAGTTTCATCGAATCAATACCATTCTGGACAGACTCCATCATGATCTTGTGAGCTTTCTGAGCAATCTCGAGTGGTATATCACTGACTTTTGAGGGATCTCCGAATTCAGCCATACCAAGACGTACTGTAATATCTGATGCGGTTAGGGTGTCTCCTCCGAAGATGAGGGCCTTCTCTGTGATGCGGTACCCGACACTGTCTGGTCCAACGGTGATACCCTCATCATTGACTCTGACGATTGTTCCACCCCCCAGACCAAGAGAGTTGAGGTCTGGCATTCGGAAATTGGTTCTTGCTCCACCGATCTCTACGGCCAACGATGATTCTCTTGGGAATCCCTGTTTGATCACTCCGACATCACTGGTAGTTCCGCCGACATCCAGGACAATAGCATCTTCATAACCACTTAAGAAGGATGCTCCACGAATACTGTTGGTGGGGCCACAGGCGATAGTGAGGATCGGATAATCGATCGAATAGTCTATACTCATAAGAGTACCGTCATTCTGACAGAGGTAGACCTGAGCTTTAGTGACCCCCTGATCAGCTAGGGCTTTCTTGAATCCCAAAGCAGTCGATTTTGCCACCTTGTTAAGCGATGCATTGAGAATCGCAGCATTCTCTCTCTCTAGGAGACCAATGGATGCGATCTCATGAGATCTTGTTATGGGAATCTCATCACCAAGTATCTCTTGTGCAATGACTGCAGCACGATCCTCATGATCATAGGAGACAGGTGAGAAGATTGAGGTGATAGAGAGGGCTTCGATTTCTCCTTTCATTGCCTCAAGAGCAGTCTTGAGTTCCTCTTCATTCAGGGGAAAGATCTCCTTTCCATTGAACTCATGTCCACCCGTGACATGATAGATATGTTCACTCACTGCATCTTTAAGATCTACAGGCCAGTCGATCATGGGTTCGATCGCCATACCTGCAGGCTTCCCGATTCTGATGACACCGGTCTTCAGTAGATGGTTCCTAGTGACGATCGCATTGGTAGAGTGGGTCGTGCCTAACATCGCGTATGCGATATCATCCCTATCTATCTCGACCTGACTGAGAACAGCCTTCATCGCATCGAGGATCCCCTCGAAGACATCAGTCGTCGTTGGTCTCTTAATGGATGCTATGATCGTCTTACTATCATCTACGATAACTGCATCGGTGTTCGTTCCACCGACATCTATACCTATTCTATATTCCATTATTCTGCCTCCTGTGGAGCTGCGAGTCTTTCGATCGGGGTGTAGTCAAGATCGTATCCGAAGTACCTCGGACCTACCGTCTCGATTCCCTTTGCCGTTCTCCACTTATGGTCACAGGGGATACCGATCACGACGACTCTTCGACCGAACTTGAGAGTCTCCGTGGTGACAGGTATCGAGGTATCTGCATCAAGGATACAGATCAGGTCGGGGACAGTAGCTACGACTGTACCATCTTTAGTAGCTATGAGGTTCTCATTCTGAAAACTGACATCCATGGATTCACCGGTATAATCATCGATCCCACTCAAAGCACAGAGTCCTCTATTGAATCCTCCCTGAATATCACGACTGACATCGGTGATCTTTCCCTTGAATAGTTCATAACCATGAGTAAGTTCAAGTAGTTGTGCGATAGGATTGGAATTCTCGGTTCTCGCATCCAGGATGATCTTTCCGATCTGCTCAGAGAAGGTCATGATCCCTTTGATCCCAGACTCTTTTACCTGACTGCCGAGCATCGAATAGATACTGATCATGACTGAGGCTCCCATGGTGACCGTACAGACTCGTGCGATCTCCTCGGCCCAATTATTAGTGATTGTCTGAAGGATAACACTATTTCCCTTCTCATCTACGATTACCATCGGACTTGCCGGGATACCATCAAGATGGTAGGTCACCATCTGAAGTTCAGGGAAGGCTCGTCCCATACCATCTGCGTCTACGAGAGGTATACCGAGTTGTGCAGCTACCGCGATAGGGATCATTGAGTTGACTCCACCTGCTTCGATGGGGATCGTAGCATATACTTTCTTTCCCAGGACCTCTTCTAGTCCTTTGAAGGCGGTGATGAACTCTTCTCCGTTCGGGATCTTCTCGATGATGACGATAGGGGCACCCATCATCGCTGATGGTACGACTAGTGCATCATCGGGAAGTTCATCCGGAGAGAGTAGTTTTACCGGACCATGTTTCTTGATCGCATTCAATGCCATCAATCGTCCGATATGAGGGTCTCCACCACCACCAGTTCCCAGCAGTGATGCTCCGAGTGCTATATGTTCAATAGCTTGTTCGTCTAACAGTCTCATGTTATTCCTCCAAGAATATGATAAAGACTAGAGGACTATCTGCAGTAGTTGCAAACAGTCCTCCTTGATGTGTCTGATCAATGAAATATTATGCTTTAGTACCTGAAGCAGCATCTTTTGGTCCCATGACCTTGCTGAGGATCAGATAGAGTATTGCAGAGATGATGATCGCATTGATAGCCTGAGAACCCCATTTTACGAAGAGTCCAACGAGAGTTCCACAGAGCCAGGAGATGATACCCGCCCAGTTGACACCTGGTACCGGTTTCCATTTCTTAGCATCACCCTTGTTCATGATCCAGTAGTCGGCGATCATGACTCCTGCGATAGGAGTGATACCTGCAGTGAGGACTACGAGGAAAGAGATGAAGTAGTTGATGATACCTGAGATAGCGAGGATCGTTCCGATACCACCAGCGACAGCTGTTGCCATAGCTCGTTTGTTTCCATCGAGCTTAAGCATGTTCGTAATAGCAAGACCCCCTGAGTAGGCGTTGACTGCGTTGGTAGTCCATGTTGCCAGGATCAGGATGAGGAATCCTAGGACCGGAAAGCCTAAGGTACTTACGACTTGTGTGATATCATAGGTCCCTGCTACGACTGACATGATTGAACCGGCGACGAGCAGAGCGATACCTACTGGAAGAACACCGAATATCGAGGAGAGGATGGATCCCTTTCTGTCTTTTGCATATCGGGAATAGTCCCCTGCGATGACTCCACCTACTGCGAAGCCTCCTACTGATATAGCAACAGCCTGGAAGAAGGTCATCGATCCTGCTGGGTTATGTGAAGCGAGAGCTTCCAGTCCGAACTGTTTGAGAGCCATGGTCGTTCCATAGACTGCCAGAAGGATCAGTGCTGGTACTGCGATATAGTTAAGATAAGCGAGTGCTTTATAACCGAGGATAGCTGTAGTCAGCATGATGATTCCCCAGATCAGAGAGGAGAGCCATACGGGTACACTGACCCCTAATTGTCCCATGAATCCTGAGAAGGAGGCCCCGGTAACTGCGGTCTGTACTCCAAACCAGCCCATGACTGCTACTCCGAGGATCAATGAGATAATGAAACTCGAGCCCTTCTCACCGAAGGCTGATGCTGCATTGATGACCGTAGGTCTTCCCAAGTCAGATCCCTGCATACCCTGAAAGGTCATGAACAGTACTACGATCAGATATCCTAAGATACCTGCAGCGATACCAGGTCCTAAAGGCATACCTGATACGATAGCTCCACCAACCATAAGTGATGGTACGGATATGACAGCACCTGCCCAGATCAATGCGATACTGAACCATGATCGTCTCTGATCAGCCGGTACCTGTTCGAGTGCTACCTGCTCAACGAATCCAGATTTATTCTCTTCTGACATCTTAAAAAACTCCTTATATTCAGAACGTGTGTGTTATAGCTTCTTTATAGCAAGAGCTGTGCCAATTCCCATTTCTTCAACAAAAAGGGCTAAAACAGGTAAAATCTTCCCCTATAGCAATACAGAAATGTTGTAATGAGAAATGTATGAGAAATAATGAGAAATATGATAGAATAGAATATGGACTATCTAATTGCATCTTTAGAAGAGCATTTCGGTGCTGAGATCACCATAGAGAAAGACTCGAGGACTCAAGAGACCTCGTATGATATGCTCCCGATCTATGAAAAGAACACCACCTCTCTCCTTATTGATTCTAAGAGACTTCCCGTTGAGGTCTCGATCCGTTGGACCTTCGAGGGATACAGAACCCTGAACCCAGAAGAGCTTGAACATATCCTTCTCTGCTCACGGATGATCGGGCAGAAACTTGCAGCGAGTGAGCAACTCGATAAGATGGATCTACTCAGGCAGTTCTCTGCCCTTCTCGGAAGAAAGAGCGAGGAGGCTGTAGTTGTTTTCGAGGTATCAGGAAAGGTCATTTTTCAGAATACTGCTGCAAGGAGTCGAAAGATCATTAGCAGATTCGAGAGTTATATGCAGCAGACAGAAGATAAATTGGTTGAGACGAAAACCTCTCATACGATCTATCTCGGAGGTACTGCTCCGATTCGAATTGATATACTGAACATCTATAGAGGACGAGAACCCCTTGGCAGGATTCTCATTGCAAAGTCTCATGATAAGCAGGAGGTCCTAGAAGGGGATCCCAAACTTACCCACGACGGATTCCTCCATATCCTTGGTAATGATAAACATATGAGGAAGACAATGCAGATAGCAAGAAAGGCTGCCGTTACCGATGCGACAGTCCTTCTTCGAGGAGAGAGCGGAACCGGTAAGGAGCAGTTCGCACGAGCAATCCATGAGATATCAGCACGAAGGGATCGCCCCTTCATTGCTATCAACTGTGCAGCGATTCCTGAGAATCTTCTTGAGAGTGAACTCTTTGGCTATGAAGAGGGCTCATTCACAGGTGCTGTTAAGGGTGGAAAGCTTGGAAAGATCGAGGCTGCTGATACCGGCACGATCTTTCTCGATGAGATAGGAGATATGCCTCCCCATCTACAGGCAAAACTCTTACGAGTGGTTCAGAGTCGAGAGTTCGAACGGGTAGGTGGGACGAAATCGATCAGTGTCGATGTACGTTTCATCAGTGCCACCCACCGCGACCTCTCTGTACTGATGCTTCAGGGTGACTTCAGATCAGATCTCTACTACCGTCTCAATGTCATACCTATCCATATTCCAGCACTCCGTGAACATCCTGATGATATAGAGATCATGCTCAGCTATTATCTGAAGAAGTATGCGATTCAGAGTGGTCAGGACTTCTCCTATTTCTCCTATGATGCACTGAGACAGTTAAAAGGTTATCACTGGCCTGGAAATATCAGGGAGTTGGAGAATGTCATCCAATACTGTATGACCATGGCCTCCTCCGCTGAGATCGCAGTAGATGACCTGCCTCCCGGGATCACCATAGAAGATCTCCTGAAAGTAGAGAACCCTCTACTTGAAAGGACTAAAGGTAAGAAGAAGGCATCAATAAGTGAGATCTTTGAACTAATCGATCACTTTGGTAGTGATACCGATGGCAAGAAGGCGACAGCATCTCATCTGAAGATCAGTGTTGCGACACTCTACCGAAGACTGCAGGAGGTTACGAATTGAAGTTATTTACCAAAGAGATGATCAGACCACTCTATTATGGGAGTCTCTTCAATGCCTGTGGGGGTGGGGAGTACTCAGACCATCTTCCATTGATCGTCGAGAGATTCATAGAGGAGAATGGGCCGGTCAGTTGTATCTCTCTTGATGATTTTCCTGAGAATGGTACGGCTTTGACAGCTGGGATCATGGGAAGTATGCTTGAATCAAGCCTTCAGACAGGAAAAGAGGGTGTCCAGGTAGTATCGAGGCTATGTGAGCAGCTTGATATCACCTATGATGCGATCTTCACCATTGAGGCTTCTTCCTTGAATGTGCTCTTTCCAATACTGATCGCAGGTCTTCTCAAGACACCGATCATCGATGGTGATTGTATGGGTAGAGCCTTCCCGGAGTTCCAGATGACCACAGCTGAAGCGATCGGTGAGAAGATCGCTCCCATGAGTATTGTCACTCCGAAGGGAGAGTACTACTACTTTGATGATCTTGAGAACCTGCTCTTTGAGGTACAGGCTCGGGAAATCGTAAGTCATGAGAACGGACTTGCCTACTTTGCAGGATTCCCCCTCGATGCAAGAAGACTCAGGTCTGTCATGCTCCCAAAGACTCTCTCCTTCGCCTATGAGATCGGCTCCTGTTTCATGGAGGCGAGTTCCTATGGTCGATTACTTGAGGAAATCATAGAGGTGACCAAGAACAGTATATATGGTAGTGCTATTGAACTCTTCGTTGGAACCGTCTCCACGATTGAGCCTGCTCATGACGGGGGAAGGAACTGGACGAACTTCTCCATGGAGGGGGTGGGGAGTTATCAGAACAGTAGGTTCTCGATCCTCACCCAGAATGAGGCACTTATTGCCTTCAGAGATGATCAGATAGCTGCGATGGTTCCTGACCTGATCACGCTGATCGATCTTAGAACATTGAGACCACTTTCCTGCAGTTCTCTTCATGAGCAGATGAAGGTAGCGGTACTTGGAATACCAGCACCGGTACGACTGAAATCACCTGCGATGCTCACCGTCCTTGGACCAGCATGTTTCGGTTATAACCAGGAGTATGTCCCACTAGAGAAGATCTATTCTCATTGGTATTTTGGATAGGAGGGGGTATGAGAAGATATCTTGATCTCGTGGTGTATATCGGTGAGGGCTCCTATAGCTTCGGGCTTTGTCTCAGGTATGATTGGCTTGCACAGAGGACCGTCCCCATATCTGCTGAGAGTTCGCTATATCAGGAGATATCGGCATTCATCGAGAAGGCCTCTCCTCTGTTTGATTCGATCGGAAAGATCGTCATCATCTCTGATATCGCTCAGAGATTCGAGACCCTTGTCAAGGAGCGTCCTCGTTCGATCGGGTATATCCGAATATCTCAGGATCAGTATGAACCTGAATATATGAGAGAGCTCCTCCAGGCGAATGGTGGGAATCTTATTACCGAATATATGAGACCGGGAGAGGTCATCACAGATGCACGGATAGCTTCGATGATCGAACGGTTCCTTGCTGAAGGGATCTCAGATATTGCGATCATGAGTGCCTACCAGCTAGGAATAACTGATACACCACAACTACTCAAGGATCATTGTGAGCGAATGTATCCTGAACATTTCACCTATCACAAACTTGACTCAGCAGAGTATGAATCCTTCCTTCTCTCTGAGAACCGCCTTCTTGCAGGTCTTTGTATCAAGCAAGCTCTTACAGATGAGGTCGATACCATAGTCTCTGCATGTCGGAGCTATGAGCTCGATGCCCCGATATTCATCATGACCGGAGAGGGTGTCTGTGTGGATCTCTCCACTGCGTTGAAAGACCCGGTGATCACTTGGCAATCAAGGTATGGGGCGCTCCTTATCGGGGCCGCTAGATTGCTTGGACTTTCCGATGCGATAGTCGTATCTCCGACTGCAGAGGGAGTCCTGATCGATAGGATTAAAGAGAACCGACCACTGCCTATGGGACGGACCAAACGATACTTCGGGTTGCAGATATCAGGTCCCATGATCGGAGCTGTTGAATTTGGCGAGGTCCCTCATCGACAGAGACTCCTTGAGGCCATCAGTACGGTGAATTCTGAACCAGGCCCTCTGCCGATCATTGATCTTACCGATGGGCTCCTTTCGGGACTTGAGATCGAAGAATCGATCTATCACCTCAAATCATACCAGTCAGCACTTCTTACTGGTGCCCAATGTGCCCCTTTTAGAAAGGACTTCTATGGTGCCTCTCCCGTGAAAAGACCGATGAGTCAACTGCAGGACTCCCTCTATGAGGAGTCGGTGCGATGGATAGACTCCTCTCATATCTCCTTAAAAGATCGTAGAGATGAATTTCTTGAGATGAAGACGCGCTATATAAATGCCGACTATCATAAGGTCCGATTGCGAGTAGGTGGAAGAATCGTTTAGTATCCTGAGTTTTCGCCAACTAGACGCAAAAAGAGGTGCTAACCTATTGTGTAATAACAATATATAACAGCACCTCTAAAGAATGTTTGTGTAGTGTGTCAGCGTTACTTCTTCGTTTTCGCCAACATTTTCTTTATCGCATCTCTCGTATAGACATTCTGCCCGAATTCAATCCCAAACTTACTTTTTAGTTTCTGCAATACTTTATCGTAATACAAAGTCTTGAATGTCGTGCTGTCGAGCTCCACCACATTCGACTTCTTCAAAGAATTACGTATCCTCTCACTTGAATACTCTTGTCCTAACTCATGTTCTAAGATCCTCATGATCAGCAGTGAGATGAAGCAGGTAAGAAAATGGGCCTGAATACGCTCTTCTCGAGAGACATACACCGGTCTTGCATCAAGATCACTTTTGGTGACTCTGAAGGTCTGTTCTATCTTCCATAGTCCATGATACATCTCTATGATGTCTAATGGCGTAACCACCTTATTGAGTTGAAGCATCCCCTCTTTGTGCAGCCAGCGTTGTGGAGCCCCAAAGGCAGGCTCGAGTTCTGTGGTCTCTTGTCCTTTGACATCTACAACAGACCGTAAACCCATCACATTGGTCTCAATGACATAGAAGCCATCTAACGATTCATCTTCTTCAAGCTTCTGTGCATCAAATACCGTCTTTGCCTGGTAGCCTTCAATACGTGCATGCGTGGAGGGATCATACACCTGAGTCTTCAGGTATTTGTTCTTTCCATGATTGTTATCGATGACATCCCTACTCTTGGAGTGAGAAGCTACGATGGCCTTCTCCACAGCCGCAGCACGATCGACTTTCGCTCGCTGAGCATACTTCGCAGACCAGTAGATGATCTGGTAGTGTCCCACCCCTTGTACCTTCTTTCGTTTCCCTTGTGAATCGGTCACATAGGTATCTTTGACCTCATCAAGGACCTTGTACATGAAGGAGACGGGTGTCTCGGTATCAAGATCACTGATCTGGTTACCACTCCCATCATACTTACAGTAGCCATCCGTATTCCTGACGGTATCCTTAAGCGTCTGACTTCCGCCACGTACAGACTTACTGAAGACATACCCGTTGTGGTTCGTAATAACTTCTGCAACATTCGTCCCGCTCATCATCGCCTTGTCGGCGACGAAGATCAGGTGTTTCACATCTAGCTGCTCTCGTACCTTCTCACTCATGGGGGAGAAGGTCATGCAGTCATGAGTATTCCCCGGGAATAGGTCATAGGTGACCGGGAACCCGGCTTGATCCATGAATAGTCCCATCTGGACAATGGGTAGGGGTCTATGTTCTTTACTGACCCCTTTCCGACGGAAGCTGTCTTCCTGATCTATTTCAAAGTAGTAGTTGGTCACATCATAGAAGAGGACCGTTGAGTCCCGGTCATACTGGGAGACCATCTGCTTATGCAGATGCTGCAGCAGGTCATCCCGGTACTTGGGAAGGATACTCAAGGAGCGGTAGACCGCATTCAGGTCAAAGTCCATCTTGTCGAAGTACTTCGAACGGCCGAGCCAGGCAGCACGCTTTGAGCCTGGGGCAAGGATTCTCTCATAGACAAGAAGTTTCATCACCGCTGTTAGGTTATAGGAAATGTCGAGATACTTACGTCTTCGATCAAAGAAGGTATGGATCCCCAATGCATGGAAGACCTGACTGATCGCTGCATGGCCGATGTTCTTCACACAGTCATAACTCTCAGTATCCTCATCAAACGGCATGAGCGCTTCAGGCATCAGTTTGACGGTTACCGGCTTCTGGCGTTCTTTCTTCTCTTTGGTCATCTGTTTCGCTACTAGTTTGAAGTGAGCAACGGGATCATCATAGAGATGAGTGAATTCATCAACATAGCCGATACGTTCGATAGTGCGTTGTTTCACCTTTCCCTTTTCACGATAACTTTCTGCGTAATACATAAGAATTCTATCTTGTGAATTCTTTGGGGCCGTTTGCACGAACATAAGGTACTCCTCTTCCTAAGAGTATACTACAACGTAAAAGACAATACAAGACAATACAGGCAAATTACCTAAATAAAGTGAAAAAACCCAAAAAAAGGACCCTGAATGGGTCTTGGATGTTGTTTTTGTTGGTTTTTAACTACTTAGGTGTGACAAACTCCGGATGAAGACGCGCTATATAAATGCCGACTATCATAAGGTCCGATTGCGAGTAGGTGGAAGAATCGTTTAGTATATAACTCTTTTTATGGTTTCAGATTCTGTGATCCTCTGTTATGATTCAATAAATGGGGGAATAGAAGTGAATAAAGATGACCGTATTCTCTATATCATGCTTATCGGGGTTCTTGTTCTCGCTGTAGGTGTAGGCAGCCTCTATCAGGGGATCCCCTCGACCTTCAAAGGGTTCCTAGCGATACAGGTGCATCCAGCACGTCTTATCAATGACTTTGCAGTCGTGGGAGGTCCGGGAGCGGCATTGGTGAACGCCTCGATCGTCGCAGGTATCGCACTATTATTGATCGTGATCAATGGTGTCGCGATTTCCGGTCCAACGATCGCAGCCTTCTTTACCTTGTTCGGCTTCGGTCTGTTCGGGAAGACTCCGATCAATATCATACCGATCATCATCGGAGTCGCCATATCGGCTAAGATCGCCAAGAAGAGTTTCAAGGAGTATATCCTGATCGCTCTCTTCGGTACGGCCTTGGGACCGATCTTTAGTTTTATCGTTTTCGAACTGGGGCTCACTGGACCGGTAGCTCTTATCGTAGGGTCAATCGGTGGAATCGTCGCAGGGATATTCTTACCTCCAGTTGCTATGGCCATGCTGCATCTCCACCAGGGATACAATCTCTATAATATGGGGATGACCTGTGGCTTCGTAGGAGTCTTCGTAGCCTCTCTGATCGCAGCAGGGAAAGGAGATCTCACGATCAAAGTAATCTGGCTCGATACCCCTGATATGTTACTTACGCTCTTTACCCCAGTCCTTTCGGTCTACCTTATGGGATTTGGTGTCTATATGGGGAAGAGGAAAGCCTTCAGTGATATGATGGCAATCCAGAAACTTCCCGGCAGGTTACCTTCAGACTTCATGGATATGGTCTCAGTTGGTGGAGCTTTGGTGAATGCCGGTGTTCTTGGGATCATTACCTGGCTCTATATCGTATTGGTAGGTGGCGATCTCAATGGACCGGTACTCGGTGGTATTCTCACGGTCATGGGCTTCGGGGTATTCGGGAAACATGTACGAAACTGTATCCCTGTCATGCTCGGTGTAGTCTTGAGCTGCCTGGTATTTGGTAAATCACTTACCGCACCGGGGCCTATCCTGGCGGTATTGTTCTCAACGACATTAGCTCCATTGGCTGGGGAGTTCGGAGCCTTTACCGGGATCATCGCAGGATTCCTGCATCTGATCATGGTAGAGAGGACCGGCGCCTGGCATGGAGGGATCGATCTCTATAATAACGGTTTTGCTGGTGGATTGACCGCAGCTCTTATCGTCTCGGTGATAGAGTGGTACCGTTCTTCACAACCCGATGAGTTCGATGATACGTTCAATTAGTATAAGGAGTATATGACATATGAAAAGAAAAGAGTTCTTACTACAACTCATAGGAGAAGTATCGAACTTCATCCTGGAGGGGAATCCACGAAGAATGGTCATATCGCTCCATCAGGAGTCTGATGGACTTCATCTATGTGTCATCGATGACAACCCTCATAGTGACAAAGAGGTTGAAGCGATTGCACAAGCTCTCGCAGGACGTAAGAGGCCAGAACTATCAGGCTATTATGGCTCTATGACTGGTCATGACCTCTTTGGTGCTGCTAGACTCGATCTGGTAGGTCTTCAGGTAAAACATGGGGATGTGAGCAGGACCGATAATGGGATCAAGATCGATCTCTGGTTGGGGTCAGAGAGGTTTGATTCATCGAACTTCAATATCCCTGATAAAGAGTGATATCAGAGACAATAAACTGGAATGATGAGTCGAAACATTTAGCTTAAATTATAGAAGCTACCCGCTTGGATAGGGGTAGCTTCATCAATGTATATCTTATTTTGACATGCGATGTAAAGTTTGCGATTGATCACTTCAAAACAAGATTAGTATTCTCGAACAGCCTCTAGCATAGCGACAATGTTTTGTGGAGGAACATCTGCCTGTACAATATGTACCTGGCTGAACACAAAACCTCCACCTGGTGCTAAAATATCAATCTGTCTTCTCACTTCATCTCGAACTTCCTGTGGAGATGCTGTAGGTAGTACACTTTGGGTATCGATTCCGCCTCCCCAAAGTACTAGATCCTTACCAAACTCTTGTTTAAGATACTTTGGGTCTATTCCGTCTACCGTATATTGGACTGGGTTCAGACAATCTATACCACACTCTATAAGATCAGGAATAATGGGAAGGATAGCCCCATCTGAATGCATAATGATCTTTATTCGCCCTTTAGAGTAATCTTTAATAGCTTGAAACAATCTCTTGTGTCTTGGTTTGACCAATGCACGGTACATAGCAGGATCTATGAGAGTAGAGTTCTGGGAACCTAGATCATCACCAATACGAATGAGCTTCAGATCAGGTAATTCATCAATAACCTGTTTCCACCATTCGATCTGCAGATCAACCTGCTTATCCATGATATATTCAGCTGCTTTAGGATCTAGGGCAAGAATCATGTAGTAATTTGAGTAACCACAGATATAAAAACCAGAATCAAACATTTCAAGACCAAGAGGGAGATCAACGATTGGAACCTTCCCGAGTTCTTGAATCTTCTTGAATCTGTTTTTAATACCTTCTATTCGTCTCTTTTTCGTAAAATCTGGCCATGGCAGTTTTTTTAACTCGTCAATTGATGGCATAGAGGAGAATCTTGATGTCTCAAGTTCATAATATAATCCCTCTTCTTTATTCTTCTTCCAGACATTTCCCCACTCATCAGTATATCTAGATATGGTTTTTGTATCCTCCCAAACCAAATCTGGCCAGACAGGAGTTATAGGTCGTGTATCAATATCAAACATAGTTAAGATCTGTTCATCAATACGAGCAGTCTGGTGTCGGTATCTTTCAATCTCAACAGGAAGGCTACTTAAACCAAGATAAGATATAAGATTCTCATAAGCCTTATAATGTATCCCTGTAATGAGATGCCCTCCAAAATCTAGAGGTATTTTACTTGTCTCAGTGAAGTTAAGAGCATGGGTTATTCGATCAACAGAATTCATATTAATACATCCTTAATATATTTGATAATTTAATTTATAAGGAAAAAATGACTCGTGAGGTCTTAGCTTCCTATGAAAATGTAATGTAGTCAATTAAAAGTTTACGCATTAAAATCAAATTGCACATATGAGCAAGAGGTGCAAATATAGTAAATTATATTTTGACGATGCTCATATGTCGTGCTTTAATACATTTATTAAATAATTGAAAAACTTATTAAGGTCCTAAGGAGAAATGATGAAGACTTATACGATTAGACCGATTAATACCGGATTCGCTACTACAAGTAGAGCAAAGTACATTATCCATCATAGTGCACACAAATTCTACGATGTTGAAGGGGATCAAGATCTTCCTGTAGTAGTGTTCCTAGTAGAAGGAAATGGTATGAAAATCATGGTGGATACAGGAATGTCAGATACTGAGATAGCTCATAAGTATCACCATCCTGGTTCAACGCAACCTGAAGGGTATGCAATACCAGATCAGCTAAAGAAAATGGGAGTTGATCCTTCAGAGATTGATGCAGTAATACTGACACATCTACACTGGGATCACTGTTATCACTTACATGCATTCACTAATGCAAAGTTCTATGTACAGCAGATCGAGTATGCTTTTGCTAAGGAACCGATTCCTCTCTATCACAAATCATATGAGTATCCAGCACTTTATGGAATGACGCCTCAATTTGATGGAATAGAGTTTGAACTTCTTGACGGAGAAACTGAGATTTTTGATGGAATCAGTGTATATCCAAGCCCTGGACATTCTGTAGGCCATCAGACAGTAGTCGTCAATACAACTGAAGGGGAATTCCATTGTTGTGGCGACCTTGTATTTACCTATGACAACTTTAAGTCAGTACCCGAGATTAATTATGAGATCACTCCTCCTTCACGATTTCAGGATATTGTAGCTTCCTGGAACAGTATAGTTGAGTGTAAGAACCGGGCAGTAGATATCAAACATATCTTGCCAACCCATGAAATGAGCGTGACTGACAGAGAGCTTATTGGAGAATAAAAAATTATCAGTTCCAAAATAGAGTAGGAGCTGTAATAATAAAAAAGGAGATTTATTATGAAAAGATTTTTACTGATTACATTAGTAATGGTAATGGCAATGGGGATCCTCTTTGCTGCAGGTGAACAGGAAACTGGTCCATCATCAGCAATGAATAAGGATTTAGGTGATGAGTATTATACAAGTACACCAGGGGAAAGAACATTTCAGATTCCAATGACTGGTGTAGGCCTAGAATCTGCAACAGATGTGAAAGCAAATGAAACTTTTTCACTGGCATGTATGGTAAAGAATGCAACTAACCCCTATATGGTAAAGATATTAGAAGGTGCTAAAGCAGCAGCTGCTGATCTTGGTGTTGATATGGTAACCCTCGGACCAACAAAGGCAGACAGTATTGAAGAACAGGTTCGAATCGTTGAAGACCTTATTCAGAAAGGCGTTGATGCAATGATTCTTGTACCTTCTGACTCTAATGGTATTATGCCGGCAGTAAGAAAAGCTAACCAGCAAAGTATCCCGATTGCAACAATCGGTACACCTGCGGCTGAACCAACCTTCCTGAGAACCGGTGTTGATTATACAAAGACTGGTGTGATCGTAGCAGAAAGTGTTGCTGAAGCACTTGGTGGGAAAGGTGATGTTATTGTGCTTGAAGGTGCTCCAGGAGCTCAGAATGGACAAGAAAGACTTCAGGGAATAAAAGATGAATTTGCTAAGTATCCAGAGATCAATATCATAGCTTCTCAGACTGCAAACTGGAACCGTGTTCAGGGAATGCAGGTCATGGAAAACCTTCTTCAGAGATTCGAGAATGTAGATGCCGTAATCGGATGTAATGATGAGATGGCAATTGGAGCTATTCAGGCTCTTAAGGCTGCTGGTCTCTCTGATGTAGTAGTAGCTGGCTTTGATGCTAACAAAGATGGTTGTTTAGCAATCCAGAGTGGTGAGATGCTTATTAGCTATAACACTGACCCATTTGGATCTGCGTACCTTGCTACAGTTTATCTTGTTCAGAATCTGATTGATGGTACAATTCCTCCTCAGTATTTCATACCATTCCCAGATAAGCAGGAGAATCCGATTATTGATAAGTCTAATGTAGATGTCTTTATGGCAACACAGGCTTGGTGGTTATAAGTTTAATAGATACAGCAGGTAGATTACCTGCTGTATCATTGAAGAGTAATGGCTGAAAGTTTATTCAATCAAGAGGTAACATATGCAGAACCCTATCCTGTCAGCACAAGGAATCAGTAAACGATTTCCCGGAGTACAGGCCCTAGATAAAGTTGACTTTGATCTGTATCCAGGTGAAGTACACATAATTGTAGGTGAGAATGGAGCAGGTAAGAGTACACTTTCAAAATGTATTCTTGGTGCTTATCTACCAGAAGAGGGTGAGATTTACATTGAAGGTAAGAAGGTTTCAATTAAATCATCAAAGGACGCCCTAGGATTTGGAATTACTGCTGTATATCAGGAATTTAATCTAATCCCATATCTAAGTGTGGCTCAGAATATATATTTCAATCGGGAATTTATGTCAAAAATACCCGGAATGGTCGACATGAAGAAAATGCATGAAGAGGCGAAGAAGATTCTTTCTTCTCTTAATGTCGATTATATTGATACGAAGACTAAAGTTAAACATCTTGGAGTTGCAGAAAAACAGATGGTAGAGATTGCGAAAGCTCTCTCCTTCAAACCAAAAATCATTATATTTGATGAACCGACAGCTCCATTATCAGAACGAGAAATTGAAGCTTTTTTTAAGCAGATTCATAAGCTGAAAGCTGCTGGGATCGCTATTGTATATGTTTCACATAGGATGCATGAATTTGACCAGATCGGTGATAGGATTACCGTCTTAAGAGATGGTAAGTATATCGGGACTGTTAGAGTCGATAGTATTAGCGATGATGAGCTAGTCAAGATGATGGTCGGACGTGATGTTTCTCAAGTGTATAAGAGGACGGAGAACGAACATACCGGAGAAGCTCTCAGAACCGAGAATATCTGTGATAAGAAAGGGAAAGTCAGGAATGTTAATATCACAGTTAATAAGGGTGAAATAGTAGGACTTGCAGGTCTTGTTGGGGCTGGTCGAACAGAATTGGCTCGTTTGATCTACGGTGTTGATGATATCTACAAAGGTAATGTCTACATCAAGGGTGAAAAAGTTTCTGTAAAATCACCTGAACAGATGGTCAAGCTTGGTCTTGGACTACTCCCTGAAGATCGAAAAGGGTTAGGACTGGCATTAAAGATGTCTGTTGCTTGGAATATTGTATCTGTTTCCTTAAGAGATATGTTTCCTAAGCTGTTCATCAATTCACAGAAAATTAGTGATGCAGCAGAAGAAAATATTAAAGAACTGAGAATCATGACCCCCTCTCCACATCGAATCATCAAGTTCTTAAGTGGTGGTAACCAGCAAAAAGTAGTTATTGCTAAATGGTTGAATACCGACAGCGATATCTTGATATTCGATGAACCTACTCGAGGAATTGACGTAGGAGCAAAGATGGAGATCTATACGCTGATGGATAAACTTGCAGCAGAAGGTAAAGCTATACTGATGATCTCATCAGAGCTACAGGAAGTTATCGGTTTGAGCGATCGACTCTATATCTTGCATGAAGGAAAAATTGTCAGTGAATCGAAAAGAGGTGAACTCTCAGAAGAAGAGATCGGTCTTAGAATGCTGACAGTGGAGGCTTAATAATGAGTGAAGCTAAATCATTTAAAGAAAAAATACATAATGTTCCACCTGTATTGTGGATGTTAATAACTTGTATCGCAATTTTTACTATACTGTCTCCACAGTTTTTTGAATTATCCAACTTCAGGAATATTCTTATCCAGGCAGCTCCACTACTTGTTGTTTCAATCGGAGTAACCGTCGTATTACTCTCAGAAGGTGTTGATCTATCAACCGGTGGTACGATTAGTTTGACGACTGTTCTTTGGATCACCTTTTTAAAAATGGGTATTCCAATAACTGTTGCCATCATCATGACATTGATCATTGCTCTGTTCGTAGGTGGCGTTAATGGATTCATAGTAGCCAAAGGGAATATACCCCCTTTTATTGTTACCCTTGGTATGGCCAGTATCACATCTGGAGTGGCCTTGGTAATAACTCAAGGGTATTCTATCTACTTTTTTCATCCTCTATTTTCAAGAATAGTAAATAGCCATTTGCTCTATATTCCCATGCCCATCGTGATCGCTGGTGTTGTTTTTCTAGTCACTTGGTTCCTATTGTATAGAACTAAATATGGGGCTCAGGTCTTTGGACTTGGTGGGAATCCAGAAGCTCTTACTCTTGGTGGTATTAACAGAATATGGAGTGTGGTAAGAGTCTTCAGCTATTCAGGACTATTAGCTGGGATCACAGGATTGATCCTTGCAAGTCGAATTGAATCGGGAAACCCGATTTCTGGAGTAGGCTGGGAGTTTGATGCAGTTGCTGCTACCTTGATTGGTGGAACCTCTTTCAATGAAGGTCGTGGTGGAATTGGCGGAACAATCCTTGGAGTATTACTGTTAGCTATCATCAGAAATGCGCTTAACGTAATAGGGGTATCCTCGATGTACCAGAGTGCATTGATCGGAAGTATGGTTCTTCTGGCAATCATCATAGATGTTTCTATGAAAAACAAGAAAGATAACAGAATAGAGACAGAGGTGTAGTAATATGGGAAAAGTAATAAAAAGACTACAGAATTCTCAAGGACTTCTCAGTCTAATGGGTTTATTCATACTAGTTCTTCTTTCTAGTGTTTTCAGTGATAGGTTCTTACGAGTCGATAACATCATAACGATCCTGAGGCAATCAAGTATTCTCTTGATCTTGAGTGTGGGACTTACTGGTGTTGTTATTACTAGAGGAGTCGATCTCTCAATTAGTGCCATCGCAGCATTTGTCGGATGCACTTGTGCTCAGTTACTAAAAGCTGGCGTTCCGATCTTCTTTGTATTTATCATCGGGATAATCCTCGGTGGGATAATTGGGTTGTTCAATGGTTTCTTAGTGGGGAAACTGAAACTTCCCCCCTTCGTAGCAACGTATGGTACCATGATGGTAGTAAGTGGGTTGTCACTCATCATGATGCAGGGTGCAGTTATCTATGGTCTCCCAGAAAATTTCACATGGTATGGGGTAGGTTATATTGGTCCTATTCCAGTACCTGTAGTAGCTGCTGTCATTATAGTAGGAATTTTTCTGGTTCTCCTTAAGAAGACTACCTTTGGAAGAGAGATATACTTGATTGGATCAAATCATAATGCAGCAGTATATTCAGCAATTCCTGTGAAAAAAAGAATCTATACTATGTATTCAATCTGCGGAATGACTGCAGGTGTTGCAGGCCTCTTACTAACTGCTAGATTAAATGCTGCAGAAGTTGCTATGGGTGATACTTTTGGGCTTCAAACTGTAGCTGCTGTTGTTATTGGTGGAACTTCACTTCTAGGTGGAGAGGGAGGACCCGTGGGAACTGTTATAGGGGCACTGATCTTAACGATCGTGGTAAATATAATGAACCTACTAGGTATCTCCTCATATGCACAACCAGTAGTGATCGGGGTGGTGATTATTTCAACAGTATATTTAGATGTTGTTTCAAAGCAGAACCGGGTTAATTAGGAGTATTAGGTAATGAAGATCAGGACCGTAGCGGTTATAACAAGTCTAGATACAAAATCTATAGAGGTAGCATATCTTGCAGGATTACTTTTAGATTTCGGTGTTCAACCGTTTATCATTGATGTCGGGGCAAAAAAGACTCAAGACATTACTGCTGATATTGATGCCCTAGAGATTGCTCACTCAAGCGGCCACATGTGGGAGTCCCCATTTGATGTCTCTAAGAGTGAGATGATTTCGGTACTCCGGGATGGACTAGAAATATTACTACCTGAACTCTACAGGAATGAGACCATTGATGGAGTGATCTCCTTCGGTGGACTTCAGAACACGGTCATGAGTACACAGGCTATGTTTGCCTTACCTATCGGTGTACCAAAGGTTGTCGTTTCCACTGTTGCCTGTGGTAATAGGACCTTTGAGTCGGTGATTGGTTCTTCGGACATTCTTGTGATGTCTTCAATCACTGATTTTACTGGTCGTAATATGATAACTGATACCATTCTTCGTAATGCTGCAGCTGCAGTTGCCGGGATGGTCCTACAAACTGAAAGGAAAGAACTCATATCTGAGAAGAGAGTTATTGGTGTGACCTTGATGGGCGTAGTCACTAAAGGTGCATCAGCTGCAATTGAACTCTTAAAAGAGTATGGTTATGAAGTTTTGAGTTTCCATTCAACAGGTGTTGGTGGACAAATCCTAGATGATTTAATTGAACAGAGAGTAATTGATGGTGTATTAGAGTTCTCTGCCCATGAATTGGTAGGAGAGCTGTTTGGCGGTTACTCTCGAGGAACTAAAAATAGAATAGGTGTAGCTGCAAAGGCTGGAATTCCACAGGTGGTAACCCTAGGTGCTTTGGATTTTCTAGATTTCAACCCAAGTTCTGATAAGTTTACGGTAGAGGGACGAAAATATATCTACCATAATGAGGAACTTGTTCATGCTAAGGTCCTAAGAAGTGAAGCAGAAATGATCGGGAAAGAAGTTGCCAGCAGAATTAACAAGTCAAAAGGTCCTGTTGTTCTGCTGGTGCCTCTTAAGGGATTCAGGCAAAACACTTTACCCGGAGAACCTCTCTTTAATCCTGAAATTGATGGAATTATTATCGAAGAGATTGAAAAGAATTTACGATCAGATATCCCTGTGATCAGGGTTGATGAGAATATTAATGATGCAGCTTTTAGCTTATTAGCTGCACAACAGATATATAAGCTGATCCAGAACAAGCTAGAACCGGGAGAAAAGCATGAATAGATTATCAAGAGAAGCACTTCTCATTCGATGTGCATATCTTTTTTATCAGGAAAAACTCAATATCAAAGAAGTTGCTGACAGATTAGATATTTCAAGATTCAAGGTCTCGAGATATTTAAAAGAGGCAGAAGATAATAACTTTGTTGAGATTAAACTGAAGTTTCCTGATAATCAATTTGAGATTCTTGCCATTGAACTTGAGAATAAATTCAATCTTAAGAGGGTGATCATTGTTCCTGCCACCCCAGAGATGACTTCTGAAGTAAGAAGAACGATAGTTGGTAAGAAAGGGACCGATGTATTAAAAGAGATTGGTAATGATAAATCGATTGGTATCACTTGGGGAAGAACAATAGCTCATATGGTAGAGTCTTTACCCTATGATTTGATCAATCTTAATAAGATCACAGAACTAACCGGTGGGTATGGAATGTTTGATCCAAGAATGTCCACGAGTTCGCTTGCCCCGTTACTTGCAAAAAAGACACATGCTTCTTGTTATCAGATGCATGCTCCAATCATCTCGAGTAATGAGATCATCACAAAAAATCTTAAACGAGATGATTCAATAAAAAGAACTTTCAATATGGCAAAGAATAGTGATATTGCTATATTTGGTGCTGCAAACCTGTCAGATAAATCCATGTTATATCAAGCAGGAACTCTCACTGCTGATGATCTAAGTGAATTAAAAGATAATGGAGTCATTGGTTCAATCATTGGACGTTTCTTTGATAAAGATGGGAATGAAGTAAAAACAAAATTTCAAAAACGATCTGTATCAATCGAATGGGAGGATTTTCTTAAGATTCCCCAAAGAGTAGCATTGATAGGTGGAGCGAATAAGAGTGAGTGTCTTTATGGTCTTGTCAAAGGATCAATACCCACTACCTTGATCATTGATGACATCGCTGCGGTAAGACTCATGGAGAAGATTCGAGAAGAGCAGGAATACTAAAGGAAATAAAATGGAACAATATAATAAATATATCAGGCAGATGGAGCAGGCTGGAAGAAGGGCTTATGGGATCAAACTTCAGTCTGGTGATGGTGGGAACCTCAGTATAAGAATCAAGAATGAAGAGTTGATACTCATCAAAGCTTCAGGATGTTCTATGGGAGAGCTCAATGAAGACAATATTGTATTAGTTGATTTTGAGGGTAATGTGATTGCTGGTAAAAAAAAGCCATCAAGGGAGATTCTTACTCATATAGCAATATATAAAAGTAGGGTCGATGTTGAGGCTATCTTCCATAGCCACTCACCTTGGACAGTCTCAATGGCTCAGTTTTTTGATGTTCTCCCAGGGATTCTTCTTCCTTTAGAGATGAAAATAGGCGTGGTACCGATCATCGATGCAAAAGATAACCATTCAAATGATCAGGTTGCTCAATTAGCCGCAAAGACCATTACTGAAGATCCTACATGTAAATGCTTCATTCAGAGACGTCATGGTCTTTTCTGTATGTCATCCTCAATAATTAAGGCAGAACATGATGCAGAACTTATCGAGGATGCTTCACAAATAGCACTATTAGATGAGCAGGTTAGGAGAAAAAGATAGAGGCTTTAAACAGTAGTTTTTTAACTTAAGATAAAGAAAAAATTAAATAATCCTGATACACGTGATTTGATTACAGCAGATCAAAAAGGCTGTAACGGGTGAGCTATGTCTTAAAGGCATCAGGATTCAAGGAGTTATTATGGGACATACAAACGCATACTTTGCCGATTGGGAGACATTAGATCAAGAGAAGTATCTCATTCTTGATTACTATTTTGAATCTTTCATTGATCCTTTTGAAGCTGCAGCACATCTGTGTCAGGAGCAGTCAACTGCCCAATGGAAACGAGTGGATGTGGATGAAGATCTTAGGCCTCAATTTGGTTCAAAAGTTATTGATTTACAGATTGAACGGGAACCAACTACACCATCATTACCTTACCAGATTGAAAATTGGAATAAATTATGGGGTGTCAGAGTTAAGATTGCTTATCCCCTTGCAAACTTTGGCCCAAGGATCCCAAATATGCTCACTGCAGCATGTGGAGAAGGGGCATACTACAGTCCTGGAATCTACGCAATCAAACTGCATGATATTATATTCCCTTATGGGTACCTAGAGCAGTTTGAAGGTCCGAAATTTGGGATAGAAGGTCTAAGGAAGTGGACGGAAGTCTACAATCGACCGTTATTCCTCGGAGTGATCAAACCAAATATCGGGCTTGCTCCAGAACCTTTTGGTGCACTTGCCTACCAGAGTTGGCTTGGTGGACTAGATATTGCAAAAGATGATGAGATGCTTTGTGATACAGAATGGTCTCCATTTGCAGAGAGAACAAGGGTTCTTGGTGCATTGCGTGAAAAAGCTCAGCAGGAGACAGGGAAAAGATGTGTTTATTTGGCAAATATTACTGATGAAGTAGATAAACTGCTTGAACTACATGATATCGGAGTCAAGAACGGTGCTGATATGCTCATGGTTAATGCAATGTGTATCGGGCTTTCAGCTGTTCGTATGGTAAGAAAACATACGGAAGTTCCACTAGTGGCTCATTTTGATTTTATCGCTCCCATGACCAAGGCTCCTTTCTATGGAATTCATTCAAGAGTTATCACAAAGCTCCAGAGACTGTCAGGATGTGACATGATCATCTTTGCAGGTCTCGGAGCACGAATGAAGACCCCTAAGAATGAAGTATTCACCAATATAGCAGAATGTATAAATCCAATGGGGCCAATCAAGACAGCCTTACCTGTCCCAGCTGGTAGCCAGTGGGCAGGTTCTCTCGGACCACTTCATAAGATGATGAAGAGTACTGATTTCGCAATCGTACCGGGACGTGCTGTTTTCGGCCATCCAGCCGGACCTAAAGCTGGAGCAATGAGTCTACATCAGGGATGGGAATCGGTAGAGAAAGGAGTAGAACTTTCTGAGTATGCAAAAGATCATAAAGAGCTAGCTCAAGCTATAGTGCAGTTTAATTCATAATTTGGAGGTACAGAAAATGAGATATGCAATTGGATCTGATCCTAATGCTACAAATTTAAAAAAAATATTTATAGAGGACCTTAAAGTCCTTGGTCATGAAGTAGTTGACTTTGGAAGTGATGACGCAGTCTATGCGAATGTAGCTATACAAGTTGCTGAAGCAGTTGCTTCAAATGCCTATGATCGAGGAATCTTGGTCTGTGGAACAGGTATCGGTATGAGTATTGCTGCAAACAAAGTTAAGGGTGCAGTAGCAGCTCTTATCACCGATGTTTATTCAGCTGAACGTGCTATTCTAAGTAATAATGCAAACATCATCTGTATGGGAGAATTTACCATAGGATCATCACTAGCACGGACTCTGTTAAAAGTCTGTACGACCCTTAGTTTTGATCAGAGTTCTCCTTCAGCAGTTAAAGTACAGCGCTATAAAGAGTATGACAGAAATCGAGTATAGTACCTCTTGAGAATTTTTCCTCCAACCTCGTCAGTTTATAATTGACGAGGTTATTTTGTAGTTTTGGAATAACTCCTGGCAAAATCAATGAGTTCTTCTTCAATACTCAATGTAAGTTTCTTATTCATTCTTTTACCTCAATACGTATATAATAAATTTATTATACGAATAAGAAAAGTGGTGAACCTCTGAAAAAGAGAGGGTTTTATCTATGAATAGTGACTAGTTCAACTCCTCATTGATCTAGCTCTTCGAATCGAAGAATAGGTTATCCTGTCGTGACAGATGATCCAAAGAGAGAAAAAGACCTCCCTCCCTGTTGGGAAGAAGGTCTGTATTTTTTATTTATTCTAGTTCAAGATCTATCAATCGAATAGTTCTGAAGATGCCTCATTCTCTTGTGGGGGAGTTTTATCGATCGGCTCTACTATGAGAGGTTCGACTATCTTCTGGGATGAGTCTTCTAGGACTGCTGCTGCCTTCGTATTTGAGGAGTCTCCTAAGATGTTCTCCATCTCGATCACATTCTCTCCCTCTTTCATCAACTCTACTTGGGTCTCATTATTGGAGTTGATCACTTCGAAGAAGTTCTTAGGCAGGGTATAGTCATCGAGATTGAAGGTCAGCACCTGCTCTTCGACTGCTATGGTTTGTGTATGATTGAATATCTCCTGTTCAAAGGCCTTCGCAGCCTCCTCATCGACTTCTAGGGTATTGTTCTTCATATACTTCTCTGAGAGGATCGCTGCATTCTGAACGAAGAGTTCAGTGATCATCTCGATATTGAGCAGTCTGTTTCCAAGCCCTAGAACGAATCGAGGTTCGATAAAATCTTTCTGTAACCCCTCTTGTTGAACTTGATCCATCCTCTTGATGACATCCTCTTTATTGAGAGCTATCCCGTTCTTGATCGTTCCCTCGGGATTCAGAAATACGAAGTAGAGTTGATTCTCGATCTCCGGTCTATTCTCTGTCACTGCATTGGGGTGGAGGAGGATCACTTGGTCTCCGAGTTTCGCGGTTCTTGTGGCAAAGGTCCCAACTACCGTCCTCTCCATCTCGAGCTTTGTCGTCGCATAGACACCACCTAGGATGATAGAGTCTCTGATCATGGCGGTATTACAGAAGATATTCCCATAGATGAAGGCATGATCGATCTTTACCTGATCAGAATAGACATCACCTTCGATTACCAAACGGGAAGAGTGATCTTTGACTGGACTTGTGACGATGAACGTCTTCTCTGCCTGTATGCAGCCCTTTATCAGGGAGGAGGCCTTCGGTGTATCAAGAGTGAAGGCGGCATGTTCTTTGATGAAGATGCTCTGTTCGAGGGTACAGGGGCCTCCTCTCATATCGAGGCTGGACCCCATGACCCCACCACCGATAGAGCAGTCTCCTCTTAATGTGATGGTCTTCCACATCTCTATCTTCGTATCGGGGATGATATCACCGGGGAAGTGATCGTTCTCAAGGATGAATGCATGTTTTGTATTGGTCCTGTTACCAGTTGTCTTATTCATGGTCACTCTCCCATCTCAACAGTGAGTTCATCGATGAAGGTATCGAGTTCTTCATGCAGGGATATCCATTTGGTATCATGCAACTGTCCTGAAGAGAACATGTTCTTCAGTGAATCCTTCATGAACCCTCTCTCCTCGGTGGTGAGTTGAGCATACCCGATTCTCTTGGTCAATTCCTTCTTCTTAGCTCTAACCTTGTCCTGTAAGGGGTTCAATACCTTCTCAGTCTTATAATCGACTGCATGATCATGGGGAATGAACTCTCCGGGTACGTAGTGGGCGATGACAGCATCACCATTCTCTACAAGATAGACCGGTATCTGTCTCACTTCAGGCTCTTCGACTTCATCAGGGATGACGAATCGTTGGATCTCTTCGAAGAAGGCTCCTCTCTGTTCCGTAAAGGAGGAGATTGCCTTACAGGCATCAAACCCTCTGCTCTCGACTGCAGATGTCCTTACAGCAGTACAGTCTAGATAGTATTTCTCAGAGGTATTGGTGACTGGTATCGCACGTGTGTTATAGGCAATAGCACTCTTGTTGTTAAAGTAGTGCTTATTGAGATTTATCACATGACCATCGAGTTTCATGATCGAGGATTCCGTATTATGGACGAGTTCCCTGTTGATCAGTTCATAACGGGATCTGATCTTGTCGAGGTCCTCCTGAAGGTTGAGTTTCTTTCGTTCTAGTTGGTCAGCCATCTCGGTGAGCAGGTTCTTGTAGCTATTGAGTTCCGAACACTTCGAGACGATCATCATGGTCGCATTGTTCTCCATGAGTTGTGCCAAACCCGTCTCCATAGTCTCATGGATCTTCCCGAAGTATCCGATGATCTTCTGTAGGATATTGACACTCTTACCTACATCTTCCCTGATGGGAGCTACATTAAGACTTACCTCTTTGGCAAGTCCATCTATCGCTTTGATCTCATTGAATGACATGTGCTAAGCCCTCCCTTCTTCAGTCTTATCTTCTTCAGTGATCAGGTCCTTGAAGACCCAGAAGTCGTGTTCGATCGCCTTATCGATCTCAAAACCAGGATGCTCTTCAAGATCGGTCTGTCTTTCACCTGAAAGGTCCAATGCTCCGGCGACAGGTTCGATAGCTTGATCGGATTCTGCGATCCTTACCATCTGGGCTGCGGCCTTGACGAATTTAGTAGTCAGCTCAACCTGTTCGACCGAACTCTCTTTGAGCTCTTCTAGCTGTTTGAGTGTCTCCTGTTGTACACGATCTCTTTCGAGATCTTCGATCTTCTCCTGATAAGAGAGCTTCTGCAATGTTGCATGAGTCTGGTTTCTCAACTCAGCGACATCATTTCTTACCTGCTCTACAATCGCATTGTTCTCTGTGATGATATCTTTCTCTACAGAATGGGCATAGTCTTTGACAGAGTTCAGTCTGTTCTCAGCTACAGCATTGATCTTGATCATCAGAGACTCCATCGACTCGATGACATCTCCGATACTCTCGACTTGCGCTCTCATCGTCTGGATAGAGAGTACCTGAGAGTCGATCTCTCTACGATTGTCTCTCTCTATCTCATCCCTCTCTTTCTCATATGCTTGACGATAGTCGATCTTCTTCACATTGAGTTTAGAGTAGACCCTAATCCTCTCTTTCTCATTCTCCTGCAGCAGATAGTTATAGGCAGGCATGAATACTGAGGAAAAGAGCTTGTGTACGGGTATAGGGTGGCGAGTCTCTCTTTCACAGAGATTGCATTTCCATACATCCTCCTTCCAGTCCTTGAGGTAGACTCTCGCATGTTCATTCCAGGTGATCGGATCGGTGGTTCCCTCTTTGAGGGCGTTGAAGTCCTGACCAAGCAGTTTCTCGATATCCTTCTCATGACAGTAGGGACAGTAGAAGTTGTAGGCCCCGAAGTGCATGATATCTGATAGTCTCGGTTCTATGGTGGCCACCACATTCTTCACACTATGATTTCTCAGAAGGCTGATCTTGGCCATATCTTTGAGTACTTTCTTGATCACATCATCGGAGAATTCATCAACACTCCAAGAGTTCTTCTGAAGTGAGGACTCGACCTCTTCGACGATTGACTCTTCTACGACCTCTTTAGATATATCTACGACTGGAGTCTCTATCTGCTCTTCTCTGTCAGAAGTCTCTTCAGAACTCTGTTTTTCTAGGATCTCATCACTTTCATCTAACGTGATGGTGATCTCAGAGGCTCCCTCGATCTCAGCTACAGTGGTAGCTTCAAGTTCCTGCTCTAAGGTCACAGCTTCCTCTTCTGCTATGACCGGGAGTTCTTCAGCAAGGGTTCCAACCATCTTATCCCATTTGATTCCCTGGATCTTCTCAAGCTTCTCTCTGATGAGATCTGTGTCTATATAGGCAGACCTCTTACGGTCATAATCACTCTTTGCTATGAAATCGGTAATATCTTCAGTGTTCTCCATGATCCCCATGTCGATGGTTGCGAACTCTCTAGCTTTGAAGGCCTTTTCTATCTCTGCATAGAGTTCATGTAAAGTAGTCTCTGTATCATACAGGCAAGACTCCTCGACATTGAGTTCTTTCGGTATCTCTACGATCGACTTATTGACAGAGGCTAGGACTGCTGGTAGATTCTGGATCTTCTCTATATAGGAGTCCCAGAGTCTTTGAACTTCATCAGCATCATCAAGATAGGGGCATGTGACATGTTCCAAGGGGAACAGACCATCCTCATCTATGATCAGAGAGCCATCACCGAATGGGTATTGGGTGAAGTTGACCACTGACTTTCCGATCCTTGTTACCGGAGCGCTGAACTTCATCTTCTTCAACCTGCTTCGTTTTCGCAGACCTGCGATCAGTAGGATGAGCCATAGGATGGAGGGAGCGTAGAACAGGTAGGGAAAGGTCACTCCAACCTGAGGAAGATATTCGAGGAGGAAATCAGCGACATACCCCTGTAGTAGTGGGACGATGAGACTTGCCTGTAGGACAAGGAAGAACCCCGTGAAGATGAGATTCCAGGTCATCTTCTTCTTTAGGCGTATCTTCTCATCTACATAACGTCTGAAATCTGGAAGGACCTGCCTGAGCAGTATGATGAGGAACTCATCATAGGAACTTTTCTTCTGGGAGTCAAAACCTTGAATCTTGAATGCATCCATACCTCATATCCCCTAAAATGAATTGTTACATGAAGTTGAATAAGGCAAGTAAGTAGATATAAGTATATCATAGAGTCTTAGAGAATGGTAAATCAAACTTTATCAGATTAGGGGTATTGCGAGGGTGATCACCTCTGGTATCTCTTGAAGAAGACCTTCTCCTCATGGAGATCCTCTGCCTTGATACCTTCGGGTCGTATTGCAGGATGACCGACTGCTATGATGGATTCGACAGTTCGATCTTCCGGGATGCCGAGAATTTCTCTGACCACCACCTCCGACGGTCTCTTATCGGTGGCGAACCTGTTCCTGATCTGGATCCAGCAGGCTCCTAGATCTAAGGCCTCAGCCTCAATGAGGATATTCGAAGAGACTATGGAGGTGTCCTCGATCCAGACATCACTCTCAGCTGGGATCCCTAAGATGACGAAGGCAAGAGGTGCCCCTGCGAGGAAGGCTGAGCCATGGGTCTTTGTCCCACTTAGTGCTTCGAGCAGTTGGTCATCTTCGACGACAATGATCTCCCAGGGTCTTATACCACGAGAGGAGGCTGAGTAGAGTGCGGCATGTGTGAGTTTCTGTACTAACTCTCTCTTTACCCGTTCTGATGTGTAACTCCTGATCGACCTTCTTCTTGCAAGCAGCGATAACATAGCAACCCCCTGTACTCTTATTCGATTGTATCATACCTGAAGGAGCAACGGAATCCTCTTGGTTGTGGTATACTGTGAAGTATGGAATACCATATAGCACCCTGCGGTATGAACTGTACCTTGTGTCTTGGATATCAGAGAGAGAAGAACAGATGTCCCGGATGTCTCGGTCCTGATACTAAAGAGAAACCAAAACACTGTATCACCTGTGCGATCAAGAATTGTGAGAAGAGGGTCGGGACCTATTGCTATGCATGTGAAGCCTATCCCTGTACTCGATTGAAACGCCTCGATAAAAGGTACCGGCTCAAATATGGAATGAGTATGCTCGAGAATCTAGATAAGCTAAAAGATGAGGGATCGGATGTCTTCATGGCTTCAGAAGATGAGAAATGGATCTGTTCAAGTTGTGGTGCTGCATTATGTGTCCATAGGGAGCGGTGTCTATCCTGTGGAAAGCCGAATCCTCGGTTCATCATACATGCAAAAGCTTGAATATGTGAAAACCTGTCATTGTCGTTTATTTCTTGAGGAAGTTCACGATCTGATCAAAGAGCTCGGCCTCATGCCCTAGATTCCCGAATACATGGTCTGCTCCCTTGATCGTATGAAAGAGTGTCTTTTGCTCATAGAAGTCAGCAAACTCTCTTCCGGTCTCGATAGGTACTGCATCATCTTCATCCCCATGAATGATGATCACCGGGTTCTTGTAGGCTGAGACTCGTGTTGGGAGGTCAGGTATGATGGCTCTGAGATCGACACCGAAAGCTGCACTGACGAGGAATCCACAATGGTCTATAGACCCATCGGCTCTGAAGATCTTCCCATGTTCCTCTCTTGATCTGTCATATACATCGAGCATATTCCCGGCAGGGGCCATCAGGATCAACCCTGCAGGGATTGTTGAGTTACTCTCTTGTGCGATATCACCGCATAGACAGCTTGCTACAAGACCCCCCATACTGTGGCCGAGGACATATATTCTATGAGAATCTATTTTTGGGTTATCGAGCATACTCTGATAGACGACCTTTGCCTGATCGATCTCAGAGGATAGGGTCATCTGATCGAAGGTTCCGTCACTCTCACCGGAACCGATGAAGTCATAACGGACAGCAACGAATCTCGATGCTTCGAGTATCCTAGAAAGATGAACATGGATCCTGTGAGCACCACCTTTATGTCCGGTGAATCCATGATTGATTAGGACAGCAGGAAAAGGACCTGATGAATCATCGGGATAGTGTTCCATACCTCTCATGATCTGGTTCTTGTAGGTCAACGTGACTGAATTCTGCATGGTGAGTGCTCCTCATAGTTAGTTGTATCCCCATGATAGTTCTCAATGTCCCTCTATGCAAGAGACAATATGAGGATCAGGCCTGTTCAACCTCTTCATATTCTAAGTCGATCTTGAATCGCTTGTCATAGAGTTTTATCTCTACAGTCACTCGATGCTTTCGCTTATCAACCTTGACGATCGAACCTTCATTCCCCTTAAGAGGTCCGTTGAGTACTTTCACTCGCTTATTGGTATCGAAGACCACCTGTGATTTTCTAGCGACCTCTCCATCGACAGTCAAGCTTGAGATGATCATCCTGTCGCCATCACGTAGCGCTATGAGTTCTCCCGTTTCGTTCTTGATGAAACGCCCGAACCCAGGGAGCTTCCTGAGCATCTCGCGTGTATTGGGATCAGGATCTTCAGTCTCCCAGAAGATATAACTCGGGAAGACCGGCTTGATCACCTTGAGGAGCTTCCCCTTTCTCTTTATGGTCAACTCTCGCCGGGGTAGGATGAGCTTGCAGGTTAGATTCGGGAAGTGCTTCACATGTTCTAGATAGAGCTCTTCCTTTCCGGTAAGGACCTGTAATACATAGCAATTTGTCATAGGAGGGAGTATACCATGAAAGGATGAAAAGGGTGTAGGGATAGGGAATATGAAATTCAGATGTTTAGTAACTCCAGTATGCTGATGAGACCCCACGATCAAGACCCTGAAGGAAGTATCCTCCCACACCTTCTAGAATCCCATAAGTGCGAGGCCTGAAATAGCTGATCCGTCTCAGGGACGACGACTGTTACCGAGAGATTGAGGTCTGCCTTCTTGAGAGGCTGGCGATCAGGATCCCTGATATGATCACTACTAATGAGATCAGATGATAGGAGTGGATCTCCTCACCGAGGATCAACATAGCATCAGCTGCACTGAAGAGTGGGAGGGTATAATAGATGAGACTCGTCTTCACCGCTCCAATGGAATGGATGGCCTTGTTCCAGATCAAGAAGGCTATCAAAGAGGCGAAGATCCCCACATACCCCAACGATACAAAGATCTCAGCACTCCAGGTGATGGGAGGGTTTCCCAACCTATCGGCGATGAAGAAGGGGACTAAGATGATCAGACCGATGATGAAGGTCGCGGTCTGAAAGGTAAGGAATTCCAGATCCTTCGGTTTGAACTTGAGGAGAATACTGTAGACTGCGAAAGTTATAGCCGCTAATAACATCCAGAGGTCACCAGCAGAGAAGGATAGGGATCGAAGTACCTCGATATCTCCTTTGGTGATGAGAAACACAGAACCTGAGAATACGATCACCATACCAAGGATCTTTCTCTTAGTGATCTTCTCATGGAAGATGAAACGAGAGAGGATCATGATATAGATGGGAAAGGTGATAGAGATCATCGAGAGATTGATCGCAGTAGTGGTTCTGCCTGCGATATAGATGAGGGTATTGAAAAGAGATACTCCTAGGATCGATACGAGGATCATGTAGGGAAGATTTCTCTTGATGATCGCCCGACTCTGCCATACTGATCTCCCGGCAAGCAATACTGAGAAAAGGGCTGCGATACTCCATCGAAAGAAGGCAAGACTTACCGGTGTGATACTACTACTGAGTCCTCTAGCGATGATGAAGTTCATAGACCAGATAGCTGTTGCTAATAGAGCGAATATATAGCCGGTCAGATGTGTTTTCTTTTCTTTCATAGGACCTAGAGTATACACTGTTTACCCCGTTATGTAGTAGTACTTTGAACCTTTGATGAGATAAGCATGTCATCATCACAAAGAACGGGAAAACAAGGGTTCTCCATCTCCTGAAAGTATCGATCAATACTCTATTCACCTAATCGGGTTATCTACAGGAACAAATTGACAATCACCTCCTATCACCTCATCATAGATAGATGAGGTGATAACTATGAGAGTCTTCATCATCGGAGCGACCGGTCTTTTAGGGTACCATGCAACGAGAGTATTTCTTGAGCATGGCCATACTGTTACGACTGTCTCACTTCCACCACTCCCTAAAGCTGATCTTCTTCCAGAAGAGGTCATCTGCACCTTAGCTGATATAAACGATCTTAGTGATGATCAGCTGAAAGCTCTTCTCCATGGGTTCGAAGTGTTAGTCTATGCAGCAGGTAGGGATGAACGGGTCGTACCGAAGGCACCGGCGTGGGAGTACTTCAAACGACATAATGTAGAAGAGTGTTCTAGAGTATTACGTATTGCTAAAGAGGGTGGTTGTAAGAAAGCTGTAGTACTAAACTCCTACTTTGCCTATTTCGATCGGTTATGGCCACAATATAGACTATCTGAACGACACCCCTATATAAGATCGAGAGTCAAGCAGGCAGAAGAGGCTCTACGTATAGGGGCAGACTCCATGGAGGTCATGGTCCTAGAACTTCCCTATATATTCGGAAGTATACCTGGTCGGGTCCCGATCTGGAAGGAGGTGCTCCTCGATCGTTTCTTAGCCTCAAAACATATCTTCTGCTTCAAGGGGGGCTCTGCCTGTATCACTGCAAGACAGGTCGGTGAGGCGATCGTAGGGGCCTCCGAGCAGGGGCAGGGTGGGATGAGATATCCTGTAGCAACGGTGAATATGAGTTGGCGAGAGCTTTACCGAAAACTGGCTGATCACCTGGGGTTAGAGGACAAGAAGCTACAGATGGTTCCTAAATGGGTCTTGAAGCTGGTCCTTCGTGATATAGCTCATAAGGAGAGGTCAGAGGGTTTGGAAGCTGGTGCAGACCATGTGAAGATGGTCGATATCTACTATAGGGAGACCTATATAGATACCTCTATAGCGTTTGAGGAGTTGGGAGTCCGACTTGATGATTTTGATAAGGCTCTTAAAGAGACCATCGATGCCTGTTATCCTGGAAGGTCTAGAAGGTAAGATGGCCATGAGTTCAACTAGGGAGTGACTCTCGGGAACATAGGATACAATTCTTCAAGGTCTGCAGTCAACACACCGAACTCCTCTTCTGATAGTGGCTTGATAGGCTCCTGAGCAAGTTCCACAGCTGTGCTGAATTGAAGGATCTCTCCTGATGGGACGATTGCCGTTATCGGTTGAGAAAGGGTCCATCGGATTGCTAACTTGATCATCTCAGGATCGAAATGGGGTTCATACCAGCACTTGTTGCCCTCTCTTCGTGCATCTCCTATCTGCCACTCCTGTCTTGCCATAGCTTTCAGACCTAACCGTGCGATACCTCTAGCCTCAGCGGCCTGAAGGATCTCCTTACCAAACCCACCTTTGAGGTAACAGGCATAGTTGAGAGGGAAAAGGATCGAATCAAAAGGATACCGGTCCATGGCAGCTAAGGCTGCAGCACTCGAGTGGGCTGAGAATCCCAGATACCTGATCTGTCCCTCTTCTTTCTTCCTGATGAGAAGTTCCATGACACCCCCCTTACTGAAGGCGGCATCAATGTCTTTGTCGGTATGGAAGATCGCATGGAGTTGATAGAGGTCAAAGTGATCTGTTCTCATACGTTTCAGAGATTGTTTGAACTCGAAAGCAGCTTTATCTGCACTCCTCTCCATCGTCTTACAGGCAAGGAAGCAATCTTCACGATAGGGCTCAAGAGCTGGTCCCATACGCATCTCTGCCTCCCCATTCCCGTAACTCGGTGCTACATCGAAATAGTTGATACCCTGGTCTACAGCTTCAGACACGATACGATCAGATTCTCTCTGATCATAACCAAGGAGGAGGACTCCTCCACATCCGATCACTGATAATGAGTCCTGGTCTTTGTAGGTTCGGTATTCCATATGAGTCCTCCTAGGATTCTAGTATACCACGAAAGTCAGAGAAGAGGAGGTCTCGAGGTAGGTTTCAAGATCTAGGACTCAGTCAGGCTCTTTCCCATTCGCCAACGAGAGAAACGTGTCAGGATATAGTTGGTGATCTCGCTTGGATGGTCGAGAACTTGTGAGGTATTTCCTGATCTTATATAAAACTTCTCTACAGGGCCTCCACTCTTTGCCTTGAGGGTAGTGAACAGTGGCTGCCGACCACGACGGATCCTGATACGGCAGATCTCCTTATCTGATAGCCTAGGGAAATCGATGGTCAAAGCTTTTGAGGTATAGCCTATACCATATTTCGCCCCGAACAGATTTCTCAGATGAATCTCATAATAGTCTTTACCAGGCTGCTTCAAGACAGCATAATCCTTCTCGATCCCGAGAATCTTCCCATCATCAGCGACACCAATGAGAAGGGTCCCCCCTTGAGCATTGTTAAAGGCTGCAATCGATTTCACGATGACATCCTCGAGATTCTTATTGAACTCATCTTCTCGGTAATCCCATCTCAGAGATGATTTGAACTCGAGGTTCGCAGATTCTCCCTGTGCGATCTCCTTGGTGAGCATCTCCTCGATACGGTCGACAGAACGGGTGACCTCCCGGAAATCGATTATCAGACGGTATCCGAGGAATATCGATGCACCGAAGATCATGAGAAGGACTACCTGGAGGGGAATAGAGAACCGGAAAGTCCAGAGAGATTCTGCCGGTACGAGTGTCCCGATCATGAGCGAATCGGTACCGAACCCGATCTGGTGAAATTCTGTTAGCCATTCGTTCTCAGAAGTCTCGAAACGAAACAGGATCTTATCGGTCTTGGCTTCAGTGATCTTCTGTTCAAGTTGTGCAATGAGTTCATTTGCACTGTCATCGAGAGGAGTACTCGAGGGTAGGATCTCACCATTGCTCTCTGATAGGGCAAGAAGGTCATCGAGTGGAAGAAACAGGTGATCTTCACCTGATGGCATCAGTAGGAAGATAAGCGTCCCTTCAACCGCTCCCCCCTCTTTGAGTCTCTCTGCCATCAGATTGAAGGAGAGGTCTATAGAGAGGTTCACCTCTCTATTCCCGTATTGGGAGGAGGGTAGAAGCGTGAGGGTTATTCCCTGTTCTTCAGAAACCGGGAGGGTGTATTCAGAGCTTATGCGAAGACCTGGTTCTGAGGTTGACTCAAATGAGTTCTCTGTCTGTCCACTATCGTTGGACAGATAACTGATTCCGCTTGATGCTCTTTTAGAGGTGAGAGATCGATCATGAGTCTCTTCTGTAACATACCAATCAGAGCTGTCCTCATGGGGATAGGTCATGACAAGTTCTTTGTAGTCAGCGTCGGTCAAACTCAGTGAGGAGACCGAACCTAACGATCTTATCCTTGTCTGAAGGAGGTCCATGTAGTCTTCAGGATTACCGATCGAGTCGATCTCTCCTATACTGCCCCAGAGGACCGAAGAGAAGATGATATCGATCAAAGGATTGAAATAATCATCCACTGATTCGACTGTTCTTGTGGACGCTAGTTCAAAGGCATTCTCATCGAGATCCTGTCTCAGATCAGAATACCGGTAGATCCATACAAGTAGAGAGCTCGATACGATGATCAGTAGTAGAGGGAAGAGCCTTAAGAGGAACTGCCTGATCTGTGCAGGTCTTTGTTTATTCCATCTGTATCGTGCGGATCGAGTTGTATGTTTCATAGCGTAAGTATAACTATTATCAGATTCCTTGTCAGCTATTTCGGAGGAGGAAGGCAAGCTAGGTAAACAGCTACTACAGGGTCGATTCAGTGCATAGTGGCTAAGTCTTTGGCCTCACTCGAAAGCGCTCGAGCAAGAACAATCAGACTCTCAACGAAGGGACTTCGTACGGACACCGACTGTTGAGAGTAGTGTAGTCGGTGTCTTTATCACGCTCCTCCCCATATTTATTAAAAAGATGAAGCTCAGCGGAGTAGGAGAGGCTAGTTCAGTCCCTGTATCCTACAGGCTATCTTCATCTTCACCTGAGAGTACGTATGAATAATTAGTTAGTTGACTGTGTCAATGATAGATTCGTTAAAGGGTAGCGACTCTATACATGATAAAGAGGTGCATACTCGGCTTTGACCTCAAAAGTGAGGAGTATATACAGCGAACTATCGCGAATAGGCCTGAATATGGTCGATACAACCCCTGTTGTATGCCTCATTCACCACATCCCAATCATTCCTACGTGAAAAGAAGAGCGTACAATAGTTGCGTTGTATCTGTGATCCTGAGAAGAGGTAATATCTGATTCGTTCTATTCCCTCTTTTGAGGTCACGGTACCGAGATAGAGATCGACCGCACGGGTTGTGGGGAGATCAGCAGAGTCGAGAATCTCCATGATCTCATCAATAGCGGAGCTATTAGCCTGTAGAGCTTTATTCTTGATCAGATTGAAGAGGCTTACATAGTTCATGAGAACCTTCTCAAACACTTTTCCGCATCAAGGAAATCTAACTTCTCAAGCAATGTGATCAATTGCTCTTTATCGTTGTCAGTAAGCTGTTTGCCCATCTCTAAGATGTGTTTGCTGTATTCCGGGTTGATCCTTTCAAGAAGACCTCTTCCTTTTAGAGTCATGCTCAAGTGCTTCATTCTGCCGTCTGAGGTGTTGAGGTGAATCGAGAGCAGTCCGTCTTTCTCAAGTCTCTCTATCATCCTTGTGATCCCGGGGCGACTCTTCCCGGTGATCTTCGCTATCTCATGAGGACTGATCATCCCATCAGCAGATTCTTCAATTGCGAGGAGGATCGAAAGCCTAGCCTGGGAAAGACCAAAGGGTTTAAGATATGTTTCTAGATCATTCAAGAGCCACATCCCACTTTGCAGGATCCCAAATATAGCAGTGAATGTCAGATCATCGAGTTTCTCCATGCATCTACTCCTTATCATATTATAGTTAACATGTTAATTAATATGTCAAAACATGTCAACCAAAAGAATAGCTTGATGTTTGGGGAGAGGTGTGAGACCGAGGAGTATGATTCTTAGTGAAGAAGAGAGTCTTTTCTGATATTTCTTGTTCTGTGGTGACATTGGTGATAACCTTATATCAATGAGTGTGAATATGTTCTTATCCTTGATCTCGTACAACGTACTAGTCCTATCTTGAAGGAGTGTCGTCATGGGTTTTCTGGTAATAATGATCTTTCTTATCATAGCAATCATCTTCCTGAGTGTTGCTCTGGTATCTGGAAGTGGTGAGTCAGTTGCTACAGATCAGCACAATGAACCCTCGAGCCCCTCACAAGAAGAACTCGAAGAGGAGTTCTTCGATGACTTTGAGGACACCTAATGATCTACACAGGAAAAGGAATACTACATGGCCGATATGATGGACAACTTCATAACTACCTATGAGACTCTTGATACAGAAGTGCGGAAGGAGATACTATCTGCCAATCTAGATCGTATTCTCAGTCTCTATGGTGTGGATGAGGGCTTCTATGTTCTCGCTCTCTTCTCTTGGATAGAGTGCTATATCTTTCATACGAACCCTCAATTGTCCTACGAATGTGAGAGTTTTCTTGAGAGATTGAAGAAACTGTTCGAGATAATGGATACTGATCATTGCGAATATGACAGTCTACTCTATCAGTTGCGTGGCGGTTACCGTTTCTCCAATAAAGTGAGACATCAGTTTGAACTCCTGACCAAGAATGAAGCGATCTCGATGACTCATGAGTTTCTCCACTTTTGTCAGGTCATCGGATGGTATGACTCAAAACTTGATGAATTCAAGAAGCTCAGGGCCCTCTGGGATGAAAAACTCAATCCTGCTGAAGAGCATATTGAACTCTATAGCCTGAAGAAACGTATCGCGGAGACCGCTAAAGAGAATCTAGCGCTTAGGAAGTCTCTGAGCGAGAACACGATCAGCCATGATGAGCATGAGCGTCTGCGTTCAGAATTACTGCTGAAGTCTAAGAGACTCTCTGAGGTGGAGAAGGCCGTACAAAAGAAGGATATAAAGCAGGATAAGCTCAGAAAAGAACTCTATGACCTCAAAGAAGAGAAGCGAACCTTTGAGAAAGAGATAGAGATCTTACGCTTCAGAGAAGATTATCTGACCTATATGGAACGGTTTACCGTGTATACCCGGTCGAGGAATGACTATGAACGGTCTTTGATGCGAATGACACCGGAACAATTGCAGGCAAGCAACAAGATCCGGGAATACGGTGATTATCTCATTCGGGGAGGTGCAGGGACCGGTAAGACCCTAGTGTTGCTGCATGCTCTACTTTCACACGAGGCTGCTGCAAAAGAGATGTTAGACTTCAGTGGCCAGAGCGATCGTTATCTGTTGACCTTCACGAATGCGCTCGTTCATTTCAATTCCTACCTGTCGAGTATCCTCTCTGAGGGAGAACCTGGCTTTCAGGTACAGAACATCGATCATTTCTTCTCTGACCGGCTGAGAATGGTAGATCCCGACTACACGATAGATTATAGCATCCTCAAAGAGTTCCTCGCCGAGAGAGAACTACCGTTCTTGAACAGTAAGGAGCTTCATGTAGAGATCGAGACTGCCCTATTCGGTAGGGATACGACACATGATACCTATCTCACGGTTCCGGGCGTAAGAGCTGGGATGAAGAGACCTTTAGGGAGGGACCAGAAAGAACAAGTCTGGAACATCCTACAGGATTTCAAAGCGCTTATGGATGAGAAGAAGAGCTTCTCAAAGAGTTATAGTAGACTCGTCCTTCTTCACCTCCTGAAGAGAGATCTGGAGCTTGCTGAGAAGCTATCTGTGAAGCGGATATATGTCGATGAGGTGCAGGATCTGAATCCTGTGGAGATAGAGCTTCTATCACGCTTGTCTGAAGAGGGCTTGGTGATGGCAGGGGATGAGAAACAGGCAATATACCAGTCAGGATTCTCCTTTCAGAGAATCGGAGTTGATATCGTAGGCCATTCATCGAGGTTACTGATGAACTACCGAAATACCAGACAGATCTTCCATCTCGCACAGCAGTATAAGTTGAAGGTGCTCACACCTCGATCATCAAAGGAGAAGGAAGAAACAGAACAGTTTGATACCTTCCGTGATGGCCCCTCCCCAGAATTATGGCAGGAGGTGAATACCTCAAAGCTATTGGAACTCCTCATAAGGCGGATCTCCTTCTTCCTCGATACCCTTCATTATACCCCTGAGAACATCGCCGTGCTAGCTCCAACGAATGCTACGCTGAATCATACTAAGAAGGCTCTTGAAGAGAGAGGATTAGAGATGATCGACATTAGGAAAGGATCGTTTGACTTCAAAGAATCTGAGGGTATCAGGATCTCTACTCTCCATTCTGCCAAGGGGGTAGAGTTCCCTGTTGTCATGCTGTTCCTTCCTGAAGTGCCTGTATCATCGAGAATAGATCTCCAGAGTGCAGAGAATTCAACGAGAAGACTGCTCTATGTAGCTATGACACGATGTATCGATAACCTGCAAGTATTCAGCCTAGAGAACCCTGAACAGGAGGTATTGCAAGAGTTCCTCGAAGTATTCCATACCTATGAGGATGGAATGCAGCGATTGGAGTACTAGCAAATTCACTAGTGGGTAGGTGGTATAATTACGGTGAACGTTCACCTCGTGTAATATGATTAGATCAAAACCACCATGAAGATGAGGTTAGATGATGAAGAATATACTATGTTTCGGAGACTCCAATACCTGGGGTGCAGATCCTGTAGAAAAAGGGAGATTCGATAGAGATACCAGATGGACTGGAAGATTGCAGAGACTGCTTGGAGATGAGTACTATATCATCGAAGAAGGACTCAACGGGAGGACGACGGTCTTCGATGATCCTTTAGAAGAGGGGAGATGTGGTAAGGATTATCTGTATCCCTGTCTTCAGACCCATAAACCAATAGATCTCGTAATACTCATGCTCGGAACCAATGATCTGAAGAAGCGCTTCAGTGTATCGGCAGAGGAGATCGTGAAGGGTGTAGAGTTCCTGATCAAGAAGATACTCGTGAGTGAGGCAGGTAGAGATGAAGAGGCTCCAGAGATACTGCTTCTTGCTCCAGCTGTGATCAAGGAGATAGCAGAGTTCGAGACGATCTTTTCTGGTGGTAGGGAGAAGTCAAAAGAGTTCTCCTTAAGGTATAAGGAACTGGCAGAACAGTATGGATGCCACTTCCTTGATACGAATACCATCATGAGCGTCTCTGATGCTGATGGGATCCATTATGAGATAGAGGGACATAGATCTTTAGCACAGCGGTTGGTAGAGAAGATAGAGCATATTAGATTGCTATAGCTAATTAGCTTGTTGTCTCTTTACTTTTGGATAAAATATACTATACTTATAATATAAATATAGTAGGTATTAGACATGGAAGGAAAACGAAAAACTGGAGAAGCAGAGAGAGCAAGAAAGATAATCTCAGAAAATAACGGGATAATTAGGTCAACACAGATCCGAGATATGGGTATACACCCGAGAGCCCTCTATAGTCTGAGGGATTCTGGAGAACTCCTCCAACTTGCAAGAGGTGTTTTCTGCCTGACAGACTATGAGACATCAGGGAATCTTGATCTTGAAATTGTCTCACTTAAAATCCCTAAAGCAGTAGTCTGCCTAGACTCTGCACTTTCCTTTCATGAACTAACTACCCATATTCCTCATAATATATCAATAGCGATCCCAAAGGGGGTGAAATCCCCAAAAATGGATTTTCCACCACTTAAGGTATATCATTTCTCAAAGAATCCATATGAGAGTGGGATTGAGTATCATACAAGTGATAACATCGAGATTGCAGTATATGACCGAGAGAAGACCATAGTAGACTGCTTCAAGTTTAGGAACTCCATGGGAATGGATATAGTTATAGAAGCACTGAAAAACTATAGAGAGCAGCATAAACCAGATTTCAATAAGATCATTGCTTATGCACGAGTCTGCAGGCTAGAGAAAATCATGACCCCGTATCTGGAGATGATTCAATGAATGAGAAAAGAGACTTAGCTGCATCAGTCAGACAACGACTTCTGAATGAGGCAAAAACAAACAAGCGACCCTATGATGAGATCGTACGGTATTATGCTATGGAGCGATTTCTCTATCGATTAGCAGAATCGGAATGTAATAAGTAGTACATCTTGAAAGGCGGATTACTCCTGAAAATATGGGATTCAACAAAGACCCGATCTACGATGGATATTGATTTGAAGGGGGTTACGAGTAATAAGGAGTCGCTTGTTTTGAAACAGATAGATAAGATCCTTTCTCATCCTGTGAACCCCGATGGTATAGTCTTTGATGCAAGTAGTCTTAAAGCAGATAGTATTACCGATGATTCAGAATACTCAGGTTTGAGAATAAGGTTTCTAGGATTTATAGGGGCTATGCGTATTCCCATGCAGTTGGATATTGGATTTGGTGATGTGGTAACCCCTAATCCCATAATCCTTGATTATCCGGTTTTGTTAGATTTCCCAGCACCTAAGCTCTTATGCTACAACATGGAAAGTGTCATAGCCGAGAAAGTAGAGGCAATGATCAGTTTAGGCAGGATCAATAGTAGGATGAAAGATTTCTATGATATATGGTTTCTCGCTTCTCATAATCATTTCTCTTTACGTTCTTTAACAGAATCTATTGTGGCAACATTGAATAACAGGGGAACAGAACTGCCAGATATGATTGAAGCATTCACAGAAGAATTCATAGATGCAAAGAGATCACAATGGCAAGCATTTATAAGGAGATCTAAGCTATATGATGCACCTGAGGATTTTTCTGTAATCATGAGTCTCCTCATTGAGTTTTTAACTCCTGTATTATATGACCTTAATGAGGTCATACATGAGAACAATATAAGGGAGTGGAATCTCGTTGATGGCTGGAAGTAGTCTTTTAGCATTTGTAGGTATATTTAGTCCTCTTGCTTGAAAGGGCAATATATCAATAAAGATTATTCATTAATCTAAGAGACCTGCCCCTGGGTTATGATTCTGTTATAGTACTGGATGAACATGTGTCATATGATACATGAGTGATAGTGAATGACGATTTCGCTACAAGTATGATGTTCTTATCTTAAAACACCTATCATACGACAGTCGTTAAAAAAAGATAGTGTTTTTCCTGTATCATCTTTGTAATTATAATGTTAAACTTTAGATATGCAAACTTATATTCCAAGAATGAAAGAATCTTTAATTCATAGACATCTGTCAGCCTTTCCTGCGGTAGCGTTACTCGGAGCTAGGCAGGTCGGGAAATCAACCTTGGTTAAGAAGGTCATCGAGACTGTCCCTGATGCAGTCTACCTTGATCTGGAAGATCCCCGGGACTATGCAAAACTTCAGGAACCACAGATATTCCTTGAGGCGAACAAACAGCATATGATCTGTTTTGACGAGGTTCAACGGTATCCTGAGATCTTCCAACTTCTTCGTTCTCATATTGATACACAGAAACGTCCCGGTCAGTTCTTGTTGCTGGGTTCTGCTTCTCGGGATCTGATCAGGCAGAGTTCAGAGACTCTTGCAGGAAGAATCTCTTTTATTGAGATCAGTCCATTCATCGTCTCAGAGATTGAAGACATTGATCGGTTGTGGTTGCAGGGAGGTTACCCGGTCAGTTATAGTCTGGATACAGAATTGAGTTTTGACTGGAGGATCAATTACATCAGAACTTTTCTTGAGCGCGATATCCCGCAGTTGGGAATCACGGTCCCGGCAGAAACCCTGCGCCGGTTTTGGACCATGCTTGCGCATCTCAATGGGAATATTGTGAACTACAGCAGTATCGCCGCTTCCATGGGGCTTTCTAGCCCCACGATCAAGAGATATTTTGATATCCTTGAGGGGACATTCATCATCAGGCGATTGCAACCGTACTTCACTAATACAAAGAAGCGGTTAGTTAAATCTCCCAAGTTATATATCCGTGATACCGGTCTCACGCACTGTCTGCTCGGTATAGAGACGGTCAATGACCTGTTGGGACATCCGGGATTAGGAAGCAGTTATGAAGCCTGTATACTATCGAGTATCATAGAACGGTACCCACGATATACGCCGAGTTACTACCGGTCCTCCAGTGGGGTGGAAGTCGACCTGATCATGGAGAGAGGGAATCGGCGATTCGTCTTTGAGATCAAGGTCAGCCCCGCCCCGAAGATTCCGCGAGGTTTTTATGAAGCACTGAAAGCCATAGAGCCCGAAAGGGCATTCGTGATTGCTCCAGTAGATTCACCGTATCCTGTAAAGGATAATATAATGGTATACCCGATTAGGGAGTTGCTGAATGAACTCGATTCACTTCTGGAATAATTGAAATGCAATAGGACAGCCTGTTGACTCCTGTTGGCGGATGAGAAGAATTGATAGGGATATTGCTATCTGTCAAGAAAATCTGAAAGTGCTCAAGAGAGATTCTATGCTACTGGGCCAAGATAAAGAGGTGAGAATAATGAAAACTCTAGTATGTTTCGGAGACTCCAATACCTGGGGTGCAGATCCTGTAGAAAAAGGAAGATTCGATAGAGATACCAGATGGACTGGAAGATTGCAGAGACTGCTTGGAGATGAGTACTATATCATCGAAGAAGGACTCAACGGGAGGACGACGGTCTTCGATGATCCTTTAGAAGAGGGGAGATGTGGTAAGGATTATCTGTATCCCTGTCTTCAGACCCATAAACCAATAGATCTCGTAATACTCATGCTCGGAACCAATGATCTGAAGAAGCGCTTCAGTGTATCGGCAGAGGAGATCGTGAAGGGTGTAGAGTTCCTGATCAAGAAGATACTCGTGAGTGAGGCAGGTAGAGATGAAGAGGCTCCAGAGATACTGCTTCTTGCTCCAGCTGTGATCAAGGAGATAGCAGAGTTCGAGACGATCTTTTCTGGTGGTAGGGAGAAGTCAAAAGAGTTCTCCTTGAGGTATAAGGAACTGGCAGAACAGTATGGATGTCACTACCTTGATACGAATACCATCATGAGTGTCTCTGATGCAGATGGGATACATTATGAGAAAGAGGCACACAAGGCTTTGGCTGAAGTTCTGTATACGGAAATAATTAATACTCTTATGTGATGGAAACGATGAATTCTATCATGAAAATATAAGTCCTACCTTATTCCTCTTTTCCACAATCATGGCAAAAACACTACTAACATAGATACCCACGGGTAAACCCGTGGTCCTTATTCGCTACGCTCACGGAACTATCGTTCCTTTGTTACAACTCCATTCGGAGTTGACCTGAATCCTGTCTCCCTTGATATTCCACATACCTACGAGTAGTCTCTTCATCAACCCCTACGCTGCTGACGAAATATCCAGGTGACCATACGCTATTCTCTTTCCAGTAGACTTTCTTCAACCAGTCAAATCGTTTCCGTAACCTGGCCGCCGATTTGCTTTTCAGCTCTCCCATCACATTACTGATGCTGTACTTTGGTGGGATTATCATCACCATATGCAGATGATCCTTATCAAAGCCAATCGTCTCGATTTCCACACCAGGCATCTCACGCAGCAGCTTCGGTAGTAGCTTGCGTATATATGCTTCCATCCCAGGATTCAAGATCTTTCGACGATACTTGCAGACCCATACTACATGATATTGCAATCGGTATACACTATGTCCTGATTGATAGACTTTCATCTCATCAGTATATCGTCGAAAGACTCATTCATCCACGACTAAAGTCGTGGTTTTCTGTCTACGACCGTATAAAACCTCTATAGGATCTGAAGATCCTATAGAGGTAATAAAGTCGTTCACGTCTTAGATATCGGTAGGAGTCCAATTAACGGAAAGAGAAGACTTACAATTATCATACCACTGAGTCTCATGCCATCCCTCTGGTTGAGATTCTACCATACAGTTGATCGTATTAAGATAAGAACAGTTATTGATACCATCAAGATTGATGGTTGTGACTGAAGCAGGTATGGTGAGAGTTTGTAGAGCGTTGCAGCTAGTTATAGCATTCGAAGCGATAGTCTCTAGTCCATTTGGAAGGTTTAGCGTAGTGAGATAAGAACAATTCTTGATAGAATTGGAGTTTAGACTCTTCACCTGGTCAGGTATAGTGAGCGTTCTGAGTCTATAACAATTAGTGAACAAATCGGTAGGAAGTGTTGTGAGATTAGCAGGTAAAAGAACTGAGACCAGTTGTTGATGATTCTTGAACGTAGCTGAACCCATTACAGTTGCAGAACTTGCTGAGAGGTCTATGGTAGTAAAGAGGGTCCAATTCGAAAAGAAGTTCGTGTCGAATGAAGCAACACCTGCTCCTGCAGTGACAGTCTTAAAATTATTCGCATTATAAAAAGTGTCCGTAGCAATATTTGGAAGACTCTTCTCAAAGGTGATGCTCTTCAAGGCAGAGCAGCTACCGAAACTGTAACTCTTAAACGTTTCTACCGCACTTGGGAATGTGAGAGTTGAGAGTCTTGTACAACTATAAAAAGCCTTATTATCAATTGTCTTGAGACCATCCGAGAATTCAACAGAAACAAGATTAGTACAGGATCTGAATGCCTCATCATCGATGTAGGTGACCGAGTCAGGTATTGAGATCGAGGTGAGTCCGGTACAACTATAGAAACACCTATAAGGAATGGTCTCAAGGTCTGATGGCAGTGTGATCGATTTCAAATGTTTTGCATTGATAAAACATGAATTTGGTAATGACTTCACACTATCTGGTATCGTGATGCTTGTCACGTTAGGCAAGGCCATGAAGGCACTTGGTGTTATTGAGGTCAACCCATCTTCTAAAGTACATTGTTTCAATTTGGTACAATTACTGAAGGCATTGGTATCTATAGTGGGGACTTTCTTAGAGAAAGACACTTCCTCTAGGGCATTACAATATCTGAAGGCATAACTATCAATCTTTGTGATCATATCCCCGAAGGCTACTTTTTCGAGTTTGTAACAGTCATAGAAAGCATTCTCTCCGATCGTAGTAATATCTCCTGATAGATCGATTTCAGATAGAACGAATGCATTAAAGAAAGCATAGTCTCCGATAGAGGTCACTGATTCTGGGATATTCACTGAAACGAGTTTATTGCAATCATAGAAACAGAATCTTGGAATAGTTAAAAGAGACTCAGGGAGGGTCACTGAAACGAGTTTCTTACAACCCTGGAAACAGGAGTCAGGAAGACTCTTTACCCCTTCAGGGATCGTTACGGTCGTGAGTTCGGAGAACCTTTGAAAGAAGTTATTGGGTATAGAGGTGACTCCCTCTAAGAAGGTACAGGTAGTGAGCTTTCCACAGTAGCTAAAGGAGTAAGTTGCAACCGTGGGGATAGACTTTGAGAAGGTTATCTTCTCAAGATTAGTACAACTTGTAAATCCATATTGTCCGATGGTAGAGATCTTCGGACCGAAGGTGACCTCTTTAAGACTAGAGCATAATTTGAATGCCTGACTACCGATATTAGTCAACTCTTCTGGCAGGTCAATCTTAGAGAGACTAGTACACTGGTAAAAAGCAATATCTCCGATAGTCTTGATTCCATCTGGCAGATCGATCTCGGTAAGAGCAGTACAATGATAAAAAGCATAGTTACCGATTGATTTGACTGTATTTGGTAAGGTTATACTCTTTAGACTGGTACAATTATTGAAGCATGATCTCGGGATACTTGTGAGATTGGCTGGGAGGATCACCTCTTCGAGTTTGGTAGCACCAGATAAGGCATTGGTAGGGAGGGTTTTGATGCTATCAGGAAAGACTATCTTCGTTATATTAGGGAGGTAAACTGTGAAGTTCGAGGGGAACGTGGTCATAGTAGGTGAAAGATTCACCTCTGAGAGATTATCACAAGATTTAAAAGAATAAGACCCTAATGATGGGATATTCCCTTCAAAAGAGATGTCTTTGAGTGCAATACAGCCCTCGAAAACATAGGTGGAGATGGCTGTGACAGAGGCTGGGATCGTAATGGATGTAAGTTTTTTACAATTTGAGAAAGAGGATCTTGGTAGTGTTCTGATCCCGCTAGGGATCGTTATTGTCTCGAGATATGAAGCATTAGCAAATGCATAGTCAGGAAATGATGTTAAGCTTTCTGGGAGGATGATCTTCTTCAGTTTGGAGAATCTAGTGAAGAAACTCTGACTAAAGTTGGTGATTCCCTCTTTCAGTTCGACCTCTGTGATTCCTGTACTAATGAAGGCATTACTGTCTATTGTAGGAGCTGAGCCTTTTTTAGAGAATGAGACTTTCTCAAGGTTGGTACAGTTTGAGAATGCATAAGTGATTACCCGACTGAGCCCTATAGGAAAGTCCAGGGTCGTCAACCCTGTACAACTCGTGAAAGCATAACGATAGATATATTGTAATTTATCTGGGAAAGTGACTTCTGTGAGTTTAGCATCTTTATAGAATGCATATTCTCCAATGGAGTAGAGATTTGCTGGTAAGGTGAGCTCGGCAAGTGAAGTACAATTCATAAAAGCACGGTCTTCAATCAGAGTAACGCTATCAGGGATCTTGACGCTGGTGATAGGTTTCCCAGAGAAGGCTGATTGCCCTATGACCATTACACTCCTTGATCCTATGGTATCAGGGATGATGAGCTCGGTATCAGGACCATTATATCCTGTTATCTTGACACCAACGCTGTAGTTGGTCGTAGTGAAGTAGGAGGAATCTGTCGGTGCCTCTTCCCAGTGAGCGATGAGACTCAAGTCTGCTGTTATCGGAGTAAGTGAATTCCAGGAAGTAGTCTCTCCCTCAAGGAACCAGCCGGTGAAGGAAAAACGTGCACGTGTAGGAGTCGTTGGAAGGACGATAGTTCTTCCAGAACCGATAGTCTGTGCTGCTACTACTGATCCTCCTGTTGTATCGAAGGTTACCGTAAAGGCTGTAAGCCATCGAGCGGTTAGGCTCACAGCAGAGGTCACTGCTGTAGAGAAATCGTAAGTGGTCTCAGCACTACCGACATACCAACTGTCAAATACATAGCCATCACGAGTAGGCTCTTCAGGGATTGAAACAGTAGTATTCTCTCTGACTGTCTGGGGTGATACTGTAGAACCACCCTGTGAGTCAAAGCTGATCGCAAATTCCTGATACCAGTGAGCCGAGAGGGTCATAGCAGAGGTCACTGCTGTAGAGAAATCGTAAGTGGTCTCAGCACTACCAAGATACCAACCATCGAAAAGATATCCTTCACGTGTAGGTTCTTCTGGGCTTGAAACGGTATTTTCCCCTCGTATGGTCTGGGATGAGACTGGAGAACCACCTTGTGAGTCAAAGTTGATCGTGTATTCCTGGTACCAATGAGCGGTTAGACTCAGATTGGAGGTCACTGCTGTAGAGAATTCGTAGGCTGTATCAGCGCTACCAAGATACCATCCTTCGAAGATGCTTCCGTTCTTGGTAGGGGCTGCCGGAGCCACTGCCGATTCTCCGATGAGGATAGATTGCGAGGAGACCTCAGATCCCCCCTGGCTATTGAAGGTTACCGTATATTCAGAGATCCAGTGAGCGGTTAGACTCAGGTTGGAGGTCACTGCTGTAGAGAAGTCGTAGGCTGAATCAGCACTTCCAAGATACCAACCGTCAAATACATAGCCATCACGAGTAGGCTCTTCAGGAGTTTCACCTTGACCCTCTGCGAGGACTGTCTGGGTTGGGATAGTCCCTGCTCCCTGACTGTCGAAGGTGATGGTGTATTCTGGGATCCAGAAGGCGGTGAGTGTGATACTTGTATCTATCGGGGTAGAGAACTCATAGGGAGTAGAGCTGCTATGAAGATACCAATGTGAGAATTGAAACCCGCTCTTTGTAGGTTCTAGGGGTTCTTCTGCTGTCTCTCCTTCTACGATACCCTGTGCATTGACAGGATTGCCACCGACACTGTTGAAGGTTACCGTGTGTTCAGAGGTCCAATGAGCACTGAGTGTCAGGTCTGAAGTGATGTAGGAGTCGAAGTCCCAGGGAGTTTCTGAGTACTCTTCATACCAGCCACCAAAGAAGAAACCTTCTCTTGAAGGATCAGTAGGTTCAGTAAGTATGCTGTTGAGGGGGGCGTTCTGTATCTGATAAACTTCTCCTTCTGTGGAGATGAATACTACTATGAAGGACTCCTGTCCCATAGGACATCCGGATAGGATCAAGATGGAGATCATAATAAGTGTTAAGATACCAACAATACTCTTCGTTCGGTTCATACAATACATCCTTTAGATTATGGTTTGCTACTTTAGTGGGTGGTTAACTTGTATTGATGAACTTGTATGTATGAACTTTGTATGAATGAACTTTGTATGAATGAACTTTGTATGAATGAACTTTGTATGTATGAACTTTGTATGTATGAACTTTGTATGTATGAACTTTGTATGTATGAAAGACTTTATTGTTTTATCTAGCATAGACTGTTTCTGAGCACATGTCCATAAAAAAATTACACCTTGTAACTTTTAGTATACTACCTATTCTGAAATAGGGTTATAGAGGTCCTAATCCCCATACTTAACTTTTTTCAGGGATATGAAATATGCTCTAGTAGGGCAACTCCTTTATGATACTCTCGATAAAGACTGAAGTCGTAGGTCTACAATACCTTATCCCCCCTATAAGAAATTGTCTCAGTAAAGCTAGAAAAAGGGTGTTGCAGGAGGTATTCTCGATTTCTCTGCAACACCCTATCTTTGTAGTTTCTTATCTACTCAGTAGTGTTCGGTAGTGCTTCACTGATGAAACCTTTACCAGATGGAACGATGAAGTCAGTCACATCCCGAGAGAAGGCGAACTGGTGGAGTCGTCCTAAGGGACGGGCGACGAATCGATAACTGACCATGGAATGGTTCTCGACCATACAGGCTATATCAGGATTAATTTCACATTTCTCAACCGCTTTGGATCTGAGAAGAGCTGCAATATCTTCACATTCATTGATGAGGTTATGCATCTCTGTAGGATCGGCAGCTAGGTCGAAGAGCTGTTCTCGAGCACCGTTTGCCATATAGATATATTTCCAGTTCTCGTATCTGACCATCAGTTTGAACTGTCGTGTCTTTGGTCTCCCATAGAAGGTGTAGAGGAAATCTCGACTCTCTTCGAGGATATCGATCCCATCACGAACATCGAGACATCCTGCGAGCTTTGTCGCCATCCCGAATAGGTCTGTCAGATTGACAAGATCTGCACTCCTGCTGTTCTTCTCGATCATCGGAGGGTAACTGACGAGGAATGGTACCTTCACTGATGGCTCATAGAAGGTCTCTTTCTGCCAACCATTATGGTCTCCGAGCATATCTCCATGGTCTGCATAGAAGCAGATCATAGTCTGTTCTGCATCATCTCTACTCTCGACTTCGTCAAGGATCCGTCCGATACAGGAGTCGATATAGGATATCTCCCCGTAGTAACGGGTCTTGAGATTCCTTGCCCAGGTGTCGTTGATATCATCTGCATAGATGATGTAATTCATCCAGGGAATCTGCTCATCATAATGATCAGCCTCGCTATCCCCTCTGAGAGGATTGGTCATCCCATCAGGATCATACATCCTGTTGTAGGGGATCGGCGGTGCACAGGGAGGATGTGGACCAATGAAGGAGACAAACCCGTAATAGGGTCTCTCATCATCCGCTTGTAACTGTTCGATCGCTTTGTCTGCGACAAAACTCTCTACTGTCAGTTCGGCTGGGAGAGAACTCAGCTGTGGGGCATAGTACATGTTGGTACGTTCCCCATGAAGCTGTTCGAGATAGTTGTACTCAGGATGTTCATTCTCGATGAACTGTTGAAACCCGTCTTTGTTCCTGAGCTCTGCATCTGCCCACATCTCCTCAGTGTGGATATGGACATTATAGCCGAGTTCCTCATAGGAGTCTGGACAGGTATGGAACTTACCGATCCCGAAGGTCCGGTAACCAGCTTCGCTGAGGGTCCTTGCCAGATACCCTCCGCTCCAGTCTTCGATAGACTTTCCTGTCGTTCCCTGTGGAGCGATCGGCTCCTCGTTACAATAACAACCGGTGCTGTAGGAGTCCCTACCTGTCCTGATACTGTATCGTGCCGGAATACAGACAGGGCAGGGGGAATAGGCATTAGAGTAGCTGACTCCCCTAGCTACGAGCCTATCTAAGTTGGGAGTCTTGATCGTGGGGTTACCAAGAGCAGAGATACAATCGAAACGGAACTGATCACACATGATGTGTAGTATGTTGGGTCTTTTCTTATCCATGATCTACCACCACTTGATGAGATCGGTGACTTGGTTACGAAGATCGACGAAATCCTTACTTGCCACATTACGTGGTCGTGGGAGTCCATTGATCAGTTCGGTCTTCACCTGTGTCGGTTTATTGGTCATGACAAGGATCCTGTCACTCAGGTAGACTGCCTCTTCGATATTATGGGTGATGAAGATGACCGTCGTTCCAGTCTTCTGCCAGAGACTGAGTAGTTCATCTTCCAGTTTGTACTTGAGATTCAGGTCTAACTGACCGTAGGGTTCATCCATCAGCAGGAGGTCCGGCTTGGTAGCGAAGGCCCTTGCGATGACGACTCTCTGCAGCATACTAGCTGAGAGTTCACTCGGGTAGTAGTTACGGTACTTCTCAAGATTCACCATCGAAATAGCCTCTTCGACTCTCTCCGCGACAAGTTCCTTGTTGAAGCCTTTGATCTTGAGACCATAGGCGATGTTCTGTTCTACATTCAACCAAGGGAGTGCTGAGTATTCCTGGAGGATATAGGCGAGGTTCTGTTTTCCCGGATCTACATCGACCCCATCAAGCAGGATAGAACCGCTGTCGATATCGAGGATCTTGGTAAGACTGTTGAGGAAGGTGGTCTTCCCACAGCCGGTAGGTCCTACGATGACGAGGAACTCTCCCTCTGCTACGTTGAAGGATATCTTATCGAGGACGAGAAGGTCCCCGAAACTCTTCGTCAGGTCGGTGACGAGTACTTTTTCCCTATTCATTGTCTGCTCCCTCCCTCAGGTCCACTAGTGAGCTTATCTCTTCTCTCAGACTGAGGAATTCAGGTGATACGAGATCTCTCGGTCTTGGCAGGTCTATAGTGTATTCCTTGAGTACCTTTGCAGGACACTCAGTGAGGATGATGATCCTGTCTGCAAGATAGAGAGCCTCTTCGATATTGTTGGTGACAAAGACGATCGTCCTCTTCTCCCTGTCCCATATCTTCTCGACCTCTTCTTCCATCATGTATCGAGTCTGTGCATCAAGGTGTCCAAAAGGCTCATCCATGAGGATGATCTTCGGGTCATTACAGTAGGCTCTTGCGATACCGACTCTCTGACACATACCACCAGAAAGCATTGAGGGAAAGTGTTTCTCGAACCCTTTCAGACCGACAAGATCGATATAGTATTGGGCCTGTTTCTGTCGTTCTTTTTTCGAGACACCTCGAGCTTTCGGACCGAACTCCACATTCCCCATCACTGATAACCAGGGGAAAAGGGCTGTGGTCTGATAGACCATCCCGATCCCGGGGTCAAAGCCTTTCATCTCCTTGCCACCAAGGAGGATCTTCCCCTCAGTCTTATTCTCAAGTCCTGCGAGCATCTTGAGTAGGGTCGTCTTTCCACATTGCCCTGCACCGAAGAGTACGAGGAATTCGTTCTCTCGGATCTCCATATCTATCTTATCGATGACTCTTGCCTCTCCGTCTTCGACGAGAAAGGTCTTTGATATGTTCTCCAGCTTGATTATGGTCTCTTCTTTTACTATCTGCTTCGTACTGACCATCTGCATAATCTCCTTTCAGAATTTCGTAAGAGTGTAGCAAGAACGAGTCCTACTGCTCCTATCGATATCATCCCTATGACATTGTTCTCGATCTTACCCGTCTGCATACCTGCAATGATCAACCATCCTGCACCCTCTCGTGCCGTGATCATCTCAGCTGCGAGGACAGCCATCCAACTCGTTGAGAGGGAGGTCTGTAATCCAGTGAAGATATAGGGGATAGAGGAGGGAAGAACGATCTTCCTGAAGATCTGGCTCTCTTTCGCTCCAAGTACCTTTGCAACTCCGACAAGTTCCATGTCTATATGCTGCGCTCCATCCATGGTGTTCATGACCATCTGAGAGAATCCTCCCATGAAGATGATGAAGTGGATAGTTGGCTCTCCAATACCGATCCAGAGGATCGCTAGCGGGATCCATGCAATACCCGGTATAGGTCGGATGATAGAGAAGATCGGGTAGATGATCGCATGAGCGAGTTTCGAGTAACCCATCAGCAGACCGATGATGATCCCTGATATTGAAGAGAGGGTATACCCGATCAATACTCTTCTCAGACTAATCGAAATATGACCGAGCAAAGTATATCGCCCGATAGGTTCGATGAAGGCATGGAAGAAGGCACTCAATGAGACTCCTGGAGTAGGGAATATCCTACCGAAGTCTGTGAAGATACAGGCTGCCTGCCATACGAGCAGGAATACGAGGAGTCCCATGATCCCATAGAACCAGGTCTCTCGTGAATCTTTTGAGAATAGGGTCTTCGTCATGATCTTCTCCCTCCCTTAACGAATCTTCTTTCCAGGAGGCTCAAGGCCTCCATCATGATCGCTCCAAAGACTCCGATCACCAAGACACCGACGAACACTACGTCGATCCTTCCTACGAGTCTTGCTGTCTGGATCATATAGCCGAGCCCCTTAGTCGAAGCTATGAGCTCTGCAGCAACGAGTGATACCCAGGAACCGTTCAAAGCTACTCGAGCTCCGGTGAAGATCATAGGTCCTGCAGAAGGAATGGCTACGGTGAATAGTACCTGTCGATCTGAGGCTCCGAAGGTCTGTGCGACCCACTTGTGTACATCTCTTGTCTGCTTGATCCCGCTGTAGGAGTTGATCACAGCCGGGATGAAGGAGGCAATGAAGATGACCGATACCTTTGACATGATTCCGATCCCGAAGAAGGTGATCATGATAGGTACCCAACCAACTGGTGGGATAGGTTTGATCAGGTCGAACAAGGGACTGAAGAACTTATCGAACTTCTTGAACCATGCCATACTGATTCCTAGTGGTACACCGATGACGATACCGAAGAAGAATCCTATGAGAGCCTCTTTGAGGCTGGTCAGGATATGGATACCCAGGGTATTCCCATCTGGATTCTTGTTGAAGATCTTGTAGATGAAGGTCTCGAACAGTTTGCTTGGAGCCGGTAACTTCTTCGCTGATATGAGCCCTGACTTCGAGACTAGATCCCAGATGACCAGGAACAGTACGAAGGAGATGATCGAAATCACTATATATTTTGTTTTCTCTTTCACTTGTGTTTTCCTAATAAAAATGGCAGTCAATATGTGTTTGTTCTCATTGACTGCCACGTTGATTAACTTTTCTTCGACTAGTTTACGTCGAGAACCTCTTTCCAGAAGTTATCTACGACATTACCCTTGAACATCTCAGCCTGTTCAGGTTCGATGTTTCCGATGTATGAGTAGAAATCTGCGATAGCATTCTCAGGAGCACCATAGTCCATGCTCTGCTGTACTTCAGGAGTGATGAGGAGTCTTAGCTCTGCCTCTTGCTTACATGCCTCGAGGTTCCCCTCTCTACCATTCTCCTCATACCATTTCACGAGCATTCTAGCTTTGAGGTCATGGTCTGCTTCAAGTTCTTCTGCTGCACGATATACAAGGCCCATATAGGTCTTGATCGCATCTGCTTTGTTGTTATATGCATCATTTGAAACAATAAGGTCTCCAGTCGACATGACGAAGTCTGAGAGTGTCGCTATAGGGACCCATCCATATGTGTCAGCTACAGTGAGTGACCATGGAGTAGGGAATGCTGCGATATCGCCTTCACCTGTTGCGAAGACCTGTTCACCTGTCTGGTAATCCATAGGGACTTTGCTCACGTCATCGACACCTACACCGATTCTCTCAAGATATTCGATCACGAGCTGGTGCAGTGATGTTCCAGGTGCGAAGATGATAGTCTTGTCGGTCACGGTAGAGGGATCTCCATAGACTTCTGGGTAGGTAGGGTTGAATCCCTTTACCTTCAGGATGTCGCTGTCTGCTCGTACGAAGAGAGTATCACCACGAGTCTCTTCATAGTTTCCTACGAGTTTCGCATCGTTGTTGATGACACCGAATACATATGCCGCACCCTGGAAACCTAGATCCCAGAGTCCTGCTGCCAATGCTTCGTTAGCGGTAGATCCATTCGAATAGACCTGCAGGTCTATATCAAGACCCTCTTCCTCGGCCCATCCTTTATCTCTGATGTACATAGCTACCATACCATTGAAGTAGGGCTGTACCATGATTCCTAATTCCGACTTAGCAGCCTCATCTGCTGCTGCGTTGCTCTCTTTCGTTCCCTGTGCGAATAGTGGGAACACCATCAATAATGCCAATAGCACAACAATAAATCTTTTCATTGTTCTCTCCTTTTTGTTTTTGCAATAACAGTATAGCTATGCATTCTGATTTCCCGATATGGACAAAGCAGGCTACTTTTTAGAATATTCAGTCTTCTTTTAGATCCCGTAATATTATATATATCACATTTACGGTGGTACATTTAAACATTTTCGTGAGTGTCGGGTTGCTAGATTCCATGGTAGAATCAACTATACGTTTGGAGAAGTAATTTGAGAATCAGAGGAAAACTGCGATTACATTCTATTCTTTCTCTCTTCATCTCATTGATGGTCATCTCTATCATAGCAGGTCTCGGTATGCTCTCCCTCTCATTATTCAAGACTAAGACCCTTGAGAGTTTTGCTTCGAGTAGGCAAGATACTTTGCTACAGATCAGTGAGAGTGTCACAAGTTATACCAGTAAGATCGAACTGCTTTCAGAATCCTATGCCGAGATAGACTATATCAAGGAACAGGCTGCGATCTCCTCAGAGCATATAGATATTGGATCCTTCAGATCCAGCATCGAGGAGATCCAGACTCAGATCGATGAGTCCTTCTTCTTCCCCGAGATATCCTATGAGTTACAGATCTTCTGTGATAATGGACTCTCCTATTCATCAGATGAGGGACATCTGGAAACACTGTTAGCTCTTCCTAAGACTCTCTGGTTCTATCATGCGATGAAAGAGCATGATGACTCTCTGTGGCAGTCTAATATCCTCTTCAAGGATGAGGCAGGGAAGACTAATGTTATCTCTTTGGTGAAGTTCATCAAAGATGAACAGGGGAATAACCATGGGGCGGTCCTGATCAATCTCAATGAGCGTCAGCTCTATGAGATCTACTCTCAGATCATCGGGTTCCAGAGTACGATCTACCTCGTTGACAATAATGGCCAGATAGCATCTCATCCGATCCTGTCGATGGTAGGCAGGTTCTTCTATGACATGAAGATATTCAATGCCTTCTTTGCCGAGAACAACTGGGCACAGATCACTAAATCAGGAGAGGAGTATCTGTTCTCGAAGTTCACCTCTGCAGATAATCCCTGGATCGTAGTCGAGGAGATCCCTCTTTCTATGATAACTGATCCACTCGAGCAGGTGACCGCTACGATCTATCTGGTCACGATCCTCTTACTCCTGTTCTCCGTGATCATCGCACTTCTCTTATCGAAGAGGGTCTCTAAGCCATTCGAAAGACTCGAGAGATCCATGGAGAGAGCAGGAGAGGGTGATCTGTCGATCACCTTCGAGAAGTCGGGTTGTTTCGAATCCTTTAACATGGCAGACAGTTCTCAGCAGTTCGTGTCTCAGATACAGGGGCTCATCGATGAGCTCAAGATAACCGAGTCTGAGAAGAGGGTGAGTGAACTTGAGTTCCTACAGATGCAGATTAACCCTCACTTCATGTATAACACCCTTTTTACCATCCGCTGTATGGTCGATATTGGTCTGAAAGATGATGCCTGTGAGATGATCGAGAGATTCTCCCATATGTTGAAGAAGGTCTTGAAGATCTCGACACCCATGATCACCATTCTTGATAATATCGACTATCTTGAAGACTATGGCTTCATCATGAAACAGCGCTTCGGTTCTCTCAAACTAGACTATGAGATAGAGGAGGGGATAGAACAGGAGGAGATCCTCAAGTTCATCCTTCAACCTCTTGTGGAAAACAGCGTCTATCATGGCTTTGCCGATAGTGAGATGGCCTCCTCAAGGATCCTGATCACATTCTCTAGTCTCGGTACGGAGCTCATAGAGATCCATGTCATAGACAACGGATGTGGGATGAGTGAGGAACAGATATCGAAGATCATCGAGGCCTCAGAGCCGAAGGGCGGTGATCATATAGGGCTTATCAATGTGAAGACCAAGTTAGAACTCTATTATGAGGGGAGAGCCTCTATACAGATAACATCACAACAGGGAGAAGGTACAGACATCTGTATCATAGTCCCAAAGGTGGAGGACTGATATGAAGATATTAATCATCGATGATGAGATGATGATCAAAGAGTGGTTGAAGATGACTATCTCTTCTCTCTCCTATGATATCACCGTCATAGATACCGCCTCCAACGGGGAGGAGGCTCTGAGGTGTTTAGAGCAGGAACTCTATGATCTTATCTTCATCGATGTGATGATGCCGAGAATGAACGGCCTAGAGTTCCTCAAGACCATCTATTCTCATGATATCGATGCCATGCTTGTCGTATTGAGCAGTCATGATGAGTTCAAGTTCGCCAAGGAGGCGATCAGATACAATGTGAAGGATTATGTCCTGAAGAACGAGTGTTCGAAAGAGAAACTCGAAGAACTCCTTGGCGAATGCAGGCAGCGAATCGATGATAAGGGTGAATCTGAATCGAAGAACGAGGAGTTGCTCGAAAGGGCCCTTCATGGGAATATGACTGCAAAGAGTATGAGGGAGATAGCAAAGAGTTTCTCCAAGATAGGAGGACGGCAACTCTTTGTTGCAGTCTTAGGTAATGATCACCTCAATCTGATACAGAACTATGAGGTAGATACTATGAGGATCAGGCTCGAGGGACTCATCGGAAGTACAGAGAATCATGCCTTCTATCTCTTCTCGATCAGCGGAGGGCATCCTGAGAGTTCCTATAATAAGGTGAAGCAGGATTTTGCCGGACTCTTAAGTGAACAACTGAAGATGAAAGTCTCATTGAGCAGGACGTGTAAGAGTCCTGATGATATCCTCCCTGAATGTCGGAACGGCTGGATCGGATACCAACAACTTTTCTACAGCGATCAGCTTTTCTGCTCAGGACCCACGAGATATAGAGAGCTCGATACCACAGTGGTCGATGCCCTCTGTGATAAGACTCTCTCGACTATACGCTCCTATGCGAAGGAGAAGACTGTAGAGAATCTCAAAGAGATCAATGAGTATTTCGCAAGAGAGAGGCCCACTGATGTAGAGTCCCTGATCACCGAGTATCTTGCTATCTTGAGTACCTTCATCATCTATAACAACAAGAGTTCAAGGAACCTTACTGAGAAGCTAGAGGCCTTCAGATCTGCAATCTACCGGTTCGAACGATTCTCAGAGCTCTCAGATTGGATCATAGATACCGTTGAGAGTAATGCAGAACTGATCCAGCGGAATAGTTTCAGTGAATCTGTGGAGAGGGCCCTTGGATTCATTGAGGAGCACTATAGAGATATCAAGAGTGTCAATGAGATAGCAGATCAGGTGAACCTGAGTATCGACTACTTCTCAAGACATTTCAAGAAGGAGGTTGGAGTCCCTCTAAACTCCTACCTGATCAACTATCGACTTGATAAAGCCTCTGTCATCCTCCTCTCTAGCAACCTATCAGTTCAAGAGGTAGCAAAGAAGGTGGGTATAGATAATGGTAGCTACTTCTCAAAATGCTTCAAGAAGAAGTTTCATACCCAGCCGATACGGTTTCGGATCCAGACTAAGGAGTGATACAGCCATCTTACGGTTATCCTTAGTGTGATTTAGGTCCAAATTTTTTCAATCAATAATAGGTGAAAACTACCCCCCTGACTCATCTCATACCTTAGGATGAGATACGAGAAAAACTACCCCGAATAGCTGGATATAACCAAGAAGAACTCCATGAAAAGTGATGTGTTAGGATAATAGTGGTGTAGCTAAACTAATATATTATAAAAAGTTATAAACTTTTGGATATGCCCAAAAGTATCTCATGCTCAAGTATGAGACGTAAAAACTCCCCATTTTACTCAGAAATATTGACCTTCACTAACTATTACCATACTGTGTAAAATCTAATGCAAAGTAGTACGTATCTATTACATGCAGGACTAGTAGTAGTAGAGAGTGAGGAAGAAGTATTTTGTAGATCGTAGAGGAACGGATTTTAGCTTCTCATAACAAAAAGTGAAATCATAGGACTTAAGGAGTAGATAGTGAGAGGTACTATAGGATTGTTGGGAGGAGTGAATCTAGATGAGGATCTGTGGTATTACCGGAACCTGTTTCTAGCTATCGAGAAGAGGAGTGGAGAGGACTCTTCACCGAGGGTCATCCTCCATGGAGGGAATGAGAAAGAGCTCAATAGGTTATTACGTGATAAAGATTGGGGGAGCTTGACTGAGTACTACCAGAGAGCAGCAAGAGACCTAGAGGCCTCTGGTGCAACAAGTCTCGTGTTCTGTAGCGACGTGATGCATCATATTGCACATGATATACAGAAAGTGGTTATGATACCAATCCTACGCATAGAGGAGGCGCTCAAACGCTTTCTTGATAGTTCTGGAATCAAGAGGTTGGGGATCATCTGCTGTAATGAACCTGAGGACCATATGCATTACCAGGATATGAAGGATTCTAGGTTATTCTTCTGTTCACAAGAGGAGTCACAGCGACTCTTTTCCCTGTTCGAAGACCGCTCACTGCCATTTCAGCGTAGTGATGAGGCATCAGTGGTCATCGGGCAGCTCTTCGGTCGGATGAGGGAGAAGGGAATCTCTCATATACTTTTGACCGACTCTGAGATCACCTATGCTATTGGTGACAGGATAGATGATATCAAGATCTATTGCAGCGATACGATCCATAAGGATTATGTGGTTGATACCTTGATCAACGATAGAGAGGCAGAGGTTCTGCATCCTTTACCAAAGAAACATCGCTCATTCATAGAGGTCTGAGTTATCTGTGGCAGCTATGTCAGCGATATAGGTAGCGAGCGTCTTTGCTGCGTCTGTGAAGAATCGTTCAGCCTTGAGTGGGGATGATGCAGCAGGATTCCCCACACCGGTATCTGAGGAGACTTTTGTCCATTCACGGGGTGCCCAGACAGCTCGACTTGAAAGACCTGCAGGTCTGAAACCTCTACTTGCTCCCTTCCCTGCTTCAGACAGGGGTAGGACGAGTTCGGGATACAGATACTGCATGACACTAGTCTCGAGTTCCCCTGCATGGTCACCCTGTTCTCTGAAATATTCATCTCCATCTTTGAGGGTCCACCAGTTAGTGAAACAGCAAAAGAGTTCCGGGACATTCTGTTGTAACTCCCTTAGCAGGGGTTTGAAGTTGTTTCCTCCATGACCGTTGACTATCATGAGCTTTGGGATCTTCTGTTCTCTTAAGGTCAGAGCGATCTCTTCCAAGAGTCGGTATTGGAGGGAGGGGCGTATGGAGATACAGAGATTGAGATCTCTCTGTCCTGTATTGACGCCATAGGGCATCGCAGGTAATACAGCGATCGAAAGAGGAGAGTCTTCCGGTATGCGTGCTACAGCCTCCAGAGCTACTGCTCTACTACATAAGGTGTCAGTCCCATAGGGAAGATGCCTGTTATGGGGTTCTGTCGCTCCCCAGGGAAGTATAGCCATATCGATTGCCAAGTGTTCTAACTCTTTCCAATGGGCCTTCTCTAGATCAATTGAATTCATGAGTACCTCTTCTCTCTAGTATAAGGTGATTTTCCCCAACCACAAAAGGTTTTTGAAAAAGACTCTCTACTTGAGAATGGTCAGGGAGTTGTTTTCATACAGATACATATAACATAGCGAGAGTTGTATTAAAGATACCGTAATAGTGAGATAGAACAGATACAGGAACTATGAGGTGATCGATTAACATGGGAGATATCCCTCAAGCCTCTTGAAACGAAGATGGACTTAGCCTACTAGTTCAATTCCAACGAATCATTAACCCATCTGTCGATCTCTTGGGTATCTCTGGAGTCTAGAGGTGCCCCATCAGGGGTCCCGAATATGAAACGTACGAAGGTTGGCATAGCTTCTGGTAGCTTTCCACCGAATACCGCGTAACGTGTCACTCCATGACTTCTAGATAATCTCTGGATACCACGAAGTATGAGCTTCTTCCAGAACGTCCTGCAGGTAGGGTAGAGATAGGATACGACATACAGCCCCTGTAGACGTCCTGAGAGTTGTTCCTTATGGTTAGAGAGGAACTCGGAGAATTCAGGCATCACCCGCATCCCATGGATCGGTGAACCGAGAATGATCTTATCATAGGTTTCCAGATTCTTGATCGTCTCGAGAGAACAGACCTCGATCGAGATCTGTTGAGAAGAATTGTTCTCTAGCTGCAGAGCGATCTGCTGTGCAGCTTCCTTAGTCGTCTGTGTCTGTGTTATATAACCGATCAGATAATGTTTCATACCTATAGTATACCATAGACTGTTCGCTAGCTCATTCTCTATTATAGATGACTGGGGTCTTGTATCTCCATTCCTGCCATATTTCCTCTTCAGTCAACAGTTCCAGCATGAAATGGGCCACATTGATCCTGCTCGTCTTTCCTGCGTCTGAGATTGGATTCCTCTGTCTTGTCTCATAGAGATCGTACTCACTGACTTCATTGAGATCGATAAGTGTATCAGGTCTTACCGCTACCCATTCTACTGAAGAACCGGGACCAAGAGTGTTCAGGAGATGATCTCCTGCGATCATATTGTCCCTGTGTGGGGGCAACAGGAGTCTTAACAGCGATAGGATCAGCTTATCCTTGAAGGAGTTGGTCTCTCCTAGGGGTGCATTGGTATATGCTGTGGTACTCATGAGGATAAGGCGTTTTGGGATTGGATAGGAGTTCGCAGCCTCTGTGACTCTCTCGACAAAATGAGAGACAAGTCTATGGGGCGGCCCGAACATCCCTTTAAGACTGAGATTATGGCCGAGGCAACTAACCACTGCATCACAGTCTGCTATAAGCCCCCGTACCTGCTGGCTATCGAACTTGTCTATCTCGCCTCTCAGGATCTCAATGTCCTTGTTATCGACAAAGGCTACGGGAATCTTACTCTGTTCCCGAATGACGATCTTCACTGCTATCTTCTTCTGTATCAATTGGGTCACTACGAGTCTTCCTGTAGCACCACTTGCTCCTAATAGTAATACTTTCATATAACTAGTATACCACACTCGCAGGAGTATCTGGGATGATCTTGTTCTCCTAGTTTTGATCGTGAACCTTCCTGTAAGATTATTGAGATCAGGATTCTACCTCCGGAGTACGTTTGATCTGAGGATCAGTGAAGATATCGGTCTCATCACTGCTATTGGTCGAGAACTCTGAGATCACCGCACCGGTATCCCCTGCCTGGAACCAGTGAAGTGTATCTGGGTAGATAGTATATTGTTCACCGGGGTTGAGGACTACTTCAAAAAAGACAGTATAGACCCCTTTTGGATGAGAACAGGTTGGAGTCTTTACAGGAGTTCCCTCTACATAGAGATAGACTCTCCCATAACGACATCTGAAGGTCTCTTCCTTACCCGCTGATCCATTATGCGCAGGATGACGGTGTTCCGGGCAACTCTGTCCTGGAAAGAGAACCATCTCCTTTGCACAGACTCTGTCGGTGTTGATATAGGTGATGATCTGAAGACCTGTAGCCTCGAGGTCATCGAGTCCGAAGTCTGCTATCTCTAAACGCTGTTTCTCATCTTCTGATAGGATGATATGTGCCTTCTCGTAATATGATAGGGCCTCTTCTCTAGCCTTGTCGTAACGCTCTTGTGAAATCATGATAATACCTCCTATACGGTATGGATCGTAAGATCTGGTCTTTGTAATCGTGAGATCTCAGATCTTGAGATCCTCTTATCGGTGATAAGCATATCTACCGAAGAGAGGTCTCCTATCTTATACTTGGTTTCTGTATTGAACTTAGAATAGTCGGCAAGAATGATCACCTTGTGTGCAGCGGAGATCATATAACTTTTTGCCATAGCTGCCTCTTTCGTTGAGGCATAGAGAGCTCCTGAAGGTGAGATGCCTGAAACACTCATGAAACTCAGGTTCACCTTTACTGTTGAGAGTACCTCACAGGTGTATTCACCATAGGTGGGCATAGCCTCTTTTGTAGACTCTCCTCCAAGGAGGATGAACTTGTTCTTCAGATACTTATCCCCACCTATGAGGGTTCCGATCCTGTAGGAGTTAGTAATCACCATCATATGGCTCTTATCTTTGAGGTAGGAAGAGAATAGGAGAGTCGTACTGCCACCGTCGATGAGCAGGCTCTCTCCATGAGAGATGAGAGTCGATGCGAATCGACCGATCCTTTGCTTTTCTTCGATGAAGGGGATATCCCCGAGACTCAGAAGGCTTGAGTGGATCTCTTTCTGTCGTTCGGTTGATTCGTTACCTGCAGTCATCGAGCGATCCTTACCTCGATCGTATTCTCTTCAAAAAGCTTTTTATCTTGCTCATGGATCATCATATCTGTGATCACTGCATCGACTCCTGTGAAGTCATTGAACAGATAGAGGGCATACTTACCGATCTTGGAACTGTCTACTACGATATAGGACTCAGTTGCCTGGGAGATCATCTGTTGCTTGATCTCTCCCTCTTGGGGGTTCGCTGAATAGCAACCCTCTCCGGGCATGATACTTGTAGCTCCGATGATCGCCTTATCGAGTCTGAATCTCTTGAGCATGTTCTCAGCGATAGGCCCGACGGTATTCTGTGTCTGGTACATGAGCTCTCCCCCGATGACGATGGAACGGTTATCACCATCCCCATTGGCAATGATCTCTGCGATCTGTTGAGAGTTGGTGACTACCATAAGATTCTTACGTACTTTGGCGAGTGCTTCAGCGATGACCATGTTCGTAGATCCACCATCGATGAGGAGACTCTCCCCGTCCTTGATGAAGGCTGCGACATATCGTGCGATACTCGTCTTCTCTTGGGGATGCTCTCTCTTCCTGCTCTCGATCATGGTCGTCTGCCAGAAGATCGGTTGGTCCCGATAGATGGCCCCACCATGGGTCCTCAATAACTTCTCCTGGGACTCCAGGAACTTGAGATCCCTTCTGATCGTAGCCTCAGTGACACCGAGAAGCTCTGCTAGCGCCGATACCTCTATCCTGTTCTCTTTCAATAGGATCTCAAGTATTCTCTGTTGCCGCTCTTCGGCGAAATTCTTTGTTTCCTGCACTGAAGACTCCTTACTCCCGTTTGTTCGAATTGTATGACGAAATATATAATCAGTCAATCAAAACGAACACAAACAAAAATATAAATGTTCGAAGAAGTTCATATTATCTTGACAATGGGTCTGATTATATTATAATCACCAGTAATACCGTAAGGATCATAAGAAAGAATTTACCAAGACACAGGAATGTGATCATAAGGAGATATAACAATGTTGATGAATATGAAAGAGCTGCTCGGAGTAGCTAAAGAGAATGGGTTTGCAGTCCCTGCTTTCAATACGGGTAGCGGAATGATCGCTAATGGGTTGTTCGAAGCATGTGAGAAGATGCAGTCCCCAGTCATTATCGCGATTCACCCTGATGAGCTTGAGTTCATCAGAGATGGTTTCGTGAAGTTTCTCCTTGAAGAGGCTCATAAAGCATCTTTTCCCGTGGTCATACATCTTGATCATGGTTCAACCTTCGATCAGGTGATGCGTGCCATCACTGCAGGGTTCACCTCAGTTATGATCGATGCATCTACTAAATCATTCGAAGAGAATGTCGCACTCACGAAGAAGGTCGTAGAGGCAGCACATGCAGTGAATGTCAGTGTCGAGGCAGAGCTCGGGACTATCGGAGGGACAGAAGAGGGTGGTATCGCTAGTACCGATAATATCATCTACACCCAGCCTGATGATGTAAGACGATTCGTAGAGGCAACTGGTGTCGATACCTTAGCCATTGCGATCGGTACTGCTCATGGTCTCTACCCTAAGGATATGAAACCAGCATTGAGACTTGATCTTCTTAAGGAGATCAGAGCGATCACCGACATTCCCCTCGTACTGCACGGAGGATCAGATAACCCTGACTCAGAGATCGCTACCGCAGTGAAGACCGGGGTTCAGAAGATCAATATCTCAAGTGATATAAAGACCGCTTTCTACCTCAAGTGTAGAGAGGTCCTCAAAGATGGTTCATTACGTGAACCCTTAGAGATCTATCCTCCCTGTATCGAGGCGATGAAGCAGGTGATGTACGATAAGATCAAACTCTTCGATGCTGCAGATAAGGTAAAATGCTATACATAGTATTCACTGATATCTCAATCGAGATACACGAATAGGGCCTACCTCTCACCATCATGGAAAGGGGTGGGCCTTTTATCTATCAGAACCATTCCTCAGTACATAGAGCCCAAAGGAGTGCAGGATCTCCTATGACCTCTTCCTAGCTAGATCCTCTAGGAGGGGTCACCATGGTATTGTTTCCCCTTGTCCTACAAGGTTTACCCATTGTCCTACACCTAGGATACTAGGTGGTTTGTTATACTGATAAAAACTTCCCTCATAGTAAAAAGTAATACAACTTCATCAGCATTCAAGAGTCAAAAGAACTAGTAGCTAAAAAAGCCTGGTTCGTATGTTCTTGGAAGCTCATTCGATTTGGTTGGATCGTATGGACCTTTTGGGCTGCTGGAATGGTAACAGATCTTTTTTTACTTAAAAGGGAGGAGTCAGGGGATCTCTCTTTAGCAGAGGAGGTCATCACTAATAGGAGGAAACAGATGAGAGAAACTAGGAGAGGGACCATTTTAGTGATCCTAACGATGATGGTCGCTTTACTTTGTATGAGTTGTGATGGCCTGGTTGTGCCGATGGCTAATGGAACGATTACCTTTGATAGTCAAGAAGGGACGCTCGTCCCATCGCAGGAGGCAACGGGATATATTAACGAACCAAACGAACCGACAAGGACCGGTTTCAATTTCTCTGGTTGGTATTGTGATGAAGCATGTACCATCGCTTGGGATTTTGATGAGGATCTTATCGAGGGCTCTATGACCCTCTATGCGAAATGGGAGGTCGATAACAATACGGTTACCTATCATGCCAACGGTGCTGATAGTGGAGAGGTCCCATATCCTCAGATCAAGGAACCTGAACAGGAGTTGTATATAGCGGATAATGTCGGAGAGCTCAAGAAGACCGATTATTTCTTTACCTGCTGGAATACTGCTGCAGATGGGTCTGGTACTGATTATAGTATGGGTGAGGCCTATTCTGTAGAAGGAGACCTTGACCTCTATGCTCAATGGGTCGAACTCAAGAAACTCATAGCTTCAGATGCTGATGTAGAAGCATACTTTGCTTACTCGGTCGGTCTAGATGGAGATACTGCGGTGCTTGGAGCCTTTAGGGAAAACAATGATGAAGTTGATTCACATATTGGAAGTGCCTATATCTTCACACGTACCGATGGATCGTGGTCAGAGCAGGCAAAGTTGGTACCATCTGATGGTGTTGCTGAGGATGGCTTTGGTTGGGATGTCAGTATATCTGGAGATACGGTCGTGATCGGGTCCCCTTATGCTGATAACGATAATGCCTTCGACTCAGGAGCTGCCTATGTCTTCATTCGTGAAGGAGGGACCTGGTCAGAGCAGGCAAAGTTGGCAGTCTCTACTGGTGCTCAAGAAGATCTATTCGGTGATGCAGTCTGTATCTCTGGAGATACGATTATGGTCGGGGCACCGTTAGAGGATGTTGATGATAACGATACAGGTAGTGTCTATGTGTTTACTCGATCAGGGTCTTCATGGTCACAAAGGACAAAACTGTTTGCCAGTGATCGGGAAACAGCTGATTACTTTGGGACTGCAATCGATATATCTGGAGATACGGTCGTGATCGGAGCCAATGGTGTGAGCACTCTTGAGACTACTTGGTCAGGAGCCGCCTATGTATTCACTGGTTCAGGAGAATCATGGTCAGAGCAGGCAAAACTGATTGGTAGTGATACGGCCTCCTTCGATAGGTTTGGATTCTCAGTCAGTATAGATGACGATACCATCGTGATCGGAGCCTATTGGGATGATATTGATGATGCCGATGATCGAGGAAGTGCCTATGTCTTCACTCGTGAAGATGCGAGTTGGTCAGAGCAGACTAAGTTGACGGCTTCTGATGGGGTTAGCGGTGATTATTTTGGTACTCAAGTAAGTATCGATGGAGATTCCATAGTCATCGGAGCAGATAGTGATGATGATAAGGGGCACAACTCAGGAAGTGCCTATATCTTCACTAGGACTGAGGACTCATGGGTAGAGCAGACCAAACTGATCGCTACTGATGGTCAGAATGGAGACTACTTTGGGGGGGCCGTGGCCATAGATGGAGATACGGTCCTAGTCGGAGCATCTTCAGATTGTGTAGATGACATCACTGATTCTGGTAGTGCCTACTCGTATGATATAGCATCACAGAATCTTTGATCGACTTGGGGCACCTGAGCTTTTCTCTACTAAGAGTTCAGGTGCTGCTCTTTCGATCATCAGAGGGGGAGAGCACTCTCCCTCTTCACTGCAGGGGACAACGTAAATATACCATTCATTCTAGACATACTATATGTGCTTCATTAGTATAGAGGGTACGTTAGAAGGGGTAGCAATATGAAAGCACAGAGAGTCATCCATAATGGTTTCAGAGATAGTGTGGAGTTATCACATGAGAGTCTCAAAGTAGTCATCAATGCAGATAAGGGGATGGTCCCTGAATTATGTAGCAAAAAGGATGACAGCTGGTATAATGCCCATTGGCAACCGATCTTCAGGGCAAACTCCGGGATAGCCTGGGATGAGACACTACATGCACCGTTCTGGAAAGTCCCTCTCCTGTATGATATCGCAGGGAACTTCCCCTGCTGTCCGAACTTCGGACCGGACCATACCTTTGGATCTTATGAACTGCCACCTCATGGTCATACGAGTCTGTTGACCTGGGACCTGCTGGGATCTGCAGCAGATGAACAGCAGGCTGGGGCCTCCTGGTCTCTACAGAGCCCTGATCACCCCTTTTCCTATAAGAAGCATGATCTGATCTGTAAAGGAGAACATAGCCATTACACCTCTTTGACCATAACGAATAGGGGAAACACTACAGAACCCTATAATTGCGGATGGCATAATACCATCGGAGCTCCATTCTTGGAGTCGGGGTGTATCATCAGTAATAATGCGAGAAGGTTCGCTGTCCCTGAGGTGGGTACCGAGTTCGATACCACTGGTAGACTTGCTTTTGGCAGTGAGACTGATACCATGAAGAGGGTAGAGACAAGAACTGGAGAGTATGTGGATCTCTCTGTGGTTCCTGGACGAAACGGGTATACCGATTTTCTCGTAGGAGCGGTCCCTGAAGATTGTTCTTTAGGTTGGTCGACCGTAGTCAATCCAAGAAAGAGACTTATGTACCTGACCTATTTCACCGGACCGAACGCCGTGAAAGAGGGGGAGATGCCCCTGTACTTCTATAACTACTGGATGAACTATGGAGGGAGACCCTTCCAGCCATGGGCTGCCTATGAGGGGGGAACCGATAACTCCTTCTGTCTTGGAACAGAGAACTCGGTGAGTCGTTTTGCCAATGGTCTCAAGGACTCCGTTGAGAACCCAACATTACTCGGGCACCCCACTCATCTGGATCTGGCACCTCAGAGTTCTATCACACTGAACTATGCGACGGCCTTTCTACCCTATGAGGGGGCTCTCTTTGATGATGGGGTGAAGCATATAGAGGCTGAAGATGAAGATACTCTTATCATCCATAACCATCATGGGGCACATATGAGAGTTCAATCTCAAGCTGGATTCAAGGCTCTACGTGAGGTTTGATCGTTATTGAATGATCAGAAATGAACCAGTTCTCATAATGATCTTGGTTGGTGATCAATGAGATCTGCGTAAAAAGAGACATGGATCCACGGCTCTACCGCTCTTCGATGACCTCACGCACTTTTCTTGCCAATCCATCGATAGTGAAGGGCTTTTGAATGAAATGAAGCCCCTCATCGATGATTCCCTGATGGGAGATGATATCAGCAGTGTACCCCGACATGAACAGGTAGGCGACTTTGGGGTAGTAGAGTTGTAGGGTGATAACGAGCTCCCTGCCATTGAGACCAGGCATGATGACATCCGAGAGTACCAGATCGATCGAACCTGAGTGCTCTTTTGCGATCTTCAGGGCCTCTTTAGGGTCACACGTTGCAAGGACTTCATACCCGAGATCTGTGAGAATAGATGAGGTCAATCGGAGGATCGGTATCTCATCCTCTACAAGAAGGATCGTCTCCTGCCCCTGAGGCATCTTGTCAGGCTCTACTCTAAGGGTTCTCGTATCAGCAGGGCTATAGGCTAATGGCAGATGAATCCTGATAGTCGTACCTATACCGACTTCACTGTAGACTGAGATACATCCGTTATTCTGGTGGATGATCCCGTAGACCATAGAGAAACCAAGACCGGTCCCCTTACTCATCTCCTTGGTGGTATAGAAAGGTTCAAAGAGATGTTCAAGAGTCTCTGAGTCCATCCCCGACCCATTGTCACTGACCTCAAGTTCTACATAGGTGCCTGGTTCTATCTCAGATTCACAATTTGTGAAAGAATCATCGATCTCCATGATCTGGGTACTGATCGAGATCCTTCCAAGGCCCTCCATCGCATCCCGTGCATTGACGCAGAGATTCGTGAGTATCTGATTCACCTGACTTGGGTCAATATGGACCATGGCAGGAGAGGGCGAGGGGGTCCATTCGAGCGAGGTATCCTCTCCTATGAGTCTGATGAGCATCTTGTACATCTCTTCGATACTGTCGTTAAGATCGATGGTCTTTGGTTTGATCGGTTGTTTCCTTGCGAAGGCAAGAAGTTGAGAGGTCAGCGCCGCAGAACGTTCTGCAGCCTTGTAGATCTCCTGAAGATTATTATAACTAGAGGATCCCTCTTCGAGTTCCATCAGAGTCATCTCGGTAAAACCCAGTATGACTCCGAGCATATTATTGAAGTCATGGGCTACCCCACCTGCAAGTCTTCCGATAGATTCCATCTTCTGTGCTTGGAGGAGCTGGACCTTGAGGGCTCTTCTCTCTTTCTCGCCAGCCCTCATCTCAGTGACATCCTGGGTTATTCCTCTGAGGGTCCTCTGCTTACCCTCTGATGAGGGGGTCATGAACCCTTTGGAGTTGAGGATCCTCGGAGGTCCCCCTGTGGATGAATCGATCGTGAACTCTAGATTGAATGGTGTGTGTTCTTTGATAGCCCTATTGAAATCCATCACGATCTTCTCACCATCATGAATACGATCAATGACCCTTTGCAAGGGGATCTTTTTATCATCTAGTGCAAATCCATAGATATGGTTGATCTCATCAGAGACCGTAAAGATCTCGGAATCAACATCATAGGTCCAGCTACCCATATGGGCGATCTGTTGTGCCTCATTCAAAGATCTCTCACGCTCTTTCAACAGATCCTCTGACTCTTTACGCAGCGTTATATCCTCAGCCGTGAAGATATAGTCTTTGCTCGGGTCATGGTATTCGATCGGGGTAGAGGTCAACGCTATGTTGATCACTTTACCATCTTTTCGCACCCACCGGGTCTCGGTCCCCTCATTCCTCTTATCATGTGTTGAATGATAGACCACCTCCCCGATCTCCTCATATTCAGACTGAGTCGGATAGAGGCTTCTTGCATGCATCCCGATGAGTTCCTCTCGGGGATAACCGGTGATCTCACAGATACTCGGGTTGATCTCCTTGATATAACGATCTTTTGAGACGATACCTATTCCGATCGGGACGACATCATAGATACCTCGTAACTTCTCTTCACTCTCTCTAAGAGCTTTCTCAGAGAGGAGGAGGTTCAAAGCATTAGCAAGCTGTGAGGTGTAAGTCTCAATCTCCTGTGGAGGTATTCGGGGTGTCTCCTCTGTAGTCATGTATAAGATGTTCCCGAGTAGATCATTGGTCTGCTCGAAGATGATCGAATGGAGTGTGGTGAAACCGAACTCCTGTTTGATGATCGTCTCAGTCTCTCGTGATACCTGGCTTGAGAACATGCTTTGGATGTCGAGAGGCATCTCTACAAGTCTTCCCTGACGTATGAGATGGATCATCTCATCGAGGACCTCTCCGTTCAGATCAACTAAGGGGAATCCCAATAACTGGGGTAGCCTCTCGAAGAACGTATTGTGCTGAGATACCGCTTTTAGTGTCCAACATAACCCTTGCTCATCATATTCGATGAACAGGATCGCAGCAGTCTTTCCCAACAACCGCTCTAGAGTCTCTATGGCAAAGCGATAGACCTCCTCAGGTGTTCTCAGCAGGAGGATATCATTGGCTGTCTGTGAGAAGAATTCCTTTGCTCTCTGGTTCTCACGGAGTCTCTCTTCTGTGATCCTCTTCTCGGTAATATCGAGGGTGAATGCTAGATAGCGGTCTTCTTCGATATCTGTGATGATCAGGTTCAACCATCGTCTTCCTCCCTGGAAGGTACGAATCTGAATCTTTTCATTGGTAGCCTCCTGTGAACTCTCGATCAATCGGGTGATGGAGAGATCCTCCTCAAAAGGAGGAGTGGGTATGATGAGTTCTTGAAGGCACATTTCCAGTAGCATCTCTTCAGGATGACCAGTCAGGGTGATGAAGGCTTGGTTGGTCTCAAGGAATCTCCCACTCTTATCGATGGTGAACACTCCGAGAGGAGCATGATCTACGTAGGAGTGATAGCGGTGATCGATGAGCTCTTTCTCTCTATTTGCCTCTGATTGTAGTTTACGCTGTATGGCATCCTCACTGATCATCTGTGTCATATGTTGGAGAAACCCCATGACCTTCGTCATCTCTTCGAACTTCACCACAGGGACCTCTCTGAGGGCCTTCATGAAGGGTCTCTCATCGAACCCAAAGGTGGTAGCCATCTGCCGGTAGTGTTCGACATCTGGCTTTTCCAAGAAGAACTGTCCAGAATAGAGATTGGCCGCATGTTCTCCCTCGATCGTGATGGGTACTACCGCATCGACGAGGCCATTGAGACACTGGTAATGATGAAAGCTCTCACCTGTCTCCATGCTGTTCGCCAGGATGGTGTCACTTTCGATACAGCGTCTATTCGTCTCAGGATGTTGTCTGAAGAATTGAATACAGAGAGGTCTCCAACCAGAATGGGAGAGAAGTCTTCCTTGAGGATCGATGAGTGCCGTCGCAAAACCGGTCAGCTTATTGATTTCATCAAGGTACTTGTCTATGAGTTCATAATCGATATAGTCAATGGTATTCATATGTTACTCACACTCCCCGATAAAAATCTGTTTGCCGCTACCCCAAGAGAAACTCTTCCTAGAGTATAACAAAACTTCATGATTATTCCAGTGAAAACGAACTTGAAAGAGGGAGGGGGCGATATTCGAGTGCTTAAGACTCTTTGATCTACGTAACAATCCTTGTTTCTTTGCTCATTGTATCCGATCTCTCCTACACGTGTAGGGCTAATAACTACTGAGTCTTTGATAGGATCGACCTCACCTTTTGTGCAAGTCTCTTCGGGGTAAAGGGTTTTTGGATGAAATTAGCATCTTCATCTAGAATACCCTGATCTGAGATGATATCGGCAGTATAGCCTGACATATACAGATAGGAGAGTCCCGGATAGAAGGGGAGGAGCATATCAACGACCTCCCGTCCATTGAGCTTCGGCATGATCACATCAGTGATCAGGAGGTCGATCCCTTCTGGATACTCAAAAGCGGTCTTCAAGGCATCTTGCGGGTCCTCACAGGTGATCACCTGGTATCCTAGTCCTTCAAGGATCGAGGAGGTCAGGGAGAGGATAGCTTTCTCATCCTCTACGAGTAGGATAGTCTCCTTTCCCATCTCTAGCTCTTTCGGGACTTTTCTTGTGGCTTCTAACTTGGGAGAATCCTCGAGTCGTGGTAGATGGATCTTGATCGTCGTTCCCCTGTCTAGTTCGCTGTCTACAGAGATGAACCCTTTATTCTGTTTTACGATTCCATAGATCATGGAGAAGCCGAGCCCGGTCCCCTTACTTCGTTCTTTCGTCGTGAAGAATGGTTCGAACAGGTGGTCTTTCGTATCTTCATCCATCCCTGACCCATTGTCAGTGACAGTCAATACTACATATTCTCCGGGTTCTCCCTCTCCTAGCAGTGCATCATAACGCTCATCGAGGTATAGCGACTCAGTAGTGATGATGATCACCCCCGATTCGGTGATCGCATCTCGGGCATTGATACAGAGGTTGGTGAGGACCTGGTGTATCTGAGATGGATCGATCAGTACCGGCATGATGGCCTTTCCCGGTATCCATTGTAGATCGATATCCTCACCGATAAGACGTGAGAGCATGTTCAGAAGATCCTCTATACTGGTATTGAGATCGATAGCCTTAGGGGTGATCGTCTGCTTTCGTGCGAAGGCAAGAAGTTGTGAGGTGAGTTCAGCAGATCTCTCAGCGGCCTTATATATCTCATGAAGGGGCACATAGAAGGGATCCTCCTCGTCAATATTTGACATAGCCATATCTGCATAGCCGATGATGACACTGAGCATATTATTGAAGTCATGAGCGACCCCACCTGCGAGCCTTCCCACAGATTCCATCTTCTGGGCCTGTACGAGTTGGTCTTTGAGGTGTTTCTGCTCCTCTTCGGCAGCTTTCAATTCCGACAGGTCCTGAAGGACTCCTTGGATCTTGATCGGTCTTCCCTCGTTATCAGTGATGATGCGGGCCTTCGAAGAGATGAATCTCTTCTCACTCCCATCCTTCGGGGTTATCGTATGTTCAAGACTGTAGGGGATATGATCGTTGATGAGTGCCTCATAGCTCTCTTTGATACGGGGGTCTTCGAAGATGAAATCCTCAAAGGAGAATTCCATGACCTGATTCTCTGGTGGAACCATCCCGTAGATCTCATAGACCTCCTGTGAACCACGGAACTCTTGTGTCAGCAAGTCGATCTCCCAGTTACCGAGGTGTGCGATATGCTGAGCCTCTCGGAGAGACTTCTCGCTTGAAGCAAGGAGCCGCTCTCCTCGCTTTCTCTCTGTGATATCGAGAACGGTGAAGATGAAGCCCTTTGAGGGGACTCCGTTCTCTAAGGGTGCTGCGCTCAAAAGGATCTCCACACGGGTCCCATCAGGTCTCATCCAGGTAGCCTCTGTCTCACCAGGACTATACTTACAGATCTCCTGATAGGTTTTACCGGCAGTGAACAGGTAGGCCTCATCTGAGGGATAGAGCATACGTGCCGGGGCATTGATGAGCTCTTCTCTCGTATAACCAGAGATCTCACAGACACGAGGATTCACCTCTTTAAGGACCCGATCTCCATCTACTATACCGATACCTACCTGTACCAACTGATAGATACTTCTCATCTTCTTCTCATTGTCCTTGAGGGCCAATTCAGAACGTAATCGTTTGAGAAAGTTCGATACTTGTGAGACGAACGCCTCGATGGTGTTGGTATCGATCGGTCGTGTATCTTTCTTTGTGATGAAGGTCAGGTTCCCCAATAGTTTGTCACCCTGTTTGAAGGAAATACCATACATCTTATCGATACACAGAAGCTCTTTGAGCCGGTCACCTGTCTCATTGGTGATACGCTCATTGAGATGTTTTCTATAATCTAAAGAGAATTCGAACAGACGTCCGGAATCTCGCAGTTCTTTATACTCTTCAGAGATCGAACCGGTTATCGCGTGGTAGTCAAAGTTCAGGAGTTCATCGAGTGCAGACTCACACCCTTCGATCCCGATGAGTTCAAGGACCTCCCATCGCTGACCACTATCAGAATACCCGATAAAGGAGACGACACCTCTCTCTTCAAGGAACTCGTAGAGCTTTGTGACACTGAAGTGGTAGACCTCTTCGAAGGTCGTGAGTCTTACGATCTCGATCGCTGTCTGTGCGAGGAAGGCCTGTCTTCGATGGCTCTCCAAGAGTTCCTCATCTGCGATCTTCTTTTCGGTGATATCTGTCACGAAACATAGATAGCGGTCATCATCTAACCGAGAGGTGATGACATTCCACCACCGCCTCTCTGCTCCTTTGATCTTGATGACGACCTCAGAGTTCGAGTTCTTATATCTACTATTGGAATCAAAGAAGGTGTTGGCCCCCTGTACATGATCCTCAAGCACCCTATCGAGGAAATTCATGTCCAATAACTCAGATCTCGTGAATCCAGAGATCCGACAGACCTCCGCATTGGCCTCCAGAAAGTCCGCTGCGGAGTTGGTCAAGAAGACTCCTAAAGGGGCATTATCGATATAGGTACGGTAACGAGTATCTGCCTCTTGGTTCTCGATGTGCAACTCATGTTGTTTATACTGACCATAGGTGATCTCACTGATCATCTGGGTCATATTCTGAAGAAAGTTCATGGCGATGGAGACCTCTTCTAAGGTCACTACCGGGACCTCTTCGATGGCTGCCAGGTAGGGAGCCTCCTCGAAGCCACATTCTCTTGCCTGCTCTTTGAAAAAGGAGATGTCAGGTTTATCGATGAAGAACTGTCCTGAGAAGAGATTTGCGATATGTTCACCATCGATGATGATGGGGACTACCACATCGACTAGGCCATTAAGGCACTGGTAGTAGGAGAAATGCTCTCCCTCGAGCATACTGTTTGCGAGTATGGTATCACTTGTGGTACAACGAACAGCGGTCATTGGGTTCTTTCGATGAAACTCAGTACAGATGGCTCTCCAACCTGATTGAGATAGAATTGTTCCATTAAGATCAAGGATCGCAGTGACATAGCCGGTCAGCTCGTTGAATTGTTCGAGTAGTAGATTGATCCTGTTGAAGTCAAGAAAATCCAATTTTTTCGATATCATCGAAAACCCTCCAGATAGTATCACTCATCATAACAATCATACCATGGACTTACCGATTTGGCATCTCAATTATGGGAGTTCTCTAGACCTTATCCTCTTAGGTGTCCGAGAGATACGATCCTACGAGCCTTAGCTTGGGATCCTCTCGTGCCTGCAGGTACAAGGTGAAACTATCTTACGTTGCTAAGGAGTTGATGACCTGCTCTAATTGAGCGAGTAGATAGGGTTTCTTGATGCTCGCTTTGAAACCTGCTTGCAGATAGTCCTGATCCTCATAGCCGCTTGATGCGATAGCTGTTATCTCCGGAGCCCTCTTTAGGAGTTGAGAGAGCGCCTGTTTCCCACCCATCCCGTCTGGGACTGTCAGGTCGAAGATCAGGAGATCAAAAGGACTGTCTGTTTCATAGGCTTCCCAGAAGTATTCGATAGCCTCTTTCCCATCACAGGTACTCATCGATTCGTAGCCCAATACCGCCAACATCTTCATCAGGACGATCCTGATGATCTTATCGTCATCCATGATCAGTACCCGTTGGAAACGATTGGTAGAGCTTCTATCGGTAGGGACAGGCTCCCTGCTGATCTCAGGGATACTCACGACGGTCTCTCTGAGATCTGTCGGGAGAAAGAGGGTGAATACAGACCCTATTCCCAATTCTGATTCTGCATAGATCATTCCCCGGTGTCTCTTCATGATCGAATAACTTGAAGCTAAGCCCAGGCCATTACCACTCGCCTTCGTGGTGAAATAGGGGTCGAATAGCTTCTCGAGATCTCCTTTAGTGATGCCAGCTCCCTCATCCTTGAAGCTGATCCTGGCATAGGAGCCAGCCAAGAGTCCAGGTCTCTCGTTCTGTTCCAAGGAGACTAGATCAAGTGAGATCTCAAGAGTACCACCAGAGGGGGAGGCCTGTCTTGCATTGGTGACAAGGTTGGTGAAGACCTGATCTATCTGTCCCTCATCACAGGAGACCATCAAAGGTTCTTGAGGGAGATTGAAGACCGGCTTGATATTGCTTCCTGAGAGATCGAAGGAGACCGTGTTCTGTAAGGTGCTGAGTAGGTCGACTTTAGTCTTTACCGGGGCACCCCTTTTTGAGAAGGTCAGCAGTTGTCTCGTGAGTTTTGCTGCCCGATCTAAGGCCATCTCTGTATCGTCGATATAGCCGATACTCTCATGAGTATCACCGAGTTCGAACTTGAGTAACGAGAGACTCCCATATATCCCGGTGAGGATATTATTGAAGTCATGGGCGATCCCTCCGGCAAGAATTCCTATACTACTCAGCTTCTCAGCTTTTAGGATCTCCTGTTCGTTATGGATCTGATCAGTCACATCACATAGGGTCCCGACCATACGTATAGGATGACCCGTCTTATCCCGTTTGACCACCTGTCCATAGTCGTTGAACCATCTCCAGATGCCTGTTTTTGTCATGAGTCTATGAGTATTCTCATATATGGGAGTCTCTCCGGCAAAATAAGCCTCAAGATCCCTGTTTACTGCTGGAAGGTCCTCAGGATGGATCTTATTCTTCCACCAGCTGATATGAGGGGTCACCTCTTCGAGTCGATACCCGAGAAGCTCTGTAAGGATCCTGTTGAACTGCTCATCCCCTGAGGGGATATCCCAGTCCCATATACCGAGATGGGTACCATCAGATACGATATTCAGCTGTTTCAGGATATCATCTTTCTTTTTGATATATCTGAAGATGAAGATATGGGTGATCGAGAGGATCATAAATAGGATCAGGATATATATGATGATCCTCAATCTGGTACTATGAACAATATAGAGATCAAGAGACTCCGATAGGACCACGAGATAACCGACAGCCTGTTCAGAGAAGTCTATCACCGGATAGAAGGTGAGGATATTCATCGTCTGATCAGTCTCATAGGTCAGGGAGAACTGTTCTTGTGGCACGTCATGGGAAGCTAGCTCTTGACGAATGAGTTGTTGGAACTTCTCTTTATCTTTCCCCTGAACTAGATCTCGCTGTTCGAGCCCCGAATCGATGAGGAAATGCTCATCGACACTCCAGAGTTCGTAGTTGTCCTGCTCCTCTTCGAGGACGTTCTGTTGGACAATGGTATCATGGAGGATGAACAGAGACTCTCGTCCATAACTCTCTTCTAGCTGGTCTATGATCACCTGCATCGTGATACTCAACTCCACAGAACCCACCTGCTCATCGGCAGAGAATACGGGATAGACAAAACGGAACCCATTGAAGATCTTCCCCTCTTCAAAGCCATGTTGGGGAGTACCGGTCAAATTGACCTCCACCACAGAGGGTCTAACCCGAGAGAGGTCATCACCATACAGCTCAGGTCGATGCATCCTCAGATAGCTGTTATTATTACGGTCATGAAAATGGACCTGTCTGAACCCATGAGCCTTCAGTACCTCATAGGTATGTAGCAGCTGTACATACAGTTGACTTCTTAACTGCTCTTGTTGCTGTGTATCTTCTAAGAGAGCTCCTTGTGCAAAGAGATTCAGGACTTCTTCATCGCTGATCATAATACCAAAGAGGGTTCTCGTGAATTCCTGATAGTTTCGTATCGTACTGTTATATTCCTTATCTATGAGGTTAGTATGTTCAGTGAGGACGGATTCGCAGGCCTCTTGATTCTTCGAGAGACTGAAGAGGAGTGAACACACAAGAAAGATGGCGATCACTAGATAGGTAAACATGATCTGTCGTTTTTTTATCATCAGTACTCCATGAGTCATCACTACCTAAGGTATTTCTTAACATATCTTAACATATGCCACTATGATCACAAAGTTTTTTCTAACGAACTTGATTCCAAGTGACCACCGGATTTGATGAGATACTACCATCCCAAAGGGTATCCCACCCCAGAGGGGCTGCTGCCGCACCACATCTGATGGTAGAGAGTACCGAGGTATGTGGAATATACCTATCAGAGAACAGTTTCGACCCTATGGTCGTGACTGAATCTGGGATGAATATCGTGGTAAGATTCGTACCGGTGAATGCTTGAGTCTCGATCGTGTTCAGGGTATCGGGCAAGGTGATAGCACCTAGTGAATTACAGTCGTAGAAGGCATTCGATCCGATCGCCTGGAGTGTTGTGGAGAGGTTCACCGTATTCAGGGAGGTACAGCCTGAGAACATGCTGCCCGGGATCACGGTACATTCTTGAGGGATATCGACCGAAGTGAGGCTCGTACACCTAGAGAATGTACCCGTCTCATAGTGAGTCTCCGTGTTCTCCGGGAGACTGACTGAGGTCAAGGAGGTGCAATCGGTAAAGACATTCCTTCGGATCTGCGTGAGGGAATCGGGAATGATGATCGAGGAGAGAGCACTACAGCCTTCAAAGACTGAGTCCTCTAGCTCATCTAGCGATGGAGGAAGAGTGATCGCCTCTAAAGAGGTACAGTCCTCGAAGGCACTGAAGGCTATCTTGGTGAGGGTCGAAGTCCCAGAGAAGGTCACCGAGTTCAACGAGGAGCATCCTGAAAAGGCATGAGAACCGATAGTCTCGACATTCGGGGCGATGGTGATCGCACTAAGAGAGGTGACCCCGGTGAAAGCTCCGAAACCCAAAGAGGAAAGAGAGGGAAAGGAGGGAACACTGCTGAGGGAGGTGGCTCTCCTGAAGGCATTGCCGGCAATCTCTGTGACTCCGGCACCACCGGTGATCGTCTCTATCGTCGTATTATCTTCAAAGGCACTCGTCCCGATCGAGGTGATCGTCGTAGGGATCTCCAAGGTCGTCAATGCACTGGCATACTTGAAGGCCCCAGCTCCAAAAGAGGTGAGTGAATCGGGGAAGGTTATAGTGTTGAGGGTATCTGAGACTATGCTTTTCAGATAGGTAACCTCTACTCCCAGATAGTATCTGGGTATCGTTAGGTCCTCTCTGGTATCTTCAGCTTCATTGGGTACATATTGTATCGTCCCCACAAGAGTGCCATAGGGTAGAGACAATCCTGGTATCTGCCAATAGGCATAGAGATCGAGATCTCCGGTACTTGAGGAGTTCACATGATAGACTCGGGTGCCACCGAGGGCATTGTCATACCAACCATAAAAGATATACCCCTCTTTTGTGGGGTAGGGAAGCGATGGATAGGTCGCTCCTCCCTCCTCGTAGGAGGTCGGTCTATCAGAGGAGATCTGAGCCCCTTCGATCCCATGGTAGGAGATGCTTCTCGTAGGACCGGAAGATGATATAAGTGAGCAGGCTGTAGTGAACACTAAGATGAGGGCAAGGAGTAGGAGCACAAGGTACTGTTTCATGGTTCCTCCGGATAGGTCTCTTTAGGCTGGATAATTGAGTCGGTAGGTGGTTTTCCTCCTCTTATGATACACAACCAAAATCGCAAAAGCTAATAGCATGCTTATTAATGGTCTCATTGAATCTTACATGACTTCATATTATGGAAGTGACAGGTAATAAAGTCCTACAAAAGGATTCTTGACGGCTGTAGTAAAGGGATTCTAGAATTAATCATGGGTTGATGATCTTACCGCTTGTGGGGGGAGGAGGATCATTGATTCCTGGGATCTGGAAAGAAACCACATCTGTTTGATGGCACTACCTAGATATACCATCGAATCCTTTTTATTAGTTCAAATCACAACCCCACGAGAGGCCTTCTAACCTATAGATTGGCTTCATATCTTTGGAGGATGTATGAGACGAATTATAATCATGTTTACACTTTTCATGGTCCTGTTCTTTGGTTGTATGGTAATGCCCGTAGAGGATCTGATACCGGAGAATACGAGACGGACGATCAATTTCGATGCTAATCAAGGTGAGGGAAATATGTTACCTATCTTTGTGGAACAGGGATCGACTGTTACCCTACCTCTCAATACCTTCACTAGAACAGGTATGACATTCAACGGTTGGAACACTTCATATAGTGGGACAGGAACAGCCTATGCTGATGGTGCTGAACTCATAGGAGGAGAAGCTAATGTTACCCTGGTCGCTCAATGGCAGTGGCCTCTCCATACGATCACCTTTCATGCGAATGGGGGAACGGGGACTATGGACCCACAGGTAGTAGAGCAATATAAGCAGTTCACCACTAATGCGAACACCTTCACGAGAACAGGGTACAGCTTCGTAAGATGGGATACTTCCCCTACCGATGATCGGGGAAGATATTTTCCTGGTCAGACCTACATCATGGACGAATATGATTTTGATCTCTATGCGATATGGGAGCCAAATCTCAAGCGTAAAGAATTCACTAACAATAATGTGATCAGTATTGATGTCGATCCAACGAACAGGCGGTTCATCACGATCGATTATGTTGGGGGTTTCATCTTTCAGAATTCTTCAGAGGATGCTGCTAGTCTTCAACTTCTCAGGACTAATAATGCGGTCTATTTCAAGACGACTGCATCAGCGAAGACCCAGGAGTCTCATGGTGAGGTCCCACATCTAGCTTCTGGTACTGCGATCAGTTCCACCGATTCCTGGAGTTCCTCATCTGAGCCCCTCATCTGTGGAGGCAGTTCTAGCTGGAATGTCATATCTCATGAGTTCATACCGGTAAGGATACTCAAAGACTCCTCCTGGTACCAAGGCTATCTAGAGGTCTCTTTTGATGCAAGTACTGATGCTTTTACGATCCATTCTTTCGCCTATAAAGAGACTGCAGGAGCCTCTCTGACTGCAGGGGAGCTTGCTCCCTAGGTGAATCCCTGAGATGTAACAAACCCTCTCACACCTCTTAAAGACGTGAGAGGGCTTCTTTTTGTTCTGGACTTCTTAACCTGTCTTTTCTCTTGGATAGGAAATATTTCTATACATCAGTAAGATTTCCGAGTATTATACTAACCATAATCAATAATAAAAAGTAAAGATCACATTCTTATGGGGGAAGCCTGTGTACACAAATCCTATCGTACCAAGAAGAGTCCTATGCCTGATCGCCATCTTTCTGACACTCGCCTCAAGCACTTCGTTTGCCGGGGTGAGGAGTATCAGGTCCCGTCAGTTACTCAATGATCCGGTGATCGAGACCTACGAGTATGCGAAGATCAGCCCTTCGACCCTCCTCAAGAATACGATCCTACGAGTACAGATAGATAACGATCAGCAGGAGGCTGCTGAACTGATGGTAGTCTTCTCTATCGAGATAGATGTTCCTTCCTCTGCAGATTCAGCAGACCTCTCCTGGGATGGTACGATGGAAATCAATCTCTATCCGGTTATCCCCATAGGGGAATCTCTCACGATCGATAATACGACGATCATAGCGAATCTCGATGATTATATGAGTTTCGGTTTCGATGGTTTCTCAGGAAGCTTCGGCCCTGACGGTAACACCTCTCCTGGGAACCTGGACTTCACTGATCTCGATATGGGGGATACTGCTGCTTTGGGTGAGTTCATCAATCAGGTGCTCGTGCTACCAGAAGGGGAGTATACGATCGCCTTTCATATCTATGAGAAGGATTACACCTCTGCTCAGGATGACTATTCTGAAGATAGGGGTGCTGAAGAGGTCACCTTCAAGGTCGTCGATATCGGAGGGCTTACGATCAGTGAGACTCCACAGATCGATGACCTCTCGATCGGTTGGGAACTCCCAGAGATCCCCGATTACCATGATAATCGTAAGACCACCTCAGTGATCACAATCACCGAGGGGAATGATGAGCTGTATTCGATCTCCATCGAGCATGACCCCCCGAACGGGCAGGGTATCAAGGGCTATCCCGGTGATACCGACGAGGGTGCTATGACTCTTGATCTCAGTGATGAAGGGATCCCTTTCAGAGCTGGAGAGCAGTATACCCTGTCATTGGCCTATCTTGATTGGCATGGAGAGCCTATCGCAGCGGATATGGACAAGACCTTTGACTTCGAAGGATTCGAGCTCTCCTATACGAAGATCGATAAGACACTTGAAGAGCTCTCTGTAGAGCTTGAATGGGATGCAGGCAGCTATGGTATGGATGATTGGATCGAATCCTATGATCTCTATCTTGATGGGAGAAAGATCACAGAGACCGATGATACCACCTTCGAACTCGATGAGGGTCATCTCTCCTTTGGTACGAGCTATGACTGGTATGTGATCCCCAGGTATGCATCAGATGGGAAGCCCTTTGAGACGAACACGAGTGAGAGAGGGGGCTTCTCAGTGAAAGAACACGATGCACCTCGAGTCAACATAGCCTCAATGAAGGACTCCGATACGTTCTTCTATGCAAGGGAATATGATTTTGTCGCAGAGGCTCAAGGTTTCGATGAGGCGACGATCGTCTCCTATGATTGGGTATTCGGGGTGATAAGACTCCAGGGAGAGACGGTAAAGAACACCTTGTGGAACAGGACCTCTGATTTCCCGATCAGTTGTCAAGTCACCGATTCTCTAGACATGACCTCAGCCAAAGAGACTATCTATGTCAGTGTCATAGACCCAGATTTCATGATGCGAAGATCTTCTCAGGTACTCAAATACAAGGCAGAGAGTGAAGAGTATCCTGAGATGACCGTGGAGATAGTGAGCTATCCCATAGACCCGATCGAGGTCATCTGGTCAATAGATGATAAGAGGATCGTGACTAGTGAACCTGAGCTCACTCATACCTACAGAGGTCTCGGTGAACATGAGATCTTTGCCACTGCCCGTTATGAAGACTCCTATGGGAATGTCCTTGAGGTGGATCATGATACCAAGGTGACGGTCATAGATGCTGATCTTGGGATCTTTGCAGGAGAAATGAGCCAACCTCTCATGCTCCCTATCCCGTCTTCGACACCCTATACTCAACTACGACCAGAGGGGGCCTCCGTACCAGATATGACAGCTTCTGTACCACAAGTAGAATTACCGACTCCTCCAGAATTCCCCTATGGACAAGAACCTATGGGAGACTCCCAAGAAGATGGTGATGGAGGTTCAGGAGGTGAAGATGAAGAAGGTGCTGATCAGGGTCCTGAGCAGGATGGAGAGGGAGATGAGCAAGGTGCTAGTGGGGAAGGAGAAGGTGATGATCCTAGTGGTTCTGACACTGGTGGCCCTGATCCTGGTAGTGACTTCTCGCAAAGGGGTGCTGACCAACCTGCTCCATTGATCCCTACAGGTGGTCCCCAACCAGTAGATACCGATGATCCTTCGGTACCCTCTCTATATGACCGGGAAGATGGTCTTGATGAAGAAGAGCTAGACAGGATGAAGTGGACACCTAGAATCGGTAGTCCGATGACCGGAGAGAGCTTCGATTGGGGAGAGCCGATACCGCTCAATGGTATCGCACCTGAGGGTTCTCCGACAGCCTATGTCTGGGAGATAGATGGTGAGGAAATCGCTTTGAGTGATACTCTTATGACGAGTATCTCTTCACTCTCTGAAGGAGAACACCTGATCAGACTCTACAGCATAGTTGATTCGTATCAACGACGGTATACATCAGAACCCGTACAGATCATCGTGAACCCGAGGAGGAACTTCTCTCGAGGGAGAGTGATGGTCGTCGAGAGACGTAAGCTTGGGACCGTACTGAGACCTCCCAAGAATGGCCAGGTCCTAAGAGCTGATGGCTCAAAGTCTTCTATCTCGGCATCTTCAGACTTCTTCGAAGGAGATGAGATACAGATCAGATCAGGTGATAGTATGAGTGTGTTCATCATAGATTCCAATAAGAGTGTTGAGTTAAGGTCGGGTGATTACCTCTGGGATTCAGGGAGCCCCTCCTGGACTAAGACTCTCCCTGCTCATGTGGTGGAGGAGGCTAAGACTACTAGCGGTTCGATACAGGGTATGGCCACCTCGATCGCCCTCATCAGGGAGCGAGCACAAGAGGCAGAAAAGCTGGCAAAAGCCTCTCAAGATCCCGCTGAAGTTGGACGAGAACTCTCGCTCACTGTAGATTCGTTGACCGAAGCCCGATCGATCAGAGATGATATGAACAGGATACTCACAGTTGGGATGAGGAACACCCTCAATCTCCTTCCGGTACAAAAAGCAGCTATTGAGAACTCTATGAGGTCTATCAATGAGGATCTCCAACAGATCGGAGAGTCTCTTAGGAGTATAGAGTCACACCTAGGAGAGATATCAGGTCCAGAAGGTGTAGGAGGCTCTATAGAGGATGGTCCTCTCGAGGCTCCACTACCGACTCTTAGGGAATCGAGACCAACAACCGGAAGCATTGAATAAGAAGAGCAGGAGGAACCTATGAACAACAAGACTTTTTATGTGATCATGATCTTGATCACCATGACATCCTTCCTCTTCGGATATGAGGTGGGGCTCCCTGAACAGATACTCGATCGACAGTCGGTAACGGTGAATCTGAGTAGCGAGAGCGGGGACCCAGAGATAGCATCGGTACGATTCTATCTCCTGCAGGATATTGAAGAACCCCTGTTCCTCTCCCTCGAGGAATCTCTCGGGCTCTGGAGTGCGATCATTCCTGGAGCCTATATCGTTGGTGAGAAGATGCATTACTTCGTAGAGGTACAAAGTAGCGACGGCTATGTGCGGAGACTCCCGCAGCGGGATTCTTATGAGAAGATCGTGCATCCCGATAACACGCCTCCCTCTTTCACCCTCGTAGCACCTGAGGTCTCGACCTTCATCCTAGGAGAGTCACAGGTGATCCTCGTCTCTGCAGAGGGCGAGGAGTCTCTTGAGGTGAAAGAGTTTCTCATCGATGGGCGACCGGTAGAGGATGTCATCAGTTTCGGCTCATTCATCAAAGGAGTGTATACTCCTGAGAGGAACAGAGCAGGGAGTATCAGCATCACTGCAGTGGATGCTGCCGGGAACGAGGGAAGTTCTGAGATACCCTTCAAGGTCACCGGGAGCAGGAGAGGACCCTTCTTCACCGCTTCTATCGATGGATATGCGAATACAGAGTTCTCCTATGAGCTCAATGGGGAACAGGAGGGCTTAGAACTTCCCGGAGAGCTTCTCGGAGAGCTAAGCTATACCGTAGAGCACGAATTCTCTGCCGGGACATCGATCAGCCTTGGGGCTGGTCCCATAGAGCTCAGTGCACGTGTGGACCTTGGGGACGACCGGGATCTGCTCGAATATCTCGAGGACTATGATTCGATCATAGATTATCCCTATCCCTCAGCACTTACCTCCGATCTCTATGAGTTCCTGCGTCTGTATAACCCCTATGAGTATAACTATTCGAGTGGTCTTTGGACTCACGGAAGAGACTTCGAGTCCGATAATACCTACCTCGTAGGACTCTCGATCTTCGATGAGGCTCTTCTGTATCGATTAGGAGACCAGAGTATCAGCTTCCAGGAACAGACAGTCAACAATATGCCACTACGAGGCAGCTATTTCGAGATGGATATACCACTACTGACTATCAGAGCCGGTAATGGGCTCATCGATGGTGGTCTCTCAGAGGTCGCCTGGCCGAGACACTTCGCAGGAGTACAGGTCGGTCTTGATCTCTTTGATTACTGGTACCTTCAGACGAACCTCTCTCTGATAGCTGATTATCAGGGGAGCTATGAAGATATCAAGGGAGGTGATCCCGATGAGAATGCGATCGCAATACTGTATGATCTCATAGATCCCGATGATAGCAGCTCCTATCTTGTAGACCCCCAACAGAATCTGGTCTTGGGATTGGGAACAGGAATCGATACCGGTTGGTTGGAACTCACAGGTGAGGCGGGATTATCTTTGTATGTGAGTGATGCAGGGACTGTATCTGATATCGAGGCTCTTGTCGGAGCCTTCGGGGTGGATGAGTCACTGATCACTCCCTATACCGGGTATATCGATACCATACAGGGACTCTTCCCGTTATTCGACTATTTCCCGATCTCTTTGGGACTTGCCTATGATGCGCTTGATCTGAGCCTCTGGGGGCTCACCTATGGTGCAGAACTCAAGATCCCCGATATCGGGATCAAGGGTTGGTTCCATAAGACAGATGATAGTTATAAGAGCCTTGGCTCCTCGATAACGACCGGCATGCAGCAGGTAGGAGGGTTGTGGGAGATCGGTCTCGGAGACTGGGACCTTGATGTCGGCTATAACTGGGATACGGCGAACATCCCTGATATCCTCCTTAGTGAGGTGCTTCCGATCATAGAGGGCTTCGTGAGTATGCCCGCACTCGTGAGTGGTATCCTCGATACTCTCACGACCTCTACGATCCTTCCGGAAGTGTCGCATGAGGCTGCGATCAGTCTGAGTTCACCCTCTCTAGGCTATTTCGGACGATTGAGCCTCGGGGGAAGCTTTAGCTGGGAATTCACCGATACCGATGGTGATACAGGCTCGAGTGATTATCAGGAGGCCTATATCATCGGAGGAGTTGTCTCCTGGAGGAGTAAGACCCTCAAAGTAGGGAAGTTCTCCTTTGGCCTTGATGCGAAGAGTGATGACTCCTATACCATCCACCTCTTTACCGATGGTGTCTCTGATACTGATACGGAATGGGACTTCGATGTCTCTGGAGGGATGAAACTCGGATTCGGTGCGGTAAGTCTCTCTCTCGGCTATGGGAGAGACTGGGGTACTGGAGTCGATTCGGATACCTGCCATGAGATGAATGGTACCCTTACGGTGAAAGATATCTGGTTCGATTCAGTGAGCATATCTGCAGACTGGGATGAGACCTTTGATTCGAGTGACGTATGGAGTGAACGTGAGGTGAGTGGAAAACTCAAACTGAAGAAGAGCTTCGGTGCCCTATACACCGGATTAGAGATCACTGGAGAGTTCACCGATGCGGTAGATGCTGCATCAGATGAATCTGCCTGGGATGCGAAGATCTGGGGAGGAGTATCCTTCTAAGGTAAGGAAGCTTAGCCTGAGAATAGTCTGCCATGGTAATAAGGGAAGGCTATCCTTAGTAGGTAACCATACAGAAAAAGGGGGCTGTGCATACAACATATGCGCAGTCCCATTCTTAAGCGTATTGAAAGTCTTCTTAGATCTTAGTCAATTACTTTGACTTCAGCATTCTCGAGGTTCCATGTCTCAGTTGCTGTGGGATCGAAGGTCACGATCACATCAGCACCTTCATCATAGGTGAATACTATCCCATAGGATTCTGAATCAGTACTTCTTTCGATATACAATCTCGCAGAAGAGTCCTCATGAAGGACTGGTGTCAGCCCCACTATCACGGAGTCTCCTGATGCCAGGACTTCATCATCACCGAGAATATTGGGAAGCGCGATCATTTTTGAGGATGCCCCAGAATAACCGTTATACAGACTGATCATATCAATATTATACGAACTGTCGTTCACGAGGGTGAGTGTAGACTCTTCGAACTCGTTGGGTGAGAACAGGGAACAACCGGTAAAGATGGCTAATAGAATCAGCCCAATGACAAAGATTGATAATCCTTTCTTCATAATAGAACTCCTTAAGATGTAATAATCTTACCATTATACAGGATATACACGATTGAAGGGGAATTATGTAGGGAATTACTTGAAGTCATCTGGTTTAGCAGAGTGGTACTCACAGAAGAAGTTAGATCTTCATAGTCGATAACTGCTGCTTTGATCCTATTGTATGATCATTGGAGGGGGTGCTTCTCGGTTTGGGATAACCCATTGGATTGGTATATTCATGTTGTGATCACATATTCTATCAATTCATAGGGTTCGAGCCAAAGAAAGGGGACTGTACATATACCATATGCGCAGTCCCCTTTATCATAAGTCTTTAGTAGCCGATGATATCTTAGGTAACAGAAGGAACGTATTCTTCAGCATTCTCGAGGTTCCATGTCTCAGTTGCTGTGGGATCGAAGGTCACGATCACATCAGCACCTTCATCATAGGTGAAATCAATATAATAGTACGTTTGTACACCTCTATTGTCTTCTCTGTCGATATACAGTTTGGCATAAGAGTCTTCATGAAGTACTGGAGTCAGACCCATAAGTAGTCTGTCTCCTGATGCGAGAAAAGACCCATCGGTGAGAAGATTCATATATTCTGGACTTTTGGAAGATAATCCAGAATAGCCATTATCTAGACTGATAACATAGAGATCGAATTCACTGTCATTGACAAGAGTCAATGTAGCTTCTTCAAAATCATTTACTGTAAACAAAGAACAACCTGAAAAGATTGTTAAGACCATAAGACTGACCACAAAGAGTGATAATCCTTTCTTCATAATAGAACTCCTTAAGATGTAATAATCTTGCCATTATATGGCATATTCTCCTGTTTGTGTGGATTCTTTATCGGTTATTACCCAAAGTCCTACAAATTTTACTCATAATCATACATTGTATAGCTATATGTTTTGATTGTATAATGAGAGTATCACAAAATCCAATTACAAAAAGATCGATTCACGTTACCTACCTATATGCCCTCATCATCAGAGGTCCCTACTGTCTGCAACTAGGTGAGAGGAAAGAGGAGAATCGTTATGAGAACTTTCCTAAGAATAGTATTATGCCTGCTCATACTCTCGATCATCCCGATCGAGTTATTCGCAGGAGATCGAATAGAGACTGAACATGTCAGGTTCAATCTTCGAGAGGATGTGAGAGCCTGTCGCTACCAACTCAATGGTGAGGCAGACGATCAGTGGATCATCATCGATATGGATGATCCGGTGACCGAGTGGGTCTCCTCTGATAGAGAACATGACAGGCTCTACTACCAGTACACCTTAGATGGGAAGAACTGGAGTAATAGCTTTGAACTCTACTATAACTCAAAGACCGATACCTGGGACCACCTCTTTGATGCACTTGCTACTACTACTGGGAAAAACGATCAGATGGGAAACAGGATCTCTTTTGGAGGAATCTATATCAAACCCTTAGGTGATATGCCGCAGAGTATGTATGAGAGTGGTCTCGGTGGGACCTTACGCATCGATACAGCCTTTGGGGAATACCAGCTTTTCGGAGAGATCAGCTATTGGAAGGGAGATTCAGTGAATGCCCTTATCGAGACCGTCCATACCGGCCTTGCTGGTATCGGGTTCGGCTACCCCATACCCTTTGGGTCTCTATCTTTGGTCACTGAGATCGGAGCGGGATTACTCATCGAAGTACCGGTCCATAGTGAACGTGGAGTGATGAGCTGTTTTGATGGTTATGGGAAGGCAGGAATGTCAATCTCGAGTCCCATCAGTGATAATCAGGAGATCTTTGTCAGAGGACATGCGATGTTCTTCTCAGGGGTCGATGAGATAGCGATAGAGGCCACAGTGACTGCCGGCACAAGCCTGATGCTGTAGGAGGACGGAAAGATGAGAACCTATAAAAAGATAACGAGATTGTTGATCACCGCACTACTGATCACCGTACTATTGAGTGGCTGTGGAGAATATATGTTACTCATGGAGGGTGGGAACATCACCTTCGATAGTAGAGGCGGAACTGCAGTAGCCTCTCAGGAGGCCATAGGGTATGTCATGGTTCCTGAAACAACCACGAAAGAGGGATACACCTTTACCGGTTGGTACTGTGAGGAGAACTGTGAGAACATATGGGATTTTGAACATGATATGATCGAGGGGTCGTTGACCCTCTATGCAGGATGGTCAGCAGATACCTATACCGTCACCTATGCTGCTAATGGAGCTGAGAGTGGAACGGTACCGGCAGCTCAGATAAAGATCCATGATTCACCACTGACTCTCTTAGATAACAGTGGAATATTACTACGTAACGGCTATACCTTTGGTGGCTGGTGTACTACCACCGACGGGAATGGAGTAATTCATCCTGCAGGGAGTGAGTATACCACCGAGGGGAATGCGACCCTCTATGCGAAGTGGGACGCTAATGGTGATACTACCTATCGTGAAGAGTATTGGCTGCAGGATGTGAGCGGGTCCGGTTACACAGAACAGGCCTCTGCTGCAGAGGCTAGACAGGGAACTACTGGAGCCTCAGTGACCGCTACTACAAAGAGCTTTACCGGGTTTACTGAGAATACCTCTCCAACAACCGGACGGGTAGTATCAGGTACGATTACAGGTGATGGGTCACTGGTGCTTAAACGATACTATGACCGAAATACCTATACAGTAAGCTTTGAGAGTAATGGTGGTACGATTATCGCTAACACTATTGGTGTGAGATATGGAGCGATGATAGCAGAACCTGCTGCACCCTCAAAGGATGGTTATACATTCAATGGCTGGTATAGTGATGCAGGATTCACTACGAGCTGGACCTTTGGTTCAAGTACGGTCATGGGAAACAAGACGATCTATGCGAAATGGACTGCCAATGGTGATACTGCCTATCGGGAAGAATACTGGTTACAGGAGGTGAGTGGATCCGATTATAGAGAACAAGTTTCTGCTGTAGAGGCTAGACGGGGAACTACCGGAAGCTTAGTGACTGCTACTACGAAGAGCTTTACCGGGTTTCATGAGAATACCTCTCCAACAACTGGACGGGTAGTATCAGGTACGATCACAGGTGATGAATCACTGGTCCTCAAGCGATACTATGACCGAGATACCCATACTGTAACATTCGAGAGCAATGGTGGGACGAGTATCGCTAACACCACCGGTGTGCGATATGGAGCGACGATAGCAGAACCTGCTGAACCCTCAAAGGATGGCCATACATTCAATGGCTGGTATAGTGATGCTGGATTCAATACTACCTGGACGTTTGCATCTGATACGGTGATCGATGATATGTCTATCTATGCCAAATGGACGCAGATCGAATTCACGGTCTCGTTTGAAAGCAATGGTGGTTCGAACGTCTCTGATATTACCGGTGTCATCTATGATGCCACGATCACCGAACCTTCAGATCCAACGAAGCCTGGGTATACCTTTATAGGATGGTATGAGGATTCAGCATTGACTGACAGCTGGACCTTCTCATCTGATACGGTTACTGAGGATGTGAACCTCCATGCGAGATGGCAGGCAAATAGTGATACACCGTATCGTGAAGAGTATTGGCTACAGAATTTGACTGGAACTGGGTATACCCAAGATGCTGCTGCCGCAGAAGATAGAGAGGGAACAACAGGAGACTTTGTGACCGCTACCACAAAGAGCTTTACCGGATTTAGTGAGAATACCTCACCGACAACCGGACGTGTAGTCACCGGTACGATCGCAGGTAATGGATCATTAGTCCTTAAACGCTACTACGATAGAGATACCTATACCGTAACATTCGAGAGTAATGGTGGATCGAGTATCGCTAGCACCACTGGTGTGAGATATGGAGCGACTATCAGTGAACCTGCTACTCCAACGAGGAGTGGTTATGACTTTATTGGTTGGTTCGAGGATGCAGGATTGACTGATAGTTGGACCTTTGCTTCTGATACGGTCGATGAAAATAAGACGCTCTATGCGAAATGGCTACAGGTCTATACGATCTCCTATGATGCGAATGGTGCTACTTCAGGTACGACACCTGCTAGTCAAGAAAAACGACATGGGCTCGATATAAGCCTAGCAGCAGATCCGGGAGACTATGAAAAAGATGATAAGATCTTTTATGGCTGGAATACCTCTGCTGATGGGTCTGGCACAGATTATGCTGCTGGGGCTACCTATTCTGCAGATGCTGATCTCACCCTCTATGTGAAATGGGAGATAGATTATAGTAGTCAGTACACCTTTGAGACCTATAGTGATAGGATAGAGATCCTCTATTATCTTGGATCTGATACAGAGATTACCGTTCCTTCGTCTATCAATGGGAAACCGGTTACGGCACTTAAAGCTAATACTTTCAATAACAAAAGAACCATCACGAGTATCACCTTGCCTGATAGTCTTACCTATATCGGGGAACGAGTCTTTCAGTATTGTACCGCCCTTACGAGCATAGTGATACCTGATAATGTGACAACTATCGGGGAACAGGCTTTTGGTAGTTGTACATCCCTATCGAGTGTCACGTTATCTGATAATCTGGAAACCATCGGGTATGCTGCTTTTCATACCTGTACAGCACTTTTGAACATCACATTACCTGATAGTGTGACAACGATCGAGAGCTTAGCTTTTGGGAAAAGTGGTTTATGGACTATCACGATACCAAATGGAGTAACGGTAATACCTTCGGGTGCCTTCGATCGTTGTCCCAATCTTTGGCAAGTCGCATTACCTAGTGGGGTAACTACGATTGGAGATGGAGCATTCTCTACTTGCAATGCGTTAGTATCGGTAAACATACCAGATAGTACCACCTCGATCGGGCAGAAAGCTTTCTATAGTTGCAATAATCTCCAGACGGTCACTCTTCCTGAGAACCTGAGGACTATTGGTGCTGATGCATTTTTTGATTGTGATAGATTCACGACAATAGTCATCCCCGATAATGTCACTACGATCGGAGAGAATGCATTCTCAAGTTGTAGTCTAATGGTAAATGCCTATATAGGGAGTGGGGTCTCCTCCATGGGTAGATTTGCCTTCAATGGACCTGACGATATCTACTGTAAAGCAGCTTCAAAACCTGATGGGTGGGATATTGATTGGTATGTTCCTACCAGTCATGTATTTTGGGAGGCAGCTTTCTAAGAATTGTTCTCGTCTAAAACGTACTAGTGAACAAAGAGCTATTGGGGATCAGTGGTGTGAGGCTACTGATCCCCTTGTTGTAATAAGAACTGGCTCTATATAACTTTAAAAAGCACGAATTGGACGGATACTGATTGATGTTTCAGATTTGTTTCCTAGTGCTGTAGCTCCATCTGTCCATCCAGGATCAGTGCCATCATCTGCCATATTATTAAATAATTGTCCCCATGCAGTATCGTTCCCTTGATCTCCTTCTGTAGAACACCAATATCCTAAACGCGTCAACGATCCAAGATTGTATTGATGAACTTCATTAAATACCTCAACGAGTTCACCAAGCGAAGGTAAGAACCAATCATCATATCCATTGATGACTACATCACTACATATTTTTGCGGCAAACCTTCCATCTGACGGTGTGTCAGAATATACATCATATACAGAAGGATTCTCATAGAAATCACCAAACCCTTCAGTATAACCAGGATAGCCTTCTGTTCCTAAATTATTATGGTAATTGACAATGCTCTCTGTATTACTTTTTCCTGTCCCAATGGCAGAAGCACGTGCAGATGGGGTGATGGTAAGATATAAACCCCAATTGAAATTTGGATCATTAGTTCCTGTATATGCACCTTCATGATCTGTAGATTCTTCGAACCATCCTGAAGGGGCTAATTCAAGAAATCGGTAACCAGCAATATTATCTACTCCATCAGCCTCATCATCGTAAAAAATAATCCCTCCTGCAGGACCGGTTGCACGAATAGAGTAGGTGCTTGCAGTATCTGAAGAGCTGAAGATCACAGAATCTGAATAGCTAAACGACCCATCAGAGATTACAACAGTGATAATGTGTGGTCCTTCGATAGTATCGAGTTCATTAGAATTCTCTCCTAGTTCTAGCTGGTTTGTCGTAGATGCTGTTACACCCAAGTTATTCTTCGCTATCAGTCCATCAAGATACCAAGTATAGGTAATACCATTAGGTTCCTGATCAGGTGTTACTATTGCTGTTAAAGTAGTATCAATATGAGAAGGTAAGGGGCTAGTTCCCCAACCATCAGGAGTCTGGATTACTACTGAATAATCTGAAGGATTTACAAGAGTGATTCCCGATGTACCTAGTATGGTGTAATTGACATTTGCTATAAGAGACTCTGCCATATTAGGTTTTGTGCCTATGGCTTTCAGTAATGTTGATGCATTTATAGAAAGCGTGTCTCCTGTACCAATACTTGAAGAAACACCAACAATAGGATCTGTTCCATCAATTGTATAATAGATAGTTGAACCTTCTGAGGAGGTGATTGTAACGTTTATTGCAGAATTGTATGTTCCCCCTAGAACTGAGAACTGTGGTAAATCAGTCCGAATGGTATAGTGCTGTTCTAGCACATCAGAATCGGTAATTCCTGTACAAGATCCAATTGCTTTGATTGTAGTATTTTCAGATATTGTGAAAGGACCTGTATAGGGAGTACTTGAAGACGTGGGAACTGTCCCATCAGTGGTGAAGAAAATAGTTGAATTCTCATTCAAACAAGTCATTGTGACGGATTGATCATCAGAAAAGAGCCCCCCTGTAGGGTTAATTACTGGTGTATAAGTTTTAAAGTTATAGGAAAATGTACTGATATCTGAGTCATCCATGAGAGTTTTAGAGGAATAAGCTTTGATAGACGTATTTGTAGTTATAGCGATTGGTCCAGTATAGAGAAGTCTGTTCTCTTCAGTCGGTATAGAGCCATCTGTGGTATACCATATTTGTGCATCTAGAGTAGAGCTTGTTAGAACTATACTTTGTGGGTTTTTATAGAGGACATCTGTAACATGTGAGGTTATAGGGATAGAGGACTTGATATGATATTCACTTAGACTGATATCTGAGGTTGTCATATCATTTTTGACGGCTATTGCCTTCAGTGTAATATTCTCGTTGATTGGAATAGGAGTCGAATAAAGATTACTTAATATCGTAGGATTTTCTCCATTCGTTGTATAATATAAGGATACACCTTCAGTTTCACTTGTAATTGTGACTATTTGGGGTTCTTCATAGATCCCTGAAGAAAGAGAGAACACTGGTGAAGATGCTAAGATCTCAAATATCCCTGTGGATACTTCTGAAGATACCATTCCCTCTCTTAGTGCAATAGCTTTTATTGTTGTATTGTTTGTAATAGGGACTTCTGAAGAATACTTTATAGATAGAAGATTGGGTTCAGAACCGTCTAAGGTATAATAAAAATCAGTGTCAGGGGTGGTCGAAGTTATGGTAACAATCTGGTTTGATCGATAGATGCCTGGTATAGGGGAAAACTGAGGTTTCTCCACTGGGAAAATTATTTCTGGTACCGAGACTGTTCCACTTGAGAGAAGCTCATTATAGATATTAATTCGTTCAAGATATGGTAGCCCGATAACACTACCTGATTGATCAAAAAAAGTGACTTTCAAAGAATATGAGCCGACCGGTAAGTCTTCGATTGTTGTTTGAACACACTTAATCTGATTTGAAATAGTTGCAGTTGCTGCGTTAATAGTAAATGATTCCTTCCCCTCGATAGAGGGGGTCAATATTCCACGAATCTCTGAAATCGATTCGACAGATGCCGGCCAGGAGATGTCTAGAATCATATCACCAACACCTGATAAACGTTCAAGGTAAAAGGTTGCAGATGTAGTTAGTCCAGATTGGATATCAACATTCATTGTCTTTGAGGCTACTTTTTGAGCTGGATCAGCATTGTTATATCCATCAATTGTGATTTCCCAAGTACCTGCAGTTAGCTCTTCGATATCTACATTGGTATTAGTTGTGATTATGGGATTAAAAGTTTCAGCATCTGGACCATGTCCCATAATGATATATTTCACAACTGCTATCTTATCATTTGAAGGAGCTATTGTTCTAATTTGATTGATATTTGAGGTTAAGGAAAGCGACCCTGTTTGATCATTTGTTAAAATATTACAGGATGAAGTCATAGTAATCACAAGAGATAATAGTAAAACAAAAATAGGTAACCAAGTCATCTTCTTCATAGGATACTCCAAAGTTTTATGCTTAGTTACTCACCACTCAAAACAATCTTACACGGTAATATATGTTTATACAAGTATTTCTGCTTTCTGTTATAGGAGTTTTCATCGGAGTATGATTAAGTTAGCTACTACTGAAATAAGTCATCTATGCTGGGAAGATGAAAAGGGGGCTGCTTCTATTGTTCAGGAGTCTTTATACTCCCGTGAGAATTAACATGAGCTACGCTTAATGGGAATTAAGAAGTGACACAAAGCCCATGATTCTGAATTACCTAAGTAGTCAGAAAGTATTGAGTAGAAATCTTCTAATTACTTTCCTTTAAGAATCCTTCTTGGATACCATTTTGGATATTCCCGAATGGAACACCCTTGGGATTATATCTTCTGCTCATCCTATTGGTATCCTCCTTCGAACCTTGTTCACAGGATTCCATAGGTATGAGCGTGATCAATTCACAAATAATTGATTGTTAAGAGTACTCTTTTCAAATAAAAACACGGGTTGTCTGTTCTTTTTATTCTTTATCCCCTGAAGCCATCAAGAGGCAGAATCAAAGAGGGTAATCAAGTCTCCCGAACTTAAAAAGTACGGGAGACTTGTGAACAGCCGTTATTCCTATAATCTTGAAGCACCCCAGTTAATGGCTGGTGTAGCTCCTATACCAGTATCCCAATCGGCATGCCAGGTGCCAGGGATTGCACTTGCTTCACAATCGATAGTAGTGAGGCTCGTACAACCTAAGAAGATATTTGCTCCCATAGTTGTCACACTGTCAGGAATGAAGATCGTAGTGAGACCCGTATTTGCTAAGGCATTGCTGTTGAGTATGGTAAGTGAATCAGGAAGCACTATAGTTGTAAGAGCACTACAGCCATTGAAGACTGAGCCGCTAATATTATCTAATGTTGTGGGCAATGTTATGGTAGTAAGTGCTGAGCACCCTTCAAAGACATTACAAGCTATAAAGGTAAGAGTAGGTGTCCCTGAGAAGAGTACCGTATGAAGAGAAGTACAGTTCTTAAAAGCTATCATATTTAGGGTCTCAATACCGTCAGGAATAGTTATGGTAGTGAGAGAAGAGCAGCCAGAAAATACTTGAGAAGAAAGGGTGGTCAAAGCGGGGAATTCAGGAATGGTAGCCAATGCGGTACAATTCTTAAAAGCTCTCATGCCTAAAGTCGTTACACCCGAACCACCTGTGACCGTAGCTAGTGAGGTGTTTCCCATAAATGCTTCATTTCCCATAGAAACTACGGTAGATGGTATGGTTACCGTCTCTAGTACCTCTGATACGACTCTAACTACAGAAGTAACCTCTTCCCCTAGATAATAACTGGGAATGCTAAGTGAAGTCTTAGTATCTTCAGCAGTATTTGGCACATAAACTAAAGCCCCGTTTGACAGGGATATACCCGGTATTTCCCAGTAGGCATATAAAGAGACTGTCCCAGTTGTTCCAGAGGTGATGGTAGTGACTGCAGTACCTACAGAGTCACTATCATACCAGCCACGAAAAATGTATCCTCCCTCTTTCGTGAGGGTGGGGAGTATCAAGTCCTCTGTACTTCCCTCCTCATAGGAGATAGGTTTCTCACTACTGAAAGTCGCACCTTCAATATGATAATAGTTGATATTAGGGGTAGGTTCATCACTTGGAACAAGTGAACAGGCGGTGCCAAAGATCAAAACAAGAGCCAATAAGAGTAGTACCAGATAGTTTTTCATAATCCCTCCAAGATAATTGCATAGCCGGCCATAGAAAGTAAAACTAAAGAAGCTCTGATTATAAGAGGGAGGGGATACTGCTCTATGCTAAGGGCACCATACGTCTTGTATTGCTTATATGAGAATTCTGGTAATAGGTAGCGAATAATAAGTTAATAGATCAATAATCATTCAAGAATACTGACTAAGAGTAGACTCCTTCACTATTTCCCCCACGAAATATAATGTGATGTAGATGCCATGGTATTTCATTGTAGATGAGAAGTCAAATCTTAAATTCAAGGATAAGGGTGCGTGCGTGCACAGTAAAATTAAAATGCATGCGAAAAGAAGGGAAAGAAAAGAGTATGATGTACACAAAAATACCAGAAAGGGAGTGCGGACATAAAGTTGGCTCTCAACGTGGTAGTTGCACGGTGAGAGAAACGAGCAGTGATGATACCTAACCTTGAGCCCGTTTGCTGAGGTGAAGACTTCGATACCGCTATGACAGTTTGTTTTGTCGTTGAGACATCTGCGCAGGTCCATATCATGGCAAAAAGTATTGGAACTCCAAGGATCATATCAAAAGAAGATGTACTAGCTATGCATGATTTTGTATGTAACCATTATGGTCAGGGAGAATAGTCGTAACTTCATGTTAAACGCTCTACCAGAGTTGAATAAAACATCTCTGGTTGAGCGTTATTTTTGAATAATACGAGTTTTTTACAAGATACATATCAATATACATATTCTGCTTACATATATATACAAAATTAACAAAAGAATATTAAGTTTTATATCAAAGGGCAAAAACCACATAAATATGTAAAGGTACGTAGTAAAATGTATAAAAAACTTGCTAAATAAGTGTATTCATAATCCTTGTATTACTATATATTGCAGTAATCACTATAAATAGGAGTATATAATTATGGATTATGAAAAGATTGGTAAGATCACAGTCATTGAAAGCTTGTATGGAGGAATCACCTTGAAATTAGAAGATCTTTCTACTGTTTCAGGAGAGATCGTAGAATTCTTCCTGGAGTTGAATAGTCGAACTATTGAGGGAACCGCCCCAGAATGTGATGCTTTTCTAGAAACTACCCTGGGGAGATTAGCAGAACTGAAAGAATCAGCAAAAAGTATTGAAGCAGAGATACTCACATTCAATGAAGAGATGAAGAAGGTTCAAAAAGAACTTGGTATGTAAGGAGCTCGTATAGTTCGGATTCTGGTTTTTGCCCTTATATAAAAAGATAGGGCTTTTAAGAACATGATCATTATCTCAGATCTTTAGAGAAGAGTGAAAGCTCTTCTCTAAATGTATCACTAGTACCTGAGTATAATTACTTATCCTGCATGACTATTTCATGAGATACAAAGGTGAGAAGATAGGGTGGTTTTACTGGAAGAAAGAACTGTACTAGGACAATACTGTGTATATAGGAATTATCTTAAGCTTTTCTAAATAAATAATTATCAAAGAGTAAAAACTCTTAAATACATATCTAAAATAATTATATTGACAAATACGGGTTGATTTGTCATATGATTTTTTGTATTATGCTCTATGAAATTCAACTTATTATATGGAGGAGAGGTTTTGTAACACTCTGACACATTGTGTGTTGAATTTCATAGAGGGAGAGGGAAGGGTAGAAAGATAGCTTTTTACTCACGAACTTTACTGTTTTAAAGGATGGGGTATAACTAAGAGTTTTCACCTTGTAATGTAACTTTTTGCCTGTTTAGGTGTTTGTTCTGTTAAGGTGAGGGGAGAATTCATGCTTGATGTTATGCATAATGATTTTGGTAATACAATTGGTGACTTATTTATAGATATTCAATATAGTGAAACTCATAAAGGGGAGATCTTCGGATCGTTCCCCATAAATTGATATTGGTATAAGTCAGCGATACCACATCCGGCAAACATTAATACACCCCTTTGATTCGATATGAAACGTATACTGAGTAAGTTTCGGCGACCAGTATGTGTAGTAGTGCCTCAACATTGAATGAGCAGTTGCCTGATATTTTTTACAACAATAGAGGTTCTGCATTGGCGAAGCTCTGCATTCATATGTTTTTCATTAAATGTGAACGTAACTTAGATTAGAGTAATGAGTAAAAATAAGTTATAACAGAAAGGATTTTGTATGAAGTTCAAGCTTAAGAGGATGAGAAAATATATTCTCCTGATACTAGCTGATATCATCCTGTTATCATTATCCTGGGAACTAGCGTATTACATAAGAGATATGCATCTCTGGTCTATCCCTGTAGGAGTACCCCAACTATGGGCTGTACTCCTTTGCGTGTTCTTCCAGATCATTGCATTTGTCTATACAAAGCTCTATAGGATATCATTGCGGCAAGTCTCGTTGGAATTGATATACCAGGCAGGTCTTCCCTTAGTCATTGGAGCGTTCTTCGCTCTTATTCTTATGACTACCCAGGCAGACAATGCTACAGAAGCTCTTCAATTACTGATCCCTTATTGGGCTTTCAGTATTCTCTCCCTTATAGCCTATCGTGTCATCTTTCGATTGAACGGTGGTTATACCTTCCTTGATACCAATCATATACATTGTCCAAGAACTCTTTTATACGGTGCTGGAGAGGTGGGTGACCAACTCATGCGCCTCTACCGTAAGGATCTTCTTGAATACAAGATCATTGGTCTCATCGATGATGATCATGGGAAACATCATATGATGATCCATGGGTTTGAAGTCCTTGGGGGGATAGAGGTATTAGAGAACAGTATCACTCAGAATGATATCGATACGATCATCATCGGATCCATCAAGATCGGGAAAGACCGTATCAATGATATCCTTGACATCGCAAATCAATATGATGTGGATATCAAGATCGTTCCCTCACTCTTCGAGATCACCGATAAGCGAAGAAGCATAGCAGACCTTAGAGCGATCAATGTGAACGACCTCCTCGGTCGTGAGACGGTCGATGTCGATAAAGCACCTATCCTCGATATGGTTGAGGGTAAGGTCGTGATGATCACCGGTGCCGGTGGATCTATCGGTTCTGAGATCGCTCATCAGATCGTTAAATACAATCCCCAGAGATTGATCATTCTTGATATCGATGAGACCGAGATTCATAATCTCTCACTATCCTTGAATAACTATTCAACAGCCTTCAGCCACTTTGTAAAACCGATAGTCTGTGATGTAAGAGACCTAGAGAAGATCCAGAAGGTCATAGAGAAATTCAGACCGCAGATCATCTATCATGCAGCAGCCTATAAACATGTACCTCTGATGGAATACTATCCTGAAGAGGCCATGAGAACGAACATCGTTGGGACTTATAATGTCTTCAAGACTGCTGCTGATTATGAGATCGAGAAGTGTATTCTTATCTCGACTGATAAGGCAATTAATCCTACCAATGTGATGGGGGCTACCAAACGAATGGCAGAGCTTATAGCTTCGGCTCTCTCTAACAAGAAGACTGAGATGGTAGCAGTGAGATTCGGTAATGTATTAGGCTCAAGAGGCTCGATGCTTCCTCTCTTCTTAGAACAGATCAACCGTGGCTTACCGATAACGGTGACCCATAAAGATATTATTAGGTATTTCATGACCATCCCTGAGGCTGTGTCGTTGGTGTTCCTTGCTAGTGCGGTAGCACGAGGAAGAGAAGTCATGGTCCTTGATATGGGTAAACCTGTCAGGATCTATGATTTTGCACAAAAGCTGGTGAAACGTTTTGGGGACCACAGGTCTTCAGTCGTCGTAACAGGGCTTAGACCTGGAGAGAAACTCTATGAAGAGCTTCTCACTGGTGAAGATACATCGATGCCTACTGAGTATGAGAAGGTATTCAAGGCAAAGGTTACCAATGGACATGATATCAAGTTCATTGAGAAGTTCATCTCAGAGATTCTAGAATCTAAGAATAATGAAGAGTTGATACAGTCACTTAGTGTCTATGTCCCAAGCTATGACCCTAAGACAAGGAAACGAAAAGAAGCCTAAGAAGAGAGTAGATAAGAAATCATTATGAGAAATCAGAGACAGAAGATAGCATTACTGATCGTGGTGCTATCTTTTTTTTTGCTACAGACCATTACCTCAGCTGAATTTCTATCAGTACCCCTGACAGATCCCATCTATCAGGTATTAGAATCAGCACAGATCAGGGGACTCATCGACAGACTCCCATCATCTAAACCTTATAGTAACCATACCGTAGAGAACTCACTTAGAGACTTATTACGTAAGAAAGATAACCTCTCTACGATAGAGATTCAGATAGTAGAGAACTATCTAGAAGATCATAATATAGAAACAAAGAAAGAGCAGAATATATTCCAATCAGGTGCTATCTATACCGATAGTAAGAATCTAAGTACAGAAATGGGAGCTTGGATCAGTTCAAACAATGGATTCAGTTTCAATAGTGATGAATACAACTTCGGAACAGAAGACTTTCTTAACCTCTATCTGAGAGGTAATATGGGTAATAACCTAGAAGAAGAGTTACCGATTCTCTCTTATGGATTTGATATGGGATTTGGAGCTGTAAGTATTGCTGGCCAAGAGTACTCAGGTGCAAAGCTTATAACCCTTGATCAAACAGCATTTGCTCCCTATACATTTACTGCTGAATGGGAAGGCTACTCTTATAGTCTTCTTGATCCCTTCAATAATGTCACAGGGGATGAAGGCCTGTATATCAGCTTCACCATGGATCCGGAAATTCCTACATCTCTTTTTGATGATCATTTAAACATAAGCTTCTCTAGAATCCAAAGAAATTGGGGACTTGGTGAAGATAGTCTATTATTATCAGGACAGGCCCCCCCATTTGTTTCTCTAAACATTCAAGCTAAGATATTCCCATGGATGGATTATTCCTTTCTTGTTGGTGAACTAGAGAACTATGGTGATGCTAGTGCATCGAGTACACTACAGAATATGGTGACAATCAAGAATATAGATTTAAGACCAACTGATTGGCTCTATCTAGGAGTTCATGAAGCAGTCGTATGGCCAAAGAGAATGGAACTTGGGTATATGAACCCACTTGTCTTTTCTTCGCTCTACCAGGGGCAGATAGGAGATTATGATAATATAATCGGTGGACTATCTGCGGGACTCTCAGTACCTAGGTATATAGACTTCTATGGGACCTTCATGATTGATGAGTTCAGTCCAACAAGCTTTGCTGATATGTTTGAAAGAGTGAGGAACCTATTCTCTTTCCAAGCTGGAGCAAAAGTACAGATTCCTGGAACTAATTTTGGAACACTTACCTTACAGTACTCAAAGATAGAACCTTATACTTATACTCATCCAGCAACAGATGTTCCTTGGATTGATTCAAGTGCAATAGATTATAAAGTCTATCAATCATTTGTATCAAATGGGTACGGTATCTGTTCTAAACTTGATCCTAACAGTGATGAACTGTTAGTTAAAATAGATACATATATAACACCCGATATAACATTAACAGGGTCATATCAGATGCTCAGACATGGGGAATTTGGTGGAGACTATAATGATCCATTAGATGATTATTCTGATGTTGAATCATTAGAGAAAGATTTTTTACATGATGGCAATTATGATTGGTATCATATGTTTACAATAGGGACTGGAGTAGATTGTGCTCCTATATTCTTACTACCAATCAAGATATATATATCGGATACTTTAGTGAATTTTTTTCAGACTGATATTGAAGTACAATTAATAGATGGTACAGAACAAATAACGAATTATGTGACAGTAAAAGTTCAGGTATGGGGAGAATAAGAATACAATATGTCTAAAGAGAAAATATTTTTATCTTCACCACATATGAGTGATGAAGGATATGAATTACAATTCGTGAAAGAAGCTTTTGAAACGAATTGGATTGCTCCTCTTGGACCAAATGTTGATGGGTTTGAGAAAGAACTTGCCGATTATGTTGGGGCAGCTTCAGCAGCGGCTTTATCTTCAGGAACTGCAGCAATTCATTTAGCTTTAAAAGCAATAGGAGTTACTGAAGGTGACCTTGTTTTTTGTCAGGACCTTACTTTTTCCGCTACAGCCAATCCCATTATCTATGAAAAGGCAGTTCCTGTTTTTATAGACAGTGATATGAAAACCTGGAATATGGACCCAAATGCTTTAGAAGAAGCTTTTCAAAAGTATAAACGGAAAGGGATCGTACCTAAAGCTGTTCTATTGGTGCATTTATATGGTTTATCGGCGGATATTGATAAAATTCTAAAAATTTGCAATAGTTATGGAGTTTCACTAATAGAAGATGCTGCAGAGTCATTAGGAACAATATATAAAGGTAGTCAGACTGGGACTTTTGGGGATTATGGGATCTACTCCTTTAATGGGAACAAGATAATAACTACTTCTGGTGGTGGGATGTTAGTTGCTAAGGATTCAAGCAAGATTGACAAAGCTAGATTCTGGGCTACACAATCAAGAGATCCTGCAAGGCATTATCAACATAGCGAACTGGGATTTAATTATAGAATGAGTAATATTGTTGCTGGTATAGGACGTGGACAATTAAAAGTCCTTGATAAACGAGTTGAAAAAAAACGACAAATATTTGAATACTATAAAAGTGAACTTAAGAATGTTGAAGGTATAGGTTTTATGCCAATTAATGATTGGAATGAACCAAATTGTTGGTTAAGTTGCATAACTCTTGAAGGTAAGATCAAACCAATAGATATTATGTTAGCTTTAGAGAAAGAAAACATTGAATCTAGACCAATTTGGAAGCCAATGCATATGCAACCTTTTTTTAAGAATTATGATTTTGTAGGTTCTTCTGTCTCAGAGGAGTTGTTTCAAGCTGGAATTTGTCTACCTTCTGATACTAAAATGAATGAGTCAACTCAATATGAGATTTGTAGTATTATTAAATCTTTATAGAGTTGGTATTTGAACTATATTTAAAACTTATACAAAAGGTGAAATTATGAATATTCTTGTTATAGCACCACATTCAGATGATGAATTACTTGGGTGTGGTGGGGTAATTGCAAAGAACGTATTTTTAGGAAATTCAGTTTTTGTTTGTATAGCCACTAAGGGTGTTGAACCATTGTTTGCTGCAAGTATAGTTCAGAAAACAAGGCAAGAACTAAAACTTGCACATAAGTATTTGGGTATAAAGAAAACATATTTTTTGGATTTTCCTGCGGTATCCCTTGAAACAGTACCAAGATTTGAATTAAATGGTGCAATCCAAAAAGTTGTTCAAGAAATTCAACCGGACATAATGTTTCTTCCTCATTATGGGGATATGCAGATGGACCATAGAATTATATTTGAGTCTTGCATGGTTGCATTACGACCAAAATATAAACATGTTGTAAAAACAGCATATACTTATGAAACTTTATCTGAGACTGAATGGAATATCCAAAATACATCTAATATTTTCATGCCAAATGTATATTTTGATATTTCAGATTTTCTAGATAGAAAAATCGTTGCTTTAGAATACTATCAAACGCAGTTGAGTGACTTTCCGAACCCCCGATCAATTGAAGCTGTTAAAAGTCTCGCTCGATTTCGTGGAAGTACAATAAATACTTATGCTGCCGAAGCATTTAGTTTAATACGTTCAATATATTAAAAAAGATATTATAGGAGATTCTGTGTATAGAATATTTAAAAGACTAATTGATATTTTCATATCTATGATATGCTTATTAATATTTTCACCAGTTTTTTGTATTATTACAGTTGCTATCCTTATAAACATGGGTAGGCCTGTTTTTTTTGTACAACAACGAACAACCAAAAAAGAAAAGCTTTTCAATTTATATAAATTTAGAACTATGAAACAAAAACGAGAATATGAAACAGATGAATTAAGAATAACTCCTCTTGGGGAATTGCTTAGAGGTTCTTCTTTAGATGAGCTTCCAGAATTTGTAAATGTATTAAAGGGCGATATGTCAATTGTTGGTCCTAGACCTCTTTTACCAAGCTACAAAGATTTCTATTATCCAGAAGAGAGAAAAAGGTTTTATGTTAAAGGAGGATTGATTCCTCCTGAAATATTATATATGAATATAAAACCTTCTTGGGATGAGCAACTACAATATGAATCAGAATATGCTATAAATGTTAGTTTTATTAAAGATATAAGGATCCTTTTACTATTAATTATTGGATTGTTTAAAAGGAAAAATGACAATTATGGTGAATATGTACGAGACTCCCTAGAAAAAAGGGGTGGGAATAAATGATCCTTTCAATACATCAACCAGACTATATCCCATGGATAGGTTTTTTTTATAAAGTTTCTCGGTCTGATTGTTTAGTGTATTTAGATGATGTTCAATTTTCAAATCAAGCAGCACATAATTTTAATTATATTAAAACGGCTCAGGATCCCTTCAGATTGAAAATTCCTGTTGATTATCATTTTGGAGATACAATAAACCAAGTTCGAACGAAAGATGAACTAAGCTGGAAACAAAAACACTTGAAAACTTTAGAATATAACTATTCTAAAGCGCCCTTTTTTAAAGAAACTTTCCCAGAATTTGAGAATATCTTAAACAGACATTATTGTGATATCTCAGAGTTTAATATTGCTATGAATAATATGATTTTAAAAGGTTTTAATATTTCTACTAAACTAGAACGCAGTTCAAATTTAAATATAAAAACAAAGCGCGAACAGAAAGTTATTGATATATGTTTAAAAATGGGAAGTAACACCTATTTATCAGGTCAGGGGGCAAAAGCTTATCAAATAAAAGAAAACTTTAATAAGAATGGAATTGAACTCTTATACCTTGATTATGATCCAATAAAATACGCTCAAATAGGAAAACCTTTTTTACCAAAGCTATCAGTAATCGATTTTATTTTTAATTGTGGATTTGATTGGGCTTATATAGAAAAAGAGATTAGAGGATACTAACTATGGAAATGGGTAGTTTTATTGAAATGCAATTCTATAATGGAATAGAGTTTTACTCTGGGAAGAATACAATAAAACTCAATTCAGGTAGAGCTGGAATTCTTCATGCTCTAAAATGTTTTAATTGTGATACTGTTTATCTTCCATATTATGAATGTGAAAGTGTACGTGATTTTTTAATAGAAAATAGAATAAAAATTAATTACTATTCGATTAAATCCTCATTTGAACCTGTTTTAGCATCAAATAATAAAGAAACTTCTATTGTTATAGTTAATTATTTTGGAGTAATGAGCAATGAGAAAATGATAAATATAGCCCAAAAGTTTAATAATGTAATTATCGATAATTCTCAAGCTTTCTATGCAAAACCAATTGATAGATGTTTGAATGTCTATTCCACTAGAAAATTTTTTGGTGTTCCAGATGGTTGTTACGTGGTTGGTGATATGGTTTCCAATATAAACAACCAATATGAACAAGACTATTCTTCTGATACTTGCCAATATTTATTAGAAAGAATTGAATATGGCTGTGAGGGGAAAGCATATCAGAATCGAATGCAGAACGAGGAACGAATTGCAAATTCAGGGATTAAAAAAATGTCAAAACTCTCTCAGAGGATTTTGGCAAGTATAGACTACAAAATCGTCTCCGAGAAAAGAAAGGAAAACTTCGATATTGTAGATGGGATCTTAAATGAGAAGAATCTCTTAAAATTCAGTTCATTTCTCGGTGAATCATATGCACCGATGGTTTATCCTCTTGTAATTGAAGATTTAAAATTATTACAATATTTAAAGTTTCATAATATAATTTTAATTAAAATATAATTAAAAATCTACAATTATTTTAATTAAATTTTTATAAATTAGAAAAATTAAACAGTTAAAATATTATTACAATTATATAAGGATTTTAAATACTAACTTTTAAAAAAATAAAAAGTATAATTGAATTTTAGAATTATTACATATAATTATTATAAGATTTTTTTGTTTTATTTTTTTCAAAAGATATAAAAGAACTATAATAAAATTAAGATATAAAAATAAAATGTGATTTTCTAATAGAAATTGGACAATTAATTTATGAAATATTTATAATTAATATAAACGAATCAAGTTTTAGTTAATATTAATTAAAATTATAATAAAAATAATGGAAAATATTAATTTAATTTCCTATAATAATTTAAAAAATTTAAATAACTTTTTAAAAAAATAAAGTTAATGTTTAATAAAAATCATAAATCTCACAATCAATTACATAATACTAAAATAATAAATTTAAATAGAAAAATAATTCTAATTAATATACTAATAAAAATATTTTTTATAAAAAAATTAATTAAATAATTAAAAATGATTTTTAAAATTAAACAGTAAAATAATATTTTTTTAAATTAAATATTTAAAATTAATTTAACAAATCTTTTAAAATTAAAATTTTTGTTAACTAATAGTGTTTTTATTACATATAAAATATTGATATTTAAAAAAAAATAATTAAATAATTTATTATTTATAATTTTAATAAATTTAAATTAAATGGGGGTGGGGGTTTGGGGTTTGGGGTTTGGGGTTTGGG